>CAVXRE010000014.1:0-650873 GCA_963764175.1 uncultured Verrucomicrobiae bacterium | reverse complement strand
CGGCAACAAAAAGCCATCATCGGAAGCCATGAAACCGAACCAGTGACGCAGAGCGTCGCGGCATAAGGAGGCCATCATGCAACCTTGGCAAATCAAAGCACTTGAACTGGAGGCGTTGGTGTTGAAATTCCTCGATGGAGTGATTGCTGACGATGGCGTGTATTTTTATCTCGCGTTCGTCTGGCTGTCCCTGATTGTGATTGTGTGGGTATTCAGCGGCGGCTTGCGCCGGAAACTCCCCAATCAACCGCACGTCAGCACCAGCATCGGCATTATCATTCAGCCGCACACACCACCACCGCCGCAGATCATCATTCACGAATGCGACCCGCCGGATGATGGCCCGGATTAAAGCAGTGTTCTGTGAAGCGTGGCTATTGGGCCAGCCGGGCGGCGGCGCGGAAGCTGCGAGCCACCGGCTCGCCGCGCCGCCGGTCGCTACCGCGTAACGGACTCGCTGGCCTGTGTTCCCTTTGCCGGTGCCACATTTTAGCTGCCATTTAATTTCGCCAGCTTTGCCCGCTTGCGGGCGTTTTTAATGCGCCAATGCTTGTGAATGGCGGCCACCACCCTGTCGAGCCAATCCATATCCGCCAAGCTCTTGGCAAGCAGATCTCGCGAATAATGTTTCACACAGTATTTCTGCGGATGCCCCAATGGTTTAATCAAGCCCGCCCGCGACAGCGGTGCAATGATATGCCTGCCGACGCCCAAAGCCTCGGCGACTTCCTCCTTTTTCATAGTGGCATGGTATTTTTCCAATGACTGGATGTTTAACGGTGAATCAGTAGTCATACATTTTCCTTGGTTAAAGTGACGGTGACGGCGGCAATGTGGGTTTTCAATGTGGCGGCGAACCGCCGATCCGCCGACTTCACAAACTTCAATTCGTATTTCTGAATTTCCTGCGCCAGCCGCTTGAGGCCGCTGCCCAGAATGACCACATCGGCACAGGCAAAATGAATCAGCACCTTTTCCGGCGGCGCATCCGGCTCCTTTTCCAAGGCCGGATTGGGGATTTTTTCCGCATACAAAAATTGCGCGTAAGGCAGCAGGTAGCTGATGCCGTCATCGGCAATGGCTTCCAGCGCGGCGATGGTGGAATCCCTTTCAAGACAGGGATTGTCACGCGGGCTAGACGCTGATATGGCGGGCGGTTGTTCGCTGGTGTTCGGTTGGCTTGATTTCATGGCTACTCCTTTCAGTTGTTTCCGTTGAAATGGATTGGGCAATGCGTTGGCGGAACCGTTTCAGGAAATGATTGCCGCGCTGCAAAATGGTTTTGAGAAAGTCCCGCTGCGGCATGGCTTCAACTGCCGCCAGCCGCGCACTGGAATGGGTGACGTGCGAACGCAACATCTCGGCATCGTCCGTAAAGACCTGACAGCGTTCGCGGCCACGCGAAACGCTGACGTAAAATTGTTCCTGATTGATGGCGGGCAGTGAACGCGACGAAGCGACGACCAGCACTTCATCCACCGTCTTGCCCTGGGCGGCGTGCGACGTGACGGCGTAGCCATGCGTGAACGTGTGATAATCGGCAGGAATCACCCGGCCATCGGCCAGCAAAACGGAATCGCCTTGAATGGCCTTGACCTCGACCAACTCGCCATTGATAAATTTTTTCTGCCAGTTCGATTGCAGTAGCAGCTTGTCACCCGCAGCCACTTTCAATTTCCGTTTCTCCCCCACATCGCAGGCGATGCCTGCACCCAATGGAAAAATGTTTTCGGAACCATCGGCGTGTTGAACTTTGAGCGAGTCGTTTTCCACGGCGACCACCGCCACCATTTCACCCTTTTCAAAACCATGCCCGCGACGATGAAAATGGATGGCCATGCCGGGACGGTATTGCCGCGCATCCCGTTTCTGCGCTTCCGTCCACGACAGCGAATCGAAAACCAAAAATTCTTTTTCTTCCAAAGCCAGATGACCGGATGATTTTAACTCCGCCCGGACTTTTTCCGTCACCGCTTCAATTTCATTCCACGTCGGCGCGACCAACAGCACGGATTTGTTTTCAGCCAACGCTTTCAAATATGACTTCGCCGCCGAGCCATGAAGTTCACCGTCCGAAAATTCGGCAACCGCGCCCATGCGTTCCAGTTGCGCGAAGGCTTCCACGGTGCGTTTCTGCGCCGCCAGTTCCACGACCTTGCGATATTCGGCCTTTCGCTGCCGCCGGATGGCCGTCAGTTGGCCGGACTTGAAATCCGAATGCCGTTCCAAAATCCGCAGCGCATCGCCGCGCGCAACCGAAGTGTGCTGCCCGGTATCGCCGGACAAAATGATTCGCGCATCGCGCGCGGAATTAAACAGCCGCTTCATGTCATCCATCCCCACCGCCCCGGCCTCATCCAGCACGACCAGCTTATTTTTGGATAATGGTTGATTGGACAGCAGCAGGCTTTGCAACGTCTTCGCCTCGAATCCTTCTTTGCGGAGAACATCGGTTGCCGCCGCCGTTGGCGCGCAAAACAGCGGTTCAATGTTCGCCTCTTTGCAGGCGGCGACCAGCTCGCGCAACGCCGTGGTTTTGCCGCTGCCTGCCAGCCCGCGCAGGCCGGTGATGCGGTCACTGGTGCGCAGGACATGATAAATCGCCCGGCGTTGATCTTCGCCGAGCCAGTCGGCGGGCCGGTAGCCGGGATGCAGCGGCGCAACTGAATCACAGCCCGCGTTGACTGTCTGAATCAAATCCAATTCCGTTGCCAGAATTTGTTGCGTGGAAAACCCACGTTCTGTTTTTACCAAGTCCGGTGAATGCTTCACCGCCCCTTTCAAATGGTTCAAATCCACCGCACCCAGGCGATGCGATAATGCCACGTTCAACAGTTCATGCTCCGGCACGACCGATCTCCGCTCAAACACATGCTCAATGGCATGGTTCAAAGCCTGGTTTTCCACCAAAGCAATTCGCGGCAGGCGGCTTGAATGCGCCGATGCCCGAAGTTTTTGCAATGATTGGCGTTCATCATCCGACAATTGCGACAACTGCCGCTCGCGGACTTCCGCCGTGGAAATGCCTTTGACCTTTTTCGCCCGGCTTTGATGCACCGCCAGCGCAACGGCATTATTGGAAAGTTTTCGCCCCAACTTTTGTTCCAGTTCCTTGACCACGGCATCACGCTGTTGCGAACGTTTGGAAAACCGTTTCAACCATTCACCGCTCACGCCCTCGATTTCAAAGCCGTGTTTGGCCGGAGTGATCCGGTAGCCGATTTGTTGCACCCGCCTGGCCAGTTCATTCCGATAGACCGCCGTCCCGTAGCGAATGGCGTCATACATGCCGCGCGCTTCCAATGCCTTCCAACATCGTTCCTGTTGATCAAACGTGGCGTTGAACACCGTGAAATGCGTATGCAACTGCGGATCGAGCGCGCGAGAACTGTCATGCACGAACGCTGCGGCCACGAGATTGCCCGTTGTCCGATACCCTTGATTGCCTTGCTTGCGCACGCGCGCGGCGGCGAAAGTTTCCAGTTCCCGGAACGCAATGCGCGTGGCTTCCTCGTGCGCCACAATCAATCGTTCATCATCGAACGTGACCGCCAGCACGGAAACGGATTTGGGCGCGGAACAGGTGAAGTCATAAAACACCCGGCGCTGACCCTCCTTTTGGCTCCGCTGCGTCAGCCGTTCGCCATCGTTTGGATTTTGATTTTCGCAGAGCGCGTGAAATTGTTCGCGCGTGACATTATCCTTTAATCCCAGGCGTTCCGCGCCCGCCCCAATCCACCGGCCGGGACGGATTTCCCCGGCGGCGTAGTAATCATTCTGCGCCAGATGCTCGTCGAAATAAATCTCGGCATCCGCCAGATTTTTATGCGCTACGGCACTAAACATAGAACCGATTTTAGCTGGTTTTCAAAAGGCTCGGTTCCAAAATGGAACAAAGTGTTTTTTCCGTTCCGGTCGTTAATCCGGCCACCAAATCGAAATTCTGCCCGAAGGCAAACCGGGAAAGGTTTCAAAATGAAACAAAATGCGTTCTGGAATTTCCGCCAGCAGCGAGCGATGGAAGCCTCTGGAAAAAGAAAACGGTTTCGTGACCGCCGCCCGTCAAAAACCATTCCGGCATCCATCGGATTTTTATGGACGGCAACCGTGGACACGGAATGTTTCAGTTCTTCCAACCGCGCCACTGGCCTTGCTTTTGCATGGTTTTGACTCTTGCTATTCATCGTCAATTGACAAGTTTGGCAGAAATTTTCGACGGCTTATTGCAAGGATTGAACAAAATTTTACAGGAAAATTCGGGCAGAACCCTCGATAAAAGGCGTTTTTTAGGTAATAAATCCTTACAACGGAAAAATGATTTGAAGAAAACCGCCCGCGCTGACACCTTTGCCCGCGAATTTCATGTTGGCGGAAATTCCCCTTTGCCGCCCGCCCGCCGCTGGCCGTGTTTTGACTTTTGTTTTTCATCGTCAATGGGAGAGCTTGGCAGAAAATTGCGACTGTTTTGCGTAAGGGATTACACAATATCATACCGCCATAATCCGGCAAAACCATTGATAAACCGCATTCTTTGGGTAATAAATCCTTACAACGAAGAAAACAACGATGCCCTCGACCTCGAAACGCCAGACGGTTTTCCCAACGGAATGGTGCCACCGGGAAGGTTTGGCAAACGGCGGCCTGTTGAACGTGGCCGACCTGGGCAAGAATGGTTGGTTGATCTGTCCAAAGGATTTTTCGGGCAGCCGGCTCAACCTCGTTTCGCAATGGATTTCCGTTGAAACCGCCGTTGACCATGTTTTGGCTCATGTCTTTCATCGTCAATGGGAGAGTCTGACAGAAAATCCCGCCCGCCTTACGCGGAAAGCGCACAGGATTATACCAGCGAAATCAGGGCAGAACCCTTGACAAACAAGGTTTTTATGGTAATAAATCCTTACTATGAAAATAACGGTGATGACGATGACCTTGACCTCGAAACGCCAGACGGTTTTCCCAATGGAATGGTGCCACCGGGAAGGTTTGGCAAACGGCGGCCCGTTGAACGTATTCGACTTGGGCAAGGACGGCTTGTTGATCCGTCCCATCAAGTCCCCCGGACAAGAGGCCGTCCGAAAACTTTTGAAACAAACCCCCGTCGGCAGACATTCGCCCCGTCAGGCCGCAGCCATTGTCAATCAGGCGTTGCGCCAGGTGCGTGATGAATCTGGCCGTCATTGACACCGGCGTTTTCGTGTCGGGCGTCTTCTGGCGTCACGAACCGCACCTGTGCCTCAAAGCTTGGCTGCGTGGCATAATGACGCCAGTGATGACCGAGGAAATTCTTGCCGAATACGAGGCGGTGTTGGAACGGGTGAAACAGGCGCAGCACTTCACGACGGATACCGCACTCTGGTTGAATATCCTGCGAACGTCAGCCTTGTGGGTTACGCCGGTCCCGTTCCAAGACAAGGTGTGCCGCGACCCCAAGGACAACAAATTCATTGAAGCGGCTTTGGGCGAGCAGGAATGCTATTCGATCATTGCCCGCGACCGGGATTTGACGGTGTTGGAAAAACCATTCGGCATTGACATCCACACCCCGCGCGAATGGCTGGGCACGTTGACCCGACCGCAGAGAAAACGATTGCGCGGTTAGGATGCCGGGCAATGTGCCCCAAACATCCAATGATGGATTCGGCACGGCGCTTTGACTGGCCGGCTTGCTTCCAGGCATTCAGCAACCGGCCAGACAAATCGCCGGAATGACCAAAACCTATACGGTCACGCACTCAACGGTCATTCCTGAAACCGCGCTCAACTCCGCCGTCGTCCGTTCATGCCACTCCCGACCTGCTCCGTTTCGCTGCCGGTTTCAGAATGCCCGTTCAGTGCGCCAATCATCATCCATTTGATACGTTCAGTTGAACGTGATTGGTAACGGCTTTCTGAAAAGTGAAAGCCTTGAATTTTTCGAGACACCATCTC
The DNA here is from genome assembly GCA_963764175.1 of uncultured Verrucomicrobiae bacterium. Lineage (GTDB taxonomy): Bacteria > Verrucomicrobiota > Verrucomicrobiia > Limisphaerales > UBA11358 > UBA11358. The sequence continues at coordinate 644,945 of CAVXRE010000014.1, read as the reverse complement.
CCAACGAAATCGTTAGGAAAAAAACAGTGCGAAACGTGGCGGCAAAAAGCGGCAAAAGGCGGCAATTGATTTTGCCGCCATCCGCTCCGCAATGGCGTGTGGAAATTTGCCGCTCTTTGCCGCCTTATGACACCGGCAGTTGCCGCAATTTGCCGCATTCGCGGCCTGATTTCATCTCACTTTAACTTTCATCTACTCCCTGCACGATTTTCCGCCACCGGGCTATACTGTCCGGTGATGAGCGAAACGGCACAACCAAAACGCGGCGGCAAAGCGTTCCACAGCATCCTGGAACCGCACTTTGATTTCATCCACAAGCAGCGCCAGCGGCGCAAGACGTGGGAGGAAATCGCAGACTTGCTGCTCACGGAAAAAGGCATCAACGTCACGCTCTACGCACCGTATCGCTTTTACCGGCGCAAATTGAAACGTGCATCAAACTTGGGAAAATGCGGGAAATGATTCCCGACTCCCACCCGCCCACCCTGACGTAGCGGCCAGCCGGCCACAATCACGCCCATCGCCTTTGCCGCAGCCAGCCCCGTTTAAGCAGCCAGACATTTCAACCATCAAAAAAGACCAGTTCACATGAATACCAACATCATCAAACGCATCCACATCAATCCCCAATCCAAAGGCAGCCTTGGCAAAAGTTTCGAGGCCGAGTTTAGAACGGCATGGCTCGATTACCACGGCATCCAGTGGAATGGTTCCGATCTCGATGACCGGCATCATTCTTTTGCCGACCGGCATCCAGACCAAGTGCAGTCCTACAAACTCGGCAGCGAGGATGAAAGCAAATCCACCTTGCTCGGTTTGTTTCGCAACGTATCGCGCAATGATGCGCCGGTTCACGTCATTGATTGCCGGGCGCAGGCCGACGGCCTCATCGTGCAGGCGTTGGATTCATTGCAAATCATTTCATCGCTCGCCACCGAAGGTATTCGCTTCACGTTCTTCCTGTTTCCAAGCGAGGACACCGAGAGCATGAATAACCTGCTCGAACTGTTTTATTTCGCGGGCGACCGCGTGGATTATGTCATCGTCCACAACCCGGCCAAGGTGCGGACAAACCTCTTTAAGAAATCCAACATCGAAGCGGAGTTGAAAAAGTTTGGAGCCAGGGAAATCACTTTGCCGACGGTGACGAGCATCACCTTGCTGGCCATCAAACGCGCCGAGGCGAAAGCCGGGCGCAAATTGAGCTTCGCGGAAGCGGCCACGCCCGGCGCGCCGCATCTGGAATTGATGCTGGCCGGTGAAATGCAATGGGCGATGCAGCAGATGTTCCGGCAATACGACCTGATTGCCGATTTGCTGGTGCCATCGGAACAGATGCCGGAGCTTGAACCGCAGACCGAACCGGCGGCGGAATCATCCCGGCCCAAACAACCGATGTTCAATTTGGGCGAATGACGTTATGGATTTGGACAAAGATGATTTGGCGATACTTTGCCGCGACCTGACGAAAGCGGAAGTGGATCGGGTTCACCGATTGATACATGAATGGAGCGTTGGCCCGGAGGACAGCTTTCCGGTACAACTGTCATTGCTGACCCGCGCACAATTCAAGGCAGCAGCCAGTATCCCGCGCTCCATCGCCGACAGTAAGAAATGGCTGGAATTGCATCTGGCTGAATACAGGAAACAAACTGCCGCGCTCACCAACGATTTCGCGGGCATGGTGGACATCAAGCACGGCGAATTGAAAGACATCGTTCTCCAACATGCGGAAACCGTGAAACGCGATGCGTTGTTTGTCAGCAACCGGCTGGTTGACGCGAACGACGTTGCCAAGAGCATTCAGAAAAATTTGCAATGTGCCGTGGCCGAATGGAATCAATCCCAAGATGCTTTGGCACGCGAACGGCAGCGGTTTGAAAAGGTCTGTCAAAAATTGGACGATGCCATCAATCTTCGCGGCGTCCACTGGTATATTGTTGGCACGCTGGCTGCCTGTGTCGCCGCCCTGCTCATCGGCCACTATGTTTGGCATCACTGAAATCTGCCATCAAATGCCGGGGAACCATCATGTGCGCGCGAATCCGGTTTCAATTGTATGTCGCCGGTCGTCGCGTCAAGGTCGTTCCTCGGTATGCCCTCGGCTTCCACCTTGACCCGCCGCCCGGCTCCAAGGCGTTTCCGTTTAGGATTTCGCGCGGGGAATGTGACGTGCAGCTAAAGGTAATTCGATGTCGCTTAACCACCGGCCAGTTTGCGGGCACGAGCGATAATTTTCTCCGGTTCCACTTCCAAGGCGGTGGTCAGTCGAAACAAGGTGTTCATGGTGGGATTTCGCAAGCCCTGCTCGATAAAAGCCACAGTTTGCCGGGACACACCCGCCTTTTGAGCAAGCAAATTCAAGGAGATGCCGCGTTTCTCCCGTTCTGCTTTCAACAAACGGACGACCTGCGAACTGATGGCTTCTGGCATTCGATTGACTGGCACACTGAAGCCATACAAAAAATGCGCTTGACGATGGATGCTACACTTGTAGCATATAGCAAAAACAACCGAATTCCCCGGCAACTATTGGCAAGGTTGGCGAGGTGTCAGGACGCGAGGGACAGAGAAATGGAAAACGATTTTGCAGATTTGGCGGGTAGATCGTCAGTTTTATGACAGCAAAGGCGAAAATTCTCATCGTCGAAGACGACACGCCGCTGGCAATGATGATGGTGAATATGCTGTCGCGCGCCGGCTGTGAAGTGCTGGTTGCTAACACCGGGGAGAAAGGAATGGAATTGGCGCAAGAAAACAGATTTGACCTTATTGCGTTGGACACTGATTTACCCGACATAAATGGTCTTGAAATTTGCCGCGAACTCAAACAGCGGCATCTGTCTCGTCACGCCACAATCATTTTTATTTCCGAGCGACCTTGTGAAAAAGACAGGCAACGCGCCCTTGAACTCGGCGCAGTGGATTACATCATCAAGCCCTTTGACGCGGCGGATTTTGTTTCCCGAATTTTGGCCCACAGCAAACCACCGCAAACCGAAAGCAATTATGTTTGCTAAATATCCACCGCGAATTTGCGAACGCAGACGCCAAGGTTCTCGACTGGACCGCGCATCAATGCGGGCACGGGGGTCAAATGTCCCTGGTGAGGTCTCGCACGCGGCATTTGAGAGCTTTTGCAAGCTTCGCAAGAGTTTCGAGCGTGATCTTCTTTTCCGCCCGTTCGATGTCGCCAATGTAATTTCGTGTCAAATCCGCCTTTTCCGCCAGTTGTTCCTGGCTCAAACGGGCCTTCTTCCGCTTGACGCGGACGGCTTCTCCCAAAACACGATAGATTCTGCGCGAAGACGGATGCACAGTTTCTTATCAAAGCAGAACGCTGAAATCGAGCTACCAACCAATGGTTGGTATTTTTCCCGATTTTGCGCTTGCCATTCCACGGCAGATTTCCCAAATAATAGCATGTGGGAAGGTCGAGCAGTCGCGCTTATCGGAAACATGAGACAATGCGAAAGGGAGGGTGCGTACCGGAAGCCCGCTCCGCGAACGCAGGATTTTTATTCCGACGGCATTAGCCGCTTCCAGGAACAACGAAGCCCCAACTGGATTCTAAATGCCGTGGTGACAAGAATGTTGATTTCCCCGGCCTCGATTTTTTGGAGATTCCGCGTGGCAATTTCGGCTCGTTCGGCCAGTTCATCCTGCGTGAAACCCTTACGCACCCGCTCCCGGCGCACATTGGCACCAAAGACCTTGATTCGCTTCCATTCTTTTTTGGACAAAGCCACGACACATTACATCGCTTTCTTATGTTGAAAATGAACGATACATATATCGTGAAAACATTTTGGATTTTGCTTGCCAAGGGCGGCGGGTTTTTGAAGTGTCAGTTCAGAGTCTCATCGGGTTCAAAAGTTTTTAGGCGGAACAAACGGTTTGATCCGTATTAACAATGGAAGGAATCACATGAAAACGGCCATAAAAATAATCGGAACGGTTTTAATCTCACTGGCATTGCTCCAGCTCGCCAACAGCTTTGCTCAAGACACCCCCGCGCAAGTTCAATCCATCTCCGGCACCACCACCTTGCCGGACGGCCAGCCAGATTCGGTGGTTCGGATAGCAGCGGACGCGCAAGGCTTGCAGTTGGTGCCGCCGGATCAAATACCGGGATGCGGAACGTTTTGGATTGTTACCGGCGAACAACCTGTCCCTCCATATCCATTTCTCCCCTCCAGATACGATCTGACGACCACTCCGGTTTTCTCGCTGGGTCCAAATGGACAATTTCTGGTGGACGCTACCGGCGGGGCCGTGCCGCAGCCGACTGGAGAACAAGCTCTGAGCGGCATAACCTCTTCCACCCTCCTCGATGTGGAGGGGAATATGGTGCTGGATTTGATTGCCCGAATTCAAGGGACACAGGCAAACTCGTCAGCGACCATGAACGGCGCACGGGCGATGGATGTGCCGAGTCCCGGCGATGGCGGTTCGGACACCAACAGCGACGGGGGAAGTTTTTCACCACAAGGGTTGCCAGCCCCTGACTATGGCACGAACCTTTGGATTGCAAATTTCGCCTTATCGTCGGGCAGCGCGGCGGGCAACGTCTCGAATACTCTGGCGGATATTTCCTACGAGATTCAATATGTGAATAATTTAGCCTCGACGCAGTGGATGAGCGCGGGTTTTATTCTCGGTTCGGAACTGACCAACTGGACGGCGATGACCGTGACCAATGTGAGCCTGACTAACAACGCATTTTTCAGAATCCGCTCCTGGGCGGACGATGGGAGCGGGCTGCCTTTGTGGTGGCAACTTCAGTTTTTCGGAATTACCGGCGTTGACCCGAACGGCAACCCGGCGGGCGATGGCTGGAACAATCTCTACAAATTCCAGCATGGGATGGATCCGAATCAATTTTACACGCCGGCAGCACCGCCGGCACTGACACTATTCGTTGACGGCACCGGCACCAACGTCACACTTTCATGGCAAAACAGCAGTGGGAATGTGTCCTATTACGAAGTGGATGAAGGTAATTACTGGTTTTCTTCCATCGGCACGGTTCCGGCTTCGCAGACCACATTCAACACCACTTTGGGCTATGTTTATTTCGGGACAGAATCCTTGGGGCCGGGGTTTCAGGTAATCGCTCACTACACCAACGGTGCCACCAGCGCCAGCGCCGTGGTTCGGATGACACCTTCCAACTATCCATCGGGGCAGGTTCAAGTCTTCCGCAACTCGCAGGGGCATTTTGAATTGCTTGCAGGCAATCTACCGTCGGACGCGACCCTTATTCGTCTATTTTGGGAGACCAATTTTTTCCCCTACCAATACGCTCACTACGATGTATCTCCCAGCAACCTGGTCAACGGCCTCTACCAATTGCCCGACGGCATGGGGGAAACCTTTGCAACCTATCTGGTGTTCATAGAGATTTTGCACCAGTCCGGCGGGTTTGATTATGCCAACAGCATTTCGCTGGCGGAGGAGGATACGGTCAATCCTCCCGATTGGCCGACGTGGCTTAACACGTCGGCGCGTTATCTGAAGAACAACCTGCATTTTCTGTTGCGCAGTGCAACGATGAACCATTCGTTTTCGTTTGAATCTGATTATCAGTCGCCGTATGAGAACGAGACCTTAAATCGGCCTGAGACTGGCCTGGCTTATGAATATTCGAGCTATCACTACTACGAATCCGCCTGGGGCGAATTGCGGAGTGAAATATTCCGCCCGATGGAGGAGAATTTTCTATGGCGCAATTTTGCATATGTGGCCGGAGACTTGAACACAGGCATCTTCTACGACTGGGAAAACCTGGAACGAGAAGCGGGCGATTCGGGTTACGGAGTTTATCCCGAATATCAAATCCAAGCCGGCGACCTGCCGCCCAATGCCCTGTCAGCCCCGCCACTGGGCGACACCACGGCCACGAATTTCTTCTGCCGCCCCAATCCGGGTGACCCGGCATACAATCTGCAACTTTATGCCGATACGGGCTTGAGCGTGAACGGCAATGGTTATCTATCGCTCCCGACGGGCGTCAAGAATGTGTATGGCTTGCCGATATTGTCGGTCAAAGATGCTGCGGGCGACGAGATAGATGCGGGGGCGGGGGCTGTATTTACCTGGGGCCAATTCTCCGGCAATTGGTATATGGGAACAGCCCTGCCCTCGCTGGCGACGGTGGGCTATTATTTTGCCAGCCAGACACCGTATGATTATTATGGTTTCCCTCTAATGCCAGCGCCGGGCACGTCGGGTTTCTCGCCGACCAACACCACGCCACTGATGATTGCGGGAATGGGCCAGCCATTCAGTATCATGGGCTGGGCCAAGCAGGGTATTCAAAATGGCTACAGCGGCAAATTTGCTTACTTGGAACAGTTCCTTGATCAAGCATACACCGAGGATGCCAATGGCGCTGCCACGACCAACAGCGCGGGCGTTCTTTCGGCTTACGGCGAATTTTTCCCGACAATGCCCGGCCCGGCGGCACTCGTGACGATGCCAGACATTGACACCGGACAACGCGGCACGGGCACGGTCTATTGCGTAAGTCTGCAACTTGACGCCAACCATGACGGCAACATGGATTTGTCCTGGAACGGCCCGGATGCCACATCGCAGGCCAGCCCGATGAAATTTTGGGTGAATTCCGGGAATGACAAACCGGGCACCAGCAGCAACCTGGACGAAGACTTGCCGGTGCCGCCGAATCCGCCAAATTCCTCCTATGCGCAAATTCGCTGTCAGCGAAATCTCGAAAACTTCGCCCGGTTGTGGGTTTGTGGAACGCCGGCGCTTTCGTATTTTCAAAACAACTATCAGGTCAATCTGACATGGCAAAACGTGGGCAGCGGCAGCCCCAGTATCAACATTTACCGGGCTTGTGAGACGAATGGTGGAATCGGCTACTTGACCGATTCCGCCACGGCAGCCATTCAAACAAACGCAACCTATGGCACGGCTTTGTATGGCATTGTTACCAACGGAAGCACGTTTTGGTTCCCGCTCAATGAGTTCACGAACGCGGGAGATCATCACTACCTGTTTGAGGGCGCGGGCGTTGGTTCTGGCCAACTGGTGATGACGATTTCACAAAACGGCAACACCATCGCTCAAGCGTCGGCGTGGCTGGATTTGCACGACATCAAGGATTTTTACGAACGGGCGGTCATCACCAACAACATGAGCGGAGCAATTAGCAATTGGAGCAGCACGATTCAAAAGGTGCAGCCGGCTATCGCAAATCTTTTGGGCAACGACACCAATCTCATCGTTTTCGTTCACGGCTTCAATGTGGATAACGACGATTGGCTTGATGACAGCGACACGGTTTTCAAGCGGCTGTATTGGGCCGGGTATCAGGGGAAATTCACAAGCGTGAGTTGGCCTGATGTTGCTATTTCATGGTCTGCGTTTTTTACCGATGGTTTATATGCCTTCAATCAGAGCGAACTCCAAGCCTATAAAGCCAGCTTTGCGCTGACAACCTACCTCAACCAACTGCGCAGCCGCTTCCCTGGCTACCGTCTCAATCTTTATGCTCATAGCCAGGGCAATGCGGTGGTAAGCGAAGCGATTGAGCAAGGCGCGACTTTTGATACTTACATCCTCACACAGGGCGCGTTGCCGGACAGCAGTTACGACGTAAATGCGCCGACCGATCCAAGCATTCTCATCTATGAAACGTACCCATATCTTACCCCTGAATGGCAGCCGATGGGTTATCACGGTGTTTATACCAACCTTGCCAACCTGACCGGGCAAATCGTTAATTTTTACAATACAAATGATCCGGTCTTGAGTTGGTGGGTGTATGATCAAAAGCATTTCAAGCCAAACCCAAACTATTTCTACAATGGAACCACCACCACGAATTACGGAACAACACCTGGTTATGCGGTCACTGACCCGCAGGAATCACGCGCCAATGTCTCGCGCTCCCGGACTGATGCCATTGGACAAAGTGGACCCGCGTCAGCGCATGGCGTGATACAATCAGCGGTGGACCTTAAAGCGCAATTTGGATTCAACAATGCGTTTCCTGCTGACCATAGCGCACAATGGACATGGCCAATTCAAACTACCCGGCCATATTACATTCAAATCCTTAAATCAATAAACCCATGAGAAAGCGAATTTGGATACCTCTCGTTTTTGTCTTAGTCGTTTGCTTATTGCTGCTGTTCCTGTCGAAGCAGCGCCAAAGTGTTATCTCACCCGCACTAAATGCGATGCAAACGAAGCAACAATCGGTGAGCCAGCCAACGCCGCCCACAAAAGTTGCAGCGACACAAAATCCAACCCCAAAACCGTCGCCGAATTTTATGAAAGCGATTCGCCGTGAAATGGGAACAAATGAAATGAGACAGCAGCTTTTGGCCGAATGGCAAGGTTCGATTGAGTTCTATGGAAAAGTCGTAGATGAAAACAGCAATCCTGTGGCTGGCGCGCAAATTAGCTTCCATTGGGTGGAAGTGCCCGATGAAACAGGTAACAGAACTGCTATGACCGAAAGCGATACGGAAGGCCTGTTTTCTCTCCGCGGCCAGCGTGGACTCAATTTGGGCGTTTCGGTTAGCAAAGAGAGCTACTATAGTTCGCGAAGAGACAACGATTCATTTAACTACGGCTCTCTAAGAGGAGAAAGCTTTTCCCCCGATTCGCAGAACCCGGTCGTTTTTCATCTGAGAAAAAAAGGCCAGGGCACAGAGCTAATTACTTCTGAAAACGGCATGAGATCGGATGTGTGGGTGCGTGTTCCGAAAGACAATACGCCGGTTCGCATTGATTTTTTTCAAAAGCAGGCAAGCCCAACCGGTCAATTGGAAATCACCCAAAACAAACCGCCGTGGCAGGGGGCAACAAATTGGTCTTTCAGTTTGAGCATTCCCGATGGCGGTCTTGTTGAGAATCAGGATGAATTTCAATTTGAGGCACCGGAGACGGGCTACCAATCAACCGTTGAATACAATTTTTCAAAGGTTGAAACCAACTGGACTACTCAGGTGACCAAGCGATTTTACATCGCGTTTGGTCAACCTCGCAAATATGGCTGGTTGCGCTTTGAATCCAATCTGGCGCAGGAAACGGTTTTTGTCACTTATGCTATAAATCCAACCGGCTCGCAAAATTTAGAGCCGCAATAGGGAGTCCGTATGAAAACAATTTTTGCAATCGCCGGCGCATTTCTTTTGCTGAATTTCGCCGTTTTTGCCCAAATACCAAGCGATGCGGATTTGCGGATTGGAGTAAATAATCTTTCGGAAACCAACTTTTCAGGAACCGTTTCCAATACAGAGCCGGATATTTCGTATGAGATTCAACGCAAACAAAGTCGAACAAACTGGATTTCCGTCGGGCTTGTTCTCGGTTCGGAAACAACGAATTGGACGCCGTTTAATTTCAAAATCAGCGGCGATGTTAACCAGAAAACCATCCTCCGCGTGAGATCGTGGAAAGACAGCCAAGGCGTTGGCATGCCCGATTGGTGGCAGTTGAGATGCTTCGGCAACATCGGCATTGATCCGTATGGCGACCCTATGAACGACGGCTGGGACAATATGCAGAAGTTCCAGAATGGAATGGACCCGTTCACTTGGTATCCGCCACGAGAACCCCAGGGGAAGCTAGCTTTTATGGAAGGCAAGGACTTTCAGCATGCAAACGCAGTTCTTACATGGATGAACAACAACGGTTACAACGGCCCCCCGCCGGACTATTTTGTAATTGAACGGGCGAATCGCACGTTGTGCCAGATGACTAATAACTGGCCTCTGCGTCCTTACATGCGAAACGGCAGGATGGTCACAAACCGGCCGCCGCCTAATTTCCGTCCGCCGTATGGGCGTCCCGGTCAGCCTCCTCAGAATTCTTTTGTTACCGGACCATTTGAAGTTATCGCGCGAGTGCCGGGGCAATCCAATGTTTCTGAATATCACTATACGGATACAAATATTGATGCTTTTCCAGGACCAATTTATCGCATTCAGGCGCACTATACCGAACCGGCTCCGTTCTCAAAGCTTCACGAAGTAAGCACGGAAATCGTTCGAAAAACTATTTTGACCGTTACCTCGAAGTTAGAAACTAATGGATATGCCTTGACCGTATGGCATCCCGCTTTTCATGTTCGTTATCTGCTTTTGGTGCGAGATAAAACAAACAAGCAGTGGCGTGCAAGTGGCTATTTTGCGTCCAGCACGAACGGAAGTCCGGTGCATTTGCACGTTGATAAAAAGGGGGTGATGTCTGATGAACAAAGCCCCATCGCAATGCCAGCGGTAAAATTTCTGCCTGATGTTGTTCAACCCGAATTCACAGCAGGATATGGTGAAGACAGCGACGGAGATGGTTTGCCGGATATTTACGAAGTTCTGGTCACGCACACCGACCCCGACAATGCTGACACGGGCGACACGGGAATTCTTGACGGCTACAAGAAAATGACCGGGGATGGCTGGAGCAACTTGGAAAAGTTCCATTGTCGGGTTGACCCGCTACATCCAGCGAAGTTGCCGCCAACGGTCGAGCTTAGACAGCCGACCAGAAAAGAAATACTGGAGGCTGTGACGCCAACAACTGATTTAAGCTATGACCTTGAAATCGAGGTTCGGACAAATGGTTCGACAGAATATCAGTCAATAGAACAATGCCCATTGATGTTTTCCGGAATTACGGACTTCCGTCGGCAAGATGAACCTTCAAATTTTGATTTGCGGATTTCTTGGCATTTTACAACGCCAACGCCAAGCGCATATGAACATGATCCCTTTGGACGAGAAACCCCATATCGTGCGTTTGAGTTACTCATCCAAAAAGTCAGTATCCACTTAGCTGAAGCATTCAAAGCTAATCTCGAAACAAATCCGCCGCTTTCTCGAAACGAATTTACCAACAAGATGATGGCAGTTTTAAAAAACAGAATGGGTCAAGGCGCGATGGAGTTAATGGCATTGGAGGATAATCAATCGCAGGATTTTTATGGCAAGGTGATTGACCAATACGGCCAGCCAGTTGTCGGGGCAGATGTCACGGTTGAGGTTGATTTGGCAATTGGACGTGGAGGCACACACAAAGCCGAAACGGATGCAGCGGGATTGTTTCAGTTTACCGGTTTAAGGGGCAAGTCTTTAGACATAACGCCAAGTAAAAAGGGCTATTTACTTTCAAAACAAGGCCAGGGTTCGCAAGGGATGAACGGTCCCGAGACCAGCATAAATAATCGTGCCATTTACAATATGTGGAAACTCAAAGGTGCCGAACCGATGATCGAAAATAGTTTTCCAGCCGGCATGGGAAAGATTACTCAGCTTCACCATGACGGAACGCCGGTAGAACTTGATCTGCTCAAAGGGACTCAAGTTCCTGCCGGTAACGGACAATTGAAACTGGAGTTTTGGAGAGACATTTCCAATAAAAACGCGAGAACCTTTGACTGGAAGCTTCAACTTTCCGCTCCGCAAGGTGGCCTTGCCGAAACTTCTGAGGAGTTTGCCTTCCAAGCTCCCCAAAGTGGATACCAGCCTTCGATTGTAATTGATATGCCGGCAACAAACCAAAACTGGCTCGGAGAGATTCGCAGAAAATATTACATTCAATTGTCCAATGGCAATTATGGGCGGATTGATTTTTATCTTTTGCCCTATAACGGCGTCATTACCGTCCATTCCGCTATCAACCCATCTGGCTCGCGGAATTTGGAGCCAAAAAATTGACCGTGAAAAAATGCAGCTATTGCGGTCGTGAGAACGCGGACGATGCCGACTATTGCTATGAGTGTGGGACGGCATTTCATCCCGAAATGGAAACTAGACGAAGCGAGAAAGCAGGCACTCTTTTCGGGTTTGTCGGGCGTCCTATTTCCCCTTGGGTCAAATGGGGACTTTATTTTGCTGCTTGGGGTGCTGTTGTGCTTGCGGCCATCAATAGGAATAATGCCCACCTTCTTGCAATTCTGGCTTTTCCGATTGGTTTGTTGGGCATCATGCCCTTTAATATAGCAGCCGCGGCGGTATTGCTGGTGGGTTGGGTAGTGATCTTCCTCGGCTGGACAATTTATATTGTACTCACAATAGCTTTAGGTCGCGCAAAACGAGTCAGCGTCTTTTCACTACTTTATGTTTTGTTTTGCGTCCTGCTCGCGTTGGACGTCGCTGGCTGCAAAAAGTTGCTCGAAACCGCTGCGGGCATTCATTGATAAGTGGACCCGACAACAAATGTGCTTTTGAAGCACGCGAAAATGGATATATGACCAAGCAACACAACATGGCACTTACTATCGCTTCATGTCATTTTGTGTTCTGCGTTTTTTTGAGCTTCATTGCCCTGTTTCTATCATTCGGATATGGCTTGAGTGACCAAGCCGTCACTCCGGCTTGGTGGTTTGTTGTGATGAACAAAGTGTTGCTCTTTTTTGAAGCTCCGGTTGTCGCGATTTTACGGTTGCTTTACCATCCAATCGCTCATTTTGAACCTCCCAGTCTTTTCGCAATTGATTTTGCGAAGTGCTCAAATATCTATGTTGTCGTTGTGCTATGTCTTCTTTGGAGTATAGGTTTCGGGTATTTGATTGCGTATGCCATTCGCCGACTTAAAACTAAAAAGCCAGATTGATGCTAGATATATCGTCCACGGCTTGCGTTTCGGCGGCAAGCGGGAGACCAATTCTTCTGGAAAAAGTGCCAGCAGAAGTGCCAGCAAACCTCATCGGTGGGGAGTAAAATGGAGTTAAAAAAAGCCGGTTGAAGTCGGTTAAAGTTATCATTGACAAAACGCAGAATCCCATTTAGTATCAAAGCAACGGTGATGGTTTAGACCGTTGATTTCGAGTGGCTTGTGGAAGGCGGGATGCGTCCGATTCCGACCCTCGCCTCAAATGTTGATTCTAACCAATAGAATCAATATGTTAATGAGTTCCTTACAATTTCAAAACGCTCCACTGCTAACAAATTTAAATTTGTTCAAAGGTAGCTGTCACCGTCTAGCGGTGGTCTGTGACCACTGCCGTTCATCGCGCGGCGTTCAAGGAGCGCCGCTACAAAAATAATCTGTTCCTTTTTCAGTTTCAGCGGACATTTACAGGTAAATGCCGGAGATGGATGACATCGCGCTGCTGCGGCAATACGTCGAAGGCAGCTCTGACTCAGCTTTCGCCACCCTTGTCGGACGGCACGTGAACCTTGTTTATTCGGCTGCTTTGCGCGGTGTCGGCAATGTACAGGCCGCCGAGGAAATCACGCAAGCCGTGTTCATCATTCTTGCAAGGAAGGCGCGAAGTTTACCCAAACAAACCATTCTCTCCGGCTGGCTGTATCAAACCGCGCGGCTGACGGCGGCCAATTTTCTCCGCGCGGAAATCCGCCGCCAGCACCGCGAACAGGAGGCTTATATGCGATCGCTTTTGAACGAACCGGAACCCATTGCGTGGCGGCAAATCGCCCCGCTGTTGGACGATGCCATTTCCAAACTCGGCCAGCGTGATCGCGATGCGATTGTGCTACGTTTTTTACAGAATAAAAATTTCCGCGATGTCGGCCTGGCTCTGGGTGCGAGCGAGGATGCGGCGAAAATGCGCGTGAACCGCGCACTGGCGAAGCTGAGGAAATTTTTCTTCAAACGCGGCGTGGCGCTTTCCGGTGCAGTCATCGCCGGAGCGGTTTCGGCCAATTCAATTCAGGCCGCGCCGGTCGCATTGGCCAAATCCATTACTGCCGTTGCGGTCACGAAAGGCGCGACCGTCAGTGGTTCAACCTTAACCCTCATCAAAGGAGCATTGAAAATTATGACATGGACAAAGATAAAGACCGGCATCGCCATCACTGTTGCAGTGCTTTTGGCAGGAACCGCCACGGTCGGCGCCCTGAGCCTCATGCGAAACCGGATGCACGGAAATCCGGGCCAGTATCGGGAAGAAGGCTGGCGGTTGTAAGTTCCGCCCTGATTGTAGTTGATATTTGTGAGCGTGAGTGAATTGTTCGTTGCGCCGTCCAAGTTCACGCCGTTGAGCTGCCATTGATAATTGACCGGAATTACCGCCTGCAAGCCGATGTTCAAGGTAGTTATTCCACCTGGAAACATGGTTTGGTTTTGTGGCAGATTAGTGATGATGGTTGGCGCCACGTTCAGGGAAACGGAGCTCGTCACCACGCCGAAAATATTACTTGTGACAAGGGAATACACTCCGGCGTCCGTGAGCGCGGCATTTGTCCATGTCAGAGTCGAGTTAGTCCCAGCCATCAGATTTGTGCCGTTGAATTGCCATTGGTAACTGAATGGCCCCTGGCCGATTGTGCTGTTGGTGAACGTCACCGTTGCTCCTACAACGGTCGAAATCTGAGCGGGTTGAACAAAGGTTTCCAAAGGCACTTCGTTGAGCGTGATTGGCCCGTTGGTTGCCATGCCAAATGCATTGCTCGCTGTCAGAGAATAGTAGGTCCCCGCCAGACTCGGTTGAACGTTGGTAAACGTCAGAACAGAATTGGTTGCGCCTGGAATATTGGTGCCATTGCAACTCCACTGATAGGATAGCGGAAGCGCGCCGACGGCCATCAGGCGCAGATAAGCTGTCGCGCCGCTGGGAACCGTGCGATTAACTGGCATCCCAGGGAAAACAGGTGCGCCGCTGCCGACCAGAGCGAAAGCGTCGTAACTGCCGGCGGCAATGGCGGCGATATTGGTGCTCGCGTACGATGGCACGCTCGTGCCTTGATATTGCACTAACGTTCCATTGCGCCTGAGTGCGAGAAAGGAAGAAGAATAAAACGAATTGAATGGACAAGTCAGATCAACAACGTTGGTAAAACTGCGATATGATAACGACTGAGTTGGAAGCGATCCCCAGACCAGGGTTGTCCCATCATTGCGCAGAGCCGTGATGTCATACCATCCTGACGCAATGGCTACAATATTGGTGGCACTTGCTGGAAGACTGGGGGCACTGCCCCAAGTAACGACCGTGCCGTCCGAACGCAAAGCCACCGCGTAATACGCGCCAGATGCCACTTGAACGATGTCTCTTGCGGTTGGCGGTATATTGGTCAGGCCATATCCGGTGTTTCCCCAATCCACAACGCTGCCATCGGCTCTCAAAACAAGGGCATGTTGTGCGCCTGGTCCCAAAGCCAAGTCCACAACATTTGTCACTTCCGAGGGAACGGTGTTAACGTATGACGGGACGATGTGACCCCACAATACTACAGTCCCATCGCTCTGTAGTGCCAGACTGTGACTGCTTCCTGCGGCGATGCTCACTACATTTGTCAGGTTAGGCGGAATGTCGGTCTGACCGGAAGAATCTTCGCCCCAGGCCACTACCGTTCCATCAGTCCGCAAGGCTAGGCAGTGATAATCGCCAGCCGCGAGCGCAATGACGTTTGTTGCATTGGCAGGCACATTTGTCTGGCCATACGAATTGTCTCCCCAAACGTTCACCTGCCCATCTGCCCTGCCTGCGCCCAAAAGGTAAACCGACGCAAAAAAAACGGCCAGTGGGACGATTTCAGAAAATATGTGTGCTTGCCTCTTCACAAAAGGGCCAACCCTTATTGGTCAAATTTACTAAAACATGAACAATAATAACTGTCAAGGTTTAAAGTAACCAGAGTTTATAACAATTCTCGCTCCATCGGCGCGGGGCGGATGACCAGTCTGGCCTGTTCGAGCGTGAGGGTGTAACGCGCGCACATGACCGGAAGCTAGGCTAGGCATGTCAGGCGTCGATAAGGTTGTCGGTGGTGCGCTGGCCCCTTCCAGCATCGGTTTCCGTTCGGTCTGCCAGCGCCGCCGCCGCTGCGAACCGGAAGAACAAGGCGGAAACCGAGCCCGTCGTCACTGAGAACCGCTAAAACCCGCCGGAAACCAGAGCCATCATAGCTGCGAACCGCGAAAACGCGGGGCAAAACAACAAAACAACTTTAAAACCAAGCTAAAACCCGCTGATTTACCGGCGTGTGAACTCTATTCACGGGGTGATTTGCTATGGAACCGCTGAAAACTGGCGGAAACCTAGGCGGAAACCGCGCCAACCATCGCAGTGACCCGCGAAATCCTAGGGTAAATACCGCGCCTGCGCCTGCGCCTACGCCTATCCATAAGTTCTTATCAGTGATCTTCCTTCGTTTGTTGCGGCCAAGGGAAAAATGCCATTTGGAAAAGCATGGCCCGCGAATCTCCACAGAATTGCTAATTGTTATTTGTATGCCCAATTTCCAAAGTTATCGAAGGAGTTAATGAAATCAGCCGCCATCTGCTGTCCGGAAAGTCCCACCCGGCAAACGAAGCAACTAAGGCCAATACCAACACCCAGAATATTTTCAGGACATCACTCCATTATTGTTTCTACACTACAATGTGCTTGACGAAAAGTACGCTTTAAACTAAGCTCCATGAGAATGGTATCAGGATGGATTATTCAATTAAGGCAAAGGAGAATAGTGAAATTCGCTCGAACTTTACAAATATCGGCCACACTAATCCTTGGGCTTGTGCCAATATCCGGACATTCCCAAATTTATTATTATTCTGGGCCAGTCAGTGGATACATACAGGTGGGTTTGACACCTGCACCGGGTTATATTGGAGCATTTGTAGCATCTTGCACCACGCTTACTGAAACTTTGTATTATGACCCGATAGCCCAAACTCTCGAAGAAGTTGGTACTGTTACCCTTAGTCCATATAGCGGGTCTTTCAATATGGTGGAAGTGGTTGGAACTGAACCAACTGGA
The DNA here is from genome assembly GCA_963764175.1 of uncultured Verrucomicrobiae bacterium. GTDB lineage: Bacteria > Verrucomicrobiota > Verrucomicrobiia > Limisphaerales > UBA11358 > UBA11358. The sequence continues at coordinate 628,242 of CAVXRE010000014.1, read as the reverse complement.
CCCGGAGGGGTCGTCGGGTCGGCAACTCTTACCGTCGGTAATAATGGTATTGTTTCATTTGATAACTATCAGGATATAAATGGTGGAGCCTTTTATTCTCCCCTTCTTATACCAGTTAGTGGATCCGGCATCTATCAGGGGCAAGCGTTTTCGGGGAGTTGGGATATTGCCATACCGTCAATCGAGACACAGATTATTGCAGCTAGCCCAACGTCTCTAACCTTTAGCGAGTTTAACGTAGGTATGGGTGCCCCCTATGGGATTCCAGTGCTGGATGGACTTATGACCGGTACCGATGACGGGACATATTACGTTGGTTGGCAAGTGAATTCCATTGTGGCAACCGCAGCGCCAGAGGCCAACTTCATTTCAATACTTGGCCTTGGACTGTTGGGACTGGCGTTTATGCGCCGACGTGCGGTCGGCGTCTGGCCAAACTGTTGAAAATCTCCTGACCTGCCATAATTGTACCGTCAAGTCGAATCAATGGCATGGATGTAATCCGCTCGTCCATGAGAAAAGACTCTTACCGCCAGGAAAATTGCCGTCTTCAATGATTTTGTGAGCGTTGGACAATGGCTATATATGATGGCGACTCACACTTGTTTCAAGCAGTGACCCCTCTCCGTTTAAACAGTTCTTCAAGTCGCGCCCACAGGGCGTTCCATTTGGCTGCCGCCTCGTGGTTCTTTACCAAGTGAGTCTGGATCATTTTGCAACCTTCAAGCCAGAGTTTGTGGCACTCGATGTAAAGGTCGTGAAGTTCCCATTCGGTAAGTCGTCCGAGGTTGAATCCTCCTCCCTTGTGAGCATGGCGCTTCGCCTGATTTATTGTCCAGCCGCTTTCATAGCGTGTCCTGACAGGAGTCGCACCAATCAGTCCAAGGCAAACACAAAGAGGCTTGCGCTCAATCCGCTGCAAGCTCGGCAGGCAGTTTAACGTGGTTGTCAATTGACTGCTCATTGGGTCTGCCTTTTACAGTTATATGCTTTGCTTTAAATGGTTCGTGCAGAAAGTCCTGCGCATTAAACTGTATCACGCTCGGCAAAGTTCAAACGTGGCAGCTACGGTGCGCTTTGATTATTCATACCCCTGCCTTCATAAGGTGTTTCCTCGGGACGGGGCATTGTCTGGCTTGTGTTCGTCCCTTCCTTAATTTCTTTGGTCTGCAACTTCTGATATTGCGATTCGCTGGTGGGAAAATAAGACGCGCATCCGGCAACTCCCAAGACCAAGCAACTACACACCAAAGCTAAACAGCATTTCCACAGTCCGAAATTTGAGATTGTGTTCATTGAGTGGCTTATGGTGCCTTTCATCATGGCCTAGCGCTTCCTATAACGTCCCGCTAAATCTCTTGCCGCTTCGGGCGGGCCTTTGACCTTTCGTGCAAGCCCTCTTGTTTGGTACAAGTTTTCATCGTTTTTGTCGTCGATGGTGGCAGCATGGCCGGACGGGATGGTATTAGCCGTTGCAGAAGCTGGTCTATCTAACATATGAATTTTTTTGTTCACTACCATTAAACATGGATTTCTTGAATGCGAATCACAATGGGGTGTTCACCCCATAGTTAAAGATCGGCCCAAGCCGTAGTGTGCTTGCAGTAAGAATAAGCAAATAACCAAGAAATATTCTTAAACAAAATAGCAAGCCTGCGTCGACAACTATTTGATAAGGGCCGCAGACAGACCGCATCAGGTTGCTGACATGCGGGACAAAAATAGAACATGTGAAAAAATTAATCATTCCAGCATTGGCCGGCCTCTTGGCCGCCACCGGTTTAACCACCTGGGCCGGGGAGCCAACCATCAATCCTACCGGGACTTGGAAGTGGGCGGCACCCACAAATCCGGATGGCAAGACCCCGAACATTACCTTTACCCTGAAGCTTCAAGGCGAGACTTTGACGGGGACGGTCAATAAGAGCAACAGCACGACAACCATCACCAACGGTGTATTTAAAGTCGATGAAGTCTTGTTTCAGACGGTTCGAGAAGGCATAAGCGGGAAAACGACGACCACCTATAGCGGCATACTTAGCGGCGACACCATCAAGGGAAATATAGAAGTTGACGTGGACATGGCAAAAGTCAACGCCGTTTCGGAGTGGGAGGCCAAGAGGGTCAAGGAATGACCCCTCAGACGAGCACGCCGTTCATTTGCGTCTGTCTATTTATGAGGTTCAACTTTCCGGATCTCCCGCTCCGCCTGTCCCCAGTCCTGAACTGATTGACCATCCCGACGTCCATGCTGCTCGTAAATTTCATACGCCCGCGCGGCGATCTGCGGCGTTAAATCGGATGGTATCCTGGCTTTGGCTTCAGGTTTTGCCCCGGCTTTTTTGACTGGATCAAAAATCCGGTAGGCGAGCAATTTGATGCGGTCGTTCACCAGGAACCACAGCAACGCATAACCCCAAACAAACCCAGCCCAACCCCAGCCCAGCGGCGTCATAAACAGCCCGTAAACCGCGATCAACGTCGCCACGATTTGCGTGCCGACCACGGCCATCCATAAAATCCGCGCCGGACGATGAGACCAGAACGGGCCGCGCGTGCGCGTCAGGAAAATTGTCAGATGTCCCGCCACGGACAGCTTCAAATACATCAACGTCTGGATGTGGGCGCGGTCGAGATGAAAGACGCGCTCACCGAGATAAAACAACCCGAAGGCGGAGACAACACCGATGACGCCCAACACCGTGGAAATCCCCAGCACCATACGCATGTTCCAGGCTTCGGGCTTATCCTTGTAATGAACATTGTCATACGCGATGGACAGGATGGCGCCGTCGTTGAGCAACGCCAGCATCACGATCATCACCGCTGTCAATGGATAGAAGTTGAAAATCAGAATTGCCAGCGTCATGAACAACAGCACGCGCAGCGTCTCGGCGATGCGGTAGATCGCGTAGCTGTTCATCCGCTGGAAAATTCTCCGGCTCTCCTTGATCGCGTCAATGATTACCGACAGGCCGGGCGTCGTCAGCACGATGGCCGCCGCCGCGCGCGCCGCGTCGGTCGCACCCGAAACGGCGATACCGCAGTCAGCTTTCTTGAGCGCGGGGGCGTCATTCACCCCGTCGCCGGTCATGCCCACGATGTGGCCGCGTTTCTGCAAAACATCCACAATGTGGAATTTGTGTTCGGGGAACACCTGGGCGAAACCGTCAGCTTTCTCGATGGACTCGGCCACCTCAGTGGTTTCTTGTTTCTTCGAGTCACCCAGGCTGGCGGCATCGAGGATATTTGTGCCCATGTCCAATTTTTTCGCGGTTTCCCGGGCGATGGCGAGTGCATCGCCTGTAACCATCTTGATCTTCACTCCCATGGCCAGTGCAGTTGCTATGGTGGCCTTGGCATCTTCGCGTGGCGGATCGAATAAAGGCAACACGCCCAGAAATTGCCATTGCCCGTCGCCCTCGGCCCGCGCCACGCCCAGCGAACGAAAGCCACGAGCCGCGAATTCGTTGACTGCCTTCTCGACGGCGGGCTTCACCTGCCCGGCGTTGGCCGACAATGCCAAAATCACCTGTGGCGCACCCTTCGTCACTTTGAACGTCTTTCCATCCTTGGCTTTGACGGTGGCCTCGGTGCGTTTATGCACCGGGTCGAATGGCTGGAAATGGACCACCTCATAACCCTTTAACGCTTCCTTTTCTTTCAGTCCGCCCAGAACGGCAAGATCAATCGTGTCGTTATTCTCCGCGCGTGACGCCAGCGCGCCATTGAGGATGACTTGATCGGCAGGAACATCATTCACGCTGAACGGATCGCCCAACGTCAGTTTGTTCTGGGTCAGAGTGCCGGTCTTGTCCGCGCACAGCACGTCCACGCCCGCCAATTCCTCAATCGCCACCAATCGGCTCACAATCGCCTGTTTTTTCGAAAGCAGGCGCGCGCCAACCGCCATCGTCACTGACAGCACCGTCGGCATCGCCACAGGAATCGCCGCCACCGTCAGCACCAGGGCGAATTGCAGCGTGGTGAGGATCGCGTCACCACGGTAAATTGCGAAACCAACAATCACGGCTACCAGCGCCACCGCGAGAATGATCAGGTAATTGCCGATTTTCAAAACCGCCTTTTGAAAATGGCTGACGGTGTGTGCCTCCTGCACCAGTTGCGCCGTCTTGCCGAAATAGGTTTTCTCGCCCGTGGCATAGACCATTGCGCCAATTTCGCCCTGGCGGATGATCGAACCGGAAAATACTGCGTCGCCGGATTTGCGCTCAGCGGGCAACGACTCTCCCGTCAGCGCGGATTGATCCACCTCCACCGGGTCGCCGTCCAGCAAACGCGCATCCGCCGGCACAATATCGCCCAAGCGCATGCGAATGATATCGCCCGGAACCAACTCGCGCGCCGGCGGGTTGATCCACTTCCCATCCCGTTTCACCCGGGCCTTGACCGCCAGCTTGGCCTTGAGGGCCTCAATGGCATTGCTCGCCTCGCGTTCCTCCCAGAATCCGACTACGGCATTGGCCACCAGCAATAAAAGGATGATGAAAAAATCCGGCCAGTGTCCGACCACGCCCGACAAAATCACCGCAATCTCAATCATCCACGGGATAGGTCCCCAAAAATAGGAGAGGAATTTCAGAAAGAGATTCGTCTTCTTCTCGGTAAGTTCATTCGGCCCGTATTGGGTGAGCCGTTTCTGCGCCTCGGCTTGAGTTAGGCCTTCCGGCGACGACCCCAATTTTTTCTCCACCTCCGCCAGCGGCAGCGTTTTCAAATCGTCCTTCGCATCGGGTTTGGCATCAGGCTTCGCGCCCGGTTTGGATGCTGGTGCTGTGGGCTTCGCGTCAGTCTTGGTATCGGTAGCGTTAGGCTTCGAATCTGCGGATGCACTCGGTTTTGGTTCGGGAGCCTTGGGCTGGTCGGCGTCTGGTTTCATAAAATTTGTGCTTTCACGGTCTTGAATTTTCGAGAACGGGTGTGTGACGCGTTGCTTCCGGCGGGTCGGCGGCTGCTCCTGGTGGCAGGTGTTCCGGCAGGTCAAGGCGGGCCACGCCAATCCGGTTGTCGGCCATACCGTAATAAACGTCAAAGCGGTCGGGCGTGCCGAGATCGTCACGCCGGTCAATGCCGCTGGGAAACACGACGTTGGCGATGGTCCCGTGGCGTTCCTGCGGCATTTCCGGCGTCAACACCGGCTCCACCGAACGATAACGGATTTCGCGCGGATGTTCCTTTGCGAGAACCATCACTCCGGCCGAATAGCATAGCTGGCGTCCGTCGCTGCCCGGTTCCGCCATTTTGCTCACGCCGTGGTAAAGGATCAGCCAGCCGTGCCGAGTCAGCATGGGTGGAGTGCCGCCGCCGATTTTTAGCTGTTCCCAGGCTGAAACGGGACTGGCCAGCCGATGATGCGAGTTGAACAGGCCGGGACGATGCGGCTCCAGGCTCTCGGGCGGCATGGGACAATAAGAAATCCAGATGCTTTCATGTTCGCGATCCACAATCCGGGACTCGCCCTGGCAGGCGGTTTCCTCGGGGCGGGTGCCGGGGAAAAGCGGACGGTGAAGAAGGGCCAGTTGCATCTTTCCGGCGTGATTGGGAATGGCGACGGGGAAGATACTGGCGTCCTTGTTGTCCACGTGGACGAAATCAATGCCTTGAAAGGGTTCAAAGGACGCCAGCCCAATCCGCTCCCAGTGGAACAAATCCTCCGACATCGCCAGGGCAATTCGGGGTCCGCTCGGCGAAAGCGCCGTGTAAGTCATGACGTAATGCTCAAGCGGCTCGACAAGGGTGACACGGGCATCCTCGCAGCCGCCGCTACCGTCAGACCGTCGCTCGTAATCAACTTCCGGCTCCAGCGCAATGCCGAGACGTTCTACTCCGCATGGATCGCCGGCTTCGTTGAATTTTACGCGGGCGATGCCGATGCGTGAATAGTTGTTCTTGGCGACGAGCCTTGGAAACAGGTAAAGCTTGCCGTCCGGGCCGCGAGTGGCCGCCGGATTCAGGACGCCTTCAATCTCCTGCGGGTTGCCCGGCTCCGGCTCCATCAACATTCCCAGGCGTTGTAATTGAAAGTCACTCATCCGGCCTTCTCCGCACGAGGTTTTGTGGTTTGAACGCCACCCAGACAAGCGACAATGGCTTCAATCACCCGTTTCGATTCATTGGGATCCCGGACCCGGATGGACACAACTCCTGCTTCTTTGGCTGGATAGTCGTTTCCGCCGGGAAACAACGCATCGCCGATAAAAATCATCTCATCAATGGCAATGCCAAGGATGTCCCGGAGTTTTCGAATCCCGTAGGCTTTATCAATGCCCGGCTTGGTGACATCAACGGATGTCGTGCCACCCAGACGCACGGAAAACTCGGGGATCAGTTTATCAAGGAGCGCCTTGATCTTCTTCCGCTTGCTGAAATCCGGGTCCCATTTTTTCTTTTCTGCGATGGGCGCCTGCTGTCCCAATGCGGAGAAAGTAATCTGGCTTCCCCGGTCTTCAATGGTTTCTCCCCAGACCTTTTTGACTTTGAAGCCCGCCGCTTCGAGCGCCTGCTTTAACGAACTGATGATTTTCTTTTTTTCGTCCGAGGTGAAATCTTCCGAGTAGATCTTTTTCCAATCGCTTGCGTATTGGTAGAACTTTGTGCCGCAGGTGGGAAGCAGAGACAGGTTCTTCAGGTGTTCGTCATGAGGAAGATTGGAAAGCACTTGCTTCTCAAACTGCGGCCAATCGCCGCCGGAAATCACGGCCACCTTCACAATTCCCAGTAACGCGGCAAGCAGTTTGGCCATCTCGGCATCGAGCGAAGCTTTGCTTTCGGCCAGCGTGCCATCCAGATCGAAAACGATGAGTTTTTTCATGTGGTTATTTTCCTTCCGGCAATGAAATCTCCAACAAGCTGATGGCTCCGCATGGCCGGCATAAACACGCTCCCACCACGGCGGGCAGGAGTACCACGTCGCCTTTGCCGATGGCGTAATGGGTGCCCGCGTGTTCCACCTGACCGTCGCCGGCGAGGCACACTAGCACACGCGGAGTTCTTTCGGCACCGACTCCAAATGGCGATTCCGCGCCGAACCGCCACAGCCCAAAATGTTCACAATCAAAGAGCCGCTCGCGCAACACCGGCTTTACCTCATCCACCATTGGCACCACCGGACCGATTGCACCTTGCGCAAAATCAATGCAGGCCGTCGCCTGATCAACTTGCAGAGGTCGAGGCTTACCGGTCTTGGCATCAATGTGGTTCCAGTCGTAAAGGCGAAACGTCACGTCGCTGTTTTCCTGCACTTCAAAAACCACCACGTCGCCCAACGAATGAACGGTTCCGGCCGGTATCAAAATTCCGGCGCCGGGCTTCGGTGTGACGGATGCGAGCTGGTCCGCCACCGTTCCATTCGCGAGCGCCTGCCGTAGAGTGTCTGCCGTGGTGGCAGGCTTGAGGCCCGCGTAAATGCGGCTTTTTGTCCCCGCCTCCAGCACCACCCAAGCTTCGGTCTTCCCGGTCTCGCCTGCAGGGATATACTGGGCTTGCTGATCCGATGGATGCACTTGAACCGAGAGCGTGTCGCGCACGTCGAGAAACTTCAGCAGTAGCGGGAACCGGCGGAAGCGCCCGGGCAGTTTTCCCAGCATCTGCTCCGGCCATTGATGGAGCAATTGTCCGAGGGTCTGTCCTTTGAGCGGCCCATCGGCGACGCGGCTTGGATGATCCTCGCGGTCGCTCAGCAGCCAGGCTTCGCCGATGGGGCCATCGCCGGGCAACGGCGTGCTGAGCCATTTGGCCAGCCGCCGGCCACCCCAAAGCCGATACTGAAAGATCGGTTCGAAGCGCAGTGGATAGAGGGATATTTGATCCATGGCATGTCTTTTCGTTGTCATGCTCATGTCCTTTCCATTGCGGCGGTATATTCACCCCGGCGCGCAGCGCGGTTGCATCGGGCACGATGAAGCAAGGCTTGTTGGGCCGCTTTCACGTTGGACTCCTTGCCTTGCCAAATCTCCAGGGCCGGTTGCTGGATGGCGCGGGCAAACGAAAATGCCAGCGCCCACGGCAGTTGTGACTTGAAACGTAAATTCATCATATTCAATCGGGCCGAAGCCAGTTCAGCGGATTGGCCGCCGGACAGAAAAGCAATACCGGGAACCGCAGCAGGGACGGTGCGCCAAAGACTTTTCATGGTGATATCAGCCACTTCGTCCACGGATGCTTGCGTGGAGCAGGTCAATCCTGGCAGCACCATGTTGGGTTTGAGAATCATGCCTTCCAGCAGCACGCGCTGGCAATTGAGCTGGATGAAAACATTGCGCAAGACTTCCTCGGTCACTTTGCGGCCACGCTCCAGCGTATGATCGCCGTCCATGAGCACTTCCGGTTCGACGACAGGAACCATTCCAGCCTCCTGACACAACGCCGCATAGCGGGCCAACGCGTGTGCGTTGGCCTCAATGCAACTCCGGCTCGGAATGCCATCGCCGATGCCAATCACCGCGCGCCATTTGGCAAAACGGGCACCCATTTGAAAATATTCCGCCAGCCGGTCGCGCAAACCGTCCAGACCTTCCGTGATTTTTTCGCCGGGATGAGCGGCCAGATCCTTGGCTCCGGTATCCACTTTGATGCCGGGAATGATGCCCGCGTCAGCGAGGACTTTAAGAAAGGGCGTGCCATCGTTTTTCGACTGCCGAATGGTCTCGTCATAAAGAATGACGCCACTGATGCACTCACCGAGACCGGGCGCAGTGATGATTAATTCCCGATACGCGCGGCGGGCCTCCACCGTTTGCGGGATGCCCAGTTTCGCGAAGCGTTTGTTGCAGGTGGGATTGCTTTCATCCATCGCCAGCAACCCCTTGTCGTCGGCAACCAATTTTTTGGCAGCATCGATTAACAGTTGCGTGTTCATAACCAAGTTTTAGTTCAGGGAGTGGCGGCGGTTGTTTTCAGCGAAGCATCCCAGCCGCCGCCGAGGGCCTTGATCAATTGGACGCTCGCCGTCAGTTGTTCCAGCTGGAGGTTCAGGGCTGTCCGTTGATTGTTTAGGAGCGCCGTTTGCGCATTGATCACATTGAGGTAAATATCCATGCCGGATTGATAGCGGACGTCGGCAAGGTTGAGGTAACACTGTGACGAGGTGACGGCGGCATTCTGTTGTTGAAGTTCCTGCGACAAGATTCGCAGCGTTGACAAATTGTCTTCGACTTCCTGAAACGCGGTGAGCACGGTCTGACGGTAATTCGCAACGGTGCCCTGATAGATCGCCTGGGACTGTTCGGTGACCGCTTTGCGCAGTCCGCCGTCGAAAAGCGTTTGCGCCAGCGTCGCACCGACGGACCAGACCAGACCCGGCCCGGAAAATAGATTTTGCACGGAGGTGTTCTGGTATCCCGCCGAGCCGTTCAAGGTGATGGTTGGATAATAAGCCGCGCGGGCCACGCCGATTTGTGCGTTCGCCCCGGCAACGCGGCGTTCGGCGGCGGCGATGTCGGGACGCCGTTCGAGCAGTTGCGACGGAACGCCCAAAGGAATGGCAACCGGTTTTGTGGTCAGCGAACTGGTGGCGATGGAAAATGATGAGGCCGGTTGACCGAGGAGCGTCGCGATGGCGTGTTCGAGCTGGGCGTGCTGGATGCCAAGGTCGGTGGCTTGCGCGAGCGTGGTGTTGAGCTGCGTCTCGGCTTGTGCAACATCCTGGTCAGACGCCAGGCCCGCGCCATACTGGGCCTGGGTCAGCTTTAGTGATTCCTGATAGGCGATCACCGTCGCATCCAAAAGTCGCTTCTGCGCATCCAGCACGCGAAGCTGAAAATAATCCACCGCCACTTCCGCCTGCATCGTCAGCCGCACGTTTTCGAGATCGGCCAGCGTGGCTTGGGCTTCCAGCGAATTGGCTTTCACCGTGTTGCGAATGCGGCCCCAGAAATCCGGCTCCCAGGAGGCGTCAAAGGGCAGCGCATATTCGGTAAAAGTTGAGGCTGACGATGACGAGCTGGATTGGTTTTGAGATGTAGCCTGCCGTGATCTCGTGACCGAAGGGCTGGCGGTCGCGGTCGGGAAATATTGCGAACGGGCTTGTTTGACCACGGCCCGCGCGGCAAGAAAATTGGCCAGCGCAACGGCGACAGTCTGATTGGAAACGTTCACCTGGCTTTCAAGCGCGTTCAGCTCCGGCTCGTGAAACATTTCCCACCATTGGCCGCGAAGCACATCGTCCTTTGGCTCGGCGGCTTTCCAGCCTTCGGTTACCGATGATTGCGCTGGCGACATTTCTTTGAAAGCAACCGGCGTTTGAACCGATGGTTCTGAATATTTTGGCGCGAAGCTGCAGCCGGCAAACAGAGCCACGCACGCCAGTGAGACCATGGTTGGTCCGGTTACGGTTTTGAGCTGGAAGATTAAGGTTCTCATGGAATGGCTCGTGGCTATCCGCGAAAGATGTCGAATGGCTCGATCTTGAGAACCTTGCGTATGCCGATATAACTTGAGATTCCGGCAATGAGCAGGACCATGCCGAAGGCCAGCCCTAGGTTCCCGAATGTAATCATCGCCGCGTAGTTGGGCAGCCGATAGCGGGCAATCGAAATCATCAGCGTCACCAATCCGATCCCCAAGCCATATCCGATCATGGCCGTAAAGAACGCCATGAACAGGATCATATAAACCAATTCGCGCCCCTTGGCCCCGATGGCTTTTAACGCGCCAAATTTCTCCAGGTTTTCGAGGATGAAGGTGTAAAACGTCTGGCCGGAGATGGACAGTCCGACAATAAACGCGATGATGGTCATCAACAGGATGTTGGTGCCAATCCCGGTCTGGTAGGTGTAGTAGTGGGTGATCCGGTTGTTGAATTCATCCTTGGTGAAGGCGACATAGCCAAGCTGGGCGACTTGTCGCTTGATGCCGGCCACCGCCGCGTCATTTTTCGGCTGCACCAGAACATAGGACATGGTGAAGCGCGTCGAAGGCAGGTATTCAATCGCGCGATTGTAAGTGGTATAAAGCGTCGGCACGCCGTTCAGTCCATTGGCAGCGACCCGGGCAATACCCACAATCCTGCCGCGATGATCATTGAGTTCAAAGGTCGTGCCGATCTTCGGGTTCCCCAGCTTGGAGAATTCAGCGTCATCCACCACAAAGAAAGTGTTGTCGGCATAGATGTCCTGAATATTGCCCTGTTCCAGTTCGGGCCGGCCAAACAGGCTGCTGTCGTCGAGTCCGACCACATTGACCCCTTGATAAGTGCCGCTGGCGAGCTTGACCATCGCGCCGCCCATGAAAAGCGGCACCGCATAACTGACCCCATCCATGCTGCGCGCCGCGTCCAGCACATATCCCGGCATCGGAATTGGACTGGTGGCCGTGTTCACCGCTGGATCCATGATCCACATCGCGGCTCCGATATTGGTGACCGGCGAAAAAGCGCGATTGAGGATTCCGGCGAACATGGCGGTCATTTCCATCATCAGGAACACGGCAAAGGTGATGCCGATCAACAGGGCAAAGAACTTGCCCCGATCATTGACAAGCAGCTTGAAGCCGATGCGCAGGATGCCGCTGTATCTCATATTAGAAATTGTTCGTAGCGTTTGCTCCGGTCGTTTCTTGTCCGATAAAGACATCCACCATCTGGCCGGGGTAGACCGGGAAGTCCTTTTTTTCGAATCGAAAAATCACGGGGAGCACGCGCAGGTCCACCTGCTCCTGCTTTTCATTCGACAGCTCGATCTTGGGCGAGATGTAGGGCTGCACCCGGACGAACTCCAGCGGCACCTTGATATCCGTCCCGGTGATTTGCATCTGCGCTTGTATATGCCAGTGCGACGGCAACCGTGAGACGAGGATTTCGTCCACATAGCAGCGCACTTGCATGTAATCCTGCGGGCTGCTCATGATTACGAGCGGATCAAACAACTCGGTATAGGTGTCATAATCACCCTGCGACGACACGTAGCCACCGACCGTCGCGTTGACGGCCAGCACGACGCCGTCAATCGGCGCTTTGACGGAATAATATTGCAGCAACGCATTGGCGGCCTTCAACGCGGCAGTTGCCTGGTTGACGGCATCTTCCGCCGTATCCAGAACGTCCTTGCTGACCGATTTCGGATCAACGTCGTAAGCGGCGCGGCGCTTGTCATATTGGTCGCGAGCCACTTTCAAGTTGGCTGCGGCCAGTTCCGTGTTTGCTCGCTGCACGGAATCCTCAAGGGTGAACAGTGTTGTGCCGGCCGACACTTGTTGCCCCTCCTGCACAAACACCTGGGTGATCGGGCCGGAAACTTGCGGGAAGATATTGATGTTTTCGCCGCTTGGCAGATCGCTCTCAATCATGCCATTGGCATAGATGGCCGAATCAAAAGGATTGCTGACCGGCTTAAACACTGGCGGCTGGGCTTTTCGCTCCAGGCCAAAAATGTAAGCGGCAACCAGTCCGGCCAGAATGCCGATGATGGCGATGGTAAAGATGATTTTATTTCCAATCGCGGTCTTGGGCGCGACGGTTTTGGCTTCAGGCTTGGTTTCTTCCAGTTCAACTTTTGGTTTGCTCCCGACCATTGTCCCAAGTTTGGCATCAGGCTTGCCGGCGGTTTTAATTTCAACTGGGGTTGCGGGTTTGGGTTCGTCAGCGTTTTTATCGCGGGTCAGCGCGAGCGCTTTGGGATCGGGCACCGGCGCAGTGGTTTCCGGCTTCAGCCCGGCCGCCTTGACCACCGGTTTGGGTTCGTCAGCATTCATTCGGTTCCTTTGTCTTCTGCACCGGCGCTCAGGTGGCCATCTTCCATGTGGAGGATTCGGTCCGCATATTCGTTGATGCGCGCATCATGGGTGACGATCAGAATGCAGCGGTTTTCATTGAGGATATTCTCTTTTACAAACGCGATGATCATCCTGCCCGTATCGCCATCGAGCGAAGCGGTTGGTTCGTCAAAAATCAAAATCTCCGGCCGGCTGATGATCGCCCGCGCAATCGCCACGCGCTGCTGCTCGCCGCCGGAAAGTTTCACCGGCAGCATGTCGCCCCGATTTTTAAGACCGACAATTTCAAGTTGTTTTCTGGCCTCGCTGATGGATTCATCCCAGTTGCGCTGTTTCAGAATCAGCGGGATCGCGATGTTCTCGGCCGTTGTCAATCGTGGAAACAAATGGTAATCCTGAAAGACGAAGCCAATCGTGTTCAGGCGGAAATCCGCCAACTGGTCATTATTCAGCGTCCAGATATCGGCTCCCTTGACTTTGACGTTGCCGGCGTTCGGCCGCAGGATGCCGGAAATCATGCTCAGCATGGTCGTCTTGCCGCTGCCGGAGGGGCCGACGATAAACAGCATCTCACCAAAGTGCGCAACAAGCCCGACATCATTCACAGCGGTCATCCTAGCCTCGCCTTCACCAAACCATTTGGTCAGGTTGGTTGCGACGATCGCCTGATCTTTGATTGGCTTTACGCTGTCTGGGCTCATAGGCATATGTGTCGGGCCGTCGTTTCTGGCCGGTCGGGTATATGCCGGAAGGCCACCCGGGGAACTAGCCGACATTACTTCTCAGACACCGCGTCCAATACTCCCTCATCCTGCACCAGCGTCCATTCGCTGTCCGGATTGTATTCCTTCATCGCCCGCGCAATCCGGGAAGTTTTTTCACCAAAATTTTGCTGAAACACCTTGCCGTCCTGATTGACGATAAAGGTCATGATGCCTGACTGGTCCCAATGCTCCGGATAAGCCACCAGCGCGAATCCGCCCGTCAAACCGCCGTGGCTCAGATAGTCCATATTCCCGCCGGGCGCTGCCTGGCCTTGCCGAGTCAGAATTCTGAAATAATAACCATGAAACGGATGCGGACCCGCGTCCTTATGCTTGACGTAACCCTCGGCATGAGCTTCCGCCACCAAAGGTCCGAATGGGCTGGCCGGTTCGTTTCCCGCCGCCGGCCAGTAGAGGCCATCTTTTTTTCCCGGCGTGCTCTTGAATTTCTGCGCATACTTCACTACTCCATCCGCGCCCGGATTCGAGCTGGCATACTGCCGTTGCGCCGCCACGTAAGCCCGGCAAACGCCGATGGCGTGGAGTTCATCCTTCCCGATGTGCCTGTTGATAATCTCCTCCTTGCCCGCCGCCGTGTCGAAGCGCCATTGCCCGTTGGTTTTCACGAGTGGAATTGGCATCGGCCAGTTGTTTGTGCCAACCTCAAGAGTGATTTTGTCCTCGCCCTCCTCCACACGATTGCAGCCCTGTGCCAGGGCGGTGGCGAACCTCTGCGCATTATTTGCATCCAGCACTTTGTCGCCGGTCAATAGTTCCTGTACCTCCGGCCCAAAAATTTCGCTCAAAGCCGCGTTGTCTTTGGCTTCGGTGGCCGCCTGCAAGGCTTTTATGGCGTCATCGGGCGACGTGAAGGCCCGTTGCACGACCACTGGTTTTTGTTCCGTGTTATTCGGCTCGTCCGCGCGAAGGTCCGCCGGCAAAATACAACACACATTCGCAAACAATGCGATCGTTGAAAGACCGGCAAAACGTGCAAATCGGTTTGAAAATTTCATAGTTGTAGATTTATCAGGTCGGTTAAGTTGCATGGTTCACCGCTTTCCCCCACCGCCGCCCGAATGCCCGCCGCCTCCAGGGTGTGCCGCCGCACGACTTGCAAATCCGCGCTGACTATAACCATGCACATCGCGCCCTCTATCATAGCCACCGCCGAAAAGATACAAATCAGGCCCCGACACATCCACTTCGCCGCCGTAGCCTCCGCCAACCCAACCAATGCATCCTGTCAAGGTCGCCAATAGCGCCATCGCCAGCCCAATCTTGATTCGGTCAACCAAGCCGTTTGTCTTGGTCATGAGGACCGTCCTTTCGCGGAAGAAATCAACTCGCGAGACGTCAACTCCATGCTCTGTTTAATTTTCATGCGCCGTAAAGTAACCCCGAAAACCTTCCCGTCGCTATGGGGTATAACCCTACCAAGAATCATTGGAAACGCTCCGACTGGCGGGTATGGCGGACCCGTCATCGTTTGATCAGTTGTGGAATAACTGCTATTTCCCGACAGTGCCTGAAACGGGTTGCTGGGATTGACCGTGAATCTGCCACCTCAAATCACCACTCATCAAATAGACCAGCATGGCCCCCAGCATCAAAATCACGCAGAACCAGATCCGCCAGTCACGATGCGCGCGTTTCCAATAAGGAGGATGGCCATGATGTAGTTCTTCGCCATTGGGATTTTCAAACCGGTGGTGATTGTTCTTCAGCACATTCATAGTGTTTTATGCCTCCGCCAACCACTTCCGCGCTCCGTCGTCGTCGGTGTGATCGAAGTATTTGACTGTTGCTTTCGTGAACGGCTTGCAGAATGTCGCCATGCCCTGCTGCCACTTCTTTTCCCCGACCATGGCGAGTCGCTCGATATCGGCAAAGTGTGCGACACCGAACTTGAGGTCCTCCCACGCCGCGCCGGCTTCCCAACCGTGGAAGCCGGTCATATCGAACAGCACTCGCAACTTTCCGTGCTGCCGGACGAGTCGCTCGAACTCGGGTACAAAGTGCTCGTAATCTGCTTTTACCAGCTTCCCGCTGACGTGAACGATGAGAATCTTCCCGCCGTTTTCTTCATTGAGTTGAATGGGCATTTTAGATTCCTTGGGTTCGTGTCAGGCGGTTATGTTTTCCATTTTTGGTTCCGCTGATCCGCCGTAACTTTAGTTCCGGGACACGTGCCTTTGCTGCCAGCGGTTTCCCGTTTTGCGTTTCGCTCCGGCCCCACTTCCAATTCCGAATCTCCGGCAGATCCTGGCCGTGTTTATCAATGTAATGCTTGTGCTCAATGAGTTTGTCCCGCATCTGCTGCTTCAGGTAGGCGCCTTTGGAACCCAGATTCGGCACCCGATCCACCACGTCTTGCACCAGATGAAAGCGGTCGAGATCATTCTGCACCCGCATATCAAAAGCAGTTGTGATGGTGCCTTCTTCCTTGTAGCCCCGAACGTGGAGGTTGCGGTTGGTGCGGCGGTAGGTCAGCCGATGAACCAGCCACGGGTAGCCATGGAAACCAAAAACGATGTGCTTGTCTTTGGTGAAGAGTGAATCGTAATCGGCTTCACTCAATCCGTGCGGGTGTTCGCTCGCAGATTGCAACTTCATCAGGTCAACAACATTGATCACTCGGATTTTCAGATCAGGCAGATGCTCGCGCAAAATGGAAACGGCAGCCAGAATCTCCAACGTGGGAGTGTCGCCGCAGCAGGCCATCACCACGTCCGGCTCGGAGCCTTGATCGTTGCTGGCCCATTGCCAGATGCCAATGCCTTCGGTGCAATGCACCACGGCGGCGTCCATGGTCAGCCATTGCGGGAGAGCGTGTTTGCCGGCCACGACCACGTTGACGTAGTGCCGGCTGCGCAAACAATGATCAAACACGGACAACAGACAGTTCGCATCCGGCGGCAAATAAACGCGCACAATGTCGGCCTTCTTGTTGATGACGTGGTCGAGGAATCCGGGGTCCTGATGCGTGAACCCGTTGTGATCCTGTTGCCAGACGTGCGACGCGAGCAGATAATTCAGCGACGCAATTTTTCGGCGCCAAGGCAGTTCCGACGTGACCTTCAGCCATTTGGCGTGCTGGCTGAACATCGAGTCCACGATGCGGATGAACGCCTCATAGCTGTTGAACAACCCGTGCCGTCCGGTCAGCAAATAACCCTCCAACCAGCCTTCGCACTGATGTTCGCTCAACATCGAATCCAGCACGCGTCCAGCGGGCGCGAGGAATTCATCCGTTTTTACTTCTTGCGCCTCCCACTGGCGGTTGGTGGTTTCAAAGACCGCACCCAAAAGATTTGAGAGCGTCTCGTCAGGGCCGAAGACGCGGAAATTATGCTCGTTCAATTTGACGACGTCGCGCAGGAACTTGCCCAGCACCATCGTATCCTGTCCGTCCACAGCACCGGGTGAAGGCACTTTTACCGCGTGGTCGTGAAAGTCCGGCATGCGCAGGTCGCGCAGCAAGAACCCGCCGTTGGCGTGCGGATTCGCGCCCATCCGTCGGTTGCCTTTTGGCGCGAGATCAGCCAATTCCGGAATGAGTCGTCCATTTTCATCAAACAACTCCTCGGCCTTGTAACTTTTCATCCAGCTTTCGAGCTGCTTGACATGCTTTGGGTGCGCGGAGTCCACCAGTAGCGGGACTTGATGCGCTCGGAAAGTGCCCTCGACTTTCAGGCCATCCACTTCTTTCGGTCCCGTCCAGCCTTTCGGTGACTTGAGAACGATCATCGGCCAGCGCGGCCGGGCGGTGTCCTGGTTGTCCCGCGCATTCTTTTGAATGTGCCGGATGTCCTCGATGGCTTTATCCAGGGTCGCGGCCATGAGTTCGTGCATCTTTTTCGGCTCATCGCCTTCTACAAAATAAGGCGTCCAGCCGCAGCCGCGGAAAAATTGCTCCAATTCCTCATGCTCAATGCGGGCAAGGACGGTCGGGTTGCTGATCTTGTAGCCGTTGAGATGCAGGATCGGTATCACCGCGCCGTCGGTTATCGGGTCGAGAAACTTGTTCGACTGCCATGCCGTGGCCAGCGGACCGGTTTCCGCCTCACCATCACCGACAACGCAGGCGACAATCAGATCGGGATTGTCGAACGCGGCCCCAAAGGCATGGCTGAGTGAATAGCCCAACTCGCCGCCTTCGTGAATCGACCCCGGCGTCGTTGGCGCCACATGGCTGGAAATCCCGCCGGGAAACGAGAATTGCGTGAACAGTTTTTTCAGCCCGGCTTCGTCCTGCGTGATGTTCGGATAAACTTCACTCCAGGTGCCTTCGAGATAAACATTACTCACCAGCGCCGGGCCGCCGTGACCGGGGCCGGCGATGTAGAACATATCCAGGTCATACTTCTTGATGACCCGGTTCAGATGCACGTAGATGAAATTCTGGCCGGGCGTCGTGCCCCAGTGTCCGACCACCAGCGGCTTCACATCAGATAGTTTCAGCGGTCGCTTCAGCAACGGATTGTCGTAGAGATAAATCTGGCCAATTGAAAGATAGTTCGCGGCGCGCCAGTAGGCATCCATCTTGTGGAGCAGTTCCGGTGTGAGAGTTTTTGTTTTCATATTTTGTATTAACCCATAATTGTTTCTTGGACAGCTTGCCATTTTTATGGTTCATCATTAAAAGCCTTTGGTTGCGCTGCGACCAACCCACCACCGGGCAATCCAGACCGTGAGCGGAGGCAGCAGGTCAATCGAAAAGCTACACGGCCGCCAGTTCATCCACCCAGTAGCCTTTGCGATTGTAATGACGATGCAGGCCAACCTCATAATCCCGGTTTAGCAGAGACTCCTCCGTGTATTCCGGTGACTGCCTGATGGTTTCGCGATCAAGATTGACGAAGACTTTTCGCTCGCCCCAACTCACGCGCTCGATCCATTGCGGCGATACCAGAACCTTTTTGCCCGGCCACCAGTTGTGGGTATCGACGATGAGATAACGAATCGCCCAAGTCTCGTCATCGATGATGAAATCCTGGACGTGGCCAATCTCGCCGTCCAAGGCTTGGATGTGATGGCCGCTCACACTGTAAGTGCTGCGCAAATGGTGATCCCATGATGCTTCCTCACGCTGGATGGACTTTTTCCACTGTTCGCGGTCGCGCATCGGGTAGGGATAAGGTCCCCAACTGTAGGGGCCACCCCAATACATAGGGTATAAATAATGCCCGTAGTAGGCTTGTTCAAATTGGTGGGAAACGGGCTTGTCACTGTCCAGGGAGGGACCGGCCTCGATTTGCTTTTTGGTCAAATCAACGGCGATGTTTTTTGCCTCTTTGTCCACGGCGGACAAGGCGTACGGGGAGATCAGCACCTGCCGATCCGCGAGCCATGTTCCGGTTTCTGCAACCAGATAGCGGACGGTCCAGTGCCGGTCATCGAAGTAAAATTCGATGACCTTTCCGATTTCCCCGTCAAGGCTGTCCAGCTTGTAACCTTCCAGTGATTTTGCTTTGCTTAACATAATAATTCTTTCGTTCTGTGCGTTTCGTTTTTGTTTGCGGCTGGCGTCTGGCTGACAGCGTGTTTGAGAAATCGGTTGTGCCGCGATCAGCACGGGTGCCACTACTAAATTGCGGCGGTGGGGACAGCTTCGCTATGGGGTGTAACCCTACCGCAAAGCGGTCTTGATGAATGTATCATCCGGACAGGCGCGCAGAACCGAGTGTGCAATCATCAGTTCTTCGTCCGTGCGAATTACGCGCACTTTGACGCATCCGGCGGTCGTGGAAATCATCGCCGCGCTTTTTTTATTTCGTGCGTCGTCCAATTTAATGCCAAGAAAGTCCAACCCTTCGCAAATGCGCTTGCGGACAGGTGGCGCGTTTTCGCCGATGCCGCCGGCGAAGACGAGCGTGTCCAAGCCACCGAGCGCAGCGGTGAAAGAGCCGATCCACTTTTTCGCCTGATAACAAAACAGCACCACCGCTTCCGCTGCCCGCACGTCCTGCTTTTCACGGTCGAGCAAATCCCGCATGTCGGAGCTGGTCTCCGAAACGCCGAGCAGGCCGGACTCGTGATTGACCATTTTGTAAAACTGGCCGGTGGTCATCTGCGCGGTGCGCGCCAGATATGGCGCGAGGCCGGGATCCAAATCGCCCGTGCGGGTGCTCATCACCAACCCGGCTGTGGGCGTGAAACCCATGCTGGTGTCGATGCTCTTGCCGTCGCGCACCGCGGCCAGGCTGGCGCCGTTGCCGAGATGCGCGAGGATCACCCGGCCCTTCGTCGCTGCCGGGTCGCCGAGCCGCGCGAGTTCTTCCATCAGATAGGCATAGGACAAACCGTGGAAGCCATAGCGTTGGATGCCCTGGGCGTCGAAGCGACGTGGAAGCGGCAGCAGTTTGGCCACGCGCGGCATGGTCTGGTGAAACGCCGTGTCGAAGCAGGCCACCTGCGGCAGTTTCGGGTGCCGCTGGCGGAACGTCTCGATCAATTCAATCTCCCGGGGCAGATGATCCGGATCGTAGGGGCTGATGCGATGCAGTTCATCCAGTAATTCCTGGGTGACAATTTCCGGCTCGGTATGTTTCATGCCATGAACCACCCGATGTCCGACGGCCTTTACTGATTTGAAATCATTCTGCTGTTCGAGCCAGTCGATCAGGGAATTCGCCGCCGATTTATGGTCGGTGGCGGTTAGGTTGCGGCTCTCCGGCTGTTTCCGGGTCAGGTCATGGAACGCCAGATTCGTTCCGCTCAGGCCGATGCGGTCCACCTTTCCGCACAGCCCTGGCTTCAGTGGTTCCTCAACCTGGTAGAGCGCGAATCGGATGCTCGACGAGCCGCCGTTCAGGGTCAGGATGAGCGGGTCAGTTCGTTTCATGGGTGGCTCCTGCGTCATTCCGCAATCCCAATGCCGCCAGTTTTGCGCACGTGGATTTGTAATCCGTGTGCAGAATGCTTCGAATTCCAAAACCTTCCGCGACCTGGACGAACATCGGGGTATTTTCAATATAGACGATCTGCCGGGCGGGCGTCTGGGCGATGTCCAACGCCAGCTGGAAAATGGCCGCGTCAGGCTTGCGGAGGTGGACAAAGCAGGAGGAAATAAAAGCATCCACAAAGTTGTCCAGCTTGAAGGTGCTGATGCGATGTGCGTTCAATTCGCGCGACTCGTTGCTGACGACGATAATCTTCAATCCGAATCTGGCTTTCAGATTGCGGACCAGCTCCATCATCCCGGCGACCGGTTTCGATTGCGCGAACATGAAACGTCGAAACTCGGCGCGCGTGAACGGACGCTTTTCGTAGAAGACCACGCGGTCCAAATATTCATTGAAAGTTAGCTTGTCTTCCTCGTGGGTTTCAAAGTTCAAGCCATGCCGTTGTTCCATCTCGGCCCGGTTTAGTTTGAAGTGTTTCGCCGCCCGCTGGCGGGCCAGGTGATCCCAGCCGTTATTCAGCAGGACGCCGCCGATGTCCAGGAACAGGGTGGTGATCGGAGTGTTTCTTTTCATGAGGTTGATGCTTGCGAGGTCTGATAAATTGGTTTCGTCATGGCCTGATACATCATTTCTTCGCTGAGAAATGGTCCGCCCAGCAGTTCGTAACCGGCGGTCAGTCGCTCATTCACTTTTCGCGCCAGCTGGTCATGGGTCGCGGCATCGGCGTGAAACGGCACCGCCACGATGATGTATTCGATCGAGGTTCTCATATGATTGGTTCAGTTAAAATCGGCGTTGCCATAAGATTCGCGCGGCTTCCAACGGAATGGCGGCTCCGTTGCAGCGCGGCAGCACGCGCACCGTGTAGTCCGACGGCGGCCGGGCCGACGGCACGGTGGCACTGTAAATATCGTCGCCGGATTTGCCGGCGGGCGGAGGCAGGCGGGTCATCTCCAGCCGCACGGCAGGACCATCTTTGATTCCGTCAGCGTATAACTCCACCCGCACTGCTTTCGGGTCGAGACCGTCGTGACCGAATTCAACCTCGAACTCATGAGTTCCGTTGCGGGTCGCCAGCTTCATTTCGCCAAGGTGCAGCGACGACCATTTTTGGTCCAGCTCGTTCCGCCAGTCCACCATGTGTTTGCCGACGGCGCCATGGTTGGCCACGCGCGATAGGCGGGCGGCCGCCGCCGGGAGATAATGTTGTTCGGTGTATTCGCACACGGCCCGCGTCGCGGAGAAGCGCGGAGTCAATTGCGCCATGCTTTCACGCATTCGCGCGACCCAGGCCGTGGGAATGCCTTTGTCGTTGCGATTATAGAATTCCGGGATGACCTCGCGTTCGAGCCGTTCGTAGAGCGCTTCGGCTTCGGCCGCGTCCCAGGATGGATCGTTGCCATGCTCCTGACCGTCGCCCAGCGCCCAGCCCAGGTCGGGGACAAAGGCTTCCGCCCACCAGCCGTCCAGTTCCGATAGATTGATGCCGCCGTTGACCAGCACCTTCATGCCGCTCGTGCCGCACGCCTCCCATGGTCGCCGGGGGGTGTTGATCCAGACGTCCACGCCTTGCACCAGGCGCCCGGTCAGATGCATGTCGTAATCGCTGAGGAAAATCGCATGGGGACGGACCTCCGGTCGGCGAATGAACTGGATCCATTTCTGAATCAGGGCTTGTCCCGCCAGGTCGGCCGGATGCGCCTTGCCCGCAATGATGATTTGCACCGGGCGCTGCGGATTGGATAACAGGCGCAACAGCCGTTCCGGGTCGTACAGCAGCAGATTGGGTCTTTTGTAGGTCGCAAAGCGCCGCGCAAAACCCAGGGTCAAGGCGTTGGGATCAAACAAATGTTTCGACTCCTCAACGGTCTCGGGCGACGCACCGGCAGCGGCATAGTGCCGGGCCAGACGCTCACGGGCGTATTCCACGAGCGA
This sequence comes from uncultured Verrucomicrobiae bacterium, assembly GCA_963764175.1. Classification (GTDB taxonomy): domain Bacteria; phylum Verrucomicrobiota; class Verrucomicrobiia; order Limisphaerales; family UBA11358; genus UBA11358. The sequence continues at coordinate 605,906 of CAVXRE010000014.1, read as the reverse complement.
TTTGCTGGTGGCGAGGCGAAATTGCCAGAGGGTGTCGTCGGAGACGTGGCGAATGTCCTGCTCCAAATTTTTCGGGTTCCCCAGCCAGCGGTCTTTGCCACAAGCCCTGGTCCAAAGATCATCGGCGGCGGCCGAATCCCAGGTCGGCATGTGAACTCCGTTGGTCACGTGGCCGACCGGCACTTCATCCACCGGCCAGTGGGGGAATAGCGGGGCAAAGAGCTGCCGGCTGACTTGCCCATGCAAGCGGCTCACGCCATTGACCGACCCGCTGCCCCGGACGGCCAGATAAGCCATGTTGAAACTCTCCGCGTCGTCGTCCGGGTTCTGGCGGCCCAGGGCCAGAAAATCATGGAGGGTGAGGCCGAGCTTCTGCGTGGCATAATGACCGAGGTATTGTTCGATGAGCGCCGGAGTGAAACGGTCAAATCCGGCAGCCACCGCCGTGTGGGTTGTGAAAAGATTTCCCGCCCGAGTGGCGGCCAGCGCGACTTCAAAAGGCTGCGCATTTTCCTCCATGAAACTCCGGGCGCGTTCCAACACCGCAAAAGCCGCATGACCTTCATTCAAGTGACAGACCTCCGGCTGGATGCCCAGGGCGGTGAGCAGCCGCCAGCCGCCGATGCCCAGCACCATTTCCTGCGCGAGCCGCAACTCCGGTCCGCCGCCATACAACTCGCTGGTAATACCGCGATGCGCGGGAAAGTTCGCCGCGTCATTGCTGTCCAGCAGGTAAAGCTTCACCCGACCGACCTGCACCTTCCAGGCGCGCAACCAGACCGAATAGCCGGGCAGGGTGATTTCCAACCGCAACCACTCGCCATTCGCCTGGCGCAGCGGTGTGATGGGCAACTGCCCGGGGTCGTTGTACGGGTAAAGAGCCTGTTGCGCTCCGTCCTGGTCAATCACCTGGCGAAAATAGCCTTGCTGGTAGAGCAGCCCCACGCCGACCACCGGCACGCCCAGGTCGCTGGCGGCTTTAAGCTGGTCGCCGGCCACATTGCCCAACCCGCCTGAGTAGATGGGCAGCGCCTCGCTCAACATGTATTCCATGCTGAAATACGCGACGCACTTCAAGGGCGACTGCGGATAGTTCTTCTGAAACCATGCGGGGGTCTCCGTCGCCCGATGCTTGGCCTGCAACAGGTCATCAATCTTCTTGCGGAAGGTGGGATTGGCCAAGACGCTTTCGAGCTTGTCCTGGGAGACGGTCTGTAGAACCACCCAGGGGTTTTGGGTAAAATCCCACAGGGCGGGATCCAGCTGCCGCCACACGTCATCGGTGGCGTGGTTCCACGACCAGCGCAGATCCAGGGCCAGCTCCGCCAGGGAATCGTAGCCTTCGATTTCCGTTTGCCGGGAATTATAGTTCGGGTTTCTGGCCGGTGGTGGTTGGTTTGTCGTCATGGTATTTTTGTGTTCAGAGCTTTTTTTCCAAATCCGCCACTTTCGCCAGGCGGCGACGAAAACGCGCCGCGCCGTTGAATCGCGCAGCGAGAAAGGTCTGCACCAAATCCCAGGCGAGGGCGTGACCGATCACGAGGCCGCCAAGACAGATCAGGTTTAAATCGTCGTCCTCAACACCTTGATGCGCCGAAAAATTTTCGTGAATCAAGCAGGCCCGAACGCCCGCCACCTTGTTGGCGCAAACGGATGCCCCAACCCCGCTGCCGCAAATGCCCACGCCGCGATCCACCGTCACCGCGGCCACCGCGCGCGCCAGCGGCACGATGAAATCCGGATAGTCATCCTCTGCCTTCGGTTGTCCGTCACCGAAGTCAACCACTTCATGACCGGTTGCGCGCAATTTCCCGGCCAGATATTCCTTCAACTCGTAACCGCCATGGTCGGCGGCGATGCCGATGCGCTGGAGCTTTTCCGGCAATCCGGCCAGCCGTTCATTGCTGACACGCTTACGGATGCCGCGCTCATGTTTCCGGTTGGGCGTGGTTGGGAAATTCTTTGGCATCTGTGCGTCCTGCATTTGCTGCCTGAGTTCGCCTTGCTCATTTATGTCAATTAGTGTTCGTCTGATCCAAGGCCATGGTCGACGCGGTCATACCGGCCGTCTGTGCCTGCCGGAATGTTCATAAAGAATCTTTTGCCCCTGCTTTGGCGGCCTGATGCATCTGATCTTGCTCCGCCCCTTCGATGCCTTCATCAGTCAGTCTCTCATTATCGCTCCGGCCTTCGTCATCCTCATCCGCACTGGGGGCCGACGGCACTTTGTGTCCGATTGACCCGGGCACCGGATCCCAGCGTTCGGATTCGGGCGCGGATTCGAGGACGGCCTCTTTCGGATCCATATCCGGTTCGCCGGTTAATTCCCGTTTGGCCTGTTCCCAGTCGGATTTCGAGGTTTGATGCGCGGAACGGCCGTTGATGACCGCCAGTTCAACCGCGCGCTCCCGCACCATCTTGCGGGTCACCGTGCCAATGCCGGCGGAATTTTCCGTCAAGGCGCCTTCCTTAAGTGGATTTGTTTTCATGATTTTGATTCACCGCACATGCGGAAAAATGTTTGTGAGTCATGCGTCGTCTTCATTTGCCGCGTGTCACGATCCTCGCGCGTGTCGCGGGATTTGGAAAAGATGTTGTCCCGCTTTTTGGACTTTGGAGTTTGGACACCTTCCTTGGAATTCGGCCGCAGCCGGTGAAGTGTCTTTGGAAAAACAGGGGTCTGGCTCATAATGCGTCAGGCTCCCGCCGCTATTTGGTTGCCTGGGAATGGGCCTCAACAAACCACAGCCACTTGTCAATGCCGCGCGAGATTTCGGTGAACAAATCCGCCGTGTCGGCATCATCCAATTCGTTTGCTTCATTGATCGTGTTGCGGGCTTCTTGCCCGAAAGTGGAGAGCGCCCGGGCAACTGCCTCAACGTGGGCAAGGCCGTCTGCAATCGTGAGCGGATACTCTTCGAGTCGCGAGCGCGCCGCGGCCACGCGCGCCGTGCCCTCGGCGACGCCGCCCAGTTGCACAACGCGTTCGGCAATCATGTCCACGTAGGACTCCACGGCTTCATCCACCTTGTCAAAAAGTTCGTGCAGGCCGATGAAGCTCGGGCCTTTCACGTTCCAATGCGCCTGCTTCATCTGCGTCTGCAAATCCACGGCGGATGCCAGCCGCTGGTTCAGGAGCGCGTTCAGTTCCGACCGGCGGTTTTGGGAGATGTCATTTTCGGTTTCGTACATTTTGGGGGCCTCCGGCAGGCGGGCAATTTTTGCGAGATTGGCGACGGATGCTTTCATGAATGGGTTCTTTCTTGGTTGTTTGGTTTGAAAATTAATTTTAAGCCCGGTTCTGAATGCCGTGAACCCGGGTGAGTTTTCGTTCCGTGATCAATTCCGCCTCGGCCTCCAGCCAATGCTGCACATCGTGCCCTGGCAGCGAACCCTGGTTTTCATAATTGAAGTAGGCTTTTCTGGCCACTTCGTCCGGCGATGGCACAAAATCAATTTCATTTTGTTTTAAGTCCGCAACCGCCGCCGACGATGATGCGCCAGCAGGTTTTTGGTTTTGGTTCTGGGAGAATTTGTTGTGTTTCATAAGGGTAGAATAGGCTTTGCAACGGCGCGTTCGCTATGGGGTGTTCACCCCAGTTGAAGGCGATGTTCAGAGCAACCTGGCATCATGCCTTGAGGCTGGCCGCGAGTTGAACATCGAGTTCAGCACGGTACAACCGCGTGGCCAACAAAATTATCGCCAAGGTCTTTCTGCTGGAATTAATTACCCGGCCCGGGCTGGCAGGAGACAATGAAACCATGACGGCGAACACTGTGGGAAATTTGAAGAGTTTAACAGCGTTGACATTGCCGCCCGCAACATCTAGCCTTGGCAAAGTAGCGGGCGACAACGCCACGCCATTTCGGAAAGTAAAGATCTCAAAGGTGTGCTGACCGGTCCGCTGGAGGCTCCCATGAAAGTAAAAGCATATTCATGTCGAGATGTGTCCAGACTCCGGCCCGGTCGGAGGTTTTGATTATTTGCGCGTTTGCGCAGCGTCCTTCCTTTTGCCGGGTGCCAGGTTTCTCCGCCCGATTTCCGGCACCCCCTCCACGTTGAATTTTTCTTTCACCCACAACCAAATTAAACCCAAACCATGAGCAAAGAATCGACTGAACCGCACTTGAGCTTGAGCGCCACCGCTGCGCGCAATCTCGCCACCGCCACCGTCACCGTCCCACAATACGCCGAGATCACGCCCCGCTGGTTGCACAAACTTCTCCCGTGGGTGGACGTGGATGGCGGGGTCTATCGCGTCAACCGCGTCGCCAAGGCGGCAAAGGGAAAACCCGCAAATGAATTCGGCGAAGCCAAGGTGGACCTGCTCACCGTGGACGGCGGCGAACCGAAATTGCCGACCACCTTCGTGGATTACGAGGAGGACCCGCGCGAATACCATTTGAGCACCATCCAGACCGTGCTCCGCACGCACACACGCGTGACCGATCTTTACAGCAACAAAATTGACCAGCTCCGCGAACAAATCCGGCTCACGGTCGAGGCGGTCAAGGAGCGCGAGGAATGGGAGCTGATCAACAGTCCTGATTTTGGTTTGTTGAAGGAAGTCGATGCATCGCAAACCCTCAAGACGCGCAAAGGTTCACCGGCACCGGATGACCTCGATGAACTGCTCGCGCTGGTCTGGAAGAAGCCCGCGTTCTTTCTCGCGCATCCCAAGGCTATTGCGGCTTTTGGCCGCGAAGCCACCCGTCGCGGGGTGCCGCCGCCGACGGTTCATCTGTTCGGAACGCCGTTTATCACCTGGCGCGGTGTGCCGCTGATCCCCACCAACAAGCTCGAAGTGAATTCCAGGTCAAATTCCACCAGCATTTTGCTTTTGCGCGTGGGCGAAGCCGAGCAGGGGGTTGTGGGTCTGCAAAAAACCGGTGTCACCGGGGAAGTCGAACCCGGCCTGTCCGTCCGTTACATGGGCACGAACGAGCACTCCATCGCGTCGCACCTCGTCACGCGCTACTTTTCCGCGAGCGTGTTGACCGCGGACGCCATTGCCCGCCTGGATAATGTCGTGGTAAATCAGTACCATGAGTACCTCTGGAAATAACGACGCGGCCACCGTTGCGGACGCCGGGCCAGGATTGAGTGATCAGGCCCACACGGCACTCATCACCAAGCTTGTGGCTGAGGCCTATTCAAAGTTCAACCGCACCGTGCGGCAGGCGGATGCGTCACCATCCCTGCCGGCCGAGGTTCCGGCGGCAACCGCTTTGCCCGGTCTTTCCAATTTGGAGGCGCCCCCGGCTGTGCCCCCCGTTCATCCGAACGCGCAACCGGCCGCGCCCAAACTCGAAAAATCGCCCGGAACAACTCCGTCCGGCGGTCATGCGCCGGAATCGGATGAAACGTATGCGTTTGGCGAACCGCGTTGCAATGGCAGCTACCGGCCCCAAGGCAACCGCCCGGACACGAAAACGGCGAACCGTCATCCGCTGTTGGGCGTCCCTGAAACCGAATCACTGGCCACGCCGGAGTATTATTTTCTGCGCGGCGGTGATGTCTCCGGACGCTCCCCCCTGGCCTTGCAGTCGTATCCAAAAAATGCCGCGCCGGTTCCGAAATTCGACCTCGAAGGCGTGCGCCGAGATTTTCCCGCGCTGCACCAGCTGGTCCATGGCCGGCCGCTTGTCTGGTTCGACAACGCCGCCACCACCCACAAGCCGCAAAGTGTGATCGATGCGACCTCGCAGTTTTACGGCCGCGACAACTCCAACATCCATCGCGCCGCGCACACGCTCGCCGCGCGTTCGACCGAATTGTTCGAGGCCGGCCGCGAAAAGGTGCGCCAATTCCTCGGCGCGGCGGACGCGAAGGAGATTGTTTTCGCCCGCGGCACCACCGAGGCCATCAATCTGGTGGCGCAAAGTTATGGCCGCAAACACATCGGCGCCGGCGATGAAATCATCGTCACCGAACTGGAGCATCACGCGAACATCGTGCCGTGGCAGTTGCTCGCTGAACAGGTGGGCGCGATCCTCCGCGTCGTGCCGATCAACGACCGCGGCGAATTAATCCTGGAGGAGTACGGGAAGCTGCTTGGCCCGAGGACAAAATTCGTCTCCGTGGCGCACGTTTCCAATTCGCTCGGCACGATCAATCCGGTCGAGACGATCATCGCGCTTGCGCACGCGCGCGGCGTGCCGGTGCTGGTGGACGGAGCGCAATCCACCCCGCATCTGCCGGTCAACGTCACCGCGCTCGACGCTGATTTCTTCGTCTTTTCGGGGCACAAGATTTTTGGCCCGACCGGCATTGGGGCGTTGTATGGCAAGGCGCCGTTGCTCGAAGCCATGCCGCCGTGGCAGGGCGGGGGACACATGATCAAGGACGTGCGGTTTGAGAAGACAGTCTATCAGCACGCGCCGGAAAAATTTGAGGCCGGCACGCCCGACATTGCCGGGGTCGTGGGTCTTGGGGCGGCGATTGATTACCTGTTCAAGGTGGGGATTCCGGCCATTGCGGCCTATGAACACGCGCTGCTCGAATACGCCACCCAGGCGCTGGCGACCGTTCCCGGTCTGCGCCCCATCGGCACGGCGGCCAGCAAGGCGAGCGTGCTGTCGTTTGTCATCCCCGGCGTGCCGAATGAAAATATCGCGCGATACCTCGACAAACAGGGCATTGCCGTTCGCGCCGGGCATCACTGCGCGCAACCGGCACAACGTCATTTCGGCCTGGAAAGCACCGTGCGTCCCTCGCTGGCATTTTACAATACGCGTGAGGAGGTGGATGCTCTGGTGCGCGCGCTCCACTTGTTGCGCCGAAGCTGATAGACTGGCGGCAATATGAAAACCATCACACCCGCCGAGCTGCAACACCTTCTCACCACCCAACCGTCCGCGCCGGTCATTGACGTGCGCACGCCGGTGGAATTCGCCGAGGTTCACGTGCCGCAGGCACGCAACGTACCGCTGGATCAACTGCAGCCCGCGGCCGGCGGGTGGCCGAAGGACCAGCCGGTTTATCTGATTTGCCGCAGCGGTCAGCGCGCCGCCAGGGCGGCGGAGAAATTTGCCCGCGAAGGATTTGCCCAGCCGGTGGTCGTCACCGGCGGAACCGTCGCCTGGATCGAAGCCAACCTGCCCGTGACGCGCGGCCAGACCCGGGTCATCAGCCTTGAACGCCAGGTGCGCATTGCGGCGGGGTTGCTGGTATTGCTCGGCGTATTGCTCGGCTGGTTTGTGCATCGTGGTTTCTTTGGCCTGTCGGCGTTTGTTGGCGCGGGATTGGTTTTTGCCGGCGTCACGGATTTTTGCGGCATGGGCCTGCTGCTCGCCCGGATGCCCTGGAACAACCGGGCGGCGCATTGAATTTATGACCACACCCTCGCTCGACAAGGAACCATCCCTTCATGTCCCGCAACGCGAAGCACGGCGCGATGCGGTGTGGATGGGGGAACTCGTCGAGGAAACCGTGCCGGAACTGCTCCGCTCCTACCAGCGCGCCGGGGGTTTGAACAACCGCGACGCGCACAACATGCCGTCCAAACGCGCCGTTGGCCGGATTTGCGAGGACCTGCTGCAAATTTTATTTCCCGGCTTTCACGACAGCGATGCGGTGCGTGATGGTTCGCTTGATGAACTGACGGCGACACGGCTGGCCGGCGTGATCTCGCAACTGACCGATCAGGTGCGAAAGAGCGTCCGAATTGGTGATCCCCACAAACCCACCGGGCGCACGCCGCCGATCATCCGGAAGTTTTGCCAGTCCCTGCCCGATGTGCGCGACCTCCTGCGAACGGACATCCAGGCCGCCTTCGACGGCGATCCCGCCACGTTGCATCGTGAGGAAGTCATCCTTTCGTATCCGTTCATTGAAGCCATCACCATTCAAAGGCTCGCGCACCGGCTCTATCACTACGGCGCGCCGGTGGTGCCGCGCATGATGACCGAATGGGCGCACAGTCGCACAGGCATTGACATTCATCCGGGGGCCGGCATCGGCACGCACTTCTTCATTGACCACGGCACCGGCGTGGTGATCGGCGAGACCTGCGATATCGGCAATCACGTGAAGCTTTATCACGGTGTGACGTTGGGGGCCCGGAGCTTTGTGAAAGACGAGTCCGGTCATATTGTCAAAGGCGGCAAACGCCATCCGGATGTCGGGGACAATGTGACGATTTATCCGAATTCAACCATCCTGGGCGGGGAGACCGTCATCGGCGCCAATTCGACGATCGGCGCCAATGTGTTCCTGATGCACAGCGTGCCGCCGAATTCGTTGGTGGTTTACGAGGAAAAACAACTGGTCATTCGCGACAAGACGGCCAGAAAGAAGACTGAAGACTTTGATTGGACGATTTGATCCAAAGTCGGAGCGCAGGGGGTAGATGAGCCTCTCGTGCGGCCCAACCTGCGCTTTTGAAAAAATGGAGTGGAAGATGAATCTGGTCTGGACAGCGACGCGAACAGGCACATTATGTGCGTCTGTTTGGAAAAACGATGAGCACCGCACCGAATCCCGTGTTTTCCTGGGGCCGGTCCCTCGATGAATACCAGCGGATGTTTCAGCTTTCGGCCCAAGACTTGGATTCCCGCATCATAGGTTGCGGCGACGGCCCGGCCAGTTTCAACGCCGAGATGAAACGTCTCGGGCACAAGGTTGTGTCCATCGACCCAGCCTACGCCTTGACGAAGGAGCAGATTCAAGGGCAGATTGAGGAAGCCCAGGACACGATCATCAGTTATTGCAAAGCTAGGCCCAGGAAATTCGTGTGGTCATACTTTCGTGACCCGGATGACTTGCAACGGCACCGTTTGCGGGTGATGCGGGCGTTTCTGGAAGATTTTGATGCAGGAGTCAAAGAGCGAAGATATGTTACCGGCAGCCTGCCCGCGATCGGGTTTGCCGCCCGGGAATTTGATTTGGCGCTGTGCTCCCATCTTCTTTTTCTCTATTCGGACTCGCTGTCTCTGGAGTTCCATCTGACATCCATCCGGGAAATGTGCCGCGTTGCCAAGGAGGTCCGAATCTATCCGCTGGTGGACATGAGTTCAAAAAAATCCCGGCATTTGAAGCCATTGATCCGGCAATTAAACCGGGAAGGTTTCAATACCGAACCCGTAAAAGTGCCCTACGAATTCCTGCGCGGTGGAAATAAAATGCTGAGGGTTTCTTCGTCGCCGTTGCCGCAGCACCGACCGGACAATCATTGGCTTCGCCGACTGTTAGGCTTTTGACCTCAGGGCCCCGGTCTTTTCGTCCAACTTAAGCGCCTGAATCACAGGGCATTCAATCGTCCGGAATGATTTGCAGGAGGCTTTGGCGCACAACAGCAAGGCCGTTCATCGTGCTTATACGAAACGACCGGTGATGATAACTCCGTCGCTGGAACATTGCGAAAAGCGGGCAGCTTGAGCGGAGTTCAACGAACAGAGTTGCGCACGAGGAGTAATGTCAACCGCGAAACGGAACGCTGCATCCGCAAAATCAGATTACAGAAACGCAAAGCGCTCTTCCCCGATGGAATCCACCTTTTGTCATCATTTGATTTGCAGTCAAAAGAACCCCCACATAAAATCAGCATTGAAACCCATGGTATCCGCAAACACAAAAAGGGCGAGCGTCATCGGAACCGTGGTGTTGCTTGCGCTGGTCGCAGGCACGGTAATTGTCTTCCGGCACAAAATCGCAAACCAGATCGCGCGGGCAGGCGGAAGGCGTGCCATCGCAAACCATCTTGCCGCGCCGCTTGTCCTCCCCGGTAATTACATTTGGCCGGCCTCCAATTTTCAGGGGTCACGCATCTGGAAGGCTGTGCCCAGCGGATTTCAAGTGTTCGACCATGTGCCGCTCCAGATAGATGGTGCGATGTGTCTTTGGGGGAGCGGCAACGCGGAAGCGGGAGCAGTCTTTCCGGAACAGGTTCTCGGAATCGCCGTGAACCAAATTTTTGAGACACTCTACGTGTATCATTGCACCTTTTACGGGTCGCCAAGCAAAACGCCGGTTTACGAGCTGGTGTTTCGCTACGAAGACGGTGATTCAGAGACAAACGTCATCCGATACGGCGTTGACACCATCGACTTTAATACCCGAGGCAGCATAAAAAACGCGGCTCCCAGCGGGACCAATTCCGAAGTGGCTTGGGTGGGTGGCTCTTTCACGCCCGACGGAAAACGGCCGCTCCTCTTCTGCCTGACGGCGATTGACAATCCGAAGCCCTTCCTCAAAGTCACATCCATCGACTTGTTTTCCTGCAAAAACCGAAGCGCCGGCGTCATTCTGGCTTTGACGGCAGGCCAGTCCGGGCTGATGAAGTGAATCCGCTGTAACATCCGAGCTTCAGATTGCGTTACGGAATTCAGTCCGGGCTGATCGAAAAGCGGCCTTGCTTCCGTGTCGTCATATTCTCGTGGGCGGCGATTATTGGAGTGGCGTTCGCACATCCTTGATAAAAGCGACATGGCCGTCGAGGAATACACGGTTGCGACCGCCGGGATGGATGGTGCGGCCGAGCAGCGCGGCCGGAACGGTTGAAATCGTGTTCGGAAAATAAGAATCCACGGCAAGCTCGACGTCGCTTGGGCCCGTGATGAGGCCGATGGTGGGATCATTCGTGGATTGAAGGTCAGACACCGCCCGGGCCTCCGTCTTGGTCCAAAAATCCTCCAGCATGGTGGGTGTACTCATGTCGTTGGTGCGGTCAAAGCGCCAGAGCCAGTAGCGGCACTCGGGCGCATTGGTGTCCGTGGAAATGGCCTGCAGGGATTGCACGACGTTGCCGGCCAAAGAATTCTCCGCCGCCGGGCAGGACCAGACTGTTTCAATCGTCCCTTGATCCTGAAAGACCGTGTATGCCCAGCCACCGCGCGGATCAGATGGTGGCCAGGAGGATGGCAGACTGGCCCAAGGGCGATATCCGCCAGGCAGGTTCGACTTCAGATCGCGCCGATCTGGAAAGGTGTCCTGATGGTCGTTGAGATACATGATGAACGCCGTGCCGATTTGCCTGAGATTGGAAATGCAATCGGTCCGGGAGGCCTGCTGTTTGGCGCGGCTGAGAGCGGGCAGCAGCAGGCTGGCAAGGATGGCGATGACGGCGATGACGACCAACAGTTCAATCAGCGTGAACCCCGGACTGTTCCGGCACCAACTGGGTCGCGGCCTGGTCATTGCTGCAAGACCCGATAGAAGCGATACGGGAAGTTTGTCGCATTTGGATCATCCAGATTAAACAGGTTCGTGGAGGCCAGATTTGTGCTGAGCGGCACCCAGTTGACGAAGTTGGTGGTCGCTTCCAGCACATAATTGCTGCCCGTAAAGCCCGAAAACTCGAGCTGGAAGATCTGGTTGGTGAAGACGCCCGGTCCTGTGAAATAGATGGACGATTGAACCATGAACAGGGCGCTGGCGGCCACGCTGTTGTTGAAATTGGTTTCAAACGCGTTGGCCGTGACAATTGTGCTGTTGGTCAAGATAAAGGGCGCGTTATAGAGAAATGAACTGGTTGTTGGCAACGACCCGTCGAGCGTGTAGTAAATGGTGGCATTCGTATCGGGCGCCTGCAGCGTGACAGCAACCGAAGGTGCAAATGTCCCTCCATTCGGAATGATGACTGGCGGAGCCAGGGCCGGTGTGCCCGGTAGGCTGTTTATCCAAGCCCCCATTACCGCGACGGCGTTGGTGTCAATCAGGTTGCGCGCGAGCGGAGGCATCTTGATGGTCGGGTCAACACTGTTCATCCGGTCATAAAGAATGGAACGCCAGACATCCTCCGGCGTGACAATGTGGGCGTTGTCGTAACCCAGGTTGCCAATCACGGCGGCATTGATGATGTTCTGATTGGTCAGCGGCGTGTCGTAGCGTCCGTCGAAGGTGGGGCCAGTCCCGCCTGGTTGATGGCATTGGGCGCAGTTGGCGTCCAAGTAGGAGCGGGCGCGCTCTTCGAGTGAGGCGGTCAAGTTTGTTAGCGCGGAGAGTTTTTCAAAATTGGTGATGGTGGCTTCGTCAAACGCGGGATTCAAAAGCCCCAGGCGATTCAAAGTCCGGAGTTGGTTGTCCGTGTTCCCCGTAGCCGGATAGGTGAAGTTCCCATTCAACTGACGGGAGTTGACTCCCAGAACGTAATTGGCCACGGGCGTGTGACAGGTCAGACAATCCGCCGGACTGGGATAATACCACGTCTGGGTCCGGGTGCCAGTGGCGGTGGTTATAACGATGTCCTGGCTGAGGCTGGTGGACAAAAGATCGGCTTCGCTGTTGTCCGGGCGCCATTTGTAGGTCACACCATAAACTTCCCCATTGATATCGCGTACCAGCAACCTAGTTTCCAGCCGCAGGATTGAATTGGGATTGGTTTCGTTGGTCAGCAACTCGAAGGTTTTAACAAAGACGGTGCCGGCGGGGAAGGTCCATGTACCGGTGGGAGCAAAGGTGATTTGCTCGTTGGGAGTGTAAGGCATCCCCGTATTGGGCACGGCCAGGTAACGGATTTTCAAAGCCCCATCGGACCACAAAGGCACGTTCGGCTGATAGGGAATCAGTCCGCCAGCCGGACTCATGTTCGGTGTATTGGTGAAAACACCGGTTTCCGAAAGCAGTGGCGGCAGCGAACCGTTGTAAGTGGGCGGCATGTTGAAGAAGGCCGGGACGGCTCCAACGGTCGTCAAGCCGTAGGGCTGACCGGTGCTGGTGGCGATGGTGATGTTGACCGGCGCGGAAGTGCTGATCAGACCGCTGCCGTCGGCGGCGACAGCGGTCAGAGCGTACGAACCTGCACCAAGACCCGTCGTGGTCAGGGCGTAAGGAACGTTGCTGACGCTGCCAAGCAGGGTGCTATTGGCGTAGAAATTCACCTGGCTGACCGGATTATACGGCGCATCGGCGTCGGTGCTGATCGTTACACTGGCGCTGGCAGTATAGGTGGAGCCGTTCGTTGGATTGGTCAACAAGACCGTTGGCGGCGGGTTGGTATAGGGATAAAGCTGCGTTTGCGGGATGATGGCCTGTGGTGTGGAGGGGCTGCTCCAGGCAAGCATGGCTTCGGCGCCACCGTTGCCCTGGAAGTAATCCATCCGGATGTTGTAAAGCTGCTGTGCATTGAGTTCGATGGAAGCCGGGTAGGTCGTGGGCGATTCCGTAACCCATTCATCAACGAGGAGTTGGCCGTTTACCCACAGGCGCACCCCGTCGTCGGCTGTGGGATAGAACGTATAGGTTTCATCGTATTGGGGCTGCACGGAGCCGGTCCAGCGTGTCGTAAAGTAGGTCTGGCCGATGCTTGGATCCGGCCCGATGGTGTTCCAATTGAAGTTCACTGTAGCATCGGTGCGCACGAGGGTTGGTGGAGTATTGAACGTTACATTGGTGAAGGCCACACTGGTTGTGTTTGTCCAATATTCGCCCAACAGTCCGATTCCGTTGCCAACGGCGGAACTGTTCAAAAAACTCGCCATGGCCACGCCGCTGTTGACCGCATCGGCCTGCGCGGCCACGACCTCGAGCGACACACTGTTCGTCAACAGCAAAGGGCCGGTGTAGAGTGTCGAATTGGTTGTGGGGGTGTTGGTGCCGTTAAGCGTGTAATAGAGACTGACGCCCGGTGCGGCATCGGACAGGGTCACGATCACCGAATTGGTGAAGACGCCGCCGTTGGGTGAGATGGTGGGCGTAGGCAGGAAAATTCCATTGCCAAAAACCGACAGGGCATATTCCGCTCCCACATAAACCTTGCCGTTGACCACGGTGGGGACAGTGAATTTGACGGCTGCACCGGGATTATCCCGGGAAAGGTTCTGACTGCTGTTGTAAAGTTCCTGGGCGAGGTTGGTGGCGTTGTAAGCATGCAAAACAGCCGGCCCTCCGCTGGCATAAGCATCAGCCTGAATGACCCAGGCAATCCCATTATTCAGGCCATTGGCGGAAATAACCGGGGTGGAACCGTGATATCCGAAGGACGTGCTGGATTGGGACACGGGCGTGGTCGTCAGGACGGCGTTGGTAATGGCGAACGCTTTCATCACATCGCCGTCGCCCTGATAGTAAATCTGATGGTTGAAGTAGGCGGGCGACTCAAACGCACCGCCAATCGCCCCCGGTATTTCTTGCACGATCTGATTGTCGTTGGTGGAGTTGTAATGACCCATGCTGTCACGATCCACCAGATAAATTTTTCCTTCCTTGCCCGCGCCAACGATCAAATGCGGATGGGCTGTGCTGCCCGCTTCATCCGGCAGCAACAACGGCCCGCCTGAACCGAGGTCCTCGTCGGCAGCCTGCAAACTGGCCTGGTTGTAAGGAGTAAAATAATCGGCCACCTGAAGCCCGTTGGTGATTGATAGCTTCATGAAGCTGTCGGAATAGTCAACGCCGTTGGTGTTTGCACTAAAGGAACCGTTCGCGGTTTCAAAATACAGATTGGTGTTGGCATCGACCGACAATCCGTTTCCCCCCATCCAGAGTGCGCCTTCTGCTGCGTTGGCGCCAAAATCTGCGATGGTGGCATTGGGAGTGGTGTTGAAGATGTAGTTGGTCTGTAGTTGAAGATTCGTGGTGTCATAACCCAAAATCCAGCCATGATACGGGTCCGTATCCGCATAACTGCCGTAGGCAACGAACAACTTGCCGCCTGCCAGGGTCATCGCGGGCCGTTGAAGCTGTTGCTCCGGATTAAATGTCACCACGCCATTTGAGCTGTCCACCCCTCTTCCCGGAACCGATGCGGCCACCAACACTGGACTGTAGGGTCTTTCATTGCCGGTCGTGATGTCCAGCGCATGAATGCTGTGATAGTAAATATTTGAGCCCTCATGCGTAAATACATCAACGTAAAGCGTGCCGGAAACCGGGTCAATGACCGGTGTGCCAGTGATGCCCATTTCCGGTACCAGATCATGATAGGCTCCGTAACGATTCCCAAAATCGTTATTCGGTGTAACGGCGGAAATTCCCAGGTTCGTGAACCACAGTAATCCACCCGTCGGACCGGCCGCACTGTCGGCGTCAAAAGCGTAAACACTGTCATGCTCGGTCGCCACAAACACGACGTTATGTGTGCCCTGTCCCGGAATCGCCAGACCCGAAACATACAGCGGTTCGGCGTAAACATGTCCATCCACCGTATAGGTCATCAAACGCCCAAAGGTGCTGGTGTTGACATTTCCCGGCGTCAGCAGGAATTCATTTGTGTTCGCACCCTGGCGGGTGTTGTCGTAGTGATAGGTCAGTACATTTAACACAACGCCATTCGGCAGTGGCTGAACGGTCAATGAGGCGGTTGCGCTGAGGTTGGTGCCAAATGCGTTGGTGGCGAGTACCGCATAGGTTCCCGACGCATTGGTCTGGAGATTGGCCAGACTCAAGGAGGTCGCTATCTGGCCCGGAAGATTGGTGCCGTCATGCTGCCATTGCAGTGCCATTGGCGGAGAGCCAGCCACCCCGGCCGTGAACGTGACCAGGCCGTTGACATAGTTCGTTGTCGAAACCGGTGTCGGCTGCTCCGTAAAGATTGGCTTGGAGGCCGGATTGACTGTCAGAACCAGCATCGGGCTGTTGGTCGAAGCCGAGTTATTGGAAACCACGACGTCGTAATTGCCCGAAGCAGAGACAGTGGTGTTCGTCAGCACAAGCGTGCTGTTGGTTGCCCCGGCGATGTTCACCAAATTTGTGCGCCATTGATAAGAAAAGGGTGGAGTGCCGGTGACCACCACATTGAACGTCACTGTTGTTCCGGCATAAACCGTGTTGGAAGGCGAGGCCGTCGGCCGGGCTACAGCAATTCCGCTGGCCAAAAACAAACCCAAGTCGAAAACCGCGTCAAAGCCATGACTGCTGCCAAAGGTGATCGCCCCGCCAGCCGGAGGGAAAAGCCCGATCTCGCCTCCGGCGTACGGATTGCCACTGGCGACACCCATCGCTTCCCAGCCGCCGGTCGAACTGGCCTTGCCGAATGAGTAGGCGTATGTCGAGCTTGATGCCAGCGGAATGGACAAGCCGCTCCATTGCAGCCAGTCGCCGTCGTTGAAGGTGATATTGGCCGATGTATAGTTCGTGAGCAAAGTGACATTGCCGCCGGACACGGAATAAATGTGAAGGTAATACGGTTGGGCTGTGCTGATGCCGTTGTAGGAATTCAACCCGGCGGTCATAAATGACACAGACGTCAGTATGTATCCCGGGTTGCTTCCCGTCGTGAAAGTCTGGCCCGGTTCACCGGCGTTATGGCCGGTCTGGTTGTCGGTGTAGTAATTCAAACCATCGGGAAATGTCGTGTTCCCGTTGGTGCTGAACTGGGAAATGTCGCTTGCGCCCGGGGTCGGGGCAGTGGCACCCAGGTCCGTAAGAGTTTGCGCGTGTGCAGTCCATGCCAATGTTAGGACAACTGCAGTTGCGGCCAGGGTTTTCATGAGCTTTGCCATCTGGCCGGTTTCAACAACTTCCATTGAGCGCATATACAACCCGGCCTGAAAGTTCCAGCTTCGACCAGAACTTCCTTGCTGAGTATGACTAATCTAGCAAATTCGGCAGCCAAATCAATGGCAAACTTAAGAAACTGTAATTTTCAATTTCAAAAACACTTTTTCGGAGCAGACAACTGTGATAATGTTTCATCATGAAACCAGATTTCCGGTTCAGCCGGCGGGCCGCATTGTTTTACGGTTTGGTTCTTTTTGGGGCGGTTCTGTTGCAATGCCATGCAGGCGACGGTTATCAAATTTTTGTTTCCAATGAAAAATCGGGCGATCTGACGGTCATCAACGGGGCCGATTTCAAAGTGACGGCGACCCTTCCCGTGGGCAAGCGGCCGCGCGGCATTCACGCCAGCCCCGACGGGAAAACCGTTTATGTTGCGTTGAGCGGCACCCCCATCGAACCGCCGCCGAAACTTGACGCCAATGGCAATCCGATTTTTGAAAAAGGCCACGATGATGATGACGACGATGCCAAGGCCGACAAGACAGCCGACGGCCTGGGCATCGTGGATGTCGCGCAACGGAAATTTCTGCGCAAAATTCCCGTTGGTTCCGATCCCGAACAGTTCTGCTTAAGCCCGGATGGCAAGCGCATTTACATGTCCAACGAGGACGTCGGCGTGGCCACTGTGCTGGACGCGATGACTGGAAAAATCGTGGCCTTCATCCCGGTCAGCCGCGAGCCGGAAGGAGCGGGCGTCAGTCCCGACGGAAAATTTTTCTACATCACCTGCGAGACCGCCGGTGACGTGTTTGCCATTGACGCAAACAGCTTCAAAATCATCGGGCACATCGTGGTCCACCCGCGCCCCCGCAGCGTGGCGTTTCTGCCGGACGGTTCGCGAGCCTTCATCCCGTCGGAATCGGTGGGCGAATTGAATGTGATTGATACCGCCAGCCAAACGCTGCTGAAAGTGATCACGCTGCCACCACATTCTCGTCCGCAGTGCGTCATCGTTTCGCCGGACGGAAAGAAGGTTTATGTTAGCACCGGCCGCGCCGGCACCGTGTGCGTGGTTGATGCGCATACTTATGAAGTGCTGAACACGATCCCGGTCGGCAAACGTCCGTGGGGCATCACATTTTCGCCGGACGGAAAATATCTCTTCTCCGCCAATGGCCCGTCGGATGATGTCTCGGTGGTGGATCTGGCGACGGAAAAGGAAATTGCCCGCGTCAAATCGCCCGGCAGTCCGTGGGGCGTGGTGGCGGTGCCGGACGCAAAATAAAACCGGATGCGACAAAGATGCATTCCACGGCGTTCATGTTTCGTAAGTTTTCAAAATGCGAGCGGCCGGGTTTTACGTTGATCGAACTGCTGGTTGTCATCGCAATCATCGCCATTCTTGCGGCCATGCTGCTGCCGGCTTTGGCACGCGCAAAACAGAAAGGGCAGCAGGCTGCGTGTGTGAGCAATTCACGGCAGCAAGCGCTCGCGTTATTCATTTATGCCGATGACAACGGCGACATTCTGCCACCGACGGCATACAATGATGAGAATGGCAATGAAGTGGACTGGCCAACTTTGCTTGATCCTTATCTGAAAAATCCAAAAATCCATTTTTGCCCGAACGATCTGGTTTCCACAAATAATTCCTATGGTCTGAACGAACTCGGGTTTGTGGACCTCACCGATCCGGGGGTGACAACGCCGAATTGCCTGGCAGGCTTTCACACGCCCACCATTACCGTGATGCTGGGCGACCTCGGCACCGAAGACGACCTCACGACCCTGCGACCTGACACCTTGAAAATGATCGCCCCCGGCTCTGATATCAATGACGACGCGGATGCCCGGCCGATTGCGCGTCACAGTCTAAGATGTGATCTTGGTTTCATGGACGGCCACGCGGAGCCGATGCGTCTTGATCAATTTTACATCAATCAAAATCCTGCAAACAAATGGTTCACGCCGTGAACAAACGCGAGGCTTTCACCCGCCGATGATGAAAATTTCCTGGGCCGTGATGCTTTTGGTGAAGCCCGGCTTGAACGCCTTCGCGCGCAGAATCGTCGGGCCGTTCAATTGAATCGGATTTTCAAACGGCAGGTCTGACGTTGTCGGCACGGTCCCGTCCAGCGTGTAGCGGATGGTCGCACCCGGCTCGCTTTTCAAGGTCACGGCAACCGGTTTTTCGAAATTCCCTCCGCGCGGCGAAATTTCCGGCGGCGGCAGCACCCGTGGGCCGGGCAGGCTTTCAATCCACTGCCGCAACAAATTCATCCCTTGTTCATCAATCATGTTTCGCGCCAGCGGCGGCATCTTGAAGGGCTCTGTCGTGTTTGCGCGCATGAAGAGAATTGAACGCCAGATGTCGTTTGGCGCAACGATGCGCGGACCGTCAATGCGCTCGTCAATCAACACCGGGCCGTCAACCAGACTCTGCCTTGCCAGCGGGGTGTCGTAACGCGCGTCGAAATAGGCGACCGTTCCGCGCGGGCGATGGCATTGCGCACAGTTGGCATCGAGATAGGACCGCGCGCGGTCTTCCAGGCTTCGTGCCGTGTCATCAAGGCGCGCGAGCTTGGGAAAAGTTTTCAAGTCCGCCCCGTCCAGATTGGTGTCGAACAGCCCGATGTGATTCCACGCGCGCAACTGGTTGTCCGTGGTGCCGGAAGGGTAGGTGAAATCGCGGTTCAACTGGCGCGTCTTGACTCCCAAAACATAACCGGCGTTGGCCGTGTGACAGACGAGACAATCCTGCCGGCTTGGATAATACCATTGTTGCGTCCGCGCGCCGGTCGCCGTTTTGATCAAAATGTCTTCCGTCAAATTCGTGGCGAGCAAATCCGCATCGCTGTCATCGGCACGCCATTTGTAGGTGACGCCATAAACGCCGCCGCTCGCATCGCAGACCAGCAACCGCGTTTCAAGACGGCGTTTCACATTTGGATTTGTTGCGTCCGTTGCCAGTTCAAATGTTTTGACAAAAACTGTGCCTTTTGGAAAAGCCCACTCGCCCGCCGTCGCAAATTTTATTTTTTGACCATCCGGCACGGAAATAAAGCGCGATTTCGTTGCGCCATCGGACCAAAACGGAACGATGATGTCGTACGGAATCAGCGCGGCGGCGGGCTTGAGACGGGTGGTGTCCTTGAACGCGCCGGTTTGCGAGAGCAGCTTGGGCAACATGCCATCTGCGCGCGATGGCATGAGCAGGCAAGCGCCGGCTTCGGGGCGGGACGCCAGTCCGCAAGCCCCGGAAACATCAGCGGCGGCGAGCGGAAAAAAAACGGGAGCGCCCAAAATCAGCGACCCCGCCGCAACAACGCCTCGCAGTGGAAAAAATGAAGATCGAAATTCAAACGTCATTTCACGTCCGCGGCTGGCGCTTTCATTTTATCTGCGGTTTGAAGATTCCATTCAACCGCTTTTTCAAGAACGGCGGAAAATTTGCGAACGGTTCTTTGGACGTTGCCGACGGAGGTGTATGTGTATTGGCCGGCGGGATAACCTTCGATGATGACGTAATCATAAACCTTGGGCTTGAGGCTCCGTGATCTGGGAAAATCTGCAAGAAACACCAAGCCGACACAAACAGAGCCCGGGTCGTTTCCTTCCACCAGTCCGGTGGCGCGATTTGCCGTGACCGTGCCGGGCAAGAGCCAGGAGCGGTTGATTGGGGAGCGCAAAAGATTCGTGTAACCGCACTCCACCACAAGCCCGCCGGGAAGCACTTTCAAAATTTTGCCGCAAATGGAACGACGACTTTGAATGCAGGCGGCCCTGATTTGCTGGATGCGTTCCGCAAAGGATGGGATTTGGTTGGTTTGAAAATTGAGGGATTGTGCGGCTGCCGGAGAAGTTGCGCTGGCAACATTGGTGGCGCCGGCTGTGTTGATCTGTGCCATTGCAGCCGGGGCCGCGAGCATAAACAGGAACATGAATTTCACATTCACAACTCGATTTATTGCAGGCATGTTTTGAAGATAACTCATTAAGAGCTGTGCGGCGACATTTTTGCCAAGAAGACCACAAAAGAATGGATGTAAACATGAGCGCCGTCTGCCACCCAAACAGCGCGAGTTAAGCCCGGAACGGTAATGCTTCCTTCTTCAGCCTGTTTAGACACGCAAACAGTGCTATGGTAGTGATGTATTTCGCTTAATTTGGCGCGCCAAGTGCTGAACTTAGCTTGCTTTTAGGCCAATATCTGACGAAATGTCGCGCTCTAATAAAATACTGGTGTGTTTTTGCGGGAAAATGACTGCCGGACTTTTCCCGGTGATATTTCTTTTAACTTTACGCACGCTTCCAGCCGCTCAGGAAACGAACGGACGACCCGCGTCCAGTGAAATTGTTATTACCAACATGACCGCGTTCTGGACCATCCCGCCGGAAGAAAAAAGCCAGATGCACCGGGTTCGGATGGACTTGCTGGTTTATTACTGTGATACCAATTGGAACGTGTTTTGGGGGAACTCGGATGGCCTGGATACGTTTTTGCCGTTGCGGGGCATCCCGGTATCACTCAAGAGCGGGGAGAAGATATCCCTTGATGGAGAGGCTCTTCCGGTGAACGAGGAATTTTTATGGGACAGGACTGCAATCAAAATTCTTTCCGAATCGAACGAAATCAAATCCGTTTCCGCCACGGGGAGACTGCTGGATGTTGCCAGTCTCGACAAACATTTTGTGGAGGTGGAGGCGCTGGTGGATTCGCAATCGTGGGCTCCCAATTCCCAGGCGTGGGCTTCAATGCACGTTTTGAAGCTCGGAATGCTTGGCGACAATTATAATTTCGAGGCCTTTGTAAATATCGCCAATCCCGGCCATGTTCATCCCGATTTGGCCGGCAAATTTGTCAGGATCAAGGGTATTTATTCGGAGACCCTCGATGCCTTGGGGAAAATTGCCAGCCTCACCTTGTGGATTCCGGATTTGGACCATGTTGAAACCATTGGTTCATTGAATGGGGACCCGCGGTTTTCAATATCGGCCACCTCATCTGAGAACTTTGCGACGACGGATCCCAAAAAATTGGTCCGCATTGCGGGCGTGGTTCGCAGCCAGCAGCCCGGGGAGGACATCACCATTTGGGATGACTCCGGGCAGGTCCGCATCCTTACCAAACAGTTCCTACCCGTGCAGCGCGGTGACCATGTTGAAGCCATTGGCTATCCCGCAGTGCAAGGCATTGACCGGTTTTTGCAGGACGGATTATTTCGCCTCACCACCAATAGCGCGGTGGTCGATTACGACAATCCGACAAACCACGCCAAACTGCGTCTGGTGGATCAAATCCGCGGCTTGGACGAAGAAAACATCGCCCAGCGTCTTCCAGTCAGCATCGAAGGCGTGGTGACATGGGTGGATCCTTGGAGAGGTTATATTTTTGTCATGGACAGCAGCGGCGGCATCCGCGTCATGCACCCCCGCTTCCAGCGGGGAAGGCGGTTTCTGCCCGGCATGCTGGTCAAGGCGGACGGCGTCGCCGCACCGGGCGAATTTGCCCCCGTCATTACCAACGCTGTCGTGCGTCAGACCGGAACAATGCCACTCGCGGGAGCGCCACTGATCAGTCTCGAGCAAGCCCTGACGGGCACGGAAGATGGGCGCTGGGTTCAAATGCACGGCTACGTTCGCAAGGTGACCGATACGGACAGGACCACCGAGTTGCAACTGGTTGCGCCTGGAGGTGAGTTCGCCGTGCGCCTGCCAAAGGACGATGCTTTGAAATCCTTGCAAGGCTCGATCATGCTGGCCCGCGGCGTTTGTGTGGTTGATGCGAACGCACGCCGGCAATTGACCGGCGTCGAAATCTGGTCGCCCGCGCTCGAAGACATCCAGATTGAACAAGCTGCCCCGGCGGATGTGTACGCGCTGCCCATGCGCTCCATCGGGAGCCTTCGGCAATTTTATCTGTTCAACACATTGAACGAACGGGTGCATACCCGTGGCACGGTTACTCTGCAGGTCCCTGGACGCTATTTCTATTTGCAGGATGGTGATAACAGCGTTCTTGCCCTCAGCGAGCAGACCGATCCGCTGCGCCCCGGTGACAAGGTTGAAGTCGTCGGCTTTTCGGGAAGCGACAGCGGGAATTTTGTGTTGAGGGAAGCCGTCTATCGTCGTATCGCGTCCGGTCCCGAACCGGTCCCGGTGCAACTGCCCGCTGTGGAATCCGTGAACGAGGGCCTGGACGGCTTGCTCGTGCGGGCCGAAGGTCTGTTGCTCGATGTTGTGGAAAAGTCCGGTGAAACACACCTGAACATTCAAGCCAAAGGCCTGATTTTTGAGGCCAAACTCGACAAGTCCGGACAATTCGCAAAGGAAAAGCCGGAGTTGGGAAGCAAACTCGCCGTCACCGGTGTCTATCGCATTCAACGGGACGAATCTGGCAAACCCCGATCCTTTCTGTTGAACCTCCGTGACGGAACTGATGTTCGCGTGCTTGAACCACCGCCGTGGTGGACGCTACGCCGGCTTTTGGTGGTGCTGGCCGGTGTCGTAATGATTTTCCTGGTTGGCCTCTTGTGGTCGCTGGCAATCCGGCGCAAAAACAGCCAGCTCCTGAACGCCCAGGCGGAATTAAAGGCCGCCCATGACAAATTGGAAGAGCGCGTTCAGGAGCGCACGCGCAACCTGCAGGAGGCCAATGAAGCGCTGCAGCGTTCCGAGGAACGCTTCGTCAAGGCGTTTCGGGCCAGCCCGGTTCCATTGTTGCTGCAGAACGTCCGCGAACAACGATGCGTGGATGTCAACGACAGCTTCCTCCAGTTGACCGGCTTCAAGCGCGAAGAGGTTTTGGGACAGACCCCCGCCGAATTTAAATTGTTTCTCAAACCGGAAACATGGCATGAAATCCTGGACGCACTTTCGATCAAACACATGGTCCACGACCTGCAAACCGAATTGAATACCCGGGACGGGAAGACCCTTACCGTGCTTATTTCCGCGGAGGCATTTGAACTGGAAAACCAGCCGCATTTTTTGATGTCCGTGCAGGACATCACGGAGCGGCTCAACGTCGAAAACCAGTTGCGCCAGGCCCAAAAAATGGAGGTCGTCGGACAGATTGCGGCCGGTATTGCGCACGATTTCAACAACATCCTGACTGTGATTCAAGGCCATGCGGATTTGCAATTGAATGTGGAGAAACTGGATGAATCGCTCGCGGATTCCCTGCATGAAATTTCCCACGCCGCCGCGCGGGCCGCGTCACTCACCCACCAGCTGCTGGCCTTCAGCCGCAAACAAATGTTGCAACCCCGTCCGCTTGATTTGCGCGAGGCGTTGAACAGTCTCGGCAAAATGCTGCGAAGAATCATCGGTGAACAAATCTATTTGCAGATTCATTGCGCGGAAAATCTTCCGCCGGTATTCGCCGATGCGGTCAATTTCGAGCAGATTGTCATCAATCTTGCCGTGAATGCGCGCGACGCCATGCCGCGCGGCGGCCCGCTCACCATCACCGCGGAACTGGCTGTGATCGACGAGAAATACAAGGAGCAACAGCCGGATGCCCTGATCGGTACGTTCGTGCGGTTGAGCGTTGCTGATGAAGGCAGCGGGATGAACGAGACCGTGCGCAGCAAGATTTTTGAGCCATTTTTTACCACCAAGGAGGTGGGCAAGGGGACCGGCATGGGCCTGGCCACGGTCTATGGCATCGTCAAGCAGCATCAAGGATGGATTGAAGTGGAATCCCAGCCGGGTGCCGGCTCGGTCTTCAAGGTCTTTCTACCCGTGGTGAACGGGAAGACGCAAAAGACGTCCGAATCCCGAAATAACACACATTCCGTCGCGCGAAATGGATTCAACGACCATAAAGCGGCTCCGGCACCCGGTGGTGGCCCGGATCAGGCAGGAAGCGTTGAACTTCTTGCTACGACACGACGAGGAAATTGATCCGCTCTCGTGGGCCGCGGTGATGTCCGGCGGAATGCCAGGATGCAAAAAGGTGGAACACCCTTTTTACGGAACCCTTCCCAACGCATGTTATTTATTCCGCAGCTTGTGGCGTGAATTTTCCCGATTCGGATTTCAATCCGGTCGAAGGCTCCAATTGTTTGCTTAAGCTACGGGTTGGCATCTTTTTCGGCGATTGTCAGCCCTTGCGAGGCGGCAGTAATGCGGATCTCGCCTGCAGGAGCGGTTCGTTGCACCGTGGCGAGCAGACGGCCTTGAAAGGCGTCGCGGGTGTCGGTTTTGAAAAGACCGCCATAATCAAGGTCTCCGGTGTCGAGACCGATGAGGCGGCCGGCGCCTTCAACTTTTACCGTAACCGCGGGGGTCGCGTCCGGCACTTTCAGGCCGGCCTCGTCAACGACGGTGATCTCATAAAAGGCGAAGTCGCTTGGAATCGGCGACGGGAGCGGCGTGATCTGGAGCCGCGCGGGTGCGCCGGTCGTACGCAATTCATTCGTGGCAACCGGTTGGCCTGCGCGATAACCAACTGCCGAGAGCACTCCCGGAGCGTAAGGCACATTCCAATCGCTGGCATAGACATTGTGCGAGACGGCATGACGTCCGAGGGAATGGTCGTTGAGGAACAATTCGACTTCATCGCAATTGGCGGAGGCTCGGACGGTTAGTTGTGAGTTGGCCGGCCAGTTCCATTTGAAGACCGCAGGAGCGGCGCGCCAGGCAAGCTCGGGTTCCTCGCCGGTGAGAACAAAAATCTGCAATACGGGATCGTCGCGCCAGTACGCAGCGCGTTGGTAGAATCCGGGCTTTTCTCCTGCGGCCAGGTCAAGAAAACCGGAACCATTGCCCCGGCGGGGAAGTTTTCCAGACTCTCCGAGATAATCGATGCCGGTCCAGATGAACTCGCCAATCACATAGTCATGATCCCGCACGCCCAGCCAGTTATGAATGGCCGAAGAAGTCTCGGTGCCAAGAAAAAGCCGGTGCGGAAAGCGGGCGTGTTCGGGAACGTAGGTGTTGGTGCTGTACAGACGGTCAATGTAATTATAGCCGCCGATGTCGAGCTGATCCATGAAGCCGTTTCGGGACGAAACATAGGACTGGTCGCAAGCGGATGTCACCGGACGGGTCGGGTCTTCTTTGTGGCAGATGGCGACCAGTTCTTTTGCAATCTTCCAGCCGTCGTGGTCTAGCTGGTTGGGGAGCGGTTAAGCATAATGGGAGATTAAGCTCTTGGTCGTTCTGATGTCAAAATGATTGGATGCTGAACTTTTTGGAAGCGACCAGCAGGTTGCGCCGATAATTGCGTCCCGATATTTCCGTCAGATTTGTCGGCGCGGCGCGGCATCCGTCAGCGGCTTCCCGGTTAATCTTTCGGGGTCAGCCTGACGGAATTGACGTTGACGGCTTTCCACGCCGTCTTGTCGTTCGCACGGAATTTAATCAACACGTCACCGGCTTGTTTGATTTGAATTTGGCCCACGCCAATCGTCTGGAAGCTGTCCCAACTGCCCGTGACTGGAGCCCGGGCGCTGATTGTTTCGCCTCCCGCTTCGACGACAAAACTGGCGCCAGCATTGAGCGTGGCAACCGTGGCGCTGACATTGAACGTGCCGGCTTTGGGGATTTGGGCAGTCCAGGAAATCCAATCGTTGCCGCTGTCCCAGTATCCGATGTCCGGCAATCCGCCTCGTGTTTCCAACTGGAGCTGGCTGCCGTGAAGTGCCGCGTTGGTGGCGGACAGGAACACATTGCCATTCGCGTCAGCCTGCACCGTCGGCGCTGCCACGGGCGGAGTCACCGGCTTCAAGTTGCTGCCGGTTATTTTCAACGAGCAAGTCAGATCGCTGATTTTTTGCGCGGGCAATTCAACCGTCAAACCCTCCGCGGTCTGGGTGAATTTCAATTTGCCCTTGTAGCCGAGCAGATTGACGCGCTTGATTTTGTTGACACTGGAGTCATCTGTTGTGGCAAGCGACTTGATGACGAATTTGCCGTCATCGGGCCAGCCGAGCGCGATGGCATAGAGCGTTTTCCCTTTCGTGGTAAAGCGGATGTCTTTGGCCGAATAAGTGAAATTTTCCTTGAAGGCGCCGCCCTTGACCTGCACCGGGCCTTCGCCGAAAACCAGCCACGGGCGCGTGCCATAAATCGCCTCGCCGTTGACGGCCGTCCAGTCGGCCATCTGGTGCAGCATGGCTTCAACTTCCGGGTCCAGCGAACCATCCGGGCGCAGGACGACGTTAAGCAGGAGATTTCCATTCTTGCTGACGATGTCCACAAGCATGTGGATCGTCCAGCTCAACGGCTGGTACTTCCAATGGCGGTTGTAAAACCAGTCACCGATGGAAGTGTCCGTCTGCCATGGATACGGGTTGATCCGGCCATTGACGCCGCGCTCAAAGTCCTGAACCCAGCGACCGTCGGAGGATTGTTTGCAGGTGTAAACAGCCGTCAGCCTGCCGTGATTGTGTTGGATATTGTCGTTGTAAAGATTGGCAATCTGGCTCAAGCCCACTTCATTGCCAAACGGCACGGGGCCGTCGCTGTAAAGCAGTTCGGGATGATAATTGTCCACCAATTCCTTGATTTCGTTGAACCATTGCTGCTGCCAGCGGGGATTTTTGGAATACCAACCGGCGTCGCCCGGCTCGGCGGGGAAATGATACAAATCCCAGTAATTCGAGTTGGCCCCGTCATACGGCACACCGGCGAGCGGACCGGTATGGTCGGATTTGTGGCTGTCCTGAAACCAGTTAAAACTTGCGCCGAGATGTTCGGAAACACCGAAAGGCAAACCCTGGGCCTTTGCCGCCTTCTGCCAGTCGCCGACCACGTCGCGGTGCGGCCCGTAGTTCACGGCATTCCACCGGTGCAGTTGGGAGTTCCACAGGAAAAAATCATCGTGGTGCGAGCCCATGCTGACGAAATATCTCGCGCCGGCTTTTTTGTAGAGCGCCATCAGCTTGTCCGGCTCCCACTTCTCGGCTTTCCACAGCGGGATGATGTCCTTCCAGCCGTTCGTGGAGGGATGGCCGTAGCGCGCGAGGTGGTCTAAGTAGTCGGGTGAACCTTGCTGATACATTTTGCGGGCATACCAGTCGCCCTCCATCGGCACGGCCTGCGGGCCCCAATGCGCCCAGATCCCGAACTTCGCGTCGCGAAACCATTCGGGATAAGTATAATTGGTCAGCGATTCCATCGTGGGCTGGAACGGGCCTGGCGTGATCGGCAGTTCAATGGCTTGAACTCCAGCGGCAACAAGCCACGCAAGCGGAAATGCCAGAAATCGGCGGTCGATTTTTATTTTCATAATCATAAACAGGGGCTGCCAGTGAGCTTGTCAGATTGGAGTGAAGCAGGCACGCCATTTTTCAAGCGACCGGGAACGCATGGCGCAATCTGCAAAGGCCGGCTGATTTTGAATTTCCAATAAAACCCCGTGCGAATGCCGGTTCCCGGTTTGAGATGTGAACGGATGTCAAACCCGCGGCGTTTTTATGGTTTATAAATCGGTGATTGGTCCTCTGCGAACACCGTCGGCTTGGGAGTCGCGGCGCCGACTGCGTTGATGAGCAGGTTGTCGAAGCAGGCCGTGTTTCTTGTTTTGATGTCACCGGTGATGAGGCCGGCCATGCCGTGCGAATAGAGATTGTTCGTCGTGGACAAAACCTGCTTGCCGTCAACAAATCCGGTGATGATGTCGCCGGAGAATTGCAGTTTCAGATTGTGCCATTGATTGCCCGCGACGTTGGCGGCGGTGCCGGCGGCCATTTGTTTTTCGCCTTTCTCCCCGGAATTGCCGGCGGCGCGAAGCTGTTCCTGGTGTTCTTTGTCGCCCAACTCCTCTTCACCCGCCTTTCCATTCACGGTGACCAGGGTGCAAGTCCCGTCGGCCGACAGCCGCAAATAATATCCTTTGGGGGCGCAACCGTAGCCATCGCCGACGTTGTTGACGCGGCCCATGACACCCGCCCAACCGCCGTCATCGAGATAAACATCGGCGCTGACCTCGTAATCCTTCCAGTTCTGGTCGCCAATAATCGTGTAAGGCATCCATTCGGGAGCCCAGCTTTGGGCCTTCCTGTCCAGGACCTGGCGGAGACATTTTCCGGTTTTGTCGGGACGGTCGGCGATTTCAAAAATGCTGGCGATGTCCGCCGTGTAATGGGGCAGATAGCCCCATTGCGCGGGCGTGGAATATTCGTCAAAGGTTTCGTAATACGGGAACGGGAAGTCTTTGGCCGCGGGAACGTCGGCGAACGAACCCTTTTGCTGGCCGGTCGTCGTGGAAATGGAATAGATGGCGTTCGGTTCGAGCGTGATGGTGAAGGAGCCGTGCCTGGGCTTGATGCCGGCTTGCTGGACGAACTGCGCGGTGGCGTCGCTGCGCCAGACGCAGAGTTTGCGGGTGGACAAACCACTGCTCACGTTGAAGGTGACGTTCTGGGCGGATTTGGCGTTCTTGGTTTCGAGAATCACGCTGTAATCCTTGCCCGGCGATTTAAGCGTGACGAACGTGCCGCCGCCGTCCAGTTTTCCACACGCGCCGTTGAGATACTGCCAGCCGACCTTTGAGAATTGTCCGTAGTGCGCGTAGCCCCACAAAACTTCGCGGGTGTGATAATTCCCGCTCCATGGCGAATTCGCAATCATGGCGGCGGGATCTTCAGAGTAGGATTCCATCGGATAAACGGAACCGACGAGATACCAGTTTACAATTTTTGTCACGCCACTGCGGATAAAGTTGTCATTGAAAGCTTCCACGAGGCTGATTTCACAATCGAAACCCTTTTTATAGACGTGTTCCTCGGTGTTCCAAATCGGCTTGTTCCATTCCTGGGCCATCTGCAACACGTCCGGCGGCGTTGGAATGTAGCTCATCGTGTGATTGCTCAAAATGGCCACGGCATTGCGCAATTCTGTGTCATTGGTCATGTTCCTCACCCAGTTGAATTTTGTTTTGTCCCAATTGTCGAAGCCGTGGATTTTGACGTTTTCCAGCCCGCTGGCATCAAGCGTGGCGCGGAACTTTTTTGCAAAATCCTCATTGACGCCTTTTTCATTGCGGCAACCGATGGCGTCCAGGTTCAAGCCGTAAACCGTCTTTAATCCCTGAATCCACTTGACGTAATAGTCGCACATGTCCCGCGACCAGAATTTGCCGTTGCCCACCCAGCCGGGACAACCCCACGCGCAGGCATCGAGCGTCAGGCCGGGATTGCGTTTCTTGGCCTCGCGCATCAGCCACCACTCGTAACCGCGACTGTAGTTGAGGTCGTCCCTGGTGTGCATGTGGCTCGGTTCGGCGCCTTGAGTCGAATTTCCGTCGCCCGGGACTTCGACGAGCAGCGCGCTCATGGACGCGCCAAACTTGGGCTTGAAGAGCAGGTCCAAAACCTGGCTGCGCTGCGGTTCGGGATAATCCTTGAGCAAAACCGAGGTGGCGCCGCCGCCGCTCACCGCGCCGATGCCGTCGAATCGTTTGCCGCCGGCATCGCCCTTGAGGTTGATTGTTTGATCCGCAAACGCCGGGATGCACAGGCTCATGATGGCGCAGCAAATCCATGCGCGCGGCATTTTCAAAAAATGATGTTTCATGGATTTTCTCCTTTTTAAGTTTGGTAAACAATTCATGGTGTTGCCCTGCAGTTTCTCAGAAAAAAACCTGCCAGTCCACATCCTTGCCGGTCGGTGCTGTAAAATCCACCGTGAGCAGATTGCCGTCCGTTTTCGTGGCGGCCGCGATGCCGTCGCTCAACTCCACGCGCTTCGCCGTGAAACCATCCGGAACATAGATGCGCAACTGGTACGGATCGCCGCCAACCGCCCGCGAAATACCCCTCAGCTCCCGCGGCTGGCTGTCATAGTCGAGGTCCTTGATGTCAAAGGCCATCTGCCGGACATGGCGGCTGGTCGAGACCAGCACCGGATGATCCTGTTTCTCTACGATGCTGTAGATGTCGCAATCACAAGGATCCAGAGGACGCGTGACAAAAACGCCCTTGAATGTCCCGATGAGTTGCTTGCTCCAGAATTCGTAGGCGATGTATTCCTTGTCCGGGTCGAGGCGGAGGTCCTTCGCGGCATCCAGCGTGGCGGTGAGCTGGTGATTTGTTTTGCCGGTGAAATTAAAAACCGCCAGCACGGACCATTTACCAAAAGGCCGCTCGACAGGCATGTTCCAGATGCGGGCGGGCTTCTGGACGAACAGGTCCACGGGATACGCCACATCCATGGTCGGCGGGCTGATTCGCTTCAACAATTCAATCCGGTCGGCGGGGTAGGGTGCGTTGAAGGCTTCAGAGATGAAGAGCGTGTTGCCGGCGATGGCGTGAAAACAGGCGTCCACCTTGGCCTGCTGGTAGGTGAAGTCCCGGCCATCGGGCGCGTTGTACTTGTAAACATGGAAGCCATCGCAGTCGTTCCAGAACACCCGGCCGTTGTAAAAGAAACGATTGGCCGCGCCCATCACCGCTTCGGTCAACAAACCCGTGAATTTGGTTTGTTCCGTGGCGTCTGTTTGCGCCAGGGTCGAGTCACCCGTCTCATACCCATGATCGGCGTCCTCCGAAATCCGGCAGATGTCCACGATGCCGTAAGAATGATCCACCGGCTGCATGTTGGAGCGGATGACCATGCGCGGGGCCTTTTGGTCAATGGCCTCACGCCACGGCAGACCGCCCGCGTGATACGTTTCCAACGCGCTCATATACGGATCGAATTGACCGGGCCATTTGTCCCACCAATCCGCGAAATCCATCTCCGCACGGCCCGTGTTTGTCTCCTGCCCAGTGATCCACTTTGCAATCCGCTCTCGCTCAAGCTGGACGGTCAGGGGATTGGAAAAATCAATGACCCGTTCGCCGTCGTATCTGACGGTGTGAATGGGCAGATAACATTCGGCGGGATAATTGACGCGCGCCGGGCGGCCCTGCGTGCCGCCGCCCATGCCATAAAATCCGAAGCTGCCCTGCGGTCCGGGTCCACCAAGTCCCCAATAAAAATCCACCAGGCCGTTGGTCTTGAAAAACTGCTTCGCATCGCTGGTTTTGCCACCGGACATCCAGCCGTGGAAGCGGCTGTAGTTGTTGGCAACCAGCTCCCGGTCGTCGAGATTGATGGGCCGCCGTTGTTTGAGACGGATGTCGCTGGCGATTGCAATCAGGTCCGCCTGGTGTTCCATCGCGCGGAGCGCGTCCTGGTTGAAGTCAATCAGCAGCTTCTCGCCCGGAAAACTCCGGCCTGGCGGCATGGTGACTTTGTAGCTGCAATATCCCCGGATTTGCATCCGGTCGGGAACTTTTCCCTGCCAGCCCGACGCGACCTCGAACCGCGAAGCCCCTTTCAGCGTCGTTACATGTCCGAGCAGCAGGCTGTTGCCGGTGTCGCGATCCCGGATCACGTGATTCACCGCGTACGTTTTGGGTGTGATCAAATTAATCACCGACCAAAGGTCGTAATAATCGCGGTTGCGCGACTGGGTTCCCAAGGTGATCCATCGGTCGGCGGAGCCGCCCAGCCGCGCATCGCCCGACACAAAATAATCCATGTCGCCGATATCAACCTCCTGACCGGTGTTGTTAGCGCGGCCCAGGCTGACCAAGATGTCGTTTCCGGTCTGGCTGGCGGAGATTTGATAAACAAAATCGAGTTGTCCGGGTTTCGTCCCGTGCAAGGTCACCGTGACGAACGAACCGAACGCATTGATGTCGTTGGGATTGACGGAACTGGCCACGGTCCAGCCTGATGAATCGTCGCCGGGCAGAAAGTGGACGTTGTTCAATTGCATCGGTGTCCCCTTGACTTCCGCCGACCAGCGACAGTTGGCGGCATCGACAAAAACCAGCAGGTTCGTGGTCTCGACCCGGATGGGTTCAGCTGCACCAGCTCGCAGAGACTGGCTGAGAGCAGTGAAAGCGATCAGAAGGGAAAAGCGAACAAGGGTCGTGGAGCCGGGAAGCGAGAGGAGCGTTGCACGGAGGAAATTCATGTGCCGGACGATAAGACGAAATTGGACGGTGAAGCAAGCGTTCCTGAAAGGGCGATGGCGGGAATGAATTCCGTTGCGGGCGTTGCTTTGGTTCCTGGCTCAGGACAATTGCCGGGCCGACCCGTGCAGTCATCCTTCAACCAGAACCGCCTTGTTCTGTGTCAGAAATTTTTTCACCACCCGCATGGTTGACATGGCCTTGACCGTTTTTTTGGCGTCTCCGCGGAAGAGCTTGTACTGGACCAGGAGCCTGCCAACGTCCGTTACGTGAAGGTCGGATTTCGCCATGTGCCAGATCTGGCCGTTGGCCAGTGGCTTCGCTCGCAT
The DNA here is from genome assembly GCA_963764175.1 of uncultured Verrucomicrobiae bacterium. GTDB lineage: Bacteria > Verrucomicrobiota > Verrucomicrobiia > Limisphaerales > UBA11358 > UBA11358. Next base: position 573,282 of record CAVXRE010000014.1, on the reverse strand, counting down.
CCTGTTCTTCTGTTTCGGGCTGTTCATCGGCATGTATCTAAAACTTTTTATGAAGTCGGCGTCAATTCTGTTCGTCACAACCAGTCACGCGGCCGGTTTGCCAGGTTTCCAGCAGGTTGCCGTCCGCTCTGGAATTTCCCTGTTGATGCCGGGGGAAAAACCTGGCTTCGCGGTTGACCTGCTCGTATCCATGAATACGACATTAGGCTGTTTGGGGACAAAGACAAGACATGCTTTCAGCAGCGGAATGGCCTGGCAAACGCCGCCGGCCTGTTGCGCGCCAGTGGCAACGGGGAAATAAATTGTTGAAATCCTTTTGTCTTTGTCAAAACATGGCGCCTAATTGGTCATCGACGGAAAATTATGAAAAAATCTCTCTGCCTCGCCGTTGCGCCGGTGCTTGCCGCACTGATGTTCAGCGGTTGCTGCACCAGTCATGTTGTTGACTCGCCCAAAAACATCACCTTTGTCCAGGCGTTGCATGACGTTGGGCAGGGTCTGGCTGAAATGAAGGCCGCCGAACTCGAAGCCATGCGAACCAACAGTGCCTTGAGCGAACAATACGGGAAGGCCGACTTTGTGACCGGCCTGTTCCCATCCGAGGTCGACGTTACGTTCAACGTCACCGCCAGCGCCTCAAATGCCGGCCAGCTCTCCGTTGACCTGAGCGCGGCGCCGCCGCAATCGCCCGTCAGCGGAAAAATCGGCGGCGCCATCAGCGCGTCGTCCTCCGCTTCGCGCGCCAACCAGATCACCATCAAATTTGTCTCCGTTCTCTTTGCCAATACCACGACCACCACCTCGACCAATGGCCAGAAAGTGGTGGTGGCAAACGGCATCGTGGATCCGGCAAAACTGGGCGACTTTCTTGGAGTGCTGGACCAACATGGTGTTGTAAAATCCGTCAAGTAGGCTGACGAAAAAATTTGCCGCCGGACGATGTTGTCCGGGCCGGAATGAAGGCTGCGATGGTTCTGGCCCCAAATTCCCTGACCCTAAGTCCGAGACGATGATATGCGCAAGACGGCTTCGAGCTGGCGAAGGTCTTTGGGCAATTCTGCCGTCCAGGTCATCCGCTTGCCGGGCTGTTCGGGGTGTTCGAGGCTGAGGACTTCGGCATGCAAGGCTTGACGCGGAAAATCAATGGGCGGTTTGGCATGGTCCTTTCCGCGCCAGGCCGGATTATATGTGCGGTCGCCGATCAAGGGGTGTCCGGCGTGGGCAGCCTGGACGCGGATTTGATGTTTTCGACCGGTCTCCAGCCGGAGCCGCAGTTTGGTGACGAAATCCTTGCCGCCGGCGGGCGGATACTCCGAGATGACTTCATAATGCGTGATGGCCTCGCGGGCTTCGGAACCCGGATCCGGGCGTTGTGTTTCAGAAAGGATGTGCTGGCGCAGTTCGTCCCGGCTTAATTGCAGCCATTGCCGCCAGGTGCCTTTTGGCGCGCACGGCCGCCCTTCCACGTACGCCACATATTCCCGCTTCATGGAGTGCGCCTTTAATTGCTCGATCAGGTGGTGACGCGCGGCGGGGTTCGTGGCCATGCAAAAGACGCCGCTGGTATATTGGTCGAGGCGATGAACCGGCAACGGTTGCAACCGGCGATAGGCGGGCGGCAATGTCTTTCCGGCGACGCCGCGGTCCCGGGCTTTCAGTTTTCCCGACAGAAAATCGGCGAGGATGCTGAGCGCGGAAAGATCGCAATTATCCGCCGGCACGGAGATGAGGCCGGGTCCCTTGTTGACGACGGCCAGGGCGGAATCGAGGTAAAGCAACGAAACACGCGGATGAATGTGCCAGCCAGAACCGCACGCCAGAGTGGTGGCCTGGCGATCGCGCAGTTCCAGGGCATCGCCCGGGTCCGGCATGGCCTGATGGGGTTTGCGGATGATGACGCCGTTGACGCTGACCCGCCCGGCCAGAATCCATTGTTTGGCGCGGCTCTTCGGCGTGTCGGGATGCTTCCGCAGCAACCAATCCAAGAGCGGGTTCGTATCCATGGGGAAGTCTAAGGGCTGAAGGCTGAAGGCTGAAACATGAAAATGGTGAGGAATCTGGGCATAAACTTTAGCCTTTGGCTTTCTTGTCTATGGTGGTGAAGATGGCGATAAGTTGGTGGGCTTCGTCGAGCAGGCCGGCCATATTTGTTGTCGAAACGCAACCGCTGTCCACAAGGAGTTCGAACCAGTACCCGGTTTCTTCGATTTCCTTGAGACAGTCGCCAATCTTGGAAATGAACTCAGCCTTGGACCGGCCGCGCGACGCCTCGCGGTAGTTCGCGCCAACCGATGTTCCGGAACGAAGAACCTGCTTGCCCAGCACCTGCGCAATCGTGTCGTTCTTCGGCAGTTTGGAATACATACGGATCACTCGAAGTGCAAACGCTTTCGTTCTCGGTTTTAAATCCTGGGGTTGATTTTCCATGTTGTTTTGGCTTTTAGCCTTCGGCCTTCAGCCTTTTTCGTCATCCTCCTGCAAATACCGGGTGAAAATCCGCCTCGGTCAGGATGCGCGCGACCTCTTCGCGTTTGTCGCCCTGAATCTCGATCTGGCCGTTCTTCACCGTGCCGCCGGTGCCGCAGGCTTTTTGCATCGCCCTGGCCAGTTGCTCCTTTTCCGGCAACCCGATGCCGGTGAAGTTTTTCACCACCGTCACCGTCTTGCCGCCGCGCCCGGCTTTTGCCCGGAGGATGTCCACGCGCCCGCGATTTTTTCTCGCCGGTTTAGATTGTGGCGCGGGGTCCGCCGGCGAATTTTCAGGACCGGGCGGAAGGCCATCGCTGGACAGCGCGTCAAAGGGATTTTGAACCAGGCTTTGTCCGCCGTCGGTTGGAATGCGTTTGGAGATTGTCATAGCCTCATAAGTTATGACACATCCGAATTCTATTGTGGCGACGGATTGGCTTCGGCGGCAGTAATTTCAGACGACTGCGCGGGACTTTCTGCACGCCGGATTTCGATTTCACCAAATTCTTCGCCTTGCGCACAGAGAATCTGTTTGAGGCGGATCAATTCGAGCAGCGCCAGGAAGGTGCAGATGACCTCCGCACGGCTCGCGGCGGTCTCGAACAATTCCGAGAAGCGCATATTGCCGCGCCCGGCAAGCACGCGCAGGATGAATTCGATTTTTTCGCTGACCGTCCATTTGTCCTCGAAAATCGCGCTGCCGCCGTCGCGCTGGCCGAAACGTTTGAGGACGGAATTGACGGCGTTGAGCAGGTCGAAAATCGAAATGTCCGGTTTCGGTGGCGGCGCGGTGTTTTCCAATTCCAGTTTGCCGGGCAGGCGCGGGAAGATGTTCTCCTGGCGGGCTTCAAGCGTCTGCAATTGCGAGGCGGCGTCCTTGAATTTCTTGTATTCGACAAGCTGGCGGATGAGTTCCCAGCGCGGGTCTTCGCCTTCGTCCTCGCCTTCCACCTGCACCTGCTGGTCTGCGGGCAGCAGTTCGCGGCTCTTGATGTACATGAGCGTCGAGGCCATGACGAGGAATTCGCCGGCGACCTCAAGGTCGAACTCGCGCATGAGGTCAATGTATTCAATGAACTGCGTGGCGAGTCTGGTGAGGTTGACCTCGTAAATGTCCACCTCCTCCTTCTTGATGAGATAAAGGAGCAAATCAAGCGGGCCTTCAAAGACCTCGAATTGAACTTTGTATTCCGCCATGCGCGTCAGCCGATGCAAAATTCTAAGGCGGCCGGGCAGGGTTTGCAACGCTGCAAACGGATGGGTGCTGTCCAAAGACCTGGAAAGTCTGTCCGCCAGCGTCAGCCGTTTGGAGTTCCGCGTTTACGCGGTTTGAGCGAACAAGCCACTGCAGACCGCCTGAAGGCGGAACTCCAAGCGGTCGTCCGCATTCACTTGGGAGAAATCCTGGATACGTCCAACCCACCGGCACTTTATGCTTTGAACTCCGCCACGGGGACTTAGATTGGTTGCGTGACGGTTCTCGAAGCGATTCGGAAGAGCTCGGATTTTCTGGCAAAAAAAGGCGTCGAATCGCCGCGCCTGCAAACCGAGCTGCTGCTCGCGCATCTGCTCAAGCTGCCCCGCATGAATTTGTATCTGAATTTCGAGCGTGCGCTGGCGCCGGCGGAGGTGGACTCGCTGCGCGAGCTTGTCAGGCGCCGCGGCCGGCGTGAACCGCTCCAGCACATCACCGGCTCGACTTCGTTCTGCGGACTGGAAATCGCCGTGAACCGCCATGCGCTCGTGCCGCGCCCGGAAACCGAACTTCTCGCCGAACTTGGCTGGCAATTTCTCTCAACCCTCAACCCTCAACCGCCCACCGCCCTTGATTTCGGCACCGGCACCGGCTGCATCGCCATCGCGCTGGCGTCGAAATGTCCGGATGCAAAAATCACCGCGTTGGACGTTTCGCCCGAAGCGCTGTTGCTGGCCAAACAAAATGCGGCGGCAAATAAAGTCGCCGGGAAAATTAAATTTCTGGAAACCAACGGTTTTGCCGCGTTGCCGCAGGACAAACCATTCGATCTGATCATCAGCAATCCGCCGTACATTCCGTCCGCCGAAATTGCGACGCTCCAGCCTGAGGTGCGTGATTTTGATCCTCGACGCGCATTGGATGGTGGCGCGGATGGGTTGGATTTTTATCGTTTGATCGCATTGCAGGCGGCGGCGTTCCTGAAACCGGGCGGGAAAGTCATCCTGGAGTTCGGCGACGGCCAGGCTGAGGCGGTCCGGCGCGTTTTTGAAAATGAAAAGTGGATTGTCGAAGCGGTGAAGGAAGATTACAGTCAGCGGCCTAGAATTTTGATTGCGAAATTGTAGCGGCGCTCTGTGAGCGCCGAAACTGCGGCGGTCGCAGACCGCCGCTACAAAGTTTCAAGTTTCATGGAAAGTTTTTTGATCAAGGGCGGCGTGCCATTGCACGGTGAAGTAACCATCAGCGGCAGCAAAAATGCCGCGCTGCCCATCATGGCGGCGACGCTGCTCACCGGCGAGACGTGCGTCATCCACCGCGTGCCGAACCTGAGCGACACGCGGTTCATGGTGCGGATCCTTGAATCGCTCGGCGCGCAGGTGAAATTTGAGCGCGGCACGCTGACCGTCCGCGCGCAAAAAATCCGGGGCTACGCCGATTACGACCTCATCCGCCAGATGCGCGGCTCGATTTGCATCACGGGGCCGCTGCTGGCGCGGCTGAAAAAGGCGCGCGTGTCGCTGCCAGGCGGCTGCGTCATCGGCGCGCGGCCCATCAATCTCCACCTGAAAGGTTTCGAGGCGCTTGGCGCAAAAATTGAAATTGAAGGCGGCTACGTTGACGCCACGGTTAAAAAGTTGAACGGCGCGACGATGTTTCTGGGCGGGCGCGCCGGCTCGACCGTGCTCGGCACGGGAAACGTGATGATGGCCGCGGCGCTGGCCGACGGCGTGACTGTGATCGAAAGCGCGGCGTGCGAGCCGGAGGTGGTTGACCTGGCAAATTTTTTGAACGCGATGGGCGCGAAAATTTCCGGCGCGGGCAGTCCGACCATCACCATCGCCGGTGTCGAAAAATTGCATGGGGCGGAGCACGAGGTCATTCCAGACCGGATTGAAGCGGTGACTTACATCATTGCCGCCGCGGCGACGAATGGCGAAGTGACGTTGAAAGGCGCGCGCGCCGACCACCTGCGCGCGGTGGTTGACAAATTGAATGAGGCGGGCGTGACGGTTGAACGCCGCGGGACGGATCTGTTTGTTCGCCGCCACGGCCGGCTCAAGGCGGTGGATGCGACCACGCTGCCGTATCCGGGTTTCCCGACCGACGTGCAGGCGCAGATGATGTCGCTGCTCGCGCTGGCGCCGGGCATCAGCATCATCACGGAGCGGATTTTTGAGTCGCGCTTCATGCACGTGAGCGAACTGGCACGGCTCGGGGCGGACATTGAAATCGAGGGGCCGAGCGCGATTGTGAAGGGCGGACGGCCTTTGAGCGGCGCGCCGGTGATGGCGAGTGATTTGCGCGCATCGGCGGCGCTGGTGATTGCCGGTCTTGCGGCGAAAGGCACGACGCAGGTGAACCGGATTTATCACCTGGATCGCGGCTACGAGCAGATGGACGTGAAGCTGCGGAAACTCGGCGCGCGGATTCAGCGCATCGAGGAAAAATGAAACTACTTAAAATTCTCTTTCTCTTTGTTGTGACGTTTGTGGCGAATGAGGAATTCCTCGTTGCCGAACAAACGAATTCACTAACAAATTCTGAAACAAGTAATTGGAAATCGGGTCGGACAGTGTCGCATCAAGCGGACGCTTGAAACTCCACTGCGAGGAGCTGTCCGCGCTCCGAAGATTATTTCCCGGAAACAAAAAGGCGTGGCGAGAAGCCGTTGGCGCGGGCGCGAAAAATTTCGCCCGTGCAAACGGCTCCCCGCACACGCATTGTCCCCACTTCAAGCTGGCGCGGTTCCGCCGCCGCTTTGCCATGGCGCGGCGATTTCATACGGCGAGCAGTTCGCTGCTGTTCGCGTAGATGCGCGCCTGGTGTCTGGCCTGGCGGACGGCAGCCCGTGTTTTTTCCTCAAACAACACCGGGAACACCAGCAGGGGATAAAATGTCACCCATGCCAGTGCCGCCGCCTCGTTGGCTGCGTGCCGCAGCGGAGCGTTCAGCTCCGGTTCGGCTGCGCGCACCAGTTGCGCGGCCAGCAGCCGGTTTTTAAGCCGCTCCAGTTCGGTCTCCTGAAACGCGCGGAAGGGGGCAGGCGGCGTGGGCCGCAGCTCGAAGCGCGTTTCGGTGTCGAACTCGGTCGGCACCCGTATTTGGTTCTTGTTCATGTTTTGCCTTTCGTTTTTTGGTTTTGGTCCAACAAACAGAAAACCCGCGATTGACTGGCAATCGCGGGTTTCTGAAATCTGCCGGCTGGTATTACAATTTCGTCCCCACGATGCCTGAAAGACGGGAGTCGCGCTGCCAAATGGCCATGCAGCCATTGACCGGCGCGTGCTTCAGTGTTTTAGCAAACGTGATTTTCATGTTATACCGGCGGGAAGAAACACCATTTGACCCGGTTTGTCAAACGTTTTTTTGCCTTGAAAAAAACAGTCCTTCTCGGGACTTGTCGGCGGGGCAGACGATGGTAAATTGAACCAAGCATGAACGACACACCGTTACGCATGGTCACGTGTCCGGGGTGCGACGCGAAGGTGTTCATTCCGGGCGACCTTCCGCCGCTGGCCACCGAGCCATGCAAGAAATGCGGGCACGCCATCATGATGCCGATGCAGCTGCGGCAGTTCGAACTGCGCAGCAAGATCGGAGCGGGCGGCATGGGCACGGTGTATCGCGCCTGGGACACGACGCTGGAGCGGCTGGTGGCGGTGAAATTGATGAGGAAGGACCTGTTGGAGGACCAGAAGGCGCTGGAAAGTTTTTACCGCGAAGCGCGCGCCTGCGCCCGGCTGAACCATACGAACATCGTCCACATTTACACGTTCGACGAGGCGGAGGACCGGCGTTACCTCGTCATGGAACTCGCCGACCGCGGCAGCCTGGACGCTCGCATTGACAAGCTGCACGCGCTGCCGGAGCTGGACGTGCTCGACATCGGCATCAAAATCGCCTCCGCGCTCGACATGGCGCTCAAATACGATCTGCTCCATCGCGACATCAAGCCGGGCAACATATTGTTCAATGCCGACCATGAGCCGAAGCTCATTGACTTCGGCCTTGCGCGCAAGGCCGGCGCGGAACAGGAGAGCGAGGACATCACCTGGGGCACGCCATATTATGTCGCGCCGGAAAAAATAAAGCGCGAACCAGAAACTTTTCTGTCCGACATGTACAGCCTCGGCGCCACGCTGTATCACGCCGTGACCGGGCATGTGCCGTTTGACGCGCCCACGATTGAGGAAGTGGTCGTGGCCCAGGTGCAGGCGCCGCTCACGCCGCCGAACCTCGTCGTGCCGGAAATCACACAGGCCACGAGCGACGCGCTGTTGCGCTCTCTGGCGAAAAATCCGGCGGACCGTTTTCTCAGCTACGATGAATTCATCATGAGCCTGACTGCATCGCGCAGCGAGTTGCTGGTGCAGCAATCCCAGGTGCCGGAGGCCAAGCCCAAAAGCCTGACCAGTTGGTGGAAGCGGGGATAAAAAAGAAGGCGGGCGTCGCCGCCCGCCGTGGAAGGTGTCTGGGATTCCATGTTATGGTTTCGGCGTTTCAGCCGGCTTCTTCCCGTCGTTGATCGTTGTCGCGCAAAGTTTGCCGTCGTCGGTTTTCTTGTAGGCGCCACCGACCTTGTCGCCCGCGGCGATTTCGCTCAGGATCGCGGGCTGGCCGTTCTTGGAGATTTTGGTTTCGGACGTGACTTCAAAGGTGCGCTTGCCGACCGTCAACGTCATAGCCTTGGCGTCCACGGCGCCGACCGTGCCGTGAAAGACCAGGCCTTCATGTTTTTTGGGTTTTGCAGGCGCGGTTTGGGCGGGAGTTGCCGGGGTGTTGGTGCCGGCGTCTTGCGCGCGGGACAACAAAGGCGCGGCGATGATGGCTGTTGCAAAAAGACCCAGAGTGAGTTTGATGATATGTTTTTTCATTAGGTTGATTATTAGTTGTTTGTACAAATAAGGCGGACAGAATGAGCATCTATCACCGTGAATGCAAGACAATTTACCAAGCGCCCTCGGTCAGCAATTCCACGGTGTTGTGCGCCAAATCTTCCGCGAGCAACGGCAGCGACTGGCGTTCGGCGCTCGCCAGATCCGTGCCGACATGAACGAGCGTGTAGCCATTCACGTCCTTGTCGAGCAGTAGTTTGCCGGAGTTGCGTTCGCGCGCGGTGACGTGTGCGATGACGTCAACGCGATAATTTTCCACGGTCGCAACATCTGTTTCCAAATAACTCACGCCTTCGCGATTGTAACTCTTGATGACGCCGGTGACGACGATGTCACCTCCTCCATGCGTGGCGAGGTGATAAGTGCCGTCGGTCTGGAGCCGTTCGCGCAGCGCCTGCGTCACGGCATCGCCGAGCCGCGGCTGCAACGTCTGGTTGTTAAACGGAAGGATTTCGATGGATCGTTCCCCTCCGGCAGTGTCGGGGTTGACCGGGCCGAGGTGATAACCGGCGCAACCCGCCAGCAGCATCGCCGCCGCGCAGGTCAGAAAAAGTCCGGGCGCGCGCATTTCAACTCGTCGGAGTCTGGAGGCGTGGTTTGAGCAATTCGATTCGCTGGCGCGCCTCCGCGGCGAACCGCGAATTCGGATCGAGCTGCAGTACTTCGTTGTAATAAACCACGGCGCCCGCCCACTTCCTGCTCTTCTCGTAAAATTGGGCGATTTCAAAATTGCCATGCACCTGCTCGGCCTTGAGCCCGGCGATGGCCCTTTGCAGCCGGGGCACGCGCCTGTCGTCGGGGAACAGCGTGATGAAATCGGTGTAAGCCGCGATGGCCTTGCCGGCGGTGCTTTGGTCGTATTCGGCGGTGGCGGCCTGTTTTTGATACGCAATGCCTTCGCGATAAAGCGCGTCGGCGGCGATCACCGGCTGGTCGTGGTAGCGGTCGGCGGCTGTCTCGTAGGACTTCACCGCCTCGGAATAATCCTTTCCCTTTTCCTGCGCGGCGCCGATGCGCAATTGCGCGTGCGGGGCCACGTCGCTGTAAGGGCCGTTGTCCACGATTTTGCTGAACATCTTGGCCGTCTGATCCATCGAGGTGTAAAACGGGATGTATCCCCACAATTTGAACCATTCGCCGTGGAGAAAGCGGTTGGCGATTTCATATTGCCGCCACACCACCTCCTCGTATTCGGCGCTCTTGGGATATTTTTGAATGATGTTCTGGTAGGCGTCGAAGGCCGCCTCGTCCCTGCCGGTGGCTTCGAGGCAGCGCCCGATGAGATATTCGGCCTGCGGCGCGTAATCAGACAGCGGCCACACGCGCACGACGCGATGCGCCGCCCGCAGCGCGATGGTGTAATTGGCGGTTTTGAAAGCCTGTTCGGCCACGTCCATCTGATCCTTGGCGCGGCTGCGCTGCCACTTTGCGTTTTCGCCGTAGGACTCGTAATACCAGCCCTCGCCCGGCACATAAATCAGCGGGGCCGGCGAGCGGAACGGCAGCAATGCCACGCCCGCGACGAGCAAAATCCAAAAAACAAACCGGCGGTTCATGCGGCGAAAGTAACGACCCTGAATCGGCAAGTCAAGATGCGCACAGGCGGATTCACCCGTGGTAAACCACGATCACGCCATAATCCAACAACACCTTTTGCGTGCTGGCATCGAGGTGCTCGTAGTTGACAACGTGAAGGCCGACAATGTTTGGCTCCCCGATGGTGTTCAAAAACTCCGTGATCCGCTCGTCAAACTTGTCATGACCGGCTTCGATGCACTGCGAATGACGAATCGTTCGGGTGCGGATTTTTTTGTCCAGGCCCTTGGCCACGGCTTCCAGGGGCATCTTCGGTTTTTTAAGGAGGGATTCGGCCGGCGTGTCGCGCACGGGCACCTTGAGATGCATCTCGATTTTGGCGGCGGCGGACGAGGCGATGGGATTGACGGGATGCGCGGCGTCAGCCGGCGGCGGGGCCGATGCCGGTTCAGGTGGTTTGTTTGGGATCGTGATTTTTTCGCCGCACGTCGGGCATTTGATTTCCGAGCCGGCGCCCTCGCTGTCCACGGCCAGTTCCTGTTCGCAGTTGGGGCAGTTGAAGATGATTTCCATAAGCCGATACGGGTTGACTGTGCCGCCAGATTAGCATCGTGGCATTTTGAAACCAACAAAAAGTTTTGCATACGAAAAGCGCAACCGGAAGAAAAGCGGCGGAGGACCGCCGCAGTCCAGGACGCAAAGCGTTTGCCGACGGCGTGCGAATGCGCGAAGCGTCGTGGAGTGCGCCAGTCCTCTGGCGCTTTCCACATTCGTCCCGAACCGAGCTGTGGCGTTTGGTTGGGCGAAGGCCCACGGTCAAAACCGTGAGCCGTTCTCAAAAGCAGTGGCGAGAAAGATTCGGCCGATGGGGACAGATTTTCTACGGCAACCGCCGCAAGCGCGTTCTCGTGAAAATTATTGGGAAATAATTTTTATCCAGACCGCTTCAGATATTCTACAAGCACCAAAGAGGTCGGTGAAACGCCAGATCTGATAGCTGATCCCATCCACAAGCGCTGATTATTATTTAGTCTATCACCTTTGCTTTTATATTCGACAAATAGAAATTTTCGCCCACGCCAAGCGAATACATCGAAAAAGCCACCATCCTTTGGATGGTTGGACATGATTTTTTCATAAAGCATTTTTGCTTTTAACGGCAAGGCACTTGGATCTGTTCTGTCAGGCAAACCTTTCCAGAATAATTTTTCCTTGCTGCTGCTGTGAAAAGTATCGACCCAGACACCATCCCAACCATCGTTTTGAAGCCAACGTAAAACGGCCAGTTCTCCAAAAAGCGGTTCTCCATTAAAATTTACGAGAGATTTATTTCGATATGTGCCTGGAACCGATTTAGAAAGTCCGGCACCACTCCATTTCGGAAAATGTATTGTCCACGTCTCAATTCCAATTTTCTTGCCTTGGAATGTTATTGGATATTTACCAAAGCTTATCGCTTGTTGTTTTAGTAATTTCACTTGCCGTCATTCCCACTCAATCGTCCCTGGCGGCTTGCTGGTGAGGTCGAGCACGACGCGGTTCAGTCCGCGCACTTCGTTCGTGATGCGCAGCGAGATTTTTTCCAGCAGGTCGTAGGGCAGCTTCACCCAGTCCGCCGTCATGCCGTCCTGTGATTCCACGGCGCGGATGGCGAGCGTCCAGTCGTAGGTGCGCTCGTCGCCCTGCACGCCCACGCTGCGCACGGGCAGCAGCACCGCGAACGTCTGCCACGTCTTGTAATAAAGCCCCGACGCCTTCATCTCCTCCACCACAATCGCGTCGGCGCGGCGCAGCACCTTTAATTTCTCCGGCGTCACTTCGCCGAGGCAGCGCACGGCGAGGCCGGGACCGGGGAACGGCTGGCGATAAACAATCTCCTTCGGCAAACCCAATTCCAAACCGAGCAAACGGACTTCGTCCTTGAACAAACATTTTAACGGCTCGACCAGTTGCAGCTTCATTTTCTTGGGCAGGCCGCCGACGTTGTGGTGGCTCTTGATCATCGCCGCCGGATTGCCGGCGATGGGCACGGACTCAATCACGTCTGGATAAAGCGTGCCTTGCGCGAGGAATTTATATTTCGGTTTTCCTCTTCCCGCCTCCCGTTTTTCCGCCGCCAGCTCAACCACGGCGTCATCGAACACGCGGATGAATTCCCCGCCGATGATTTTGCGTTTGCGTTCCGGATCGGTGACGCCGCGCAATTTGCTGAGAAACCGCTTCGAGGCGTCAACGTATTTTAATTTGATGCGGAAGTGTTTCCCGAAGACCTCCTGCACGACCTCGGCCTCGCGCGCCCGCAGGACGCCATTGTTGACAAAAATGCAGGTGAGCTGGTCGCCAATGGCCTTGTGCAACAGCGCCGCCGCGACGCTGGAATCCACGCCGCCGCTCAAGCCGAGGATGACCTTTTCCCCGCCGACCCGCCGGCGGATTTCAGCGACGGCCTGCTCGACGTAATTGCGCATCGTCCAGCTTTTGCCGCAGCCGCAAATCTTGTGGACGAAGTTGGAAATGATTTCCCGGCCACGCGGCGTGTGGACGACTTCGGGATGGAATTGCAGGCCGAACAATTTTTGCGCGCGGTTCTCGATGGCGGCGAACGGCGAGTTCTCCGTGACGGCGACGGGTTTGAAGCCGCGTGGCAGCTTCGTGAGCTTGTCGCCGTGCGAGTTCCAGACCTGAAGCTGCGCCGGCAGGCCGCGGAACAGCGCGCAGGATGCATCCCTCACGGTGAGCGTGCCCTTGCCGTATTCGCGTTTCTGGCCTTTCTCGACCTTGCCGCCGAGAAACTGGGCGAACAGTTGCACGCCATAGCAGATGCCGAGCACCGGCACGCCAAGCGCAAAAATATTTTTGTCCGGCAGCGGCGCGTTTTTGGCGTAAACACTGGACGGGCCGCCGGACAGGATGATTCCCGCGGGTTCCAACGCGGCAATTTCCCCCGCCGGCGTGTCGAAGCGCAGGATTTGCGAATACACGTTGCATTCGCGGACGCGGCGCGCAATGACCTGCGTGTATTGCGAACCAAAATCGAGAATGACAATTTGTTCGTTCATGAAATCAAAAACCGAAACGCACTCTTTGCCTGCGCGCGATGGTTTTGGCGAGCGAAAAATGTTTTCACACGCGCCGAATTCCGTTAGAAGGGATTGACATGGCCGCTCCGACATGGCGTTTCGACAGAGAGATGTTGAGCAAAATCCGGTGCTGGTTTGCGCTTCATCCCCATTGGACGCTCACGCTGGCCGTGCTGGCCGTGCTCGTTCCGTTTTTGGCCAGGCCGTTCAACATTGACGAGCCGCTTTTTCTTTGGACGGCCCGCCAGATCCAGTTGCATCCCGGCAATCCGTACGGATTCGACGTCAATTGGTACGGGACGGCGATGCCGATGTCCGTCGTGACGAAAAATCCGCCCCTGGCCAGTTATTATCTGGCGCTGGCGGCGAAAATTTTCGGCTGGAGCGAAGCGGGATTGCATGCCGCCTTTCTGCTGCCCGCCCTGGCGGCGATTTTAGGAACATACCGGCTGGCTCGCAGGTTGTGTAACTGGCCCCTGCTGGCCGCGCTCGCGACTTTGTTCACGCCGGTCTTTCTGATTTCAGCCACGACGGTGATGTGCGACGTGTTGATGCTGGCGTTCTGGGTGTGGGCGGTGGTGTTGTGGCTGGAGGGGATGGAACGGAATCATTTTTGGAAATTGACCGCCGCCGGGCTTTTGATCGGGCTTGCGGCGCTGACAAAATATTACGGCGCGTGCCTCGTTCCACTGCTGGCGGCCTGCAGTTTGATTGACAAACGCCGCCTGGGATGGTGGGCCATCCGTCTGCTGATTCCGCTGGCGATGATCTACGGCTATCAATTGGCCACTGTGCTGCTTTACGGACATCCCTTGTTCGCCAGTGCGACGGATTATGCCCTGTCGGTCAAGGGACTTTACGGATTTTCGCGAACAGCCATCGCTGTGACCGGGCTGACCTTCACCGGCGGTTGTCTGGCCGTGGTATTTTTTTTCGCGCCATTATTTTGGCGGACGCGCCTGCTGAAGGTGTTTGCGGCGGTTGTGATTTTGATTTCCATCGCGATTCTCATCATCGGGATGGTGACGAAAAAATATGACCCGCTGCAAAGCGCAACCGGGCCGTTCATGGTCATTCAAATTGTCTTCTGGGCAATTGGCGGCGCGTGGGTGCTGGCGCTGACGCTGGCGGAAGTTTGGAACCGGCGCGACGCCTCCTCGTGGCTGCTGGGGCTGTGGGTGTTTGGGACTTTTCTGTTCACGGCGTCATTCAACTGGACCGCCAACGGGCGTTCGCTCCTGCCCATGGCGCCAGCGGTGGGGATATTGCTCGTCTGGTGCCTGGAGCGAAACGTTTTGGCTGGCCGCAAAACATGGCCGCGCGGCGTGATGATTTGTCTCGCTGCCGGCGGAGCGCTCGCCTTGCTGACGGCGCGCGCGGATTTCCAGCTCGCCACCGCGGTCCGTCAAAGCGCCCGGCAGGTCTGGGCCGGATATGGCCGCGAGGCGAGGCCGCTGTGGTTCCAGGGGCATTGGGGCTTTCAATACTACATGGAGGCGCTGGGCGCGCCGGCGCTGGACTTGAAACGTTCCGTGGTCAATCCCGGCGATCATCTCGCCATTCCTCACAACAATTCCAATCTCTTTTTGCCGGATCCGCAAAAGGTCACGATGCGCGAAACCCTGACGGTTTCCGGTCCAAGCCTGCTGGCGACATGGAATGAAACGGTCGGCGCCGGTTTTTATGCGTCGGTATGGGGACCGCTGCCGTTTGTCTTTGGCCATGTGCCGCCGGAAGGTGTGTCCGTATACGACTTTGGGCCGCCTGTGCCGACGCCTTCTCAAAGCCCAAAATGATGATGCCCGGTCCAAACCTCGTTCAGGGGCGACGCGGTTAAAAAATCTCCGAGATCACCTCGGCGGTTGAAATTGGGCAACTTTAAATTGCCGCGGGTTCAGGATTCAGTTATAAGATAAGCATGAAGGTGTTTGGACAAAGCGGGCGCACCCAGGTGGACGGCTCTGGCGAAGGTTGCCGCGTCCGATATCCGGCCCAAACCGGCTTTTCGCTCGTCGAACTGCTCATCACGCTGACGTTGATGCTCATCATGACAACGATGATGTGGGGATTCGGTTCGGCCAACCGGCAACGCGCCGAAAAAAAGGCCTGCCAGCAGAATCTCTCCAAAATTTATCTGGCGATGCAGATTTACGCCAATGACTACGCAGGGAGATTTCCGGAAGACACCAACGCGGAGACTTCCGAGGCGGCGCTCGACGTGCTGGTGCCGCGTTACACGGTGGACACGTCCATTTTTGTCTGCCCGGGCGGCAGGGATTCAGCGCTGCCCGAAGGCGTGTCGTTTCGCAAACGGAAAATCAGCTATGCCTATTACATGGGCGCGCATTTGAATGACGCGCAACAGGCATTGATGTCCGACCGGCAGGTGAACACCCTGCCGAAGAATGCCGGCGATTACGCATTTTCCACCACAGGCAAGCCGCCGGGCAACAATCATCACAAATACGGCGGAAATTTTCTTTTCGGCGACGGGCACATGGAAATGACCCCGCCGCAGGTTCCCTTTTCGCTCGCGGTCACGCAGGGCGTCGTGCTATTGAATCCCAAACCGTAGGTGTTCCATGAAAATCCAGTGCTCGTGCGGCGCGAAATACGCCTTCGACGTCACGCCGGAAATGGCGGAGAAACCGGTGCGGTTTGTCTGCCAGCAATGCGGGCTGGATTCCTCCAGTTTCGTCAACGGACTGATCCGGCAGGAGCTTGGATTGGGCAAGCCCGCCGACGCGCCTCCGCCTCCGGCTCCGGCTTCCGCCCCGGCGCCGCGATTGCACGTCGCGCATGCGGCTGAACCGGCTCGAACGGCCGAAACCGCCGAGGGTTCCGAAACGCCACAGTTCTGCCTCAAGCACGGGGGCGAGCTTTGCACAAATCGCTGTGTGGTTTGCCAGAAACCGATTTGTCCGAAATGCATGGAACTTTTTGGCTACCTCTGCTCGCCGCTGTGCAAGGCCAGGGCCGAGGCAAAAAAAATAAAGGTTCCGCTTTATGCCGGGCAGAAAACGGTTGTCGAGGCGCAATTCTGGCGGAAGACCGGCAAAATTTCCGGAGCGATTGCCGCCGTGGCGGTCGTGTTGCTTGGCTTCTGGACCTGGTATGCTTGGTTTGGTTCGATTCCAGGCCCGATTTTTTCCGTTCGCTTCGCCGAAGCCGCTCATTCCGGCAAATCCAGGCTTTGCGGGAAAAACCAGATTGTTTTCCTGCACGGCGGCACACTGGCACGCTACGACATCGGGTCGAAAAAGGAAATCTGGTCGCGTGAGCTGGTTGACCAGCAGCAAATCAAGGACGCCGTTGCCAGGGAAAGCGGAGACGCGCGGGCGGTGGCCTCCTTGAGGCCGGGGGAAGACATCAACCAATTCATTGAATGGGGGATGGAGGAAGGTTTCCAATTGCAGGTTGCTGGTTCAAATGTCTGGGTCAGCGCACCGGGCAAACTCACGCACTATGATTGGGACACCGGCAAGGTGTTGCAGGAAATCCCGCTTGCGGGCGGTTTTGGGAACATGATTTCGCAGGGCGGCGAACTGCTGATGATGGGTGAAAATGACAACGGGCAACAACTCATCACGCACATCAATCTGGCCACCGGCGAGTCGCGCACCGAGGAAATCGGCCCGCCGGGAAAAGCCGGGGTTGCGGCGGCGCGCAATGTTCCCGGCGCGATGGCTCTGGCTTCAGCCGGAGGCGGCGCCGGTCTGCCGCTGATGCCCGGGGCAAATGCGGGCAAACCGCTGGACCCGGGGAAAGTCGCGGAGCAGGCGCAAAATCTGCCGCTGCCCGCGCGGATTGCGCTGCCCGCGCTGCTGGGCAACAGCATGCACCAGGAACGCATAATGCAGGAAGCCAATGATGAGCCTGATGATTCTCGCCCCCAGCCCGGCGCGCAGGCGTCCCGGCCGGGTGACAATCTTGAAGCAACCGACAGTTACTCGCTCATACCGGGCGAGTACGGCACCGTTCA
This sequence comes from uncultured Verrucomicrobiae bacterium, assembly GCA_963764175.1. GTDB lineage: Bacteria > Verrucomicrobiota > Verrucomicrobiia > Limisphaerales > UBA11358 > UBA11358. Next base: position 556,122 of record CAVXRE010000014.1, on the reverse strand, counting down.
ATTTTCCACGCGTCTGCTCGAATCGCGGATTGTCACGCACGAAGCCATGAAGGCGCCGCCCAAAAAATCCGTGCTCGACAGCGGCGATTTGAACGTCACGAAAACGGCGGATGTAGCCAACGAAATGCTCAATGAGATGCAGCGCAACCGCGGCGGCGACACGGTGGAAGAGGACGAAAGCCGTTATCAAGTCACCATTCGCAGCCCGGATTCGCCGGATGCCGCGGATTGGACCGGCGAAGTGGTGGGGCCGCCCGCGCTCTTTCCGCTGAAAACTGTAAATGTGCTGACGGCGGGGAAAACAGTCATCGTTTTTGACAAGACAAACAAGAAACTGTGGCAGAGCACGCTGGCTTACAGCGTCGTGAATGGCGACGGCATTTTTGGTGAAGGCGCTTTCGGCGGCGAAAGCAAGCGGTATGGCGATGGACCGTGCGTCGAGCGCGGCGACACGCTTTACGTGTTCGACCAGGCCGTGCTCACGGCGTTTGACCTGGCGACAGGCAACGCGCGCTGGCGTCTGCCGTCCGTCGGCATCGTTGGCTTGTTTTTCGACGACAGGGGAATGATGTATGTGAACACCACCACCGCCAGCCCTGAAAACATCAAGTTTTCAAAGCAGATTGACATCAACCAGAAAACAGACTCCGTCTTCCTGAAAATTGATCCCAGGACCGGCAGGACCTTGTGGAACGTGAAACCCGGCGGCTTCATCTCCTATTTGTCGGGGAAATATATTTACGCGGTTTACATTCATCAATCCGACGAGGATGAGGAGGCGACGGCGGCGCTCACCGGGATGACTCCAAATCCGCCGTTAATCCACATCCGCCGGATCAATCCCCGGAACGGCGATGTCATGTGGGATTATTATCAGGAGCGCGCGCCGTTCGACGTGCACTTTGACGGAAACATGATTGAGCTCGTCTTCAAGAAGGAAGTGCAGGTGCTGAAATTCCTTTCTCTCTGAGACGGCAAATAATGCAATATGCGGGACTGCCCTTTACTTTAAAATGAGCACAACAAAAGACATTCATGACGTATGCCTGAATATAATCAGCATACCGGAGATATTGACGCGGGAAAGAAACGTTTCCTTTAATTGCCTATTAAAGAAGAGCGGTTATTTCGAAATGCGTGACAAAATAACGGTCGAGGCGATTCGGCAGGCGCTTCTTGAGGAGCCTAATCGCGTAATTGATCGTGTAATTGATTGGATTCAATTCTCCGAAGACCAGCGGGGCGGCGAATGGTTCTTTCTAAGGGAGAGTGGCCATTACGAGGTGGGTTTTATTTCATCCGAAGGCGACGAGATCCCCGCCACAAAATATTCAGACCCTCTGGAAGCATGCGCAACATTCATCAAACACAAAATTGAAGAAGTCAGGCTAACCGATTAGTGGTTTGCCGGCCGACGACTTTTTTCATAAGGAACTTTGAGCGCCATATAAACGGGTCAGTCCCGCAGATTGATGGATTACTGTGACACCACTTTCACCGACCCGTTGTCGGCGTCATAGACGATTTTGTAGCCGCGGGGCGCGTCGGGAATTTGTGCGACGTAGTTCGGCACGAGTTCCTGGAGGTCTTTGGGATAATGCCCTTCCTGCGTGTTGAACAACTGCACCGCCTGGTTGAGATACGACACGTCAATGGTCTTGTCGGCGGACCTCTGCGCCTGCCCCAGCGAATTCACATAACCTCCGAATCCATTGGTCGCCTGGTTCACCGAATTTGTGCCCTGCGGACTGGAACCGGATTTGTTGCCGCAACCGGCCAGCAGCGCCGCCGCCGCAATGGAAATGAAAAACGATTTCAAGGTCTTCATGCCCGCAAACTACGCCCCTCCGCGCAAAAAGCAAAACGGTTTTTCCGTGCGTTAATTGCGGTCAAAAATTCCTTGCCACCAGTTCCCGCGCCTGCCGGATCAAATCGAGGTCGTCAACCAGATTGCCGAAGCGGAATTCCGGCAAACCGCTTTGCTGTCGGCCAAGCAATTCTCCCGGTCCGCGCAATTTCAAGTCCGCCTCCGCAATTTTGAAGCCGTCGTTCGTCTCTTCCATGATTTTCAAGCGCTGCCGCGCGTCATCGTTTTTCGCGCCGGAAATCAGGATGCACTGCGATTCGTGCGCGCCGCGCCCGATGCGCCCGCGCAACTGGTGCAACTGCGCCAGGCCAAACCGCTCGGCGTTTTCGATGAGCATCACCGTCGCGTTCGGCACGTCCACGCCCACCTCGATGAGCGCCGTCGCCACCAGCGCCTGAATCTGGTTTGCGCGAAACGCCGCCATCACGCTTTCCTTCTCCGCGCTTTTCACGCGGCCATGCAGCAGTCCGACGCGGAACGGCGCGAGCGAACTCTGCACATTTTCCAATTCCTTCGTCACCGCCTTGATGTCGTTCGCCGTGTCCTGTTCCTCCACGCGCGGATAAACCACATAAGCCTGCCGGCCGGCGGCGAGTTTCCCGCGGATGAATTCCCAGACCTTCGGCAATTTTTCGGCGGTGCGAATAAACGTTTTCACCCGGCCCCGCCCGCCGGGCATCTCGTCAATCACCGAAACATCCAGATCGCCGTAAAGCGTCAGCCCGAGCGTGCGCGGAATCGGCGTCGCCGTCATCACCAGCAGATGCGGATAATTGCCCTTGCGCACGAGTTGCTCGCGCTGTGCCACGCCGAACTTATGCTGCTCGTCTATGATGACCAGGCCGAGCTTCGGCAAATCAAATCCCGCCGTGAACAAAGCATGAGTGCCGATGGTCAAGGAGCAAGGAGCAAGGAGCAAGGAGTTTGTCGGGCGCGTCTTGCTTCTTGCTTCTTGCTCCCTGCTCCGGTGCGAACCCGTTTGCAACTCGACTTTCACGCCCAGCGGCTCAAACCACTTTTGAAAATTCCGGAAATGCTGTTCCGCCAGAATCTCCGTCGGCGCCATCAGCGCGGCGTTGAAACCGTTCTCCAGCGCCATCAACGCCGTGCAGGCCGCCACGACGGTTTTGCCGGAACCGACGTCGCCTTGCAGCAACCGCCGCATCGGGTGCGCGCCGCCCATGTCGGCGCGGATTTCGCGGAGCACGTTCGTCTGCGCGCCGGTGAGCTTGAAACCGAGTTGCGCCAGAAACGGTTTCATCAGGCGATTGTTGCCGCCGCAGGGCAGGGCGCGCGACCTGGCCTCGAAATTTTTCCGGCGAAGTTGCATCGCGCTTTGCAGGGCGATGAATTCATCCAGAGCCAGCCGCCGCCGCGCGATTTCCACATCCGCCAGTTCTTCCGGAAAATGAATCATGCGGACGGCGTTCGCCCGCGTCGGAAGGTTTGGAGTTCCGCCTTTGGGCGGCGCGGCGACGCGGGAACCGCCTGAAGGCGGAACTCCAAAAGCAGGCTCGGCGATTTGCGATTCAAACCGCTCCAGCGTCCGCCAGATGAAACCGCGCAGCCAGCGTTGCGGCAGGCCTTCCGTGAGCGGATAAACCGGCGCGATGCGGTTGATGTGGATGAAACTTTCCTCGCCGCCTTCGATGACCTCGGTTTCGGGGTGGTCCATCGTGCGCGGCTTCGTTTCGGCAAGTTTGCCAAAGACGAAAACCTCGTCGCCGACGGCAAAATACTTTTCCATGAATGGCAGGTTCCACCACCGGCAATGCAACCGCGCCGTGCCGTCGTCGAGCACGAATTCAAAAACGGATTTGTTGCCGCCGCGGAAACGCTTGAGTCCCTGCGCGACAATCGTGCCGCGCGCGGTGCCCGGCTCGTCGCGGCTCAATTCGGCGATGGCGCGGAAATGCCGGCGGTCTTCGTAACGGCGCGGCCGGTGCAACAGCAAATCCTCGATGGTATGGATGTCGAGGCGCGCCAGTTGCGCCGCGCGTTCTCCGCCAACGCCCCAGAGCGAGCTCACGGGAGCTGCGAGCGGAGAAGCCTTGATTTCCGGCGGCGCCATTTGCAGCACGATACAAACCGTTCGGCGCGGCTTCAACGGGAAATGGCGGGCAACTCAGATTTCGATCAACACAATTTCCGGCCGGCAATTGAAACGCACTGGAATGGGATACCAGCCGATGCCGGAACTTACATTGAGCGGCCCAGCCTTGGTTTGGAACAGTCCGAGGTCGTATTCATCCACCGCGAAGGGGACCATTATCGGCCCGTAAAACGGGATGCGCACCTGCCCGCCATGCGAATGGCCCGCCAGCAGCAGGTCAAATTTCTGGCCGGCCAAAAACTTTGCCCATGCCGGATAGTGCATCAGCAGGATGTTTTTCATTCCTTCGACGGCGGAAGGCAGAACGTGCCTCGGTCCGATGTGCGCCATGCCAGTCAGGTTGATTTTTCCGCCGGCAATCACCCGCTGTTCGTCCACCAGCCAGGCGCCGCCGGTTGCGGCAAAGCTCCGGGCCATTTCAGCAAACGGCGCGTTGCTCCAGAAGTCATGGTTTCCGGGCACGCCATACAGCGGCGATTTGATGCCGGAAAGAATTTCAAGCGCCTCCGGCAAAAATCTGGCGTCTTCCATGATGTCCCCCGTGAAACAGACAAAGTCGGGTGACAATGAGTTGATCATGTCCACGACGGACTGGGTGTGTGCGCGGTCGCCTTTATGATGCAAATCGCTGAAGTGAACGAAGCGGTGGGTCGGCTTGCCGTCCGCCAGGGAGAGGCGACGGACCTTGACCCATTCCAGTTCCACCCATCTTGCGTCGGCGGCAACGGCAAGAGGCGTCAACAAAGACCCACCAAGAATGATAAACCGGCGCCGGCTGATTTTGTTCAATTTCATTGGTGGCCCCAAATGCAGTCTAAAGCCAGGCGTTCCGCGTGGCAAGGATTGCACACAGCGCTCCCTGGTTCTAACTTGGAACCTGTTCGAGTCCAGCTTGTGCTTGCGATGGAGCAGTGGAGCAACCACCGCTCAAAACCAGCGCGAGGCAGAGAAGATGCTTCGATTTCATGGTTCGAGATTCCATTTCACTTTCTCGCCATTACGGTCATAGAAGTTTCCGTTTTTCTCAACGGCAAGGGATGAAAAATCTCCGCGCCAAACATACTCCATGTCAGTGAGTGCGCCATCTGATGAAATCGCTCGACGCCCGCCCGGCATGATGTGATGAGAGGCGAGTTCAAATTCAATCAGGCTGAGCCTGATCTCACTTCCAGTCGTCAATCGGAGGCTTCCCAACTTTGCAAGCGGCTCATAAAAATAAATCACGATGGTGTCTCCAAAATCGAAAGGTGCCAATGTTCCTTTGGCTGTTGGCAAATCTTTTATGAATTGGACGGTTATTGATTGCAGTAAAAAATCTGCCTTGGTGATTTTAGTGACCTCGCCTTCGATGCTGTAAAGGTTTGAAATGTCATCGTCGAAGTTGGTATTGGCCATGGTAAAAGGAGCCGACGACGGATCAAATTCGCCAAATGAATCCGGCAAGCTGCTGGAATTTGGATTACTCGTCTCTCGTGCTTGTCTTGAAACAGTGGAACAGCCAAGCAAACCGCCGCTCAAAACGAGCGCGAGGCAGAGGAGGAGTTTCACTTTCTTCATTTGGTTGGATCCATGACACGGCCTAGAAAAAGGACGCTGCCGCTGCGATTGTCGCGAATAAGAAACAGAAACGGATGATCGGCGCGAACGACCGGTATTGGCCGTGGATTCGTTGGGGCACCCCCGAATCCCATCAAAACTGCTGTGGCTGCGGCAGCTTCGGTGCCCTCTTCGTTGACCTCCACGAATGCCTTGTGGACGACGGCACCAATAAATAAATCCTTTCGACCATCCATGCCGGAGAAATCAGCCTGACCGTAGATGAACGCATCTGTCATTCCCAGAGACTTCAGCGTTTCTGCCAACGAGAACTCGGAGGTTGACTTGAACTTCGGCAAAAAAACCTGCACTTTTTTACTTTCCAGGTTTGCCGTCCATGCGGCCAGGTTCTCCTCCGTCAATCTGGCTTCGAGATTGCCGAGTCCATCCACCTTGCGCGGTAACAGCACCAGCATCGAGAGATCGTCGCCCGCATATGGAAGTTCGAGAACCTGTAGGTCAGGGAATTCTGCGTAGGGGAAATCATGAATCTGCCGCATCAGGGGCGCGTCTAACGTCTTGTCCGATGACACACGAAACGGCTGGTTCACTATGAGGTTGGTCTCAAACTGGCTAACCCAGTTACCCTTGAAATAAATGGCATTGACCAGCACGAGCCGGGTTGAGCCATCAACAATTCTTGGTTTCAGCAACTCGACAATTTTCCGGTTGGTCCTGGCCTCGACCCAATCATTGATAGTTTTGCGTGCGGCTTCTGTGTTCCCCTTGTAATCAACCGGCGTGATGGTCGTGCCGTAATCCTGCTGGCACAGGGAAAGATAGTCCGTCAGAAACGAAAAGTCCTTTTGCGGCCAGAGCGAATTGGCCACTGCGAGATTGATCTGGCCTTTCTTTTGCACCGTGTCGAGGTTCGCCTCCAACGCGGCAAAGACCGGAGGCAGTTTGTCCGCAAGCAGATTAAAGTGCAGCGTCTGCGCCATCTGTCCTGCCGTCTCGCCGCGCGCACCGCCATAAGTCATGGCCAGCGCGGTCGAGATGCTGTAGGGAGAGAAGAACACGTTGCCTTCACGGGGCCGCAGTTTGCCATACAGATCAACCGCAAATCCGGTGTTGCCGGCGATAACTGTTTGCGTGTCGCGCGATAGTTCCCCCGCGCAGGCAATGTTGAAACGACCGGAAGATAAGCCACTCAAAACGAGTGCGAGGCAGAGGAGGAGTTTGGGGTTCATGGCCAAACCTATTTGTATTCGATGGCTTTCAAAACTTTGCCTTTATTCAAATCAAGCCAGACACTGCCTTTGGTTTTATACGCGGGACTTGTGAAATCCAGCCGTAATTTGCCGTTGGATATTTCGATATGTTGCATCTCAATGCTACAATGCATCCAGCCTTTTATAGAAAAGAAACCATCCCGGAAATAGCTGCTGACGTTAATTTCCCATTGAGCCTGATAGAAAGGCAGTGATCCACCCGTCGCTTTATCAAATTGATCAATCACCCTTTCCAATCCTTCTCCGGGCTGCGCCTCCTTTATCAGACTTTCGTCCCAGTCAATTATCCCGTCATACATCACGTTATCCGCCCGGACAATTTGTGAATGGGTCTCAACGAATAAGTTGGTGTAGGTGAGATTGCCAATGCCCTCATTTGTTTCGACCTGGCCGGTATTGACCCCGCCAATCCAGACATTTCTGGTTGCGGGATCAATGAACGCGGCCATCGGAAAATCGAAGGGTTTGTGCTGGTTCTCCGGATTCTTTGTTGACCAGACAGTGTAAACAGCTTCTTTGGCGTCAAGTTGCACGACTTGTCCATCCGCCCGGTATAAAACAACCTTCGTGTCTGTCCACGGCGTTTTCAGTGTTTTCGCCCAAGTTCCCTCCGCAGTTGTTCGAGTTGCAGCTTGTGCCTGTGATGGAGCAATGGGGCAACCACATAACCCGCCGCTCAAAACGAACGCGAGCCAGAGGACGAGTTTGGGTTTCATGGTTTCAATGAACTTGCCGGTCATTCTTTGTCCGCGCGCAAATCAGCCACAAAAAGATGCAATTGCCCCTGGTTTGCCGTGGCGGTTTCAGGCCGTGCGAAAATCAGCTTTCCGGAATTGTGTAACCAGGACTGACCTGATAACAAGTCGCACAAATCCGGCGGAAGGTTGATTTGATAGCGGCGACCTTGGGCGGTCAGCAAGACCGTCATCCGCTGCACCGGAGGCGGAATGACATTGGCCGGCACAACATTTGCCGTGGAGCACAGGCAAAGCGCCTCTGCTGGGTATCGCGCCGAACCGAATCCGGGAATCAATCGAAATGCCACCATCGGTCCCGCGCCGGAAGCCACACGCCCGCCCGCCGTTCCAAGCCTGTCCGCGCCGCCGCCAACTTGCGCCTCGATTTCCGACCGCAAAGGGACACCGTCAAGAACGTCCCAAGCGGCATTTGATTCGACATCATAGACCATAGCCTCCGGCACGGAGGCCGGAAAATGGTCGTGAACGAGCAGTGCACAATGTTGGCCACCCAGCATCTCAAAGCTACAATTGGTCGCCAGTAATGTTGGTGCGTCATTCTTCTTGAGTTGTGTTATCCACAAAGAATTTTCTTCGCCTCCGTCAGACTGAAGCCAAAAGGCAGCCAGGTTTCCCGCTGATTTTGCATCTACGCAACGAGCGGTTCCGATATTTGTCATGCCCAGCGGATACTCAACGCCATTGACGGATAGCCCGGCAAATTTGTCATCTATGAATCCCCGTCCGGGCTGGGGATACAACAGTTTCATGGGTGTTCGGGGAGTGCGAAGCTGCCAGACATTCTGGCGGTTTTCATATTTCGACACGGAAGCCTCCCAAAAGTTCAGGGTGGGTTCCGACCACGATTCTTTAGTTTGGTCTGGCAGTTCAGCCGTCACCTTGCCAGTTGTCATGTCCACCGTCACCCACGGGTGATACATCACGGCGTTCGTTGATACATTTTCAAATACGGCTCTTTTTTGGTCTGCGGAGAAGTAATTCAAATCCCAGCCGGTTGGAAGCTTGACCATTTTTCCGGATTCCAAGTTCATCCAAAAATAGAGGGGACGATTGCCGTCACGCGGCCAGCCAGCCACGCCATCGCCACACACTTCAATTAGAGTTCCACCATCAGACCAAGCAATAACAATGGCATGAATGGCCGGGCCATATTTGCCGGGCGATTTCACCTGCGGAATTGCAAATTCCACCTTCTGGCCGGTGGACATGTCCACCGCAAACGGGAGCATGACATCGCTTTGATAAAACAACCACTGATGCTTCTCCCATACAGCTCCGTTAATGATGCGCGATTCGGCCATATCGGAGACCGTATCAATTTTTTTCAAATCTGAAGTGACCATCGAGCAGGAAAACAGTTCATCGCCTCTTCTTAAGATGATGGAGTCTAAATTCTCGAACCTAAAAAAATCGTCCCAAAGTCCCAAATCGTGAATTTTCGCTTCCTGACACTCGCGCATTTTAGGAGCGGCAATTATTGGCACGTTGATGCCCGGATTTGCTTGAAGGCCGCCAAACAAACCGCCGCTCAAGACGAGCGCGAGGCAGAGGATGAGTTTGGGGTTCATGGTTCTATTTTCCGCAAGCGGATGTATTCTTCACGGAAGATATTGCCTTCAAATACAGATTCATCAACTTCCTTCCATTCATTGAGATCAAGCTCGGCTACAGGCCGCAAAGCCTCTGGATTGCGTGGTTCCCAAACAATGTAAAAGCGATTCGCTTCCGGGCAGGCGTGACCGTAAATGGCATCAATTTTATCCACGAAATTAGTGTTATTACGATAGGCATATTTGCATTCAGCCCGCCTCAATACTACGTCAGATAATTCCATCGTTGTCATTCCAATTTCCTTTGCTCCGGCACGGACCAGTTCCCTGTCACGATTGTCATTGTATGGAAAGAATCCGGGCTTTATTGGAAATGTGATGACTGAAAAATCCAATGCCATCCTGAAAGGCATTTTATTTATCCAGCGCTGGCCATTTTTTGCCCGCGTGCGCGCTTCGTCGAATTTCCAGGTGAATTCATAGCCTGAACTACCGTTGTAACCAGCCGCGCTGTAAACCAGATAATCAGGATATTCATTTCCATAATCGCCGCCTAACTTTTTGACCGTCAAAACATTATTTTCAAGATCCAGATTGTCGCAAATAAAATGCACACCTCTATCCGGCCCATCGTCCACAGACGAACCCCTTATTTCATTGGGCTTGAGAAAAGATTCCAAGTATCTCGGTGCACCCATAAATCCTTCATCTGTGTCAAATGAAGCAATATACCAATATGGCCCGTTTTTCCAATCCCAGCGCTTGCAGACAAATGAACCGATGACCAGCACCTTTTCATTGCCACGAACGAACTCTTGCGGATGCGGAAATCTGGCAAAAAGGGATGGGGGTTCTTCATAATGCAGATTGCCGACAAGTTCAGAAGTTCCAGTGGCCGGATTTTTCAGGAACAATTTGTTATATCGTTCACCGTAACGGAAGCTGGAATCGTAAAAGGTTTGATTCTCCAAAATTTCACCCGATGGCAATTGCACTGATTCCACTTGATCGTCCGTCTTAATATCATCAGAAAATGACAGTAACCTTAACAAACCAAATGCCAAATAAGCAAAAATGAATCCCAATGGTAGAAAAATGAGGCAGAAGATGAATTTTGGCTTCATTGAACGATTGCAACTCTGACACAAAATTCAACCAGCGCGTTCATTCCACAAAAATAGCAGCCTTCGTTTACAGAGGCTGCTTTGCGTTTTGGCAGAGCGTTGCTGCCACGCCAGCCCGATTTTTAACCGGCAAAGGTCACGGTGACGATGTCGCTGGGCTGGCCGATTTGTTCGTCGCCCAGCCATCGTGCGCCGAGCCACGCGCCCCATTGCCCCTGTGGCATTTGGAATGGGGAGCGCGACCGTCCCGGTCGCCGTTTGCAACGTCCCGTTGCGAACATTTTCCAATCGCATTCGGCGAGGACGCCGAACGCCGCAGGCGAGACGCCCGCGCTCCCCCCAATCGTCCATCCCAAAATGAAAACCGGAAAAGAGCCGTTCAAGTGCGGAATTCGGATTGCGGAGTGCGGAATGGGAGATCCGCAGATTACGCAGATTACACAGATTTCTTTTTCCTCATCTGCGTCATCTGCGAAATCTGCGGATAAAACTTCCTGCGTCAGAATTCCGTCATCGCCCAGCCTCGTGCGTGCGCCGGCGCTTTGGCCGGAGAGCGGCTTGTCCCAAGCCGCAGCGCGTCCGCACACACGAGCCACCCGGCAATTCTCCACGTCAACCGCCCGCCATCCGCTGCAAGTTGAGACAACTCGCGCTCCTTCGTGCGCCGGGCCGGCGCGACCCGTTGCCCCAGCGGCATTCGGATTTTCTTTTGTTTTTTAAGCATTTGTGTTAGCGTAAAACCATGTCGGAACGCATTTCCATCAAAGCGGATGTTTGCAACGGGCGGCCGGTGGTTCGCGGCACGCGCATCACGGTCCAGGCGGTTTTGGAATTTCTCGCCGCCGGCGATTCCATCGAGGACGTGCTGGAGGAATATCCCAAGCTCACCCGCGCGGACGTGCAGGCGTGCCTCGATTATGCTTCGCGCGTGATGGGCAATCATTTTTCCGTGGTGCAGTCGGCATGAAGGGTTTTCTCTTCGATGAAAACCTGCCGGCGCGGTTGCGGTTTTCGCCGAGGCTTCCGATTGTCCCCATTTCCAAAGTGGGCCGCACGCCAAGCGATTCGCAGATTTGGGAATTTGCCGGGAAGCATGATTTGGTCATCGTGAGCAAGGACGCGGATTTTTCAGACCGGATTATCACGAGTTTGCCGCCGCCCAAAGTGGTGCATCTGCGTTTTGGCAATCTGCGTCGGGATGAATTCCATGCTTTGCTTGCCCACGTCTGGCCGCAAATCGAAACATTGTTAAAAATGCACAAGCTGGTGAATGTTTATTCCGACCGGCTCGAAGGCATTGGTTAAGCTTCCGGCGAAATTCAACCGCCCTTTGCCCCAATCGTCCATCCCAAAATGAAAACCGGAAAAGAGCCGTTCAAGTGCGGAATTCGGATTGCGGAGTGCGGAATGGGAGATCCGCAGATTACGCAGATTACACAGATTTCTTTCCCCCCATCTGCGGCATCTGCGAAATCTGCGGATAATACTTCCCGTCCGCCATCATCTGATTTCCGTCATCGCCCAGCCTCGTGCGTGCGCCACGCGACCCGTTGCCCCAGCGGCATTTGGAATGGGGAGCGCGACCGTCCCGGTCGCCGTTTGCAACGTCCCGTTGCGAACATTTTCCAATCGCATTCGGCGAGGACGCCGAACACCGCAGGCGAGACGCCCGCGCTCCCCCCAATCGTCCATCCCAAAATGAAAACCGGAAAAGAGCCGTTCAAGTGCGGAATTCGGATTGCGGAGTGCGGAATGGGCGATCCGCAGATTACGCAGATTACGCAGATTTCTTTCCCCCCATCTGCGGCATCTGCGAAATCTGCGGATAATACTTCCCGTCCGCCATCATCTGATTTCCGTCATCGCCCAGCCTCGTGCGCCGCGCCGGCGCGACCCGTTGCCCCAGCGGCATTTGTAGGAGTCGAGGTGACGAGACTCATTTCAATTTCGGACTGGCGATTGCGGATTGCGGATTTTTCAGAATGAGACTCCTCACGTCGTCTCCTACTTGAAATAAAAAAGCGGCCTCCGTTTCCGGAGGCCGCTTTGCCTTTTCGGGATTTGGATTTTATTTCACGCCTGCACGGTGAGGCTCACGGGTTTGCTCCAGAGGCCCACTTGGGCGTCGTTCACGCGGTAGATGGCGCGATAGGTCCATTTGGCGGGCGCGGCTGGAAACGGCGCGGTGTCAGTGTAGCCGGGCGTGGTGTCAAAGGCCAGATCAATGAACCCCTTGCCGTCGCCGCGATCCACCTGGATTTCGCACATGTCCAGATAATTGGTGTAGCCGCCCCAGCCCCAATCCACGGCCACGTTCGCGCCGTTGATATAGGCGTCAATCTCCGGCTGGATGGTGGTCAAATCCGGCGGCGTCTGTTGCGCGCCTTCAATGCCCAGCGCCTGTCCCATGGCGGTGTTGTAGGCGGGATTGGCCTTGATGAGTTTGACCAGCGCGCGGAAACGCGTCTCGATGCCGGGCGCCACGGCCGTCACCGGGGTGGGCAACGCCGGAGCCACAGGCGCGCCAGTGGGCGGGGGCGTGCCGCCATCGCGCATGATGTCCTTCCAGCCGGTGGCCTGCGTGGCGGCATTTTGCAGGATGCCCTGGCATTTGAGGCAATAATCAAAATAATCCGCGTCCGCCGCCTGTCCGCTCACCTGGTCGGTGGTGAGCTTTAGGACGCTCACGTAGGCGGGAATTTCTTCCTTGAAGGTGATGAGTTGCGCCGAAAAGGCGTTATCGTTTGCTTGAACGTAATTTCCTTTCATGGGTGCTTCTGTTTCTTAGGGGTTGCGGTTGGAACGGCAAAACACGCGGTTTTGGCCGTTTTTGGCCTGTTTTTGAGCCAAAGCGATGCCGTCGGATGATTTTGCGGCGTGTAAAAATGATTTCTCCGCGCGGTGAAATGAAATTTCGGCGTGGTGACACAAGGTTTCGGCGCGGTGAGAACATTTAGCGGTATGGTGAAATCCTTGGACGGTGCGGTGAGGCGAGGTTTCAGTGTGTAAAGATGGCGTCACGGTGTGTTGACAGGAAGTTTCGGTGTGTAAAAATGCCGTCGCAACACCGTGACGGACAGTTTCGGCGCGGTGCGAGGAATGGACGGCATGGTTACGGGAAGTTTCCGCGCGGAAAAAGTGCGTCGCGGTGTGTAATCTGGAACCGACTGCGCCGTCAAAGCATCGGGCGATGCCGCCGGAGTCGCGCGAGGTGGATGCCATGTGTTTCATGGTGCGCTGAATTGAATCAGCGACGACCCTAGCAGGATTGTCCGCGCCGCCGAGAAGTGATTTTCAACTTAAAGTTGAATGGGGGGCAGCGTCTTAATTTGGTTGTAGCGGCGGTCTGTGACCGCCGAATCGGCGCTCATAGAGCGCCGCTACAATTTGAAATTTTGAGATTAAGACAGTGCCGAATAGGCTGCCAACGGGAATGGCACTTAACTTTGTGGAGGTTTTTTCAGGAGGCAAAGATGCCGTGTGCATTTGGCGGCCATGATGCAGAAGAGCCGGCAGGGAGGCAGGCCGGTGTATTGAGCCAGCGCCTCGATGTTTTTACCGGTGGGAAAACGCCGGCCCATCTCCCATAAGTTCACCGTGTTGGCCGAGACGCCCAGGTCGGCGGCGATTTGCTTCAACAGGAGGCTGTTCCGCTGCCGCCACGTTTTGAAGACGATGGCAAAGTTCTTGCGAATATCACACCCCAATCCCTTTTTCCCGGCCACGGGAAAATTTCAGCACAACGGCGGTGTCAGGGAAAGCGTGAAAACAACCGGGGCGGGACGATTGCATCTGCTTGAGCCACGCACCAGCACCGCCGCTGTTGCAGGAGTCGGGGTCACGAGACTCATTCTGAAATTAGAGACTCCTCACGTCGTCCCCTGCAAACGTTGCGCGCCATCCGGCTGGCGGCTAGATTCTGCCGGTGCAGCAAACCACCTCCAACGTTTCACATTCGCCGTTATGGCTGCTGGTGCGCGTGAACGTGCTCCAAAGCTGGCGGCGGCTGTTGTCGGTGCGCGAGCAGTCGCGGCTGCTCACGGGCGTCATCGGATTATTCATCGCCGGTTATCTCGTCGTGTCGTTCGGGCTGTTTTATCACGGACTGAGATTCATCGCGAAATTTCCGGGACTGGGCGTGTTGCTGACGGAGCGGCTGATGTATGTGCTGTTCGCGTTTTTGTTCGCGTTGCTGCTCTTGAGCAACCTGATCATCAGCTACACAAACCTGTTCCGAAATCGCGAGACGGCGTTTCTGACCACGCTGCCGCTATCAACCCGGACAATTTTCCAATGGAAGTTCATCGAATCCACGGTGCTGGCGTCCTGGGCATTTTTATTTTTGGTCGCGCCGTTGCTGGTGGCGTTCGGCCTGGTACGCGGTGTTCCCTGGCATTTCTATCCATTTACCGCGCTGCTTATCGGCCTCTTCATCGTGCTGCCGGGGGTGCTGGGCGCGGGACTGGCCATTGCGGTCGGGAGATTTTTGGACCGGCGCAGTTTTCAAATTGCGGTGGTGGCGACGGCGATTGTTTTGCTGGTGCTGGCGGCATTTTGGTGGAAGACGCAGCCCGTCACGGATGACATGCTGGATGTGCGCACGCTGCGCGCGCTCGACCAGCTCCTCGCCCAAACGCGGTTCACGATGTTTCCTTTTTTGCCGAGCTACTGGCTGTCCGCATCGGTGTTGCAATGGGCCGAGGGCGTCCTGCGCGGCGCGGCTTTTTTTGGGCTGGTGCTGTTGAGCCATGCGCTGTTTTTCGGCGGCATTGCGTTCACGCGCTTCGGTGATTTGTTTTATGGCACGGCCTCGGCGGTGCAAAGCCGCGCGAGTGCCGGAAGCCGGTGGCGCTGGCTTCGCGCCCGTCGTGGAACTCAGGCCTCAACCGGCCTGCTCGAAAAGATTTTCGCGAGATTGTTCTGGATCAGCCGCGACAGCCGCGCGCTGGCGGTCAAGGACCTGCGCATGTTCTGGCGCGACACCACGCAATGGGGGCAATCCGTGATGCTGTTCGGCCTGCTTGGCGTCTATATCATCAACCTGCGGAACTTCACGCACCAGTTGAACAGCGAATTTTGGATCAACCTGGTCGCGTTTCTGAACCTCTTCGCGTGCTCGCTGAACCTGGCCACGGTGACGACGCGGTTTGTGTTCCCGCAATTTTCCCTCGAAGGCCGGCGGCTCTGGATCGTGGGCATGGCGCCGATGGGCATGGCGCGCGTCGTCAAAACCAAATACTGGCTCGCCAGCATGATGTCACTGGTTGTGACCACCGGCCTCATCATGCTGTCGTGTCATTTGCTGAAAATGTCGTGGGCCCGGGTGGCGTTTTTCGGCGCGGTCATCGGCGTGATGACCTTTGCGCTCAACGGTCTCGCCGTCGGCCTGGGCGTGCTTTACCCGAATTTCAAGGACGCGAACCCGGCCAAAATTGTCAGCGGTTTCGGCGGCACATTGTGCCTGGTGTTGAGCTCGGTTTACATTCTTGCGTCCATCGCGCTGCTGGCGCTCGGAGCGGGCGGCCTGCACTCGCATGTAAGTTGGGCGCTGGAAAGCACAGGCGCCTTTATGCTGCTGTCGCTATTGACGGGCTGGCTGCCGCTTCGGTGTGCGCTGCAACGCCTTGAAAAAATTGAAGTGTAAAATCCCGGAGCGCCGCGGCTTGAGCGCGCGGTTATGAGGGAAAATCACGTCGGACAATTTTTTCCAGTGTCACGAACAACGCCGGCGCCAGTGCCAGGTGCGCGACCTTGTTGTTGCTCAGCAGCACGCCGAACCCCTCGCCGTAGGCCGGGCCGTTGACGACGCAGGCATCGGTGCGGCATTCGCTGATTTGCCGCTTGGCGGCGTTGATGGCGTCGGCGCGCGCGCCGTCCGCCTCGAATTTCCAGCCCACGATGCGCGCCTGCGGAAACCATGCGCGCAGTTCAGGCAGGATTTTTGGCGTTGGCGCCAGTTCGACCAGCAATTTGCCTTCCCGCGTCGGGATTTTTTTGGGGGATTTGAATTCGGCCAGTTCACCCGTCGGCGAACGCAGCCAGAATTTGCCGAAGACAAAGTCGCTCACCGCCGCCGCGTGAAAAACAGCGTCCATGCGCCGCGACGCCAGCTTTTTCAGCCGGTTGCGCAAATCGGCGGTGGTGGTGAAAATCTCCACGCCTTGCGCGCGGCGCTCGCCTGAATAGGTGGACTGTTCGCCGGCGAGCAATGTCACCTTGTGCCCGCGCGCGGCCAGAAAATTGGCAAGTTCCGTGCCGAGCCGGCCGGTGGAAAAGTTCGTGAGCCGGCGCACCTCGTCCAACGGCTCGTAAGTCGGCCCGGCGGTGACGATGCAGTTCATGCCTTGAAGTTAGCCCCAATGCGGCTCAAAGGGCACGGAAATTTTCGCCAACCGCCGACGCCGGCCGGCGCGCTAATTTACTTCCAGCACCACCACCGATTTCGAGGGCAGCGTGGTGGCGAATCCGTTGTCCGTCATCCGGAACGAGTCAAATTCCGCCGGTTTCACGTTGTCCGGGTGATCAAAGGTGTTGTGGGCGTTCATTTCCGGCGCGGTCAGGACACGGCCGGAAATTTTTTGCGCCTTCGCCCCCTGCAAATCGCAGGTGACTTCGGCGGCCCGGTTCGGATCCAGGTTGCACAGCGTCACGTGAATTTTGCCCGCCCTGTCGCGCGAGGCCGAGACGCTGACCGCGGGAATTTTCCGGCCGTTGAAATCGTAGTCCGCGCTTTGCAATTCGCTGGGCAGCAGTCTGGCATCGTGGTGGACGGTGTACATTTCAAACACCCAATAGCTGGGAGTGACGGTCATTTTGTCGTTGTCGGTGAGGACCATGGCCTGGAGCACGTTGGCGAGCTGGGCGATGCAGGCCATTTTCACGCGGTCGCAATGCCGGTTGAAGATGTTGAGGGTGGCGCCGGCGGCGAGCGCGTCACGCAGCGTGTTTTGCTGGTAAAGAAATCCGGGGTTCGTGCCCGGCTCGGCGTCATACCACACGCCCCATTCGTCCACGATCAGGCCGACTTTTTTTTGCGGGTCAAACCGGTCCATGATGGCGGAATGCCGGGTGACGAGATCGTCCATGTGCAGGGCGCCATTCAAAGTCGCAAACCATTCCGCCTCGTTGAATTCCGTGGCCGAGCCTTTGTGCGACCAATTGCCGGTGGGCAGCGTGTAATAGTGCAACGACAGGCCGTTCATGCGCGTGCCAACATTGCGCATCAGCACTTCCGTCCAGTTCGTGTCGTCGCCGTTCGAGCCGGACGCGATGCGGTAAATCTTGTTGCCCGGATAATCCTTCACGAACTCGTTGTAACGGCGGAAATTGTCCGAGTAAAAATCCGGCGTCATGTCGCCGCCGCAGCCCCAGCTTTCGTTGCCGATGCCGACGAAGGGAATTTTCCAGGGCTCTTTCCGGCCATTTTGCCGGCGCAGATTGCTCATGACGGAATTGGTGGTGGCGGTCATGTATTCAATCCATTGCGCCAGCTCCCCGACGGAGCCGCTGCCGACGTTGCCGCTGATGTAGGGCGCGGCGCCGATCTGGCTGCAAAAATCCAGAAACTCGTGCGTGCCGAACTGGTTGTCCTCCACGACACCGCCCCACGTCGTGTTGATTGTGGCGGGCCGCTGTTTGCGCGGGCCGATGCCGTCCATCCAATGATATTGATCGGCAAAACAGCCGCCCGGCCAGCGGATGACGGGTATCTGGATTTTTCTCAGCGCGTCAACGACATCGTTGCGGATGCCGCGCGTGTTGGGAATCTTGCTGTGCGTGCCGACCCACACGCCGCCGTAAATGCAATGGCCGAGATGTTCGGAGAACTGGCCGTAAATGTTGCGGCTGATGGTGCTTCCAGCCTGATCGGCGTGGATGACCAGCGTGTTGGTCGTTGGTACCGCCGCGCCGGCATCTTCCGCTTTGGCTGGTTGCGTGGCGGAAGCCAGGAGAATGGGGATGACGACTAGGATGAGTGGCTTCATGTTGTGGTGCATTTCAAGAAAAGATTTGCGGGATTGCAAGCATTCTTCCGGCTGCGCTGAAGCGGTGGATTAAAAAATTCGTGTGCATTTGCGGCCGTTCCCGGTTCAAATATCGCGCGTCAGCATGAGCAGGATCATCGGCATAGATTTGGGCACGACGAATTCCCTCGTCGCCACGGTGGATTCGGGCATCCCGCTCGTCATCGCGGACTCCGAAGGCCGCCGGCTCACGCCGTCGGTCGTCCATTTTTCATCGGCGGACGGCGAGCCGGTTGTCGGCCACGAAGCCAGCCGCGTTCGCGTCATCAAACCGGCGGAAACGGTTTATTCCGTCAAGCGCTTCATCGGCCGGCGCGGCGCGGACATTTCGCAGGAAGAAATGCTCGTGACCTACCCGGTCAAGGGCGACAACGCCGGCGCGGTCACGATTCCAATCCATGGCAGAAATTTTTCGCCCGAGGAAATCTCCGCCGCGATTTTGGGAAAATTAAGGCGCGACGCGGAGAATTATTTC
The DNA here is from genome assembly GCA_963764175.1 of uncultured Verrucomicrobiae bacterium. Lineage (GTDB taxonomy): Bacteria > Verrucomicrobiota > Verrucomicrobiia > Limisphaerales > UBA11358 > UBA11358. The sequence continues at coordinate 537,383 of CAVXRE010000014.1, read as the reverse complement.
GGCGAGCCGGTCACGCGCGCGGTTATCACCGTGCCGGCCTATTTCAACGACGCGCAGCGCAACGCGACGCGGCGCGCGGGCGAGCTTGCCGGTTTCACCGTCGAACGCATCGTCAACGAGCCGACCGCCGCGGCGCTCGCTTACGGCCTGGACAAGCTCGGTGAAAAGTCGAAAATCGCTGTTTACGACCTCGGCGGCGGCACATTCGACCTTTCGATCCTGGAGCTGAACGAAGGCATGTTCCAGGTGCTCGCCACCAACGGCAACACGCGCCTTGGCGGCGATGATTTGGACAAGCGGCTTGTGGACTTTTTGGTGGAGAAAATCAAAGCCGCCGGAGGGGTTGAATTGTCGTTGTCCATGCTTTCTCGAATTCGCGAAGCGGCCGAACAGGCGAAAATCAGGTTGTCCACGGAAACCGAAGTTGAAATTATTTTGCCGTTCCTCACGCCGGATTTCAGTTTCAACTGCAGGCTCACCCGCGCCGGACTGGAAGACCTGACGCGCGACATCATCGTCCGCACGCGGTCGCATTGCCTGCGCGCGCTCGCTGACGCGAAAGTCGGGCCGAAGGATTTGGACCAGGTCATCCTTGTCGGCGGCCAGACGCGGATGCCGCTCGTCCGAAAATTTGCGGGCGAGCTTTTCGGGTGCGCGGAATTTGAGGAAACGCGCGGCGGCATCCGGCTGGGCACGGAATATCACAAGGCGGCCGGGCCGCAGCTCAACACGTCGCAGAATCCGGACGAGGCGGTCGCGCTCGGCGCGGCGATCCAGGCGGAGATTCTGTCCGGCGGTTTCAAGAATGTTTTGCTCCTCGATGTCACGCCGTTGTCGCTGGGCATCGAAACCTTCGGCGGCCTGATGAACGTGCTCATCCCGCGCAACACCACGATTCCGATCAAGGCCGGCGAGATGTTCACGACGGCGGTGGACAACCAGCGTTCGATGCTGATCCACGTCTTGCAGGGCGAGCGCGAGCGCGCCAAGGACAACTGGAGCCTGGGCAGATTCACGGTCGAGTTCGAATCTGCGCCGCGTGGCCTGGCGCGCGTGGGCGTGCAATTTGAAATTGACGCCGACGGCATTCTTCACGTGCTGGCGCGCGACACCCGGACCGGCAGGGAGAAAATTGTGGAAATGAAGTCCGCCGTGGACGTGGACGATGCGGCGGTGCAGCGGATGGTCGAGGAATCGGTCGAGCACGCCTTCACCGACCTGGCCGCGCGCCGGTGGATTGAGGCGAAGCTGCGCGCCACCGAAACGCTGGCCGCCACGCGCAAGGCGCTCGCGGATTGCGTGAACGAAATGGACGCCGGTTACCGCGAAACAATCGAGGCCGCCGCGCGCGGAGTGGAAGACGCCCTGGGCGCGGAAGATTCGGCGAGCGGCCCAGGCGACTTGAAAAAATTGCAAACAACCGTGGCAGCGCTGGACGAAGCGACGAAGCCGCTGGCGGATTTGCTCATGGACAAGGCGATGGAAACGTTGCTGCGCAAACGCGGCTTGATTCGGTGAGTAGTTCAGCTTGATTTGTTGATCAGCCAAAAAAGCCCGGCAAACAGCGCAAGAACAATGACGATGAACAACACGGTGAAGAACCGCATTTGTTTCTGGTGTAGTGACGGATTTTCTTTGCGCTGATTGTTTGCCTTGAAAAACACCCCGCATCCTACTGCAAACCAGCACACTCCGCAATCCGGTTTTATTTTAAAACCGGAAGAGCCACGCGAACAGCGGCGCCATGGCGAGACCCGGCAGAAAATTCGCCAGTTCGACCTTGCGGACTTCGAAAATTACCACCGCCACGACGCAGGCGATGAAACCCGCTGCGGCATTGACGGAATTGATCAGGCCATGTTCGTGCAGGCTGTGGGAATCCAAAAACGGCGCGGCATAAAGCCGGCACGCGAGCGTGATTCCGCCCAGGAGAACGAAAACCGGAAAGGCCGACAACGCGGCCGGCCAGCGGAAGATTTTTACGAAACTGGTCATCGCCAGCGCATCCATGACGGCCTTCACCGCCAGCAGCCAGAAATAACCTGACAACCCGTCCGTCATCGCGCCAAGCCAGCCGAGCGGCGCGGCGCAAAGAAGCGCGGTGCATGCGGTAAAACCATCGCCGGCCTTGAGCGGCGCATTCGTTTGTGCGGTGGCGATCACGCTGCCCGCGTGCCGTCCGAGGCGATTCGACCATTCCTGCAGCCCCAGCAGACGGCCAATCCAAAAACCCACCGTGACGGCGAGCATGGCAACGAGAACTTGTCCGAGCACGGTCAAAAGAGTCCCGCCGATGCCCGACCAGGCCAGCCGTAATCCGAAGAAGACGGTGGACAAGCCGAGGGCGGAACGGGAGAAAACCTGCGCGCGGAGGGGCGGCGGTTTGCGCAGTGCCAGCCCCAGGAATCCGCCGAGCAGGATGCCAATGGCGTTCAGAAATGCACCGGTCACACGCAAACTCAACGCGGCGCGCGGTCAAAGCGCAAGCTGGAAAATTTTTGCGTCAACTGCCGGGGCCTGTTTTACTCGTTGGCGGATGGACGAAATAAAAACCAAATCCCGCAGCCCGTGGTTTTGGGTTCCCACCGTTTACTTTGCCGAGGGGATGCCCAACGCGCTCGTGGCAACGGTGTCCGTGATGCTTTACAACAGCCTCGGCGTGTCGAACGAGGCCACGGCATTTTTCACCAGCCTGCTTTATCTGCCGTGGGTCATCAAACCGTTGTGGAGTCCGGCGGTGGACATTCTTAAAACGCGGCGGCTGTGGATTTGGACGATGCAATTGCTGCTTGGCATCGGGCTTGGCGGGGTGGCGCTGATGATTCCGGCGCCTCATTTTGTCCGGTGGACCATCGTTTTTTTCGGGCTGCTGGCGTTCGGTTCGGCGACGCACGACATCGCGGCGGACGGCTTTTACATGCTGGCGACGACGGAGCGCGAGCAGTCGTTTTTCATCGGCTTTCGCAGCGTGTTTTTCAACGCCGGCAAAATCTTCGCGCAGGGTGCGCTGGTGTTTCTGGCCGGCAGGCTGGAAAAACAAACCGGCCATCCTGCGTTGGCCTGGTCAATGTCATTCGCGCTCGCGGCCGTGGTTTTTTTGTGCCTCGCTGTTTATCACCATTTTATTTTGCCGCGGCCAGCCATTGACCGGTCCGGAGAGGCTGGCATTTCCCGGAATTTCTTCGCCGAATTTTTGAAGACGTTTGCGGCCTTCTTCAAGAAGCCTGGAATCGCCGCGATGCTGTTTTTTTTGCTGCTCTACCGGCTGGGCGAGGCGCAATTGGTGAAAATCATCCCGATATTTCTCCACGCGCTGCCAGAAGATGGCGGGTTGGGGCTGGCCCTCGGGGACATCGGCGTCATCTACGGCACCGCCGGCGTCGTGGCGTTCATGTTTGGCGCGCTGCTTGGTGGTTTTGTCGTGGCGCGGCGGGGATTGAAATTCTGGTTGTGGCCGATGTTGCTGGCGATTCATCTGCCGGACGCGGTCTTCATCTGGCTGGCTTATGTCCGGCCCGACAGCCTGTATGCGATTGGCGCCGGAGTCGCCATCGAGCAATTCGGTTACGGCTTCGGTTTCACCGCGTTGATGCTTTACATGATTTACATCGCGCGTGGCGAACATGCGACGGCGCACTACGCCATTTGCACCGGCTTCATGGCGCTGGGCATGATGCTGCCTGGCATGTGGAGCGGCTGGCTGCAACAGTGCCTCGGCTATCCGCATTTTTTCATCTGGGTGATTCTGGCGACCGTTCCCAGCTTCATTGCCGCGGGGCGCATTCCGCTCGACGCTGAATTCGGTAAACGGAATGGGAAATGATTTGCATTGAACACGCCAATCTTTCCAGAATCAAAGTTCGCAATGAAATCAAACTGTTTCAACCGTTTTGGCCGGGCGCTCGTCGTTGTGTTGCTGGCTGGCGTGGCACTGCCGGGGTTTTCGCCGGGTGCCGACGGCCAATTGTCATTTGTTTTGACCAACCGTCCGCCGCAAGCCCTTCCGCGCCGGCCAAGCATCATCTTGATTGTTGCCGACGGCCTCGGCTATGGCGATTTGAGCTGCTACGGCCAGGCAAAATTCCAGACACCGAACCTGGACAGGCTCGCCGGGGAAGGCATTCGCTTCACGAGTTATTACGCTGGCGATGCCGCGAGCTCGCCGTCGCGCGCGGCGCTCATGCTTGGGTGGGATTCGGGACATTTGCGGCAACGCGCGGACGTGGACATTCCGCTGGCGCCCGACGAAATCACCGTCGCGCAGCTCTTGAAGCGGTCGGGCTATCACACCGGCCTGGTTGGCGAATGGGATTTGGGTGACGACACGACCGGCGGCGCGCCGTGGAAAAAGGGCTTCGATGAGTTCGCCGGTTATTTCGACCCCGGCGACGCGGAAAATTTTTATGCCGATTACATTTTCCGCTATGCGCCGCGGAGCATTTATGACGAGACAAACAAACAGTTCAACACCTACATCGGCAAGGAACCGCTCATCGGAAACAGCGGCGGGGCCCGGGAAATCTTCATTCCCGATTTGCTCACCAAGGCCGCGCTGAATTTCGTCAAAATCAACCAGCCCGACCGGTTCAACCATTACCGCCCGTTTTTCCTGCTGTTGAACTATAAAATTCCCGGTGCCGGACGCGCGCAGGTGCCAACCGACGCGCCTTACTCCGGTGAAACGTGGCCGCAACCCGAGAAAAACAAGGCTGCGCTGATTGCGAGGCTTGACGGCTACATCGGCCAACTGCTCGAGCAGTTGCAAAAGCTGGACATGACGAACAACACGTTGATTTTTTTCACCAGCGACACCGGGCCCGAAAAGAGCGACGGCGTGGACCCGAAATTTTTCCAGAGCGCCGGGCCGTTTCGCGGCGGCCGCGGAGAACTCCACGAAGGCGGGCTGCGCGTGCCGATGATTGTCCATTGGCCGGGAACAATTCCCGCCGGACAGACCAGTGATTTCCCGTGGGCCGCCTGGGATTTTTTGCCGACAGCAACGAGTATCGCCTTGACCCAGCCGACCGAAAACATTGATGGCATTCCCATTTTGCCGGCGCTGCGGGACAAAACCTGGGCACCCGTTGATCAGATGTTTTTCCACTGGGAACTTCGCGGGCGTGAAACCGCGCAGGCTGCGCGCATGGGAGATTGGAAAATTGTGCGTCCCAAAGCTGGTGCGCCGTGGGAACTTTACGATCTCAAAACGGACCCTGGTGAAGCGCAGGACGTTGCGGATAAAAATCCCGGCGTCATTTCGCAATTTGAAACGCTTTTGAGTGGAACCAACACCCCCGGACCCGGCCAGTGACACGAACGGGCAGGAAAAGGCCAGTCAGTTTGTCCTGCTGCCTGGAACCGGCGCGTTCACGTTGCGTTCCTGCTCAACTTTTCGGACCTCAAAGCTCATCCACAAAATCGCCAGCGCCACGGCCAGCAAAAATGCCGCCAGCGCAAACCACGGCCATTTGTAACGGCGCACCGCAGGTTTCTCGCTTGGTCCATTCATCTTGAAATGATTTTCATCTTAATCTGTTTCGGCGGCGATTGCGATCAAGAACGAGCTCAAGATTATGGAAAAATTCAATCGTGCGAAAACTCGACCCGCGCCAATTTTCCGTTAAGTTCTCCGCGTCACGTCCATGCACAAGGCCGAATCGCCAGAAAATCCGCCGTCGCCGCCGGTAAAAACTGACGGCAACCATCCCTATGCCATCTTGCGGAATCGGGATTTCGCGCTTTATCTGATCGGCCGTCTTGTGGCCGTGCTCGGCCAGCAGATGTTCACCCTGGCCCTGGGCTGGGAAATCTATGACCGCACCGGTTCCGCGATGGCGCTGGGCCTTGTGGGATTCACGCAAATGATCCCGATGTTTTTGTTCACGTTGCCGGCGGGGCACGTCGCGGACAATTACAATCGCAAACGGATCGTGGTGCTGATGACGGCGGTGATCGCGGCCGCGAGCCTTGGCGTGGCCGCCATCTCCGCGCTGCGCGCTCCGGTTTCGTGGATCTACCTTTGCCTGTTCATCGGCGCCACGGCCCGCACGTTCATGTGGGCGGCCAACGCGGCGTTTCTGCCGAATCTCGTGGATCGCAAGGATTTTCCCCGCGCGGTGAACTGGAATTCCGCCGTCTTCCAATTTGCCTGCATCATCGGTCCGCTGGCGGCGGGCGCGATCATTGCCGTGGCCAAGCATCATTCGTCATCCCCCGCGGCGCCGGTTTATGTGATTAATGCGGTGGCGTCGCTGGTCTTTTGCGTTCTTATCGGCATGGTGCGCCGGCAACACATCGCCACGGTCAGGGAACCCATGACGCTTCAGGCGCTGTTGACGGGTTTCAAGTTCGTTTATGCGAGCAAAATCATCTTGGGAATCATCACGCTCGACATGTTCGCGGTGTTTTTGGGCGGTGCGACGGCGCTGCTGCCGGTTTATGCAAAGGACATTTTGTTCGTCGGGCCGACCGGGCTTGGATTTTTGCAGGCGGCGCTGCCAGTCGGTTCCTTGCTTTGCGCGTTTATTTTGAACCATCGGCCTCCGCTGCAAAAGGCCGGGCGCTCCTTGCTTTGGGCGGTCACGGCATTTGGGCTGGCCACGATTGCGTTTGGATTTTCGACCTGGTTTTGGTTCTCGCTGCTCATGCTGTTCACGTGCGGGGCGGTGGACAACATCAGCGTGGTGGTGCGCCACACGCTGGTGCAGATGCTCACGCCGGACGACAAGCGCGGGCGGGTCTCCGCCGTCAACAACCTTTTCATCAGCACGTCGAACGAACTGGGCGGGTTCGAATCCGGCACCGTGGCGCAAATCTTCGGGCCGACGATGGGCCACGCCATTGTCACCGGCGCGGTGATCTCCGTCGTGTCCGGAGGTATTGGAACGATGATTGTCGTTGGCGCGGTGGCGTTGATATGGCCGCAAATCCGGCGATACGGGAAACTGGCGTAGCAGAAAATGCACGCGACCATACACCTCCTGGGATTTTGGGCTGTTGCTTATGCGACACTTTGCGCGGCGCTGGTGTTGCTGAATATTTTTTACGGCCTGATCGATTTCGATCTCGGCTTGCAAAGTTTGGGTAAGGAAGCAGTCATTGCCGCCATTGCTTCATTTGTTGAGGGTGCGAGCGTGTGGGCAATTTTGACCTTTTTTCCCAATCCAATGGCAGGGCGCGCGCTGGTCATTCCGGCACTCATCGTGGGCATCCTCTACAAAATTTGCCACCTCGAAGATTGGAGCCGCTATGAAATCATGGCGTTACTCCTGTTCCAATTCGCCATCGGCTATTTCGGTGCAAGCCTGCTCCTCGGCCATTTCCAAACCGCAATTATCATTCTGGCGGTTTTCATCGCCATATTGGTTGTCATCGCCTCTGTTGCGAAGAATTTTGGCTGAACACGACTTGACGCCGCCGCGCAGAGGTTTATTTTCCGCGCATGAAGAAAATTTTGTTTTGGCTTTTCATTCTGGTCTTTTCCGCGATGGCGGCGCGAGCGCAGGACGCCGAGTTGACCGAGCGCATCAGCAAGGTGGAAGGTTACGTGCAGGATTTGCTCGCGGCGCAGGCCGCACAGGACAAACGCATCGAGGCGATCGAAAAGGAAATCGCCGACATGAGCGACAAGCTGAACCAGCCCGCCGCCAACAACTCCGCCAGCGCCGATGATTTGCAAAAGCTCGCCGGGCAGGTCCAGGAACTTGCCAAAAAACAGCAGGCGGACAATGACCTGATTCTGAAGGAAATCGAAAAGCTCGGCAAAATCGGCGGCGGTTCGGCTGCCGGGCACAGGCCGCCAATGGAAGTTGCGACGGCAACTTCAACGGACAATCCAACCCCCGGCGGGCCGCAGAAGGGCTATTACTACGCTATTCAGGACAAAGACACGTTGTCAGCGATTGCCAAGGCGTATCGCGCGCAAAACATCAAGGTGACGGTGGACCAGATTTTGAAGGCGAATCCGGGATTGGATCCCAAAAACCTGATTGTCGGGAAAAAGATTTTCATTCCTGCGCCGGCGCAATAATCGGAATCGGGGAAGCCACGGTTCAACGCAGCAACTGCGGGAAAATCACGATAACCGGCGTGAGGCGGTACCTGCCGAGCGCGTTCAGTTGGGAAGTTTGAGGTGGATGACCAGCACGCCCGCCGCCGCGACCAGGCAATAGCAGCCGAAAAATTTCCAGCGCCCGCCTTCCAGCCAGCGGGAAAGCCATTTCAAGGCCAGCAATCCGGCGAGGAAGCTGAAGACCATGCCGACGAGGCTGGGTGCAAAGAGCTGCAACATGGAACCATGACCGTTTGCGGCGTGGGTTTTGAGCAGGCGCAGCATTTCCTTGGCGATCACCGGCGGTGTCAAAACCACGGCGAGAGCGAAGCTGAATTCCTCCAGTTTCTGCTTGGGCAGGCCGAGCAGGAGCCCGGTGGAGATGGTCGAGCCGGAACGCGAGAAACCGCGAAAGGGCAGGCAGATGCCCTGCACGATGCCAATCCAGCACGAATGTGCAGGCTGAATTTCCGAATGGCGCGGCAATTTTTCTTCGCGCATTCCGGCGTAAATAATCAGCAGACCCACCGCTGCAAGCGCCCCGGCAATCAGCGGCAGATTGGAAAACAAATCCTCGATCTCCGCGTGCGGGACGCCGCGCATGAAAATTTTCTCAATAAGCTCCTTCAATCCGTAGCCGACCAGACCCGTGCAAACGGTCGCGACGGCGACCTGGATGGCAAACCATTGTAGCTGGCCGATGGAGGCAAAATAATCGCGCCTCCAGCCGCGCCAGAAATAAACGATCACGGCGAACATGGTTCCGGTGTGCAACATGACCAGCAGCATCGTCATTTCGGGGCTGGACGGATCCAGTTTCATGAGTTTTTCGGCAGCAATGACGTGCGCCGAACTCGAAACCGGCAGCAGTTCACACGCACCTTGAATTAGCGCCAGAATCAGGATTTGAAAATAGTTCAGCATGTTCGCAAATTTTTTTGCCATCTGCAAAGGATGGCAACGACCATCCCGTCAGCGATGGCGCGTGGTTAGACTAGAAACGCGACCGGCTGGCAAGGAAGAAATGTCATAAAACGGAATGGATTTTCGTGTGACCGTTGCTCAAGGCAGTGGTTGTCCGTCCCGGAAAAAGAAGACATAGCGGCCCAGGATAGCGGTGTTCAGGCTGTTATAGACGAGTCCGGTCACGGTGTTGGTATCCATGAAGGCGCCGTTGACACCGGAGCCGGACAATTCATAGTCCGTGATGCCGTCCGAGAAGCCCGCGCGCGGCGGATCGCCTGCCGAAACCTCTCCCCATTGCCATTCCACCCGGTTATAGTTGAACTCCATGTCAAAATCGCCGGGAGCAATGTCCGAACGGTCAATGATCACCAGTTGACAGCTTAACAGTTCGTCCGCAAGTGCGGGATAGTAGCCGACGTTCACCCAATCCACACCGAATGCATTGCAGCCGTTGACAACATTGGTCCCGTATTGGACGACGTCCGAATTGGTGTTCCGGGTGTCCACGTCGGCCCAGAATGGCGCGATAATTTTCACACCCGCCGAAGACAGAATGCCGGGCGAGTAAGAGCTCAACTGCTTGTCAAATGTAACATTGCCGTTGTTATTTACAAAGAGCGAGGATTCGGAGTTGCTGAGGAAGTTGATGGTGAAGGGCAGGGGCACCAAACCCGTCGAGCCGTCATCGTTCGCAGGCAAACTTTGCTGGTCAAAGCCGGGCACGATGGCACTGCCCAGCGCGAAAAATCCCTGCGCTGCAGGAAGATTGTCCACGACAGGATTCGTCTGGCCCGGCTCGCAGCGCATCACCCTGCTCCAGATGCAAGGGGGATCAAGATTTGTCGTAAAAAACACGTTGTAAACATCGTTTGTTGCCGTTTCTGGAACACAGATGACCAGATACGCGGTGTTATTGGTGACGCCGGTCATCTGCAGGCACAAATCAGTTGTCTGGCCGTGCATGGAGGGGACAATCGAAAGGAAAAAAACAACGCCCGCCAAAACCAATCGGGCCTTTTTCATAAAACGCATTTGAAAACCGGGTAAATTTTAGCGCAGTTTCCTGTCAGATGTAAAGATAAAAGGCGGAAAACCGTCCGCGAAAGAGTAATCTCGTCATTTAGCGGCTTGAGAAGCCGCTTGAAAGTGTTTCCGGCTGTCAAAGCAAGCCTGGAACGAAAATCATTTGCCCTTGCCGAAGAAGGTTTTTGATTCCTCGGCGTGTTGTTTGACCTTGAGCTGGCCGAGGATGGAGTGCCAGCCGATGTAGATTTTGTGCCATTGGGTCTCGATGCCGCGCTGGGCGCCTTCGCTCATTTCGCTGAGATAACGCAGCGACGGCGCGTTGCCGATGATGCCGTGGACTTCATCACGCGTGGGCGAGGCAACCTCGACGGCGGCGTAGATCAATTCCAATTCCTGCACGATGATGCTTTTGATTTCGAGGAAATGGTTCTCCTCCGTCGGCCCGAATTTTTTGTTGCGGGCGATGGAGACAAAATGGTTGAACTGTTTCCAGCACTCAATATGAGTTTCAATTTGAGTGACCAATTGGTTTAGTTCTTTGGCGGTCATAGGCGTGATCAGTTTGGCATCGGCGAGAGCGCGGTTTGCGGGAACAGGAAAATAACAGCGCCGCCGCGCAATTCACGGGCCGTGATGCGCAGGCTGACGAAATGGATGTTGACCTCGGCGAGCGGCATTTGGGCCTCGCGCGCCTCGCGAAAGAGGGCCAGGACGTCCCGCCCGATTGCGCGCAGCAAATCATTTGAATAGGCGGAGGAAACGGTGGAGGTGACCACGTTGCCATCCCGGTCCACGGCGATGCTGCCGCTCGGCAGTTGCTGGACTGCCGCGCGGGAACGAAAACGGAATAGTTTTTTTAAGAATCCCATGACGCGACAAGTTTTTTGCATTTTTCCAACAACGGTCCGGTTTCAGTGTTCGGCGGCCAGCCGACAAGAAAGGATTTGTCCTCGCGGGGCAATACCAGCAACTGGCGTTCCAGATTGTGCCCGCCAAGGTATGACAGCGGTCCGGCTTCAACATGTTCGCCGAGCCGTTTGGCGATTTCCACGGCGCGGCGCGTCCAATTGGACAGTGGCTGTACGGATTGTGTGCCCAAAGCTTCGACTTCGCCCCGGCCTTCAGCCGGTACGGCGATGACGAATTCCGCATTTTCGCGTGTGAGCAGCGCGAGTTTCCAGATGGTTCTGCGGTGCGCGGCCTGTTCGACGGATTCAGGTTCGACGGGATTGGCCGTTTCGTCCATGGCCTGCGCGGATTCGAGAAGCAGGGCATTGACGGATTTGGTGATGGTGTGCTCGTGGTTGGGTTCGGCGGGCAGGTTTTCAAACGTGCCGGATTTCCACGCCAGAATTCTCCGGAACGCCACCTCGCCACGTGCGCCCTCGGCCTCTGCGTCTATTAATTCGCCATCCTGAATCCACAATTTTGCCACGAGTGCGCCACGCGTGAGGCGCAGCACGGTGGAAGTGCGCGAGAGGCATTCCATCTGGATGATGTCCATGAGGCTTTTGCTTTGAATGCCCCGGAAACCGCCATCGTTCTCCCGCCCCAGCAACGATTCGAGACAGTCCAGATACATCTGCAGGTTGCGCTGCATCTCGGTTTTGAGCCAGAACAAGTCCACGCCCAGCGCGTAGGCGCGGGAACGAAATTCCTCGTCTTCCAAAGCGCTCAAGACGACTGTGCGCAATTCGGGATAGCGGCGGCGGACGATGGCCAGTACTTGCAGTCCATCAATGCGCGGCATTTTCAAATCGCAAATCAAGAGCCGAAAAGGCTCGGTTTCCAGCAGCGCCAGGGCGCGCGCGCCCGACGTGACGGTGCGGATTTCAGGCTTGCTGGGAAGATGTGTCAGCAACTCGCTGCTCAACTTGAGCCAGTCCGTGTCGTCGTCCAAAACCAGGATTTTATGCCTTGTCTCCATTCCGATGGCCACAATCGCTAACGCCGTTGCTGTACAAATACAAGCGCGAAAATGCGCAGGCAGCAATATTGTCTGGCAGAAGCAATCGCCGTTCCCGCCGGGCGGAAAAGATTAAAGGCCGCATTGTGGACAAACAACAGACAAATCAGTCCAACGCTGGGACAATCTTTTGGGCCGGTTGCCCCAAATTAAAAACAGCACATCAGAATTGAAACAAAAGAAGGTCATGGCGCGCTTCCTGCTAAAATTCGTGGCAGACCTATCGGATTGATAGGCGGCGGAACATGCGTGTAATACCAAAGATCATGAAAACAAAGTTTGTTGGGCTGCTCCGAGGCCTGCTCCACCGGTTCGATGAAAATGGAGTGAACGTGGTGGAATTGCCGCGATCCATTGCTGTCGCGCCGACATCGGAGGCTTCCCCCGACGTGGCTCCTCAACCGCAGCCGGTTTTTACTGCGCCGCCTACCCCCGTTTCCGTTGAAAGCCAGAAGGAGACGGACGAACTGGAGTTGCCGTTGCAAATGGTGCTCGGCGCGCTGCCCATGGATTTGCGCGCCAAAGTCATGCAGGTGCCGCCTGCAGGTTCAACGATGATTATAACAATTGAAAAAGTCCTTTCACAGCTCGCGCACGGCTCGGTAAAAATCAGTTTCGGAGAATTGCGTCTGGCTGCACCCACCCTTTTTGCGAACTCAGGCGGCGAGAATGACTCCCGGCCGGTGACCTTGCCGTTGAACGAGATTCTCGCGCGGCTCAATCCGGCTTTGCTTTCGCGCCAATCCACGCAGAAGAAAGTCGAAGTCGCCGACGACATCGCCGGTCCGTTCAACGGCCACGGAGAGGGGATTGATTTTACCACCACGCCGCTCAAACCCGCAGCCGCGCCGGCGCCGGCGCCGGCACCTCGGACCAAAGCGCCGGTTTCGTGGCCCGCCGTTCCGCCGAATCCGCTCGCGCAGCGGCCGTCGTTTGCTTCGCGCAACATCACTCCCATGCCGGCGACCGCCACAGCGGCACCGACAGCCGCCGGCCCGGTGCCGCGCAACGGCGTGCCCCGTTCAGTTACTGTTGCGCCGGCCCCGCCTGTGGCGCCCGCGGCGCACCCAACCATTTTGCCGGAACACACACAATCAACCATCTCCGCCCCATTGGCCGCGCTTTCGGAGGAGTGGCCGGAGGCGTTGCGCCAGGAAATTGCGCAAACAAGTTTAACAAACGCCATGGTCGCGTTGCCGGTGCATCTTGTGGAACCGGCGTTGAAGCGCGGCCGCGTCATTTTCTCATGGCGTTACGTGCGTTCCTGGATCAGACCGGTCCCGGCGGGGGTTTCCGTCCATGACGGGATTGAACTCGAACTGCCGTTGAAAGTCATCGCACCGCTGTTTTTCGGACAACAAAAAAGCATGGCCAGATTGCAGCGGAAAACAACCCTCACTCCCGAAATTCCTGATCTGTTTTTCGGTTTTCCGCAGCCGCAATCGCCGCAGGAAGCCACTGTGCGACAGCCGGAGCTGGCCGTGCCGCAGCCGGGAACCACGCGTCGCGCGCCCGAGCCAGTTGAGGCCAAGCAAACCGATACGAATTACTACATTTGGGGCGACAACGGCGATACGCCAAAGGCGAACGACGATGACGAGTTCAAGGGTCCGGCAACGCCGCCAACCGATTTCACCAGTCGTCGGGCAATGCCGAAGGAAATCATCGCCCGCGCTTTGGAATTGCCCGGTGTTGCGGGCGCGCTCGTGGCGTTGCAGGACGGTCTGAAAGTGGCCAGCCAGGTGCCGGCGGACTTGAATGCCGACACGCTTGCCGCTTTTTTGCCTCAGATTTTTGACCGGCTGGGCCAGAGCACCAGGGAGTTGCGCATGGGTGCGCTGAACAACGTGAATTTCACCGTTGGCAACGTGCCCTGGAAAATTTATCGCGTGAACTCGGTCTATTTTGCCGCGTTCGGTCGCGCGGGCGAAGCGTTGCCAACGCCACAACTGGCCCTGTTGGCCGCCGAACTCGACCGAAAAAACAACAAATAATTTATGGCCATAATCAATCAAGCTACCAAGGAATTACAGGTTAAAATCGTGTACTACGGCCCGGCGATGGGCGGCAAGACGACCAACCTCGTCCAGGTCCACGACCACGTCCAAACCGCCGCGGGCAACAAGGGCAAGCTCGTATCGCTGGCGACAAGCTCCGACCGCACGTTGTTCTTCGACTTCCTGCCGATCGAGGCGATGACCATCAAGGGCTTCAAGACGAAGTTCCAGCTTTACACCGTGCCCGGCCAGGTGATTTACAACACGACGCGCCAACTGGTGTTGCGCGGCGTGGACGGCATCGTGTTTGTCGCCGATTCACAATACGAAAAAATGCCGGAGAACGTGGAGAGCTTCCAGAACCTCATCGACAACTTGAATACGCTCAAGCTCAACTTCGCGGACATTCCATACGTGTTGCAGTACAACAAGCGTGATTTGCCGAACGCCGCGCCTGTTGAATACATGGAATTTCTGCTGAACAACCGCGAGTTGCAGGTGCCGTCGTTCAGTGGAACGGCGCACAAATGTGAAGGTGTGTTCGAAACGTTGAACATGATCACGCGCCTGCTGCTGCAAAAATTCATCAACCAAAGCGTTCCGCAATACGCATGACATGGCCACTCTGCCTCAACTTATTGAGCGTGATATTCACCTCTTGGACGAAACGCTCCGCGAATTCATCGCTCACACCGAAGCGACGACCGCGCTGATTATTGACAAGGGCGGTTTTCTCATTTCGCATCAGGGTGATGCCGAGCAGTTTGATTTGACCACCATCGGCGCGCTTGCGTCCGGTGCTTTCATGGCAAACCAGACCATTGCCGGTCTCGTCAACGAAGCGAATTTCAACAGCATTTACCAGCAAGGTGAAAAATACAGCATGTTCGTCGTGAACGTGGATGAACATTGCATGCTGGTCGTCATTTTCAAGGTCGAGGTGGGGGTGGGGGTGGTGAAATTTTATGCGGCCAGCACGGTGAAACGCCTTGCGCGCCGGCTCAAAACCGCGCGCGAGCGCAATCCCGACGGCGGACTCGACCTGTCCGTGCTCAACGTGGCCAACCCGCAACACCTCTTCCGCAAGAAGGAAGCGTGACATCCAATCTTCATCCTGCTCCGTTCGCGGCAGTGGATTTGGATTAAGAACAGGACCGCGTTTTAATTCACGGCAAAAGCGCGTGGCTGCCATCGCAGAACGGTGCATTCTTCGTGTGCTTGCACCCGCACCACGCGACGGTCTTGGCCGCGGTGATTTCAACTTTCTTCGGCGCGAATCCGGTGTCCTTGTGGGAGCCGTCACAAAATGGCTGCGATTTTGACCCGCCACACGCGCACCACCAACATGTGCCGGGTTCGGCCTTTTGGACGAACGGCGATTTTTGTGCAACTGTCGGTTCCATAATGGGCAACCATATTCCAATCCTGTAAAAACGCAATCACCCTGATTAAATGGTGGTGGGAACGTCCTCGTGAGCCCGACGTCAGTTTCAGCGGGAATCACTTCGCGCTCTTGCTTCCGTTTGTCGGGCATGGCTTCTCCCGCGCCTTGTCAAAATGGCCACGGCTGACGAAGAGGCGGAGAGTTGAAAAAGACAAAAAGTGCCTTGAACACTTACCCGCATCCTGCCTTGACTTTTGCGATGCCGAATAGCTTGGTTGATCATTCTGTTCAGTGAAAGTGCACCTCATTTACACAAGGACCGGCATTTCATGGACTCATTTTGCCCCATCAGGATTCATTTGGTTCGACGAGCTGATTTGGTTGCTTTCTCTGCCAGCTTAGATGGGCCCAACGAACCAAACGCCCCGGTTTTTTCACAGGAGAGGTGACAATCGGGGAAGACGATTTCCTTCATTTTAGAGCCAAAAACCAGCCATTTTTAAATATAATGGTGCCTGTCAATCTGCCTTAAATATACACCTCCGCGTACCTTTAATTGGACCGAAACATGCTGTTTTTGCCCTTGAAATATAGAATTTAAGGGGGTTCTTTGCGTAACAAAGGAACGCTCCAACTGGCGGCCTGTTAGAATCCGATGAACACCAGGTTTTCAAATCAAAAAGTCGTTCATTTCCCGCCGCGAGGCCGGGCAGGAATGACCTTGGTTGAGGTGATTATTGCTTTGGCCATCGCCGGGCTGATGGTGGCGGGAATTGTATCAGGCTACATCTACTGCACGACGTCCGCAGCAAAGGCGGAGCTGGCTCAGGCGGCGAACGCCAGGGCCATGGAACGCATCGAGGAAACACGAAGCGCCCAATGGGATACATCCAGTTATCCGACAACAAACCAGTTGGTTGCCACGAATTTTCCCGACGAGGTCGTCTCATTGGATTTATCCGGAACAAATGCAGGAGGCACGACTGCGACAATCCAGACCTACATAACCCAGATATCAACAAATCCGCCGTTCACAAAAATTCATGTGGATTGCATCTGGCAATTCCAAGGGGCCGAGTTGATCACCAACAGCATTGAAACCATTCGAGCCCCCGACCAATGAAGTTTCAGGTTCCATTTTCACGTTCGTCCCGGGGTGGATTGCCAATGCAGGCAGCAGGCTTCACCTTGACGGAAATCCTCATCGCGATGGCGGTGTTTCTTTTTGTGGTCGGCGCAGTCATTTCCGCGAACGTGTTTGGCTTGAGAATGTTCCAAATGAATCAGGCCAAGCTCAACGTCACCCAGTGGTCCCGCGAAACGCTCGGAAATATAATGAACGAAGTCCATGCCTGTAACACCGTGTGGGTTGGTAATATCACGACGAACAGTTATTTTGAAGGACTGTTGGATGGGGAGGCGCAGCAGGGCAATGCGCTTCAAATTTATCCGACCTCGAGCACCAACACTTACACCACCTATTTTGTCAATTCGTCGGATGATACATTCAGGCAAACCGTGATCACACCGAGCGGCACCAACACCGTCATCCTGGCCGATGCGGTTACCAACACCATGGCATTTAGCGCGCAGGACTTTTCGGGAAATGTGCTGACCAACGTCGAAAACAACCGGGTGATTCACCTCACCCTTGAATTCTATCAACCGGCAGGATTCATGCAGGGCGCGGATTATTACAAACTGGAAACCTCCGTGACACGACGTGCGTTGCAATAAGCATGAAGACCGACTTTAGAATTCAAAAGCCGAGCCAGACCGGCAGCGCGCTGTTGGTGACGATGGTCATGAGCGCGATTGCCCTGGCCATACTGGCCGGGGCGATGTCGTGGTCGGCAAGCAGCACCAAGCTGACATACCGTTCCATCCAATATACCCGGTCGGTTGCGGCGGCGGAAGCGGCCACGGAAAAAGTGGTAAGCCAGATAAACCGGGACTTTCTGTACGGTGGTGAAAGTTTGGTCGTCAACAATCTGAACTCCTATCAGACCACGGTGCCAACATCATTGGACTCCCCCTATTGGAGCACTTGGGTGTTCACTGACACCAACGGCAACGTTGGCAGGACTTACGTGCAAGGCGGGACTTCGTC
This sequence comes from uncultured Verrucomicrobiae bacterium, assembly GCA_963764175.1. Lineage (GTDB taxonomy): Bacteria > Verrucomicrobiota > Verrucomicrobiia > Limisphaerales > UBA11358 > UBA11358. Next base: position 519,884 of record CAVXRE010000014.1, on the reverse strand, counting down.
CAGCTACGTCACGCTTGACGCCCCCTACACCGGCCTGCAGGCGTTTGTCTCGACTTACACGGTGGTGTCGGATGCACAGGACACCGCCAGCCCGCAAAATCTCAGCGTGGGAGTCCTTCAACAATTGCAGCTCGCCAGCATCCCGGTTTTCCAGTTTGCCATGTATTCCTCCGGCGACATGGAAATCAGTTGCGGCCAGCCATTCAACGTCACCGGGTCGGTGCATTCCAATGGACATCTTTATGTCGAGCCGGACAGCTCGCTGACGTTTGAATCCGGTGTCACCGCTGTAATAGACATCCTGTTTCACCGGAATCCACTCGATACGCGCGGCACACCGCCCGGCACACCGTCGGGCACCGTGGTTTATGTGAATCCCAACGAAAAAGTCGCTCCCGTTCCGGCTTTGACGCTTCCCATCGGAGTCAGCAATTCCCCGGCTGCAATCCGGGAAATTATTGAGCCGCCACCGCCCGGAGAACTCGCCAGCTCGCCCATTGGTCAATTGCGATATTACAATCAGTGCGACATGGTGCTGACCGTTTCGGACACCGGGGTCAGCGCAACCAGCGGAAATTTTAATGGCTTTGCGACCCCCATCTCGACCAATGATTTGAAGACGTTTGTCTCGCTCACAAACAGTTTTTATGACGCGCGTGAAGGCAAAACCGTCCTGCCCATAGATATTAATATCGGAAATCTTACGGCTTGGAACCTGACCAACACCAGTCTGCGATCCTCGCTTATCGGGTCGAACCTGACTTCCATTTATGTTTTGGACAGTCGCACCACCCTCACGCTGCCCGGCACCAGTCTGGGCGCGGTTCGCGTGTACAATGGAACCAATCTGCCTCCCGACGGGCTGACCGTGGCCACGGCGCGGCCGCTCTATGTTCTCGGGGACTACAATGAATTGAATGCCGCGAATCTTGGTACCAGCAACACCTCCGCCACACGGCCGGCGTCGCTGGTGGCCGACGCCATCACTTTTCTGTCCGACGCTTGGCAGGATGCAGCGAGCACCAGCCCGGTAGCTTCCAGAGTCGCATCCTCCACCACCGTCAACGCCGCGCTGTTGACGGGCGCGGTTGACACGACCTTGGGACACTACGGCGGCGGCATGGAAAACTTCCCGCGTTTTCTTGAAACCTGGGGATTGTCCCATACGAACACTTACAATGGTTCGATGATTAAGATGTTTCCAAGCCTCTATGCCACCAATGTCTGGGGCCAGGCAAATGTTTATGTACCGCCCGCCCGCAATTGGGCTTATGACGCCAATTTTAACACTCCGACCAAGCTTCCGCCGAAGACACCGAGTTTGCTGAAGGTGATCCGCAGTCAGTGGGCCACCTTGCCGCCTGGCCAAGCTGTGGCACAGGCGATTCCGTAAGTTCACCGGTTTGGTTGAACTTCATGCATGATCGGAAAAATGGGACCGAAATTGGCATTCGATGAATTGACGGCTTGCTTGCGGTTGCAAGCGGCCGCCCGGCTTATTCCATTTGGACTGATAAGCCAGTTCAAAATGGCTGCGAAAGGCTTCCCCCATCGAATGGTTCCCGGCGTGGCGCGGGTGCCTCGGATTATTGCGTTCCTGATTCTCTTCATCGCGGCAATTGGATGCCTTCCGTCGCGCGGAGACACGGAAACGAACACTTACGAATTTGAGACGCCACCACCGCAGCGGGGTTCCATTCAATGGGATGTAAACCAGCGCATCGCCAGGGAACGACAGGAGAGCTACCGGATGCGCGTGCCCATGCCTGATGCAACCGGCACAAATGTTCCGAGGTCCGCCATGGCAAGTTTGATCAATGGTCCGAAAATGGCGGCGGCCCCGGCACCACCTCCAGCTCTCTTCTCCGGAAAAATCTTGCGGGTGTTGTTTTTCGCCGCCGCGGTCATTATTCCCGTGGGTCTGATTTTCCGAAGAATTGCCTCCCGTGTTCTCAATAACATCAACCAGCAGTTCAATTCATGGGCGTTTGCCCCGGGTTCAGGCAGGGATTCACTGGCAAGAGTTCGCGCGGAGGAGGAGGAATTTGGCAGGTTCCTTGCCGCATTCCGGGTCGGCCCGTCCACATCACCGCAAAGCGACCTGCCGGAGAAGTTCGATCCGCTCCAGGAGTTTTATGCGCGGATGAAAAAATGCCTCGTCACGCAGCGGAAGCTTCTTCAGGACATCGGCCGGGAATCAAGCGATACAGCCCGGCGAAAGATGCTGACGTATCTCTATTTCGAGATGGGCGTGCTGAAAGGCGAGTCTTGTTTTCCGGAAGTGCTTCCCGTGTGGCAGGCCGCTTCCGCTCTGGAGGGACTGCTCAAACAGCTCACCGGAAAAATCAAAAACGTCACGCCTTCCACACTGCGAACCGTTGCCGGCGGCCTGGATTTGCTGGGCGAGTTGTGCGTGCCGGGACTGCAGCCGGATCTCCTGACCGAACGTCCCCTCAGGTGTTTGGTTGTGGACGACGACTTGATAAGCCGCCAGGCCCTGTCCCGTTCGCTGACAAAAACATTCAGCCAGCCGGACCTCGCGGTGGATGGCGAAACCGCCTTGGCCCAGGCCGCCAACCAGGCTTACGACGTCATTTTCCTCGACGTGCAAATGCCGGGCATGGACGGCTTTGAGCTTTGCACGAAAATTCGCGAAACCGCTCCCAACCACAACACTCCGGTGGTTTTTGTCACCGGCCAGAGCGACTTTGACGCGCGTGCCAAGTCAACCCTCAGCGGCGGCAACGATCTGATGGGAAAACCGTTTCTCACGTTTGAAGTCACCGTCAAGGCGCTCATGCTCGCGTTGCACGGCCGTCTCCGGGAACGCGCTCAGAACCTTCTCCCGAAACCCGATGAAAGCCGGGGCACGGCGGATATGCCGGTGGCGGTCACGGATGCTCCGCGTCCGGTCGAAAGTTCCATTGTCACCGCGCGCACGCCGCTCTCAACGCCGCCGCCATTGGAAACGGGCGAGCTTGCCGATGCCTTCCTGATCCGCGCGTCAAAACACCTTGGCCCGTTGTGGGAACTTTGTAAGACGATTCTTCAGGTCTCGAATGCGGAGACACGGCAGGCCCTCCTTGCGGATGCCTTCCTTCGCATAAATTCATTGATTTCCACGTCCGGCCCCGAGGTGGTCCATCCAGCGTACAAAATGAGCGCCGCGCTGGAAGGGCTGCTCAGAAAAATGCTGCAGGATTCCAAGCATGCCACTCCATCCGCGCTCGCCACCATGGCCACAGCCGTGGATTTGCTCAATGACTTGTGTGTGCCGGGACTGAAAGCGGACATGGCCGTCAATCCGCCGATTCGCATGCTGGCGGTGGACGACGACCTCGTGGCGCGCCGGGCCCTCGTCGGCGCCCTGCAAACAGCCTTTAAAAAGCCGGAAAGCGCGGAGAACGGAGAGGCGGCACTCGCCTTGGCAGGGGCAAAACCGTTCGACGTCATTTTCCTCGACGTGCAAATGCCGGGCATGGACGGATTCGAGGTCTGCTCAAGAATCCGCAATACTGCTCCCAACAGCGCCACGCCCGTGGTGTTTGTGACCGGCCAGAGCGACTTCGAGGCGCGCGCCCAAATGAGCCGCAACGGCGGCGACGATCTGATGGGGAAACCGTTCCTCACCTCGGAGATCACCGTCAAAGCGCTTACATTCGCCCTGCGCGGGCGCCTCCAGAAACTCAAAACGCTGGCGTGCTCGTGAAGACGCCGCCGCCGGCCGCAAGGATTACCGCAGAAGCATGTTCCTCACGGCGTCGATGAACGCGTGCACGATGGCCGGCACAGCCAGATTCCCGCTGCGCCGCCAGCCTAGCGAAAGGAAAACGCCCACGGCGATGTGAATGCAAGGCAGCAGGACGATGAGCGTCATCAACTGCACGATTCCCTTGCTGCCCGAAATCGGCAGGTGCCACCAGCCCCACAAAATGGAAACAAAATTTGCCATCCACCACGGGCCTTTGTCTCCCTGCTGAAAGACGTGCGAATCAATGGCGCCGCGAAACACGACCTCCTCCAGCACAAAACAAACCGGCACGTAAAGCACGAAGCTTTCGGCACCGGCCAGCGCATTGGCCCACGTGAAATTCACCGCCACGTTGTGCCCGTGCGTGATGGCCAGCGCGAGAAAGGAAAGCGACATGGTCAGGCAACCAATGGTGCCGGCCGTTCCGGCGCAAAAGCCGAGTACTTTCCAGGTCTGCTTCGTGAATTGGCAAAACCCGAACGCCGCGCCGAATGCTCCGATGATGCAACACAGGTACCACAGGATTTCCGGTGTGTGGGACGGCCAATCCGCCATTCTGAAGGTCTGGATCAATCGCACTGCCGGCAAAACCGCCATGGCGAGTCCAAGAACAATTCCCAAGCCGTTCAATCGAAAGCGCTCCGCGTCCCGGACCCAAAGTGTCACCAGCGGCTTTTTGCGAACGAAAAGTTGAAAAACCACAACCAGCGGAACCCCAACCACCAGATAACTGTTTGCATCCAGATCGAACAGCCAGCCGATGGCCATCCAGATTCCGACAAACGCCACCGCTTGCAGGCATCGCTGGAATTGATTCAAGCTTGTTGGCATGAGGGCAGTAGGCATGATTATCTTAGCCACAGATGGGCACAAATAAATACGGATCGCAAATGCAAATAAGAATCCCAACGGGATTCAACCATTCAGCCCGGCGTTGACGGATGAAATCCGGCTACGCCGGGTGGCAAATCATAAATTGAAATCAACCCAAAAGGGGTTGGATCAAATCGCGCCGCCGCCGATACAACCCCGTTGGGGTTGATGATTCTGGGGATGATAACCCAGGGTAGTCGTTCCTCGCCCGTCCGGCTCGGACCGCCAACCCTGGGCTGAATGATGGAATCCCGATGGGATTAGCCGTTGACTTTTTTTGAGGAAGCGACACGCCGCGTTTCTTTTGTGTTTACCCATCCGATGATGTACTTAAACAAGACTTTAGTAGCTTCGATGAACGCCAGCGTTGCTTCTTCGTATACTTCATCCGTCTCAAAACTATCTCCCACACCCACCGCAATGTTTTGGAGTTTCTTGTTGTGTTCTTCAGGACTTGTGGGGGCGAAGGTGTTGAAAATATGAGTGTCAGAAAGGTGAATATAACCCGACGTTCGTTCATAAACACGAGCAACCCAAGGATGCTGCTGGCTCAGCTTCTCTACGAGATATGCGTCTTTCATCAAATTGCCTGTGCGATCCTTCATCTTGCGAATTGCTACCCCTTCAAAAACCTTCATGGCAAAGTCGTGGGGCTTCTCGACAATGAAGACCGCGTAAAACCGCAAGCAATTATCCAGTTGGAGGCGGAGTAATGGAGCCGCACAAATCCAGTTTCGCTGCTCAACCAACGTCGCATATCCACGGACGAGATTAATCGAACGGTGCAGAACTGCATTTGCTAAGAGATCGACAGGGAAAAGCGCTCCACCATCTGCATCCATCATCTTTTTCCAAACCTTCAAGTGGAAATCTTCAGACTTTCGCAGATGGGCAAGCTGCTGCTGTAATCGCTTTCCAGTTTTTCCTGCCATCGAAAAATAAATTACTTCTTCCTCTGCACCTTCGCCGCCACTTTCAACCGGAGGGCATTCAGCCGGATAAAGCCGGTGGCGTCGTCTTGGTTGCAGGTCTTGGTCGGGTCGGCTTCCATCGTGGCGATGTGCGGATAGTTCAGGCTCACGGCAACGCTATGTTTTCGACTTCAAATGAATAGGTTTTCAAGGATTCGGGCGTCGCGAGTTGGATGTTCAACTGGGTATCTGGCGGCGGCGGTGATTCAAAAGAAGTGCTCTTAAAGCTATCGGTGCTCCAACTTTGGTTGTTCTTCAAGGGATTGCCCTGACCGTCCACAAACTTCAGGTCAATGATGCGCTTTTCGGGATCGCTGATGTAGAGTTGGATGGAGTTTTTGGAATCGGACACCATGCCGCCGAACATTCCTTTGAACAACTGGCCAAAAGCGTCGCCGAGCTTCTGGTCGCCATTTTGTTGGGATTCAATTTCCTTTTTCTTGGCGTCGTAGGCGGCCTTTGTCAGGTATATCAGTTGAATATGATATTTTGCCAGCACCGGATTTTGCACCGGTTCAGCGGGATGTTGCAGGATATTTTGTATGGTGAGCAGTCCGCCGTTCGCCTCCGTGGGATTGAACAGTTCCGCCTGGCCTTTGATAACTTTGATGGCGGTCGCGTTGCGGGAAGGATTGCGCAGTTTCACTTCAGTGCTCAACGCACCGCTTGATTGCCCAAAACCCATCAATTGCGGGAAATCCTGGTTTTCACTCCTCGGAATGAGGTCGCGACCTGTTGAGTCGGTGGCCTCGGTCAATTGAACGCGGCGCACGCTTTGGGCATCGGCCGCGGCGTCGCCGGTGAATTTCAATCCCACTTTGCATTCAGAAGCAAAGGCGCCGGTCGTGCGGTTGTCCGTAACGTCGCCGACGCTCACCTGGATGGGCGGCGGGGATTGCTGTTGCGCAGTGGCAGCGATCGGCAAGGTTAGAAAAATCGCCAGACAAGTTTGGTTGAATAGTTTCATATTTATTTTTTCTTTTGAACTTTCGCTGTGATTCCACGAAGCAGGGCGCGCGCCATTTTATTTGTGCTTTTGCACTTTTGCCGCCACTTTCAACCGCAGGGCGTTCAGCCGGATGAAGCCGGTGGCGTCGTCCTGGTTGTACGCCTTTGTCGGGTCGGCTTCCATCGTGGCTATGTGCGGGTTGTACAGGCTCACCGGGCTTTTCCGGCCGGCGGCCATGATGTTGCCTTTGTAAAGTTTCACGCGCACGGTGCCGGTCACGTTTTTCTGGCTCTCGGTCACCAGCGCCTGCAACGCCAGCCGTTCCGGCGCGAACCAGTAGCCGTAATACACCAGCTCCGCGTACCGCGGAATCAGCGAGTCCCGCAAATGCATGACCTCCCGGTCCATGGTGAGGCTCTCCATCTGCCGGTGCGCAAAATGCAGGATCGCGCCGCCGGGCGTCTCATACACGCCCCGCGATTTCATGCCCACGTACCGGTTCTCCACCATGTCCACCCGGCCGACCCCGTGTTTGCCGCCGAGTTTGTTCAGCACCTGCATCACACCGAGCGGCGACAGTTTTTTGCCGTTCACGGCCACGCAATTGCCTTTCAAAAAATCCAGCGTCACGAACTCCGGTTTGTTCGGCGCGTCCTCGGGGAACACGGAAAGCGTGGTGAACGAGCCGCGATACTTTTTGTCGCCCGCATCCAGCCACGGGTCTTCGAGAATGCCCGCCTCGTAGGAAATGTGCAGGAGGTTCCGGTCCATTGAGAACGGTTTTTTGGCGCTGGCCTGGACGGGAATCCGGTGCCGGGCGCAGTAATCAATCATCTCCTGCCGTCCGGGAAATTCGTTGCGATACCGCGCGTCCCGCCATGGTGCGATGACCTGCAAATCCGGCGCGAGCGTGGCGGCGGTGAGTTCAAACCGCACCTGGTCGTTGCCCTTGCCGGTGGCGCCGTGCGCGATGGCGTCGGCCTTTTCCCTGCGGGCGACCTCGATCATGCCCTTGGCGATGAGCGGCCGGGCGATGCTGGTGCCCAGGAAATACTGGCCTTCGTAAATCGCGCCCGCCTGCATCATCGGGTAGATGAAGTCGCGCGCGAATTCCTCCCGCAAATCGCCGATGTAGATTTTGGACGCGCCGGTTTTTTTCGCCTTGGCGTCGAGGCCGCGCAATTCCTCCTCCTGCCCGATGTTCGCGCAGAAGGCGATCATTTCGGCGTTGTAGGTTTCCCTGAGCCACGAAAGCAGCACCGAGGTGTCGAGGCCGCCGGAATAGGCTAAAACAATTTTCATTATGGGGAATTAAACCGCCAAAACGCCGGGAACGCAAAGGGGAAAAATGATTTTAATACCGCGCCGACGTTCGCTGCTGCATCCAGCCCCAATCCTGCTGATCCAGCGGATTTGTGATGACGACTCCGCCGAGCGTCTTCGGGGATTTGTCGAGCCATTGGTGGGTTTCGGAATGGCCGTCGGCAAACGCGAAGCCGCAACCGCCGTTGTGGTAGGTCCCGGGAGCATCAAACCATTCGGGGGATTGCATGCCAAATGCAAAGGCCGCGTCGTTGAGGCCACGGGCATCCTCGTCCACCAGCACCCACAACATGGACGGACTCGGATTGTGGATGTCGGTGGCCCTGCCGTAGGTTGACCAGGGCGAATTTCGGTGGTGCATTTGCTGATTATTCAACCAGGGTCCGTTGACCGAGAGGTCCGGCACGCCGCTGTGAACGTAGCCGGAGCCGGAGAATTCGCTGGCATCGTAACCGGGGTCGATGGTGCCCACCGCTTGGTTCATCGAAAAAGTCCTGGCAGCGGGGACGATCTGGCCGATGAAAGCCGGTTCTGTTCCCTGGTACTTGCCCTGGCGCAAATCGGAAGGACACCGGAACAAATCAACGTTGCCGCCCATATAATTGATGAGCAACGATCGCGTCGGGTCTCTGAGCACGTCCGGATCGAATTCCTGGGCTTCGCCGATGTCCGCGGAGCCGGGGCACCAGTTGTAACCTGGCAAAATGTTCCCATCATCCGGATTGGGCGGGAAAAAATCGTTGTTGTCGCCCGTATAAAACGTCAGGGCCGTCATCATCTGTTTGCTGTTGCTCAAACAGGTGGCGCCCTGTGCCCTCTGCTTTGCCTGGGAAAGCGTCGGCAACAGCATCGCGGCGAGAATGCCGATGATGGCCATCACCACGAGCAGTTCGATCAGGGTGAACGCCCGGGGCATTTTCATTTTGGGATTAGACTGCCAGACCGATGGAAAGGCAAAGGAAAATGCATTCGAAGACTTGATCAACCGGATGGGCTGGTTTTTCTTCGTTTTATTTTGCCTGATTTTCATCCTGCAAATCCTGTTTGCGTCATCAAAATGTGCGGCTGGAATATTCATTCCGGCTTGCGGCTTTTGATGGTCCAATCTCCTCCCGTGCCGGATATCCGGTAGACAAACCGGTCGCGACCGGACGGCAGATTCGAGAAAGCGACAAGGACATCAAAAGTTCCGGGAACATATTCCTTGAGGCTGATGATCTGGACGATCACTCCAGTCCGTCCGGTGGAGATTTCGAAGACTTTCCCGCCGGGCGGATGCACGGAAGACTTGAAACTCTCCACCGAAGGATGGGAGCCGGCGAAACGCGCGATAAAAGGCCAGCTAGGAGCGGTTTTGCCTTCACCGAACGCGACAAAACAGACAGGCGCGTCTTGAAGCTCCGGTAAAATTCCGCGCAGCAATGCCTCCGTCATGTCCGACTCGAATTCGGCCGCATCCACCTGCTGCGGTGAGCTGGCACGATGAACCCGCCAGACGACACCCACCGCAATGATACCCAAAATCAATGTGAGGATGATGGCGGTTTTTTTCATCGTCCGTCCGGGCTGCCGGGATAACACCAGAGCCGGTTGCGATTTGTGTCTGTCACATCCGCATACCAGTTCACCAGCTTGATGTAACTGACCGAGCCATCGAACGCCGCCTGAATGCCACCCTGCAAGTGGCGGCCGCTGACGCCCTCCGGCGGATAATTGGCGCCGTCATTGAAATAATAAGGCTCGGTTTCATCCGTCTCCCAAAAGGCGCAGTCGGTTGGCCGCATTGCGGCCAGCTTGACCGGCGGATAACTCATCTGCATGAAACCGATGACCGCGCCATTCATCGCATAGCTGGAAAGGCGCTGGTTGCGTTGTTCCGTCACGCCATCGTGGTTTGAAAAATGAAACATCTGCGGGTCGTCACTCGGACAGACGTAAATTGTTGCCTGGTGCAACACCGGCCAGAACAAGCCGGTTTCCATGTAAAACCGGTTGGTGCCGGTGGCGTTCAGGTCCGGTTTGTAAAGCCAGCCGGCAAAGGTGCCATTCCCGTTTGGACCATTGAACCCGCCATTGTCCCAGTTCGGCGGTGGCAGCGCATCTTCGCCGTCGGTCGCGTACAAGTGCAGCGCGACCATGATTTGCTTGAGGTTGTTTAGATCCGTCACCTTGCTGGCATGGTTTTTGGCCCGGCTCAAGGCTGGCAACAACAGTGCCGCGAGAATGCCGATGATGGCGATGACCACCAGCAATTCAATCAAGGTGAAGGCGCGTTTCAGTTTCATTCTGGGCCTGACAACGATGTAACAAAGGGATTGGCCCCGGCTTTGCGGAGCTTTCCCACAACCATCTGCCTTTCCGCCAAAAAATCAATTGGAACCCGGCGCAGTCTGTGCAAGGCGGTTGAAGTCTTGAATCGCCAACGGGTCGGTGAGGCCGCTGCCGCCATCAAACCAGGTTGAGGCAGGCTCCGAGCTTTTCCACTTCCAGTATTCCGCGTGAGCGTCGGCGAAGGTGAAGATGGTGCCGTTTTGGTGCCGCCAGCCGGGAATATTGAGCCAGTTGTCGAAGTTTGTCGTATCGGAGGTATAGAGAAAATGGCCGTCGTCCAGGGTCTGGACGTCCTCGTCAATAAAACTGAGCGTCTTGGACGGGCTCGGGATCTGGCTGCTTTGTTGCAACGGGTGGACGCCGTAGCCAGTGTCCGTCAACGATCCGGATGACGGTCCGTTCATATAGCAACTCAGGGAAAAGCTGCGGTATCTGGAAATGCTGGTGTCCTGGATAAAACCGTAATCTGCCGGGCACTTGTAAACATCCGGGTTTTTTACGTAGGGAAAAAGGGAACCGCTGGTGATGGTGGCCGGGTCAATGTCCACGGCGGCATTGCCGGTGACCCATGAATTCGAGGTGCTGCGGGCGATGCCGCTGGAGACTTCAACGTCGTTCACCGCCATGCGGCCGCCGAAATCGCCGGAATACATTTCCCAGCCCAGGCCGAGTTGCTTTTGATTATTCAGGCAGCCCACCCGTTTGGCTGTTTCCTTGGCCCGGGCCAGCGCCGGCAGCAGCAGCGCGGCGAGGATGCCGATGATGGCAATCACCACGAGCAGTTCGAGCAGCGTGAAGGCTTTCCATCGGGACCCAGGCCCCGGCGGCAGCCCGCCATGCAAACGCTTTTGATCAATCCGTTTCATTTTGCCTGCCCAAGAGTAATTACACGACTCGGCGGTAAAAGTTACAATTAAAATTTACCATCACCTGTCTCAGACAACTGATTCCAGGACGCATCCGCCGGTCATATCTGCTTAAGCCCTCTTATCTATATGTCCGCCCAAAGGCAAAAGGTGACATTTATTTACGGAACTTCGCGCCCTGCACCGGCGCAAACGGATCGAGTGCATTTGCTGCCGGTTTCATGTTGTCTGTTCCCGATACCGGGCATTCACATGAATTTGCTGGCTGCATATTCCCGCACCAACCTCATGTCATCGTTCATCATCTGCCTGTACATGCACGCTGATGGGAAAAAGTAACAGATTATTTTTTGGGAATCGCCTCTGGCTGCTATGGCACTTTCTCCACGATCAGCAGTTCGATGGATTCGCTACCGGGCACCAGTTCAAGACCAAGCTGGTCGAGCAGGGCCTGTTTCAAATTGTCGTGCTCCGGATCGTTCCTGTTCCATTTGAGATCGAAATCGAACTTTCCGGTAAGGCCGGTGTGGTCAACCACCGGGAGGCCCAAGTCCTGCCTCTCCAAAAAAACCGCTACTTCATCCATGGTGGACCCGGTGACATTGAGTTCGCCATTGCCCCCGAAATAGCCAGCCTCCCTTGATTTGCTCGGTTTCAGACCCGGCGCATCTGGACGTTTGACGGTGAGTTGCAAAACATCCGTTTCGCGTGTCTCACGCCTCCCCACCACGCCAAGTTTCCGTTCCATTTCCTTTTGCAACGCAATCCACGAACCGGTCGGCAGGTTGGCAATAAAATCATATCGGCCTCGCGGAACATTGGCCGATACAATGGTTCGCGCGTTATCCCAGTTGCGTTCGGAGGGGCTGGCATAGGCGACCTGGGCCAAGGATTCAACCGGCACCCCGATTCCCATCATCTTCCCTCTGTTGGAGCCATTCCATCCGCCAGGAAATTTAGCGGGCAAAATCCGGACTTGGGGTGGCACGCGATCCAATGCCGCAAAATCACCAGGCCAGACCTGCCAGGCATCGCGAGCCTCGATTTCTTTGATCGTGACGGTGGTGGTTCCGGCGGCGAGCAGCACGCTGGTGCCAATGACAATGACAGTTTTTGCTTTTGTCCAAGCCATAATTTTCAATGCTCCTTTGATGAGGGTTAAGGTTGAACTGCTGACGGCCACGCCCTTGGTGACCGCAACGGCGGTGATGGATTTGGTCAATGCGACCGGCGCGGCCTGAATTGAATGGGCCGAAACCGCGTTGGCAATGATGGCCGTGGTGGACGCAATGCCACGCCGGGCAAAGAATACGTGGAGTTTTTCCACTCCGCGCACCACCCGTTTTTGCGCGGCGCGTTCCTGCAATCCCAGCGCGTCGCCCACTTCGCGCAGACTTTTGTTCTCGAAATAACGCAGCACCAGCGCATCGCGGTCCTTGTCCCGCAGTTGCGCCATGGCTTCGTCGAGCAACGGCGACAATTCCTGCCAGGCCGCGTCCATCGGGTGGTCATCAAACGTGGATTGCATGCAGGCCTCCAGTTCACGGCGTTGGCGTCGGCGCAGGGTTTTCAGGGCGTCGGCGGATGCGAATCGTGCCGTGCGATACAACCAGCCGGGAAGAATGGTTTTGGAACCGAGCGAACCGGCCTTGCGGGCGAGGATGACAAACACCGCCTGGGAAATCTCCTCGGCCAGATGCGTGTCGCGCACCTGCCGCAATGCCGCTGAATAAACCAGATTGATGTGACGCGCTACCAGCGTCTCAAAGGCGCGCTCGGATTGGCTGGCTGCGTATTCCCGCACCAACCTCATGTCGTCGTTCATCATCTGCCTGTACATGGACACCGAAGACGAAATGAGACAATTTCAAACCGGAAAACTTAAAGGCAGCGGGACAGCATCAGAACAAGGTTGCATCCACCTTACCGGCCGTTGGGGCTGCCGGGGTAGCACCACAGGCGGTTGCGGTTCGTGTTGTTCACATCGTCATACCAATCCTTGATTTTTATGTAGCTGACCGAGCCGCCGAATGTGCCCTGAATTCCGCCCTGGAGATGCCGGCCGCTGACACCCTCCGACGGATCGTTGGCGCCGTCGTTGAAATAAGAAGGATGGGTTTCGTCCGTCTCCCAGAATGCACAATCGTCCGGCTGCATGAGCTGCAGCTTGACTGGTGTATCGAGTGAGAGGGCATAGCCGACGACCGCACCGTTCATCGCGTAGCTGGAGATTTGTTGCGGACGATCATGGAACAATGGGCTTGTCGAATCGTCCATCGGGCAAAAGTAAATGCTGGGATTATGAAGTGTGGACCAGAACAGTCCGGTCTCCACCTTGAATTCCGCTGGAGGCAGCAGCGACAAATCCGCTGCATAAAGCCACCCCGGGCGGGCGGAGTTGCCCGCGTCCCAGTTGGGCCACACGGTGGCATCGCCATTATCATTGGCATACAAAATGACGGTGGCGGTCAACTGCTTGAGGTTGTTGAAGTCCGTCACCTCGCTGGCGCGGTTCTTGGCCTTGCTCAAGACGGGCAACAACAGCGCTGCGAGGATGCCGATGATGGCGATGACCACCAGCAGTTCGATCAGGGTAAATCCCCGGACCGGTTTATCTGGCTTGAATGAATTCAGTTTGGGCATAAAGCAATGCTCGAAGGTCCGCCATTTATCAACAGTAAAGCGCCGCCGTCCGGCGAATCCGACGAAAAGTCAAAAGCCATCGCCCCGGTTTGGTGGCCTGCAGGTTCATTGCGCCTGATTCCTTTCCAATACCAACGGCAGCGCTCCTCCGCCTTGTCGCCAGACGCCGGCGATCTTTCCGTTTTCGAGTTTTCCGTTGTAGGAGCCACCGATGGCGGGCCATTCCATATGCACATTGGGTGGAACATACTCGACGTTGCTGGCCGGGATTTCGCCACCGCCCTGGTCGAGGCTGATCATCGAGCAGGACAATTTGCCGTCTGGCAACCTGGCAATGTTCACGGCGAGACGGAGTTTTACGCCAGCTTGCTTGACTTCCAAAGTCCCCTGCCAGTGTCCCGGCAAATCATTCGGGCCGGTGTAGGAATAATCTTTCTGTGCCTCGGTGGCCGCATCGAGAGCAGAAGCGGTTTCAGGTTTGGCGCGTTCCAGGGTCAACGGCAACGTATGGCCGTTCGAGACAAGGTTCCCGGCGATCACCCGGTCGCTCTCGTCCACCGTGCCTTCATACGAGCCCATTATTCCGCCAAACTCCACCTTCAATGTGGGCCGATGGTAGGTGGCGGCCGTGGCTTCAATGTCGTTCCCACCCTGGTCAGGACTGTCACCCGTCACCCGGAAGGTGCCATCCGTCCGCTCGGCAATTTTCAAGTCCACCTGGAGCGTGGTGTTCTCCACTTTTAACGTTCCCTTCCAATAACCCTGCACGTCCGAATCCTTCCGGGGCGTGTAATCGCTTTCGGCCATGGGTTCGGGAAATTTATCCGCAAGGGCATTCAGCTTCATGGTGAACGGCCCGGAGCCTTTGCCCTGTTTCCAGGTGCCCGACATTTCCATCGTCTTCGGGTTCAGGGTCGCTTCGTAAGTGAAGCCGATTGCCTTTTGCTCAATCCGGACTGAGGGATAATCGTAAACGAACGTGCTGACAGGCAGTTCCTTGACGCCTTGGTAGATATTCACCTCGACAGCGTTATATGAGCCTTTGGAACCGGATATTTTATACATTATCGGCCACTTCTGCTGGCCGGCTTCAAAGATGCCCGCCCAAGCGCCTTGAATGTCCGGTGCATTTGCCGCCTTCACGGCATGAACGGCCTTGGACCCCAACAGAACGACGCCTGCCGCCAAAATCACCGCCACTGTTCCGACGACCGCAATTTTCAATTTGGACGATGCCATAAGAATGGAATTTTTTTGATGGAGCCGGGGTTGAGGCTGGTTCCCCTGGCGCCACGCTGGTTAACAATTCGTTTCACGGTTTCAATCACAAGCTTCCGCCGCAGGGCGACGATCCTCAGCGGGCGTTATGAATTCTATTTCCTAAAACCCGGATGGAGCGGGAAAAGTTTCAGATTTTTCATGCCATACAACCCGTGCTGTGCGTGTTTCGCATATTGCTTCAATAGACAGACGCCGCTGCCGGATAATTTGCATGTTTTTCTCCTGCGGCAGCCGACCCTTTCGCGGTGGTCGCAGTCGCGTTGATTTCATCGGCCAAAATAATAACCAACAATTGTTGTCTTTGCATCCTTTTGTCCATTTCGCTGAAAGCCGGTTTGTCGTTCACCGGTGGCGGTTCCACGCCAGCGCCAGCGGGGCAATGGCCAGATCGGCCAGCGGAAGAAGCAGGAATCCGCCGAGCGCGACCCAAAGTCGCAGGCCGGGCTGGTGAATCGCGCTGCAAACATGACCCGCATAGCCGGCCACAAACAGGCCGCACACCAGCCAGCCACCGGCAATCCAGCCGATTGCGCGGGCCGTGATGGCATTGCGACGCAATCCACAGGCAAAAGCGGCAATCGAGACAACGATTTTCGCCGCCAGACACGCGATCAAAATTGCGGTCAGCCAATGAAACAATGTCTCCCTGAAATTCACGTTGGTCCGGGCTGTTCCAACCAGCGGGAACAGCCCCACCAAGAGAATCATTCTCCAATAAACTGACGCCATCCAAATCCAGGGGCGTCCGGTCATACCGGCTCCAATCCCTGCCGCCAGATTTTTCCAGGTCCAAATCACCAGCAGCAGCAACACCGGCACGCATCCAGCCAGGAAGGCCACCGGACCAAACGGCGTGACCAGGCCGTCCTTTGAAAGCAGGATTTCCTTTTCCATGAGCGCCAGGCAGAGAAACGCCAACGCTGTGACCAGCCAGGTCAAGATGCTCGTCACCAAAGCCATCGCCAGCTTGGCCATCACAAACCCGCCGTTGGTCATGGGACGAACGGCAATGAATCCTGGCACACCTGCCAAATGAAAGCGGTCAAACGTTGCCAGCGCGGGAGCGAGCAGGTTGGAAAGCACAAGCGGCAGGACCATGAGCGGCAGGATAAACATGTACAGAAGTCCCACCATTTCGGGATCGCCCCCCTGCCAGGTCGCTCCTGAAAATTTGTGGATCATAAAAGACGCAGTCTCATAAATCGCGACAATTGAAAATGCCATCCCGCCCGAAATGCCGGGGAGCAGCCATCCCTGCCTGCGCCATTCGAGCCAGAATTGCGCTCCGAACGCGGAACGAAATTTCTTGCGCGAGGTCCGCGCCCGCGCAAAGCGCAGGCGGCTCCAGAGCGTGGAAATCCGGGACGGGCCTTCCCAGCTTCCCTGTCGCATTTGTTTCAGCCCGGTCCACGCGACCGGCACGGCGGACGCCAGCAAGACAGACAGAATTGGCCACTGCCATCCGGACAAGGCGTTGGCGCGCATCTGCGGCATGCGCCAGATAAAAAAATGAAGCAGGCCCATCATGACCATGGCCAGCATTCTGGCTTTTGGCAACGGAAGGCTCCAGGCGAGGGCCTGCAACCACCAAAAAAAGGACAGCAGCACGGCGCTGGTCCAAAGCAGATCGGAAGTGGAGAAGCCAACCACGTGCCGCCACGCCAGTTCCGCCCAAAGTACAGAGACGGTCACGATGACTGCGCCGCCAAAAAGCATCGGCACCAGAACAAGCCGGGCCGTGCCGACCGGCTTCAACAGGAGCCGTCCGGGAAAGCTGAACTGCACAGTCCGGTCATCCACCTCGAACCAGCCCAGACAAACCAGCAATTGGCCGTATCCACCTAGGAAGAAAAAAAATGCGGCGCAGCCCAGCATTTCTCCAACTGCCTGGGACACGCCATGCCCTCTCCAGAGGACAAAAAAACAGCTTGCCGCCAGCGCGGCTCCGTCCCACAAAAATTTCACTTTGTGACGGCCCCAGATTTCCCAGAGCATCGCACCGGTGGGCGTTCGCCACGCAAGTCTGCCGACATCCATAAATCAACTCTTTCCACCAGCCCGCGCCACCAGGATTTCATCCAGGGTCGGAGTTCGTTCCTCGACCACGCGGGCGCCAATCAATGCCGCCGCCGTTTCCAGTTCGCGATGCGAGCCGCCAAACAGCACCCGCCATTCGGAACCGTAACCCGCGACCGCGTGCGCCCCGGCCACAACCGGCGTCTTTGCCGGCGGTTCCGCAAATGCCAGCACCGCCGAAATGTGTTCGCTCCGCACGTCTTCGGTCCGTCCGTTCAAGACCACGCGTCCGCGCTGGAGCATGACGACGTGGTCGGCCACCCGTTCGACTTCGTCGAGCAGATGCGACGAAAACAGAACGGTCCGCCCCGCCTCCGCCACCATGCGAATGATGGCCTCCAAAATGTCCCGGCGAACCACGGGGTCCAAACCCGAACTGGGTTCGTCCAGAATCAACAGCTCCGGACGGTATGCCAGGGAAGTCAGCAAACCGATCTTGGCCTGCTGGCCTTGCGACAGGGTTTTGATCTTCTGCGCCGGGTCCAGTTGAAATTGTTCCAAAAGCTGTCCGGCATATTGTTCATCCCATCCTGGATAAAACGCCTGGGTATAGCGCATGAACTCGTCCACCCGCATCCAGCCGGGCAGGTCGCGCCGCTCGGAAAGATAACCCACGCGGCCCAGCACGCCCACCGGATCCAGCACCGGGTCGAGGCCAAAAACCCGCACGCTGCCCGCCTGGGCCTTGAGCGCGCCCAGCAGATGCTTGATCAAAGTGGTCTTGCCGGCGCCATTTTCGCCCACAAATCCCAGCACGCTGCCGTGCGGGACGAACACCGACACGTCGTTGAGCGCCGCCTTGGGCCCGAAATGGCGCGACAAACCACTGACGGCGATGACGGCCTCGGCTGATGAGGGGGATGGGAATTTCATTTGGATGATTCCGGTTGCATGGAGGCGTCCCGCTCGTGGAGGAGGGTGACGACTTCATCCAATCCCACGTCCAGATGATGCGCGTTGGTCAGGAGCACGTCGGCTGGCTCGGCCAGGAGCCGGAGTTTTTCCCGCCGGGGCAGGTGAGTCTTCACCTGGGCCACCGTGGTGCCGAAACCCTGCCGCATGGTGACGATCCCCTCGCGTTCGAGTTCGAGATAGGCGCGCGCCACGGTGTTGGGGTTGATCCGCAGTTGTTCGGCCAGCACGCGGATGGGCGGGACATCATCGCCGGGTTTCAGCCGCCCGGCGGCCACCAGATACTTCACCTGTTCGACGATTTGTTGATAAATGGGAGCGCCATCCTGCACGGAGATTCGAAGTTGCATGATATTTAAAACCGCCGGACCACCCAAACCGGGGCCGTCCGACAAATGTATTAAACAATTAATACATTGATATAAAAACGTCAAGCCTGATTTTTGTTCTGTTCTGCCGGGGAAGCGATCCGGTTCGAAATTGAGTCATAATGGATTCACCGCCGGCAAGATCATTCCATGGCGTTTCGTTCCAATACCAGCGGGAGCGCTCCGCCTCCCTGCCGCCAGGCGCCGGTGAGTTTGCCATTTTCAATTTTTCTGTTGTACGATCTGCCGCTGGCGGGCCATTCCAGACGCACATTGGGCGGAACATGTTCGACGGTGCCGGCTGGAATTTCACCATAGCCCTGGTCGGAGATGATCATTGAGCAGGACAATTTGCCGCCCGACAAGGGTGGCGAAGGCCGAGTCAGAGCTGCCTTCGGCGTATTGCCGCAGCAGCGTGATGTCGTCCATCTCAGGCATTTACCTGTAAATGTCCGCCGAGGCGGAAAAGGAACAGATTATTTTTGCAGCGGCGCTCCGTGAGCATTACGCGACGAATTGGTGCAGTCGCAGGCCGCCGCTCCAGTTCAGGGGCGAACGGGAATTGGATTTACTCAAAATCCATCTCGTAGCTGTAAACGTTGCCGGCGAGCTTGCTGCGAATCTTGCAATTGGACTTGTTGATGACCGCCTGCATCGGTTTGTTTTCCGTGAGCACCTCGGCGGTAAACCCGCGGATGCCGTTCCGGCGCGCGATGCGCATCAGATGTTTCAACAGGAACGTGCCGATGCCGTGGTTCTGCCAGTCGTCGCCCACCACGAACGCCACTTCCGCGAGGTTCGTCTTCTGGTCGAGGTAATAGCTGCCCACGACGATTATTTCTTCGCCGTAAACCTCCGGCAACGTGCCGACAATGGTCACATCGTTGCGATGGTCAATGTAAACAAAGTCCTGGATCTGATGCCGCGAGACCCGTGTCTGGTGGCTCATGAACCGGTAATAAATCGTTGCTTCGGACAGTTTGTAAAACAGATCGCGCATCCGCGGTTCGTCCGTCGGATGAATCGGGCGGAAGTTGAGCTGTGTGCCGTCGTTGAGCAGATAAGTCGTGCGCAGTTCCTTCGGCCCGACAAGGATTTTGCCTTCCTTGTCGCTCATCTCGGCGGAAAGGTATTTCGCGGCGATGGCCTCGCGCAGCAGGTCGGCGCGATATTTCGGATGCGCGATGCTGATGAGCGCCAGCGCGCGTTCCTGGATGCTTTTGCCGTGCAGATAAGCCACGCCGTATTCGGTCACGACGTAATGCACGCCGGCGCGCGTGGTCACCACGCCCGCGCCGGGGCTGAGGTGCGTCGTGATTCGCGACACGCTGCCGCCTTTCGCGGTGGAGGGCAGGGCGATGATGGCCTTGCCACCCTTTGATTTGGCCGCGCCGCGGTTGAAATCCACCTGGCCGCCGACGCCGGAGAAAAATTTCGAGCCGATGGAATCGGCGCACACCTGCCCGGTGAGGTCCACCTCCAGCGCCGTGTTGACCGCGACCATTTTGTGCTGCTGGAAGATGACGAACGGGTCGTTGACGTATTCCGTCGGGTGAAACGCGAACAGCGGGTTGTTGTCCACGTAGTCGTAGGTCTTTTTCGTGCCGAGACAGAAGCTCGCCACGACCTTGCCCCGGTCGAGCGTCTTGCGATTTCCCGTCACCGCGCCGGATTCAATCAATTCAACCAGGCAATCCGTCACCATCTCCGTGTGCACGCCGAGGTCTTTTTTGTGCTTCAGAAAACCAAGCAGCGACTGCGGGATGCGGCCGATGCCGAACTCGATGGTGGAGCCGTCATCAATCAGCGCGGCGACAAATTCCGCGATTTGCTTGGTCGTTTCGGTGACTTCAGGCGCCGGAATCTCCAGAATCGGCGCGTCGGACGGGACGAGCACGTCAATGTCGTTCACGTGGATGAAACAATCGCCCAGCGTGCGCGGCATTTTGGCATTCACCTGCGCGATGACGAGCGAGGCGTTTTCGGCGGCGCTGCGGACAATGTCCACCGACACGCCAAAGCTGCACATGCCGTATTGATCGGGCGGCGTGACCTGGATGAGCGCCACGTCGAGCGGCAACTGGCCGCTGTCGAACAGGCGCGGAATGTCGGAAAGAAACACCGGTGTGTAGTCGCCGAGGCCTTCCTGGATGATGTCGCGGACGTTTTCGGCGATGAAAAAACTGTTCACGCGAAAATACTGCGCCATCTCCCGGTGCGCATACGGGGCGTCGCCGAACGTGAGGAGGTGGACGATTTCAGTGTCCGGCAATTCGGAGGCGCGTTTGCTCAGCGCGCTCACCAATTCGAGCGGCTCGGCCGTGCCGGTGCCGATGAAGATGCGCTGGCCGGGCCGGATTTTCTTCACCGCTTCCATTGCAGTGAGCAGTTGCGACTTGCAATTCTCCTGCCAGTTCGGGTCGTAGGTGATCGGTTTACTCATGGTTCTTGCTGGTGGTTGCGGCGGTGGAAAGCGTCATGCGGGCGTCGGCCACGTAGGCCTGCACGCCGACCGGGCCGACGATGAATGGGTTGATGTCCAGCTCCGTGATTTCCGGATAATCCGTGGCGAGCTGGCTGATGCGTTGCAGCGCGCCGGCGATGGCGTCCAAATCCACGGGCGCCTGGCCGCGCGCGCCTTGAAGCAGCGCATAAGAACGCGTGCCCTTCAACATTTGCATCGCCTCCTCCGCAGTAATGGGCGCAAGGTGGAACGTCACGTCCTTCATCACCTCGACGAAAATGCCGCCAAGGCCGAACATCAGCATCGGGCCGAACTGCGGATCGCGTGTCATGCCCAGAATCACTTCGCGCCCGCGCAGGCCCATCTTTTCCACGTAAGCGCCGCGCAAATGCGCGTTGGGCGCGCGTTTCTGGATGCGCAGCATCATCAAATCAAAGGCGTCGCGCACCTGCTCGGCGTTGGCGATGTTGATGCGCACGCCGCCGAAATCGGATTTGTGGATGATGTCCGGCGAGGAAATTTTCAGCACGACCGGATAGCCGAGGCGCTCGGCATATTCCACCGCTTCGTCGCCGGTCCGGGCCAGCTGGCCGCCAAGAATGTTGAAATCGTAGGCGCGCAGAATCTCCTTCGCCTCGACTTCGCCAACCTGCGCCGAGCCGTTGCGCGCCTGCAGGTTGAGGATGCGGTCCACGCGGCGGTGATTGACCGGAAAGCGTGTGACGATGCGGGGCGGCCGGCGTTTCCATGCCGCGTAATCGCACATCGCCCGGAGCGCCGTCACCGCGCGGTCCGGCGAGGGATAGTTTGGAATGCCCACGGCCATCAGTTTTTCCTTGGCGGCGGCGACCTCCGTGCCGCCCATGAATGACGCCAGCACCGGCTTTTTGCCCTTGTGCGCCGCGGCGAGTTTCTCCGCCAGCTCCAGCGGGTGCGTCATGTTCTGCGGCGTCACAACCACGACAATCGCGTCAATATTTTCGTCTTCCTGAAGCAATTCAAACGCCTTGGCGTAGCGGTCGGGATCGGCGTCGCCAATCACGTCAATCGGATTGCCAAATGCCGCCGACGCCGGCAGGAAGGCGCGGAGCTTGGCGTCGGTTGCCTTCGTCGGTGCAACCATTTTCAAGCCCAGCGACTCGGCCGCGTCCGCCGCCATGATGCCGGGGCCGCCGGCATTGGTGATGATGGCCACGCGTTCTCCCTCGGGAAGCGGCTGCATGGCAAACGCCATTGAATAATCGAAGAGCGCCTCAAAATTTTCAGCGCGGATGACGCCTGCGCGCTTGAACGCCGCGCCGTAGGCGATGTCCGCGCCCGCCAGGCTGCCGGTGTGCGATGACGCGGCCTTCGCGCCCGCCTGTGTGATGCCGACTTTCAGAATCACGACCGGTTTGATGGAAGCCGCCTGTTCCGCGATGCGCAGGAACTTGTTGCCTTCCTTGATGCTTTCCAAATAACCCGCGATGACCTTTGTTCCCTTGTCTTCCGCGAGCGCCTGGATGAAGTCCACTTCATTGAGATCCGCCTTGTTGCCGAAGCTGATGACCTTGTTCAGGCCGAGCTTCTGGTTGAGCGACCAGTCGAGAATGGCACCGCACAACGCGCCGGATTGCGAGATGATGGAAATGGTTCCGGGCGGCGGCGCTGACGGCCCGAACGAGGCGTTCATGTGATGGTCCGTGTTGAGCACGCCGAGACAATTCGGGCCGACCATCCGCACGCCGCTTTGCCGGCAGATTGCGACCAGCTCCTCCTCGGCCTTTGCGCCCTCGGCGCCGACTTCCCGGTAACCGGCGGTGATGAGGATGACCGATTTGGCGCCGGCTTTAATCAAGCTTTGGAGGGCGTCCTTGACGTATTTGCCCGCCACCGCGATGACGCCGAGGTCAACCTGGCCCTGGTAATCGTCGAGCGACTTGTAGCATTTGAGGCCGAGGATTTCCCCGGCCTCCGGGTTGACGGGAACAATCGTCCCTTTGAAACCACCGTTTACGAGATTGGCCAGCACGGCGTAACCGACCTTGCCGGGTTTCCGGGAGGCACCGATGACGGCCACGGCCTTGGGATATAAAAGCGTCTCCAACATAACAATTTTCGTCACAAAGAAGGTCACCGTTTTTCAGGCGAAACACTCGCCAAAAGTTGTTAAAGGCTTTCCGTTTTTTGTAAAAGCGATTCGGACAACAACCGCGGATTTCATGCGTGGCGCCAACCAGTCGCGTTGAAATGAATGAAGGCGAAAGAAATCCTTTGCAAGAATTTCACGAATTCACCCGCATCTTGGAGGACGTCTTTGCGTGACGCCCGCGCAGTTTGCGACTTTCGCGGTTAAAGCCAACGCCGGTTCCGTCAACCTTTCTGTTCCGTCTCCACCCAGCGGATGGCGTGGCTGACCAGATCCGTCCCTGTTTTTAATTTCAGCTTTCCCTTGATGTTCGCGCGGTGCACCTCGACGGTCTTCACGCTCAGCCGGAGGTGCCCGGCGATGTCGCGTGTTCCCTTGCCCTGGCCGATCAATTGAAAGACCTCGAACTCGCGGTCAGTGAGGCGCTCGATGGGCGAAGCCGACGCCTCGGCGCGACGACCGGAAAAATTGTCGAGGATGCGGGCCGACATTTTTTCGCTCACATAAACCTGGCCGCCCAGCACGTGGCGGATGGCCTCCAGAAACTTTTTGCCGCCTTCCTGTTTCATGATGTAACCACGCCCGCCCGCCCGCAGCACGCGCTCGGCATAGAGCAGTTCATCGTGCATTGAGACCACCAGAATCGGGAGGCCGGGTTTCAGCGCCTGGATGTCCTTGATGAGTTCCAGGCCGTTTTTGTCGGGCAACGAAATGTCGAGCAGGACCAAATCAAATTGTTGACGGGCGATGGCGTCGAGCGCCTGGCCCGCATTGTCCGCTTCGGCGCAGACCTTCAGGCCGGATTCGTTGTCAATCAGTTGCGCCAGGCCGGTGCGCATCATCGGATGATCGTCCACGATGAGAACGCGCTTTTGAGGGTTTTTGTTTTTGGCTGGCATGGCTGCTTTTATTTTTGTGGCGGCATTGAGTTGTTAGGCGCCGAACAGATGACGCTGGTGCCGCCGCCGGCATTCTGTTCGATGGTCAATGTGCCGCCAATCATGCCGGCGCGGGATTGCATGATGCGCAGGCCCATGCCTTTGGATGCCGGGCTTTTCTTTGGAAATCCCCTGCCGTTGTCGTTCACCGCCAGATAGATGCGACCGGGGTCGGCCTTGAGATGAATGGAGATCCGCTTGGCTTTGCCGTGTTTGATGGCATTGGACACGGCCTCCTGCGCCAGGCGGAACAGGTGAGTGGCCGCGGCGTGGTTGTACACCACCACCTGCAAGTCGCCATCGAAACGGCATTTCACGTTGAACAATTTTTCGGTGTTCACCGCCAGCTCGTGGAGCGCGGACGTGAGTCCTTCCGATTCCAGCGTGACCGGCGAAAGGCCGCGCGCCAGCGAGCGAGTCTGGCCGATGGCTTCACGGACGTTCTTGGCGATGTCACCGGCGCGCTTCGCGTCGTCCCTGGACTGCGGCGACAATTTTTGTTCCAGCACCTGGCTCATCAATTCGATGCCCGCCAGATGCTGGCAGAGGCCGTCGTGCAAATCGTGTCCGATGCGGCGCTGTTCGCGGTCGCTGATTTCGAGGATTTCCCTTTCCAGCCGTTTGCGCTCGGTGATGTCGCGCGCCACCTTGGAAGCGCCGGTGATCTTCCCATCGGGGTCGCGGATGGGAGAAATCGTCACTGAAATGTCAATCAACCCGCCGTCCTTGCGCCGGCGGATGGTTTCGTAATGGTCAACGGACTCGCCGCGTTTGATTTTTTCCAGGATCTCCGGCTCTTCATCCTTCCGATCCGGCGGGATGAGGATGGAGATGTGTTTGCCCGTCATCTCCTCGCGCGTGTAACCGAAGACCGCTTCGGCGCCCTTGTTCCAACTGGTGACGTAACCTTCCAGCGTCTTGCCGACGATGGCGTCATCGGAAGATTCCACCAGCGCGGCATAATGCAAAAGCGCCTTTTCGGCCTCCTTGCGCCCGGTGATGTCGCGGACAAACCCGGTGAACAGCCGCCGGTTGGCCAGGCGCACTTCGCTCACCGAGAGATCCATCGGAAAAGTCGAGCCATCCTTCCTGCGGCCGGAGACTTCGCGTCCGATGCCGATGATTTTCGCGTGACCGGTGCGGAGATAATTGCCGATGAAAGCGTCATGTTGCCGGCGATGTGGCTGGGGCATCAGGATGCTGACATTCTTGCCGATGATTTCGCGCGCCCGATAACCAAAGATTTTTTCCGCCGCCGGGTTGAAGGACTCAATGGCGCCACGTTCGTCAATGGTGATGATGCCTTCAACCGCGGTTTCCAGAATCGCGCGCAGCCGTTCCTCGCTGTCGCGCAACGCGGCGGCGGCCCGCTGCTGCTGCGCCCTCGTTCGCGTGGCGTGCCTGGATTTGAATTTCTCAATCCAGGCGAGCAGTTCGGCTCGGGACATTTTCCGGTACTCCTTCATTTCAAGGATGAAGGGAATATCGGGAAATTCCGCGCCGCTGCCAATCTCAAACGAGTGTCGAGCGGCGGGTGTCGGGTGACCCATCTCAGGCGTCGGGCGTCTTGTCACTTGTCACTCGTCACATTTCCAATCAATGGGTCAGCAATTGCGCCCGGTAATCGGTGGGTGACTGGCCGAGGAGCTTCTTGAACACGCGGTTGAAGTGCGTCAGCGACTGGAAGCCGACTTCAAACGCGATTTCACTCACGCGCAGGTTGGGGTTGAGCAGCAGGTTTTTTGATTTTTCGATGCGGACCCGCGCGACGTAATCGGTGAAATTGATGCCCGCGACCTTCTTGAACATTTTGCAGAAGTAAAACGTGCTCATGTTGACCGCCTTGGCGACCTGGTTCAGCGAAAGTTCCTCGGCCTGATGCTCGTGGATGTATTCCCGGGCGCGTTTGATGACCGGCGGCTCGGCGTTTTCCTGCTGGATGAAGACCTGATTGCTCAATATGGCGAGGTGCTGGGCAAAAATGGTCAACAATTTGACTGCGGATTCGTGCTGCTTTTGGGAGACGACCTTGCCGGCAAAATAGGCCTTGCGGAGGGTGTCGCGGTTCACTTCCAATCCCCACTTTTCCATCAGTCCGGCCGTCCGCTCAAACTGGGCTTCACTCGGTTTTTTCCGGAACAGTTGCCCGATTTGAAGAAAGCCAATCAACCGGTCGCTCAACCTCACCGGCACGGCCGTGTCGCAAAGCCCGGCGGGGCAGGTGACCGTCTGCGGTTCGGTCGTCGCCTTGGCGCAAAGCCGTTCCTGCACCTGCAAACACGCGGCACAGGCGCGGCTCTTCTGCGACATCAACGCGCAGAACGGGTTTTCATTCCGCTTGCCGTGGTGCGGCAACTGCCAGGTTTCCACCGGCTGCAAGGCCATCGGCAAACCGGTCATGTCGCTGAAGGCCCGTTCGTATTCCCGGTAGACCCGGGAACCAACCAGCACGTCCACCAGCGCGCGATTGCCAGTTCCATTGCCATTGCCGTTCCCGTTCCCGGCGGTCAGGGTATTCGACCGAAAGTGGACCGCGTTTGCGGGGTTTTCAGTATCTGGCTTCGCATATATTGTTTGCATGTAAGCAAATTAAGGGAATTGAACGGGGCTTACAATTGGTACTCGACCTGATTGCATATTGGGGTAAACGACTATGGAAATAAGAGATTCCCCTATCTGCTTGGCGAACCGTCGCCAGCTTTGGGAAGGGTGCTGGCATCGTCGCCGGTCGTGGAGGCCAAATACCCCGGTTTGGGGGCATTTTCGCGGTTACGACGGCGACTGGCCGTCCTTTGTGTGACGGTGCAGCAAGGCCAGAACTTCTTCATCAGTCGTCTCATCAAATTTCTCGTAATACTGGCCCACTGCGCCGAAGGCGGGGTCAACCGCCAACGCCACAACATGGTCCGCAAGGGGCGTCAGCCTTGCAATCGCATGGGTTGAAGCCACCGGCGTGGCGACGACGATTCTACGCGCCTTCCGCTTTTTGGCCGAGAGCACGGCGGCTTCGGCGGTCGCGCCGGTGGCCAGTCCGTCGTCCACGAGCAAAACAGTTTTGCCTTCGACGGCCAGCGCGGTCTCGGCGTGAAATTGGGAGCGGTAGGATTGCAGTCGCGCGGTTTCTTCCGCAATCACCCGGTCCAGTTGAAAACGAACCTCCGGATTTTTCCCCACGGATGCTTCGTCGAGAATGACGACATCCGGCTCGGCGAGAGCGCCGACGGCGAATTCGCGATGCCACGGATGCCCGATTTTGCGGACAATCAGCGCATCCAGCGGGCGGTTCAGCAAACGCGCCACTTCAGCGGCGACCACCACTCCGCCGCGCGGCAGGCCCAGCACCAGATCAACCTCGATGCCCTTTTCCCGCAAGTGTTGTCCGAGTTGCCGCCCCGCATCCGTGCGCGATGCGAATCTCATAAGACGAAAACCAAAAACAGATTCCCGGATAATTGCACTGTTGGATTAGTGAATCGTCATCCACCAATCCAGAAATCCAGTTTGCCGCCTCATCCGGTCACGAGGGTTCCCACTTTTTCGCCCATGACCACGCGCCGGAGGTTGTGCTGCTTGAACATGTCGAAGACGATGATGGGCATTTTGTTGTCCATGCAGAGCGAAAACGCCGTGGAATCCATCACCTTGAGCTGTTTTTGCAGCGCTTCGAGGTAGGAAATCTGCGCGTACCGTTTCGCCCGGGGATTTGTCTTGGGGTCGCAATCGTAAACGCCGTCCACCTTCGTCGCCTTCAAAATCACTTCCGCGCCGATTTCGTTCGCGCGCAATGCGGCGGCGGTGTCGGTGGAAAAATACGGGTTGCCGGTGCCGCCGCCGAAGATGACCACGCGGCCCTTTTCCAGATGCCGCACCGCGCGGCGCCGGATGAACGGCTCGGCGACCTGCGACATGGCGATGGCGCTTTGCACGCGGGTGGGCACGCCGATTTTTTCGAGCGCGTCCTGCAGCGCCAGCGCGTTGATGACCGTGGCGAGCATCCCCATGTAGTCGCCGGTGGCGCGCTCGATGCCGCGTATGCTGCCGGACAAGCCGCGAAAAATGTTGCCGCCGCCGACGACCACTACCACCTGCACCTTCAACTCGCGGACTTCGCGGATTTGTTGAGCCATGTCCTGCACGGCTTCGGGGCAGATGTTGCCGCGATTTTTGCCGCCGAGCGCCTCGCCGCTGAGCTTGAGCAGGACGCGGGAATATTTTGGGCTTCTGTTGGCGGTCATGCGAATTGGAGCGGGCGCAGCATCTGAGAACTTTTAACAACCGTCCGGCGAAACGTCAAACGAAAGCCGCGCGCGAAAATTAAAAAAGGCGCCCCGCGGGACGCCTTGTAATTTGGTTGGAACAACTTTTACGCCGCGCTTTCGCCGACTTGAAAGCGCACGAAACGGCGGATGGTGATTTCGTCGCCGAGCTGCTTGGCAATTTGCGCGGCATGTTCCTTCACGCTCACCTCGGAATTGCGCTTCACAAAGCCCTGGTCCACGAGACAGTAGGTCTGGTAAAATTTTTCCAGGACGCCCTGCAGGATTTTTTCCATGGCCTGCGGCGGCTTGCCCTTGAGCCGGTCGGATGACGCGGCGATTTCACGTTCCTTGGTGATGACCTCTGCCGGAACCTGCTCGCGCGAAACCGCGTGCGGATGACCCGCCGCGATTTGCAGCGTGATGTCCTTGACGAGCTGCTTGAAGTCGTCCTTGCCGACGGTTTCAGCCTTGCCCGCGCCGACTTCGACAAGCACGCCGACCTTCGCGCCGGTGTGGATGTAGCCGGCAATCAGCCCGTTGCCGTTGACTTCCATGCGCGCATGCCGGGCGATTTGTATGTTCTCGCGGATTTTGGCGACGAGCGCCTCGCGATCGGCCTCCAGGTTTGCCTTGGGGTCCGCCGCGAGCCGTTTTGCCGCATCGTCGCAAAAGGCGCGGAACGTGTCATTGCGCGCGACGAAATCCGACTCGCTGTTGATTTCGACGAGCACGCCGAGCTGTCCGCCGGGGGCGATGTATTGGGCGATGGCGCCTTCCCGGGCCTCGCGCGCTGCCTTCACGGCGGCGGTGGCCTGGCCTTTTTTGCGGAGAATGTCCACGGCGGCGTTGATGTCGCCGTTCGCCTCCACGAGCGCGCGTTTGCAATCCATCATTCCCGCGCTGGTCATCTCGCGCAGTTTGTTCACGTCAGCAGCAGTAATCTGGGCCATACAAAGTCGGTTGAAAGTTGAGGGTTGAGGGTTGAGAGAAACCGGAAATCTTAATTGAGCGCGGGTGGAACGGCCCCAGTCGGCGCGATTTCGGTGATGGGTGTTTCAACCGGTGCGGTTTCGGCGGCGGGCTGCGCTTCCGCCGGAACGGTTTCCTCCGTTGCCGGCCGGCGCGAGCGTTTCGATTCATATTCCGCCTGCGCCCGTGTGATGATCTGGCTGATGGTGGCCAGGATCATCCGCACCGAACGGATGGCGTCGTCGTTGCCCGCGATGGGATAATCCACGAGGTCGGGGTCGCAATTCGTGTCCACGATGGCGACGACCGGCACCTTGAGTTTGCGCGCCTCGGCCACGGCGTTGTGTTCGCGCTTGATGTCCACGACGAAAATCGCCGCGGGAATCCGGTCCATGGCGCGGATGCCGTCGAAGTATTTGTGCAACCGGGCCGCTTCGCGGCGGATGACGGCCTGTTCCTGCTTGCCGTATGTGGCCAGCGAGCCGTCGGCGTCCATCTTTTCAATTTCCTTGAGCCGGGCGATGGAACGTTTGAGCGTGTTGAAATTCGTCATCGTGCCGCCGAGCCAGCGTTCGGTGACGTAAAATTGGCCGCATTCCGTGGCGATTTCCTTGATGGCCTGCTGCGCCTGTTTTTTGGTGCCGACGAACAGCACCTTGCCGCCTTTGCGGACGGTTTCGGTCAGAAAGTCGCACGCCGTTTCGAGCTGGGCGAGGGTTTTGCTGAGGTCGATGATGTGAATGCCATTGCGCGCGTCGAAGATGAACGGCTTCATCTTGGGGTTCCAACGGCGCGTTTGGTGTCCGAAATGGACGCCCGTATCCAACAATTCTTTGATGCCAATGCTTAACACAAGTTTCCTTTGGTTGAAAGTCCGCCGGAGCGGACCATCCCGCGGAACACGGGATTGATGTTTGATGTTGTTGTGGTCCGACTTCGCTGCGTTTCGGCGCGACAGGCCGCATCAACTCGATGCGAATGAGGACCGTTTGCCCGATTCAACCGGCGATTGGCCGGGTGAAAAGGGAAAATGAGAATACCAGAAGAACGCCGGATGGCAACAGGTTATTGGGCGAATTTATTTTATGCCGGAATCGCTGACGCGGCTTCATCGGCTGGCCGGCGGCGGACCAGTTCGAAGTTACAGAGGCGCGCCTCGGGTTTGTCCATGGATTCCATCACCAGTTTTTCCGCCGGGTCAAAGGAGATGAGCAGGTGGTCCGGTTTGGGGTTCAAGTCCTGGTAGCCGCACCGCGCCAGTTTTTCCGCCTTCAGTTGCACCAGTTGGGTCAGGAACTGCCGGGAAATCAGTTTTTTGGCAAAAGCCTGTTTGGCATTGACGGCGTGATAGAAGCTGCCGTCGGCCACGGCCAGCCATTCGTCCGGCCCGTTCCAGAAGCCCCAGATGGTGATGTAATCGTATTCCTTGCGGACGAGCGGTTCGCCCTCCGGCGTGCGCAAATGCGCCAATGCCGCATAACGCCGTCCGTCGGTGGCCTGCCGGTTCTGCCCGCGCCGGCGGCCGGTCCTGTAAATCGCACGGGGATAAACCGTCTTGACGCCGTTCCGGCCGAGTTCGAGCGCAAAGGCAAATTCCTCGAACGGACTGTTGAAACCGTATTCGCGCGCCGCTTCCTTGTCGGCCTCGGGATTGGTCAACTGGGGCGGGGGATCGCCCATGCGCGATACCTTCCACACGAGGTTGATGTTGTCCTTGGTGCGCGTGTGAAAGATCTGGTTGCGCGAGGACAATTTTGTCTTTGGGGTGCGCCGCCAGCGTTCCGGCAGGAAGTAGGTGAACAAATCGGGGTCTTTGCCGACGACCCAAAGCATGCCGCCGGTGCTCTCGGCGCGGCCGCAAATGTAATCCACGCCCAGGATGTTGATCGCCTGCAGATGCGCGGGCAGTGGTTTGGCGACGTCCGCTTCAAACCGCCGGGCCATGTGCTTGAGGTAAAGCTGGCGGTTGGCGGTGCGCACGGCTTGTTCGTGTTCGGGCGTCCGTTCGAGCAACTCGTAGTCCACCAGCGCGTAGGCGAACTGCCCGTTGCGGTCGCGCAACAACGAACGGTTGGGGCCGGGACGCAAAATGATGTGCGCGGGCTTCATGTCCACGACGCGGTAACCTTTCTGCCAGAGTTCGTGAATGACCAGGCTGGTCGTGAGCGCGAGAAACTCCGACCGTCGCTTGCCTTCCAGATGAAAAAACTCCGCCGTCTCGACCGCGTCCCGCCCCTTGATCCAGCCGTAAAGCACGACGTACTGCCGGAGGATGTCAATTTCCACGCCGGGATGGCGCGCGATTTTCGCGTTGATTTTGTCCTCCGACCGGCCCGTCTGCCAGAGTTGGAGCCGCTGGCTGGGCACGTAGATTGCCAGCGGCCGTTGCGTGTGAATGTGGATGCCCGCCGGGCCGGATTCACCCTTGCGCAGTTCCGTCAGAAGCGAAAATTCCTCGAACGGGCTGTTGAACTCGGCGTGGATGAACTTGTTGATGGTGAGCGTGTCCATCGGGACGACCTCACCCACGCGCGACCATTTGACGACGAGGTTCAGGGCGGTGCCGTCCACCACGCGCGTCGGCACCTTGTAAACCATGCTGGTGCCTTCAAGCCTTTCGCCCTTGGCTTCAAACCAATCCCGCGCATGCCAGTTTTCCGGCAACAGAAGCCGCCAGAACGGCGCGCCAAAATGAGTCAGGTAAAGGTCGCCGCCATCGCGGGTCTTCATGTGGAAATATTCCACGCCCAGCAGCGACATCCGGCTGCACTGCGCCGGAAGGCCGGGAGGCAGCGCCTGCTGAACTGATCCTTTTGAATCAGGAGCAGTTGCGCCGGCAGTTTCGTTCTCCGATGACATGGAGCGCTCCGTCAAATCCGGGAAAACCCCCGGATTTTCACATCATTGGAAAATCAAGGTTCAGACTGGAGAACGCTCGCCGGATTTTGGCAAATGATGGGCCGGGTTTGCGGCGCGGCGCGAAAAGAGACGGGAACCGGACTTTGCGGCTACGCCAAATCCAGCATACGCTGCAATTCCGCGTCCGTGTTGTAGAAATGCGG
The DNA here is from genome assembly GCA_963764175.1 of uncultured Verrucomicrobiae bacterium. GTDB lineage: Bacteria > Verrucomicrobiota > Verrucomicrobiia > Limisphaerales > UBA11358 > UBA11358. The sequence goes on along the minus strand of CAVXRE010000014.1, from coordinate 487,720 downwards.
CGAGAGGCGGATGTAATTTTGTCCCTTGCGGTCAGTGCGCAGCGATGCAAGGACGCCGGCATCGGTCAATTTCTTGTACAATGCCGCGAGGTCCTTGCCCGGTTGATGAAAGGAAATGATGCCGCCCGCGTTTTCCGTTTTTGCTCCGGCATTCAAAACCGTAAAGCCTTTCGCCTGCAACGCGGGCACGATCGTCGCGCGCTTGCGGAGCAATTCGGCAGCGATGTTTTCCACGCCGACTTCCAACGCCAGTTCCATGGCGGAAATCAATCCGACCAGGCCGAGCAGGTTGTGCGTGCCGGCTTCGTACTTGACCGCGCCGTTGCGGAAGACAATTTTCTCCTGCGCGACGTAATTCGGGTTTCGCACATTGTGCCAGCCGTAAACCGGCGGGCTCAGTTTTTCCTGCAATTCGCGCCGGACGTAAAACACGCCCGCGCCGCACGGGCCGAGCAGCCATTTGTGGGCGTCGGCGGCCAGAAAATCCACGTGCTCCACCGTTGTTGGAAACGCGCCGAGCGTTTGAATCGCGTCAAGGCAGAACAAGATGCCGCGTTCGCGCAGAAATTTCCCGATGGCCTGGTGTTCCAGCCGGTAACCGCTGATGAAATGACAGGACGCCAGCGCGACGAGCCGCGTGTTTTCATCCACCTGTCCCATCACGTCCTGCGGGCGGATGACACCGAGTCCGCGGGTGTTGAGCAGGCGGACTTCAACGCCGCGCCCGGCCAGCGCCATCCACGGATAAACGTTCGACGGATAATCATCGTGATAAATGAGGATGTTGTCGCTCTTGCGAAAATTCAAACCGGCGGCGACAAAGCTCAGCGCCAGCGACGTCGGCCCGACGAGCGCGATTTCATCCGGCTGGCAATTCAGCAATTGCGACGCGAGTCTTCGCGCGTCATTAAGGCGGTCGGGGAAAACCAGGCTTTCCTGATCACCGGTGGTGCCGCGAGCCGCGCAATCGGCAACAGCCTTTGCCACCCGGTGCGGCAGCGGACAGACGCCGGCGTGAGCGAGGAAGATTTTCTCCCGCGCCACCGGGAATTCGCGCAGGCGAATTTCCTCGTTGGCAAGAATTTCAGTCAACGTCATACGACGAAGGTAATTTGAGGAGATTGCATCGGCAAAGCTGGATTAAAATCCTTTCAGGACATTTGAAAGTTCACTGTGCGGACCGTAGAGGCCGATCCAAAACTGGACAATTTCATAGGCAACCATCAATGCGACCAGAAAGTAAATGAGGCGCGGCGTCCATTGCGCGAAAGCCTCGATCTTGCGCGTGCCTTCGTCGTTGTAAACCTGGTGCAGGTGGCGGAGTGAGTCATCGAGTTTGCCGCTGACTTCACCGCTGGCATAAAGGTTGGCGAACATTTCCGGGAACAGCGGGCAGGCGCGCACGGCTTCGGAGGGCATTTGTCCGGCGGCGACCTGCGGTTTCCAAGACTGCACCGCGTATCGCAGGGCAGGGGAACCGCAGGCCGCCGCGGCCAAATCCCAGGCCGCGACGACGTTCACGCCCGCGGCGGTGAGCGCCTCGAGCGCGGCCGCGAGCCGCGACAGGGCGAGATAATGCCGCGCCTTGCCGAGCATGGGAACGCGCCGCAGAAAGGATTCGATGCGCGCGCGCCATTGTTCACCATGTTTACCCTGCATGGCGTAAATCAACAGGATGACGGCGCCATAAAGCGGCAAGAGAACGGCGGCGGCCCGGACGAAAAGCAGGAGCAGGCTGGCGTTGAACTCAGACTGGGCAAATGGAAGCACGATCAAAAAAACCAAGGCGGCGAAGTGGATCAATCCGACGGGATAAATGAGCTGGGAAATCACCTGCTTGATGATGCGGGCGCGGTCGTTGTAATAGTCGGCGAGCATGTGGAAACAGGAATCAAGCCGCCCGGTCTGTTCGCCGGCTCCAATCAAAGCCACGTCGAATGGGGGCAGCCAGGCCTGTTGTTGCAGGGATTCGGCCAGCGTCGCACCTTTGGCGAGTTCGTTAAGGAGGTGTTCGAGCGGTTCGCGGAACGAGCTGGCCGGCGGATTGGCTTTGACCTGTTCCAGCGCCCGAATCACGCCGATGCCGGCGGAGGTGCACTGGGCGAGTTGATGGTAGAACTCGGCGCGCTGGGTGAATTGGCGGGGCGTGACGATGAGCGGCATAATCCCGCCTCGCGGGCCCGGTGCGTCATGCGGCGACGCGGTCGAGGCTGGCCTTGAGGTCGCGCTTGCTGCGCGCGCCGACGATTTGCTCGGTGACCTGGCCGTTGTGGAAAACAAGCAGCGTGGGAATGGCGCGCACCCCGTATTGCGCGGCGAGGTTCTGCTGCTCATCAATGTTGACCTTGCCGATTTTGACCTTGCCGTCGTATTCGTCCGCCAGCTCATCCAGCAGCGGGGCGATCATTTTGCACGGGCCGCACCATTCGGCCCAGAAATCCACGAGCACGGGCGCGGGCGATTGCAGCACTTGTTGCGAAAAATTTTCCTGGGTGAGCGCGACGATTGAGGGAGAGGCCATAAGTGAACAATTACAACGTTGATGCCATGTTCATTTAATTGCCGATGGGAAGCATCCAGATCAAATAGGCAATGACGGCCAGGGCCGCCAAACCGGCAATCGCAGCGAAAATCGCCAGGCCTTTGTCGAGTCCGCCGACGGTTGGCGCAGCGGCAGGCCTTTGCGGCGCCGGCGCCGGACGTTGTTGCGAAATGGGCGCGGCGGCGGTTGTGCGTTGCAGGGCCGGCGCGGCGACCGGCGCGGACTTGGTCGCGGCTGACAATGGCGCTACACCGGCCGCTCCGGTGGGCCCGCCGGGCGGCAGCGTCGGCAGCTTGATGGTGGGCGCGGCAGACGGTTTGGGCGGCAAATTAATGCGGACGGTTTCCTTTTTGGGCTGCACCTTGCCGGTGGTTTTTTTCATCGGCTCTGCGCCCGTGGGAGCACCCGGAATATTGAAAGGAGTCTCTGCCATAATGTTTGCAGGTTAAGATAAAGGGCGTTGCCCCGCTGTCAAATTTAATTCTGAAAAGGAATGGCCGGCAGGCCGCCCGCCATTCCCGATCGCGGAAGACTAATAACTTAATAACGTTCGCGCTGCTCGCCGCGATCACGCCGCTCACCACCGCGTCCGCCGCCCGGGCGCGGAGGGCGCTCCTCACGGGGGCGGGCAATGTTGACGGTCAGGGCGCGGCCCTGGAATTCCTTGCCATGGAATTGTTCCACGGCCTTCTGCGCCTCGTCGGGCGTGGCAAATTCCACAAAGGCAAAGCCGCGGGACTTGCCCGTGATCTTGTCCAGCATGAGGTTCACAGAAGTCACAGCGCCGGCTTGGGCGAAGTAATCCTGAAGTTCGTTTTCCCCTGTTTGAAACGAGAGGTTGCCTACAAACAATCTGTTTTGGCTCATAGATGATGGCCCGGTCAAATAACCAAGTGGGAGGACTGCGTCGGCAGGATCACTGAATGTCGTTTCTATTTCTGTTTGCGAACAATCTGTCTTGTTGACACCATCACTTTCGTTCTTTGAACGAGTCGCCTCCTTATAACACAGCCGCAGCCGATGTCAACAACAACCGGATCAGGTTTTTTCCTCGATCAACTCGCGCCGCGCCCCGCCGAGCAGTTGCTCGATGAAATTCGTCGAATAAACGCCGCGCCGGAAATTCGGGTCCTGCAAGATGGCCTGCTGAAACGAAATGTTCGTTTTGATGCCGGTGATCAGGTATTCGCCCAGTGCGCGGCTCATCTTGTCCATTGCCTCGCGCCGGTCCTTGCCGTAGGTGATCAGCTTGCCAATCATCGAGTCGTAGGTCGGCGGAATGGTGTAACCGGCGTAAGTGTGCGTGTCCACGCGCACCCCGCGCCCGCCCGGCTGGAAGTACATTTCGACGCGGCCGGGGCTCGGGCAAAATTCGTTGAACGGGTCTTCGGCGTTGATGCGGCATTCAATCGCGTGGCCCTTGAATTGAACGTCGCCCTGCGAATGGTGCAGCGTTTCGCCCATGGCCAGCAGGATTTGGTATCGCACGAGGTCAATGCCGGTGACCTCCTCGGTGATGGGATGTTCGACCTGGATCCGCTTGTTGACCTCGAGGAAATAGTAATTGCCGTGGTTGTCCACGATGAATTCCACGGTCCCGGCGTTCGTGTAGTGCGCCGCTTCCGCAATTTTGACGGCGGCCTTGCCGATCTTGTCGCGCAACTTGCGGAACTTGTATTCGATGAACGGAGACGGCGTTTCCTCCAGTACCTTCTGGTTCCGGCGCTGAATGGAGCAGTCCCGCTCGCCCAGGTGAATGATGCGGCCCTTGTGGTCGCCGAGAATCTGGATTTCAATGTGATGCGGATTCTCGATGAACTTTTCGATATAAACACCGGAATTGCCGAAGCTCTTTTCAGCCTCCGTCCGCGCCGTGTGATAGCCTTTTACCAGCGAGATGTCATTGTGCGCCACCCGCATTCCACGTCCCCCGCCTCCGGCGATTGCCTTTATGATGACCGGATAGCCTATGCGTTTGGCCACGGCCAGCGCGTCCTGTTCCTTCTCAACGACGCCTTCGGACCCGGGCGCCACGGCCACGCCAGCCTTCTTCGCGAGCGCGCGGCTCACGGCCTTGTCGGACAGGGCTTGCATCGTGCGCGGATGCGGGCCGATGAAACGGATGTTGCAGCTTTCGCAAACCTCGGCGAAGTGGGCGTTTTCGGACAGAAAACCGTAGCCGGGATGGATTGCGTCCACGTCCGATATTTCCGCGGCGCTGACGATGCGGTCAATGCGCAGGTAACTGTCCGCGGACGCGGCTTTGCCGATGCAAATCGCCTCATCCGCCAGTTGTACGTGCATCGAATTGGCATCCGCCTCGGAATAAACGGCAACAGTGCGGATATTCAGCTCCTTGCAGGCGCGAATAATCCGAACGGCAATCTCCCCGCGGTTGGCAACCAGTACTTTTTCAAACATGAGCTGTTAATGAGCTTCGGAAAAAATCAAACCGGCAAAATGCCGGTGCTGTCAGGCCGGAGGACGCACTTTGAACAACGGCTGGCCGAATTCAACCGGCTTGGCGTTTTCGACCAAAACCTGGGTGATGACGCCTTTGACCTCGGCTTTGATTTCATTCATCACTTTCATGGCTTCGATAATGCAGACCACGGTGTCCGGGTTCACGTCGGAGCCCACTTCGACATAACTTCCCGCTTCGGGCGAGGGCGACCGGTAAAATGTGCCAATCATGGGCGACTTGACTTCAATTTCACCGGTTGCCGGCGGCGGCGCAGCGGCTGCAGTCTGGGGATTCGTAACGGGAAGTTGCGGGGCAGCGACAATGGCTACTGACGGAGGTAAATCATCGAGCGAAGAAACAGAAGTGCCACCATTGAGACCGCGTTTCAGCCTGATCTTGAAGTCCTGCTTCTCCATCTCAAATTCCGAGATGGCATTTTTCTTCATCAGGTCAATGATGGCCTTGATATCTTTAAGATCCACAGTTCTATTTCGTTAAATTTTCAAAAAAACACCGACCATTTGCGTTGCCCCTCAAGTAAAAACGCAGCAGCTGGATACGACTCTGCCCGAAACAATTTTAACTGGCGACGAGTCTATTAAGTCAAAATCAGCCCGTCAAGCGGCAAAGTTGATAAATTAACTACACCTTAAAATAGGTGCAAAAATGCAAATTCATTACTACTTTTTAGTCTCGATAACGTTAATGGAAGCCTCAACTGCCAAAATGTATGAATTTTGACCGAATCCGGATATTTGGCCACAGCAAACCGGCGCGATGAGTGATTTTTGTCTGAAGTCTTCCCTGGCATGGACGTTCGAAAGATGAATTTCGATGGTTGGAACCCCCACGGCGGCAATGGCGTCTCGAAGGGCGATACTGGTATGGGTATAAGCGGCGGCGTTCAGGACAATCACGTCAAACTTGCCCTTGGCTTCTTGAATCCAGCCCACCAATTGTCCTTCCTGATTGGATTGGCGGAAGTCAATTTCGGCACCAAGCTGTTTGGCACGCTGGCGGACCTTGGCTTCGATGTCGGCCAGCGTCGCCCGGCCATAAACATCCGTTTCGCGTTGCCCGAGCAGGTTCAGATTTGGCCCGTTGAGAAAGAGAATTTTCATAAGCCGAATCCAGATTATCCGGTTGCCTGCCCCTTGTCGAATTCATTTGAGGACATCTGGAGGATGCAACCGAGCAGAGTGAATGCAGTCCATGCCAGAGCAGGAACAAATAGGCTGAATTCAAACAGGTCCTGCGCAAACCAGCCAACCAATCCCAGGAACAGACTGAATTGAAGGTAGCTGCTGCTTCGCCACACGCGTCGCCCGGCCGTCAGCAATGCCAGAACAATCCACGCCGCGTAGCATATGCCGCCAATAATTCCTGAATCAGAAAATTGTTCGAGATAATCGTTGTGTGCGAGACGGGCCATCTCGGCGTCCGGTGATTTGATTTGAGCGTAAGGTCGCTGGAATGTTCCCGGGCCCGTGCCAAACAGTGGATGGTCGTGTGTGGTTTGCGCCGCCGCCCGCCAGTAATCGAAACGGGCTCCCACGCTGGTGGCGCCCGCCGCGAAGTAATTGTGGAATCGGACGGCAAACACCGCCAGTCCAACCAGCAAAACGATCGTCAACATGGTCCACTTCAATCGCGCCGGCCATTTCAGACGGAACAGCCAGACACCGGCGAGTGCCGTTGCAATCAACCAGCCGGCCTTTGAGCCTGACCAGAACAGGCCAAGGCCGCCGAGGAGGCAAGCCATTGCAATCACTGCGCCGCGGATTGGCGGTTTCAGTTGCCGGGTGCTGTTGAAGGCCAGCGCCAGCGAGACCGGCAGCAGCAATAAAATCAAACTGGCCAGCGCATTCGGATAGATCAGGGTGCCCATCACGCGGTTCTTGGAAACTCGGGCGAGGATTGCGGGATTGGCAACGTCCACGCCGTTGGTGGTGATGATGGTGCCGTAGCGTTTCATTTCCAAAAGCATTTCTGGCGGGAAATTTGTCCAGCCCGTGCGTTCGCCTTCCACCAGCATCCGGCGGCTTTCAGGAAACTCGAAGAGCCGCTGGTCCGCCGCGCGCACGAGGCAGAACGCAAACGCCGCCAGCACGCCGACCAGCAGCCAGCGCAACGCGCGTTCGCGTCCCAGCACCAGCACGCCGATGAAATAACACGCAACGCATCCGGCAAACTGCCAGAGCGTGGTTGCGGTGAGACCGGAATCCACGGTGTGTCTTGCCGAGAGCAGTTGCCAGCCGAACCACAAAAGCGGCAACAGCCAGAGCCAGCGCGTCCCCGGCCAACGCCATTTGCCGGCCAGCGCCAGCCAGCCGCCGGCCAGCACGAATGGCGGCAAAATCCAATTGCTCCAGTGCGTTGGCCACGCGTCGGACCAAATCTCGGCAAACGAAGCCGGTGGAATGAGTTTTTGATCGAGGATGACGGGATTGCCGAATTTCCAAACCGCCAGCCCGAGAAACAGCCCGAACAACAGCGCGAAGAGATTGTATCGGGCGGTTTCTTTTCCGGACTTCATGGGCGGAATTCCGTTCACAACCGGCCTAGAGATGCAATTTAAGCAAGCCGACTTCAAGCGCGAGTGCTTCCTGCACGTTGGTGTACAGCAACCGCTGCGTTTGTTCCAGAATTTGCAAATTCTCCAGCGCCCGGCGCGGCGTGAGCCGGTGTGCGACGGCTTCCGCCCCGGCAACCTGCGGAAAACTCAGGAGTTCGCCGCCAGCCGCGAGCGCGTGCAGCCAGACGTCTCGCAGCCACCATTGCACCTGCAAAAGCAGATCGGCGCGCTGCCGGCGGTATTCCGCTTCGATGGCCGCCGCCAGTTCGTCCTCCCATTTCTCGCGCAAATCCTTTTCCACGTCCTCGTAACGCTGCAAGGGTGAATGTGCCGTGAGCGTTTCATCCACGCGCGCGCGGATTTCGCCGAGCTTTTGGAGCAACACGTCGAGCAGGCGGTAACGGCCCATCAGGCTCTTGGATTCCGAGGACGCCAGAGCGCCGAACCGCGTGAGCCATTCCGACTGCGCCGCGTCTTCCATGCGCGCGCCTTCACCGGAAAAATTCAGGCGCAGGCAGCGCGACAGGACCGTTTCCAGAATCCGCTGCGGTTCGGTGGTGAGCAGGATCAGGACGGATTTGGCCGGCGGTTCCTCCAGCGTTTTCAGAAAGGCGTTCGCCGCCTGGTTGTTCAGGCGGTCGGCGGCGGTGATGATGGCGACCTTGTATTCGGCCCCGGTCGGCTTGAGCTGGATCTCGCGCATCAACTCGCGCATTTGTTCGATGGTGACGACGCGCGATTTCGATTCGGGCCGCACCCAATGCATGTCGGCGTGGGTGTCGTTGTCAATTTTCCGGCACATCAGGCATTCATCGCAGCAATCCGTCGCCACGCCGCCGGTCTTGACCGGTTTCAGACAATTCAACGTCTTGGCCAGCGTGCGGGCGAGCGATTCCAATTCCTCAAGCTGGTGGCCGGCGAACAGGTAGGCATGGCCGAGCCGCCCGCGGGCGAGCGAACGCTGGAGCAATTGGACGCCCTGCATCTGTTTCGGAAATTGTTTGAATGCCATGCGCTGTTTTGGTGCTGTTTAAATGATGACTCGTCCTGTTTTGCCAGGCCCGATGTCCGAAGCTTATCGAAAATTGACCTGCGGCAATACTTTTTTTCCTCAGCCATTCGTCTTCACTGAACCTGGACACGGCGGCAGCGAATTTCACGAATAGAACTCACTCGCCGGACACCGTCACGACGATGGCGCGGCGGCGCGGTTTGATGTCGCATTCCAGATGGAAGATTTGTTGCCAGGTGCCCAGCACGGGTTTCCGTTCAGCAACCGGCACGGTCAGTGACGGCCCAAGCAGCGTGGCTTGCAAATGCGAATGGCCGTTGCCGTCGTGCCAGGCGCGTTCGTGCCCGTAGTTGCGGCTGGGCGGGATGAGTTTGTCCAGCATGTCTGGCAGGTCTTCGAGCAGACCGGGTTCGTATTCGATGGCACCCAGCGCGCCGGTGCTGCCGACGTTGAACACGTGCGCCGTGCCGGTGCGCACGCCGGAGTCATGGATGATTTGCGCCACCTCCGCCGTCAGGTCGTGCAGATGCCGGTGTCCGCTGGTTTCCAGCAGGATTTGTTTTTGATAAACCATGTCCTTTTCTTGCGCGGAACGGGGCCGGAAGGCAAGTCTGATGGTGGTTCAATCCGCGCCAGTGGCATGGCAACGCGGGATTGCCAAGCGGCTCGCAAAATTGTATCTCCAAAATATGGGCCGGACGTTTCATTTCGACTGTCCGCATTGCCAATACCGGGCGCTCGTCGCCGGCGGCGCCGACGCCGGCGTCAACTGTGCCGTGCAGACCATCGTCTGTCTCGATTGCCGCCGGCTTTTCGACGTGTTCACCCGTCTCCTGCTTCGCGAGGACAAGGCGGAACCGCCACCGGCCGGCGTCAAAACCAAGTCCAGCCGCAATTTACTGCCCACCGGGGTCAACATTCCGCCTTTCTGGCTGGTGCAAAATCCGTGGAGCGCCTTTGCACCCGGACGACGTTCCCCGGCTCCGCCCAGGCAGCGGCGCTGGGCGGAGGTGAAGCCGGTTTGCCCCGTGGCCGGTTTTCACCGGATAAAAATGTGGAATGCCCCGGGCCGCTGCCCGCGTTGTGGCAATTATCTCGAACGGAACGGACTTCCGTTCCGTTTGTGGGATTGAAGCGGAATCAGGCTGCCGGTCCAATTCTCACTGCGTGACCGGCACGGCGTCGATTTCGATCTGGTTGGTGCTGGCAATCACCGCCGTTCCGACAATCCGGGAATTTGACAATTGTGATTGCTGCGATTGGTTCGCCGCGTTCTGCGGGAGCTGGTTGCCTGCACCGCCGCCGCCACCGCCGCCAACTCCGACGATGGAAATACTGGGTTGGGCCGTCTGTGGCGCAATGGTGTTGGCCAGGAAGTTCCCGGTGAACACGACATTTTGCTTCAGAGTCCGGTTCGTTCCCGTTACGCGGAAGAAATAATTTTGTGCAGTCTGTTGTTTGTTCCCGGCCGCCTGGGCCATTTTGCCTTCAACTTGCGGCGGCGCGGCGGGTGTTTCCGCCGGAGCAGGTTCGTTGAGGGCCGTGGCGTTTGTGAGTTGCACGGAGCCGTTGTAAACCGAGCCGTCACGGTCCACGACGGAGACGGCGTTGCCATTTTGTTGCATTTGGAACGATTGCAGCACGGGCGCGTTCTGGGCGGAAGAAGAAGCGTTCCGGAAAAGATTTTGCAAATTGGAGGCAATGGCGGCTTGAACAAAATTGAATGCGGCGGCAAGACCCGGTTTGGCGGAATTCGTTTGTGTCGTGAGCCGGTCAGAAGATTGGTTTTGCGTGAGAATGCGGGCGTTCACGGCCACCGAAGATTCCCCTGAAATCAAACCATTTGCCGAAGTCGTTTGTCCAGCCTCGCTCAGGGAACCTGCGGTTGCGCCAAACGGCACGGAAGCAGGCGTTGCCGCGGCGGCCGGTTCTTCGGTGGTTGATTTGACAAGCCTTTCGGGCGCGCGTTGATCCGCCAGAGCAAGATCGAGCGATTTTTGGTTTGTCAGTTCCGCAAAATGCGCGGCTGTCGCGGTTTCGACATGCCCATCCGCGAACGGCACGGCGTGGCCATTTTTGTCGGCCAGTGAATACGCCGGCAGGGCGTTGCTTTGCAAACCATCCAACTTTTGTCCACCGCCAGCATACTGGCGGGTTGCCATGCTGATCTCCTTGAGATTGTTCATGGCGCCGAGGTTCGGGGCCTTCTTTCTTCCGGAATTCAAGGCGGGCAGCAACAAGGCTGTGCCGACGGTAATAATGGCCAGGACGCTCAACACAAACACCAGCCTGCGCCTGAACACGGCGAGGAGCAGCAGAAACATGCCGCCTTCGTCCGGCCTCGGCGCGCGGCGCGCGGCCTCGCCCAGCAGGATGCGGCGGTTCGCCGGATGCAGCTTCAGCGAATCGCCCGCGTCAGCGCGGCGTTTCTTTGCGTAAGCCCGCAGCAGCTTTTCAATTTTACGTTCCGGTTCCATCCGTTCAATCAGTTAGACGGGAAAATGCCCGGGTTTTCCCGCGGAAAAATTCCGCGCGCAATTTCCTCCAGCCGGTCCAGGCATTTGCTCAGGCGCGAGCTGACCGTCTTCGGGTTCAGCTTCAAGGTCACGCTCAACTCGTCGTAACTCAAGTCGCCGAAGTAGCGCAATTCGATGATTTCGCGGCACGGTTCGCCGAGTTGGTCCAGGGCTGCGCGCACACCGGCCATTTGCTCGGCGTTCACCAAGGATTCATCCGGGCCGGGCGCGCCGTCCGGCGGATCGGGAGCAAGTCCGGTTTCCGGATCCTCGGCCTGCAACGAAACCGTCGTACGTCCGCCGCCGCGCTTGGTGGCGATCCGTTTTTCACGGTAATCGCGGGCCTTGTTGGCGGCGATGCGGAAGAGCCAGGTCTGGAAGCGGCTTTCGCCGTGAAAGGCGTCGAGGTTTTTGATAACGGACAGGAAAACTTCCTGGCAGATTTCCTCGGCATCCTCGCGGGTGAAATCGGATGAAAGCTGGAAAATGAACCGGCCCGCCGCCGCGTAATGGAGATCGAACAACTCGTTCCACGCATCCGCCTCGCCGCGACGGCAGCGCGTGATCAATCCGCTCTCATCCGCCGGAATCATCTCGCACATCTTTGACCGGTGCCGGGCCTGAATCAACCCCGATTTGGCAGGCGGCGTGCATCACGGCTTCACCGCTTCGCGGACGGCAAAGATTGATTGACGCGGAGACAGGTAGGTTTAGCCTTGTCTTCAATTTCCACATGAATTCGACCATTCAATTCCCGATTTTGGTTCTCGCCACCGTGATTGCCGGGTTGCCGTGTATTTCGCGAGGCGCCGGCACTGCTGGAGACACGCCACAGTCCGTCCGGGTCATAGCGGCGGACTGGCAATCGGTGAAAGGGCCGCACTCGGAAATGTTTCGCGAGTGCATCGGCGCTGGCCGCGCCGCCGAGGGTCTCCGCGCCGACTGGCAGCAGCAATTGAAGTTGTGCCAGGACGAAATCGGTTTCAAATACATCCGCTTCCACGGCCTGCTTTGCGACGACATGGGCGTCTATGCAGAAACCAGGGACGGCCAGCCGCGTCACAACTGGCAATACGTTGACCATCTTTACGACGCTCTGCTGGCGATGAACATCCGGCCGTTCGTTGAAATCAGCTTCATGCCCTCCGCGCTGGCCAGCGGCGACAAAACGATTTTCTGGTGGCGTGCAAATGTCACGCCGCCCAAATCGTATGACCGCTGGGACGATCTCATCAAAGACATGGCTCAACACTGGACGGAACGCTACGGCGCGGACGAGGTGAAGCAGTGGTATTTTGAGGTCTGGAACGAGGCGGATTACCCGGCATTCTTCGGGCCGCGCGACCCGAACCGCCGGCGCGAGGAATATTTTGACCTTTATGCGCACACGGCAAGGGACGTCAAAAGTGTGAACCCTGAATATCGCGTCGGCGGACCGGCGGGTTCGAGCACGGACTGGGTGCAGCCGCTCATTGAATTTGGCCGGACCAACGATGTGCCGCTGGATTTCATCAGTTTCCATTCCTATGGGCTGGGTGGCGGCCCCAGCGGCCTGGATGAATACGGCGAAGATTTGCATTACTTGAATTCCGATCTCCACGCGCCGGCTGACACGGCCGAAAGCCAGCGCGCCGCGATTGACGCCGCATCACGACCGTACCTGCCAATTCACGTCACCGAATGGAGCACGTCGTATTCGCCGCGCGATCCGGTGCATGACGCCTATTTTTCCGCGCCGTACATTTTGGAACAGTTCAAGCATTCGGAACAGGGGATTGCCTCGATGTCGTATTGGGTCTTCACCGACATTTTCGAGGAAGCCGGCCCGCCGCTGACGCCGTTTCACGGCGGCTTCGGCCTGCTCAATTTGCAGGGCATCAAGAAACCGGCCTATTTCGCATATCAATTCATGGCCCGGCTCGGCATGACCGAGTTGAAAAACAATGACGCCGCCTCGTGGGTTTGCCTCGACGAGCGCGGCGGCGCGCAGATTTTGCTGTGGGACCTCACGCGTCCGGCGGACAAGACGGTTTCCAACCAGGCCATCTTCCGGAAATTGCAGCCCGCGCAATCCAAGGGCGACGTCCACGTGAGTTTGTCCAACGTGCCGTCCGGAAATTACCGGCTCACTCTCTGGCAGGTCGGGTTTGAAAAAAATGACGCCTACTCGGCCTATTTGAACATGGGTGCGCCGGCGCAATTGACGCGCGAACAGGAAAACACCCTGCGCGACGCCGCATCGGGCAAACCGGAATTTGAGCGTGACATCAAAATCGGCGCCGACGGAAACTTCAGCGAAACGCTGCCGTTGCGCGAGAACGATGTTTTATTGCTAACCCTCGCGCGGCAGTAACACGATCATCGTACCAGCTCAGATGAACTCGTTGATCAGGTTTTCCAGGAATTCCTGGCGGCCGCTGACGTTGGCGGAAACTTCGCCCTTCTTGAGCATGTAGGCTTCGAGTTCGGTGAAGTTGCTCTTGCCCGACTCGATTTTTGCGCCGATGCCGGAATCCCACGAGGCGTAGCGTTCCTTCACAAATTCCGCGAGGCGTCCGTCCTTGCGAATGGCGTCGGCGATTTTCAACCCGCGCGCAAAGGCGTCCATGCCGCCGACGTGCGCGTGGAACAAATCAACCGGCTCGAAACTTTCGCGGCGCACCTTGGCGTCAAAATTCAAGCCGCCGGTGGTGAACCCGCCGTATTTGAGGATGGTCAGCATGATCTGCGTCGTGAGATAAATGCTGGTGGGAAACTGGTCGGTGTCCCAGCCAATCAGTTCATCGCCGGTGTTGGCGTCCACCGAACCCAGCGCGCCCGCCGAACCCGCCACTTCCAATTCGTGCTGCATGGAGTGGCCGGCCAGGGTGGCGTGGTTGGTTTCGAGATTGAGCTTCAAATCGCCGAGCAAATCGTATTCACGCAGAAAATTCAGGCACGCGGCGGCATCCGAATCGTATTGATGCTTGGTTGGTTCCTTCGGTTTGGGTTCGATGTAAAACTGGCCCTTGAAGCCGATTTTCTTTTTGTAATCCACGGCCATGTGCAGGAATTTGGCCAGGTGTTCCAGTTCGCGCTTCATGTTGGTGTTCCACAAGGTGGAATAACCTTCGCGCCCGCCCCAGAAAACGTAGCCGGCGCCGCCCAGTTCGTGGGTGACTTCCAGAGCCTTCTTCACCTGCGCACCGGCGAAGGCGAACACGTCGGCGTTGCAACTCGTGGACGCGCCGTGGACGAAGCGTGGATTTGAAAACAGGTTGGCCGTGCCCCAGAGCAATTTGATGCCGGTGCGTTTCTGTTCCTCCTTGAGGACCTTGACGACGGCGTCGAGATTCTTGTTCGTCTCGCGCAGCGTCTGGCCTTCCGGCGCGACGTCGCGGTCATGAAAGGCGTAGAAGGGCGCGCCGAGTTTTTCGATGAACTCGAACGCGACCCGCGCGCGGTTTTCGGCATTGGCCACCGAATTGGAACCATCGTCCCACGGGCGGACGGCGGTGCCGACGCCGAACGGGTCTGAGCCGGTGCCGCGGAACGTGTGCCAGTAAACGACCGAGAAGCGCAGATGATCGCGCATCGTTTTGCCGGCGACAATTTCGGCGGGATTGTAGTGTTTGAAGGCCAGCGGATTTTTGGATTTCGGGCCTTCGTATTTGATTTTCGAGATATTTTTAAAAACAGTTTGCATGTTTATAAGTTGCTGATTGCCTGCCAACAGGGACAAACATGTAACATGGCCGGCGGCTTTGGGAAATGGATTAAATTACGTTTTGAACGAAAATTTCACCACGCAGTCCGGCTACTGGTCATGGGCCGAGCTGGATGCGGTAAAAGAGGACCGGATTGGTGCCAAAGTTGGTGTCCACCAGCGTGACCGGAATTGCCGGTGAATTGCTCGTAAACAGGATCTGCCAGTTCACAAGGTCGGTCGAGGTCAGCACTGTGTAATCCGGGCCGAAGGCGCCGGTCGCCACCAAACTCACCTGTCCGCCCGACACACTGATCGAGCTGACCACCGGCTGCGCCAGCGGATTGACGGTGACTGTGAAATTGTTCGTCGCGCTCAGGCTGGGCGTGCCGCTGTCTGACACCTGCACCGTGATGAGATTGGTCGTGCTGGCCTGGCTCACGAGCGGTCGCCAGGAGAAAACGGCATTGTTGGTGTTGTTGAGCGATGTGAGGGTCGCATTGGTCGGAGCGCTGAGCAGGCTGAAATAGAGCGCTTGCGGCGGCTGGTCCGTGTCGGTCGCGGTATTGGTGAGGACCAGGGTGAAACCCGCGTTGATGGTCTGATTGGCGACAGGCGCCAGCGTCGGCGGAGTATTTGGCAGGACACCTTGACCCACGAACGTCACAACACTCAGGGCCGGGAGCGCGTAGGAGAAGGACATATTTGTAAGGGCGATGGGAGACTGGCTTGCCAGTGAAAGATTGCTGGAGGTAATCCATGGCGTCACCGAACTGGTGGTGAAGTTGGTCAGATTAAAAACCTGCGTCACCGTGGTGAAGCTGGAATTGATTGCGATGATGGCGAAGTTGCCGGAGTTGGTGTCCTTGTAGGCGCTGACCGAGGTGAAAGCATTGTTGGACACGCCGATCCGATAAAAATTTGGGCGGACAAACCGGCTGTAGTTGCCGAGCACATACATGCGCTTGGCGGGATTGCCGGAATTGTCCGTCAGTCCTTCATTGTCGTCATAGGCAGAAGTCAGCCACCAATAATGAAAAGCGTTTGCCTCTGCGACGGTCATGAAGAGGTGAATCCTTTCAGCCCAATACATGGCGTTGGCAATGCTGCCATCGAAGTTTTCGAAAGTGGAAACTTCCGTTTCCCAGAGTGCCGAATTGGTGTTGGAAAATTTGGGCAGCGCTGGCGGGATTATGCCGGGCGGGGTGCCGTCATAATCGTGACAGGCGATGATGCCCACGTTGGTGGCCGCCGCAGGATCATTCATGGCGGTCAAATAATAATTTGTCTGCCAGTTCTCATCTTCCGCCAGAATGATTTTGGTTGAAGCCACATTGCTGGCCACGAGCGCATTGTGAAGATAAGGGACAAAATCATGAATTTGTTGTGGCGTCCACAGGCAGGATTCATAGCTGGCTGACACATCGGGCTCGTTTTGAACTGAGATGGCGAAGAGGTTGATGCCGGCGTTCTTCATGCTGACCACGTAACCGGCCAGTTGACTGGCATAAGCCTGATTGCTGGCCGAGAGAAAATTCCCGCCGTTGACGCTATTCGTGCTTTTGAATGACACCTGCGGACTCCACGGAGTGCTCCAGACCCTGGCCCCACGGGCTTGGGCCAGCTGCATGACGCTATTTTCCACTGTTGTGCCGCCGGGCGCGATGCGATTGCGCAACAAGGAAAGGCCGATTCCGGTGTTGGTGGAAAAAAACATGTCGGCCTTGGCGGGACTCCATGTGCTGCCATCCCAAGCCGATGATGCGCCAAAGCCGTCAATTCTTTGATGCACGTCATTCCAGTTCACCACGCAGTTTGTGGCAACCGGATTCGCGCCGACAAACTTGATGTTGTCCACCCAGAGGATGGAAGTGCCGTTCAATCCGGAGCCGGTAGGCCCGTAGATGTGAATGAGAACGTTGTAGATGTTCTGCAAGTTTGGATCGGACACCGCATTGATGGGAAGGCTGACATGCACCCAGTTGGTGCTGCTGGCCGGAACATCCACGCTGCCAAAATAGTCCTGATTGTAACCGACAGTTATGCCGAATTGCAGGTGGCCGAAAGTATTGTTCACCGTGGCGGAACTGGGATCGAAGCGGACGTCGCATTGAAAATTCGTGTATTGCATCCCGTTCACCGGCGGGTAGGTGCCATTAAAGTCATAAACCTCGAATTGGCTGTTGCCGTCGGCTGAGTTGAAGCTGGCGGTGATTTTCATCGAACCCGAACTGGCATTATTGCTGGCGTCGCTGGTGGAGTCCCATGACAACGATTGGAATGCGTCTCCGAACCAGTTGCCCCAAACATTGCCGATCTGGCCGCCGGCGTAACTGTTTGCCCCGATGCCCGATGGATTGAACTGGTCAACCACATAAACAGATTGGGCCGGTGCCGGCGCGCCGAAGGTGATGGCGGCCAACAAGACAAAAATACTTCCAACAGTGTGCGCTGCTTTCGCGCGGAAGTTGTGATCCATACCTTTCAAGGTGGCTGATTTCAACCGATTATCAAATCGGACATGCGGTTTATTTAACAAAAAACGGCGCCGTTTACCGGCGCCGTTTTTGTAACTCCATTTGGTGACTCAAATCACTGGGCAGGCGATGGATTTGAGACCCGGAAGAACGCGGTGGGCGCGAGCTTTTGTCCGGTTTGCGGCTGACCATCGACGGTCGGCAGACAGCTCGATGGGATCAGAGCCCAATTTACCGTGCCTTGAAGAGCCACGTTGGGTATATTGGTGCCGTCGCCATAGCCATTGTAATATTCCGGCAACTTCCAAGGGCCGGAGGTCAGGTTGGTAGATACACCCAGATTGTAATTCTCGCTTGGAGAAGTCCAAGTAACCCAATACGGGCAACCATTGGTCACCAGCTCGACGCTGAATGGAGTGTTTGAGTTGGAAACATCCCAGACAAGCGGATCGATGTAGGGTTCCGTTGTGAAGTCGTCACTCTCGTTGAATCCGGTCACGCCAGTGACCGAGACCTTGGTCCAGTCATTGGGTACGCCCTCATTTGCAGCGTTCCCCCAACATTGATTTCCGAAACTGAGGATCATCTGACCGCCAAAGTCGGTCTCCACGTTCGGATCCGAGATTGTGAACGGCACCGGACTGGCTCCCGGCGCGGTGACCGAGCCGCTGCTGTTGTTGCTGAAGGTCAGCGTCCAGGTTCCAACGGCGACTGGATTGGTGATCAGCAGATCCGTGTGAGTTGGATTTTGATAGCCCGAGTTGGTTTTCCACATGATGTCCGCCGTGCAGGTGTTGGTGCCGACACCGGTCAACACCTGGAACCAAAGCATGTTCAAGATATGGTAGTCCATGTCATGGTTGCCATTGATGGTTTCACCGTTGAAGAAGTTCAACGGGCAGAAGAAAATGTGCATGTCCATACTTCCTGGAACGGTGGGAGCGCTCAAAATGGTGAAGGAGTACTTCACTGGAAATTGAGGAACATCAACCCACGACTGGTTTTCATCAATGGTCGTAAGCTGTGAACGTGAATAAGGGCCGCCAGAACCGCCAAACAACCGCAGCGCCGGAACGGCCTTTTGCACCGACATCACCGGCGGCGGGGGCTGAATGCCTCCAATCGGCCCGATGAATTGGATGTTATCAATCCAGTAAGTTTGAGTCCCCAACAGCCCTTGGTTGTTGAAGTTGTTGCCGTCCAAGCCGAACAGGATGTCCGTCCAAGTTGACAATTCCGGGATTTGGCTCACAACGCCCCTCAGGTCAACGCTGACATGAGTCCAATTCGTGTTGGGCTGGCCAAATCCGTTGGTGGCCGGTATGGCGAAATTATAAACCCAATCCTGATCCCAACCCTTTGAAGAGCCTATGCGCATAGAGCCATAGTCAAGCGAACCAATGCCAGTAGAACCGTTGGTTCCTGCACCGACTGTATTGGTTCGCACCGCGGAATTTGTGCTATAGAGAATATCAAACGAAATATTCGTGAAAGTGCTTGTAAGGTCCGCACTGTAAGGAAAAGCGCCGGGGCCGCTGGGGCCGTCCCACAGAACGTACTGGTCGGAACCAATGCAATCGAGGTTTACCATCATTGAGCCGGTGCCAGAACCGGCATCCGTCGTGGGATCCCAAGCCACAGACTGAAAATACCCGCCAAAAAAGTTACCCCAAATACCGGAAACTTCGTTGGTATCAAAATTATAGACCACGAAGTTGGTTGTTTGAGCCTGACCCGGCACGCTTATAAAAGCCAGCGCCAGCGTTGCGAGCATTCCTGATGCGTATTTCCTAATCTTATTCATACGTTTATTTCTTGTTTTTTTGGTTGACCGAAAATTCACCGGGAAACCCGGCTTGTTCTCTTTGGGCTGTGTTATGTACTTTTATATCACCGTCCGTCGCCTTGTGGAATGGATGAAACTATGTTTTTCATGGATGATTCTACGTTCGGGAAATTTCATTGTTGGGTCTGAATTGTCCGTTAAGGAAATTTTCAATAAAAGTAACTGCTCTGGTCAGTGAATTGCCATTGGATGGAAACGCGGTTGTGAGTGTCCACATGACCATCGGCATAGCCCACATTAATCGAATTCAAACCGCCATTATAAAAATGAGCCTGGTAGTTCGGGATGTCGTTGACATCGGTTGACGATACGCTGGCTTCCGCCAGATCACTGATGATGGGCTGCTGAGACGTGGTTTTATCGCTTGGCTTTGACGGCCAAGGAACGGCACCGGCGGGAGCTTTTTGTCCGACACCAGTTGGATCAGGAAACAACGGCCCGGGTGGAGTGCCACTGTTTTGCCGGGGCACCCACCAATCATGCAAAAGTTTTGCATACCCTCCGTTTATCGAGCGTCCACCGGGTTTGGTTTGTGGAGTGGCTGTGAACCATAAATTAAGGTCTGAACTGTAATAGAGATCGCGATGATAATACTTTCTGAACCAGGTGTTCGCTCCGACCTGGTAGGGTAAGATGATGGGGCCGTCCCAATCGTCTGGTCTGCACGGGCAAAAAAACATCGGCACCGTCATTCCATAAGGCAGCAGATTGCTCAGGAAATTGACAGAGACATCCGTCGGATTTCCGCCGCACTGGGAAGTATAAAAAGAAGGCATGCTGCCCTGCGCGTCGTCCGTGGCATAAACATTGGCCATCGTCGTCCACTGCCGGTAATTGGATGTGCAATTGGTGACCTTGGCGCGGAATTTCGCGCTGGACAAGGCTGGCAGGAGCATCGCCGCCAAAATGGCAATGATGGCAATGACCACCAGCAGTTCAATCAACGTAAAGGCAGGCCTCGCTGTGAGTTTCTCTTTCGGTCCACGAGCCGGTCGAGAGATGGGTGATTCGTTACTTGGCATAACACAGGCTCTCTTTCTTAACATAGCACGGGTTCTCCTTGGCAGAAAGAGCAATGGTGCCGTTCTGTTTTATGTTTCCGAGCGAGGCAGCGGAGGTCAACGGATGCAGACCCGGGTTGCGTGATTGCTTCTGCAACATCCGGTATTGGGTTGGGGGGATGTGGTTTACCAGCTTGAACACGCGGGAAAAGTGGAATGGATCCTCATATCCCAGTGCCGCGGCCACTTCCTTTACACTGGCCGCCGTGGCGCCCAGCAACTGGCAGGCATGCTGCATCCGCAGGTGCGTAAAATAGCCCATCGGCGGGCAACCGGTCCGGCGCTTGAACAATGCGAAGAAGTGAGATGGAGAAACATTGGCCAGCGCGGCCAGTTTTGCCACCTGCAACGGCTGGTCGAGGTGCTCCCGCATGTAGGTGATGCTTTGTTCAATTCTTCGCGCATTTTCCGACTCGTTTTTCCCGGGCAGGGCCTTGCCATCACCATTGCCGTTTGTGGCGGGGGGTGCTGGCATGACAATCTCGTCCGGCATAACCGGACGTGAATTTCCGTTGCCGTTCCTATTCGTCGCCTGCGTGCTGCCAGATGAATTTCTTATCGGTCGAATTAGTTCGGTCGGCGAACAAAATCGGCCGTTGGAAACGCTTTTGTCTATTGGCTGGTTCATGCGATGGACGGTGCGCCGAAGTGTTCCTGCAGTACCAGGGCAATCGTCCCGCGCAGCCGCGGCTGCGCTTGCGGATCGGCCGGTAAAATCCGGGTGACGGCATGGGTGAACGAATGGCGTTTGACGGCCTCAGCCACGATGGGACCGACTTTGTCCCAAGCCCGCGTGACTTCTCCGACCACCACCAGAATGTCCGGAGCCAGGCCGGTCAGCAACATGGCAATGCCCATTCCCAAGTGATGGGCCATTTGATCCAGCGCCTTGCAAGCCCGGGCATCGCCCCGTTCCACAAGACGCAGAATATCGGAAAATGGCACTGTCGCCATGTCGCTCTTGGAACCAACCTCGCCTTTGCGGACCGAGGCTGCCTCCGCGTAATAACGCACAGCGGCGGCATTGGATGCCAGCATCTCCCAGCACCCACTGTTGCCGCACCGGCATTTGGGACCGTCCTGTGCTTGAGTCACATGGCCAAACTCCCCGGCCACGCCCGTTGAACCCCGCACAAGCTGGCCGTTCATGACCATGCCCACGCTGATGTCATCCGAAACCGTCACGGCCACGAGGTTGGAGACTCCGTCTGCGCGGCGTCCCGCCCATAGTTCTGCCAATGCACAGGCGTTGGCTGCGTTTTCCAGTTTCACCGGCAATCCCACAGCATGCTCCAAGGGTGACTTCAAATCCAATTCACTCCAACCCAAGGTGGGTGCGAAGATCAATCGTTGCGTAGAGGCGTCTATCCTGCCGGGCAGGCTGATTCCAACCCCCTCGTACGAATTTTTGGGATGCGCCCGCATCAAATCCGTGATCCGGCGGCTCAAGCGGGCGATGAACTCGGCCGGGTCTTTTGACGTGGACATGGATTCCTGGGCCAAAAACTGGCTGTCCATGCTTGCTACTGCCAAGGTCGTCACGGCTGGTTGAACGTCCACTCCAATGACCCCGCACCGCTCGGCATTCAGATGGAGAAAAGTTGGCTTGCGTCCGCGCGGCAAATCCCCAATCGCCCCCTTTTTCAACCAGCGTTGTGAAATCAGCCGCTCGGTGATGGCGGACACGGTGCTGCGCTGCAATCCCGAGTAACGCATCAAATCCGCCCGCGAAACCGGCTGGTGCTTGCGCACCAGATTCAACATGATGCGACTATTGATGTCGCGGACCGTTTCGCTGGTCGCCACCTGAAAATTGTTCAGATCAATCTTGCGCACAATATGCCTTCAAGACATGTGACAATGGGTTTAGTTCGCAACCCGAACTATATCAACAGCCCGGAGATTGTCCAGAGGAAATTTCAGTTTTTTAAAAATTCGGTCTTGCCTTGTTTTATGACATCCGGCGCAAGGCCGGGGGAAGGGTTAATAATTCACCGTGAGCCTGCCGATGGTGTCCACGGTGATTTCCTTTGCGCCGTCGGGGATGTCAGAAGAGGTGGTTTTACCGCCGGGCCAGCGGACCCAGATTTGGGTTGGTGTTTGCGGGCAGCCCATGATCTGGACGACGCTGTCCTGGGACCAGTAGCCCGAACCGCCGTGGATTTCCCGGGCGGCCCCCATCCGCCCCCCAAAGACCAGCCGCATCGTCGCCCCGATGCCGTCGGGATTGCCCGGAGGCCCCGCCAGCCGCACCCGCAGACCCGGCTTGCCCAGCACGTTCTGGTAGAGCCTGGTCTGCGCCCCGTTCTGGCTGACCGCCAGGTCCACACGCCCGTCCCCGTCAAAATCGCACAGCGCCGCACCCCGCTGCTCCCCGTAAATCAATATGCCTGACTTCTGCCCCGACACCGCCTCCAGCCGCCCGCCTCCCAGCCCGCGCAACCACAAACCCCGACCCGCGTCCAATCGCCGCCCAAAGTCCTCAGCTCGGATTGACATGGACAACACATTGGGAGCCAGTTCAAAAAAGTTCTGGCTCAAAAATATGTCCTCGTTGCCGTCCCCGTCAAAATCCCCCACGTTCACCGAATAGGCCGGTGCAATCTGCGCCTCATAGGGCAATGCCACTCCTTCAAAATGATTCGTCCGGTTGAAAAAGACCATGGACGCCAGCGTCCGCGCCTCCACCTTTCCGGCGGGCTTGGGCAGGAGGGCCAGGATCTGTTCGATCGTCGCCTCGGCATAGGCCTTGTGCGTCGGATACTGCCCCAACAGCGGCGGATAGGCATCGGCCAGCGCGTCGCGCATGCGGCGCGGCACCTCCACCCCGCGCATCGGATCATAAACTCCCTCTATCAGGTCCAGCGCGCCCCGATCCGAAAAATCACCGTAATACATCCGCACCGGCTGGCCGCCGCCAACCTGATAATCACTGTTCTCCCCCCAGTTGCTGGCGATGATGTCCAACCGCCCGTCCCCGTCAATGTCCCCGGTCGTCACCCCGTGCCACAAGCCCGTGTATCGGTCCAATCCCAGTTCCTTCGTGATTTCATGCAGGTGACCGTGATCATTCTTAAAGACCCGGATGGGCCCCCATTCGCAGGCCAGGATCAGGTCGGGATAACCATCCCCCTCCAGGTCGCTCCAGACCGCCCCGTTGACCAGCCCCACCTTCTCCAAAAGACGGCTGTTCTCCTCGTCCAACACCAGCCGGCCGCCCACGTTGCGGTAAATCCGTGAATCCGCCGCCTCAGGATAACGCCCGGGGATCACACGCCCGCCCACAAACAAATCCAGCGAGCCCTCTCCATAAACATCGGCCACCGCCAATGGCCCGGTGCTGGCCGGCAGCGCCGGCAAATCCTGGTTCTGCGGGGTGGGAACGTAACCGAACGCCGATGCCGAAGGCGGGTTGCCCGGAGATTCATAATTATCGCGTCCGACCACAAGCGCCCGGCCGTTGGGACCCGGAACCCATCCGACAATCCCCGTCAGGTCTTCGGGTAAAACGGACTTACTCTGCACGTGAATTAAACCTCGCCTGCCGTCGGGAACGTAAACACCGAGGTTGCCGCCGCGACCGCTTCCGATGACCAGTTCCTCGCGTCCGTCCCCCCATAAATTCACCCAGGCCACCCCCGGCCCCTCCTGGCTCAACTGCCAGGGCAACAAGGGCTGGCGCGCGTAATCATCATAGAATTCCTGGTGATGCTGGTGGGAGAGCATCTGGCTGACGTCCTTGAAATAGGGCTGTTCCTGCTCCAGGGGCCGCGGCTGCTCCGCCGCCTCCGCCAGGGCCTCGTCAATTTCGTAAATCCGGTTGGGTTTGACATCGTGGACAACGCTCCTGCTGCCATTGCGCCAGGTCACTTCGAGGGTCATGTTCCGGCTTTTGCCCGCCGCGAAGACCCGTTCGGGATCCGAACCGGACAGATAGAGGCCGCCGCAGGCGACCTCCTGGCTTTGCATGGGCAGCGCGCCGTCGAGCAATTTGATCTTGGCGCCGATGCCCTGGGTGTTGGGGGGCAGTCCCTTGAGGCGCACGGCAACGCGCGGAGCCGAGCCGTGGTTGTGGTAGACGCTGGCGGCGCTGCCGAGGTTGTTGACGACGACATCGAGGCCGCCGTCGTTGTCCAGGTCGGCGGCGGCGATGCCATTGTGCAGGGCCGGTTGGTCGAATCCCCAGGCCGCCCCCACGTCTTCAAATTTCAGGTTGCCCAGATTCCGAAACGCCACCATCGGCGTCTTCAGGGGTTCGAACAGCTTGTTCTCCTGGTAAAGCTCCTCGTCCTTTTGTTCCTGGGGTGATCGTGCCACCGGCTTGCCGTCCGGTCCAAGCTTCGGCGGAATCAGCGTGCCGGCTCGTCGCAGCGCAAGCGCTCGTTCGTTGGCGTCAATATTATTGGCGTCGTAAGCGAAGCCTGTGGAGATGATCAGGTCTTCATATCCGTCCAGGTCCACGTCCATGAAAAGCGGCTGCCACGACCAATCCATGGCGGTGACCCCGGCATAGGCGGCCATCTCCTCGAACGTGCCGTCGCCACGGTTTCGGAAGAGCACGCTTTGCGGGATCTGCGGGCGGTTGTCAATCGCCCCGACCGGAGAGCGGGAACCTGAAGTCATAATTTGACACCTGCGCGTGCGCCAGTCCCGGCTCAACATGTCCGAGACGCAAAAATCCATCAGGCCGTCCCGGTCTATGTCCGCAAAGTCAACGCCCATCGAAAACTTGCTCGTATGGCGCAACGCCAGACGCGGAGCGGCCCGAAAATGTCCCTTGCCATCGTTCATCCAAAGCCGGTCCGGCGTCCAATAATCATTGCACACATAAATGTCCGGGGCGCCATTCCCGCTCAAGTCGCGGAACGCCGCCGAGTTGCCCCAATCCCGCGGCGGGTCGGCCAGGGGAATGCCGTCTTCATCCAGAAACGCCCCGTTGGTCCACGACAGCGCCGTGAAATGTCCCTTCCCGTCGTTGAGATAAAGAAAGTCAGGTTCGCCGTACTCTTTGACGGTCCCATTGGTGAAGACAAAACGATTTTGCAGCGCCGGAGGGACAGTCAACTGGCCATCCACCTTGAATATGTCGAAGTTGTCAAACTCTGCGCGGTCACGAGAATCTGTGACGCGATAATCAGCCACGTACAAATCAAGCGCACCCTTCCCATCAATGTCTGCCAGCGCCATCGTCATCGCCCCGTATGGGCTGAGCGTCCCGGCAGCCTGGCTGCACTCCACAAACGTCCCGTCGCCCTTGTTCGTGAAACATAGCACGCCCGAGCCGCTGGTGCTGACCAGCAAATCCAGCCACCCATCCCCGTTGATGTCCGCAAAGACCGCCCCCCGGCAATTCCGGTTGCCGCAATCTATCCCGGACCCCGCCGTCACGTCCTTGAACTTCATCCCGCCCAGGTTCTTGTACAGTGCGTTGTGCCCGTCCAGACTGCACAAAAAAATCGCCGGCAACCCGTCGCGGTATATGTCACCAAGGGCCACACCGCAGCCGAGGGCCAGCATCCGGTTGGTGGCGATGGCCCGCTCATCCAGCGGGTTGGTGAATGTGATCCCGGTCTGTTCTGGCGGCAGCAATGTGAATCCGGGGCTGCCCTCACGCGGCACCTGGAGTTCCGCCCACTTGAAGCCCTTTTCCTGGTGCCATTGCAGTTGCCCGGCGCATGGAAATGTCCCCACTGCCAATGACAGCAACAGAAAAATATTTGCCGGAAAAAATCGCATCGGAACTTTGAACCGTCCAACCGTCCTGGATTTTGCGCAACGCATCGCTCCAACCCGGCCCGGCCGCTTGTCCAGGTGTTGTTGACGACCAATCATGACGTTTGCTTTTTTGCCGGCGGCCGCGAACCCGCGTGCGCGAGTCTGGATGTTCGGGCAAGGAACGAAAAGAGAAAACAGCCTCCTGGTTTTCCCGATCATAAGTTTCCGGAAATTTTATGACTTACTGCGCCGTTTTGATTACCGCGTCAAAAATCGGCTTGGATGTGCAACTGCGATCAAACAGGAGCGGATACGCCATGCGGCCTTTCACCGGCCAATTGTTTTCCCATGAATCGCCATCGGTCACGCCCCAGAACGTGACGCGGGTGATGCTGTCACGATTGGCGACGAACACCTTGAACAAACCCGCGTATCGTTCCGCCTCCGCCTGCTCCACGGCAGCGGGCAGGCTGTTCGTGTAAGGATTCAATTCGGCCCGCAGCGCGACGTTCATCGAAACCTCGGCGGCTTGTGAGCGGGTGGCCGGCGGCAAGACGTCCATATCGAGTTCGGTGATCATCACTTTCACACCCAGCCTGGAAAACGCCTTGATGGTTTCATCCACCTGGTTGGTGGTGGGCCAGTCCATTTTGTAATGGCCCTGCAAACCGACGCCAGCAATGGGGATGCCCGCTGCCTGAAGTTTCCTGATCAGGGTAATCGCGCCGTCGCGCTTGGACGGATTTTCCAGCGAAAAGTCATTGTAATACAATTGGGCTTTTGGGTCGGCCTCGTGCGCAAACTGGTAGGCTTTGATGATGTAATCCGGACCAATTATTTTTTCCCACGGCGACTGGCGTAATGTGCCATCGTCATCAAGCGCTTCGTTCACCACGTCCCAGCCGCCGATTTTGCCTTTGTATCGGCCGACCACGGTGAAAATGTGATTGCTCATCCGCTGCAAAAGCGCGTCGCGGCTGATCGGGCGTCCCTGGTCATCCTGAAAGACCCATTTCGGCGTCTGGTTGTGCCAGATCAGATTGTGGCCGACGATGAACATGTGATTTTTCAAACCAAACTCGACGTAACCGTCCGCCGGCCCAAAATTGTAGCGGTCCGGCTGGGGATGGATGGATTCCCATTTCAAAACATTTTCCGGACTGATGGAATTGAACTGCTCTTTGACCAGCGCCGCTTCTCTGGCGTTTTGTCCGGTGAATTGTGATTCGTTCAGCGCTGCGCCGATGAGAAAATCATTTTTGAAGGCGTTTTTGAGTGTGGTTTGCGCGCAGGAAACCGATGTCCCGGTCTTGCATCCGGCCAGCCCGCCGGCGGCAACCAGAGCCGTCAGCACGATGAACAGTGGCAAAAAACGTTCTCTCATAAAATCTCAAGCAGCGGCCGGATCCTCCGCAGCGAATTTCTTCCGGCGCTCGGCCAGTTCGTCGGCCATCTGGATGGTAGTACGTTTGTTGAGCTGGTAAGCGATCAACAGGACGGTGCAGATGGCGAACAGAATGCCGACCACCATGCCGCCGCAAGCGCGATAACCTTGCACCGCTTGAGGCGCATCAGGCAGCTTGGTGTTGTAATTGAAAAAGCCGGCCATGATCCAAAGAAACGAGGCCGATCCAAGAGCCAGCCCCGTTTTCAGGGCGAAACCTATCGTGGCGAAGACCATGCCGGTGAAGCGGCGGCCGGTTTTCCACTCGGAATAATCCGCCACGTCCGCGTAGATGGCCCAGATCAAGGCAATCGTGGGGGCATAAACAATCGAGCCGATGACTGTCAGCGCAATCATGCCGCCGACATCCGCTGGCTTGAGCTGGTAAAACGCGAGCGCGCAGATTGTTGAAAGGGAAAAGCCGGTGACGGCGACGGCCTTTTTGCCGAATTTTTTGGCCAGGGGCGGCGAAAGCAGGATGACAATAATCGTAATCCCGGTTCCCAGCATGTTGATGATGCTGTAAAAGACATCGGCGACGTTTGAGTTTGCCAAATCAGACCTGTCGCCATGGACGATGTAACCGAGTGTTTCCAAAATGCCGGATGCCGGAGCGCCCGCTGGCACGACAAGACCAAGTTTTTGCACCCAGTCGTAAAGCGCGCCTTTGTCGGCATAATGATGATAATAATTATAAAGCGCGCCTCCGCGAAAAGAGAGGATGCAAAAATGCACCATCGTCATGAAAAACATGACCTTCCACGGATTATTTTTGAGCAGGTTGGCAAAATCTTGTTTAGGCGACGATTTTTCCTTGTTGATGGGCTTGATGCGTTCCCTGGTGGTGGTGAAAGTAATCAGGAACAGAACCAGGCACAGGACGGCCCAAATGGTCATGGTCATCTGCCATCCGTATTGTTCGTCCGCCATGCCAACCAGAGTCCCGCCGTTTCCGTGCGCGTGGCTGTTTGCGAATTTTGCGACCAGCGGCAGCGTGAACCCGCCCACGATGAATTGCGCCGCGTTCACCGCGATGAAACGAAACGAATTTAATTTCGCACGTTCAACGACGTCGCCGGTCATCACGCCGCCCAGCGCCGCGTAAGGCATGTTGTTCATCGAATAAATCGACATCAGCATGGTGTTGGTGATCGCGGCGTAGGCGATCAGCGCGCCCATGTTCCAGCCTTTGGGGGTTGTGTAAGCCAGAATCATGATGACGCACCACGGCACGGCGGTGAACAATATCCACGGACGGAATTTGCCCCAGCGTGTGTTGGTGCGATCGGCGAGAATGCCCACAATCGGATCGGCGATGGCGTCCCACAACCGCGGCCAAAGGAGAATTGCGGCGGCAGCGCCCGCGGTAAGCCCGAACACATCCGTGTAAAAATTCGTCTGGAAGAGAATCATCGACATGAAGACGAAATTCGCGGCGGAATCGGCGGCGCTGTAGCCCGCCTTTTCAAAGAACGACAATTTTTGTTGGAAGTGTTGTTCTGCCATGGTTGGGGAGGGTTGGGCAGTTTACTTTGTCACCGTCAAAACCACCTTCTGCAAATCCGCGTCGCGCGAGGATTTGCCGACCATGACTTCAAATTCGCCCGGTTCGACGGCGAATTTCATGTGAATGCCATAAAACGCCAGCGATTCGGGCGTTATCTCTAGCGCGACGGTCCGCGTTTCGCCCGGGCGCAACAAAATTTTCTGAAAACCTTTCAGCTCCTTGATCGGTCGTGTCACGGAACTGACCCGGTCGCGAATATACATCTGCACGACCTCCATGCCCGCGCGTTTCCCGCTGTTGGTCACGTCCACCAGAACATGGGTTGATTCGCCAGGCCGGATTTTTTTCTTCGCCAGCCGGAGTTTCTTGAAACTGAAGGTCGTGTAGCTCAGGCCGAAGCCAAACGGGTAAAGCGGCGACACGTCATCAAATAAATAGCCGCGCCGGGCCGAGGGTTTGTAGTTGTAAAAGGCGGGCAGATGGCTGGCCGAGCGCGGAATGGTGATGGGCAGCTTGCCCCCGGGATTGAAATCGCCGAACAGGACATCGGCCACCGCGTGCCCGGTTTCCTGGCCGAGATACCAGCACTCAAAAATCACCGGCACGTTTTCGTTCAGATACTGGATGGACAGCGGACTGCCGTTGAACAGGAAGACGATGACCGGTTTGCCCGTCGCGAGCATCGCAGTGACCAGTTCCTGCTGCCGACCAATCAAATCGAGCCTGGTGCGGTCGCCCATGTGTTTGACGGACCACGCTTCGCGAGAGGTTTGTTCATTGCCGCCGATGGCCAGCACGATCACGTCCGCCTGCCGGGCGACCTTGACGGCTTCGTGGATTTGTTTCTGGTCATCCTCGGGATTGCTGAGGGTCACCAAATCCTGGTTCCACGAGCCGCCCACGGTGATTTTGCAGCCTTCGCAATAAGGCACCTGCACGCGGTCGCCGACCTTGGTGCGAATGCCTTCCAGCAGCGAAGTGTAAAATTTCGGACGGCCGCTGTAGCCGCCGAGCAATTCGCGGTCGGCGTTTGGCCCGATGACCGCGATGGATGTGATTTTGCTGGGATTGAGCGGCACCAGGTTGTTTGTGTTTTTGAGAAGCGTGATTGTTTCGCGTGCCGCCTGCAACGCCAGCTTGCGGTTGGTTTCAGAACCGACAATCCGCCCGGCCTCATCCGGAAGCACATACGGTTCCTCGAACAATCCCATTTTGAATTTCCAGAACAGCATTGGCGCCACCAGTTCATCAAGCTGCGATTCCTTCAACACGCCTTTGCGGACCAGCTCGACCAGATGCAAATAACAATCCGGCTCCGGGAACTCGATGTTCACGCCGGCGCGGACGGCGAGCGCGCAGGCTTCGGCCTTGTCGGCGGCAACCGCGTGACCGTGAGTGTCGGGCCGGTGGCTCAACTCCCAGATCGCGTAGTAATCCGAAACGACGAAGCCTTTAAACCCCCATTCCTTCCGAAGCACGTCGCGCAACAGCCATTCGCTCGCGTGCGACGGCACGCCGTCAATCTCGTTATAGGACGCCATGACGCTGATGGCGCCGGCTTTTTGAATCGCGTCCTTGAACGGCTGCAAAAATGTTTCGCGCAGCAAACGCATGGAGACATTTGTCGGGGCACAATTGATTCCAGATTCCGGCTGGCCATGCGCGGCAAAATGTTTAAGCGTGGCGATGACGCGTTTTTTGTCCTTGAACGAGGCGTCGCCCTGAAATCCGCGCACGGAGGCGATGCCCAGTTGTGCCACCAGATACGGGTCCTCGCCGAAGGTTTCCTCGACGCGTCCCCAACGCGGGTCCCGCGCCACGTCCACGACCGGCGTGAGCGCCTGGTGCGCGCCGCGGGCTCGCGTTTCCTCGGCTGTCATGGCGTAAAGCGCTTCGACCAAACCTGGATTAAAGGTCGCGCCCAATCCAATGGGTTGGGGAAAGCTGGTGCTGCCCGCCCCGGCATGACCGTGCAGGCATTCTTCGTGAAACATCACGGGAATGCCGAGCCGGCTGTTTTCGATGAAAAATTTTTGGATCGCGTTGGTCAACTCGGCCATCTCTCTCGCGTGCTTGCCCTTGCCCGCGTCGCTGGGCCGGCCGACCTGGCCCAGACCGTGGCCGCTCTTGAACGCGGCCCTTGCCTTCCTCGGATCAAAATCCCCGTTGGCATCCACGAGCGTCTCGGATTTCTTCTGCCAGACACACATCATCTGCGCCGCTTTTTCCTGGAGCGTCATGCGAGACAAGAGGTCCTTGACCCGCCGGGCGGCAGGGATCGAGGGGTTTTTGTAAATCGGCGGACTGGCGGCGGACGTTTTTTTCATTTTGCAATTTTAAAACCGGATGGACGCTTTTGGTTACGGTCTGAAATGGCGCGCAGTATTTCAATCGCAATTTTTGCCAGGAATGGACGAAGCTATGATTCGCATGGAGAATTCTCCGATGTCGTTGTCCCGTGCCGCCCGGTAATTGAATGCAGAAAACTCAAGAGGCCGCGGCTCCGTGGATAATTTGGATCATTAAAGTGCGCCAAGCTTCCAAGGTTCGATTGCACAGAAAATCACGAACAAAAGCCGGCAGCCCTGTCGCTCATGCGGGCTATTGACTTCATGAATTGTCACCAGCAAACTCTTTTAGCGCAGTGCTTCAAGGCCGACTGCGGTATGCCGGTCGCAAATACCGGGATGAAATGGCTGTTCCAAACGGGTCCGAACCGTTGCAGTCACTGGCGGAAAAACCATCATGGCAACAAGAGCATTCGTAACCGGGGCAGGCGGTTTCATTGCCAGTCACTTGGTGGAAGCCTTGCTCCGGCGCGACTGGCAGGTAACCGCGCTCGTCCACTATAACAGCCGTGCCAGCTGGGGCTGGCTTGAAACTCATCATTGCAAGCCGCCACCGAATCTCAAGGTCGTGCTCGGTGACATTACGGACCCGTTCCTGGTTCGCGAAGCGCTCGATGGTTGTGAGATTGTATTCCATCTGGCGGCATTGATCGCCATTCCCTATTCCTATAACGCCCCGGCATCGTATGTTCAGACCAATATGGCCGGCACCTTGAATCTTGCTGAAGCCGCCCGCAAGACCGGGGTCAAACGATTTGTTCATACCTCAACCAGCGAAGTGTATGGCACGGTCCAATACACACCGGTTGACGAACGGCATCCGTTGCAGGGACAATCGCCCTATTCGGCCTCCAAGATCGCAGCTGATAAATTGATCGAAAGCTTTGTTTGTTCGTACGGGTTGCCGGCGGTCACCGTACGCCCATTCAACACCTATGGTCCGCGTCAATCAGCCCGGGCTGTAATCCCGGACATCATCGCCCAGGCCCTCCAGGGAAATTCAGTGCAACTCGGTTCATTGGATCCAATTCGCGACATGACATTTGTTTCCGACACGGTCGAGGGATTCATCCGTGCCTCCGAGGTTGACGATGTGACGGGTCAGGTGTTCAATCTCGGAACGGGTGAAGCCGTCAGCATTCGTGATTTGGCGAATGCGATTTTCAATCTGCTCGGAGTCAGTCCGGCACTCGTCACCGATCCGAAACGGGTCCGGCCCTCCGCCAGCGAGGTGCAGAAATTGGTCAGCAACAACAGCAAGGCGGCAAAGGTGTTGGATTGGCATCCAACCGTGACACTTCGGGAGGGATTGAGCAGGACGATCGAGTGGGTGCGAGATCATCCGGAACAATATTACCCCGGGGAATACGCCGTATGAAAGCCGTGATCCTGGCAGGAGGCCGCGGCACCCGCTTGGCACCATATACAACGGTGCTGCCAAAGCCACTTGTCCCGGTGGGCAACATTCCAATCCTCGAGGTGATCATTCGCCAGCTTATTGCGAGCGGTTTTGACAGCGTGACATTGACCCTGGGCCACCTTGGAGAACTGATCCGCGCCTTTTTTGCCGCCCAGAAGACATTGAGCAGCCAGATTGAATTGCAGTTTGTGGATGAAGAACAACCCACGGGCACCGCCGGTTCGCTGCGCCTGGTGCCAAACCTCCCGGACACCTTCCTGGTCATGAACGGGGATGTGTTGACGACGCTGGATTTTCCACGCCTGATCAACTTTCATCGCGAGAGCGGAGCCTGGTTGACGATCGCCAGCCACCGAAAACAGGTGAACGTTGATCTCGGAGTGATGCAGATTCAAGATGGCGAAGTCACAGGTTACATCGAAAAACCGCAGTATGTGTATCCCGTCAGCATGGGAATTTACGTCTATGACCGGCGGGCTTTGGAATACATCCCGCCCAACCGGCACTTCGACTTCCCGGAGCTTGTGTTGCAATTGTTGGCCCAGAAAAAAAAGGTGGCCTGCTTCGAATCGGACGCCATCTGGCTGGACATCGGACGCCGGGAGGATTACGCGGCCGCCCAAGATGTGTTCGACCAAAACCAGGACCAGTTCCGCATGGCCGGATGGCCCAGGTCATGCCCTACAGTTCAGACGTGAAAACAGAGGATCTCTCATATCTTGGCGAGAATGATGTTGCTCGCTGGCTTGTGCTGGGGGCAGCCGGTTTTGTCGGACGCGCTGCATTCTCTGAACTTAAAGCCCACGGCCACCGGACCGTGGGAGCCGGCCGGTCAGCCTCACGACCCGCCAAGATCAATGGAGATTCCTGGCATTTGATTGATGTATGTGATGCTCATAATTTGCGGACGCTTCTGCGAAATTTGCGACCGTCAATCCTGTTGAATGCCATCGGACATCATCCCATGGCCGCCAATTCCGAGCTGCGGGATTTTTATGTTCGCAGCACCACGATGATTCTTGAGGCAGTGCAGGCGGAACAGCCATCGTGCCGCGTTGTGCTGATGGGTTCAGCCGCTGAATACGGGAACTCAACAAATGCGGGGGGGGCATCCGAAACCGACGCCTGTCGCCCGCTTTCCGATTACGGCCGGGCGAAGTGCGAACAATTTGATGTGGCCTGCCGGTTTGCGGCAAACGGTCTTGCCGTGAGCACCGCGCGCCTGTTCAACCTCATCGGCTCCGGCCAGGGGAGTCATAGATTTGTGGGCGCCTTGCTGGAGCGGATCCGCCGGGGCGTGCGCCCGGTGGAGGTTCACTCTGGAAATCATGTCCGTGATTGGATTGACGTGCGGGATGCGGCCCGCGCGCTCATCATGCTGGCAGAATCACCAGACCCGCCATCGGTGGTCAACATATGCACCGGCAAGGGGCACACCGTTGAATTTGTCGCCGGTATTGTGGCACGCCTGGCCGGGGTGGAAGTTGATGTGAAATCTGGCGAGGCATCACCAGACTTCCTCTGGCATAGTGTTGGCAATCCCGGGCGGATTAACAATCTCGGCTGGCGACCCCAACACGAGCTGATTGAAAGTCTCACCGACCAGTGGCGGGTATTTTTGTGAAATCCAGACTTCGCAATCATCTGGACAGATGGTTCCGGCTGCTTCGTGCCGGATTGCTGTTGAGTTTTGACTCGATCATCCTTTTGACCTGCCGGAAAAAGTCCCGAAGACAGGAGGGTGCCATCTTCTGTCTGCATGGCCTGGGTGATTTGCTGCTGGCCGGACACTCAATCACACGTTTGACCGCTCGGATGCGCTCGCAAGGATTGCGGGCGGTTTTGTTCGTGCATCCGGCGTTGGTCGAACTCGCACGACGCCATTTTCATGTGGACCGGGTGGAAGGAATCGACCGACACCGTTTTACCCGCCGTTTTTCATATCGGGCGGCGATTCTCAAGGCGGTGGCCGGTCGTTTCAGCCTTGCGGTTCAACCGACCTTTAACCGCATGCTCCGGGTGGAAGATTGTCTGGTTCGCGCCACCGGGGCCCCGGAAAGGATTGGCAGCGCAGGTCATGCACCCTTCATTGGTCCGCAGGAGCGGTGGTGCGGCGACCGTTTTTACACGAAGCTCATCTCGCCACGGTGTTCGCCCATGCATGAACTGGAACGGTACGTTGAATTCATGGCCGGGATGGAGCTGGCCATTTCTCCAGAGCCTTGGCGGTTGCGGAAGAATGGCCAGCCGCTCCGCAGCCTCAGCCTCCCGGAGCGTCCCTATCTTGTACTTTCACCCAATGCATCCGACCGGAGACGTTCCTGGCCTTTGGAAAACTTTCTGCGCGCCGCCCGGCAGGTCGCAACACAATACAAACTGGCCGTAATTCTCATCGGCGGTAAAAAAAATAATTCTCCCATCCGCTGGCCTGACAACACCAGCGCCAATCCCGACCTTGTTGACCTTTGCGGTCAGATTCCGACCGAAGATCTGCCAGACCTGCTGGCCCGCGCTGAACTGGTGATTTCAAACGATAGCGGGATCTATCACCTTGGCGTTTCCCTGGGCCGGCCGACTGTCGCAGTCGGCGGCAGCGGTCTTCCGGCAAGATATTTTCCATATCCCCGTGAGGCCGCGCTATTGTCAAAAGTGCTTTATCGGCCCGTGCCCTGTGCCGGCTGCAATTGGCGATGCATCCACACGACTTCACGCTCGGAGACAGCCTGGTGTCTTCAACAAATCTCGTGGCAGGAGATGGCGGATGCGGCCGATGAACTTTTGCGGCGAAGCTTGGAACATGCAACCGCCTGAACATCGTGCGCGCATTCTTCTGGCCATCGGGATTTATCAGCCGGACCACGGCGGAGCGTCGGAATGGTTGCAAAATTATGGGCCATGGCTGGCGGATCGGGGGCATGACGTGTACATCGTCTGCGAACGGGCCGGGGCGCCTGTTCCAAAAGCCTGCACCTTGATGACGTTGCCGGCGTCCCGGCATTTGAAGAATTCATGGAGGCGCGCGACAGCCCTGCAAGACCTTGTAAAATGTTCCTCCGCTGAAATCGTGCATGACACAGGTTGTCTCATGGCGTCTGATGTTTTTCACCCTTTGATGGGGTCACTCGTTCACAACTGGTTTCGCCAGTTGCGGTCTTACCCCCTGGCGTTGCGTCTCCGCAGGTTCTGGCACGTCCGGCTGTGGCGCGATGTGCGATTGCAGTCCCACCAGCGTCGACATCACCGGCTTCTCGTCGCCTGTAGCAAAAGAGTTGCTTCCGACTTCGCGCAATTGGGTTGCCGGAATTCAATCGTCATTCCCAATGGCATCCGCCTGCCGGTTTCTCCAACCCCGGATGCTGTCCAGCAGTTACGCCGGGAACTGGGCGTAGGCGATCGTCTGCTGGTGCTGGTCACCGCCACCAACTTTTATCTGAAGGGCGTCATGACGGTGCTGCGCGCCTTGTCGCTGCTGGACGCGCCGGCCCGGAAAAAACTGCTGGTGGTCATCACGGGGCACAACCAGGACGAAGCCTTTCAACAACATATCCGGCGGCACGAACTTGGCGATGGCTGTCGTCTGGCTGGTTGGGTGCAAAACATTGATGATTACTACCAAGCGGCGGACATTTTTTTGCATCCGACGTATCACGATGCCGGCAGCCTCTCGACTTTGAAAGCCTTGGCCGTAGGTTGTGCGGTGGTCACGAGCCGGTTCGACGGTTCGGCGGATTTGATCCGGAACGGAGTGAATGGGCTGGTTTTGGACCGGCCAAATGACGCGGGAAAACTGGCGGAAACTTTGCGGCAGCTTCTGGATTCCGACCTGCGAAAGCGACTGGGCGCGGCGGCCCGGCAGTTGGCGCCAACCCTTGGTCAGGAGGATCAATTCCAACAATTGGAGGCGTTGTATTCCCGCGTGTTTTCCGGCAAAACCCGTCCAGCATGAAACAGCTTCTGGCATTTACACAGGGTGTCAACCACCCCTCCGCGCGGCTGCGAATAGCCGCTTACGCAGAACATTTTCTCCGGCGCGACTGGCATTTGCGGATGCATCACTTTGATTCGGGCATGGGTAAGGCGCAACCACGGGCCGCTTCCCGGTGGCAGCACGCAACCCGGCGCCTGCATCGCGGCTGGCAAACTGCGCGGGCCATCGCGGCGCTCCGCAGACTTCGTCCGGATGAACCCGTCATCGTC
Organism: uncultured Verrucomicrobiae bacterium; assembly: GCA_963764175.1. GTDB lineage: Bacteria > Verrucomicrobiota > Verrucomicrobiia > Limisphaerales > UBA11358 > UBA11358. Next base: position 450,911 of record CAVXRE010000014.1, on the reverse strand, counting down.
AGCCGCGAATTGCCCGTGAGCCGCCAGCCGTTTCTGAAAGCGCAAAATCCCATGGTGTTGGACATCGACGACGCGTTGTACCTGGGACCGGGACGAGAACGGCTGCTTGAACTCTGCCGTCGCGCGCAAGTCGTGGTGTGCGGGAATAGCGCTCTTGCCAGAGAGCTGGCGCCCTTCTCCCGCCGCTGCGTTGTCATACCAACCGTGGTGGATGCTGAACGGTTTCACGTCCGGACGGATTTCCGATTGAACGGCCCGCTGCGCGTCGGCTGGCTGGGCAGTTCCATGTCCATCGAACAGACGCTGCTGCCCTGGCTGGGTGTGCTGGGTGAAATTCGCCGGCAGGTCTCTTTCGAACTCGTGGTAATTTCGGACGAACCTCCGAGTTTTTTGCGGGGCGTCGGATGGTCTCGTTTTCTGAAATGGTCACCCGCTGTGGAAGGGTCTATCGCGGACCACATGGATGTCGGCATCATGCCGTTGCAGGACAATCCTTATCAGGCGGCCAAATGCGGAGCAAAACTGGTGCAGTACATGGCTGCCGGGCTTCCTGTTGTCGCCACTCCCATTGGCGTTAACCGGGACATTGTCGTTGATGGAGTGACAGGCTGTCTGGCTGTGCAGCCGGACGATTGGGGACGGGCCATCCACCATTTGGCGGGGCAGGAAAAGTTGCGGGCGGCATTCGGCCGGGCAGGCCGGGAATTGGTGGTGCGAAACTATTCCATCGCCCGTTGGGCCGACCGATGGGTGGACTTGCTGAACGAACTTGCACGTCAGTTGGATTGACCCGCTCAGGCGCGGACACCGGCGCCAATGATCCGCGGCGGAACAAGGACCGTGCGGATCGCGACCTCGGTCATTCCTTCGAAGAAAACCTCCCGAAATGTCTGTTCGCTGAAACGATAATAATCGCCCGGAAAATTGTGGACGCCAAGGGTGAGCGTCGAATGCTGCAAGGGCCAGCCCTCTGGATGCCTGGAAAACCGCGACAGCCGGGCGAGCCAGCGGCGAAGTTTTGGCTCGAAGTGCAGTTGCCGGTAACCCGGTGTGCCGATGACCACCAATCCTCCCACCCGGACAACCCGCCGGATTTCCGCCAGGGTCTTCCAGAAAAAGCGGTCATGCTCCAGCACGGCATTGCAAAGTACGACGTCAAATCGCTGCTCGGGGAAACAGGCCATGTCGTTGGCGTCTGCCTCCAGAATTTTAAAGTCTCGGAACCGGGAGCTGCCCGTTTTGTTGATTCCAATCTTCTCGGCGGCACCGGCCAGTGAAGGCAGGTTCAACAACGTGGAGTCATCCGGTGTCGCGCCGATTTCGAGTACGGCCCCGCGAATCTTTCCCGCCCGGCAGATTTCCTCAAACACCTTGAAGACCGAGGGATGCATGATTCTTCACTTTTTCAATTTTTTGGCCGTCTGCCAGTAAATGTTCTGCGCCAGCACCCGGAGCCTGCCAGTCGGGCGCTGCAAATCATAGCCATGCACGGTGGCAATGCGCACCGTTTCCGCGGAACATCGAATCGCCGGGACTGTGCGGGCCAGCGGTCGAGTCTGACGGGCGGCCTCCCGGAGCGCATGGGGATTCGGCTCCAACTGTAAAAAATCGAACACCCGGGACATTTCCTTTTCAGTTTGGCGGCAGAAATCTTCGTAGCGCAGGCTGTGAACGCGCCCGGGCAAGGTTTGGCGGAGATGCAACACCTGTTGTTCGTGAAAGGCCCATCGCTCCACTTTTTCCTCCGGTGACAGCCCCAGCCAGAAATCCCCGTCCGCAGTCTGATTGAACCGGTCGGAACTCGCCACCACTTCGAACGGATGCCGGACAATATGCAGAAAACGCGCCTCGGGAAAGTGCTCCGATAAAAACTTCAACAACTCCGGGTCCGTGTGTTGCATCGGCTTCTTGTCGCCAATCCATTGCAGGCCGGTTTTCTGCCGGGCCGGCAGCCATGGATTACCCTGTTCCATCACCGCCGTCTGCACGGTGACAAAATTTTCCCGGGGACTTGCCTCCCGTCGGAGCAAATGTCCCGCGGTCTCCAGCGTCAGGCGCATGCCCCGGTCCGAGTCCCAGGCATGTGCGCGAAACGGCTGGTCGTGATGAAACTGATATAAAATCCAGGCGATGTCGGACTCATGAGATACGAAAACCTGCGGATGCAAGTTCAAGACCCGGAGCAATTGGGACGTTCCTGAACGCTTGTTGCCAATGAAAAACAGAGGGCGAATCATTATTTGCTGCTGGTTTGTGCCAGCCCAATTCAGCCAATTTCAAGGCAAATCAAGGCTGAGGCAAATTATGCGCAAAGGACAAAGCCTTTGTTTTGATGGTGCCGACGGAGGGGGTCGAACCCACACATCCTCACGGATACCAGATTTTGAGTCTAGCGCGTCTGCCAATTCCGCCACGTCGGCAACCAAGTCACGAATATATTTCAGCCATCCCCAAAGTAAATAAGTTTCAACCCGCCATGCCCGGCTCGCATGGACGCTCGCCTTCCAAAATTTTCAAACTCCACCATCACCAAATCCCTGTTTCCTCCACCAACTTTACACGGTGGAATTCATCCTCATCAATTTTTTGATTCGATTGCCGGTTCGGGCTGCGGCATTTTGTCGTTCTGGAAATGTCCGGAACATCCAACAATTTGCCGACCGGCGAACGGTATCCCACACGGGAACTGGTCCGCCGGCTTCTGTCCCTGGCTTGGCGGTTCCGCGCGGATTGCCTGTGGTCGCTGGTGTTGAGCGTGGTGCTGTTGCTGCTCGGCATCGCGGGTCTCAAATTGCTGGGCGTGGTGATCGACGTCATCCGCTACGCGCTTGATCCGACTCTGCCCGCTCCGGTTTATCCGTTTGGCTGGAAGCCTCCGGCCGCCTGGGCCGCGTTGCAGGTTGTCACCGCGCTGGCGCTGGCGATTGTCGCGCAGGCGGTGTTGCGCGCGGTACTCACCTACGCCTACAACATGGTCACGGCGCGATTGACGCAGGGGGAAATTGTGCCGGAACTCCGCGCGCAACTATACGCCAAGCTGCAACGGCTGAGCTTCAGCTTCTTCGACGTGCACGGTTCCAATTCGATTTTCAACCGGGTGACCGGCGATGTGCAGAACACGCGGTTGTTCGTGGACGGCGTGCTGTTGCAGGGAACAACGATGATTCTGACGCTGGTGGCCTATGCGGTTTTCATGTGGCGGATTCAACCCTCGCTGACCGTAGTTTGCCTGTCGGTATCGGTGCCGTTGTGGTGGCTGGCGCATTTTTATTCGGCGCGGCTGCGGCCGGGTTACCTGCGCAACCGCGAGCTGACGGACAACATGATTTTGCTGTTCAGCGAGAGCGTGCGCGGCATGCAGACGGTCAAGGGATTTGCTGCCGAATCGCATCAAGTCCGGCGGTTCGAGGAGGCGAACGACCTGGTGTCGTCGCAACAACGGAAAATTTTCTGGGATTTGTCGGTGTTCACGCCGGGCACGCAGATGTTGTCGCAGTTGAGCTTGGTGATTTTGTTCGCCTACGGCGGCTGGCTGTATGTGCAGGGGAAAATTCCGCTGGGTGGCGGGCTTGTGGTGTTCGCGGGTTTGCTCCAGCAGTTCACGGGACAGGTGGCGACCATCTCGACCATCGCGAACTCGGTGCAACAGAGCCTGGCGGCGGCGCGGCGGGTGTTCGAGGTGATGGACACACCGGTGGAGGTGCAAAGCCGAAAGGACGCCGTTAAACCGGGACGGCTCACAGGCCGGATGGTCTTTGAAAAAGTAACATTCGGTTATCACGAGGCAAAACCGGTGCTGACCGGTGTGTCATTCGAGGCCAAACCGGGACAGGTCATCGGCATTTTCGGAATGACGGGCGCGGGCAAAAGCACGTTGCTGGGTTTGATTCCGCGTTTTTACGACCCGGGCGCGGGCCGGATTCTGGCGGATGGAAAGGATTTGCGGGAACTGGACCTGGACACGTTCCGGCGGCAAATCGGGATTGTATATCAGGAGAGCTTTTTGTTCTCGAACACGGTGTCGGCGAACATCGCGTTCGGGCATCCGCACGCGACAATGGAACAGATTGAGCGCGCGGCGCGGATTGCGTCGGCGCACGAGTTCATCTCGGCGCTGCCGCAGGGCTACGAGACGGTGCTGGGGGAATCGGGCGTGGATTTGTCAGGTGGTCAGCGTCAGCGGCTGGCGCTGGCGCGGGCATTGTTGTTGCAACCGCCGCTCCTGATTCTGGACGATCCGACGGCGTCGGTGGATGCGCGGACGGAGAACGAGATTGCGTCGGCATTGCGCGAGGCGATGGCGGAGCGGACGACATTTGTGGTGTCGGGCCGGTTGAGTTTGTTGCGGCGGGCGGATTTGATCCTCGTGCTCGAGGACGGGCGGTTGACGCAATCGGGCACACACGCGGAACTGGTGCATCGACCGGGACCGTATCACGAGACAGCGCTGTTGCAGATCATGGATCTTGGTGAAGCGGGAGGCGGGAATGAAAAGTGAGAACCGGAAGCCGGACCACGATATCGCCAAGGGTGACCTTTCGGCGCGGGAGGCGATTACCTACTACAATCCGACGGAGGAGCGCGAGGCGGACAAGGCGCCGCTCCAAATGACGCTCATCCGCCGGATTTTCCATTACACGAAACCTTACGCGGCCAAGCGGAACTGGCTGTTTGTCCTGACGTTCACGCGCGGTCTGCAATTGCCGGCGCTGGCGTGGTTGATTGGCCGCACCATTACCGGGCCGATTGCGAACCGGGATTTGACGGGAATTTACTGGTATGCGGCGGGGTATTTCGCGTTGGCGTTGTTCACGGTGATGAATTTTCATTTCCGCCAGCGGTTCGCGCTGGAACTGGGCGAGGCGGTGGTGCACGACATGCGGTCGGACCTGTTCCGCAAGCTGATGACGATGCCGATGTCGTTTTTCAACCAGACCAAGTTCGGCCGCATCATCAGCCGGATGACATCGGACATTGACAGCGTGCGCGCCGGGGCACAGGACGTGGCGTTCGTGCTGGTGGTGCAGGGACTGCAGATGGCGACGTCGGCGGCGTTGATGGCGTTTTACGATTGGAAGCTCTTTTCACTGATGCTCATCCTCGTGCCCGTCATCTGGGTGGTGAACGAAAATTACCGGCGCGAGATGAGCCGCCGCCTGCGCAGGGTGCAGGAATCCTGGAGCCGGGTCACTTCCACTCTGGCCGAATCGGTGAGCGGCATCCGGGTGACACAGGCGTTTGTCCGGCAGGAAATCAATTCGGGGTTCTTCCGCAAATTGATTGATGTTCATGGCGAGAACAACGTGGGCGTGGCGCAGGCGTCCGCAGTGTTCGTGCCTTTGTTGCAATTGAAAAGCCAGCTTTTCCTCGGCGCAATGGCGCTGGCGGGCGGATACGGTGTGTTGCGCTGGCACGGCTGGATGCACATGGAAGTGGGTGACTTGGTCATGTTCTTTTTCCTGGCCAACCTGTTCTTCGATCCGGTGCAGGCCATCGGAAATCAACTGAACCAGGCGTTCATGGCGATGGCGGGAGCGGAACGGTTGTTCCGGATGCTGGACCAGAAACCGGAGTGGGTTGACGCGCCCGCGGCCAAACAGATGCCGTCCATCAAAGGCCGCGTGGAATTTCAATCCGTGCATTTCGAGTATCAGCGGGGACGACCGGTGCTCAAGGACATTTCATTTGTGGCCGAGCCGGGCCAGATCGTCGCGTTGGTGGGGCACACCGGCAGCGGCAAGACGACACTCGTCGGATTGCTCCAGAAATTTTATCTGCCGGCCAACGGTCGCGTGCTGGTGGACGGCACGGACTTGCGCGATGCGACCGGCGATTCGCTGCGTTCGCAGATGGGCAGCGTGCAGCAGAACAATTTTCTGTTTTCCGGCACCGTGCTGGACAACATCCGGCTCGCCCGGCCCGGGGCGACGGAATCAGACGTGCGCGCGACCCTGGCGGCTCTGGACTGCGCCGATTTGCTGGACGCGCTGCCGCACGGATTGCAGACGCAGGTGGCCGAGCGCGGCGCTGCGTTGTCGTTTGGCCAGCGGCAACTCGTGTGTTTTGCCCGGGCGATGCTGGTCAATCCTCGCATTGTGGTGCTGGACGAGGCGACCAGCGCAATTGATACAGTGACGGAGGCGCGGCTGCAACGGGCGCTGGAAATTCTGCTGCGCGGACGGACAGCTTTCGTCGTCGCGCACCGGTTGAGCACCATCCGCAAGGCCGGTTTGGTCTTGGTGCTGGATCAGGGACAGATTGTCGAGCGCGGCACGCACGAAAGTTTGTTGAGGCAGGACGGTGTTTACGCCCGGCTTCACAAGGAATTTGTCAGCAGTTCCAACAGCGGGGCGGTTTAACCGGCATCAAAGGACCAACAGAAGCCAATGAAGTAAACGAAGAAGCAGATGTTGCGTTCAGTCTTTGTTTTCTCTGTTTACTTCACCGGATGATTCTGCCCGGCGCAAACAAATTAAAAATTCACAGAAGACAACGAGGTGAACGAAGAAACCAAAAGTTTTATTCAGTCTTTGTTTCCTCCGTTTTCTTCTGTAGAAGTCATCCATGCATCCACTATTCCAAAGAGCAGACGAATTGAGCCGGACGGTCATCGGCGCGGCCATTGAGGTCCATCGTCTGAAGGGGGCAGGCTTGATCGAAAGCATCTATGAGAAGTGCCTCATGCGGGAATTGAGTCTGCAGAACCTCCGTGCGGTGAATCAGCGCGTGGTGAAAATTGAATACAAGGGCTTTTTGTTTGAGGAGCCGTTACGGTTTGATGTGTTGGTCGAGGAATGCCTGTTGCTGGAGCTCAAGTCCGTTCAGGAAGTGCTGCCCATCCACAAAGCGCAATTGCTGAGCTACATGAAATTGCTCGATATCCCCGTGGGTTTGCTCATCAACTTCCACGAGATGAAGCTGGTGGATGGGATTCACCGGATGATCCTGCCCGACGCCAACCGATGAAAGATCAACAGAAGCCAACGAAGTGAACGAAGAGGCCAGCATGATTTTCAGTCTTTGTTTCCTTCGTTTCCTTCTGTAGAACTGAGTCGCGATGATTGCCAAACGAGTTATTCCGTGTCTGGACGTTCACGACGGCCAGGTCACGCGCGGCGTCCAGTTCGGCAAGGCCGAGGCGGGCGAACTCCGCAACGTCGGCGACCCGGTCGCCCTCGCGCTCCTCTACAACGAGCAGGGCGCGGACGAAATGGTCTTCTTCGACATCACCGCCACCGCGCACGGCCGGGCGACGATGGTGGACGTGATTCAGCGCGCCGCCGACCAATGTTTCATGCCGCTCACCGTCGGCGGCGGCATCAAGTCCGTGGACGACATGTACACGATGCTCCGCGCCGGGGCGGACAAAATCAGCATCAACTCCTCGGCGCTGGCAAATCCCGATTTGATTCGCGCCGGAGCGGAAAAATTCGGCAGCCAGTGCATTGTGGTCTCGATTGACGCGAAGAAAGTCGCGCCGGACAAATGGGAAGTTTTCTCGCACGGCGCGCGCAAGCCGACCGGTCTGGACGCGGTGGAATGGGCCAAACGCGCGGTGGCGCTGGGCTCGGGCGAAATTGTGTTGAACAGCATTGACGCCGACGGCACGAAAGCCGGGTTTGATCTGGTCATTACGCGGCGCATCAGCGAAGCGGTGGGCGTGCCGGTGGTGGCAAGCGGCGGCGCGGGCAGCTTGGAACACATGGCCGAGGTGTTGCTTGAAGGCCGGGCCGATGCCGTTCTGGCCGCGAGCATTTTTCATTTCGGCACCTACACCGTCGGCGATGTGAAACAATTCCTGGCGAAGAAAAACATTCCGGTTAGGCTATAAACCAACATGATACACGTTGAGGGATTAGAAATTCGATATTTTCGCTCTGTTTGGCGCGCTACGATCAGAGACCTTCGGGACGTCACCGTGTTTTCTGGGAAAAATGACGTAGGCAAATCGAATCTACTCAAGGCTCTTAACCTTTTCTTTAACAACCGTACGGACTGGAATACGCCTTTTGACTTCGCCCGTGACTTTTCAAGGGTGCGTCTGAATGAGGTGCGAAAAAATTCCATTCGAGGAAAACAATACATTCAAATCACAATCAATTTTCGGCGAGGAAAACGATACGAAAAAAGTTTGCCTACAAAGTTTTCGGTTACCAGAACGTGGACGCGCGACGCAACGATTCCCCAAACTCGTTCAAATCTGGCTCAATTATTTAGCCGTGGTTTAGTTCCTGTGAAAAAGTTGGATCGCGCCGAAGCTGCTCTTCAGCGCTTCTTGAATACGATCCGATATGAATACGTCCCGGCAATTAAAGATCATGCATTCTTCGGTTATATGATTTCGCGTTTGCAAGACGTGATTTTTGAAAAAGGCGAGGACGATTCGGCCATCGCCACTGCGGTTCGCAATCTAAATGAAAGCGTTGTCAGTGGTGTCGGGCGGCTTAAGGAGGAGTTCCTTACATCAACCAACATTCCGGTTGATATCCGTTTGCCACAGGAATTGGGTGAACTTTTTCGCGCCTTCGCAGTTTCTACCACGCACGGAGGAGAAGAGATGCCTCTCGGAGTGAGGGGTGACGGAATCCGGTGTGACCGGGTTCACTTTTCTGTACCACTTCGTGAGTTAGTCCTGAGACTGGGTTCATGTTAGTTTTTGGTTCTGGTTTTGTCCATCCCCGGCAGAGGGAGGGCGGAGCCCGACCGGCGCCGGGGATGGACTGAGTTGCGCCGCGAACCGGGCCGGGCTCAGATAACCCAACCGGCTGTGCGGTCTTTGTTGATTATATTCGCAGCGGTAGTCGCCAATCACTACTCGCGCTTCCGTCAGCGTCCACAGTTGCTCCCGATTCAAGCACTCGTCCCGAAAGCGACCGTGAAAACTTTCCACAAAGCCGTTCTGCCACGGACTGCCCGGCTCAATGTAAATCGTCTTGATGTGGTTCTCCGCCAGCCACCGCTGCACGATTTTGGCGATAAACTCCGATCCGTTGTCCGAACGCAGATATTCCGGCGCGCCTTGTTGTTCGATGGCCTTCTGCAACCAAGTCAGCACGTCCTGCGCGCGCAGCGCGCGGTCCACCCGCAGTACATGACACTCCCGCGTGTGTTCGTCCAAGATCGTTAGGATCCGCAAAGCCCCACCACGCACCGTTGCATCGGCGATAAAGTCCCAGGTCCATACGTGGTTCCGATGCGTGGCCGTAGTCGGCAAACCCGTGGATAGCCCGCGCCGAATTACCTTTCGTTTGGTGGGTGGGACGCGCAATCCCTCCGCTCGGCGCAGTCGTTGAATGTGCCGTTTGCCGACTCGCCAGCCTTCCTGGCGCAACAACGCTGCGATCCGCCGATACCCGTAGCGCGGATGCTCCTGCGACAGTTCCTGCAGCCGTCTCCTTAACTGTTGCTCGGCCGTGGTGGGGGCTCGCCCTTGATAACCGTAAGTGGACCGCGCCAGGCGCAGGAGCCGACAGGCAACCCGTTGGGAACACAGGCCTGCCGCCACCACTTGTTGTGCTGCCGCCCGGCGATGCGCCGGGCTCACAACTTTTTTTCGCATACAGCCTCCAAGACCCGATTCTTCAACAGCGATTCGGCCAGCATCTTCTTTAACTCGGTGTTTTCCTTCTGGAGCTCCTTGAGCTGCCGGGCCTCGGAAACATCCATCATGCCAAAGGTCCGCTTCCACCGGTAAAACGTCTGCTCGGCGATGTTCTTTTCCCGGCAGACCTCACCCACGCTCTTGCCACCGTCCACTTCCCGTAGGATGCGGATCTTGTCTTCCGTCGTATACCGTTTGCCTTTCATTGTCTGGTCCTTTCTTGGTCCCAGACTAACACATCAGATGGCCCGAAAAAGTGAAGTCACGTCAGGTGCAGGTTTTTGCCTTCGCTTTTGCATTACATATCCGAAAGTTCAAACCTATTTCACATTTGGGGATTTGAGGAGCCTGAAAATAGTTTGGAACACGGGCTGTCCACCAAACTTGCTCATCGGATGCGCGATGAATATAGCAAGGCTGCACAGATTCTCGTGACATCGCATTCACCAGCTTTTTTCACGCTGTCCGGCGATAACGTGCTAATCCGTCGCATCACGCGCGATGCGAAGAACGACGCAACGATTCCACAGCTTGAAGAAGTCGAAACAAAGAACCTCACAAGTGAACTGGAAGAGGAGCTTGGCTTGATGGAATTCCAAAAAGAATTTCAAAAAAAATACGAGACTGCAGTGGCAATGACTGAAGCTGAAAGAGCCAGCCTAGAGAAACTCAAAGTTGAAATCAGCTCGCATACCAGTCCGATTTTGCTGGTCGAGGGCAAGTGGGACGCGGTAATTCTGCACGAAGCATGGGAAAAACTATTCCCAACCATACAAATCCCTTTTCGCGTGTTTTCATGTGACACAACTAATGAAGATTCGGGTGAAGGCTCTGCAGGCTGTGGAGCTTTGAAATTAGGGCTTGAATCTGTTCGTGCAGATGAACCGCTTACAGTTGGAATCTTTGATAGAGATAACGAGGGGTTCAAAAAGGGGTTTAGCTGTATGAGTAGAAACTTCAAGCCCGCACCATTTGATCAAAATGTAAAATTGCAGAAAACTGGAACCGCAGCAGCGATGCTGTTGCCGGTGCCGCTTGGTCGGGAGAATTACGCTAAAGCATTCAACTTGACGCTGGAATTTTACTTTGATGACGAATCACTGATGAAGCAAATAGATGGCAAAGGTTTGGTGTTGAAACCTCGGAAAATACATCAGCATATTGAGGGATTATTCTTCGAGATGGATCAAACCGTAAGCCAGGAGCCACATCATCGTCAGATTGATAAAGCATCTAAGAAACATTTTTCCGAGAAAGTTATTCCAGCTTTACCAGCGGCGGCGTTTGAGGGGTTTCGTCCTCTTTTTGAGTTGGTACAAAAAACTTTCCAAGAACTCCAATCGATAAAATCCCCGTCTGCATAGTCGAATTACGCTTCGTAAAAACAAGTTCGCTCGAATTCCTCTGGCTGCCCATCGTACGGCTGCCCGGCGCAAACCTTTTCCTGTGTTCGCGCGGGTGGCAAAACCCGCTAGGCAGCGATCCCGTATTTCCTCCGCAGCGCGGCGAGATGCGCTGCGGTGTCGGTGCCTTCGCCGGTGGCGAGGCGCATGAGTTCCTGCGGCTGATGCCTCATGCCGTGGCGATGGATTTTCTCGCGCAGCCAGCCGAGCAGCGTGCCGTATTCGCCGCGCGCCAACTCAGTTTCGAGCGCCGGACAATCCGTTTGCGCCCGGCGCATAAGCTGCGCGGCGTTCAGATTGCCCAGCGAATAGGTCGGGAAATAGCCCATCGTGCCGATGCTCCAGTGGACGTCTTGCAGGCAGCCGTCGGCGTCCTTGGTGACCTTCAGGCCGAAGGATTTCTCAAACTGCTCGTTCCAATACGCCGGCACGTCGGCCACGGCGAGCTGGCGCTCGATCAATTTCATCTCGATCTCAAAGCGCAAGATGATATGCAGATCATAGGTGACCTGGTCCGCCTCGACCCGGATGAAGGATGGTTGGACGTGGTTTACCGCACCCGTGACCTGCGCGGGCGTGAGCCGGCCCAGTTCCGGAAAATGTTTGCATGCGATGGGATGCCAGTGTTGCCAGAAGGTTTCGCTCCGGCCGACGTGATTTTCCCAGAGCCGCGACTGCGATTCATGGATGCCGAGCGAAACCGCCTGCCCAAGTGGTGTTCCGTAATGTTCGGGCGGCAATCCCTGATCGTAAAGCCCGTGGCCAGCCTCGTGCATGATGCCATAAAGCGACTGCGTGAAATCGGCCTCGTTGTAACGCGTGGTGAGCCGGCAGTCGTTCAAACCCAGCCCGCTGCAAAATGGATGCGTCGTGGTGTCAATCCGTCCCGCGGCAAAATCAAAACCCATCGCCTGCGCCACCTCGAGGTTGAACGCCTGCTGTTCGGCGATGGGATAATGCCCGTTCAAGATCGAACGCGGCGTGGCGGCGGAGCGCTCCATCGCCGGTCCGAGAATGGCGACGATTTCCGGCCGCAACCGGGCGAACAGTTCGCGCAAATCCTCGGCGCGCGCGCCGGGTTCATAGTCGTCGAGATGCGCGTTGTATGGGGAACCGGTATAGCCCCACAACCCGGAGAATTGCAGGTGCAAATCCATCAATTTTTGGAGATGCGGCCGGAAAATTTTGAATTTCGATTCCTTGCGGGCCTCGCCCCAGGCTCCACGGGCGTGGGCGCAGAGGCGCTGGAATTTTTCCACCAGACGCGCCGGGACTTTCGTCTTGCGATCATGGCTGCGGCGCCATTCGCGGACGTTGGCCGCCTCGGCGGAGCCGGGCGCAAAACCGTGCTGCTCGCATTCGGAAATCCATTCCCCGACTTTTTTGGCGGTGAAAAGCCGGTGTGCCTGCCCGCTGAGGTACGCCATCTGCCCGGCGCGATAATCAAGCGCCTTGGCCGGCATGTAGGTTTCCTTGTCCCAAGACAGCAGGCTGTTGGCGCTGTCGAGGAGCGCGATTTCGCGGGCGCGTTTGAGCAGCTTGTCGTAGGCGGGAAAAGTGTCAGGCATGAAACCAGTTTGTGAACGCCGCATCGCGTTGTCGAACGGAAAATTATGAGAAGTTCCGCTGCGCATGACCATAAGCAGGTAATGGCTCAGGCGGCGGGGACAGACGCCCGGTGCGCGGCGCACGGCAGGAAAAAGCACATTCCAATTTGACTCGGCTGGCCGGTAAATTCATTTTCTGGGCATGGATATTACTTCATCCCGCTGGCTGCCGATTGTGCTGCTGATTTGTTCGAACATTTTCATGACGGCGGCTTGGTATGGCCATTTGAAATTCAAAAGCAAGCCGCTGCTGCTCGTCATCCTCGTGAGCTGGGGTATCGCGTTTTTCGAATATCTCCTGCAGGTGCCGGCCAATCGCTGGGGCAACTCGGTTTATACAGCGTCGCAGCTCAAAATCATCCAGGAAATCATCACACTGTCGGTCTTCGTTGTCTTCGCAATTTGTTATCTGCACGAAAAAATCCGGTGGAATTACGTCGCGGCGTTTATGTGCATCCTGGCCGCGGTGGCATTCGCATTCCTGCCGCAAAAGAATTGATCGCAGGCGGACTTTTCAAAATTCGGAAGGCAGAAATTGGGAAAAATTCCGCTCCGGTTTTCGTGATCGAATTCCCGGCGTTTGCGGCGTCCTGGCGGTAAAACTCGCTTGGCAGTCGCGGCTTGTTCTGTTTAATTGGCCGCGCCTGATGAGAAAATTGCCCGCAATCGCCCCGCTGATTTTTTTTATCGCGGTTTTTCCCTTCATTTCTTCCGCGCAGCAGGAACCGTCGTGGGAAGTGCAGGCGCTCAATCAAATCATTCCCGGTTTGCCCGAAGGCCGGGTGGAATACGACATGGCGTCGGGGCTGGCGCGCGGGACGAATGGCATCTACGTGAAATACGGCGACACAACCCTCTCGGCGGACAGCGCGGAGGTCAATTACCAATCGGGTGAGGCCGTGGCCGATGGTCATGTGCGCATCGAGATGGGCGACCAAATCTGGGTTGGCGAGCACATCCGCTACAATTTCAAGACACACCAGATGCAGAGCGAGGAATTCCGCACCGGCAAACCGCCCGTGTTTGCCGCCGGCCGGGAATTGGAGGGCAACACCACCAACCGCACCTACAGCACGCGTCATGTTTTTATCACGACCGACGATGTCAGCGACCCCGCGACGCGCGTGCGCGCGAGCCGCGTAAAAATTGTCCCCGGCAAATACGTCGAGATGTGGAACGCGGTGTTATTTGTGGACGGTGTTCCAGCGTTTTATTTTCCGTATTACAAGCGCAACCTTGGCGAGCGCGCGAACAACTTTAACTTTACCCCCGGCGACCGCAGCGCCTACGGACCGTACCTGCTGAACAATTATACCTGGTACCTGGGCGACAACGCGGACGGCAAAATCCATCTGGATTACCGTGAACGCCGCGGCGTGGGAGCGGGGCCTGATTTGCATTTGCAGCTTGGCCGCTGGGGCGATTTTGCGTTGAAGTATTATTATCTCCACGACATTGATTCCGGCAGGAGCATCAGCACAAACGGCTTCGCCAATCTCAGCCCCATCCCCGAAAACCGGCAGCGTTTCAATTTTGCGTGGCAGGCGACGCCGTTGACCAATTTGAACTTGAAGACGCTGGTAAATTACCAGAGCGACCCGCTGGTGTTGCACGATTTTTTTGAAGGCGAATATACCGCAAATCCGCAGCCGGACACGTTCGTCGAGGTCAACAAATACAGTGAAAACTGGAGCCTCGACGCCGAAACCACGCCGCGCATCAACAATTTTTTCGACCAGGTCGAGCGGCTGCCCGACGTGAAACTCACCGGTTTCCGCCAGCAGGTGTTCAACACGCCAATCTATTATGAGAGCGAAAGTTCGGCGGGTTACTATCGACAGGTGTTTGCCAGCACGAATGAAGCGTTGTACACCAATGTCAATGGCATGCCGCCTGATTATTCCGCCGCGCGCGCCGACACGTATCATCAATTGCTCCTGCCGTGGAAATTTTTCAACTGGCTGAACGTCACGCCGCGCGTTGGCGGGCGGTTTACCTATTACAGCTCGGAAACCGGCCCGGGCGGCACCAACTCCGCAACCTGGCGCAATGTGTTCAACACCGGTGTTGAAACGTCCTTCAAAGCCTCGCGCTTGTGGACGGGCGCGACCAATTCACTGCTCGATATTGACGGCCTGCGCCACATCATCGAGCCGTCGGTGAATTACGTTTTCGTTCCCGACCCGAGCACACCGCCGTCGCAACTGCCCCAATTCGATTCCGAATTGCCCAGCCTGGAAATTCTTCCGATTGAATATCCCGATTACAACGACATTGATTCAGTCGACAGCCAGAACGTCATTCGTTTCGGCCTTCGCAACACGCTGCAAACCAAGCGCGACGGGCAGCTCGACAATCTGCTGGACTGGAACGTGATGCTGGACTGGCGGCTCAAGCCCAACACCAGCACCAACGCGCTGCAAAACGGTTTGACCACGGCCGGCCCGCAAAAAACCTTCAACGATCTTTATTCCGCGCTCGCGTTCCGGCCGCGCTCGTGGATCACGCTGGAATCCCAGTTGCGCTACGACATCAACGACACCCGTTTGAATCTCGCGTTTCATCAACTCACCTTCACGCCGAATGAAAGATGGAGCTGGGGCCTCGGCCACTGGTATTTGCGCGGCGGTTTTTTCGGCAACAGCGTGGGCGGCGACAATTTCATCACCAGCACGTATTTTTACCGCCTGAACGACAACTGGGGGTTCCGAGCCACGCATGATTTCAACGCGCAAAACGGCACCTTGCAGGAACAATTTTACACGCTCTACCGCGATTTCCGGAGTTGGACGGGCGCCCTGACCTTCCGCGTGGTGGACAACAGCACCGGTCCGGAGGATTTCACCATCGCCTTCAGCTTTTCGCTCAAGGCCACACCCAGGATGCACCTCGGCGACGATGTCGTCAGCCCGTACCACCTCGTCGGGGAATAAAAGGATTGCTGCTACAGCGCCGGCAGCGCGATGCTGAACGTCGCGCCTTTTTTGGCCTCGCTTTGGGCAGTGATTTCACCGCCGTGTTCGTGGACGATGCGCTGGCAGATGGCCAGCCCCAGGCCGGTGCCGTTTTTCTTGGTCGTGAAAAACGGCTCGAACAGGCGTGACAGGTTTTCCGGCGCGATGCCCATGCCGGTGTCTTGAATGTGAATTCGCATGCGCCGTTCGCCCGGCTTCTCACCGGCGACTTCCGTGCTTATCGTCAGCGTGCCGTTCATCCCCACGGCTTCGATGGCGTTGAACAGCAAATTCATGAAAGCCTGCTGCAACTGGTATTCGTCTCCGCTGACCGTGTCCGGCGTGGCGGCATAACGGCGGTTGAGCGTGACCAACTTGCTGTTGATCTGGTGTTCGACGAGCCGGAGTGAATGGTCCAGCAAATCGTGCACGTGCACGGTGGCGAATTCATTTCTGCCCGGCGAGGCGAACCGCAGCATCTGGTTCACCAGCGTGTCAATCCGCCGCAACTCGCGCCGCACCGTTTCCGAGAACTCCTCGTCTTCGCCCTTCTGCAGCAACTGGCCGACCAGGGTGTTGATGGCGACCATGCTGTTTTTGATTTCGTGAGCCATGCCCGCCGAAAGCAATCCAAGGCTGGCCAGCCGGTCGAGCCTCCGCATGCTCTGTTCCGAAATTGGCGTGGCATCCCATTGACTGGATTTTCCCGGGCCGCCGGTTCTCTTGGTCGAGTTGTTCGATGGCATAACAAAACAAATTTCCCAGCCTTCGGCATATTGCGCTGGAGCGCATGGAGATACTAAGCCGATGAAACGCCGGGGCCAACAAAAAAGTGGATTGAATCGGCTGGCATTTGCGCGTCAGAAGACTACGCTGGTTTCGTCATGAAAAACACTTTCGACAGCAGCGAGTCCGTCATTGCAGACATCCGCCGGGGGAAAATGGTCATAGTCGTGGATGATGAAGACCGCGAGAACGAGGGCGACCTCATCATGGCCGGGCAGCACGTCACCCCCGCCGCCGTCAATTTCATGGCCCGGTTCGGTCGCGGATTGATTTGCGTGCCGGCGAC
This sequence comes from uncultured Verrucomicrobiae bacterium, assembly GCA_963764175.1. Classification (GTDB taxonomy): domain Bacteria; phylum Verrucomicrobiota; class Verrucomicrobiia; order Limisphaerales; family UBA11358; genus UBA11358. The sequence goes on along the minus strand of CAVXRE010000014.1, from coordinate 434,274 downwards.
CGCCAGCCGGCTGCAACAACTGGGCATTGACCGCATGGTGCACCAGAACCGCGAGAGTTTTCGCACCGATTTTCAGGTGAGCGTGGATGCCGCGGGCGGCATCACCACCGGCATCAGCGCCGCCGACCGCGCCAAAACCATTCAAATCATGGCGTCACCGGCCGCCGTGCCGGAGGATTTGGTCCAACCCGGCCACGTCTTTCCGTTGCGCGCCCGGCCCGGCGGCGTGCTGCAACGCGCCGGCCACACCGAAGCGGCGGTGGACCTCGCTCAACTCGCCGGGCTGCGCCCCATCGGCGTGCTCTGTGAAATCATGAACGACGACGGCTCGATGGCGCGGCTGCCGGAATTGAGAAAATTTGCCCGGAAACATCGCCTGAAAATCTGCACCATCGCCGACCTGATTGAATACCGGCGCACACGCGAAAAACTGGTTGAGCGCGTTGAGACCGTGAAGCTGCCGACCGATTACGGTGACTTTGATCTGGTTTTGTATCACTCGCGGCCGGACGGGCAGCATCATCTGGCGCTCGTTTACGGTGACGTAGCCGGGCGCGACAAGGTTCTGGTGCGCGTCCACAGCGAATGTCTGACGGGCGACGTGTTCGGTTCGCGCCGCTGCGATTGCGGTTCGCAATTGCATCAGGCCATGCGGCAGATTGCCGGGGCCGGACGCGGGGTGATTGTTTACATGCGGCAGGAGGGCAGGGGAATCGGCCTGCCGGCAAAAATCAAGGCCTACAAATTGCAGGAGCAGGGTTACGACACCGTCGAGGCCAACCAGAAACTGGGCTACGACATGGATTTGCGCGAATACGGTCTCGGTGCGCAAATCCTTGTTGACCTCGGGCTCAAAACCATCCGGCTGCTGACGAACAATCCGAAAAAGGTTGTCGGGCTGGAGGGTTACGGACTGAAGATTGTCGAGCAGGTGCCGATTCGCGTGAAGCCGAATCCACACAATGAAAAATATCTGAAAACGAAGAGGCAGAAGATGGGGCATTTGCTTTAACCGTGGATTAAGCGAATTTCGCGGATTAGGTTTTGTGAAATTGAACACTGACTATGAAAACTAAATGGCGTCCTTCAATTTTATGCGCTGCAATTCTCTTTTTGACCATGCGAATTGTGGCTCAAGACGTTCAAGTTTTTTCAAGCACAAAAACGAATTTAGAAACAAAGGCCGTAACTGTCACCGACACTTACACGCGAGGTGGAAAGACAAATTTGGTGCGCGTAACCAGATTTCAAAAGGGCCTTATCCAAGCTGGAGTTCAAAAGATTTATCATGACAGTCTTTTGCTTGGCACGGTCTTGACAACTAAAGATGGAAAAGTTGTAAATATAACTACAGAACCCAATCAAACCTATTCTTTGAATTTTGATTTATGGCATTTGGATAAGCATTTGCTTGGCGCTTCGATTATGGACACAAATTTTACCTTTATCGACGGTTTTAATAGTACAAACGGAATGTTGATACCCGTTGAGAGTTCTCAAATTGAAAAGATCAATCAATTTGATAACGAAACGGCGGAATTTGATAAGACCAACAATCGCGCCGGAAAATCATCTAAACAACTAGGCCGAGAATTGGAAGATTTTATTGAGAAGCACAAGAACGATTAAGTTTCCCATGTTTAAACCCATCAAAACCAAAACAGCTCGCGCCATCGGTGTGTAACCGTTCCTGAAAAATTGGGTCGCCGACATGGCACATTCCCATCCTGGTTTTTGCCCGCGCGGTCGCGCAAATTGGATGCGAACAATTCTCCCGGTCAACTTCTTGCCGTTCCTGTTTTTAGCTTTACTGCTCGGAAGATTTAACGCGCCTGTTAATATAACTATTTTATGATTTATATTAAAAAAAGATTGCGTAATTCAATAAATGTTGTCCAAATAACAAAAAATGTGGAGTGGGTTTCCTGATGGAAATCGATTATTTAGGCGCGGATGGCAACGGAACAACTGTGAACTCAATGGTTATGAAAAAGCAAAAAGTGGTTTCATGGGGCGGAAGGGCGCTGGCGGCGGCGTGTTTGATTGGCCTTGGCCTGTCCCTCGCCAAGGCCGGGCCGCCGGATCAAAAGGCCGAACCCCAAAAATCTGCACCCAGGAAACTCACCGGCGCGGAGCTCTACTCGATGCATTGCAACCGGTGCCATCCCGAGCGTTACCCGACGGAGCGGACGGCGGCACAATGGAAAACCATCATGCTCCACATGCAGGTGCGCGCGAACATTCCCGGAAGCCAGGCAAAATTGATCCTTCAATATCTCCAGGAAAACAGCGGTCGTTAAGCGGCTCGTAAATCACTTGAACAACCGATGAACAATACAATGAAAACACGCCGCATGATTTTTGGATTGTTGGCTGCGGGCTGCATCGCGGGAATGGCGCTTCCGCCGCGTGCGGCAGCGGAGGTGAGCGATGCCGACTTCAACGCCTTGAAGGAGACGGTGCAAAAACTGGCTGACCAGCTCCACAGCTTGCAACAGACGAACCTCATCGAGGAGCAAACGCACGAGAAAGACGTGCAGGAACTCCAGCAGCTCCAGGCAAAGCTGGCGGAGACTCAGCAGACCGCAGCGGACGCGGAACAGAAAACTGTCGCTGCGGCACAGACACAGCCTCTTCCGCGAGTGCCCATTGACGAGGCCACCGTCAACCACAACTTCCAGATTCTGGGTGACGCGGAGTTTCAATATGACAAGGCGTCGGGCCAAAAAGGGTCGTTTTTGCTGGCCGATTTTGCGCCCATATTTCTGTATCGCGGCGGGGACAACATTTTGTTCGAGGCCGGCTTCGATACCACCATCCAGAATAACGCGACCAACAGTCCCGGTTACACGACCACCTTCAATTTGAGTTTCGCGCAGTTGGATTATGTGATGAACGATTACATGACATTGTGCGCAGGCGAGCTGTTGCTGCCGCTCGGGACCTATACCGAGCGGGGCGCCGGGTGGTTGAACAAGATTCCCGACGACCCGCTGGCGGTTGACGCCCTGCTTCCAGGCAGCGGAGTCGGGGCGGAATTGCGCGGGGGGATTCCGCTTGGGGACGCCGGCAAGTTCATCAACTATTCGGTATATGGAGTGAACGGGCCGAGCTCGGCGGACGGAACCGGAAATGCCGGCGCGCTTGACCTGGGTGGAAATGTGGGGCTCAGATCCGACGACGCGGTGGCGAATCTGCACAACGACCCGTCCGGGGGCGCACGGTTGGGCATTTTTTTGCCGTTCAAACCTCATTACGATCTGGAACTTGGAATTTCCGGTCAATCGGGCGAATGGGACAACGCGGGGACTCATCTCTGGTCGGCGGGCGTGTTCGATGCGGCCCTGCATCTGGGGCCCAATTTTGAGGCGAAGGGCGAGTATATCCAGACTCGCTTTGGGAGCGACGACCTCGGACAAATCAGTCAGCACGGCTGGTGGTCCCAGGCTGGCTACAAGCTGGCCGGGTTGAATCTCGAGTTGCCGGTAATCAATGATCTAGAGATGGTGGCCCGCTACGATTTTCTGAACGACGGGCTTGGTACCAAAACCCAGCGATGCACCACGGGTTTCATCTACTACATCACGAACACGCTGCTCTTTGAAGGCGACTACGAGTTTCTTCACAGCAACGATCCATCGCAAGTGAACCAGCTCATTTTGCAGCTTTCCTATGGATTTTAGAACCAGCGGTGAAAGTTTTGAATGATCATATAAACCAGAAGCAGGTATGCATACATTTCCAATTCCAAACAAGCAGCGGCGGATGCGGTTGATCTGGCCATGTTTGACGGCGGTGCTCGGGTGCATGGTAATTGCCGAAGCCTGTGCGCAAAACACACCTTCCACAAAGCCCGAAGGAAATCCGCCGCGCCAAGGCGAAGCTATGGCCCCGGAAACGACGAATCAAGCGCCCACTTACCTTCGAGATATACAGCCGATTTTCATGGGGAATTGCTCCCGCTGCCACAACCAGCAGTCCCGGTTTGTTTACGACTGGCTGGACTATAAAACCGCCTACGCCGATCGTTGGGAAATCAGAAGGCGGATTTGGGACAGTTGGAAAGGCTCATATTACAAGGAGGCAATGCCGGTCGCGAACAGCCCGGAATCACTGGCGCTAACCGATGAAGAACGCTTGACGATCCGGAAGTGGGTGGACGACGGCGGCCTTCGCGGCGTGCTCCCGCCGCCCGGCGCCGCCAAATCAAAAGCCGAGCGGATTGAACTTGGCCGGCGGCTGTTCACTTCCATTTGCGCGGCGTGCCACCAGCCCACGGGACGAGGGCTCCCGAATGTGTTTCCACCTTTGGCAGGATCGGATTTTTTAAACGCCGACAAGAACCGTGCCATAAAAACTGTCATCTTTGGCCGGCAGGGAGAAGTGGTGGTGAACGGGATGAAATTCAACAACAGCATGCCTTCGTTCCCGCTCACCGACCAGGATATTGCGAATGCTCTTACCTTCGTTTACAACTCATTCGGAAACTCCGGGCTTGAGGTGACACCGGATGAAGTAAAGGTTCTCCGCACACAGCCGCCGGGACCATCCGGCCCTCCTCCGCCAAAAAGCGTCTTTGAGTGAAGCAATTCGTGAGTCTCGGAATCAACCGGCAGTGTACCGCCACCACCTCGACGGTATTGCCACAAAGGACGGATTTGTGTTTTAATTCTCCGCGATGCTTCGCAGAAACCAGCAAAAGGAAACGCAAATGCGCGACGGCGCTTTTGCCATCGTCGCATCGCGCTACAACGCGCGTTACGTGGACTCGATGTTGCGCGCGGCCAAGGCGGAGTTGTGGCGCGCCGACGTTTCAAGAATCCAAATCGTCCGCGTGCCCGGCGCGTATGAGATTCCCATCGTCGCAGCAAAGCTCGCACGACAATCAGCCAACAGCCATCAACTCTCAGCCATCATCTGCCTGGGCGTGATCCTGCGCGGCGAAACCGTCCACGCCGCGCACATCGGCGAGGCCGTGAGCCGCGCGCTCATGGAGATCCAGCTCGCGCACGAAATCCCCGTCATTCACGAAGTGCTCCTCTTGGAAAATGAAGCGCAGGCCCGTGTCCGCTGCCTGAATCCAAAACACAATCGCGGCACGGAGGCCGCACAGGCCGCGCTGGCAATGGCGCGGGTGATGAAGAACCTGAACAGCGAAAGCGCGGCGTGAACTTCAAGCGATGCCGTTTTTTTCCATTTTCCTGATCGCCGTGTTCGGGGCTTTCATTTGCCGCGCGGCGGAATTCGATAACGAATCACGCCTGCCATGGCGCGGCTTGTCCATCGTGATTTCCATCATGACTTTGGTTTTGTCTGGTTGGGGCTGGCCGGGACGTGCTCGGCCAGGTCGGACTTTTTTGCGGGCATCACCATTTTCCGGGGTGACGCGAAAGCCCTGAGAAATTCGCAAGCCACACCCTTCGCTTTCCCAATTTGAAGTCGTCCGATGATTTTTCGCGAGCCCGGACAATTAAAAGAGCTTTTTCCTGCCGCAAAATGCAGCCGCGCAAGTTGCCTGATTTGAACGCCGGGGATAAGCCGCCATCAAACAAACGGGGATGACGATGAGCGCTTGTGAAATTTTTCACACGGGGCTTGCTGCTGATTAGCGTGGATGATAGACTGCATCCGCTTTGTTGAATTATTGGAAAATAAAAGACATGAAAGCTTCTCCTGTTTTATTGTTGATCGCTTTGCTGGCCGTCTCAACGGCCGTGCGCGCGGCGGACATCATTGGCACCATCACCCTCAAAGGCACGCCGCCGGCGGAAATCCCCATCACGCCGCTCATGGACAATCCGGATTGCGCGGCGATGCACAAAACCACGCCCACGACGCATTTCTATGTCGTCGGGCCGAATGGTGAACTGGCCGACGTGGTGGTTTTGTTGAAGGGTGTCACCGGCAAGTCCACCGGCGCAACCGCGCCGCCCGTCGTGCTCGACCAAAAGGGCTGCTTGTATGAACCTCAAATCCTCGCAATCCAGACCGGCCAGAAACTCGTCGTCAAAAATTCCGACCAGTGCATCCACAACGTCCATTGCATGCCCACCGTGGCCGGCAATGACGAGCACAACGACGCTCAGATGCCCGGCGGCGCGGATTTGACCTACACGTTTCCGCAGCCTGAGATGTTTTTGAAATTCAAATGCGACGTGCATCCATGGATGTTCGCGTGGGTGAGCATCATTGACAGTCCTTACTATTGCGTCAGCGGCCCGGATGGCAAGTTCGTCATCAAGAATGTGCCGCCCGGCAAATACACCGTCGAGGCCGATCACCGCAAACTCGGTTCACAAATGCAGGACGTGGAAGTCAAGGACGGCAACGTGACCGCGAATTTTACTTTTGAAGTCAAATAACGCCGATTCCGGCAATCCCGGCGCTTGAGCCGGGTTTTGCCGTTTATTGATATGAGCGCCAATGCTCAAAATTACAATTCATGGCTGCACCGGTTTATCGTGGTGACCGCGGTCGCCACGTTTTTGCTGCTTGGCCTGGGTGGCTTGGTGACCAGTCACGAGGCTGGCATGTCGGTGCCAGACTGGCCGACAAGCTACGGCTACAACATGTTCGCGTTGCCCATAAAATTCTGGAGGGGCGGCGCCTTTTTTGAGCACACGCACCGTTTGCTCGCTTCCGCGGTTGGATTGTTGACCACGATGCTCGCAGTCTGGCTCTGGTTCAGGGATTCGCGCAACTGGATGCGCTGGCTCGGCGTGTTCGCGTTTGTGCTCGTTGCGCTGCAGGGCGTGCTCGGCGGTTTGCGGGTGACGCTGCACATGGACAACCTCGGCATCGTCCATGGCGCGCTTGCGCAATTGTTCTTCGTTTTGATTTGTGTTCTGGCGCTGTTCACAAGCCGTTGGTGGAAAAATTCTGTGGCGGCGGTCTATGACCGTCGCTCAAATTCGGAGACAAGTACGGCGGTCGCAGACCGCCGCTGCAGCAATCTTCGGTGGCTGGTTCTCTTCACGACTTTGCTGATTTTCGGGCAACTGATCCTCGGTGCGACCATGCGGCACCAGCACGCTGGCCTGGCGATTCCCGATTTTCCGCTGGCGTATGGGAAAATCTGGCCTGACACGGGCGCCTCCGCCGTCGCGCGCTACAACGCCGACCGGATCGAAGTCATTTCGGTGAATCCCATCACCGCCTTCGAGATCGAATTGCAAATGGTTCATCGCATCATGGCGCTGGCGGTTTTCATCCTCGTCGCGGCGGCGGCGTGGCTGTCTTGGAAGCAGCTCGGCGGAAAAAATCCGCTGGCGAAGCTGGCTTTTTTCTGGCTCGCGCTGGTTTTCGTCCAAATCCTGCTTGGCGCCGCGACAATCTGGACGAACAAGGCCGCCGACGTGGCAACGGCGCATGTGCTGGTCGGCGCGCTCTCGCTGGCAACGGGTGCGTTGTGGTGTGCCGCAGCTTTGCGTCGTTTGGAACCAATGTCCCGCATTGAACCCGCCGGCACAATCTCCGGCGCGTTTGGTGCGCATCCGGCCCTGGCGGCAAACAAATGAAATGAAAGAAATCTCGACTGGAATTTTAAGCGCGACAGCGGTCGCGGAAAAGAGCCGGACGGCGGTTTTCGCCGATCTAATCAAGGCTCGGCTGACCACGCTCGTGCTGCTCACGGCGCTGGCCGGATTTTACCTTGGCTGGCGCGGCGCGATGGATTTCGCGCTGATGTTTAACATGCTGGCGGCCACGGCGCTCGTTGCGTCCGGCGCGGCGGCGCTGAACCAGTTGCTGGAGCGCGATTATGATGCGAAAATGCGCCGCACGCAGGACCGGCCGCTGCCGTCGGGCCGGTTGCAGCCGACGGCGGTGATGCTTTTCGGCGGCACGTGCGCGACGGCGGGTCTGATTTATCTCGCGCTGGCGGTGAATTTGCTCACGAGCGTCGTCGGCGCGGTCACGCTGGTCAGCTACCTGTTCATTTACACGCCGCTGAAGCGCGTGACATGGCTGAACACGAACGTCGGCGCGGTGCCCGGCGCGTTGCCGGCGTTGATGGGATGGACGGCGGCGCGCGGCGCGTTGAGCAGCGAAGGCTGGGCGCTGTTCGCGATTGTTGCGTTCTGGCAAATTCCCCATTTCATGGCCATCGCATGGATTTACCGGGACGAATATGCGCGCGCCGGTTTCAAAATGCTGCCGGTCATCGAACCGGCCGGTCGCCGCACCGGCGAACAATCCGTGGGCCACACGCTGGCGCTGCTGGCGGTCAGTTTGTCGCCGTTTGTCTTCAAACTTGCGGGGCCGGTTTACCTCGCCGGTGCGCTGGTGTTGGGCGCGGGGTATCTGTGGTGTGCGATACAATTTTCACGGCAGCTCACGCTGGCGCGAGCGCGGCTGTTGTTTTTGGCGTCCATCCTTTATTTGCCATTGCTGCTGGCGTTGATGGTCTGGGACAAGGTGAAGTAAATCATGCAAGAATCCACCATTCACACTTTTCCCCCGTATCGCGAGCGCGGGGCGCAGCATGAGGGCGATGGAGAACATGTCCATCACGACCCCGGCTTCTGGCGCGGCTGCGTTTTTTCCACCGACCACAAAATCATCGGCATTCAATACGGCTTCACGGCGCTGTGTTTCATGCTGTTCGGTTTTTTCCTGATGATCCTGATGCGCTGGCAGATTGCGCATCCGGGCCAGCCGGTTCCTTTTATCGGCCCGTTGCTGGAGAAAGTCCTTGGGCCGGCGATGGCGGGCAACGGCGCGATTTCCCCGGACCTTTACAACTCATTCGGCGCGATGCACGGGACGATCATGGTGTTTCTGGCGATTGTGCCGCTGGCATTCGCCGCGTTTGGCAATTACGTCGTGCCGTTGATGATTGGCGCGCCGGACATGGCGTTTCCGCGCGTCAACATGGCGAGCTATCAGGCGTATTTTCTTGGCGGCGTCGTCATGCTGGTGAGCTTCTTCATCCCGGGCGGCGCGGCGCAGGCGGGCTGGACCTCGTATTCGCCGCTGGCCACGACGATACCGACGCACGGGCAGGCGTTCTGGCTCATCGGCATGGTGCTGCTCATCTCGTCATCACTGCTCGGCGCGGTGAATTTCATCGCCACCATCATCCAACTGCGCGCGCCGGGCATGACGTGGATGCGGATGCCGTGGTTCGTCTGGGCGCAGTTCGTGACGGCGTTCCTGCTGCTGCTCGCGTTTCCGCCGCTCGAAGCCGCGGGCTTCATGCAGTTGATGGACAACCTGGCGCACACCAGTTTCTTCCTGCCGACGGGGCTGGCGATTGGCGGCAAGCTGGCGAATGTCAGCGGCGGTGGCAGCCCGTTGTTGTGGCAGCATTTGTTCTGGTTCCTCGGCCATCCGGAGGTTTACGTTTTGATTCTGCCGGCGATGGGCATCGTTTGCGAAATCATCGCCAACAACACGCGCAAGCCGATTTGGGGCTATAAATCGCTGGTGTGTTCGGTTCTGGCGATTGGTTTCCTGTCTTTCATCGTCTGGGCGCACCACATGTATCTGACCGGCATGGGCACGAAAATTTCCGCGTTCTTCCAGGCGACGACGATGATTATTTCGATTCCATCGGTCATCATTCTGACGTGCCTGTTCATTTCATTGTGGGGCGGTTCGATCCGGTTCAACACGCCGATGTATTTTGCGCTGGCGTTCCTGCCGATGTTCGGCATCGGCGGGCTGACCGGCCTGCCGCTCGGGTTCAACGCGAGCGACGTCTACCTGCACGACACTTATTACGTCATCGCGCATTTCCACTACGTGGTCGCGCCGGGGACGATTTTCGGACTCTTCGCCGGAATTTATTATTGGTTTCCGAAAATGACCGGGCGGAAGATGAACGAATTCTGGGGCCGCGTGCATTTCTGGTGCTCGTTCGCCTTCATGAACCTCGTCTTCATGCCGATGTTCGCGCAGGGGATAAAAGGAATGCTGCGGCGCATGGCCGACGGCGGCGCGAATTATTCCGCCGCGCGCGTGCCGGATGCGATTGACACGCTGCCCGGTTCCATCATGGAACTGCACACGTGGATTCTCTGGGCGGCGGTGGCTCTGGGCATCGCGCAGATTCCGTTCATCATCAATTTGTTCTGGAGCATGAAACACGGCGAAAAAGTTGGCGATAATCCATGGAACTCGACCACGCTCGAATGGCAGACACCCACGCCGCCGCCGCACGGCAATTTTGCCGAGGCGCCGCACATTTACCGCGGCCCCTACGAATACAGCGTGCCCGGCCACGACACGGATTTCACGCCGCAGAATGAACCGGACGCCCCGCTGCCGGCGGTCGTCCCAAAAAAATCTCCCGTGCCGGTCGCGCACTGACAATTTCTCATGGAAATTCCCTACGCAATTCATCCCCGGCCGGACACCGGCATTTACAACGCCAAGGTGGGCATCTGGCTCTTTCTGGCGTCCGAAGTCATGCTCTTCGGTGGATTGTTTTCCGGCTACGTGCTGTTGCGCGTCGGCGCCGACCAATGGCCGCACGGCTGGCTGGACGTCCGCCTCGGCACCGCCAACACTATCATCCTTGCGCTCTCGGCCATCACGACTCTGCTTGCGTGGGCGGCGTGCAAAGCCGGCAAGTTCGACAAATTCAAATTGTTCCATGCCTGCACGCTGCTGCTGGCGCTGTCATTTCTGTGCATCAAGATGTATGAATACCATGACAAATGGATTCACTACGAAATCAAATTGAACGACGGCACCTTCGCCGACGGCCACATGCGCGAAAATGATCCGTCGAAGGATTACGTCAAAATCGAGGGCCGCATCGTCAACGATGAAACGGCCCTCTACGATTTGCGGAACCAGGGAAAAATCAAAACGACGGAGCTTGAAATCCCGCGCTCAAAAATCGTCTCGATGCAAAACTATGGTCCGTGGCACAACACGTATCTGGCGCTTTACTTCACGCTGACGGGCCTTCATGCGCTGCACATCATCGGCGGCAGCATCGTCATCGGTTACCTCTGGGGGCCGGGCCGGCGGCTGTGGAAGACCAACCCGGAACAGTTTACAAACCGCGTCGAGGTTTCCGGCCTGTTCTGGCATTTTGTGGACTTGGTCTGGATTTTTTTGTATCCGGTCCTATATTTAACCTGAAGAGTTATGAGCGAACTGAAAACAGCCGAACAGCACGACGCGCCATTTGCGGGCGGATCGAAATTGCATGGGCACCCGGTTGATTTCACAAGCTACATTCGCACCTGCATTTACGTTTTCATCGCGGTTCTGTGCGCGGTGTCGTTGATGATTTGGGCGTCGTATTTGCCGCAGAAGCACTTCAATTGGCCGGTCAAAGTGGTTATCATCCTGGCCGTCGCCTGCTGCAATGCCTTTGTCGTGGCCGGATTTCTCATGCACCTGATTTCGGAGAAGAAAATGATTTACACCGTGCTCGGCTTCACCGTGTTTTTTTTCGCCGGCCTGCTGGGCCTGACGATTTGGGCCATGCACGATTTTCCGGCGGGCACGACCCATTGATATGTCACTGAAAGCATTCCATCTCATTTTTGTGACGCTGCTGACGACGCTGTCGTTCGGATGCGCGGCGTGGGCGTTCGCGATGGGCAAACCGGTTTTCGGCGCGCTCGGAATCGCCGCCGGCATCCTGGTCATCGTCTATGGAATTTATTTTTTGAGGAAACTGAAAAACATGAGCTTTCTATGAAATCACTCCGCAAAATCATGGTCGCCGCTGTCGCGCTCGCTCCGTCGTCGCTGTTTGCCTGCGCCGCGTGCTACGGCAAATCCGATTCGCCGCTGGCCAGCGGCATGAACTGGGGAATCTTCACCCTGCTCGGTGTCGTGCTGACCGTGCTGACGTGCGTTGCGTTGTTCTTCGTCCACGTCGTCCGCGGTGAGAAGGCGCAAATTGAGAGTGACAACAATACTCCGCCGCAAAACCCGCCAAAAGTATGACCGAGTGGTTTGCGAATCATGTGCTCGGCATGCCCGAGCTCGCCTCCAAGAACGGCGAGTCGGTTGACGCCCTGATTGTTTATGTCCACTGGCTCATGCTGGCGCTGTTCATCGGCTGGGTGGCTTATTTTGGGTACGCAATCTGGCGTTTTCGCGCCTCGCGCAATCCCAAGGCCAATTACCACGGCGTCAAAAATCATGCGTCCAATTATATTGAACTGGGCGTCGTTGTTGCCGAGGCCGTCCTTCTGCTCGGCGTGGCCATCCCGGTCTGGGCCAAGGCTGTGGATCACTTTCCGGACGCAAAGAACGCCACCGTTATTTATGTCATGGGCCAGCAATTCAACTGGAACATCCGCTACGCCGGCCCCGACGGCGTTTTCGGAAGGCAGGATATGAAATATATCAGCGACACAAATGTTTTTGGCGTTGACCCAAATGACCCGAACGGCAAGGACGACATCCAGACGCTCAACGAAATCCACGTCCCGGTCAACAAACCGGTCATCGTCTACGTCAGTTCCAAGGACGTGATTCATTCGTTCAAAATCGTGGCCATGCGAACCTGTCAGGACGCGATTCCCGGGCTGCGGATTCCATGCTGGTTCACACCGACGAAAATCGGCCGTTACCAGGTCAACTGCGCGCAGCTTTGCGGCAACGGCCATTCTGCCATGACCGGTGGTTTTCTGATTGTTGAAAGCCATGCGGATTTCGACAAGTGGCTCAAATCCAAGAGCGGCGCGGCCACCAGCTTTGAATAAATTTGACGCGCCGGTGTGCGCGTGACCAAATTGCCCCGGCATGGACGATGTTTTTCAACGACTCCCGCGAACGCTGTGGATTGGCGTGGTGTTGTTTCTTACCATCCTTTGCTTCGCTTATGTGATGTCGCTGACGGAGCTGACCAACACGCACCGCCGCCCTTTGCCCGTGCTCGGGCACGTCGCCGATTTCACGCTCACCAATCAGGACGGCCAGGTCACCACGCTCACCGATTTGACCAATCAAGTCTGGGTTGCCGACATCATCTTCACCCGTTGCGCCGGGCCGTGCCCGATCATGACGGCGCAAATGAAATCGCTGCAAGAAGCGCTGCCTCCGGCAAGCAGGGCGAAGCTGGTGACGCTCACGACCGATCCCGATTACGACACGCCGCCGGTGATGAAAAAGTACGGCGAACATTTCGGCGCGAACTTCAATCGCTGGGAATTTTTGACCGGCACCAAGGCGGAAATCGCGGGATTGGCGGGCGGCGGCCTCAAACTCAGCGCGGTCCCGGTGAAACCCGAAGACCAGAAAAATTCCGCCGATTTGTTCATCCACACCACGATTTTTGTCGCCGTGGACAAGCACGCGCGGTTGCGCGGCTTTTTCGAGACCGGGGGCGAAGGCATTGAATGGACAAACGTCCAGCCGCGCATTGTCGCCACCGTCCGCCAACTCGAACGCGAGCGATGAGCATCCACGATTTGCCCGCCGTCAATGCCACGCTCAATGGCCTGAGCGCGGTTTTTCTGACGGCCGGTTACCTTTTCATCCGCCGGAAAAATAAAATTGCCCACCGCAATTGCATGATTGCGGCATTCGTGACCTCGATTTTTTTCCTGGCGTGTTACCTGACCTATCACGGTTATCTGGCGGTGGTTTTGCACCAGGGGCCGACGCGATTTTTGCAGCCGGCCTGGTTTCGACTGATTTACCTGACGATTCTGCTCACGCACACCGTGCTGGCCATTGTCATCGTGCCGATGATTTTGGTGACACTGAACCGCGCGCGGTTGGAGCGTTTTGAGCTTCACAAAAAAATTGCGCGCTGGACGTGGCCGTTGTGGATGTATGTTTCGGTGACCGGGGTGGTGGTTTATCTGTTGCTCTACCAGATTTTCCCGCAAACCAGGCCGTAGCTTACAGCTTGAGGAAACCTGAATGTCGCAAACTGCCAACGTCACGATTCACGCCAGCCAATTTCCGGAAAACGTCCGGCGCGATTTGCTCGCGTCGCTCCGCACGGGGCGGGTGAACCACAAGTTCCATTACGACAGCGTCAGGCAGACACAAAAATGGCTCGCGCTGCATCAGGCGTATTCGCCGACGCGGAATGAGGCGGATTGTCGGGCGGTGTATGAGAAAAGTTTCAAGGCTGCCGCCGCCAAAATCAAAGCGAAGGCGGTCCATGTCATCGGCCTCGGCTGTGGCGGCGGACACAAGGACACGCGTCTGCTGAAACTGCTTAAGGCACAAGGACGGGAAGTTTTCTACACGCCATGCGACGTCAGCACGGCGATGGTTTTGACCGCCCGCCGGACTGCGCTGGCAGTCGTGCCGGAGAAAAATTGTTTCCCTTTTGTCTGCGATCTGGCGACGGCGGATGGTTTGCGCGGCGTTCTTGTCACGCGTCATCCGTCACTCGTCACTTTTTTCGGCATGATTCCGAACTTTGAGCCGGAGCGGATTTTGCCGAGGCTGAAATCGCTTGTTCGTCCGAATGATGTTCTGCTGTTCAGCGCAAATCTGGCGCCGGGCAAAAATTATGCCGGAGGAGTGAAAAAGGTTTTGCCTCAATATGACAACCTGCCCACTCGCGACTGGCTGGTGACCTTTCTGATTGATCTCGGCATCGGGCACGGCGATGGCAGGTTGCGTTTCAAAATTGAAACAGATTCAGCGTCTGACCTGAAACGCATCGCGGCCGATTTTCAATTCAGACGTTTGTGTCGGATTGATATTGACGGCAACAGGTTTGAATTTCGGCGTGGCGAATGCATCCGGCTTTTCTTTTCCTATCGCTACACACCCGGCAGGGTTCGCAAGGTTCTTGACAGCCACGGTTTGGAAGTTTGCGAGCAATGGATAACCAAATCGGAGGAGGAAGGAGTTTTCCTTTGCCGCAATTCGGAGGGGCGATCTCCGCGAATCCCTGGTTAAGTTGGAGCGCCGTGAAATCCGCCCTCCTATTTTTGGCGGCTAAAAAATCTTCATCGTCTCCAGCACGGCATTGATGCGCGGAACTTCGTGCGTGCGGAACAGGTCGGTTTTGCCCAGCGCGGCCAGCACCGCGAAGAACGGTTCGGCGCAGCGGACCTCGTCGCGGAAAAATTCAAACGCATGGGGCAGGGCGTGACAGATTGGAAAACCAAGCGTCCGCAGCCGGAACGTGTTCAGGAAAACCGTCATTTGATGCCGCACGCGCACGGCGCTGTCCTGCAAATTGCGGTAGTAAAAGCCGAGGCCTGGATCGAGAATGATTTTTCCCACGCCATTGCGCTGCGCAATTTCAACCTGTTTGGAAAAGTGTTCGCGCATCATTTCAACCGGATCGGCGCTCAAATCGAAATCACGCACTTCGCGGACGTTCCTGCCGTGCACATAACAGATGATCACCGCCGCATCATGGCCGGCAACCATCCGGTAAAATTCGTCGCTGTGATCGGTGCCGGTGAGATTCAAGACATTCGCGCCGGCTTCAAGGCAGGCGCGGGTGATGTTGGGTAAATATGTTTCAACGGAAACCAGGATGCCGGCTTTTCGCAATTCCCTGATGACGGGGATCAGTTTGCTGTTTTGTGCCGCGTCGTCCGCGCGCGCGGCGTGGGCGAGGGTGGATTCGGCGCCCAAATCCACAATGTCAGCGCCTTGAGCGGTCAAAACCCGGCCGCGCTGGATGGCGGTCTCGGTTGTCAGGCAGACGCTTTCGCGGTACCAGGAATCCGGCGAGAGATTGACGACACCCATGATGGCGGGACGGGAATTGAAGGCGAACGGTCTGCCGCCGATGGGAAATTCCTTCACGCGCGCGGACGCCGCGGTGCGGTGCTGTTCCAGCAATCCAGCCAGTTGTTCCAAGTCGAGCATCGCCAGAGGCTATTCAAATTTCCAAATCACGAAAGAAGGAAAAGAAGCGTTTCGACGGTTTCACCCCGCCTGACCCTTTTTTGGGGCACGCAGGTCAGTTTTTGGACATACCGTGTGCGCAATTGAGAATGGCTTCATTTAATGGGGGACGGATGATTGCCGGCCATCTCGAATCAACCCGCCATCGGTACAGGACATGCTTTTGCCCACGAAGTAATCCCGGGAAGTAACCTTGATTTTACAGCGGTTTTGGGCGGATGTGAAATCAACAAGTCGTCAATCAACAGGCTTATGAAAAATCTGATTAACATGCTCAGGGAAATGCCATCGGTTGCCGGCCATCCGCTGAAATGTTTCTGCAGGGACTGGGGATTGGCATGTCTGATCAGCAGGACGGCAATTCTCATTTTTTCCCTGGTTATAAGTTTCGGCCAAATGGCGAAAGCCGCCACAACCCACTACCTCAATTTCAGTCCTACGACAGTGGTCACCAACAACGGCCCGGTCAACCCCACCAACGGGCCCACGTCCATCGGCGGCGCGGGCTTGGCGGCAGGCGACCTGGTTATTTTTGACGCCATTATCACCGATCTGAAACCTGGAACACAGGATGCCTGGGGCGCGGTTGAACTAAACCAACGCCCCGGCGGCTTTATTGGATTGACCCTCTCCCAGCTCGGCGTGTTGGCGAGAACCACCACGGTTCTCACCAATGTCTGTCAGCTATGGACTAACAGTGCCGGGCCAGCCAACTTCCCGGTGGGTGCAACGGTGAACGCAACCAACCGGGTGCGAATCGAGCTGACGGCGACCGTGGCCGGTTCAACCACCAACATGAGTTGGGTGGTAAAAATAGACCAGGGGCTTACCGGGGCATTTACCACCACGCTGTCTGGCAACAATGTGACTTTCACCAATAACAACATCGGCCTGACTTTTAGCGCTTATACCGATTCATATTTATTTGTTGATGACAGCCCTCCGGTGATCAACACCCAGCCGGCGAGTCAAACAGCGGCCAGCGGCAACAATGTGACGCTTGGCGTGGCGGCGGTGGGTGCCGCGCCGCTTAAATACCAGTGGTTCAAAAATGGGCCAATCTTGGGAGCAACCAACAACACGTTGACCGTGACCAACGCGAGCATGACGAACTCGGGGATTTATTTTGTTGCGGTTACCAACGCGTATGGTTTGGCCATCAGCCTGCCCGCCTCGCTGGCGGTCGGCAGCCCGCAACTGCTGGAATGGGGTTACAATGGGAACGGCCAGTTGGGTGACGGAACCACGAGCAACCGGAGTTTGCCCGAGTCTGTGGCTACCAATGTGCTGGTTGCGGCGGCGGGAGCCTCCCATTCCTTGTTCGTGGATACCAATGGCGTCTTATGGGCGAGAGGCTACAACGGTTACGGCCAGTTGGGCGACGGGACCACGATTCAACGAACCAATCCGGTTTCGGTGGCCAGCAATGTCGTGGCGGTAGCGGCGGGACAGTGGCATTCCCTGTTTTTGAAGAGCGACGGCACGATGTGGGCGATGGGCAATAATGCCTTTGGCCAGTTGGGCGACGGCACCACTACCGAACGGCACAGTCCGGTCTCGGTGGGCAGTAATGTGGTGGCAGTGGCGGCAGGGGCGTTTCATTCCTTGTTTTTGAAGAATAACGGCTCGGTGTGGGCGATGGGATACAACGCCTACGGCCAGTTGGGAGATGGGAGCATCATCAACCGAAGCAATGCCGTTTCCGTGGCCAGCAATGTGCTGGCAGCGGTGGCGGGGGGCTATCATTCCCTGTTTTTCAAGAGTGACGGTTCATTGTGGGGGGTGGGTTGGAACGCCTACGGCCAGCTGGGCGACGGAACCACGAACAACCGGAGTTTGCCCGAGTCTCTGGCCACCAATGTGGCGGTGGCAATGGCGGCGGGCTTTTCTTCCATGTTTGTGAAGACCAACAGCACGCTGTGGGGGATGGGATGGAACAGCAACGGCCAGTTGGGAAACGGGACCACGAACCAGCAGAACAGTCCGGTTTCCGTGGCCACCAATGTGCTGACGGTGTCGGCGGAAAATTTTCACACCCTCTTCTTGAAAAACGATGGCACGGCGTGGGCGATGGGCGATAACACCTACAGCGAATTGGGAGACGGAACCACGAACCAACGAACCAGTCCGGCCACCGTGACCAACCTGTCCCTGGCCAGCGTCATTTCTGGGGATGTTGACAATTATTACACCCTGGCTGTTGGCCTGCCATTTCCGGTCATCACGAGCCAGCCAACCAATCAAACGGTGGTGGCGACAAGCAACGTTACTTTCGCGGTCACGGCCAGCGGTGTTGGGCCGTTGAGCTATCAATGGTATTTCGAGGGCAACGCGATCAGCGGAGCGACGGCCACGAATTACACCATCATTGGAGTGATGGCAACCAACGCGGGCAATTACACGGTGGTGGTGATCAATCCCGCCGGCAGCGTGACCAGCAGTGTGGCCATCTTGACGGTGACCAAGGCCACCGGCACGGTGACGCTGGGCAATTTGAACCAGACTTACAATGGATCGGCTGAATCGGCGACGGCGAGCACGACACCGAGCGGGTTGACGGTGAACTTGACGTACAACGGCTCGGTCAATGCGCCGACCAACGCGGGCAGCTACACGGTGATCGGGACAATCAACAATGCGAACTACACCGGGAGCGCAACGAATACGCTGGTAATCGCCCAGGCAGGAGCAACGGTGACGTTGGGCAATTTGAACCAGACTTACAATGGATCGGCTGAATCGGCGACGGCGAGCACGACACCGAGCGGGTTGACGGTGAACTTGACGTACAACGGCTCGGTCAATGCGCCGACCAACGCGGGCAGCTACACGGTGATCGGGACGATCAACAATGCGAACTACACCGGGAGCGCAACGAATACGCTGGTAATCGCCCAGGCAGGAGCAACGGTGACGCTGGGCAATTTGAACCAGACGTACAGTGGATCGGCTGAAGTGGCGACAGCCACGACCATACCGAGCGGGTTGGCGGTGAACTTGACGTACAACGGCTCGGTCAATGCGCCGACCAACGCGGGCAGCTACACGGTAATCGGGACAATCAACAATGCGAACTACACCGGGAGCGCAACGAATACGCTGGTGATCGCCCAGGCAGGAGCGACGGTGACGCTGGGCAATTTGAGCCAGACGTACAGCGGGTCGGCTGAAGTAGCGACAGCCACGACCATACCGAGCGGGTTGGCAGTGAACTTGACGTACAACGGCTCGGTCAATGCGCCGACCAACGCGGGCGGCTACACGGTGATTGGGACAATCAATAATGTGAACTACACCGGCAGCGCAACGAATACGCTGGTGATCGCCCAGGCAGGAGCAACGGTGACGCTGGGCAATTTGAACCAAACTTACAATGGATCGGCTGAATCGGCGACAGCCACAACCATACCGAGCGGGTTGACGGTGAACTTGACGTACAACGGCTCGGTCAATGCGCCAACCAACGCGGGCAGCTACACGGTGATCGGGACAATCAACAATGCGAACTACACCGGCAGCGCAACGAATACGCTGGTCATCAGCCAGGCGTCGGTGTCGGTGTTAATCAATTCTTCAGCCAACCCTTGTGGTTACCGAGACACCATCACTTTTACCGCCAGTCTCATATCCACGAATGCCACAGGAACAGTGCAGTTTGCCACCAATGGCGTTGCGTTTGATTTGGAAACATTAACCAACGGCCAAGCTAAAAGTGTCGGTTTGTCTTCGCTGCCGCGCGGCACGAATCTAATCGCGGCGACGTATTCAGGGGACAGTTCATATTTGTCCGGTGCCAACACTTTCGAACAGGTTGTGACAAATCATCCGCCGCAGGCTGTTACAGCCACCTACACTCTCACCGCCGTGCCGAGTTATAAGATTCTGATAACGGACCTGGCAACAAACTGGAGTGACGCAGACGGGGACCCCATCACTCTTGTCAGTGTCA
Source organism: uncultured Verrucomicrobiae bacterium (assembly GCA_963764175.1). GTDB lineage: Bacteria > Verrucomicrobiota > Verrucomicrobiia > Limisphaerales > UBA11358 > UBA11358. Next base: position 414,518 of record CAVXRE010000014.1, on the reverse strand, counting down.
ATACCAGCACCAACGGCTCAGCTGTGAGCTTCGGGAGCAAATACATTTATTATTCAGATACCAACATGGTGAGCGACCAATTTACCTATGTGATCAGCGATGGTCAGGGTGGAACCGGCATAGGAATTGTGAACCTTCTGGAACCGTCAATTGACACAAACCGGACGCTGAACATTACCAGCATAACGCGAAACAACGATGGAAGCATGACTGTGGGATTTGCGGGCATTCCTGGCTACACGTATTGGGTGGAGGCGGCAACGAATCTGACAGTTCCGGCATGGGAAGTCATCAGCACAAACGTTGCGGGAAGCAATGGATTATGGGAAATCACGGACACCAACGCTGCTAATTATTCAATGCGATTTTATCGAACCTACAAACCCTGATTGTGCGCGATCACAAGCATATGAAAATCAAATTGACAGCAGTTACGATTGTTTTTCTGGCGTGGGCGACAATTGCGCCGGCACAAATTCTCGTAACGAACGATTTTCTTTACAGTGCAAACATTGCTGTTCCTGACGGCAATCCCAATGGATTGGCGTTGACTACCAACCTGAGCGGTCTGAGCGGGAGCATCGCTGACGTGACGGTAACCTTGGATATCACAGGAGGAAACAATTCGGATTTGTATTCCTATCTGACGGGACCGAACGGCGGGTTTGCAATCCTGTTGAACCGTGTGGGAATGGGCAGTGCCAATCCGTATGGTTATGAGGACACCGGGTTCAACATTACTCTGAGCGACTCGGCGACTTACAACGTTCACAATTACCAAAGCGCGGGCGGCGGCTACACTCTCAACGGGAGTGGTCAATTAACCGGTCTTTGGGCGCCGGATGGCCGGAATATTGACCCGCAATCTGCACCGTCTTCGTTTGATTCCGCGCCGACGACAACGACATTCGATTCATTTCTGGGAACTAATCCGGACGGCATGTGGACTTTCTTTATCGCTGATCTGTCGGGAGGTGCGCAGAGCACAGTATCAAGCTGGAGTGTGGACATTGTCACCGACACGCCTGAGCCTGACACCCGCTTCATGCTTGGTTTGGGCGGCGCACTGCTCCTTTTTGTCCGGTTTAAAAAATCGTAAATATCCGCGCTGCCAGATCATCATGTGGCGCGCCCGCCGCGAGTCGAACGCGGGACCCTCTGCTTAGAAGGCAGATGCTCTATCCATCTGAGCTACGGGCGCACCCAACGGGACATTAGTGGCAACACAGCTTCCACGCAAGCGCGGTTGGCGGGGCGAAAACCCTTGGATTTGACCCGCAGTTTATTCCCGGATGGGAGCGTCGCATATTCAAACACTTGAGCGAGGTTCAAATCTCATTCGTGGAATTTGTTTGCCAAGAACAGGATATGCCACCGCCTGTCCCGTGGCATCGTCAATGGCCGAATGAACATGCTTTAATTTTTTCTCCTATGCAAGCTGTTGGCAAAAGCTCCTGCGCCAACGGCATTTACGCAAGGTTGTAGCATCAGGCGCTTGTATCGTTTACCCGTGATGGTGTCCTGTTTGATGGCATCAGGCCGGATATCCAAAAACAAACAGGCGACAGAACAAATTCCCGGGAGAAGGCATTCAACCTGCTGTATTTCTCCCAAACTCTGAGATGACTTGCGTGCTCAGGTTCTGGGTATGAAAACAATTAATTGTAACGAACCGCCTTTGACTGAAGTCGTTCCTGCTTCGCGGGACGAACATCCGATGAAGTGTCTGGAAAGCTCGAACTCCGCGGAAGCCAATGAGCGGCTTGCGCTGGAGAACAAACGGCTTGCCCAGGAAAATGCACGGCTTGCACAGGAGCATGATTTGCTTCGGACGCTGATTGACAGCCTGCCCGATAACATTTTCGTCAAAGACCGGCAGAGCCGGTTTTTAATAAACAACCTGGCACATGTGCGTACACTGGGCGCGGCCAATGCAAATGAAGTGATTGGGAAAACCGACCTTGATATTTTCCCCGCGGAATTGGCCAGCCAGTATTTTGAGGACGATCAGGCCCTGATGAAATCGGGCCAGCCGCTGAATCGGGAAGAAACCATAGTGAATCCACAAACCGGCGAAAGACGTTGGCTGCAAACCACGAAAGTGCCGCTGCTGGACAAACAGCGAACGGTCGTAGGTTTAATAGGCATCAACCGGGACATTACGGATCGGAAACAAGCGGAGGATACACTGCGCCGATCGTACAACGAATTGGAAAAGCGTGTTGCCGAGCGCACCACCGAGACTTCACAAGAACGTCTGATGCTTCGGACACTCATTGACAATCTGCCGGATTGCATCTACGTCAAAGACTCCAGCGGTCGGAAAATCCTGGCCAATCCGGCTGACCTGAAAAACCTCCGCTGCAAAACCGAGGCCGAAGCCGTTGGTAAAACTGATTTTGATCTCTTTCCGCGGGAAATCGCCGAAAAATTCTGGGCCGACGACCAGAAGGTGATCCAGGGCCAGCCGGTCATCAACCGGGAGGAGTATTTCTTGAACGACAAGGGCGAGAAACACTGGCTGTTGACCAGCAAGCTGCCGTTGCGCGACCAGAACGGAAAAATCACCGGGCTGGTGGGTATTGGCAGCGACATCACGGAACGCAAGCTGGCGGAAGAGGCCCTGGATCGGGAACGTTCCCTCCTGCGCACGCTGATTGACAACCTGCCGGACTGCATCTACGCCAAGGATGCCGAAGGCCGGAAAATCCTGGCCAATCCGGCTGACCTGAAAAACCTCCGCTGCAAAACCGAGGCCGAAGCCGTTGGTAAAACTGATTTTGATCTCTTTCCGCGGGAAATCGCCGAAAAATTCTGGGCCGACGACTTGAAGGTGATTCAGGGCCAGCCGGTCATCAACCGTGAGGAATATTTCGTGAACGACGAGGGCGAAAAACGCTGGCTGTTGACCAGCAAGCTCCCGTTGCGCGATCAGAACGGACAAGTCACCGGGCTGGTGGGTATTGGCAGCGACATCACGGAGCGCAAGCTGGCGGAAGAGGCTCTGTTGACGAGCGAGGCGAAATTACGCCAGTTCACGACTCAGCTTGAACGCAGCAATCGCGAGTTGCAGGATTTTGCCTATGTCGCCTCGCATGATTTGCAGGAGCCTTTGCGAAAAATAGTGGTTTTCGGCGAGCGGCTTAAGGAACAGGGTGCGGGGAAACTCGATGAGCAGTCAACGGATTACCTGGATCGGATGCAGAAGGCCGCTGCGCGCATGCAGACGCTCATTAATGATTTGCTGAGTTTTTCGCGCGTCACCACCAAGGCCCGCCCGTTTGTGCAGGTTGATCTGGCGGAAGTGGCCCGTGATGTTGTGACCGATTTGGAGGGGCGGATTGAATTGGTCAAGGGCCGCGTTGAATTGGGAACACTTCCGACGATTGACGCGGAAGCGCTTCAGATGCGCCAGTTGTTGCAAAATTTGATTGGCAACGCCCTCAAATTCCGCCGTCCTGAAGCGCCACCTGTCGTGAAAGTCGAGGCGCAGATCATCCCCAACCCCGCCGTTCCCAATGAAAAACTTTGCCGATTGACGGTCAGCGACAATTGCATCGGTTTTGATGAGAAGTATCTGGATCGCATCTTCAATGTCTTCCAGCGGCTGCACACCCGCAATGAATACGAGGGCACCGGCATGGGCCTGGCCATTGTCCGGAAGATTGCATTGTATCACGGCGGCGATATCACTGCCAAAAGCAAACCAGGACAGGGTTCCACATTTATTTTGACGATACCCGCAAACCATCCCAAAGAAACAAACAACGTTGTACCCAACGAATGAGGTAACTATGAAAAAGGAAGGAAACATGATTACAATTCTATTGGCGGACGATGACCCGGACGATCGGCAGTTGACGCGTGATGCTTTTGGCGAAAACCGTCTGGTGAACGACCTCCATTGCGTGGAAGACGGCGAGGAATTGATGGACTATCTGCGCCGGCGCGGCCGCTACACCGACCTGGAAGGCGAGCCATTGCCGGGCCTGATACTGCTCGACCTGAACATGCCGCGGAAAGACGGGCGCGAGGCGCTCAAAGAGATCAAGGAAGATCCCATCCTGCGCCGGATTCCCATCGTTGTTCTCACCACCTCAAAGGCCGAGGAGGATATTCTGCGCAGCTACGACCTGGGTGTGAATTCCTACGTCACCAAACCCGTGACGTTCAAATCACTCGTGGAATTGATCAAGGTCCTCGGCCAATACTGGTTCGAAGTCGTCAAACTCCCTCAGGATGGAGTGTGATCCAGTTTATGTCCGACACCGCCCTCAGGGTCCTGTTGGTGGATGATGATGAGGATGACTATATCATCACCCGGGATCTTGTTTCTCAAATCAAGAATCCTCGGTATAAACTGGACTGGGTTAACAATTACGATGGCGCCCTGGCGGCGCTCCTGCGTCGCGAGCACGAAATTTGCCTGCTGGATTTTCGGCTCGGTGAGCGGACAGGGCTTGAGTTGTTGCGCGAGTCGCGATCGTTGATTGGCCGCCCACCGATAATTCTTCTTACGGGCCAGGGCGATCATGAGATTGATCTCGAAGCCACCAAGGCCGGAGCCGCCGACTACCTGATCAAAGGCCAGCTCGACGTTGACAGACTCGAACGTGCCATCCGCTATGCCATCGAAGGGCAACGCGCGAAGGAGCGTCTCCGTCGTGACCACGACCTCATCAGCCGCATCATGGAAACAAGCCCCGTTGGCATCGTTGTCACCGATCAGGCGGGAAAAATCACATTCGCCAATCATCGTGCCGAGGAAGTGCTCGGCTTGACCAAGGACGCAATCGCCCGAAGAACATGCAGTGTTCTGGACTGGCGCTCGACCGATTTGGAAGGCAATCCATTGGCTGAACAGCCTTCGCTGTTGCAGCAAGTACTCGCTTCCGGCCAGGTGGCGCAGGACGTCCGATACACGATAGATCGCCCCAATGGTCGTCACACTTTGCTCTCGACCAACGCCACACCCCTTTTTGATGCAGGTGGCAAGATAGACGGCATGGTGGTCACGGTTGAAGACATCACCGAACGCCTGATGCTGGAAGCCCAGTTGCGGCAATCGCAAAAAATGGAGTCGGTGGGCCAGTTGGCCGCCGGTGTGGCACATGACATCAACAACATTTTGACCGTCATCCAGGGCCATGCGGGGCTGTTGCTCAACGTTACTCCACCGGGCTCGGACTCGGTCAGATCGTTGAAGCAAATTGCCGCCGCGTCGGAACGCGCAGCCAGCTTTGTCCGGCAATTGCTCACATTCAGCCGCAAACAAATTTTCCGCTCGAAAATTCTCGATTTGAACACGGTGCTGCAGAATTTGCAAAACATGCTCCCGCAAATGCTCGGCGAGGACATCGCGCTGGAGATCCGCTGTCAGCCCAACCTGCCGCACATCGAGGCGGACACCGGCATGATCGACCAGATTGTCATGAACCTGGCAATCAATGCGCGCGACGCCATGCCCAAAGGCGGCAAGCTGCTCATTGCGACCTCGGCCGTTGAAATCGGGGCCGCCCACCTGAGGCAGCATCCCGAAGCCCGGACGGGCTGGTTTGCTTCCTTGACGGTCACGGACACCGGCTGCGGAATGGATCACAAAGTATTGCACCGGCTTTTTGAACCGTTCTTTACGACCAAGGAAATGGGCAAGGGGACGGGGCTTGGCCTTGCCACCATTTACGGAATGGTGAAGCAGCATCAGGGCTGGATCGAGGTCCAAAGCGAGATTGGCGTTGGCAGCACCTTCAAGGTCTTTCTGCCGGTTGCCAGCGATTCCCGCAAGGCGCCCGCCGCGCCAACCGTTGAACCCAAGCCGGCACAGGGTGGTGAAGAAACCATTCTGATTGTAGAGGACGAAACCGGCCTGCTGGAATTGGTGCGAAACGTCCTTCAAGGCTACCGCTACCGCGTTCTGGCCGCCTCGTCCGGGGCCGAAGCCCTGCGGGTTTGGGACGAACACAATGGCCGGATTGATCTGCTCCTGACGGATATGATCATGCCCGGCGGCATGACGGGCAACGATCTGGCGACAAAATTAAGAAAACAAAAGCCCAGTCTCAAGGTAATCTACACCAGCGGCTACAGTTCCGAATTGATGGGGAAAGATGCCGGGAAAAGCAATACCACGTTTCTCGCCAAACCGTATCTGCCGCTCGAACTGGCCAAGACTGTTCGGAAATGCCTCGACACCGCTGTTGACAGCAAACATCCGGGCCCTCTCGTCCCGACAGATGCCGTTTCCACGTCGGCGGATGCCATGTCAACACTGCCAGCCTGAGTGTTGAAAAGCCGAGGATCCGTTCGGCAAGTCCCGGTGCCCGGCGAACATGGCGTTTGTCATTTAACATTTGATTGAAAGTTGCCGGCGCTTCTCGCACTCTTGCCGGGTGAAACTTACAGGATTCATTGCGTTGTTTTTGGCCGTGACGCTGTTAACCGGTTGCAAAAAATCCCACGAACCCGCCGCCGCGTCACCAACCCTTGACGATTTGCTGCCAAAACAGGCGCAGCCAAAGCTGCAGACGATAAAAATTTATCTGGGCGCGGAAATTTTGGACACGGAGATGGCATTGACGGGTAAACAGATACGCACCGGCATGATGTTCCGCACCAACATCCTGGAAACCGACTCGATGCTGTTTGTTTTGCCCGTCCCGCAACGCGCGCAATTCTGGATGAAAAACTGCCCCGAATCCATCTCCGCCGCCTACATCGCGCCTGATGGCACGATCGAGGAAATCCATCACCTCGAAAAGAATGACACCAACTCGGTCGTCGCCGCCACCGACAACATCCAATACGTTCTGGAAACCAGGGACGGCTGGTTCGCCCGCCACAACATCGGTGCCGGCACGGTCATTCGCACCGAAAAAGGTTCGTTGGCGGAAACGTTTTTCCAGGATCGCTGATGATTTCTGCCGCCAAGTCCGAAGCATTGTTTGCCGAAGCGTTGAAATACATTCCCGGTGGCGTCAATTCGCCCGTGCGCGCGTTCCGCGCCGTCGGCGGCCAGCCGTTCTTCGTCAACCGGGCAAAAGGCGCGCGCGTTTGGGACGTAGACGGCAACGAATACATTGATTACGTCTGCACCTGGGGGCCGGCGATTCATGGCCACGCCCATCCCAAAATCATTTCCGCCGTAAAATCCGCCGCTGAAAGAGGCACGAGCTTTGGCATCCCGAACCCTTGCGAAGTCACAATGGCAAAGTTGATTTGTTCGCTCGTGCCGGGCGTGCAAAAGGTTCGCATGTGCAATTCGGGGACCGAGGCGTGCATGAGCGCGGTCCGGCTTGCGCGCGGGTTTGCCCACCGCGACAAAATCATCAAATTCGACGGCTGCTACCATGGTCATGCGGATTCGTTGCTCGTGAAGGCCGGGTCCGGCGCGCTGACGTTTGGCCATCCGGACAGCGCCGGAGTACCGGCGGCGTTCACGCAACATACCATCGTTTTGCCGTTCAACGACAGGGAGGCCGTCAAAGCCGCGTTTGACGCGAACAAAAAGCAAATCGCCGGAATCATCGTCGAACCGGTTCCGGGGAATGCCGGGGTTTATCTGCCAAAGCCGGGCTATCTGGAATTTCTTCGCAAAATCACGAAGGCCAACGGCGCGCTCCTGATTTTCGACGAAGTGATGACCGGTTTCCGCCTCGCATCCGGCGGCGCTCAGGAACGTTTCGGCATCACGCCGGATTTGACCTGTCTTGGGAAAATCATCGGCGGCGGTCTCCCGGTGGGGGCGTTCGGCGGTCGGGCTGACATCATGGATTTGCTCGCACCGCTGGGACCGGTCTATCAGGCTGGGACTTTAAGCGGCAATCCGGTTGCAATGGCGGCAGGCATCGCAGCGCTGGAAACATTGAGCAGCCGTGCTCGTAAAAGCGCGAAAAAATCCAGTCCACGTTCTCGCGGACAGGACTCCGATGCGTATTCGCTGCTTGAAAAGCTGGGCGCACAACTGGAAACCGGAATGAAGGACGCTGCAAAATCCGCCGGCGTGCCGGTTGTATTTAACCGTTGCGGCTCGATGTTTTGCGTGTATTTCGCGAGTGGCCCTGTCTGGAACCTGGCCGATGCGATGAAAAGTGACCGCGACCGGTTCAAAAAGTTTTTCCACGGAATGCTGGACGAAGGCATATATCTCGCACCCTCGCAGTTCGAGGCCGGATTTATTTCCACCGCGCACATGGCGGCAGACATTCAAAAGACTGTTGATGCCGCGGCGAAAGTATTGCACAGGTTGTAACCTTTCGGCACCCTGTACGTCTGACAAAACAGACCACCGTTTCACTTTGGTGCGATGGAGTCTGCAGACAACGACCGAAACAAAGTTTATGAAAATCACGAAACCATGGATCGTCACCGCGCTTGTCGCCGGCAATATGCTGCTCTGGGGCCTTGCGCTCAACGCACAGGATGCCACCAATACTCCACCCCCACCACCACCGGCAGGTGGACCGCCGCCCGGGAGCCCGCCTGGTCCGCCCGGCGGACCGGGCATGAGAGGCCGGCCGAATTTCGAAATGATCGCCCAGCAACTCAACCTGACCGATGACCAGAAGCCAAAATTCAGGTCCATCTTGGAGGACCGGATGCAGAAAATGCGCGAATTGCGACAGGACCCTGACTTTGCCAGCCTGTCCCCGGAAGACCGCAGGGCCAAGATGAAAGTCGTCCAGGACGCGATGGAAGCGCAAATGAAAACCCTGCTCACGCCGGAGCAATTCGACAAGTGGCAGAAAATGCCTCAATCGGGCATGCGCGGACGCCGGATGAGTCCGCCTCCGGATGCCCCAAGCCCCGGCGGCACGAATACACCCGCTCCTCCGCCCGTGAATCCACCGCAATAATAATCTGTGGGGTGACATGAAGTGACACCGGGACGGCCTGCGCCGTCCCTTTTTGTTTTGGCGTGTAACATTTCTGTGCGGCGGCTTGCGTAATTGATGGTAACATGAAAACGACAAAATGGCTCTCAATCACGCTGGCCGCCGCGCTCAATATCGGCGCATGGCTGGCTTCTTGGTAGTCTTTTTAGGGTAATTATATCTCTGACTCACCGCTTGACCTAAGCAGGGGAGGTGGGGCATGATTGCTTCCCGTGAACGGCCACAACCAAACGAAGCTAAACACCGATTTAAGGAATGGGCATCTTTGTTTTCGGAGGGATTATTTATGATGCTCCGGCTTTATGGCGACGAATCTGGAACGAACGATATCACCGGCCAGCAACCCGGATCAGCAGTCCCCGCTCTTGCCGGTTTAATAGATACTCCAGAATACTGGTTAGAATTTTGCATTAAATGGAAAAGGATATTGGACAGTTATCGCGCTCCATTTTTCCATTTTAGAGAATTTGCAAGCAAACACCTTTGTTCAAAACCAAGCAGTCCGTATTATGGGTGGAGTGAAAAAAAACGACACGGATTCCTTTATGATTTGGCCATTCAAACCAGCGAGTCTGCGATTCCGATTGGCGGCGCATATCCGGCAAAACGAAACTATAATTTAGGTTTACCTGGAAATGCCTTTGAGATTGCCATAGTTAACTTTTATGAAAGTTGTCTTTTTGAGTTAGATTTACATTGGCCAAAATATGACGGTAAGGTTTTGTTTGTCTTAGACCATTGCGATGATGACAGGTGGGTTGTTCCGCTTCATAAGGTTCACGCGAATTACTCCGCGAAAGACTCTCGCATTGGTGGACTAACATTTGAAGATGACAAAGACCCATTACACTTGCCACTTCAGGCGGCGGATTTAACATCTTACATTTTTCGTCAATACGCAGAGAGTTTCGTAAACAATGAAGGGAAAGAAGCGCCACCTCTCCGAGTTTTAGACCTGATAATTAATAGAAATTTAGAGATTGGGCTTCGACAAACTAATATGGCAACTTGGGACAAAATCATTCGCCTGATTTGTGAAGATGAAAAAAGACAAATGGCCATCTGGAAAAAGGAAGGAAAACAAAACCAAAAGTACTATCCCGACAAGCATTTTCCGTTTGAAAAATATGGATTCAACCCCCCAACAAGAAACGCCATTTGAAAAATTCCGGCAGTTCACGAAGAAAATAGTCTCCGTGCCGAAAGCCGAAATTGATCGGCGGGAAGCGGCATATAAAAAGGCGCGTAGAAACAAGGCGAAACGGTGCAAACTATGATTTACGCCGCTTGCCACGATTCTGTTTTCGGAAGTCCGCCAATGAGCTTGGCATATTGCAGCCGACGCCCGATGACGCCGATGATGCCTTTTAGGAATCTGCCGGAATCAGTGTTCTCGCGTTCATTGAAACGGAATGCCTGTTCGTCCAGATAACGGAACAAATGAAAAGGTTCAACGCTCACATACGTCCCGCGAATCCCGCGCTTGAGCAGGCTCCAAAAGTTTTCAAGGCCGTTGGTGTGGACATTGCCGCGAACATATTCCTTTGCATGGTCAATCGCTTGGTGAACGTAGTCCTGATTCAATCCGTTGTAGGAGGGAAGCGCATCGGTGAACACTTGCGAGCCGGTTTCGACATGCTGGCGAACTTCGCTTTGAAGTGTGCCACGCTTGGCGTTGGTAACGTGCTTCAGTTTGATTTTGCCTTTGCGTTCCAAAAGTCCCATGACGATTTCCTTGCCGACTCCGCCAGTCCCGCGACCGCGCTTGCGTTGCCGGTCAACGTGCATATTCCGAACCTTGCCGCCGATGTAGGTTTCATCGGCTTCAACTTCGCCCGAAAGTTTGTCCATGCTGCCATTCTGCATGGCGAGCCGGATGCGATGAAGCATGAACCAAGCTGTCTTTTGGGTGACGCCCAAAGCGCGGGCAAGCTCGCACGAACTGATTCCGTTTTTGGCGTTCACAATCATCCAGAAAGCGGGAAGCCATTTGTCAAAGCCGAGTGCGCTATCCTCGAAAATCGTTCCAACCTTGGCGGAAAACTGTTTGCCACATTCGCGGCACTTCCAGATTTTGCGCGTGGCAAGGAATCCCGCATCGGACTTGTGGCAACAAGGGCAAGTCACCTTGCCGTCAGGCCAGCGAACCGAAGCCATGAAGTTCAAGGCGGTGTCGGCATCGGCGAAATACTTGATAGCTGCCGCCAGTGTTTCAGGAAACTCAATTTCATCTTTCATACCCAAAATGTACCCCAAAACCTATGGTGAGTCAAGGATATAATTACCCTTTTTAGACATGCCCAATGATTGCCACAGATCAACACAAAAGAGAAATCAAATTTCAAACTGACCCACCACCCGGGCGCCGAGGTTGGGATGAAATTACCAAGTCCAGCCAAACGCAAAATACCAGAGCGTGTTTTCTTCGCCAGCGATGGAGTGTCCCACCAACCGTGGTCAGCGGCACACTCAAAGACAGTTGCGTGTCGGGCAGAATGCCATAATTAATTTCCACTGCCGGGCCATTGATGATGTAAGCGCCGCCCTCGTGGATGCCAGTGCCAAAAAGGTGGTTTTCCCAATGTTGATAATCTGTCGGCTCCGGGTCGTCGGTCAAAAACGGCGGGCCGGCAAACGAGCGTGTTGCCAGAATTAAATTCAGGCAGACAGCCAGTGTGATGATTTTGACGACGGGGTTCATCAACTCTTCAAGGCAAAATAATTTCCCGGCCAGCGCGGAGGCAGGCACAACCGGCCACGTCGCCTTGAATTTTGACCATGACGACGGCTGCTTATGACGCATTAGTCGCCATTGGGCAGCAACACCAGCCGGTACGGCTGACTTCCAAACTGTCGATGGGATTTTCCTGGTGCCGGCTAGGAAAACCCTAGTCGCGGTTGTACCAGTCAGGGCGTATCAGACAAGCAGTGCGTGAAATGCTTTGTTCAGGTTGCTGTTTGGGATGAGGTTGCTTGAACGTGCAGCGATTCTTGGCGAAGTCGCCTTTGGTAACAAAGACGGGCGATTTGGTGGCCTATTGGAAATCACGCCGGTGGCATCGCTCGAAATTGTTTTAACGTAACAATCACAGCGGAAGTCAAAGGCAAGAGATGAATGCTCAAGAGCGGAAACTATGGTGGATATGGTGCATATTCGCCGGCATTCTTGCCACGATAATCGTGCTGCTTTGGTTAAAATATCGCTAGTCATCAATTTGGAACACTCCCATCCGCTGGCGCTGATTATTCTGCATTCACGGTTGACATTTTTGGCCTGAAGTGGCTGAGTTGTCATCGTTGGGCCAAAAGGTTTGCGAAATGCCCGGCCAGAGCGACCAGTACCAATGATGAGGTGACAAATGAAAACGGCACTGCTTGAACACATTGAAGCGAAAGTCATCAATTATCTTCTTGATACAAATGCACCCAACCTTGTGAGCCGAATAGCTTTTCAAATCCAGGAAACGAGAGAAGACACGCTCCAAGCCGTTCAAAGCCTGGTAAAAAGCGGCACCATCAAGGGCATGCAGGATTTAACCTTATTCACGTCAACCGGTGAAACCGTTGCTTACACATTGGCCTACGCGTTACAGGTGCCAGTGCCCTTCATTCACCCACCGCCGGTAACACCGCACATTCGGCGCAGCTCAAGGCTTGGTCGTTAGGAAAAATACAATCGCCAGAGCCAACGGCTGCTGCCCATTGAATCTTGCCAAACCCGCAAAGATTTCAGTGTGATCTCTGTGAATATCTTTTAATAACTTTTACTTGGCCGATCAGAACCACCTTCACCATTGTGGAGAGCCATGAAATCCGCCTCATTCAAACCGCGCCAAGATAAAAAATCTGCTTTGCGCACCGTGCACCCTTCCAAGGCCCCGACCAAACAAACCGACAGCCTGACAGCCCACCCGTTACTTGATGCTTGGCTTTGCCAGCAAATCCAGCCTCAGCCCCAAAACTACTTGCATACACTCCGCAAGCGGAGCAACTAGGCCAACCCCACCGGCCAGTTTGGCACCGGGTTTTCACGTTCACGAAACACAACCGCCGCTGGGCGGTCAGTTCACACCTTCACGTTGACATCCATGCGTGGTGTGACTAGGTTGTTGGTAGAAGGCGTTAATCGCGCTTTGAACCATGAAGACAGTGCAAATCATTTACGACGTTACCATGGAACGAAGGGTAGTCGTTTTTGCGTGCGACGATGGTTCGTTTGGATTTGAGGAGCAGCGATTTTCTCGTGAGCCGCTGGAAATGTGTTGGGTTCCGGCTGGGAAGCCGCCGAGTCCTAACTGCCATTGCGACACCGCAGAGCTGGCCTCATTTGAGGCTCGCGGTCACATTCATTGGTTGTCAGAGAGTTTGATTGCGCATTCCGCCTTGTTGGCCGCCGGTGGTCAGCGCTGGTTGGCGTTTTGAATCCAGGATTAGCGGTTCACATTGCGGTCGGCGGCGGCTCAGCTTTCAGGGTGAGCGCACCCGACAAAGCGGTGGGGAATTTAAAGCGGGAAGAATATGAACTGCCCTTCAACCATGAAGTTTTATGAGTGCTGAATCCACATCTGGCCGCATAAAAAAGATTCTGGTGGTGGATGACGACGAGATCGTCCTCAAGACTGTTTCTCTGAAACTGCAAGGGGCTGGTTATAAGGTTTTCACGGCGTTGGACGGCGCGGAAGCTGTCGCCGCCGCACGCGGGGAAAATCCCGATTTGATTTTGCTGGACCTCACTTTTCCGCCCACCGTGGACGGCGTGCCTTGGGACGGTTTTCGTGTCATGGATTGGTTCCATCGGTTGGATGCGTCGAAAAAAATTCCCATCATCATCATCACTGGCAGCGAAGACCCCAGAAAAAAGGAACGGGCCAGCAGCAGCGGTGCGGTCGCATTTTTCCACAAGCCGATTGACCACGACGATTTGCTCAAGGTCGTCCACGCGACGCTCGGCGAGCCGACCAGTCCGGCTTGAAGTCAAGCTTGCGGCCGCGGGAGGATTGGGAGTCCATACATCCGCTTGCGAAAGACGAACAAGGACAATAAGCAAGGGACAATCACCCTAATTTGACGGCAGACGAAATGTCAGCCAGAACGACATGATAAGCCCGGCAAGAATGAGGAACCAAATGAGCAATGCCCACCATATTTTCCACTCTTGAGTAGTCATTTCTTGCCTTTAACTCCGGCCGAGATTGCCGCCATTACGGCACTTTCTGGTGATGTCACTGGCGGGATTTCCAACACGGTTGCAAATCGCTCAGGTGCTTTTCCCATAAGGAATCATCCCGGCAGCGAATCTCGGCAGTGTTGAAACTCCGGCGCGTTCCTCACCCGATCAAAATCTTTTACGGCGTCAAGGTGGCTTCTTTGAGGATTTGGATGAAATCGTTTCCAGTTATCGAGATGGTGGCAAGTGTCCTTGATATTTCCTTTCATTGCCGCAAGCCAGGCAAGATTGAAATGCGCTTCGTGATCGTTGGGTTTGAGGCGGATCACTTCGGCGTATTTCTGACCAACCAGCTCAAACAACTTGCTCGCCTCCAGCGTGTTGCCCTTCAGCCTCGCCTGCTGCAAAAGGGCAGCGCCCCAGTTGCTGAACGCTTCGTGATCGTCGGGTTTGAGGCGGATCGCTTCGGCATATTTCTGGCCGGCTTGTTTGAACAATCGGGCGCCCTCCAGCGTGTTGCCCTTCAGTTTGGCCTGAGCGGAAAGTGCGGCGCCCCAGCTGTTGAACGTTTTATGATCGTCGGGCCTGAAGCGTACCGCCCTGGCATATTCTTGACCGGCCTGTTTAAACAATATGTCGCCTTCCAGCGTGTTGCCCTTCAGCCGGGCCTGCGCTGAAAGTGCGGTGCCCCAGTTGTAGAACGCTTCGAAATAGTCCGGTTTGATACAGACCGCTTCCGTATATTTCTGCCCTGCCAGTTCCAACAACTTGTCCGCCTCCGGCGTGCTGCCCTTCAACTTCGCCTGCTCCAGAAGCACGTTGCCCCAGTTGTTGAACGCCTCGTAATCGTCGGGTTTGAGGCGGACCGCATTGGCATAATTCTGCCCCGCCTGTTCCAACAACTGATCCGCCTCCGGTGCGTTGCCCTTAAACATCGCCTGCTCCAAAAGCACGTTGCCCCAGTTGTAAAAGGCCTCGTACTTGTCGGGCTTGATGCGGGAGGCTTCGGCATATTTCTGACCGGCCTGTTCCAGCAACTTGTCCGCTTCCGGTGTGTTGCCCCTTGACAGTGCCTGGTCCGAGAGAATATCGCCCCATCTGTAAAACGCCTCGTGATCGTCGGGTTTGAGGCGGACCGCTTCGGCATATTTCTGACCGGCCTGTTCCAGCAACTTGTCCGTCTCCGGCGTATCGCCCTTCAGCTTCGCCTGATCGGAGAGCGCGGCGGCCCAGTTGCCAAACGCCTCGTGATTGTCGGGCTTGATGCGGGCCGCTTCGGCAAATTTCTGATAGGCCCGCTTGAACAATTTGTTGGCCTCCGGCGCGTTGTCTTTCAGCCTTGCCTGGTTTGAAAGGGCATTGCCCCAGTTGTTGAACGCTTCGGGATCGTCGGGTTTGAGGCGGACGGCCTTGGCATATTTCTGATCGGCCTGTTCCCACAATCTGTCCGCCTCCGGTTTCCTGCTCTTCTGCCTGGCATGTTCCGAAAGCGCATCGGCCCAGTTGTAGAACGCCTCGTAATCATCGGGTTTGACACGGGCCGCTTCGGCATATTTCTGATATGCCTGCTTGAATAGTTTGTCCGCCTGCGACGTGTTGCCTTTCAGCGTTGCCTGACTTGAGAGTGCATTGCCCCAGTTGTTAAAGGCTTCGGGATCGTTGGGTTTGAGGCGGACCGCTTTGGCATATTTCTGCCCGGCCTGTCCCAACAGCTTGTTCGCCTCCGACGTATTACCCTTCAGCCGCGCTTGCTGTAAAAGTGTAGCAGCCCAATTATTGAGCGCTTTGTGGTTGTTGGGTTTGAGGCGAACCACCGCTGCATATTTCTGACCGGCCTGTTCCAATAACTTGTCTGCCTCCGACGTGTTACTCTTCAACTTTGCCTGCTCCAAAAGCACGTTGCCCCAGTTGTAAAAGGCCTCGTGCCTGTCCGGTTTGAGGCGAACCACCGCTGCATATTTCTGCCCTGCCAGTTCCAACAACTTGTCCGCCTCCGGCGTGCTGCCCTTCAACTTCGCCTGCTCCAGAAGCACGTTGCCCCAGTTGTTGAACGCCTCGTAATCGTCGGGTTTGAGGCGGACCGCATTGGCATAATTCTGCCCCGCCTGTTCCAACAACTGATCCGCCTCCGGTGCGTTGCCCTTAAACATCGCCTGCTCCAAAAGCACGTTGCCCCAGTTGTAAAAGGCCTCGTACTTGTCGGGCTTGATGCGGGAGGCTTCGGCATATTTCTGACCGGCCTGTTCCAGCAACTTGTCCGCTTCCGGTGTGTTGCCCCTTGACAGTGCCTGGTCCGAGAGAATATCGCCCCATCTGTAAAACGCCTCGTGATCGTCGGGTTTGAGGCGGACCGCTTCGGCATATTTCTGACCGGCCTGTTCCAGCAACTTGTCCGTCTCCGGCGTATCGCCCTTCAGCTTCGCCTGATCGGAGAGCGCGGCGGCCCAGTTGCCAAACGCCTCGTGATTGTCGGGCTTGATGCGGGCCGCTTCGGCAAATTTCTGATAGGCCCGCTTGAACAATTTGTTGGCCTCCGGCGCGTTGTCTTTCAGCCTTGCCTGGTTTGAAAGGGCATTGCCCCAGTTGTTGAACGCTTCGGGATCGTCGGGTTTGAGGCGGACGGCCTTGGCATATTTCTGATCGGCCTGTTCCCACAATCTGTCCGCCTCCGGTTTCCTGCTCTTCTGCCTGGCATGTTCCGAAAGCGCATCGGCCCAGTTGTAGAACGCCTCGTAATCATCGGGTTTGACACGGGCCGCTTCGGCATATTTCTGATATGCCTGCTTGAATAGTTTGTCCGCCTGCGACGTGTTGCCTTTCAGCGTTGCTTTATCTGCCAATACTTTGCCTGAAAGTACGGGCAACAATCTTTTCCAATCGCCGCTGACGCCATATTTTCCGGCCATTTGCAATAAAACCAGGGCTTCATCGTAGTGTTTTGCCAGGTAGCTTGAGTCAGCCAGCCTGCAATATGCGGATCCCAACGCAAGCGAGATGGGCGCTTTGGGATTCGGGGACACGATTTTGCTGAATTGTTTCACCTTGGACTTGTCATTCAGCAAGGTCGCCATCCTAATGGCAACAATATCGCTTAACTCCGCCAAAGAGTTTTTCCTGGTTTTTGAACCTGCCTTTTGCAGTGTTGTTTGTGAAGCTTCCTGCGCCTTTTGAACCAAGTTTCTTGCGCTCTGGATAAGGTCGGTTGTTTCACCTTGATAATCTATTGTTGGAAATGGAGTGATGCGGGAAAGCATTTCGTCTGCTGCTCGAAACGGAGCCAAAACAAATTCCGGCAAGTTCATTTTCAGCCCGTCAAAAACCAGCTTTCGCATGAACGCATCGGCATCATCCCCGCCGGCAAGGTGGCAGACATCGCCGTGCTTCGCGAAAATGTTTTTGACACCGCCGCACACCTCACTGCCGCCAGGACTGTAATGCGACCACCAAAGGCCGAGCGGGAAACCGGGCAGCTCGCCAAGCGCTTCCAGCACCGGATCACATTCACCCGAATAGCCAGCCACAATCAGCAAACTGTCTTGAACAGCCTCCCGAAGAACGTCCGGGTACTGTCTTTTTGCACGATCCGTTTCGCCGCGCACATTTGCCAGAAGCAGGCCATGCATCTGCCCATGCAAATAAACAACCGAGCCTGGATCCAGAGTGCCCGGATGGTGCTGGCCGATTGTGTTCAGGTCATGGGTGCGAATGGGCTGGCCAGTGAGTGCCAACGCCTCGACCATCAAGGTGTCGAAATTTGTCGTCAGTATGCAGTTTACCAGGTTTCTTTTCGCCATCGCCGCCAACAACAGGTGCGCCCAATTGATACGCAGGTTGCCTTTCTCATTCCGGCCCCGGTCAACAAACTTTTTCACCCATTCAGCGCGCTTCTTGGGAGAGCCGAGTTTATCCATTATAAATGCATATTCGCTCATTCCCGGCGGAGGGGCTCCGGCGTCTCGCAGGAAGAGACAGTCCTTTTGTGTCCGGAGTTCCTTGACCATTTCGCTGGCGCTCGGAATGCCTGAAGAGCGGGAAAATCCCGCGCCGACAAGAAACGTTACAAAGTGTTTTCGGCCCTCCTTCTCCAGTTTTTGGATATGCTCACCAAGTACATGCGGCTTGAAGGAAGGGCATTCGCCCGATATTGAGGTCTCGTTTGACATTTGGAATAATTGTTTGCTGAATACTTCGGTCGCCTGGTTTTGTCGAGCGATTTTCGCGGGCGCCGTTCACCTTCACGCGGGTTCTTTGACTTTTCCGGCCGCACGTCCGCGTCACGGGACGATTTTTTGATCAAACGCGGCTGGAACCGGTTTTATTTCAGCGATGCCATGTCAATCACGAAACGATATTTCACGTCGCTTTTGAGCAGGCGTTCGTAGGCCTCGTTGACTTTCTGGACAGGAATCAGCTCGATGTCGGAAGTGATGCCGTGCTTGCCGCAAAAATCCAGCATCTCCTGCGTTTCCCTGATGCCGCCGATCAGCGAGCCGGTGAATTTGCGGCGTCCAACGACCAGATTGAAAACCTCCACTTCCAGCGGTTGCGCCGGAACGCCGACCTGCGCCAGCGTCGCATCGCGCTTCAATAATTTCAGATAGGCGTTGATGTCATGCTTCGCGGCAACCGTATCCAGGATGAAATCAAAGCTGTTCGCCTGTTTTGCCATTTCCTTATCATTTTTGGAAAGGACCACCTCATGCGCGCCCAGCCGCCTCGCATCTTTCTTTTTGCCCGGCGATGTGGTGAAGACGACGACATGCGCGCCGAATGCGTTTGCCAGTTTCACGCCCATGTGACCGAGACCGCCCAGGCCGACGATGCCGACCTTCTGGCCCTTGCCGACATTATGATGCCGCAACGGCGAATACGTTGTGATGCCCGCGCAGAGCAGGGGCGCGGTCGCAGCCAGGTCCAGATTCTTCGGCACGCACAGCACAAAATCCTCGTCCACCACGATGCTCTGCGAATAACCGCCATAAGTATTGCCGCCGCTAGTCTTGTCCGGCGAATTGTAGGTGAACGTCGTGCCGTTTTCGCAAAATTGTTCGAGATGCTCCTTGCAGCTTGCGCATTTGCGGCAGGAATCCACCATGCAACCGACGGCGGCCAGGTCACCGCGCTTGAATTTTTTCACCGCAGCACCGGCCTGCGTCACGCGCCCGACAATTTCGTGTCCCGGCACGCAGGGATAAGTCGTCGCACCCCATTCATTGCGGGTGATATGGACATCCGTGTGGCAGATGCCGCAAAAAAGGATTTCGATTTGCACGTCATGCCGTCCCGGTGCGCGGCGTTGGATGGAAGAAGGCGCGAGCGGTGACTTTGCGCTGCGCGCGGCGTAAGCTTTTATTTTAATCATGTTGCAACCTTTAACACAGGTGGCCGGGAATTTCCAAAAGATTCACGCCGCATCCAGAACAGCGGAAGCGGGTTGAAGGGATGAAGCGGAGAAACTGGGAATCCTTTCAACCGGGGAAAGGAGGCTGACGACGAGGCCTGCGCAGATTCCAATTGAGCAAGAGCGGGCGGGTGCGTATTCTGTGGTTGTCCAGCGCGAGTAGCTCAATTGGATAGAGCGTCGGCCTCCGGAGCCGAAGGTTGTGGGTTCGACCCCCGCCTCGCGCACCATTCCTCCAGACGAAGAGTTTTCGACGAGTAGTGACCACGGATTTACGCAAGAACCACGGGCTTTTTTGCAGTCGAGGACAAGGTTCGAGCCGAAGACTTCAAGAGCGAGAACCCGCTTCTGTTGAAGCGAATCGGAAACAGCGATTTTAGCCGCGTTTTTAGCGGTTATTATCCAATTTTGGAACGGTTCGAGCCAATCAGCTCGCCCCCTCAAAAGCGCGGAGCATTGCTCCTCCAGAGATTTTTTCTGGCTCATCAATTTCGCTTTCTCGGCGGTGTAATCGCTCCGCTCAATTACGCCGTCGAGAAATGCGTCGAGAAGTTTTTGGAGGCGTTGATTCACCTTTTCAATCTCTGCGCGCTTTTGTCCGGCCATGAGCTTGGCGGTTTGGGCGGACTGCTTTTTCTCCTCATTAACCCGTTTGAGCATTTCATCCGCCCAATCCGCCGGGAGCGAAAATGGCTTCAGGAGGGAGGTAATTTCCGCGTCCAGGGCTTCTTCGCGAATGTAGGGCTGTGAACACTTGCCCGCTTTGTTTTTCTTGGTGCAGCGGTAATAGGTGTGGCCTTTCTGGACTTCGGCGGTGATGCTTCCTCCACATTCGGCACAGTGAAAAAGGCCCATGAATGCTCTTGGTTCCGCCACATTTGCCTTTGGGGAATGCGGAGTTGGTTATTCAGAGATCAATCATATGTGGAGGGGGTAAAACAGTTCGATTCCTGTTAGCCGCACAAGGTTTGTCCTTGAAAAAAGGTTCGAGCGGAACTATAAAGAGACACCATTTCCGGTTTGACGGTGGCCGCCGAAAGAGCGAAAAGAAGCCTGACCATGACACTAAAACGCTGGGTTCTCTGGTTTTGCATCTTGGCGCTGGTAATCAGCGAACTTCTCCTTTTTTCGGCCAACCAGCAAAAAAACGCCGCCCAGGCCGAGGCGCGTGACACCAAACATCAGGTTGAGCAGTTGCGCGCCGAATTGGACCAGGGGAAAAATTCCGACACCGATACGCAAAACGCGGAGCTCGCCCGCCTTCGCAGTGAAAACCAGGACCTGCTCCGACTGCGCAACGAAGTCCGAGAGCTGACCGGGCAAAGCCAGGATCTGGCCCAGCAGTTGAAGAACGCGCGCCTCGTCGTGCAACAACAGCAGGAGGAGTTGCAGGCGTGGCAGGCGGACGCAGTTGCGATGCAACAAGCCCAGCGTGCCGCCGCGGTGGCGGCGCAACAACAGGCCCGGACCGAAGCGGCCCAGCGCGCCGCTTGCATCAACAACCTCCGGCAGATTGACGCGGCCAAGCAGCAGTGGGCCTTGGAAAACAGCAAAACCGACGAAGCCGTTCCAGTCGCGCAGGATTTGCTTCCGTATTTGAAAGGCAATGTCTTCCCGGTGTGTCCCGGCGGCGGCACTTACACGATTAATGCCGTGGGCTTGCCGCCGGCCTGCTCGGTCCCCGGTCACGTGCTGCCGCAATAACCTGCCCGCTGCTTTTGGCGGGTTCAAGCCGCGGATCCGGGAAGCAAGACTAACGGGACGCGTTGCTTGCTTTCATGGCCTGCGCGTTCTCCGAACCGGAGGAGACTGTTTCCCCGCCAATCCAATTGACCACCAGAACGCCGTCCGAGTCTTCGTAGGTGAAGGCGAACCGGTCTCCGATGCGCAGGTCGCTCAGGCTCCCGCCTAGCTTGCCGCCGACGACGATCTGGCATCCATCGGCGAGGTGGAACGTTTTCTCCGCAAGCAGATCCTTGGCTTTTACCGTCCCAGTATCGGCATCAATGGCCTTGATTATTCCCACGAACGTCGGGCTTTTTTGCTCGATCCTCCGTGCCAGCAGGGAATCATTTACTGATTCGTAGATGACATTGACCGTGTGCCCGATCTTCAGGTCATCTAATGCTTTTTCGTTGTCGTCCTTGATGACGACGGCGCAGTCTTCGGCGACGGCGAAGTCGCGAGTGAACGCCCCATGCTTGACGGTGAGCGTTCGCTTGGCGGGGTCAATTGCGCTGACGTAGCCCGTGAAGACCATGTTGTGCTGCGCAATCCGGTCCGCCACCAGAACGCCATGTGTGTTTTCGTAGCCAATTTCCACCTTCTGGCCGGGGCGCAGTTCCGCCAATGAGGCCGATGGCTGGTCTTCCAGGGACACCGTGCAACCATCGGTGACATTGAAAATTTTGGTGCCCCAAAAATTCCGGGCCGAAACAGTTTTTTCCTTTTGGTCAACAGAGGCAACGGTGCCTTTGAAAATTTTGTCGCTTTGAACCGGCACCGACTCATCACCGTTGACTGGACTGGCGCAGGTCAGGTTGAGCGCCATGCCTGCCACCACGACTGCCGCGCGTATTAATGACGTTTTCATCTGGCTCCATTTGTTTAGCTGGTTTTTCTGCCTGGCTATATCAGGCTTCCACGGTTTGTGCGCCGATCAAGTTCCATCAGGCGCTCCATTTCAAAGGCCAGCCACCCGGCGGCCTGTCATTTGAATGGCAGGTTCCATACCTTGCCCGAAGACCCGGCCAAGTGGCGGATTTTCAGGAGAATGTGGAGTGTGGCATCCCGGCGGCTGGCACAATTGGCAGCATCTGTGTATTCGGCGGAGCCACCCGGATTTGTGGCGGGGCTATTTTTCCTGTTCGTCACGCCCGACGGACAATCCGAACTGGACAAGCTTTTCCCGCAGCCTCATCCGGCCGATGCCCAGCCAGCGGGCGGCTTTGGATTGATTGCCTTGCGCCAACTGAATGGCCTGCTTGAACAATTCCGGTTCCAGATCCGCGATCATGCGCGAGTAGGCGTTTTGGATGTCGCCGCTTTGCGCGTGGTTGAGCAGTTCGGCAATGTAAGCGGCATGGGTTTGTTGGAAGGCGACCACGGGTTTTCGGGTTTTGGCCAGCACCTGCTGCACGTGTTCCAGGCTGATGGCAAATGGCCGCGCTGACAGCAGCGCCTGGCGGATGACGTTTTCCAGTTCGCGCACATTGCCCGGCCATGGCTGGCTTTGCAGGAACGAAATGGCCTCGGGCTGGACGGATGGAGAATCCATGCCGAGTTCCTTTCCATAGCGATGGATGAAATATTTCGCCAGTTGCGGAATGTCTTCCGTGCGCCCGTTCAACGGCGGCAACATGATGGTGACGACGCTCAGGCGATAGAACAGGTCTTCGCGAAATTCTTTTTCCTTGATGGCGGTCTCCAGGTCCCGATGGGTCGCGGCCAGCACCCTGACATCCACCGGGATGCTGGTCTCGCTGCCGAGCCGTTGAACGCAGCGTTCCTGAAGCACGCGCAACAGCTTGCCCTGCGTGTTTGCGTTCAGATCGCCGATCTCGTCAAGAAAGATGGTCCCGCCGTGTGCCTGCTCGAACCGGCCGATGCGCCGGGCCTGCGCGCCGGTGAACGCGCCGCGTTCATGGCCGAACAATTCGCTTTCCAGCAACGCATCCGGGATGGCGGCGCAATTGACGGCGATGAACGGTTTGTCCGCGCGAAGACTGTGCTGATAAATCGCGCGGGCAATCAGTTCCTTGCCGGTCCCGGTGCCGCCGCGAATCAGGACCGTGGCGGGCGTCGCCGCGACGCGTCCGATTTCCTTGTAGATTGCCTGCATCGCCCGGCTTTGGCCGATGATTGCCGACTGGTCCATCCGGGACTCGCCCATCTCCACCGGTTCGGACATCAGCCGGCTGCTGGCAACGGCGGAAGCGACCAAATCAAGCAGCTCATCCGCTTCGAACGGTTTGAGCAGATAATCGCATGCCCCCAGCTTGGTGGCTTCGATGGCCGTCTCGGTCGTGCCGTGCGCCGTCATCAGGATGATGGGTTGTTTCGGCTTTGCCGCGTGGAGCCTGGCGACCAGTTCCAGCCCGCCCAGACCGGGCAGGCGCAGGTCCGAAATGACGACGCCATATTCGTTTTGAGTCGCGAGTTCCAAGCCGGCGTCACCGCGACCGGTCATTTCCACCACATAGCCCTCCGTGCAAAGCACCTTTTTCAAGGAGGCGGCCGTGCTGGCGTCATCTTCAATCAGCAGAATTTTTGGGTTCATGTTCGTTGGTGTGCGGCAGGACGATTGCAAAAGTGGTGCCGCGGTTGAGTTGGGTCTGGTAGCGGAGTTCACCGCCGTGCTTCTCGACGATTCGCGCCGCGATGGGAAGGCCGAGTCCCGTTCCGCCTTCCTTGGTGGTGAAGAAAGGGTCAAACAGGCGCTTTTGCACCTCGTCGGGAATTCCTTTCCCGGTGTCGGCGACTTCCAAGACCGCGGAATCCGCTTCGTCGTGGACGCTCAATGTGATTGTTCCGTTGCGTCCGATGCTGTCCGCCGAGTTTTGAATCAGGTTGATCAGGACCTCTTTGATTTGCTGGGTGTCCGCGCGTACCCAGGTGGCTTCGGACGGCTCCAGTTTCAACTCGATCGCGGCCTTTTCCAATTGCGGCTTCAGCAGGTCATGGACTTCCTGCAACATTCGCTGCGGCGGGACCGCAACCAATTCCGGCTCGGAAGGGCGGGCAAACTGAAGGAAATCCTTGACGATCCGCTCCAGGCGGCTGATTTCACTGGCAATGACAAGGGCGTCTTCGTTGTCCGCGTCGGGCAGCGATTTTCTCAGGCTGTAGAGGCGGAACTTGATCGCCGTGAGCGGATTTCGAATTTCATGGGCGACGCCCGCCGCCAGCACGCCCAGCGATGCGAGCTTCTCCTGTCGTGCGATGATGGCCTGGCTTTCGGTCAATCGATAACGCAGAGGCGCGATCATGCCGCGATAAACCAACACGGCCAGCGCGGCTATCAGCGCCAGCAGCAACACCACGGAAAGTTTGAGCAGCAGTTGGAAAGTGGTCAGCGTGTTGTTCGAATCCTCGAGAAAGTCATTGAAAGCAAGGCGCTGGCCGTAAATGAATGCGTCACACAAGTCCAGCAGGTGCTGGGACTGCTGCTGCACTTTTTCATAGCTGGTCGGGAACGCGCCGACTTTTGTCTGGAGAATTCCGTTGCTGGCAACCAGCAAATTCGTGCTTACGTTCAGGTAGTCGTAATACGCGCCGCCTATCTGCTCAAAAAACTGGCGTTCCATGGGCGTGACGGCGTTGGTCCGGTTTGCTTCGAACCATTGGGTCAGTTCCTGTACGTTTCCAAGGAACAGATCATAGTCGGCGGCTTCACCATGAAGACGATAACGGAGCAGGGTGTCGTTCAATCGCTGGATGTCGCCCTTCATCCGGACGCCCAGGTAAAAGCTGTCCGGGTTCAGCCCGGCGAACTCGTGTTGCAGGCGGCCCACCCGTTCCCAGGTTGTGTGGCTCACCCAGACCACCAAAATTGAGCCAAGCAACACCGTCAGCACCAGCCCGGCAAGGCGCAGCTTCACCGCCGGACGGCTCGCGCTGGCTCGCGGCAGAGCACCCGTGGCCTGAAATGTTCCATCCACCTGTTTCATTCGTGTTCGGGCGGCGTCATAAACTCAGCGGTTTCGCATGAAAATTGCCTCACGCGCCTGCTGGCACAACAACCGCTAGTCCGTTTTTGCAAGAGCAGGGCCAAGTATAGGCAAAACCGATGATAACCTCAAACCACAGACCAATGAAAACGCAAATTGTTCTCGGTTCTTACAACATCACGTCTTTCCCCGTCCCGCCGGCCAGGGCGAACAAGTCCGGTCGTGTGAATGGCGGCAGCCCGATTTTCCCGGGAGTTTCATCGGGGCAAGTCGCGGCAGGCGGAATTTCCAGCCGAAGACCTGTGCGGCACGACAATTCCAGTCTGCCAGCCTCCTTGGACGACTGGCTGGTTTGCAAAGAAGCTGTGGAAATTTGCCGGAAAAGCTCCGATGGGACGGAAAACGGCAGTCGCGCCTGGGCCATGGCAGCCACACCGGTTACTCGTGGGAAAAATCTGTCCGCCGCCATCGCGCGTCCGTGAACGGCATTGTGGCGTTCGCGGGTTGAATCTCAACAAGTCCCGCATTGCATGAAAGAAAAAATCCTGGTTGTGGATGACGACGCCAGCGTGCGCAAATCTTTGCGCAAGGTTCTGAAGGACGCGGGTTACGAAGTCGCCATGGCGGCAGACGGCGCTGAGGCGGTGGAGCAATTCGAAGGCGGACACATTGATTTGCTGCTGCTGGACATCGGCCTGCCGGTCAAAAGCGGATGGGAAGCCTTCGAGCGCATTACGAACGAGGCTCCCGTGCTCCCCATCATCGTCATCACCGGGCAGGCCAACCAACACGACATGGCCGTGGCAGCGGGCGTCGGCGCGCTGATGGAAAAACCGCTCGATGTGACCGGACTTCTGGACACAATGCAGGAACTGCTGGCAGAACCGATGGAATCCCGGTTGCTCCGGCTGTGCGGCTATAGCCATGACACGCGCCATCTGCCATCTGCCGAACATCGGGTATGGCATGAACATTGATGCGCAGGCATCAATCAGGCCGTCCGTGCGCCATTCTTCGAGGCCCGCTTTCTTCGCAAATTAAGTGACTCGCAATCCGCCAGTTGCCCGGCACCTTTGGCGATGACCGGGCAATTCCCGGCGGTGCACCCAATCGCCGGTGATTTTCATTCTTGGCTTTGGCCGCCTTCTCACGTAGTTTTTCCGTTCCATGATTGATACAGACATTGAATTGTTGAAGGGCATTGCGAACCAGTTGCGCATTCATTCCATTAACGCCACAACCGCGGCGGGCAGCGGCCATCCAACTTCGTGCCTGTCGGCGGCGGATGTGATGGCGGCGCTGTTTTTCGGGCACATGCGTTACGACGCGAAAAATCCGCACTATTACAACAACGACCGTTTCATCCTTTCCAAGGGGCACGCCGCGCCAATCCTTTACGCCGCGTGGGCGGAAGCCGGTTTGTTTCCCATCGAGGATTTGTTGAAGCTCCGCAAATATGGCAGCGACCTCGAAGGCCACCCGACGCCGCGCCTGCCGTTCGTGGACGTTGCCACCGGCTCGCTCGGCCAGGGCTTGAGCGTCGGGACCGGCATGGCGCTGGCCGCGCGACTCGACAAGCTTGATTACAACACCTATGTCCTGCTCGGCGACGGCGAAATCGCCGAAGGCTCCGTGTGGGAAGCCGCATCACTCGCCGGCATCTACAAGCTCAACAATTTGATCGCCGTCGTGGATGCAAACCGCCTCGGCCAGAGCCAGGCGACGGCATTCGGCCATGACATCGGCGTTTATGCCAAACGCTTTGACGCCTTCGGCTGGCGCGTTGAATCAATTGACGGCCACGACATCGAGGAAATCGCGGAAGTATTGAGCGGCGTTGGCTTGGACGACAAGCCGCTGGTCATCATCGCCAAAACTTACAAGGGCGCGGGCGTTTCATTTTTGCAGGACCAGGAGGGCTGGCACGGCAAACCGTTGAACAAGGACGAAGCTGCCAGGGCCATCGCCGAACTTCAACCGACTGCGAGGCCGGCCGCCGGCGCGGCCATTCCTGCCCCGAATCAATTGCCCGCTCCGAACAACGCCGCGCCCGCCGGCTACCCGCCGGTCAGCTACAAGCCCGGCGATTCGGTGGCCACACGGGAGGCCTTTGGGAATGCGCTCGTGCGCATCGGCGAGGTGGACGAACGCGTCGTCGCGCTGGACGGCGACACGAAAAATTCCACCTACTCGGAAAAATTCATGAAGAAATTCCCCGCGCGGTTCACCGAGTGTTTCATTGCCGAGCAAAACATGGTCAGTGTTGCCGTCGGCTTCGGTGCGCGCGCCAAGGTGCCGTTTGTGTCCACGTTCGCGTGTTTCTTCACGCGGGCTTACGATCAAATCCGCGTCGCGGGCATTTCACAGTCGAACCTGAAGCTCGCCGGCTCGCACGCCGGCATCAGCATCGGCGAGGACGGCCCGTCGCAGATGGGTCTGGAAGATTTGGCGATGATGCGCGCGATTGCGGGCAGCACGGTGTTGTATCCGGCTGACGCGGTCAGCGCGGAAAAACTTGTCGAACAAATGGCGCTGGTTAAAGGCATCTGTTATTTGCGCACGTCGCGGCCCAAAACGCCGGTGATTTACAAAAATGACGAATCATTTCCGATTGGCGGCGCCAAGATGCTGCGCCAGGGCGCGGGCGACAAAGCCACCGTGGTTGCCGCAGGCGTCACGTTGTATGAAGCCCTCAAGGCCGCCGATGCGCTCAAGAACGAAGGCATCGGGATCACGGTGATTGACGCTTACAGCATCAAACCGCTGGCCAAGGACATTATTCGCACCGCGGCGCAGAAGACGAACAATACCGTGATCACCGTTGAAGACCATTACGCCGAGGGCGGTTTGGGCGACGCGGTGGCGGGCGAACTCAGTGCTGCCGGCATCAAAATCCACAAACTCGCGGTGATGTCGTTGCCGCGTTCCGGCAAAGCCGAGGAGTTGCTTGAACACTTCGGAATTGACGCCGCGGCCATCGTAAAGAAGGTCAAATCACTGGGTTGATTTTGGCGCAGCAGGTGCTTATTGGTTGCAGTGGACGGCGGAACATCGCTTGCTGCCGCCGTTCGTGCCTTTGTTGGACAAGAGCCAAACCATGCAACACCGCGCAAAATATCTTTGGATTCTCCTTTTGATGGCGTGTCTTTGCTTCGGCACGCCGCTGGTGGCGCTGGCGGATAATATCTGTGCCATTTGTGGCAAGCCCATTTACGGCGGCACAGTTTATATTTTCACCGACGAGGTCACCGGTCAAAAAGAGATGGTTTGCTCTGACTGCGCAAAATTGCCCCGTTGTTCCATCTGCGGTCTGCCCATCAAGGACGGTGGCGTTGAACTGCCGGACGGGCGCTGGCTTTGCGCCCGCGACGCCAAGACGGTGGTGCTGGACCCCGACGAAATCCAGCAAACTTGCAGCCAGGTCAAGGATGACCTCGACAGGCTGTTTGCCCGGTTCACCTCATTCCCGACGAATGTAGACGTTACGGTCATCGATCGCATTGACGTGGCCTCCATGTTTAATACGAAGGGCAACAGTTCCGAAAGCCCCGACCTGCTGGGTTGCATCCGCCCCGAGACGGTCAACGACCAGACCCGCTACAAAATGAGCCTGCTGACCGGGATGCCAATGGCCCAATTGAAGGAAACCTGTGCCCATGAGTATTCCCATGCCTGGGTGGGCGAAAACGTGCCAAGAGAGCGTCACGCGCGGCTGGCACGCGATGCCGAGGAGGGTTTTTGTGAGATGGTCGGTTATTTGTTGATGGATTCGCAAAATGAAGAGGTCGAAAAGAAAAGGGTACTGCAGAATCATTACACCCGCGGCCAGATTGATTTGTTCATCGAAGCGGAACAGCGTTATGGATTTGATGAAGTCCTCGATTGGATGAAATACGGCGTTGCCCCACGGTTGGAGGCAGGGCATGTGGATGAACTCCGGGATGTCAGGATGCCTCCGGCAGGGTCGGCTGACGGCAGCCCGGTCATTTTCAACCCAATAAACAGGCCCGCGCCCAAACCCGCGCCGGTACCGGACACAATCAAACTCGAAGGGATTTTGTGGGGGAACCGGCCCATGGCCATCATCAATGGCCGTTCCTTTTCCGCCAATGATCTCGAAAGGGTGCAATTGGGCGAAACCAACGTGATGATCCGTTGTCTCGTGATACAGCAAAAGTCGGTCCGCGTTCAGGACATCGGTTCCGGAAAGGAACAGGAACTTCTCCTCCCATCAAACTGAACTTTTCAATGCTGGAATGCCAGGGCAGGGGCTTGCTTCGCTCTTCGATGCGGGCTCCCCGGCGATTCTGAAAATGGGGAAAATGGCCAATTTTCCTTGTGTCCATGACCTTGGCGGTTTTCTTTTTGCCAGCCGGGCGAAGGTGGTGCAAATTAAACTGGTGAGCGTGCCGGGAAAATTCCTCAAGGGCCAGTTGTTGCTGGACAGCGGACAACTGGGCGGGTCTTTTTTTCAGCGCACGGTCGTGTTGGTTTGCCAGCATGACGCCGATGGCGCGTTCGGTCTCGTGCTCAACCGCTCGCTCGGCAAAAAGGTCGGCGAAATGATTGTCGCCGATTTGCCCGACATGCTCCGGGAATCACCGCTGTATCTCGGCGGCCCCGTGCAGCCGACCGCACTGAGCTTTTTGCACACGGACCATTTCATTCCCGATGCCGACGTGCTGCCAAACCTGGCGCTCGGCCATTCTCTCGATGATTTGGTGGAAGTCGGCGAATCCTTTTCGGTCCAGAAAAAGGTAAAGCTCTTTGCCGGGTATGCCGGCTGGTCGGCGGGGCAGCTTGAGGATGAAATAAAACGCAAGGCGTGGGTGATGTTTCCCGCGTCGCTCGAACTGGTCTTCGACACTCCGTCCGAGCAGCTCTGGTCAAGAATCCTCAAGCGCAAAGGTGGCTGGCGGAACAAGCTCCTCTCGCAAATGCCCGAAAACCTGGCATGGAATTGATTTGTTGCAGCAGCTGGGGTCAATCGGCTCATTTCGTCCCG
Source organism: uncultured Verrucomicrobiae bacterium (assembly GCA_963764175.1). Lineage (GTDB taxonomy): Bacteria > Verrucomicrobiota > Verrucomicrobiia > Limisphaerales > UBA11358 > UBA11358. Next base: position 384,385 of record CAVXRE010000014.1, on the reverse strand, counting down.
GATTCGTAAAATCAGAGCGGACTCACGTCCGCCGCCATGGGTTTTGAGAGGCGATCAATTTGCCTCGACACGCAAAAACACCGCGCCGGATTTCGCCGAAACTTCCGTTTGCTCCAGGCACGCCGGAACGAGACAAAACTGGCCGGCGGCGAGATTCACGGACGTTGAGCCGCTTTGGATTTCAAGCCATCCGCTTACGACGGCGATGATTTGAAGCTTGCGCGGTTTCAAATCCAGTTCCGTGCCGCTGTTCATTTCCACCACTTCAACGTTGAACAACACATCCTTCACGAGCGGACGCGTTTTGATTTCATTGCCGGCAAATTTGCACTGAACCAGCGCCGGCTCGAAGTCGGCAAAATCAATGCTCGCCAGCGATTCCGGAACGTGAAGGTCGCGCGGCTTGCCGTCCAGCCCCACGCGATTCCAGTCGAACACGCGATACGTCGTGTCCGAATTTTGCTGGATTTCAAAAATTACGAGGCCCGCGCCGATGGCGTGAACCCGGCCGCTGGGCAGAAACATCGCGTCGCCCGCGCGAACCGGAATACGATGAAAACATCCGGCCACCTCGCCGGTCTGGATTTTTTCCGTGAAGTCCGCGCGCGTGACGCCGTGTTTGAGGCCGACGAACAGTTCTGCGCCCGGCGCGGCGTCGGCAATGAACCACATTTCGGTTTTCGGCTCGCCGCCAAGTTCAGCAGCCTTGTTTGCGGGCGGATGGACCTGCAGCGAAAGCTTGTCCCGTGCATCAAGAATTTTGCACAGCAGGGGGAAGCGGTTTCCAGCGGCGGTTTTCGCGCCGCCGAGCAGTTCGCGCGTGTGATGTTCCATCAGCCAATGCAGATTTTTCCCGGCCAGCGGGCCGTTGGCGGCAACACTCGCGTCGCCCGGCCGGTCGCTGATTTCCCATGATTCGCCGATGGGCACGCGCGGCGGCGGAGTTTTTTTGTAAAGCCGTTCGAGATTGTGCCCGCCCCAAACGCGTTCCTTGAAGATCGGATGGAAGGTGAGCGGATAGAGCACTGTGATTTACGCGGCTGGAGAAACAGCCGCGGCGATGGCGCCGTTGACGGCCGGCTCGGCCTGTTCCGCCACGGTTGGGGCTTTTTCAAGGAAATGCCCGTGGGCCCGGTATTTTTCGTAACGCTTTTTCAAACGCTCGGCGACCGGCAGCGCGAGGAGTTCGTGGAGATGTTTGAGCAAATGTGTCTTCAACGTTGCACCTGTCGCGGCAGGATCGTTGTGCGCGCCGCCGAGCGGCTCGGGCACGATTTCGTCCACGAGTTTGAGTTCGAATAGGTCCTTTGCCGTGATGCGCAACGCTTCGGCGGCCTTGGCGGCGTTGGCGCGGTCCTTCCATAAAATCGCCGCGCATCCTTCCGGGCTGATGACTGAATAATAGGCGTTCTCCAAAATCAACATGCGGTCGGCCACGCCGATGCCCAGTGCGCCGCCGGAACCGCCTTCGCCGATGACGGTGGCGATGATGGGGACTTCGAGCAAGGTCATCTCGCGGAGATTGACGGCGATGGCCTCGGCGATGTGGCGTTCCTCCGCGCCGATGCCGGGAAACGCGCCCGCCGTGTCAATGAGTGTGATGATGGGCAGGCCGAATTTGCTGGCGAGCCGCATCAGACGCAGCGCCTTGCGGTAGCCCTCGGGCTGCGCGCAGCCAAAATTACGCAGAATGTTTTCCTTCGTGTCGCGGCCTTTTTGCGTGCCGATGACTACGACGCGGTGCTCCCCGAGCCTGGCAAAACCGCCGACGACCGCGTGATCCTCGCCAAAGAGCCGGTCGCCATGGAGTTCCTGAAAATCGGCAAAGGTCGTCCGCAAATAATCCAGCACGTAGGGACGTTTTGGGTGCCGCGCCAGTTGCACCCGTTCCCAGGCGGTGAGATTGGAAAAAATCTGCCGGCGGGTTTCATCCAGCTTTTTTTCGATGAGCTGGATTTCTTCCTCAAAGCTGACGTCCAGCGAATGCTTCTCCGGGTGTTCGCGCAGTTCGTCCAGTTTGGTTTGCAGTTCGATGATCGGTTTCTCGAAATCGAGCTGATGTTTCATGCGTCGGGGATGTTAAACATTGTGTTTCTGAAATTCAATGCGAATCGTATAAATGCGAAAGGCCGGACTTGCGTCCGGCCCCCGCAGTGACGAGGTTTATACGCCCTCACCCGGGCGCTCAGAAGGGTGGCGCGACCAACTTGGGGGTCGCTGTCCGAGCCGCGCCACAAGCAAAACCTCTATGCCAACCCTAAACGAACAGCGAAATTCTTCATTTAATATAATGACATAGACGGAGTTAAAACGCAAATTGTTCAAACAATTTTTTACTTTTTTTCGGCGCGTTTAAATCGGCAAAAAATCGCTGAAAATTCCCGTTTGTGTCCTGAATTTGGCCACTCGTGCCAAAGGTGTACAGCCATTGGTACGAAGCGATTCGTGCAATGCCGCCTCCTTGCCTGCGCCGGAAACCAGAACCCAAACCTGCCGCGCCGCCGCGAGGGCCGCGTAACCAAGTGTGACACGGTTCGGCGGCGGTTTGGGCGAGTTTTTCACGGCGCGATAAATCGCATTATCGGAACAGGCGGATTCATTTTCGCCCGGAAACAGCGACGCCACGTGGCCGTCCTCGCCCATGCCGAGAAAAATCAAATCCAAAACCGGCTGGCCATTGATGTTTGATTGCGCAACGCGGCAAAGCTCCGACGCAGCCTCGGCGGCGGCAGTGTCCGGCGGATCTTCACCGTGAATGCGGTGGATTTGGCTTCCGGGAATTTTCAGCGGCGCGAACAAAAGTTCGTTCGCCACGTGAAAGTTGCTTTCCTTGTCATTCGCCGGAACACAGCGCTCGTCCGCCCAGAAAAAATGGACGCGATCGAACGAGATCGCGCGCGCTTTGGCCTGCCCGACGGTGGCGGTGAATAATTTCTGCGCGATGCGCCCGCCGGACAACGCGACGCAATATGATTTGCCCGCACGGCTGGCCGGTTCAATTTCATCCAGCCATTTGCCGGCAACGGTGCGGGCCAGCTCGTCGGCGGTGGCGAAGGAAACCAGTTCGAAATTCTTCATGGCGCCGGCAATGGCTCATGCCAGGTGTGACCACCTTGGGCGAGCAAATCGTCCGACGCGACCGGTCCCCACGTGCCGGCGGCGTAAAATTCGCGGTTCGTCAGCGGTTCATCCTTCCAGCCGGCCCGGATGGAGTCCACGATCTGCCAGGCGGTTTCCACCTCATCGCGGCGGATGAACAGCGTGGCGTCGCCGGCAATGGCTTCGAGCAGCAGCCGTTCATAGGCTTCCGGCGTGTATGCGCCGAACTCCGCGTCGTAGCTGAAATTCATCCGCACCGGCCGCACGCCGAGGCCCATGCCCGGCACCTTGCCGTTGAAGCGGAGATAAATGCCTTCGTTTGGCTGGAGCCGCAGCGCGATGGCGTTGGGATCCAGTTTCTGCCCCAACTGCGCTGCGAACAGCACGTGCGGTGTGGGGCGGAATTGAACCCGCACTTCGCTCGTGCTTTCGGGCAGGTATTTGCCCGTGCGCAAATAAAACGGGACGCCGGACCAGCGCCAGTTGTCGATGAACAGTTTCAGCGCGACATAGGTTTCAACATTGGAATCGGGCTTCACCTTGACTTCCTGCCGGTAGCCCAGCACCGGCTTGCCATCCACCGTCCCGGCGAAGTATTGGCCGCGCACAACCTGTTGCGCCACGTCGCCGGGAGACAGCGCGCGGATGGATTTGAGCAGCTTCACCTTTTCATCGCGGATGGATTCGGCTTCGAGCGACACGGGCGGTTCCATCGCGACGAGCGCGAGCACCTGGAGCATGTGGTTTTGCACCATGTCGCGGAGCGCGCCGGCTTCCTCGTAATATCCGCCGCGCTGGCCGACGCCGAATTTTTCGCTGACGGTGATCTGCACGTGGTCAACCAGGTTGCGGTTCCAAAGCTGCTCGAAAGTCGAATTGGAAAAACGGAACATCAGGATGTTCTGCACCGTTTCCTTGCCGAGGTAATGGTCAATGCGGCAAACCTGCTGTTCGTGGGCGAAGCGCGTCAGCTCGGCATTCAGCGCGTGCGCGGAGGCGAGGTCATGCCCGAACGGTTTCTCGACGACGATGCGTTGCCAGCCCGCCCCGTCCTTGTGCAGCAGGCCGGCCCGATGCACGTTTTCGATGACAGCGCCGAACTGGCTGGGCAGGGTGGCGAGATAAAACAAAACGTTCTCCCGCAGCGGCGCGCTGCCGAACGCGGTCAATATTTCTTCCAGCTTCGTGTAGGCGGTCGCGTCGGTGATGTCACCCTGGCAATAGGACAGGTTCTGCGCAAACTTCCGCCAGACGCCGTCGTCCACCGGCTTCGTGCGCGAAAACTGGTCGAGCGCCGCGCGCAGTTCGTTCCGCCACGATTCGTCGGTCTTTTCGCGCCGCGCAAAGCCCACGACGCGAAACACCGGCGGCATCAGCTTGTCCTTGTAAAGATGATAAAACGCGGGAATCAGTTTGCGCGCCGTGAGATCGCCGCTCGCGCCGAAGATGACGATCGTGCACGGTTCAAGTGTCCTGCGTTCCGTGCCATTCTGGCCGGCCAGCGCTTCGTCGTGATGTTCAGTGTCAACCATGGCCAAAACAATGGCTCAGCGGACGGACAATTTCAACGCTGTTGCGCAAGAATCAAAAATTGCTCGCCCGGCGGCGTTTTTTTTCGCAACATTCCGCCGCGCGCAAATGAAAGCGAAAATTATCATCACCCCCAAGAAAGCCGTGCTCGATCCGCAGGGCAAAACCGTCCAGAGCGCCCTCGAACAGATGGGTTACAAGGGCGTCGCCGCCGTTCACGTCGGGAAATACATCGAGATTGACCTGGCGCCCGGCGCGGACAAGGCCGCCGCGCAGCGGGCCTTGAACGACGCGGCACACAAGTTTTTGAGCAACCCCATTATTGAAGATTACAAACTGGAGATTGAGTGAAACACGAGGATGGAAAATGGAAGATGGAGGATGGCGTTCGCCAGCCGATGTCTTTTGCCATATTCCATCCTCAATCCTCCATCCTCGCATGAATTTTTCCGTATTACAGTTCCCCGCCAGCAACTGCGACCAGGACGCCATCCACGCCATCCGGTTGCTCGGCCATTCCGCGCATTACGTCTGGCACAAGGAAAACTCCCTTGGCGCCACCGATGTGGTCATCGTGCCCGGCGGTTTCAGCTATGGCGATTATCTGCGCTGCGGCGCCATCGCGCGGTTCAGCCCCGTGATGCAGGCCGTGAAACAGTTCGCCGACAACGGCGGCCTCGTCCTCGGCATCTGCAACGGCTTTCAAGTGCTCACCGAGGCCGGCCTGCTGCCCGGCGCGCTCATCCGCAACCGCGACCTGCAGTTCCACTGCGAACATATTTTTCTCAAAACCGCCACGCCCGATTCGCCGTTCACGAACAAAATTCCCGACGGCAAATTGCTGAAAATTCCCATCGCCCACGGTGAAGGCTGTTACTTTGCCGACGACGAAATGCTCGCCCGGCTCCGGATGGGCAACCAAATCCTCTGGCAATACTGCGACTCCAGCGGAAACCTCACCGACACCGCGAATCCCAACGGCGCGGTGCAGAACATCGCCGGCATCTGCAACGAACGCCGCAACGTGGCCGGCCTGATGCCGCATCCCGAACGCGCCAGCGAACCCGTGCTTGGCAGCGACGACGGCAAATGGATTTTCGAAAGCATCTTCTCCACTCTCAAAAACAAAACCGTCGCGCAAGCGGCATAAAAGTATGCTGTGGTCATTGTCAAAACAATTTCTCGACGAGCCGTTCGAGAAAGAAGATGAGTTGGAAAAGGCAGTGATTGAACTTGCCCGCCCGCTTTTTGGCGATGCGCGTTTCTATCTGGATGTAAAAAAGAAAATCGGCGGAAAGGGAAAAGTCATCAACATTCCCGATGGCTACTTGCTCGACCTTTCGTCCAGAGTTGAGCCGAAGCTTTACGTCGTCGAGAACGAACTGGAAACGCATGATCCGCTGGAACACATCGCACTTCAGATTCTGAAGTTCTCCCTTTCGTTTGAAAAGTCGCCTCAACAGGTAAAGAGCATCGTGCGTGATTGCCTCGCCAAAGACAAGACAGCTTTTGATAAATGCGCAAAATATGCCGTCAACAATGGCTATGAGAATGTTGACCTGCTACTGGAAAAAATCATTCACAAGCCAGACGCCTTCAATGCGCTGGTCATTATTGATGAGGCGTCAGAAGAACTAAAAAAAGTTTTGTGGAGTCGCTTCAAGTTTCCGGTTGAGATTTTGACAATCCAACGGCACTCAACTTCGAGCGGAGAACGGATGTATCACTTCGAGCCGTTCCTAAACGAGATTGGTGGTCAGATTGATGCGGTTCAAGGACAGGAAACAACTTCGGTTTCCACAATTGACCCATCCAACTTGGATACGGTTGTTGTTCCAGCTCAAGACGAAGGTTTTGAGGAGACTTTCATCGGAGAGAATCGTTGGTATCAGATTCGGATTCATTCGAGCATGATTCCAAAGATTAAATACATCGCGGCATATCGAGTTGCTCCTGTATCGGCAATCACGCACGTCGCGACCGTTAAAAACATTGAGCGGTGGAAAGACACGGCAAAATACGTTTTGAATTTTTCCGAACCTGCGAAGGCAATTGGCCCGATTAAACTACTTCCAAAACCGACTGGAAAAGTTAAAGCACCGCAAGCGCCGCGCTACACCTCATTCGAGCGCTTGATGAAAGCCAAGAATTTAGACGACGCATTTTGATTTCCATGACCGAACCTGCCATCACACCCGAACTGGTTGCCAAACACAACCTCACGCCGGAAGAGTATGCCAACATCCAGCGTCTGCTCGGCCGCACGCCGAGTTACACCGAGCTGGGCATCTTCTCCGTCATGTGGAGCGAGCATTGCAGCTACAAAAATACGCGGCCGCTGCTCAAGACGTTCCCCACCAAGTCGCCGAAAATCCTCGTCGGCGCCGGCGAGGAAAACGCCGGCATCATTGACATCGGCGACGGCCTGGCCATCGCGTTCAAGATCGAATCGCACAATCATCCGAGCGCGGTCGAGCCGTTTCAGGGCGCGGCCACGGGCGTCGGCGGCATCGTCCGCGACATTTTCACGATGGGCGCGCGGCCGATTTGCGCGGTGAATTCATTGCGGTTTGGGCCGATTTGTAGCGGCGGTCTGCGACCGCCGGAAATTGAAGAGCGACGCTCACAGAGCGCCGCTACAGAAGAAGTCGCAGCTTTGAAAAACAACCGCAGATTGTTCGCCGGCGTCGTCGCGGGCATCGCGCATTACGGCAATTGCTTCGGCATTCCGACCATCGCGGGCGAGGTTTATTTCGACAAAAGTTACGAAGGCAACCCGCTCGTGAACGCTTTCTGCCTCGGCGTGCTGCGCCATGAACAAATCGCGCGCGGCGCCGCCAAGGGCATCGGCAACCCGGTTTTCTACGTCGGCCCGGCGACAGGTCGCGATGGTCTGGCCGGCGCGGCTTTCGCGTCGCAGGATTTGACCGAGGAATCCGCCGAGCAACAGCGGGGCGCGGTGCAGGTGGGCGATCCGTTCATGGAAAAGCTGGTCTGCGAAGCCTGCCTGGAACTGCTCGCCACGGGCGCGGTCGCGGGCATCCAAGACATGGGCGCGGCGGGGCTGACGTGTTCCACTTGCGAAACGGCGGCGCGCGCCGGAACCGGAATTGAAATCGAGCTGGACAAGGTGCCGCAACGCGCGCCGAACATGAGCAGCTACGAAATCATGCTTTCGGAGTCGCAGGAGCGGATGCTCATCATCGTCCACAAGGGCCGCGAAGAGGAAGTGAAGCGCATTTTCGACAAGTGGGATTTGCCGTGGTCTGAAGTCGGCGTCGTGACCGACACCGGCCGCATGGTTGTTCGTCACGGCGGGAAAATTGTTGCCGACATCCCGGCAAAAAAAATCGCCGACGAATCGCCGGTCTATCAACGCGACGCGAAAGAGCCGGAGTATTTGAAGGAGGTCCGCGCGTTCCGGCTGGATGGAATCGCCGACACGAAAAATCCTGCCGACGATCTGAAAAAACTTCTGGCGTGGCCGACGGTAGCGTCGAAGAACTGGGTTTACCGGCAATACGATCACATGGTGCGCGACGGCTCGGTCGTTTGCCCCGGCAGCGACGCTGCGGTGCTGCGCATCAAGGCGGACAGTCTTCCTGATTTGGGGAGCGCGCCCGTCTCGGGCGCGCAAGATGGCGTCTCGCCGTCGGCAGTTGCGGTTGGCGCGACGCCAGCCGCTGCGAACGGGACGTTCGCGCTCCCTGAAAAACTCATCGCCATGTCAGTGGATGGCAACGGCACTTACGTTTATCTCGATCCTTACGAGGGCGGGAAAATTGTCGTGACGGAAGCCTGCCGCAACCTCGCCTGTTCCGGCGCGGTGCCGCTGGGCACGACCGACAATCTCAACATGCCCAGCCCGATGAAGCCCGAGCTGTTCTGGCAAATCGAGGAATCCGTGCGCGGCCTAGCCGAGGCGTGCCGGGCGTTCAACGCGCCCGTTACCGGCGGCAATTGCTCGCTCTACAACCAAAGTCCGAACGGCCCGATTGACCCGACGCCGACGGTGGTGGTGGTCGGCCTGATTGAAAAGCCGGAGCATGTCACGACGCAATGGTTCAAGGACGAGGGCGACGCAATTATTTTGCTCGGCGAAATTGTGGACAAAGCCGACCCAGTTCTCGGCCTTGGCGGTTCGGCGTATCTGCAAGTCGTTCACGGCAAAAAGACCGGTTCGCCGCCGCGCTGTGATTTTGAGACGGCGAAGACGTTGCACACGACGCTGCTGGGATTGATTCAAAGCGGTCTGGTGAAGAGCGCGCACGATTGCAGCGAAGGCGGCCTGGCGGTTTCCCTCGCGGAAAGCTGCATCAGCCAGCTTGTCGCGCGTGAAACGCCGAGGCTGATTGGCGCAAACATTGATCTGACTGCGATAAAAGACATTCGCCTCGACGCATTGCTCTTTGGCGAAACGCAATCGCGCATCGTCATCACCTGCAAGCGGCTCGACGCGGTGAAAGTGGTTGAGCGCGCGAAATTGATGGGCGTTCCGGCGGTGGAAATCGGCAAAGTCGGCGGCGACAAGCTGACCATCAAGACCGCCTCCGGTGAATTCAGCAATCCGGTGACGGAATTACACGACGCGTGGTGGAACTCCATCGCGCAGGTCATGGCCTGAACCCGGCCCGCCGGTTTGAGCGAAACGGGCGGTTTGGCGTTCAATCACCGTGTGTCGTTGATTTTCAGGACAGATTAACCGTTTGATTTTGAACCCCGCGCTGGTAAACTCCCTCGCTTATCGTTCAAGCTTTGAGCATGCGACAATTTTTAACCATCGCCGCAAATGCCTTCATGGAATTGATCCGGCAACCGGTGTTTTTGCTGCTGATGACGGCGTCGGTGCTTTTTGAAATATTCCTGGCGGTGCCGTATTACTTCGCGTTCGGCGACGAGCCGAAGCTGGTTGAAAACAGCGCGCTGGCGGTGATGCTGCTGTCGGGGCTGTTCGGCGCGGTGTTGAGCGCATCGGCGTCGCTGGCACGGGAAATCCGCACCGGCACGGCGCTGGCGGTGCTGTCCAAGCCGGTCGGGCGCGCCCAATTTTTGCTGGCGAAATTCGCCGGGCTGTCGGCGGCGTTGAGCGTGCTGGCGTATGTGAATCTCGTTGGCGTGCTGCTGGCGAGCTGGATGTCGTTCGACGCCTACGGCAAAACAGATTTGACGGCGCTTGGCATTTTTGGGGCCGCGGTGGCACTGGCCTACGGGCTGGCGGGCTTCAGCAATTTTTTCCTGCGGCGGCCGTTCGTGAGCGACGCGGTGCTGGCGCTGGTGGTGCTGGTGACGCTGGCCGCGTTTGTTATTTTTCAGTTTACCCGGCAGATGCAGACCCTTGGCGTGGAGGCGCAGGTGGACTGGCGGCTCGTGCCGGCGGGAATTTTGGTTCTGTTCGCGCTTTGGGTGCTGGCGGCGCTGGCGCTGGCGTGTTCAACGCGGTTGGACACGATTCCCACCCTGGCGGTCTGCTCGGCGTTTTTTTTGATAGGGCTGATGTCCGATTATTTTTTTGGCCGTCGCGCCGAGGGCGGCGAATGGTGGGCTTCGACGCTTTACACCGTGATGCCAAACTGGCAGCTTTTCTGGTTCGCAGACGCCTTGAGCATGGGCAAGAACACATTCCAGTGGGCCTATGTCGCCAAGGCGTTTGTCTATGCGGCCGCCTACGCTGGCGCCGCGCTGGCGGTCGGGGCGGCGCTGTTTGAGGAACGCGAGCTGGGTTGAAGCATGGGCTGTCGAATCGGTACATCGTTTGCACCGGTGCAACGATTCAACAATTTAACGGGTTGATGGTCGAAAGACAGATGGAACGTAACGCACAAAAAAATGGTCTGGTGAATCTGGTCGCGGCGGTGGTGATTTTCATCGCGGCGTTCGTCGTCACCTGTTACGTGGATTCGCTGGCCGGGCAGGGGTGCTCGATTTTCCTCGGCCTCGGCGTGCTCGTGGCGTTTGCGAGCTGGTTCCAGATGCGGCTGGAGGAAAATGAACGGCTGGAAAAACTGGAGGTGGAGGAGATCGCCCGCACCCGGGGCGATACCACGCTGTTTGAATCCAAAAACACCGAGGTTTTCCCGACACGGCATGCCCGGGAGCAGTTCGAGAAATATTTTGTGCCCGGTTTCGCCGTGCTGCTGTTCCTGCTCGAAGCGGGCGGCGCGTGGCTGCTCTGGCGCTGGATTGGCAGGACGACCAACGCTGTTGTGCCCGGGCGCGCGATGGCGTCGCTGTCGCTCTTCGGCATTTTTGCGCTGCTGCTGTTTTTGGTGGGACGTTTTTCCGTGACCATTGCGCGGCTGGAAAACCACCGGCTGCTGCGGCCCGGCGCGAACTTTCTTCTGGCGGGCGCGTATGTTTGCTTCGTCACGGCGCTCGGCGTCGCCGGAGTCGAGGCGGGATTTCCAAGGGCTGATTTTTTCATGGCGCGGGCATTGTGCGTTTTGCTCGGGCTGATGGCGGTGGAAATGCTCGTGACGCTGCTTCTGGAGATTTACCGCCCCCGCGTGAAGGGCAAGGTCGCGCGGCCCGTTTACGACAGCCGGTTTGTGGGCCTGCTCGCGCAGCCGGAAAGCCTGTTCACGACGGCGGCGCAGGCGCTGGATTATCAATTTGGCTTCAAGGTTTCGGAGACATGGTTTTTCCAGTTGCTCAGGGAAAACCTGCCGGTGCTGGTGCTGGCGCAACTGGCCGTGCTGCTGCTCTCCACCTGCATCGTGTTTATTGACGCCGGCGAACGGGCCGTGCGGGAACATTTCGGCAGGCCGGTGGCGGAGCTTGGTCCGGGCGCTCATCTGAAATGGCCGTGGCCGGCGGACACCATCCGCCGCTATCGCACGGACCAAATCCAGACGTTCAATGTCGGTTTTGCGCCCAACGCGCAAAGTGAACAGGAGCACACGGTTTTGTGGAAGGTGACCCATACCGCGGAGACCAATTTCCTCGTCGGCAACCGCGAGTCCATCACTGTCAACAATGAAAATGCCGACGCCAGCGACACGTTCAGGGCGCCGCCGGTGAGCCTGATTAACGTCAGCATTCCGGTGCAATTCCAAATCACCAACGTGACCGACTGGGCTTACAACAACGCCAATCCCGCGGATTTGCTGCAGGACCTCGCGACCCGCGAAGTCGTGCGTTACCTCGCCGGCGTGGACTTGAACGACATGCTGTCACACCTGCGGCAGGAGGCGGCGCAGGAATTGAGCCTGCGAATCCAGGCCGACTCGAACGAACACCGCCTTGGCGCGAAAATCATTTTCGTCGGCCTGCTGGACATTCATCCGCCGGTCAAGGTCGCGGAGGATTACGAAAAGGTGGTTGGCGCGGAGCAGACGAAGCGCGCCGCGATTCTTGACGCGCAGGCCGATGCCATTCGCACCAATGCCCTGGCCGACGCGCTGGCTTACACCACGACGAACGTGGCCGACGCAACGCGCCAGCGGCTCGAGGTTTCGGCGTTCGCGCACGCGGCGCTGTTCACCAACCAGATTCCCGCGTACGAAGCCGCGCCGTCGGTTTATCTGCAGCGCGCGTATTTCCAGATGTTCGCCGACGCGACGGCCAGTTCGCGCAAATACGTCCTGCTCGTCACCAACACGCACGACGTGGTCGTTTTCGATCTCGAGGATAAAATCCGCGAAGACCTTTTGAATCTGAACGTGCCGTCATCGCCCAACAATCCATCATCGCCATGAAACGCAACCTCCTCACCATCATCGTCGGCGCAGTGCTGATTGTGATTTTCGCGCTGCTGCTGTTTGTTTTCCAGGTGCGCCGCTCCGAAGTCGCGGTCGTCACCACGTTCGGCAGGCCCACCGCGCAACCTTACGACCAGCCGGGCGCGTATTTCAAATGGCCGTGGCCCATCCAGAAGGTTTACAAGTTCGACCAGCGCATCCAGAACTTCCAGGACAAGTTCAGCGAAAATCTCACGGCGGATAACAACAATCTGCTGACGAGCGTCTATGTTGGCTGGCGGATTTCCGACGCCAGGGTGTTTTTCCCGAAATTTGCCGGCGGTTCCGTGATTGCCGCCCAGAACATGCTCGAAAGCATGTTGCGCAGCGCCAAAAGCGCCGTCGTCGGCAAGCATCCGTTGTCGGATTTCGTCAACGCAAACCCGCAGGATTTGAAGTTTGACGCGATTGAAGATGAAATCCAGCAGTTCGTGCAGTCCGAACTTCAGACCAACGGTTGCGGCATCCAGCTCGAATTTCTCGGTTTCAAACAAATCGGCCTGCCTGAAAATGTCACGCAAACGGTTTTTCAGCGCATGACTTCCGAGCGGCAGGTGCTCATCAACGGGTTCCAGTACGGAGGCGAGGCTGAAGCGCAGAAAATCCGCGCCGCGGCCGACCGCCAGGCCGCCGAGACCGTCAACAACGCCGTGGCCGCCGCCGTGCGCATCAAAGGCGAGGGCGAAGCCGAAGCCGCCAAGGTGCTGCCGGTGTTCCAGCAAAATCCCGAGCTGGCAAATTACCTTTTGCGCATTGACGCGATCAAACAATCGCTCAACTCGCGCACGACCCTGATTATTGACGAGCGCATGCCGCCATTCGATTTGTTCCAAAATCTGCCAACCAACGCGCCGGGCCGGTAACATGAACCACGATCACGAACACGATCACGACCAGCATCCCGCGACCGCGCCGGTGACGCCGGAAGACGCCGGGTCGCAGGCGCTGGCCGAGGCGCTGCGCAGCAGTTTTGCGATTGTCAAAGTCGCGATGGTGCTGATGGTGCTGGCATTTTTCAGCTCGGGCTTTTTCACCGTCGGGCCGGCGGAAAAGGCGGTGATTCTGCGTTTTGGCAGGCCGGTCGGCGAAGGCCACCAGGCCCTGCTCGGCGCAGGGCTGCACTGGTCGTTTCCTTATCCGATTGACGAAGTGGTGAAAATTCCCATCACGGAAATTCAGAAAGTCACTTCATCCGTCGGCTGGTATGCGACCACGCCGGAACAGGAATTGAGCGGTGAGGAGTTGCCGGCGGGTTCATCGCTCGATCCGGCGGTGGATGGTTATGCGATCACGGCTGACCGCAACATCATCCACACCCGGGCCACGCTTTACTTTCACATCGAAGACCCGATTAGTTACGTTTTTGATTTCGCATCCGCTTCAAATGCCGTCAAAAATGCCCTGGACAATGCGCTGCTTTACACCGCCGCGCGGTTCAAGGTGGACGACATCCTCACGCGCGACGTGGCCGGGTTCCACGACGCCGTGCTTCAGCGCGTCAGCAGTTTGACCGATCAGGAGCAACTGGGCATCGTCGTTGACAACTGTGAAGTTCAAAGCATTCCGCCGCGCCAGTTGCAGGAAGTTTTTGCCCGCGTGACCACCGCGCGGGAAAACCGCAACAAACTGCTCAACGACGCGCACAGTTACGAAAATCAGGTCACCAACAGCGCCAGTGCGCAGGCCGTGACCATCATCAATGAAGCCGCCACGGCCAGTGCCAATTATGTGACAAATCTCACCGCCGAGGCCGAACGATTTGGCGAATTGCGTCCGCAGTTCGAAAACAATCCAAGCCTGTTTGTGCAGCAAACCCTGGTGCAGGCGATGGGGCAGGTGCTGACCAACGTGGAAATCTGGATCGAGCCCACCGCCGATAGCGGGAAAAACATGGAAGTGCGATTGATGTTAAACCGTGAACCGCCGCAGCCAAAAGCAGCGGCGCCAAATCCGTGATATTGTAGATCGATATTTATAAATTTGTATGCAGGTTACATCGCTTTTAAGTCATCACGAACACGACGCGGAATGCGGCTGCGGCCACGACCACGAGCATTCCGTCGTGCATCTCTGGCAGGCCGTTGCCGGCATCGTCTTCGTCCTCAACGCCTTCATCGTGGATTGGTGGTTTGAGGAAGGCGCGACGATTGCCAGCGCCAGCGCGTTCATCGGCGCGGTCATCCTCATTTATCCCATTGTCGTGACTGCCATCCGGGATTTGCGCGTCGGACGCCTGAGCATCAACGAGCTGGTCGCCATCGCCGTGCTTTTCGCGTTCGCATCCGGTGCATTCGGCAACAACATGAGCGCGGGTTACAAAACAGCCGGCCTCATCGCCTTTTTGATGCTCATGGGCGAACTCATCGAATCGCGCACCGCCGAGGGCGCGCGCCAGTCCATTGAATCGCTCATCAAACTTACACCCACCCGGGCGCGCCGGATCAAAAAAGACGGCGGCGAGGAGGAAATTGCCGCGAACGAACTCGCCGTCGGTGATGTCATCCGCATCCGCCCCGGCGACAATGTCGCGGCGGACGGCCTCATTGTCAGCGGCCAGGGGTCATTCAACGAGGCGACCATCACCGGCGAATCGTTGCCGGCGGACAAGAAGACCGGCGACGAGGTTTTCGCCGGCACGCAAAATCTCACCGGCGTTCTGGAAATCAAGGTCAGCCGGGCCGGCGAAGACACAACGCTGGGCCGCGTGCGCGAACTGATTCTGGCGGCGGAAAAGACCAAGCTGCCCATCATGAAAATTGTGGACCAGTACATGGGCTATTACACGCCGCTCGTGCTGGTCATCGGCGCGCTCGTCTGGGCGTTCACCCACGACATCAACCGCGTCATCGCCGTGTTCGTCGTCTCCTGCCCGTGCGCCTTCATCCTCGCCACGCCGACCGCGATGGTCGCCGCGCTGTCCGCCGCCGCGCGCCTCGGCATTTTGATCAAGAATGTTGCCGACATCGAGGCCGCCGCAAGGATCAACGCGTTCATTTTCGACAAGACCGGCACGCTTACCACCGGCCAGCTCGCCGTCAGCCGCCTGGCGCCCATCGGCGAAACGAAGCCCGCCGAATTGCTGCTCTTTGCCGCGTCCGCCGAGAAATACAGCAACCATCCGACCGCCAAGGCGCTCGCGCAACTCGCGGGCGAGGCCGGTGTGCCGCTGGCCGAGCCGAAGGATTTTTCCGAATCCGCCGGCCGCGGAGTAAAGGCGCTGGTCAATGGAATGACGGTGTTCGTTGGCCGTGCGCAATGGCTCAGGGACAACGGAGTGGACCACAGTTTTGAGAAGTTGGTTGACCTCAACGAAACGGAAGGCTGGAGCCTGATTTTCGTCGCGTGCAACGGCCGGTGCGTCGGCTGGGTCGGCTTGCAGGATCAAGTCCGCGCCGAAGCCAAGGTTGCTCTGGCGGAATTGAAGGAGGCGGGCGTCCGCCGCATCGCGATGGTTTCCGGTGACCGGCAGGTGGTGGCCACGCGCGTCGCCGCCGAGATTGGTTGCGAGGAGGCGAAGGGCGATTGCCTGCCGCAGAACAAGGTTGAATTTGTCCGCGCCATGAAGGCAAAAGGCTACAAGGTCGCGGTCATCGGCGACGGCGTGAACGACGCGCCGGCGCTGGCGGCGGGCGACCTTGGCATTGCGATGGGCGCGGCGGGCAGCGAGGTGGCCATCCACAGCGCGACGATTGCGCTGATGAACAACGACCTGCAACGGCTGCCATTTTTGGTGAAACTTTCGCGCAGCACGCGCGCCGTCATCAACCAGAATTTTGCCTTCGGCATTTGTTTCATCATCGCCGGGCTTTCGGCGTCGGCGTTCGGCTTCATCGGCCCGGTCACAGCCGCCATTTTGCACGTCATCGGCACGTTCATCGTGATTTTCAACAGCGCGCGCCTCGTGCGCAAAGGCGAGGAACTGGAACATTTCCATCCCGAAACGGAAGAGCCGCCGCGCCGTGCGTCCGGTCAACTGACGCCGAAGCTGGCGTAAAACGTTTTCTGACTGGTTTATGTCCGTCGCCGAATTGAATCCGCAATCGCCAATCGCCAATCCGAAATTGGCGGAGGTCGTCGTGTCCGTGCGCGGGCTGACGAAGGTTTTCAAGGATTTCTGGAACCGGCCCAAGGCGCGCGCGGTGGACAACGTGGATTTTGACGTGCGGCGCGGCGAGGTCTTCGGCCTTCTCGGTCCGAACGGCTCCGGCAAGTCCACCACCGTCAAGCTGCTGCTCGGTTTGCTCAATCCGACGCGCGGGCGCATCGAGGTCTTCGGCCATTCGCCGCGGCACGTGCAGACCAAGTCGCGCATCGGCTATCTGCCGGAGGAATCGTATCTCTATCGTTACCTCAACTCGCGCGAAACGCTCGACTTTTTCGGCAACCTTTTTCATCTGTCCAGGGACGAACGCAACAATCGCGCCGCGCAATTGCTCGAAATGGTCGGCTTGAGCCAGGTTCATGCGCGTTCCGTGGGCGAATTTTCCAAGGGCATGCAGCGCCGCATCGGGCTGGCGCAGGCGCTCATCAATGATCCCGACCTCATCATCCTCGATGAGCCGACTTCCGGCCTCGACCCCATCGGATGCCACGAAATCAAGGAGCTGATTCTTGCGCTGTCGCGTCGCGGCAAGACGGTGATTTTGAGCAGCCATCTGCTGGCCGACGTCGAGGATGTTTGCGACCGCGTGGTGATTTATTACGGCGGCAAGATCCAGGCGATGGGCACGCTGAAGGAATTGCTGTCCGAGCCGGACACGCTGCGCATCACGACGCCGGTGCTGCCGCGCGAAACGCTGGCGCGCGTGCTTGAAGTGATCCGCCACGACGTGGCCGCCGACAAGGTTCGCGTGGACAATCCGACGCAGAATCTCGAAAGCTATTTTCTCGACGTGGTGCGGAAGGCGCGCCAGGCGGCGGCGGAAACGAGCGGCGCCATGTCCGGCGCACGCGTGGCGCCTTACCTGCGCGCCGGGACCGATGAAAGGCCGCCGGCGGAAAAAATTCTTGAGCGTCTGGCTTTGCCGCAGGCCGCCCAGCCCGCAGCCGGACCCAAACCAGCACTTCCAGTGGCCACGCCGGCGGTGGATGCCAAAAAACTGGAGACGCTGACGCAGGTTGACACGCCGGCACCGGCAAAACCCGCGTCTGCGGTGGAACAAAAGCCGGCGGATTTGACAAAGGCGGACGAAAAATTGTCGTCGCTGCTGGGAAAGAAACCTTAGTTCGAGGACGAGAACGAGGACGAGGACGATTTACTGATGCAAAGACTTTTTGCCATCGCGTGGCTGACCTGGAAAGCCGCGTTCCGGTTCCGGCTGTTTCTGGTCATCGCGGTGTTGTTGCTCGTGTCGGTGGTTGGCCTGCCGCTTTTGGTAAAGGACGACGGGACGGCGAGCGGGTTCACGCAGATTTTGCTGACTTACACGCTGACCGTCATCACCGGCCTGCTGGGATTGTCCACGCTCTGGCTTTCCTGCGGCACGCTGGCGCGCGACATCGAGGAATGCCAGATCCAGGTCGTTGCAACCAAGCCCATCGCGCGCTGGCAAATCTGGCTGGGCAAATGGCTTGGCATCATGTCGCTGAACGCGGCCTTGCTGATGCTGTCGGGCGCGTGCGTTTACGGAATGTTGTACTGGCGCGCAGCCCGGCTGCCGGCGGCGGAACAGAAAGTTTTGCACGAGCAGGTGCTTGTCGCACGCGGCTCGGCAAAGCCACAAAATTTCGATTCGACGATTGATGCCGAAACGGAGCGGATTTTGCAGGAGCGTTTGAAAACCAATCCGGAATTGAACAACTCCGCGAACCTGGCCGTGGTGCGCACGCAGATTCGCGAGCAGGTCAAGGCGCAGTATCAGCTCGTGCCGCCGTCTTATTCGCGCGAGTGGCAGATTGACCTGGGTTTCGCCAGAAATTTTCTGCATGACAAACCGCTGCAATTACGCGTGAAGTTCAACGCGGCGGAGAGAAATGCCTCCGGCACATTCCTCGCATTGTGGCAGGTGGGCGTGCCGAACGTCACCCAGCTCTGGCGGACGGAGGAGCCGATGAGCCTCGCGCCGGACACGTTCCATGAATTTCAAATTCCGCCAAATCTTTTCGACAGCAAAGGCGTGTTGACGATCACTTTTGTAAACCCGAACGGCACGTCGCTGTTGTTCCCGCTCGAAGACGGGGTGGAGGTGTTGTATCCCGAAGGCGGGTTCGCGCTGAATTTTGCGCGCGGACTGGGAATTGTTTTCTGCTGGATGGGATTTCTGGCGGCATTGGGTCTGACGGCCGCCAGTTTCCTGTCATTTCCGGTTGCGGCCTTTTTTTCCATGGCGGTCCTGGTGGTCGGGCTTTCCAGCGGCACGCTGGCGGAAGCGGTGGACTCGGGCACAGTCGTGGCCGGCAACGGGGAAACCGGGCAGATGGGACATTCCGCCGCGGATGCGGTCTTGATCCCGTTTTTCAAGGGCATTTTGGCGGTGATCAGCCTCGTCAACAATTTTTCGCCGATTGATTCCTTGAGCAGCGGACGAAGCATTTCGTGGACTGAACTCGGCACGGCCTTCGGCCAGATCGTTTTGTTGCTCGGCGGAATCACCGGCATCATCGGGGTCGCGTTGTTCAACCGGCGGGAATTGGCGACGGCGCAGGGAAATCAATAGCGTCGCAAATAGCGAAGAAAGAATGTCAGGCAGACTAAAAAAAATCACGTTGGTGATGCTCGCGGCGGCGCTGCTCGCCGGCTCCGGTCAGGTGCAAAAATCCTTGAACCGCGACCGCGACCAGCTTGGATTGACGCGTGCCTCGGTGTTGGAGAACGCGCCTCCGCTGCTCGCGTTCACGACCGTCGCGCTCGGCGGCTTCCGCGGGTTGATTTCCAATTATCTCTGGATCCGTTCGAATGATTTGCAACTGGACGACAAATTTTTCGAGGCGGCGCAGCTGGCGGATTGGATCACGGATTTGGAGCCGCATTTCGAGCAGGTCTGGGTTTTTGAGGCTTGGAACATGGCCTTCAACATTTCGGTGAAGTTCAAGGACGCCTCCGATCGGTGGCGCTGGCTGGACCAGGGCATTGAACTGCTGCGTGACCGGGCGTTGCTCTACAATCCGGATGCCCCTTCGATTTACCAACAGCTGGCCTGGTTTTTCCAGTTCAAGATGGGGCAAACTCTGGACGACGCAAATTTGTATTACAAACAGGAATGGGCGCGGGAAATGGCGCCGTTCTTCGGCCCGAACGGGACAAATTTTGACGCGCTCATTCATCCGCAAACCGCCGAGGACAGAACCAACGCGCTGGTGCTCCGTGAACAATACAAGATTGATCCGGTCTTCGCCCAAAAGGTGAACGCGGAGTGGGGCCCGCTCGACTGGCGATTGCCGGAGGCGCACGCGATTTACTGGGCTTCGCTCGGCCTTGAAAAAGCGAGGGAAAATCCCGGCAATGTGAAAACCAACGATTTGCCCCAACTGCGCCGGGTCATCTACCAATCCATGCAGCAGACATTTCGTCACGGGCGTTTCATCGCCGATCCCTTTGGCAACGGTTATGCCCTCGGCCCGAATCTTGACCTCATCCCCAAGGTGAACGATTCCTACAAAAAAGAGTATGCCGAGGAGCCTGATTCAGGCCAGAGGGACGGCATTCAAAGGGCGCGCCGGAATTTTTTGGACGACGCGGTTTATTTTCTGTATGACCATAATCGCGTGGCCGAGGCGGCAAATTGGTATCGTTACCTGGGCGAGGAATTTCCCAACAGCACCATCATTACCGGTGATCCCAATTCGTTTCCGCGAAACCTCACGCTCGACGAATACGCAGTCAAGCGGGTGCAGGAGGACCTCGGTGACACGTCGCAGGAGCGCACAACCTCGGACATTCAGGGATTGCTCACCCGGGCCTATGTCTCTTTGGTCCTCGGCCAGGATGACCGTTTTGCCGGTTACAAACTGCTCGCCGGAAAAATTTATGATCGTTACCAGGCCAAAATTTCCAGCATGAATGGCAACCAGCGCATCGGCCTGATGTCCTTCACCGAACTCGACCGCACCGTGCTCAACCAGCTGCTTGACCCGCAACAGGGTTTCCCTTACGACATGCGCGTCGTGTTGCGCTCGCAACTCGGGTTGCCGGCGGAAACGAATGCGCCGCCTGCCATCGCCACTTCAACCAACGCGCCGGTTCCGGTCGTGTCTGTGCCGACCAACGCGCCCGCCACCAACTCGGCCGGCAAATAATCGAGATGCGGGGACAGCCTTGGTCCGGACGGACATCAACGCGAGCCGATTCGGAAGGTTGCATCTGTTCACTGCCTTGCGTAGCTTGATTTTCCTGTGACCAAGAAAAATTCCAGCAAAAGCCGGCTGCGCGTCGGCTTGATTTCGCTCGGCTGCGCCAAAAATCTCGTGGACGCCGAAATCATGCTCGGCGCGTTGCTCAAGGACGGCTTGGAAATCACCAACGACGCCGCACAGGCCGACGCCGTCATCGTCAACACCTGCTCGTTCATTGATGCCGCGCAGGAGGAAAGTGTGGACGCCATCCTCGAATCCGCCGAGGTCCGGGCGGCGAAAAATCGCGGCCAGAGCCTCATCGTGTCCGGTTGCCTGCCGCAGCGGTTCCGCGACGAACTGCCCAAATTGTTGCCCGAAGTGGATGCATTCATGGGCATTGATCAAGTCGCGCAGGTTTCGGACATCGTCCGGCGGGCCGTCGCCAGGCGATCCGAAAAAGTCCAAGATCCAAAGTCCAAAGCCCAAAAGGGGAGGGTCGTTTCCCGGCTGGCTGAATTGACCGGGGACGGTGCGCTCTCCGGGTACGAAAAATCCGAATCCCTTCGTGGCACGAAAAAATTCGGCAGGACCAAAACTGTCGTGGGCTTGCCCTCGACTTCACTGGTGGATGTGACTAGGCGTCCGACCTTCATCCCTGATTTCGGCACGCCGCGATTCCGCCTGACGCCGCGCCATTTTGCCTACGTCAAGATTGCGGAGGGCTGTAATCACCCATGCAGCTTCTGCATCATTCCCCAAATGCGCGGCTCGCACCGCAGCCGCCAGCAGGCGGACATCGTGGCCGAGGCGAAGGCGCTGATTGCCGGCGGCGTGAAGGAATTGAACTTGATTTCGCAGGACTCGACTTATTACGGCCTCGATTTGCGCCCAAACCACAGCCGCGCCATTTCGTCGCCGGAAAAATTCTCCGCCGCCGCCAGATCGCTTCCGGTTGATTCGACGACCATTTGCACACTGCTGCGCGAGTTGAATTCGCTCGAAGGTGATTTTTGGATCCGCCTGCTTTACACCCATCCGGCGCATTGGACCGACGAGCTCATCCACACGATGGCCGGGTGCCCGAAGGTGGCGCGTTACGTGGACATTCCCCTCCAGCACATCCACGAAAACATGCTCGAACGGATGCGGCGCGAAACCTCGCGGCAGTACATCGTTGACCTCATCCGGAAAATCCGGGCCGGTGTGCCGGGTATTGCGTTGCGGACGACTTTCATCGTCGGCTTTCCCGGCGAGACCGAAGGCAGCTTTGAAACCCTGCTCGATTTCATCCGGGAAACGAAATTCGAACGGCTCGGCGTGTTTGCCTATTCGCAAGAGAACGGTACACGTGCCGGGGCGATGACCGGACAAATTCCCGACAAGGTGAAACAGCAGCGCCGCAAGCTCGCGATGGCCGAGCAACACAAAATCGCCCGGCAGGTTTCCGAAAGCTTTGTCGGCCGTGAAATCAAAGTCCTCGTCGAAGGCAGGGCTGACGCGAAGCAATTACAGGACGCGAATGTCAGTTCCTGGGAACACGGCCTCGTGCGTGATATAAAAACTCTCAATCCTCAACTCTCAACCCTCAACTATCTGACCGCTCGCGGCGAGGCCGACGCTCCCGACATTGACGGACGAGTTTACGTGCGCGTTCCACAAAACGGGATGCCGGTTGGAGAATTTGCGAAAGTCAAAATCGCCGGTCACACGGACTACGATTTGATTGCCGAAATGGTCAAATGATTACCGTTTCTTTCCAATGACATGCCAGATCACAAAAAAGCTTTCACGGTGAGTCACATCCCAAAACTCTGACTTCCAATCCGGGGTGGCATCCGTTCCAAGTTTTATTTCGCCGGAGCCCAGGTGTTGTCCGGGTCATAAGCGGTCATGGCCTTGGCGATTTTCGCGGTCTTGGGTCCGAGGTTCTTTTGATAAACCTTGCCTTGTTGATTGACTATGAAGGTCATCACGCCCGTGTTTCCCCATTCAGCCGGCCAGGCGACGAGGGCAAATCCGGCAATCATGCGGCCATTGATGATGTAATTGTACTTGCCGCCCGGCGCGCATTTCCCCTGACGTGTCAGGATTTTGAAATAGTAGCCGTGATAAGGCGCCTGCTCGTCGTTCAGCATTTTGGCCGTGCGCTGATAACCTTCCACGCGCGCCTGCGCGACGAGCGGTCCCAACGGACTCAACTCCCCGCCCGGTTGATTCGCCGGCCAGAAGAGTCCGTCGTGCGTGCCGGGTGTGCTGCGCAGGAACTGTGCGTAGGCGAGGACGCCATCACCCATGCGATCCCGGCTGGCATATTCACGTTGCGCATCCACATAGGCGTTGCAGACATTGATTGCGCCCATTTCATCCCTGCCGATGCGCCGGGCAAGAACCTCTTCCTTGCCCGCTGCGGTGTCGAAGAACCATTGTCCGTCCTGTTTGACGAGCGGAATGGGAAACGGCCAGCCGTCCGCGCCGATTTTCAGCGTCACGTTGGAATCCGAATTGGTGGCCAGTTGCGTCTTTTCCGTCAAGTGTTGGACAAACATTTTGTATTCGTCGGTGGCTTGAACAACATCGGGCGAAATCAAAGCATGTCCGGCCGGCCCGAAAATCGCGTGCATGGCGTTGGTGTCATTATTCGTGGCCGCCAGCACCAAGGCATCGACGGCTTCCTGCGGCGAAGCAAACATCTGTTCATCCGCAGCCGGCGTGCGCACCGGCAGCGTCAGCAGAAGGAGAACCAGGCTGGGACAGGTGGCGAGCGGCCAAATCGTGCGCAACCATGAAAGACGGCCGGGTTTCGTCAGCGGCAGTGTTTGGGTGGAAATCATTTTGTCGAAAGGTTCAATGCCTTTGCTGGGGATTTGAACTGTGGCCACCACCGCCGCCACCGCCGGAGGACATGGCCGGCCGCGAAACCGGTGCTGAATGGGTGGCCGCTTGCATGCTCTGCTGGCCGCGATTGCTAAAGTTTTCTGTGTCGCGCGAACTTTGTATGCCGATGAATGCGCCGTTCGATTCCGGCCGGCTGACGGGTTCAGAACGTTGAACCGGCGCCGGCGCCGGCCGGGCGGCGGGCATCGAAGATCGTGTCACCGGTGCTTCCGGCCTGGTCACCGGCTCTGGTGTCCGCCGCGTTGCCACAGAATCTGATACAGAACGGCCCACCGTGGCAGCCGCGGGTCGGTTATTGGAAACACCATAGCCCCGGTCACCGCGACGTGTCGCGACCGAGCTTTGATGATTGTCGGGGCGCCAGACCGTCGCATGAACGGTGTCCCGCCGGCGTTGAGGCTCATGCCACCAATTTGAGGGACGCGGATGATCGCGGTCCCAGACGATGAGATTGTGGTTCCTCCAATCAAAATCGCAATCCAGCCACAACCCAATCGGAAAGCCAATGCCGAATGTGATAAAAGGCGGGCCGTACGCAGTTTGATAATACACCTGGTCCGGTTGATAATCCGGGACATAAATCACCTGCGGGTCAGCGGGGACAATTTCAATGTCACCGCCGTCATCAATCACCTGTTGCTGTGGCGTGGATTGCAGGTTGCTGAGATTGTAAGCCGACTGGCGCAGCCGTTGAATGGAATCCATCACGTCCTGTTGTTGATTGAGAAATGCCTGTCCCAAGTCAGTCGTCCAGTTCAGGTTGTCATCCATCCATTTCAAAACCGCCGGGTAGCGGGCCAGCGCCTGGACGCTGGCGTCCCACGGCTGCTGGTCAATCTGGTTGGGGTCGCCGCCGCCACCGACATAACGGTCAGCCAGCACGATTTGCGTGGGCAATGTGGACGCCGGCAGAATTTCGGCAATCAACGGGTCGGGATAAAGCGCAATCGGCCCGAGCAACTGGTCAAGCTGCGCATCGGCCAGCGGCTGATAGGCGGGCATCGGGGGCGGAACCGCCATTTGAGCGCGCAGGGACATGGCCGGGCCGGCTAACACACACAGTAAAACAACGATTTTAAAGAATAACTTCATCCGGTAACCCGTAAAATGTGATCAACATTGTCAAAGACGCGATCAGAACCTGACAGATTACACAAAAGAATCAAAATGATTTGTTCACCAAAACTTGGGCCTCCAGCCATTCTCCCGATTTGCAGGGTCAATGGCGGGGCAGCTAGATGGCGGGTGACGGCCATTTCGAGCTTTCTCTTTTCGCTGCGAACGATTTAGCTCTTGGACAGGTAAACACATGGCACCAATCAAAACCGCGCCGCGACGGAAAATTCCAGCAGCCCCGTTTTTTGTTTGTCTGCTACTGGTCGCGACGACGCTCGCTGTTTATTGGCCGGCCATCCATTGCGATTTCCTGAATTACGACGACCCGGATTATTTCACTTCCAATCCCCGCGTGTTGACGGGCCTTACGCCGGGCAACGTCGCCTGGGCGTTCACGTCGGGGTACGCGAGCAACTGGCACCCGCTGACATGGCTGTCGTTGATGCTGGACGCTGAATTGTTCGGCAAAGGCCCGGCCGGCCCGCATCTGACGAACCTCCTGCTGCACGCGGTCAACACGGCGCTGCTGTTTCTGTTGCTCCGGCGTTTGACGGCGGCGACGTGGCGGAGCGCGTTGGTGGCGGCGCTGTTTGCCTTGCATCCATTGCACGTGGAATCGGTGGCTTGGGTGACGGAACGCAAGGATGTTTTAAGCGCGTTTTTCGGGCTGCTGTCGCTTTGGGCGTATGCGGAGTTTGCAGGGGAGTCCAAAGTCCAAGGTCCGAGGTCAAAGGTGTTTTTCACGTTGAGCCTGCTGCTTTTCGCGCTGGGTTTGATGAGCAAACCGGTGCTGGTCACACTGCCGTTCGTGATGTTGCTGCTGGATTGGTGGCCGCTCGTACGAGTGGCGGGTGACAGGTGGCGGGTCAAGGATGTTTGGCGTTTGGTGACGGAAAAAATTCCATTTTTTGTGTTGAGCGTTATTTCCTGCGCAGTCACTTTCATTGTGCAGCAAAAAGGCGGCGCGGTGGCGGCGTTGACGGGATATTCGCTGCTTGAGCGGACCGAAAATGCCTTTGTTTCCTACGCCCGGTATTTGGGCAAGGTGTTTTGGCCGGTCACGCTGGCCGTTCCCTATCCGCATCCGGGGCATTGGCCGTTATGGCTGGTGTTGTTTGCCGTCACATTGTTCGCCGCCCTTTGCGCTGCCACGGTCTGGTGGAGGCAAAAATTTCCATTCGCGCCGACCGGCTGGTTTTGGTTTGCAGGGATGCTGGTTCCCGTCATCGGCCTGGTTCAAGTCGGTGACCAATCCATGGCCGACCGCTACACGTATTTGCCGTTGATTGGGTTGTTTGTGTTTCTGGTCTGGGGCGTGGGCGAGGCGTGCATGCGCTTCCGTGTGCCGAAACAACCGGTCGTTCTTTTGGCTGCAATCGTACTCGCCGCCTGTGCCTTGCAGACACGAAACCAGCTGGGTTTCTGGCAAAACAGCGGAACACTTTTCCGCCACGCGCTGGCCGTGACGGAAGACAATTACGTAGCTGAAAACGACCTCGGCACCTGGCTGTCGGCCGGTGGGCAGATTGCCGAGGCGATGGATTGCTTCCGTCAATCGCTGAAGATCAAGCCCGGCAATTCCAGCGCCCTTTTTAATTTGGGCAACGCTTCTGCCAGGCTCGGCGACTGGGACAATGCCATTGCGGATTATCGCGGCGCCCTGGAAATCACTCCGGACCAGGCCAACATTCTGGATAATCTGGGTATTGCGCTGGCATCGAAACAGGAGTTCGCAGAGGCCATCACGAATTTTGAAGCTGCGCTGAAGCTCAACCCGGATTCCGCCGGCGCGCACAACAATCTCGGCACGGTTTTGTTTGTCCAGCACCGGTTTGACGAGGCAGAACACCATTACCGCGAAGCGCTCCGCCTCACGCCCGACAACCCGCAGATTTATGCCAATCTCGGCGACACCCTCGTCCGATTGGGCCGGGTTGCCGAAGCCGTGCAATGTTATCAGGAAACGCTGCGGCTCAAACCCGGCGATGCGAAAATCCAGGCAAAATTGCAGGCACTGGAAACGCCGGCGAATCTCAAGTCTCCCGCCAACTGAATTCGCGAATCATGGCTTTCCACCACGGCGCGAGCGATTCATCGGGCCGCAGCCACGCCTGCTGGTGCAGCCACACCAGCGCCTGCGCGTCTGCCATGATGAGAAGCCGTTCCACGCCGGTCAATTTGTCCGGGCCCTGGGCCAGCAGTTTCTCGCCCAGCACACGGACTTCCCCGCTTCCGACACCGAGCTTGGCGAGTTGTTCGGCATAGACCGGATTGAGCTGTTTCTCGCGCAGCAGTGAAACGTGGATGGCATTCACGTACGGGTCGAGCACGGCTTCGGCTAGGCCCGCGTGACGATGGCGTGGCGTGGTGTCCTCGGTGAGTTCATGCACTTTGAGGCGCGCGCGCAAGGCGACCAGTTCCGGCGGCGGCGCGGTCTCTTCCGGCGTCAGGAAAAGGTCCATCTTGCGCGCCCGCGCGCCCAGACTGCGCCGGCTGGTAAACACGCTCAACGGAATGGAAAAAACCATTCCCGCGAGCACCGGCGTGAACCACCAAAACAATGTCTGGTCAAGCTGCCACATGAACACCCCCCAAACCAGTCCGACCAGCGTGTGCCACCAATGCCGCCAGACGGCAGAAGCCCACGCCGTGCCGTCCGCCGCGCGTTTTTGCGATCCCCAGCCCACACTGATGCCGAGCAGGTTGGTGACGACAAAGAGCGTGTGCCAGAGCATCAGGAGCGGCGCGTGCAACGTGGAGAAAACGGTTTCACCCACGACACTCAAAGTGGTGCGCGCCATGCCGCCAAATGCGCGCCGGCGTTGCCCGTCGAACGCGAGATCAAGGAGCGCGAGCGCCTTTGGAAGCATGATCACGACCATGCAAATCACGAAAACGAGCAGGGCGTGCGCCGTGCCGCTCCAGTTTGCGAGATAGGGATTAAACGCCGGCAGGGTGATGTTCGAAAGGCCGGTATTTTTTTGGTACCAGTAAATCCAGTTGAAGGTGATCAAAAACAGCAGCCACAGCGGCCCCGCAAGATAACCGCAGATGCCCAGCATCAAATGCAACCGGCTCACACCGCGCAGGCCCTTGGCAAAAAGAACCATGCCGTGCTGCAAATTGCCCTGGCACCAGCGGCGTTCGCGCCGCGCGTTTTCGATGATTGACTGGGGAGCTTCTTCGTAGCTGCCTTCGAGATCGTAAGCGAACCAGATTCCCCAATTTTCCCGCAACAGCAATGCCGCCTCCACAAAATCGTGGCTTAGAATCTGGCCGCCGAAGGGCCGGCGTCCGGGCAGTTGCGGCAAATCGCAAAACTGCATGAACGGCTCGGTGCGGATGAGGGCGTTGTGTCCCCAGTAATTTCCAAAATCGAGCGCCCAATAATTCAATCCGGCGATGAACAGCGGCGCATAAAAACGATTGGCGAATTGCTGGATGCGTCCGAAGAGCGATTCGGCGTTGACCAGTGCCGGCACCGTTTGAATCAGCCCGACGCCCGGATGCACCTCCATCAATTTCACCAAATTCACAATTGTCTCCCCGCGCATGACGCTGTCGGCGTCGCAAACCATGAAATAGCGGTACCGTCGGCCCCAGGCATTGAGGAAGTCGCGCACGTTGCCGCTCTTGCCGGCCTCGTTGTTCAGGCGGCGGCGATAGTAAATGCGGCCGAGCGCGTCGAGTTCGCGCACCAAATCACACCAGCGCCGCTCTTCCTCGACCCATTTGTCCGGGTCCGTGGAGTCGCTCAGGACAAAGAAGTCAAACCGTTCTAATTCGCCGGTTTTTTCGAGTGATTCATAGGTGGCGCGCAGCCCTTCAAAGACGCGGACCGTATTTTCGTTGCAGATGGGGAGAACAATCGCGGTGCTCGTGCCGGCGATGCTTTGCGCGCGATATTCCGCCAGTCGCGTGATTTGCTGCCGGGTTCCAAACTTCTGCAACACGAACCCGTAGATTCCGTGCATGCAGCCGATGGCGGCGAACAAAAACAAAATGACGAACAGGACCAGAAGCACCGTGCGGGATGCGGACCAGCCGGTGCGCCAGAGCAGATCCGCAAACAGCATCGAAACCAGCCCCGTCAGCAGCACGGCCGACGAATAAAAAATGAACAGTCGCCAGCCATGCTGGACGCGGGGCAGGGGAAGCACGCCGGGTGGTGGCGATGGGATTGAGTCCGGCATGGGTCAATGAGTAATGATGAAAACGACCACCAGCAGCAGCGCAAACAATGTCCAGACCAGCGTCATCCTGAAATAAGGCAGCCGCCCCAGATTGGTCAGCGCCGCGATCGGGCCGAGGTCGAGCGAACGCGGCGCCATTTTTGACAGTTGAAAATCCGGCCCCGCGCGGAAGTAGGTTTCGCGCATGGCGCCGACGAATTCCTGCGGCCACGGGCCGGGGCGCAGGAATTGTTCCTGCCATTTGCCGGGCATGTCGGCGAGCAGCAACGCCAGCCGTCCGCGGGTCGTCAACATTTGATCGGCGTTCGCGGGCGATTCCTGAAGCACGGCGGCGAACCATTCAATCACCAGCCGGTCCATTTCCTCGGCGGCAAGCTCGGTGGCGGAGCGGCCGGGCTCGGCGGGCGCGCGGCGCATGGCGCGTTCGAGCACGCGGAGGACGAGCTGGCCGAGCAGCGCCTTGTTGCGCACGCGCAGCGCATGGAAATAATTTTCCACTTTTACATAAGCGGCGTTCCACTCTTCCAACGGACGGCCCGCCAGCTGGCCGGCCGCGCCGGTCACTGCGGATTCCATTGATACGTCCATGTCTCGCTCAATATGTTGGTCCCTTTTTGCAGCGTGCACCTGAGGTCCACCGGGTCGGTGTTGCCGGGCTGGGGCTGCATTTTCAGGATGATGCGCCAGGTGTTGAGAAACGGGTTGCGGAGGACAAGATTGTCCACAATCGTGGCGTTGGCGCTGCAATTGGCGATGGCCAGCGGCGGGTCGCTTTCCGGCACGGCATCCAGTCTGGGCCCGGCAAAATCGATGACAAATTGCCGGGCGCCCGGGAAATGCTGGTCAAGGCCGATGCGCGTGGAAATGACCCGGTTTTCCGACAGCCTCAAGTCCGCCCCGCCGCTTTGCCAGCAGAGCGTATAACTGAAGCGATAGGGTTGCAGCGGCGCGGGTTTTTCCTTTGGGTCCCAAAACGCGACGATGTTGTCCAGGCCTTCGTAGGACGTGCTCAATTCGACGAGGTGCAAATCTCCATCGCCCCAGTTGCCGTGCGGCTCGACCCACATGCTCGGCACGAGCTGGTCGAGGTTGAAGCTGTCCTGATACGCCGCGAACGAGCGCTCGCGCTGGAGCAGCCCGAAGCCGCGAATGTTTGGCGCGTGGAAAATCTGATGGCGCATCACCGGCGGATCGTCGAGCGGACGCCAGAGGATTTCACCGCCGTTCATGTGCATCAGCAACCCGTCGTTGTCGTGGACCTCCGGGCGGTAATCGTCGAACTTGCGCTCGGAGTTTTTGCCGAACCAGAACATGCTCGTCAGCGGCGCCAGCCCGATGGTTTCGGTGGGCTTGGACGCCGGATTCACCGCCAGCACCAGGTCATTTTGACGGAAAAAGAGTTCCGCGGTCACGTCCACCACCGTCGTTTCGCCGGGGTGGATGTGGAATTCATACGCGCCCGTGCATCGCACGCTGTCGAGAATGGCAAACAAGGTCAATTGCCTGTCGTCCTTTTGCGGTTTGCCCAGCCACCAGTCGGTGAAGATGGGAAATTCCTCCGGGCGATCCGGTTCTCCGCAATCCAGCGCCAGCCCGCGCGCGGAAGGGCCGTAATTCTGGCCCTTGCCCAGCAGGCGGAAGTAGCTCGCGCCGAGGAACGCCCCGATCTCGTCCCACTTGTTTGTTTCATTCAACTGGTTCAACAGGCGAAATCCCGCGTAGCCCGTGTCCGTCGGGATCTGTTTTTGGATGTGCAGGGCGCGATAATTGAAAAAGTCCTGCACAAAGCGGATCGGCTGCACGTAGGTCGCGGTGAATTCATTCACGTGAACCGGTTCCTGATACAAATAGCCCGGATGAAAAAATTCCACCCGGAACGGCAAATCTTCGGACGCCCACAGCGCCTTCTCGTGGCGGAACTCGATTTCCCGGTATTTGTCGTAATCAAGATTGTCCTGCTGCAGCACCTTCGGCAAATCGGCGCGCGGCGAGTGGAAAGGATGGTGCGCGCGCTCCAAAGCCCGTTTGGCGACATAGTCCAGGTTCACCTCGGCCGGCTCCGGGCCGGCCATTGCCCGGACCGCCAGCATCGTCCCGAGGATTAGAATCAAACAGCTCCGTTGCCACATTCCGGACACAAGGAAATCAGACCGGTGGAAATTTGCAAGTTCGACGCGAAACCAGTTGGAAACCAAGCCGTTCCAAGGCCGCTTGCGGCCCAATCGGGGCCCTTCAAACAAAAACGGCGCGAAATCAACAATTCTTCGCGCCGTTTCTGTTTTCAAATCCTGATTACGTCAAAACAATTTTGTCGCCGTCTTTCAAGGTCACGATGGCTTTTTTCCAACTCGGCGACTGGCCGGCCTGGTGTGTGCGCCGGCGGCGCAATTTGCCGCGGACGTTCAGCGTGTTCACCTTGATGACCTTGACCTTGAACAATTCCTGCACCGCCAGCCGGATTTCCGTCTTGTTTGCGCGGCGGTCGGCCACGACGGTGTATTGATTGTATTTCTCGCCCTGGCGCGTGCCTTTTTCCGTGAGCCGGACGGTTTTGATGACTTCAAAGGTGTTCATGGTTCGTCAATCTTTTGCCAGATGCTGTCCCACTTTTTCAAAGGCGTCCTTCGTGAACAGCAATTTGTCGGGGCGCAACACGTCGTAGGTGTTCAGGGAATCGCTGGTTGTCAGAGCAACGTCTGGAATGTTGCGCGACGCGAGCGTGAGATTTTTGTCAATGCCGGATGAGACAATCAGCGTGGAACCCTTCAAATCCAGCGCCGACATCAGGCTGGCAAATTCCCCCGTCTTCGGCGAAGCGAGCTTCAACGTGTCCACGATGATCACGTCGCCGGCCTTGAGCCGTTCGCTCAATGCCTTCCGCAACGCCAGCGCGCGGGTTTTTTTGGAGACTTTTTTGCTGAAATCGCGGGGTCTTGGGCCAAAGACCACGCCACCGCCGCGCCACAACGGCGATTGAAACGAGCCGGCGCGGGCGCGGCCGGTGCCTTTCTGCCGCCACGGCTTCTTGTTTGTGCCGGCTACTTCGCCGACGTTTTTGGTGCAGGCGGTGCCGCTGCGCCGCGCAGCTTGATGCGCCGCAACGACGTCATGCACGGCCTGCGTGCCCTTACCGTCTTCAATCAGCGGGAACTTCACTTCAAGTTCGCCCTGGTTTTTCCCTTCGAGGTTCTTGATGGCAATCTTCATGGCAATTCGTTGGCAGGGTTGCGCTGCGGCGCAGCCGCGGACGACCGGCAGGTCGTCCCTGCCAGATTATTTTTTGGCCTCCGCAGGCTTGGATTCGGCTTTCTTGGCCTCGGCGCCCTTGCGCTTCATCGGCGCGACGCTCACCGGCGGCTTCCAGCCTTTGGGACGTTTCTTTGATTCGCGGATCACGACGTAATCGCCCTCAGAGCCGGGAATCGCGCCTTTGATGAGCAGCAAATTGTCCGCCTCGCGCACTTGAATGACTTCCAGGTTCTGGGTGGTGCGTTGGACCTGCCCCATGTGGCCGGGCATTTTCTGGCCGCGCATGACCGTGCCGGGAAACAGGCGCTGGCCGATCGCGCCGACGCGGCGGTACCAGCCTTTTTGCCCGTGCGACGCCAGACCGCCTGCAAAACCGTGGCGCTTCACGACGCCTTCAAAGCCGCGGCCTTTTGTGATGCCGATGGCGTCCACAAAATCGCCGGGGGCGAACAGTGCCGGGCCGACAATCTCGCCCGGTTTCACTTCCTTGGAGAAGTTGCGAAATTCGCGGATGCGTTTGACGGCGGCGCCGTTGTGCTTCTTGATGTGCCCGAGCAGCGGTTTCGTCACGCGCTGCTCCTTCTGGTCGTCGAAGCCGAGTTGAACGGCATTGTAGCCGTCCTTGCCCGATTGCGCTTTCACCTGCAGCACCCGGTTGGGGCCGGCAAGAACGACGGTCACGGGAATCAACACGCCGCTCGCGTTGTAGACGCGCGTGCTTCCGAGTTTTTTTCCTAAAAGTCCGAGTGGCATGGCGGTTCTCCTTAAATCTTGATGGTGATGTCCACGCCGGCGGGCAAATTGAGCTTCTTCAATTCGTCCACGGTTTTGGCGGTCGGCTCGATGATGTCAATGAGCCGTTTGTGCGTGCGTTGCTCAAAAGTTTCCTGCGACTTCTTGTCCGCGTGCGGCGAGCGCAGCACGGTGAAGCGTTCGACGCGGGTCGGCAGGGGGATTGGCCCGGCGACGCGCGCACCGGTGCGTTTGACGGTGTCGGCGATTTCGCGGGCGGACTGGTCTATGACGCGGTGGTCATAGGCCTTGAGGCGGATTCGGATGCGTTGGGCAGCCATACAAAGAACAATTGTCTGTTAATGGTTTAGTTACATTTTCCGCTTCAATTTTCAAAAGCGGACGCGAAGTGTAACAATTAAACAGTTCCGTGCAACAAGTTTTTTGAGAAATTTCGCTGTAAAGTGGCGGGCAAGACAGCGGGAACGGGCTGGCAGCGCGATTTGTCGTTGTTTTCAGATTTTTACGGTTTTGTTACAAATCCGGTGGAAATGAGATGTTGGAATTTCGAGAAGCAAGCTGGAAACGAGATGCCAACTGGCAAACCACGCTGGGGCGGGCGGCTTGGCCGTCTGACCGGTTGTGTAACTCAAACAGCAATGATTTTTTGTCAGTGCAGCACGCCAACTTGATAGTCCAAGTTGGCTTCCTGAATCAGCATGGAGTAACGGGCATCGGTGTTTGCCATTTGCGCCGAGGTCAGGTTCAACTGGGCCTGACTCAACTCCACGATGGAACTGATTCCGGTTTTATAACGGGCATTGGCCAGATCATAAGCTTCCGAGGCATGTTGAAGCAGTTGTTCGGTGGTGCGAAGCTGTTCCAAGGCGTTGTTGACATTGAGCCAGGCGATGCGCACGTCACGGATCACGTTGTCTTCCGCCGTGCGCAACATTTCCGCATTGGCCTGTGCCTTCAGTTCGGCCTCATGCTGGCGCGCGGTGTATAGACCGCCGGCAAACAGTGGCAGGCTGAGCTGAATTCCGCCGGCGGCATAATTATCGGGCAGCTGGCTGTCGTGTGTGGGGGAATCACCGGCCACCCCCACGGCCGCAATCGTCGGCAGTCGGGAATCCCTTTGAGACTTTGCGAAGCGCAGTGCAGCGTCACGCTCGTCACGCAGACTCAGCAGTTCCGGCCGGCTTTCCAACGCCGTCTGTGTCAAATCGGAAATCTCATTGGTGGCAACGTTCACGGTCGGTGATTGCTCGACCAGTTGGAATGAGTGAAATTCGTGATAGCCCAGCGCCGTTGAGAGCGAGGCCATCGCTGCATCGGTGTCGTTTTGGGCTTTTTCCAACAGCAGCCGGCCTTCCTCCAGCGTGACCTGGGCAAAACTCACGTCCAGCTCGGACCGCAATTTGTTCGTGGCCAACGCAGTGATCTGGTCGAGCAACAATTGACGGGTCTCGAACGTCTGCTGCGCCACATGCAGGATCGCTTGGGCCTGCAAGGCGCCAAAATAGCTGGTGTCTGCAATCAAGAGGACCTGCTCGCGTGTGGCGTTCGCATTCTGATTTTCCGCCCGGGCCTGGAATTTGGAACTCGCCGTGAGATTTGCCGTGCGGCCAAAATCGGTGATGAGCTGGCTGACATCCAATCCGCCCGCGCCGCGGTTGAAAACGCTCGGGTTGTTCAATCCACCGGCCTCAATGCGCGTGTTGTCAGAATCCGCGCCCACTGCGGTGGCATAAAGATTGGCTGCCGGAAAATATCCCGCGCGCGTTTCCTTGACAATCTCTTCCGCTGCGAGGGCTCGGTAATTCGCTGCGGCTATTTGTGGATGATTTTGGAGCGCCAGTTTCTGCGCGTCGGCCAGGGTCAAAACTGGCAGCGCGTTGGTAGTTCCGTCCGCAAAGGCTTTGCCGGCCAAAAGGAGGCCAACGGTCAGTGCCAAAAGGATTCGTTTCATGGGAAAATATTCTAATGCGGATTCACCTCCGGGGCGGCCGGAGGAATTTTTGCCGCGGCCTCCTGACGGCGATACAGGATGAAATACGCGCACGGCACAATAAACACTGTCAAAATTACGGAAACGCCAAGCCCGCCGATGATGGCGCGGGCAAGCGGCGCGTAGGCTTCGCTGCCGGTGCCGAGCTTGATCGCCAGCGGAATCAAGCCAATCAGCGTGGCGAGCGAAGTCATCAGCACCGGGCGCAGACGCACACGGCAGGCGAGCGAGACGGCTTCGCGCAACGGCCGGCCTTCTTCGCGAAGGCGCCGCGTGAATTCGACGATGAGGATGCTGTTGGACACCACGATGCCCACCATCATCACCACGCCCATCAGCGACATGATGTTAAGCGTGGTACCGGTCGCAAACAGGATGATCAACACGCCGGTCAGTCCGGTCGGCACGGCGAGCAAAATCAGCAACGGGTCGAGGAATGATTTGAATTGTGCGACGAGAATCAAATAAACCAGAACGGTCGCCAGAATCAGGCCGAGGCCGAAGCTGCGGAATGAGACCTGCATGGCGTGCGCAGACCCGCGGACCATGATGCGGACATTTGGCGGCACTTTTATATTGCTGACAATCTTCTGCACGCCGCTCAAAACTTTGCCGAGATCTTCACCGGAGGGCGCAACATAAACGTCCATGACGCGCAAGAGTTGGTAATGGTCCACCTCGGTCGGCGAATTCCGGTGGGTGATGGCGCTGACGGTGTCGAGCCGCGTCGGCAACGGGGAGTTTGCGCCACGCAGCGGGATGGACGACAGGTCGGCAAAGTTTTTCACGGAGCCTTCGGGATACTGGACGGTGAGGAAATAATCGTTGCCACTTTTCGGGTCCACCCAATAGCTGGGCGCAATCATCTGGTCGGAAGTCAGCGCGGTGATGACGTCGCCGATGACTTCCTTTTCGTTCAGGCCAAGCTCGGAAGTGCGCAG
The DNA here is from genome assembly GCA_963764175.1 of uncultured Verrucomicrobiae bacterium. Lineage (GTDB taxonomy): Bacteria > Verrucomicrobiota > Verrucomicrobiia > Limisphaerales > UBA11358 > UBA11358. The sequence continues at coordinate 348,612 of CAVXRE010000014.1, read as the reverse complement.
CCGGTCAATGTCCAGTTGCAGCGCCGGATAATCCACGTCCTGGGGTATGAGCACGTCGCTCACGCCTGGCAGCGCCCGGACTTTTTGAGCGATGTCCGCCGCGATTTTGTGGGTGGTGTTCATGTCATTGCCGGTGACTTGAATGTCCAGCGGCGCGGGCATTCCCAGATTCAAAATTGCGTCCACGAGCCCGCCGGTCTGGAAATAGGCGCCGACCTGTGGTAATTCCTTTTTCAACCGGGCACGAACCAAGTCCATGTATTGAAAACTGCTCAAATGATGGCCGGCGTTGAGTCCTATCTGGACAAACGCCGTGTGCGGGCCGGAATTCGGCGTGTAAATCGAGGAAAATCCCGCGGTGACTCCGATGTTGGAAACGATGATTTTCAAATCCTTCGCCGGTACGACTTCATGGACAATCTGTTCGACCTGCTGCACCAATTTGTCCGTAAGTTCGATGCGCGTGCCGGTGGGTGCCTTGAGATTGATGACAAACTGGCCGGGGTCTGTGCGTGGAAAATAGGCTTCACCGATGAGCGGATAAAGCGCGAAGCTCAAAACAAAAATGCCCGTGATACCCAGCACGGTTGCCAGCGGACGAATCAACGCCAGATTCAACACGCCTTCATAACGGTCGAGCATTTGTTTGAACTTGTGATTGAACCAGCGATTGAAACGGGCGCCCCAACTTTTCGCCGCCGCCGCTTCGTTTTCATTGTGGCCGTGATGACCTTTGATGAGTTTTGCGCAGAACAGTGGCACAACCGTCATCGCAACAAGGTACGACGCGAACAACGAAAGAATCACCGCCAGCGCCAGCGACGTGAACAGAAACCGGCTGACGCCATAAAGAAACGTTACTGGGAAAAAAACAACGACGGTTGCCAGCGTCGCCGCCAGCACCGGCAGCGCGACTTCGCGTCCGCCGCGTTCGGCGGCAACTTCGGGCGGCTCGCCCATTTCCATGTGTCGGAAAATGTTTTCCAGCACGACGACGGAATTATCAATCAGCCGCGAAAATGCCAGCGCGAGCCCGCCGAGAATCATTGCATTGACGGTGCTGTTGCCGATGGACAACGCAATGAATGCAGCGAGGGCGGAGAGCGGAATCGAAAGAAACACCGCGACGGTTGCTCTCATGCTGCCGAGGAAGACCAAAATCATCACGCCGGTCAGCACGAGGCCAATCAGCCCTTCGTGGATAAGGTTTTCGATCGCGTTGCGCACGAAGACGGACTGATCGAACACAACTTTTGTCACGAGCTGCTTGGGCACGTCGAACAAGTGAGCGATTGCCTCCTTGATCCCGTCCACGACGGCGATGGTGTTCGCGTCGCCGCCCTGTTTGAGAACCGGCAGATAGACCGACGGCTGGCCATCCACGCGCACGATGTTGTATTGAATTTCAGAACCATCCACCGCATGGCCGACATCGCCGACGAGTACGGAAGCGTTGCCGACCGTTTTTAGCGGCACCTGATCAATGTCCTTCATGTCGTTGATCTGGCTGTTGACATAAAGATTGTAATCGTAAGGGCCGATCTTCACGTCGCCGGCGGGGAGAATCAGGTTCGCATCATTCACCGTGCGCACGACATCCATCACGCTCAACTGGTGGGCTTCGAGCTTGAGCGGGTCCACATACACCATGATTTGGCGGTAACGTCCGCCGAAGGGCTGTGGCACGGACGCGCCCGGCACATTCGCCACTTGATTGCGCACGTCAAACTGGCCGAGGTCGCGGAGTTTTGCCTCGTTCAAACCTTCGCCCTTCAAAGTAATCAGACAGACGGGCAGGCTGGAGGCGTCGAATTGCAAGACGACCGGCGGCAATGTGCCGGGCGGCAGTTTCCGCAAGTCGGCCATCGCCAGATTCGCAATGCTGGTCACGGCGGAATCCGCGTTGTAGCCGGGTTGAAAATAGATTTTGATCAGGCTCACACCCGGCAGCGAACGTGATTCGATGTGGTCGACGCCGCTGGCGAGCGTGAAGAAACGCTCGAAACGTCCCGTGATGTCCGTTTCAATTTGCTCGGGCGGCATGCCGTTGAAAAACGTGGCGACAACCACCACCGGAATCCTGATGGGCGGAAACAAATCCACCGGCATGCGCACCAAACTGGTCACACCCACCACGCCGGTGATGAGGCAGATGACAATGATGAGATAGGGAAAGCGGATTGCAAAACGGGACATGAAGATGAAATAAGTTCAGGGACGATCCTTGGCGATGGCGGCGCGCAATTTTTTGAGCGAAAAATCCTTTGACTGGCAAAGTGCGATCAATTCCTGATCCTGCGCGATAATTTCCGCAGCCACCGCCGGAATTTTGCCGGCGATGTCGAATGGAACGGATTGCACGCCGTGCAAGTCGCCGTGAAGCAAATCACCGGATTGAACTTTCAACCCGCCGACCTCGACCGGCGTGCCAAATTCAACGATGTGAACGTAAGCATGCGAGACGGAAACGTTTCCGGCGAAAAGTTGAAACCCCAGTTTCTCCGCCGCCGGGAGATCACGCACCGCGCCATTTGTCACCGCGCCCACGCAGCCCAGCGCGCGCAGAATGTTGACATGCACCGCGCCCAGCAACGAACTGGCGCCAACCTTCGTGGCCACATCCTGCACAACCACCACGCGCGGCGCGGGCAGTGAAAGAACGTAATCCCACCAATCGGTCCGATCCGGATACCGGCTTTCGGCAGTCGGTGGTGCGGAACCGCGAACCTTGACCGTCGTGGCGTGACCAAGCATTGGCATCAGGCGTGGAAACAAGCAGCGCACCGAGTTGTCGGCAAATCCCTCGTTGCGCAGCCGCTCGTGAAAGGTTTCGATGGTGTTGGCCAGAGTGCAGGCGTCCAACTGGCGCAAAGATTCCATTTGTTCAGGCGTCAAAATGGCTTTCATGAGTTCAAAAAATGCGTCGCGCCAGAATTTTCCGATGAACATCAGGTGCAAAAAAACGAGGAACCTGTTTCACCGCGTTCGGACGCTTGTCCAGTCGCATGAAAATAATTGGTTGCGTGTAACGCGCGCGGTCGTCGAATGGTTTGATTTCAATTTTCATCGCGCATGGAAAGCTCGATGAGCTGTGGTCGGACCTTCTGGCCTGCTTGAAATTCTGCGCGGTTGCCGATGACCACCAGATCACCCTCGTCCAAGCCGGAAAGGACCTCGTATTTGTCCGGTGTCTCCAAACCCAGTTTGACTGCGCGCTCTTCAATCTGATTGTCATGGTTGACGACATAAACCGTGGGCGTCCTGCCGCCGACAACTGCCTCGGTGGGGACGGCCAGCGCCCGGGGGCGCTTTTCGACTTTTAAGCCCACCGTGGCATACATGCCCGGCACCAGTTCCAGATTGGGATTGGGCACTTCGATTTCCGTAATCATCGTGCGGGTGTCATCGTCCACGTCGTGGGTGAATCGGGAAATCATGCCGGTGAAGGTCTTGCCATTGAGGGAATCCACGCGCACCTCAACCGGATCGCCAAGGCGAATATCTTTCACGTAATCCACTGTGACGGGAAAATCCAGGCGCAGCCGGTAATTGTCTGAAACACGCACGAGCGGCAATGATTGCGTGTCGGAAGAGGTGCCGGCCTGAATGAGTGCGCCCGGGTCGGCGTAACGGCGCGTGATGACGCCGTCGAACGGCGCGGTGATTTTGGTGTAGGCAAGGAGCGTCTGGTATTTTTCCACGTCAGCTTTTGCGGCGGCAATCGCGGCGGCGCCGGTCAAGGCGTTTGCCCCGGCGGTGTCGAGGTCTTGTTGGGCAACGAGATTGGGATGGTCTTTGTTGACCGACAGCAGCCGGGTGTAAATCAATTGCGCGTTGGTATAATCCGCCTCGGCTTTCTGTTCCGTGGCTTGTGCGTTGTCCAATTCATCCTGCAATTCCGGCACTTCGAGCGTGGCCAGGAGCTGTCCGGCCTTGACCTTGTCGCCAAAGTCCACGTTCATTTTGCTCACATAGCCGGAAACCTTTGCATGCAGCGTGGCTTCCACGTAAGGGCGGAATTCCGCCGCAATCGTCACCTCTTTATAAAGGTCTTCGCGCGTTACTTTCGCCACGCCCGCCGTGGGCGCGTCGCTTGAACCTGCGCCCGCGAAAGTCTGCGCATTCGCGTGATGCGTGCCCCAAAATACACCGAGGCCAATGACGCAAACCGCCGCCAGAGTTCCAAGCAAACCGGTTTTGAGGTCAAACCGGGGATTTGACATTTTGAATTTCATGGATGGGTGGAACATTTTTCAGTTTTTGGACAAAGGCAGCTTGACGCGAAAGCAACTGCCGCTGCCGACGGTGCTTTGCACCTCCACGTCCGCGCCGTGCGCGGTGCAAATGGATTTTACGATGGAAAGTCCGAGCCCGGCGCTTTCTGAACCATCGGCGCGTGTTTGATCCGCTCGGAAAAAACGCTCGAAGACATGCGGAAGCGCGGCTGACGGGATGCCAATGCCGTTGTCGGCGACTTCCAAAATCGCGTGCCCGTTCACCGCGTGAACGCGCAGTTGTATTTTGCCGTCTGCGGGCGTGTATTTGATGGCGTTGTCGAGCAGATTGACGACGATTTGTTTAAGCCTTGCACGATCACCTTCGACCAAAATCTGCCGGTTCACGTCGCAGGCGATGGATATTTTTTTGTCCTCGGCCAGCAGGCTCATCTGGTCGGCGGTCGTTTTGGCCAGTTCGCTCAAATCGAAGCGCGTCCATTCCGTTTGAGCTTCGCCGGCGTCAAGCCGCGAAAGTGTGAACAAATGTTCCACGATTCTGCTCAAATGAACGGCTTCCTCCAGCATGCTGCCTGCGCGGTCGCGCAATTCAGAATCGAACCGCGGGTCTTCCGCGATGTTTTCCAGTTCGCCGCGCAGAATTGTGAGAGGCGTGCGCAGTTCATGCGAAGCGTCGGCGACAAAGCGTTTTGAATTCTGAAATGCGTCGTCCAGCCGGGTTATCATGCGATTGAGCGAAACGGACAGGCGCTCCAATTCATCGCCGTTGCGCGCGACGGGCAAACGCTCGCTCAAATTGTGCTGCGTGATGCGCTCGGCGGCACGCGTGATTTCTTCAACCGGTGTCAAGGCCCGCCGCACCAGGAGGTAGCCGCCAACCGTGATGATGATGACCGCCAGCGGCAGTCCCAAAGCAAGCTGCAGAAACAAGTGGTTGAGCATCGTTTCCACCGGATCAAGCAATTCTCCGAATTCCACAAGATAAGCGGGATTGCCCGGCGATTTGAAATTCAACTCGGCGATCAGCAGGGTTTTGCCTCCGGACAATTTCAATTTGCGCGAATATTCGGTTTTCGGCGACGACGAAGGTGTTGGAACTTCTGCGGGATTAAAACTTCCATCCTTGGGCGTCGCCGAGGCGTAAACGAGGGTTCCATCCGCGCGGGTGATGCGGATGAAACGGTCGTTGATTTCCGGCTCATACCAGCTTTTCGTCTGGTTTGCGACATAAGCTTCGCCGGTTTGGTTGACGTTGGCGAGCAGAGTATTGGCGATCTGGTGCGTGCGGCGGAACTGCGATTGGCGCAGGTCATTTTCCAAAAAAAGCCGCAGGTCGAGATACAGCAGCGCACAAAGCAGCAAAAAAATCCCGGCGAGCAGGCCGGCATACCAAGTGACCAGTCGGAAGCTGATGGAGCGTGTGTTCATGTCTGCGTTTCGTCGCTCAAGCTGTAGCCGACGCCGCGCACGGTGCGAAGCAGCTTGACAGGAAACGCGTCGTCCACTTTCTCCCGCAAATGCCGCACATAAACGTCCACGATGTTGGTCAACCCCTGAAAACTTTGATCCCAGACGTGCTCGATGATCATGGTGCGTGAAAAAACACGGCCTGGATGCGTGGCCAGATATTCGAGCAGCGAGTACTCCTTGGAGGTTAGTTCAATTTTTTTTCCGGAGCGTCTGACGTTTTGCGAAAGCCGGTCAATTTCCAAATCACCCACGCGCAGCACGCTGGAGCGATTGACCGGTCCGCGCCGCAACAATGCCTTCACACGCAGGAGCAGTTCGGCGAATGCAAATGGCTTGGTGAGATAATCGTCCGTGCCCGTTTCAAAATTCTTTATTTTGTCGGCCATGCCGTCCCGTGCGGTGAGGATCAGGATCGGCACCTCCTGGTTTTTGCGGCGGACTTTTTGAAGAATCTCCGTGCCGCTCAGGCCGGGAAGCATCAAATCCAGGATTAACAGGTCGTAATTGTAAGCGTCCGCCATTTCCCAGCCGCCCAGGCCGTCATGTGCAACGTCCACGGCATAACGTTCCGCCTTGAGGCCGCGCACGATGATGTCGGCCACCTTCTTTTCATCTTCCACAAGCAGGATTCGCATAAGCTATCAACTTCGACATGGGAATAGACCAAACGTTGATTAAAAAGGCGTAAATGCTCGATTAAATTTCGTTCAGAAACTTTTATCCCAGCCGGAATTGTGCGAGAAAATGAGGAAACTGTGAAAGCATTTTTGACATCCAATATCGTTGCCGCCGGTGTTCTGCTGGCGGGTTGTGCCACCGGCAAAGGCGGAATTACGCTTGATGCCGTCGGGCCGGTTCCCGCCCAATCTGCGGTCGTCAGTTCAATCAACGGAACGCTGGTGGTTTTTTCCGCCTACGAAGTCAATGCTGACTTTAATAGCCGTGATCCCTACCGCCCGGAGTATTCTGACTACAGGATTCTTGGCGCAGATGGTAAGCTGCTGCGGAGGGTCCACAATAATTCGGGAACCATTCCTCAAGACCCGTTGCCGGTGGAACTGCCGGCAGGAAAATACCGGGTCATTGCGCGCGCCAATGGCTACGGCTATGTAACCATTCCTGTAATTATTGAGGCGCAGCAGAGTACCGTTTTACATCTCGAGGGGGGCGGTTCGTGGTTGGGCAATTCCACCCTTGCTCAAACCAATACCGTGCGTTTGCCGGATGGACAAGTTGTGGGATGGCGGGCCTCAGAAGAGCACCTTTCCAAGCTTTAAAATCGGGGTGCGGGCATCAAACCGGTGGACATTTGCTTTCGGTCGGTCGAATTGACCGGCTTGGTCGCAGGCTTTCTGACCGATCTTTCCGAATGTTACAAGCGAGGTGTTTGTCGCTCAAATGTAACAATTCCGCCGCATGGTTGTAACAATGCGTCTTCAACGTGTTGCCGCGTTCAAGATTGCAACCATGAAAAAAAACAGGAAGCGAAATTCAACCAAACTGGCACTGCTTGCGGGTGCGGCGGCCTTGGCCGCCATGACCCCTCAATCCCGCGGGCAATCATCCTCCGACGCGTTGATTGACAAACTGGAACAGAAGGGAATTCTCTCTGCTGACGAGGCCAAGGAATTAAGGGCCGAATCAGCGGAAGCGGACACCAATCTGGTCAATCAGATCCCGGCTTCCAAATGGCAACTGGCCAGTTCCATCAAGAGCATTGGACTCTTTGGCGATGTGCGCCTCCGTTATGAATACCGCGGCGTGGACAATCCCACGCCAATTAATCCCGGATTGGGTGGCGCGACCAGCGGCGCGACGGGAAAAACTTACGATCGGGAGCGGTTCCGTTACTCTTTGCGTTTGGGTCTGCGGGGCGACCTGTTTGATGATTTTAACTACGGTATCCGCCTGGAAACTTCCGCCAATCCGCGATCGCCTTGGGTCACGTTTGCCGACGACACAGGCAAGAGTTCCTCCAGCCCGCTCAGCGGCACGCCATCGGACAAATCCAACGACGGGCTTAACGTTGGCCAGATTTATCTTGGCTGGCATCCGACCGATTGGTTTGAAATGACCGTGGGCAAAATGCCGATGCCGCTCTACACCACGCCGATGGTTTGGGATTCCGACATCAACCCTGAAGGTGCGTTTGAAAAATTCAAGTTTTCCGTCGGGGCGTTCGATTTGTTCGCTGGCTTTGGTCAGTTTGATTATCAAGATCCCAATCCCGCCTCGGCGTTTCCCTCGAGCGACACATTTCTGCTGACCTGGCAAGCCGGAGGGGTCATGAATTTGGGCAAGGACATGTTCTTTAAAATGGCGCCGATGGTTTACCTGTACACCGGCCAAGGAAACACAACCCTTCCCGGGGCCGCGCCCAACTATAACAGCCCCTATTACCCGTTCGTAGGACAGGGCGATGTTAACGGGCTTAATGGCAGCTATAATCAGGCAGGCATCAATAATCTCCTGGTGCTGGAAATTCCCGCGGAATTTGACTTCAAAATTTTTAAGACCGCGCTGGGCACATTGCAGGGACGGCTTTTCGGCGATGTGGCCTACAACTTCGAAGGCGACGATCGCGCCCGCGCGGCGTTTGCGGCCGAACCAACAGCCTTCCCCGGCTTATCCTCTGCGGCCACGGGCCAGAACATGGCCTACCAAGTCGGCTTTGGCGTCGGCACTGCGGGGCCGGTCTATGGTCCTATCCAGGGTTTGGTCTATGGTTCGACTTCCAAGAAGAACACTTGGGAAGCGCGGTTTTACTGGCAGTCCATCGACCAATATGCCCTAGACGTGAACCTCATTGACTCCGACTTTTTTGAAGGTAGAGCCAACCTTCAGGGCTTTTACACGGCATTTGCCTATAGTATTACAGATGCCATCATCGGCACAGTCCGCTACGGTTATGCCAACCAGATCAAGGACAGTCTGGGCACCGGCGGCAACAATCTGGATATTCCGGGCATCAATCCGATCAGAAATTACCAGCTGATGCAACTCGACTTGACGTGGAAATTTTAAAATGAGCCGGCTTCCGGCCATTTTAACCTGAACGTAACGTGAACAAAATACGCGGGACTGGTTAACTTTTATGAAAATGAAAAAATTGATTCTATTGCTGATCGGCGGCGGTTGCCTGCTCGCCACGCAAACCGGCGTGAACGCCCAGATACTGATCAACGGCGCCGGCTCGACGTTTGATTATCCGGCCTTCACCAAGTGGTTTGAAGCCTACGGCAAACAGGATCCCGGCGTCCGCTTCAACTACCAATCCATCGGCTCCGGCGGAGGACAGAAACAAGTGCTCAATCAGACCGTGGACTTCGGTGCCTCCGACGCGCCGATGACCGATGCGTCCATGTCCAATGCGCCGGCCAAAATTCTTCACATCCCCGTGGTCGCCGGTGGCGTTGCCATCATTTACAACCTGACTGGGGATCCAAAGTTGAAACTGGACAGCGACGTCATCGCCAACATTTATCTCGGCAACATCACCAAGTGGAACGACCCGAAAATAGCCGCGTTGAATCCGGGCGTTGACTTGCCCGATTTGCCGGTTGTTCCCATTCACCGCTCCGATGGCAGCGGCACGACGTTCATTTTCACGGACTATCTCAGCAGCGTCAATCCTGCGTGGGCGGACACCGTGGGCAAAAGCACATCCGTGCGATGGCCGGCGGGCATCGGCCTGGGCGCCAAGGGCAGCGAAGGCGTCGCCGGGCAGGTCAAACAAATTCCCGGCGGCATCGGTTACGCCGAACTCGCCTATGCCGACCAGAATAAAATGCCCTATGCCGATGTGAAGAACGCGGCGGGCAATTTCATCTCCCCCACGCCGGATTCCGTCAGCGCCGCCCTGGCTACCGCGAATGTCCCCGATGATTTCCGGTTCTCAATGGTCAATCCGCCGGGCGACAAGGCATATCCCATCGCCGGAGCGAGCTGGGTTCTGGTTTATCAGCAGCAAAAGAACGCGGAACATGGAAAAAAACTCATCGACTTTTTGAAATGGGCGGTCACGGACGGCCAGAAAATTTCGGCCACGCTCGACTACGCGCCGTTGCCCGACAGCGTCCAAAGCCGGGAATTGGACCTGATCGGCACAATTAGATACTGACTTGGCTCGGCAGCCCGATAGTTTTATGGGCGTGAGCCGGACGAAGAGCGCAATTCCTCCCGCTCTTCGTCCTTTTGGTTTTTATGATGAGGCATGAACGGAATGTTGGAATGTCGGAGTGCCGGAGTGTTGAATCATCCCTCCGCGACTCCATTTCGTGTGAAAAATCATGAATGAATCCACGCAAGTTCGACCAGAGAACGTGCGAGCGGGTGGAGTTTCCCACTTTGGCGACCGCGCCTTCAAATGGCTGACGTTGTTCATGGCGCTGGTCATTTTCGCGCTCATCGTGCTCATCGTCCGTGAACTCACGCAGGGTTCGCATCTGGCGCTGCAAAAATTCGGCTGGCGCTTTCTGATCAGCAGCGACTGGGATCCCGTCAATGGCGTGTTCGGGGCGTTGCCATTTATTTTCGGCACGCTTGTTTCCTCGGCCATCGCGCTTGTCATCGCCGTGCCCATCAGCATCGCCACCGCCGTTTATCTCACCGAGCTCGCCCCGCTCTGGCTGCGCCAGCCCCTCATCATATTCATCGAACTGCTCGCCGCCGTGCCGAGTGTCATTCTTGGGCTTTGGGGAATTTTTGTCATGGTGCCCTGGCTGCACAATCATCTGGTCCCGGTTCTCAGTGGCATTTTCGGGTTTCTTCCGCTTTTCCAGGGAACCAACTACGGGCCTTGCATGCTGGCCGGCGGCATCATCGTCGCCATCATGATTATTCCCATCATCACCTCGGTCTCGCGCGAAATCCTGCGTTCCGTGCCCGGCTTGCAACGCGAGGCGGCCTACGCGCTGGGTGCGACGCGCTGGGAAGTCACACGCATAGCCGTGTTGAGCTATGCAAAAAAAGGTCTTTTCGGCGCGGTGATTCTCGGGCTGGGCCGCGCGCTCGGTGAAACGATGGCCGTGACGATGGTCATCGGCAACACGCCGCAAATCGTCGCGTCATTGTTCAAACCCGCCGACACGCTCGCCGCGACGATTGCGAATCAGTTCAACGAGGCGACCGGTGATATTTATACGAGCGCATTGTTTGAAATCGGATTCGTCCTGCTCGGCGTGACCGTGCTCGTCAACATTTTCGCCCAACTGCTGTTGAAAACGTTCGCCGGCCCGAGTGTCAAACCGCAGCATTAAAAATGACCGTACCAAATCACAACTGGCGTAAATTCAAGAACGCCGTCGTTCAGGTCCTGACGTTTGCGTGCGCCATCCTGGTGGTCACGCCGCTGGTGCTGGTGTTTTATCACCTGATCGTCCAGGGCTTCAGTTCCATCAACCTGACGTTCTTCACCCAACTGCCCAAGCCCGTGGGCGAAGTCGGCGGCGGCATGGCAAACGCCATCGCCGGAACCTTTGTTTTGCTGGGGCAGGCCGCGCTGTTCGGCGTGCCCGTCGGCGTGCTGGGGGGCGTGTTCCTTTCCGAATTTGGCGGGACAAAATTGAACTGGGCAATTCGTTTCGCCGCCGACGTGTTGAACGGCGTCCCGTCCATCACCTGGGGCATCGTTGTCTATGCGTTGATGGTCGTGCCCATGGGCGGTTTTTCGGCCCTGGCAGGCGGCGTGGTGCTGGGCATGATGATGATTCCGCTGGTGATGCGGACGACGGAGGAGGTTTTGCAACTGGTGCCCGGCGGCTACCGCGAAGCCGCGCTGGCGCTCGGCATTGCGCAGTGGCGCGCCATCGTGCAAATTGTCATGCGCACCGCGCTCAAGGGCATCGTCACGGGAGTCCTGCTTGCGCTTGCGCGCGTGGCGGGCGAGACCGCGCCGTTGCTGTTCACCGCCTTCGGCAATCTGGGTTGGGCGCACAAGCTCAATGAACCCATCGCCGCCATGCCGCTGCAGATTTTCATCTACGCCATCTCGCCCTACGACGACTGGCACCGGCAGGCGTGGGCGGGCGCACTTGTGCTGCTCGTGCTCGTCCTGGCCGTCAACATCGGCGTGCGTTTCCTCACCCGCGACCGTTTCAGACAGCGCACTTGAAAATGGAAGTCACCACCATGCCTGAGATCACCAATCAGAAATACGACGTTGCATCGGAGCAGAAATCCACGGGCGCACCGGCCTTGACCGTGCGGCATCTCTCCGTGTTTTTCGGCGCCAATCAGGTGCTCAAAAACACGTCACTCGACGTCGCCGCCCGCGCCGTCACCGCCATCATCGGGCCGAGCGGCTGCGGCAAATCCACCTTCTTGCGGGCGCTCAACCGGATGCATGAGCTGACTCCCGAGGCGCGCGTGGAGGGTGAAATCCGGCTGTTCGGCGAGGACATCTACGCGCGGAACGTCGAGGCGGTCGTTGTGCGCCGCCGCGTCGGCATGGTCTTCCAGAAATCGAATCCTTTTCCGACGATGTCCATCGTCGAGAACGTCACGGTAGGCCTGCGATTGAACGGCATTCGCAACCGGAAACTTCTCGCCGAACGCACAGAACAGTCGCTTCGAATGGCCGCGTTGTGGGATGAAGTCAAGGACCGCCTGAACGCGCCCGCTGTCAGTTTGTCCGGCGGACAGCAGCAGCGCCTGTGCATCGCCCGTGCGCTGGCCGTGCAGCCGGAGGTGTTGCTCATGGATGAACCGGCGTCGGCGCTCGACCCGCTGGCAACGGCCAAGATCGAGGATTTGATTCTGGAATTGAAAAAGGATTACACAATCGTGATTGTGACGCACAACATGCAGCAGGCGGCGCGCGCTTCCGATTTTACCGCGTTCTTTTATCTCGGCGAAATGGTCGAGTTCGGCCCGACGACGAAGATATTCACCAATCCGTCGCAGAAGCGCACGGAAGATTACGTGACGGGGCGGTTCGGTTAATATCATATTTGCAATCATGTCCTTGATTGGAATCACGTTTGCAATTCCGCATGGCGATGGCAGGATTACCTTGTGACCGCGGTGGAGATTTGAGGCGGGACGGAATTTAAAATATGGAAACGCATCTTGAGATGGAACTGGATGGTTTGAAGCAAAAGCTGCTTCTGATGGCCAGCCACGCCGAAACCGCCGTGAACCAGGCCGTGCAGGCGCTTGTCCAGCGTGATTCCAATCTCGCGCAACAGGTCAAGGAAAACGACCGCGTCATCGACCAGTTCGAGGTGGAGATTGACGAACTGGTCATCCAACTGCTCACCAAGGCGCCGCTGGCCGCCAACCTGCGGCTCGTCACCGTGGCGATGAAAATTTCACAGAACCTCGAACGGATTGGCGACGAGGCTTCGAAGATTGCCAAGCGCGCGCGCGATTTGAGCCGGGAGGCGCCGGTGAAAATCAACCTGGATTTGTCCCGCATGGCTGTCCTTGCGCTCGACATGGTCAAGGCCGCGCTCGACGCGTTCGTGAACCGCGATTCCGCCGCCGCACGCGCCATCATCCCGCGCGACAAGGAGGTGGACGCGCTCAACAAGCAGATTCACGAAGCCCTCGCGCAGCACATGGTGGCCAATCCCGGCACCATTGGCCGGTGCCTGAACTGGATGGTCGCCGCCAAAAGCCTCGAACGCATTGCCGACCACGCCAAAAATGTGGCCGAGGAGGTTGTTTATCTCTGCGAAGCCCAGGACATCCGCCACGCCGGGGCGAGAGGGCAGGGCGCGCCAGCCCCGGTCCCGGGCGCATAACGCTTCCCGGCGGATATTTCTCTTGCCTGCCGCGGCTTTGCGTGGAATAGTTGTTTCGTTATTTGACGAAATAACAAAAAATGCGCGAATTCATGTCCGTCACCAAGGCGCTGGCCGACCCGAACCGGGTGCGGATTCTTCTCGCGTTGCGCCGCGGCGAGCTCTGCGTCTGCCAGATCACCGAACTGTTCGGCCTCGCGCCGTCCACCGTTTCAAAACACCTTTCCATCCTGCACCACGCCGACCTGATCCAGTCGCGCAAGACCGAACGCTGGGTCTATTACCGGCTGCCGGGCAAAAGCGCGCCGGTGGCCGTGCGTGAAGCGCTTGATTGGGTGAAAAAATCCACCGGGAGGTCCGCGCAGGCCGTCGCCGATTCAAAGAAATTGGACCGGGTGCTGAAAACCGATCTCGCCGAAATCTGCCGCCGGCAGTGCCGTTGATGACAAAGGAAGAGGCCATGAACAACGCCGGCCAACCGCCGCCCAAACGCCTCGCGTTCTTTGAGCGCTACCTCACGCTCTGGGTTTTCCTTTGCATGGTCGCCGGCTTCGTTCTCGGCAAACTTGCGCCCGATTTCACCGCCCAATTGAGCCATCTCCAGTTTGGCGAAGGCTCACAGGTGAACGCCCCCATCGCCGTGCTCATCTGGCTGATGATCTATCCGATGATGCTCAAGGTGGATTTCACGGCGCTTGGAGGCATCGCACGCAAACCCGGAGGTCTCGCCATCACACTCTTTATCAACTGGCTGGTGAAACCGTTCAGCATGGCATTCCTGGCATGGTTGTTCATGCAACACCTTTTCGCGCCGTGGATTGACCTGGAAATGGCGAAAAATTACACAGCGGGTCTCATCATCCTCGCCGCCGCACCCTGCACCGCGATGGTTTTTGTGTGGAGCTATCTCACCGACGGCGACCCGGTCTATACCCTCGTGCAGGTGGCGGTGAACGATCTCATCATGCTGTTCGCGTTCGCGCCCATCGTGATGTTTCTGTGCGGCGTTGCCAGCGTGGTCGTGCCGTCAAAAGTGCTCATCACGTCCGTCCTGGTGTTCATTGTAATTCCGCTGGCGGCGGGCTGGCTTACTCGCACCGTGTTGTTGAAGTCTCGCGGCAAGGATTGGTTTGAGAAAAACTTCCTGCCAAAATTTCATCCCCTCACCATCTTCGCGCTGTTGCTGACGCTGGTGCTCATCTTCGCGTTTCAGGCGGAAAATCTCACGACGCGCTGGTTTGCGGTGCTCATGATTGCCGTGCCGATCGTCATCCAGGTCTATTTCAATTCCACCTTCGCCTACCTGCTGATGCGCCGGTTCAAGGTGCCGCACAACGTCGCGTCGCCCGGCGCGCTCATCGGAGCGAGCAACTTTTTTGAACTGGCCGTTGCGGTAGCCATCACGCTGTTCGGCCCCGGCTCCGGCGCGGCGCTGGCCACTGTCGTCGGCGTGCTCGTCGAAGTGCCGGTGATGCTGTCCGTTTGCCGAATTTGCAACCAATCACGCGGCTGGTATGGCAGCCCAATGACGAATGACTAAATCCGAATGACGAAAGAATGTCCAATGACCAGGCGCGAAAGATCCGAACACACGGCTGTGATTGTTTTGTCATTTGAGCTTCGTCATTCTTTGGTCATTAGGGTTTCGTCATTGGGAATTCGCTTGCTCCATTGCATGGTAAATGTCCCGGAACCTTACATCGCCCCATGACAAATCCAATCAGACCTGTGGTCTTGATCCTTTGCACCGGGAACTCCTGCCGCAGCCACATGGCCGAGGGATTTTTGCGAGCGGCGGCGGGCGAACTTGTAAACGTCCAAAGCGCCGGATCGAAGCCTGCCGGGTTTGTTCATCCCCTGGCCATCAAGGCCATGGCCGAGGTGGGCATTGACATTTCCGGTCATCGCTCGAAACACCTGAAGGAATATTTGGACCAGCCGGTTCATACCGTCATCACCGTTTGCGGCAACGTGGACCAGGCCTGCCCGATTTTCCCCGGCCAGATGAACCGTCATCACTGGCCGTTTTTTGATCCGGCCAGGGCGGCCGGCGGCGAAGATGAAATACTGGCGTGCTTCCGCCGCGTGCGCGACGAGATGCGCCGGGTGTTCGAGGCGTATGCGGCCGGATTGAAGGATTCGATGGCTTGATGGTGGCACCCGCGAGACGCGGGTGCTACACCGCAAATTTGTCGCCCGTTTCAAGCGGATGACCCGCCAGAAATTCCACCGCGCTCATCCGCCGTCCGCCTTCACGCTGCAATTCCAAAATCCGCAACGCTTCCTTGCCGCAAGCGACGACAATGCCGCTTTTGTCCGCTGACAATATCGCTCCTGGTTGTCCGGAACATCCGGCAATTTCGGCCTTCCAGATTTTCAGCAACCGCGGCTTTGGTTCCACCTTCAAAAAAAAGAATGCGCCCGGCCACGGCATGAAGGCGCGCAGCCGGTTCCAAATCGTTCTCGCGGGCAGGTTCCAGTCAATGCGACCGTCCTCCTTTTTGATTTTCGGCGCGTGGCTCACGCCTTCGGCGGGCTGCGGCCTGGGTGGAATTTTTCCGGCGACATAATCAGGGATGGTTTGCGCGAGCAATTCCGCGCCGAGCCGCGCCAGCCGGTCGTGAAGCGTGGCGGAATCGTCTGCCTGCTGGATTGCCGCGCGCAGTTGCGCGACGATGCCGCCGGTGTCCAGGCCCGCGTCCATTTTCATGATGGTGACGCCGGTCTCGGCATCGCCATTGGCAATCGCCCATTGAATCGGCGCCGCGCCGCGATATTGGGGCAGGAGCGACGTGTGGACGTTCAGGCAGCCGTGACGCGGCAAATCCAAAATCGTTTGCGGCAAAATCTGTCCGTAGGCGGCCACAACGATGAGGTCGGGTTTCAACTCCCGCAATCCGGCGATGAATTTTTCGTCGCGGGCGCGCGCCGGTTGGAGCACCGGCAAGCGAGATTTTTCCGCGAGCATTTTGACCGGTGACGATTGTGGTTTGAGGTCGCGGCCCTTGGGCCGGTCGGGCTGCGTGACGACGGCGGCGACCTGGAATTGTTTTTCTTGCGTCAGCGCTTCAAGACTGGCGCAGGACAATTCCGCCGTGCCCATGAAGATGATTTTCAGCTCGTTCATCGTGGCAGCCGGCGCGGGCCGGCGCAGCCACAGGAAGAATGGAGCGGAAGCACGTCCGCTGCCACAATTTTTTGGGCGCTCAAAGTTTGACAACGAGTTTGAGGATGTCCAAAAACGTCCTGGCCGGCGGTCCGTCGGCGTTGATGCGATGAACGGCTTTTCTGCCGTAAAATTTGAGCACAGGCCTGGTTTCCTTCTCGTAAATTTTCAGGCGGTTGCGGATGACATCGAGGTTCGCGTCGTCCAGGCGGTTTTCCTTGATGGCGCGGCGTTGCAGGCGCGTCACGAGGTTTTCCCGGTTGGCGCAGGTGAGATAAAAAACAGCGGCCACGTCGAGCGCGTCGTTCAACATCTCCGCCTGCGCCGTGTTGCGGGGGATGCCATCGAGTACGAGCGTGTCCTCGGCGGGATGAAATCGCCCGGTCTTTGTGCTGGCGTCAATGAACCTCCGCCAAAGCTCGATCGTCGGCGCGTCCGGCACCAGCTGGCCGCGGCTGGAGTGGGCGATGAAGGTCTTGCCGAGCGGGCTGTCCGGACGCAGGCTGCGGAAAACGTCGCCGCAATCGCAATGGAAAAAATTCGGAATGGTGCCGAGAATTTTTCCCTGCGTGCCCTTGCCCGAACCGGGCGCGCCAAACATGAGAATCGTCCTGTATTTCATGGCAAAACCGGGAGCCGGGTGTTGAGCGTCAAAAATTGAAGCGGCCGGGATGATCCCGGTTCTCGATCCGTTTTCATGTGTCCTTGTGTTTGAGGTGAATCTCCTGGATTTCCCCGTACGGCACCATCACCTCCTGCCTCGCCTCGCCGTGTGCGACCTCGATATGCATGTCGTTGGCGGCGATGCGTGTGATGCGTTGGGTTTCATACTGCCCGCGAGGCGTTTTCACCAGCAAAACCGTGTCCCTGTCCGCTTCGCGCCGGATCTGGCTGAAAAAGGCGGGAAATTTCGTCTCAAAAAACCGGCGGTTGAACATGAACTGTCCGCGCCGGTAAATCTGCGGCGCGGATTTTTCGGTGGTGGTGGACGGCGTCTGCTGCCACGAAGACGAGGCGATGTGAATGCCGGCCGGCGGTTGCGCCGGTGTCGTTACCGGTGTCACGCCCGGCCCGGCCATCGTTTCAGCCTCGGCCTCCGCGACCGGCTCCACGCCCGGCCCGCTCAGCGAGGGCATGGACAGAAAAATAACCGGCCCCAATACCGGCAGCACCGCCGCCACACCCATCACCATGCCGATGGGGCGCGCGCGGAAAACCGCGATCTCCATTGCCGCGTAAAGATTCGCCCCGTAAATCAGGAACATCACCACCAATCCGACCGACGATGAAAACAGCGCGGCGAAGAGCGGGGTTTTCGGCGGTTCTTCCAGCCGCGACACTTCCTGAATTGTAATCTGCTCCTTCGGACGCTGTTGCGCCGGCGGGATGATGAACGGCCTGACGAACGGCCTGATTTTCGGGTTTTGCTCCAGTTGTTTCAGCGCGCCCTGCGAAAACATCGTCCATGTCACGTTCGTGTAAGCGTCGTCCGGCGTGCGGATGAGGACGCCGTTGTCGTCATACTTGACAATGTCACCGGCCACCGACGTGCCGTCGGTCAATTGAAACGTGTCCGCGCCCGCGGCCAGCAGCAGTCCGCCCAGCCAGAATCCAAAAACGATTCCCAGGATTTTGCGCACGGAACTCTTCTAGCAAATGCCCGCGCGCTACGAAAGCAAATTCAGCGCAGCGCAGGGCTGGCGGCGCGGGAAAAACGCCTTGGAAAACGGCCGCAATTCGCATTCATGAATTAGCCCAGACAAGCAACTTGCCTTTTCTGCATAAACCGGCTTACTTTGACAACATGAAAAGGAAAGCAATCGGTTTGCTTCCCGATCCGGGCCAAACTACGGTTTGGCTGAATAATTGTTAGGTAACATTACGCTTTATGAAAAACACCGTCATCACCATAATTATGGCAGCCACTATCTTGATAGCAGGCTGTGGTAAGAAGTCACCGAGCAGTTCCCGTGCAACCGATGACCAACTCGCAACAAAAGTCGCCCTGACCAAACCGTATCCACTGAGCTACGAGGGTGCCGAGAGCGACAGGATCACTGTGCAATACGCAGTGATGGCGCTGGCCAAGCAAGCCAAGTTGGGCTACGACTGGGATGCCTCCCAAGCCAATGCGGGCGAAGTGTGCAAGAATTACATCACGCCGGAGATAGATGGAATTCCACTTCGTGAAGCCCTCACCAATATTCTCGAACCGGAGGCACTGACCTATGACATTCGGGATGGCAAGATAGTACTCAAGAAGAATTGAGACCAAACCGAGTCGTGACCATGCCGCCTAACTAATCAACGGCCCGGCGCTGAATTGTCCCGCAATAATGATTTTTACCGCTAAATGTTGCCGAGTTCGCCGGGCAAATCTTCCACGACCCAGTTCGCGCGCGTTGTTTGCAATTTGTCCGCCGCCGCACCATGCTGCCAGACCGCGTAACGCAGCATCCGGCCGATATCGGTTTGCAACCCTGGTTGCGCCAGCAATCCGCCGATAAAACCCGCGAGCACGTCGCCGCTGCCGCCTTGCGCCAGATGCGGATTGCCGGAGGGGTTCACAAAAATATCACCTTCGCCCCGGCCAATGAGCGTTTGATGTCCCTTGAGTACCACCCAGCAATTGCCGTAGCGCTGCGAGATTTCGCGCAGGGCCTGCGCGCGGTCTGATTGCACCTGCTGCGCCGTCGCGTTGAGCAGGCGCGCCGCCTCGCCCGGGTGCGGCGTGATGACGCGGACCCGCTCTTTGGCCAGGGAATGCTGCGCGAGCCAGTCCAGCGCGCTCGCATCCACGACGATCGGCGTCTCCGCATCACGCCAAAGCCGTTGCGTGATGACTCTCACGTCGTCCGGCAAATTCGGCGCGGCCAGGCCGGGTCCGATCAAAATCGCGCTGGCGTTGGCAAATAATTTTATCTCCGGCTTCCATAAATTCACCATGACAGCCTGAAGTTGCGATGCGATCGGATGATAAACCTCCTCTTGCGTGAACAATGTGACAAGACCGGGCTGCGCACGCTGCGCCCCGCGCGCGGCCAGGACCGCCGCGCCATGAAATCCAAAACTGCCCGCGACCGCGGCCAGATGCCCGAACGAACCTTTGTGGGCCGCGACGGCGCGGCGTGGCGGGAAGCCGATGAAATCCTCCGGCAGCGTCCAATTCAGCCCGGTGTTGTGCGGACAAGGCCTCAGGCCTACATCAGTCGCAACCTCAAGCCGCCCGACGAACGGCCAGGCGCCTTGCGCGAGCAAACCGGTTTTTGGCGCGCCGACGGCCAGGGTGACGGCGGCTTCGATGGCCGCGCCTTGAGCTTCGCCGGTTTCCGCGTTCAGGCCGGACGGCACGTCCACGGCCAGAACCGGAATTTTTGACTGGTTGACCGCAGCGATTAATTTTTTCCAGCCGTCGTCGAGCGGACGGTTCAAGCCGACGCCGAACAAGCCGTCAATGAGCAGCGCCGGACGGGTTTCCGGGCTGTTCGAGGCAGACGGGGCGTCTGCGCTACGTTCAAGAAATTGGGCCGAAGCCTCTTCCGGGTCGGTCACGTCGAGAACTTCCATGCGCCGGTCGCGCAAATGTTTGCGTGCCGCGCGGGCGTCATCGCCGTTGTGGCCTTTGCCGGCGAGAATCAAAATTGTGTCGCCTGGGCGCGTGAGTTGCAGCGCGCGTTCCGCGATTTTTTCGCCAACGCGCCGGATGACCTCGGCTTCGGTCTGGCCGGCGGCCCAGGTGGCGTGTTCCCATTCGCGCATCTGGGCAAGGTTGATGACCGGAACTGGCATGGGCGCAGCGTGGCAGAAATTTTGTTTCGACGAAAGCGGAATTACCGGGGCCTTGATGCTGGCCGTGTTCTTAATCTTGATCCCCATCGCTGGTGAAGCGGTTCCGGATTGCGGGGATGATTAAGATCAGGATTAAGAGGAAGATTATGAATATGATTAGGAAAACGAGGGGTTGTCACCGAATCGTCACGCGGTTGTCACGGAAATGAAATTGTGTGACGAATGAGCGCGTGGTATTCAAGCTGGAGTGAAACCG
Source organism: uncultured Verrucomicrobiae bacterium (assembly GCA_963764175.1). Classification (GTDB taxonomy): domain Bacteria; phylum Verrucomicrobiota; class Verrucomicrobiia; order Limisphaerales; family UBA11358; genus UBA11358. The sequence continues at coordinate 327,951 of CAVXRE010000014.1, read as the reverse complement.
CGAATTCTAGTGGTGGATGACGAACCCGAAGCGGTGGAACTGGTCGAGTTCAACCTGAAACAGGCGGGTTACGCCGTGATCACGGCCGTTGACGGCGCGGAGGCGTTGAAAAAGGCGCACGCGCAGCGGCCGGATTTGATCATTCTCGACGTGATGCTGCCGGAGATGGACGGGTTTGAGGCGTGCAAAGTGTTGCGGCTGGACCCGGCCACCGCGCGGGTGCCGGTTATCATGCTGACCGCGAAGGCCGCTGAAATTGACCGCGTGCTGGGCCTGGAGCTTGGCGCGGACGATTACCTGACCAAGCCGTTCAGCCCGCGCGAACTGCTGTTGCGCATCAAAAAAATCCTTTCCCGCGGCCAGGTTGAGGAAAAACCGAGCGACCAGTTGCGCTTCGGCGATTTGCTGATTGACGTGCCGCGGCATCTGGCAAGCTGGAAGGCCAGGACGATTGATTTGACGGCGACGGAATTCAAGCTGCTCACCACGCTCGCACAGCGCGCCGGGCGCGTGCAATCGCGCGACCATCTCCTGCGCGATGTTTGGGAATACGACAGCCTGATTGACACGCGCACGGTGGACACCCACATGCGCCGCCTCCGCGAGAAGCTCGGCCCGGCGTCGAAGCATCTGGACACCGTCCGCGGCGTCGGGTACCGCTTTGTGGAGTGATGTGGTCCGTTCCGTTCATTCTTGCGCTCATAGCCCTGGCCGTCCTGTATTTCTGGTGGCGGCGGAAATTTTTACGCCAGCAACGGCAGGTGCAGGCCGAGATGGAGGATTTTCAACGGCGTCAGCAGCAGGTGACGACCGATGCCAGGGCGCAGCAGCAGGTTTTGTTCAACAGCATGCTGGAAGGGCTGCTGTTGCTGGACCGCAACCGCCGGATTTATCTCGCCAACCGCGCATTCAAAAATCTTTTCGGCATCAAGACCGAGTTGCGCGGCAAGACCATCATGGAGGCCCTGCGCGTGCACGAACTCGCGGCGCTCGTCGAGCGCGTTGAAGGCGAGGGGCAGATGTTCGATTACGAGTTGAAGCTGCCGGACCTGAGCGAACGCTGGCTGCAGGTCAACGCCGCCGCCATTTCCAACTCCACCGGCGAACGCGAGGGGACGATTCTGGTTTTTCACGATTTGACGCGGCTCAAGCAGCTCGAACGCACGCGCGAGGAATTTGTCGCCAACGTCAGCCACGAACTGCGCACGCCCCTGTCACTCATCAAGGGCTATGTGGAAACGCTGCTCGACGGCGCGCGCAACAATCCCGAAGTCGCCGAGCGTTTTCTCAAAATCATCGAACGCAACGCGCAACGGCTGGATTTGCTCATCAAGGATTTGCTCACGATCTCCGCGCTGGAGGCCGGGCGGACCAAATTAAGCCTGCAGACGGTTGAATTGCGTCCGCTGGTCGAAAAGGTTTTGGGAGACTTGAAACCGCCGGCGGACAGCAGGGGCATCACCCTTGTCAACCAATTGTCCAATCTCGTTGCCGCGGCGGACGCGGGCCAGATCGAGCAGGTCCTCGCCAATCTCGTGGACAACGCCATCAAATACGGCCGCGCGCAGGGCACGGTGACCGTGGGCGGTGGAAAAAACGGGGACGGCAAGATTGAAGTTTTCGTGCAGGACGACGGCCCGGGCATCCCGCCTGAATCATTGGACCGGGTGTTCGAGAGGTTTTACCGCGTGGACAAGGCGCGTTCTCGCGAGCAGGGCGGCACCGGCCTGGGCTTGTCCATCGTCAAGCACATCGTGCAAAGCCATGGCGGCAAGGTCTGGGTGAAAAGCGAACTGGGCAAGGGCGCGACGTTTTTCTTCACCCTGCCACAGGGAGAGAAATAATCTTGGTCGGCAGGCGCGCCGGTTTTATAGTCTGGCATGGTTCACGTTGGCATCGGCTACGACGTCCACGCGCTGGTCGCGGGACGCAGACTCATACTCGGCGGCGTCGAGATTCCGCACACGAAGGGCCTTGATGGCCATTCGGACGCCGACGCACTCATGCACGCGATTTGCGACGCCATCCTCGGTGCGCTCGGCGAGGAGGACATCGGCCATTTTTTCCCGAACACCGACCCGCGCTGGAAAAACGTGCCGAGCAAGGTGTTCTTGCAGGAAGCCGCGCGGCTGGTGGCGTTGCGCCAGGGCAAAATCGTGAACGTGGACGCAACCGTCGTTGCTCAGGCGCCGAAAATCCATCCGCATGTCCGCCAGATGAAAATCCACATTGCGGAGGCATTGGACATCAGCTTCCGGCACGTTGGCGTCAAGGCCACGACCAACGAAAAAATGGGGTTCATCGGCCGGGAAGAAGGCATTGCCGCGATGGCGGTGGCGGGAGTGGATTTGCCGCAATGAAAATCAGGTCCGGCTTCCTGTGTCCCGGTTCCGGGGAAGTTCCCGCCCGGGCCAGAGCACGGAAGCCCAGCCTCCAGACGTAATGCCCAAAGCTGAAATCAGTTGGAAACGGGTCACCGACGACGGAGTGAAGCTGCAAGTTTATGTGCAGCGTGTGAGTCGCGAGTGGCGTTTCTTCAAGCGCGAAAAGCGTTTCGACCAATGGCAGCGCGTGCCGGAACCGCCGCTGGAGGACTGGCTGGAGTTGCTGGACGCGTTGCAGCGCCTCATCACGCGCCGCCGTTATCAGCCGGATGACGAGGAACATCTCCGCCGCCGGATTCGCGAGCGGTTTCCCGAAGCGGAAGTTTGACGCGCTTAAAGTTTTGCGTCGTCGAGCGATTTGATTTCGGAAAAAAATCTTGCCATGAGCGGGCGGCAATGTTGCTGCACCTTGCGTTCAAGGAAATTGCGGTCAAGCTGGCGGATGATTTCCATTTTGGCTGGATTTCTGAATTCGTGCGTGCGGTGCAGGCGAATGGCCCGGCGCGGCAAACCGGCGAAGTCAGCAATTTCATTGGCGCGCCGCCCGATCTGGTCGGTTCGGACGACAAGCAGCCGTTCCGGCGGAACCTTGGCGAGCACCTGCCCGTTGTGCGCCGCCCAGCCGGAAAGATAACCATCGAGCGTGTAAAACCCCCGTTCCTTCAATGTCCGTTCTTCCGGCGCATGGACGAAACCTTCGCGGTTGAACACGAAATCCCGCGCCCTGACCCGTTGCGGGGCTGAAATGTCCTTGAAGCGCACCGCGTGATTCAGGGTGGAATTCAGCCACGAGTAACAATCGCGAATTGTCAACACGAACCGCGCCTCGGAAAATTCCCGCAGGAGAAATCCCAGAATCAGGATGTTGATCCACGAGGAATCCACTTCCAGCGCCATTTCCCGGTCGCGTGCGCGGATCCATCTGCTCATTTCCTGTTCGCTGATCCGTCCGCCGGCCCAATCAAAAAATTTATCGATGAGCAACAACACCTGCGGCTCGTGGACGGCCCGCACATTTTGTGAAAACATTTTGGCAATGGAATTTGTGCCGCTCTTGGCAATGCCCACACAATAAAGTTGCGTGCGCCGGACGCGCAGCCGGCCAAGCAAAAGTCTTTTGAATCTGAAGACCGCATCCTCGCCGGCGCCCGTGATGATTTCCAATGACATAAAGTGTCGTGAACTTTGCGCGTCTGCGGATTCTGAATACCGGAGCTGGACTGGATTTTAAAGTCCAAATCCCATTTGCGGCCCGTAAAACGGGCGTTGCAGAGCGTCGGTTGACGCGGATTCACTCCAGGTCGTAAATGGAGTTGTCGGATGAAAGAAATCCGGTGCCGGGCGCCACGCTGGCGGCGCCATCGGCATTGTTGGTGTAACAGTCGGCCAACGATCCGGCGTGACCATCGCAAAAGGCGGTGTTGCTGCGGTTTTGATGGCGAAAACCCTGCGTGCCGGCGGAAGCGCCCCAAAAATCATCCACCCAGGGCGCGCGCATGAATTTGTCCGCGCCGCCGGAATACTGGCCGTCGCCGAACAAGGCGGTTTTCGCCGGGTGCCTGACGTCGGATGTCTTGGCGGGATCGGGGACGGTTTCGGATTGGCCGTGGCCGATGAAGCTCGTGTTGTAATTGTAGCCGGTGTAGGGATCGGTGTTCCAATTCGCGGCGCCATCGAAGGAAGGACATTGCTGGATTTGCATGTTGCCCTGTCCCTGCCAGAGCAGGCCGGGAACGACTTGATTCGGATTTCCTTGAATGGTGGTCAAGTCCCAGGAGTAGGAATAAGTCACGCCATTCACTTGATCATCGAAATAGGCGATGGGAAAAAAATCCGAATTGTCGTCCACGTAAACGTCTGCTGCGATGCCCATCTGCCGCAAGTTGCCCAGGCACTCGAGGCGTTTGGCGCTCGCCTTGGAATTGGCCAGCGCCGGCAGCAGCATCGCCGCGAGAATGGCAATGATGGCAATCACCACCAGGACTTCAATCAAAGTGAAACCGGAATTTTGCGAGGCGCATTCGCTCCGCAAAAGTGCGTTCCCCGGTTTCCGCCGCAGTTTTTTGTTCAAGCGCATTTCACGGAATGTTCAGGCGCAGCCGGTAAAACGCCTTGCCGGCGGGCGCGGCATTGTCCTGGAGCGTGACCGGCTGCGAATTCGTCGGCGTAATCGTGGCGATCTCCGTCCACGCGACAAGGTCGGTCGAACGTTCCAACAAATGCACGCAATTCGGCACGGGCGTGAATTGGAAGGCAAAGTTGCCGACATTGCTTTGGATTGTTAATTGCGGCGGGATGATTTGCGACACGACAAACGCCGAAAAATTGGTCACGCCCGCCACGAAAACTTCGTTGTTTGCCGGATTGAACGTGAACGGTTGCGAAGTCCAGTTCGTTCCGCCCCATTCGAAGACGCACAGGTCGTGGCCGTTGCCGGTGTAATTTTCACCCGCGCGCAAGCCAACATCCGCAAGAAATGTCACGACGCCGCTTCCAGTCACCGGCTTCAAAGTGATTTGATAAGCGCTGGACACGCTGCCGATGACCGGCGCGAAGGACGAAAAGCCGCTCAAGGAAACCGTGCTGACTTTGGCAATGTCGCCGACGGAATCAAAATTGATTGAGATGAGATTCTGGCATGAATCGTCAGGATTTTGGAAAGCGAGATTTGTGATTCCCCACGTGAGATTGTCCGGTGTGATGGACAATGCGTCGCCGACGACCGCCGGATCAACCGCGGCAATAGCGTCGATGATAGTGTAGGTGCCGGGACCGGGTTGCACACGGACGTATTGAATCCACGGAAAGCCGGAAGCTTTCAAATTATAACCCGTTCCACCCACCGCGCCGATGAATTGGTCAAGGCCGCTGGCGACGGATTGGCCGCTGAAGTTCATGCCAGGAACGGACGGATTGAGCGGTTTGGTCGTATTCATTTCTTCGTCCGTCCAGGTATCGTTTGTTTCATCCCAGCGATAGGCGTTGTCGGGAAAAATCACCGGTGTATTGTTGAACGCGAACCAGTTTGTGCCGTCCTGACTGACGGAAACGGTCGTCGGATGACCGCCGGGCGAACTGCCCAGCATCGCGCTGTCCAAATCCGTTCCGTCGCTGATGAACCCTGAAATTCCCGATGCCTGGAAAAACGAGTTGCCATAAACAATCAAGTCAACACCGTAAGGATTGTTGGGATCGTCATATATTTTCCGGCCCATTTTCACGGTGACCTGGCCGCCATTCAGGATTTTCGTAATCACCGGGCTGCCGTCCGGCGCCGTCCAGTAAGGCGGCTCGATGATTTTGACGCGATTCGTCGTGCCGGTTCCAAATTGGTCCACAAATTTCAAAGTGGGACGATTCAAAACCGCCGTCGGGTCGTTATACGGACTCGTGGAAGAAACGCCGTTTGTGCTGACAATTTGAACGGCAAAGTCATTCGTGTTGCAAACGTAAGCCGTGTAAGTGCCGTCAGGCGACGGCGGAGCCTGTTCGTCGTTGTTGAAAATGGCCAGGTCGGTGTAATAGCTGGGATCGTTGGTGTCGGTCGGATAACCTGCCGCTGACACCGAAAATCCAATCCATGAACCGTTCGTCAGCGTCAAGATGTCCAAACCATAATCGGCGTATTGCCACTGGCCGTGTTCCCCGGTTTCAGTGTTCCAATAGGCGTTCGTTCCCCGGTTTGGCGAAGCCTCAAAACCGCCGCTGTCGCCCAGTTCAGTCCAGACCTGCCAGTTGGGACCGAAGTAGCCGCTCCAAAACAAATCGCCGCTGTTCAACGGCGCGGCGGCATCCACGTTCACCGTCGGGTCCGCCAAAAAACCGCCGGTAAAAAAATTCGTGCCCGTTCCGTCCGTTACACCGATGACGCCGTTGCCGTTGAGATTGTAACCGATGCTCTCGACGAACGTGCCGTAAGTTTCGTCAGCAGCGACGTAGAGTTTCGGATCCGCCGCGAGGATCGCTTCCAACATTTGCGTTCCGGTGGGCGTGCCGTTGAAGCGGTAGCCCCACACGAGCGTTTTGTTCGCGACCGGGGCGGGAACGGTGGTGTAGTTGAACACTTCCGGCGGATTCCATTCGATGACGAGCGCGGCGCGATTGGTGCCGGAACCGGCCCACAATTGGATGTCGTCCAGCGAAATCGCTTGGGCGCGGATGAAGCCGGACAGGCCGGCCAAAGCCGGCAAAACGAACCATATTTTTTTCATGTGCTGATCTTTCAATCTGGTTCCGCAACCCGAAAACTTTCCGGGGCGGAACGGTTTTATTGTTGAGAGACCAGCGCGGGGGAGAAAAGTGATTCGTTGCATCGTTAAATCGCCGGTGCGGAAACCGGTTCAACGATCCAAACAAAAAACCTTCAAACCCCGGCAAAACGGAGAATGAAGGCATCCACGAATCCTGCCGAAAACGGTCCGACAGGCTGGCCTCATCCTTCTCTTTGACGGAGAAGTTGGTTGATTGGTTGAGGGTTATTGGTCGAGGGCTGAGGGGAACGCTTTTGTGATTTCCACCCTCAACTCTCAACTTTCAACTCTCAACCTCTTCAACCAGACGAGCACAGCCAAACCGGTATCCTGACTCCGGCCTCAAACCTTTTCCCGCCTTCCCGATTTTCATCAGTGGCTTTTGGGAATTTGTAGCCGTTACAGTGGCGCAACCGTCCCGGATTTACACCGGGTTCCCTGACATTTGACTGCGATGACGGATGAACATTGTTCATCCATTTCAAAGAACGGTTCGTTTCTACGCCCAAAACCAAAATCTGCCAAGAGAATATTTTGAAAATATTTTGCGCGATGGAAATAAATTTGCGCGCTTTACGCCCCGCACCTCCGGCTGGTAGGTTGGGCGCGCAGAACCGATAATCAGCAACCCGGCTCCAACACATGATCCAGGCTGAAGGCCTCACCAAACTCTACGGCGAGTTCGTCGCCGTGAACGAACTTTCATTCTCGGTCCAGCCCGGCGAGGTCATGGGCCTGATCGGCCCGAATGGCGCTGGCAAGACCACCACGCTGCGGTGCCTCGCCGGCATCATTCCACCCACGCGCGGCGCCGTGCGCGTCGTCGGCCACGACATCGTCCGCGACGCGATTGCCGCGAAGAAGCAACTCGCCTTTTTCACCGATGAACCGCGCCTGTTCGATTACCTCACGGTCTGGCAGCATTTGAATTTCGTGGCGCGGATTTATCAGGTGGCCGATTACGAACGCATCGGTCGTGAACTGCTGGAGGAACTCGAAATCGCGAACAAGAAGGACGCGCTGCCCGGCGAACTCTCCCGCGGCATGAAACAGAAGCTCGCCATCGCCTGCGGCCTCCTGCACTCGCCGAAGGTCATTTACTTCGACGAGCCGTTGACCGGGCTGGATCCTCTCGGCATCCGCCGGATGAAGGATTCCATTTTGAAACGGGCGCGCGACGGCGCGGCCATCATCATCAGCTCGCACCTGCTGCATCTGGTCCAGGAAATCTGTTCGCGCCTCCTGATTTTGAAGAACGGGCGGAAGATCATTGACGGCACGCTCGAGGAAGTGACCCGGAAATTTTCCGAACAGCCCGGCGACGCCAGCCTCGAGGAAATTTTCTTCCGCGCGACGAGTGAAACCGGCGCGACCCCGCCGGCGGTTCCGCCGGTGCTGCCGCATTGAAACAAACGATGATCGCCGCGCTGCTCTACCTGCAATGCCACTCGTTCCGCAACCGGCTGGTCAGCCGGTTCAAGCGGCTCAAGCAGCCGAAATACCTCATCGGCGCCATCGTCGGTGGAATCTATTTTTACTTTTATTTCTTCCGCTACATTTTCATCCGAGGATTCGGCGGGCCGCAGGGGATGAACCTGGCCATTTCACCGGAGCATCTTCAACTTTTTGAATTATTTTGCGCGCTCGTGCTATTTGTCATCGTGGTGCTGGCGTGGATTATTCCACATGAACGCGCCGCGCTGACGTTCACCGAGGCCGAAGTGGCGTTTCTGTTTCCGGCGCCGCTGACCCGGCGCAGCCTGATTCACTTCAAGCTGGTGCGTTCGCAATTGAGGATTCTTTTCAGCGCGCTCTTTTTGACGCTGGTTTCCCGGCGATTTGGCGGCAATGTCTGGATTCACGCGCTGGGCTGGTGGCTGATCCTCTCGACGCTGAACCTTCATTTCCTCGGCGCTTCATTCGCCCGGACGTTGCTGCTGGATCGCGGCATTTCCAACTGGCTCCGGCGTCTGCTGGTCTTCGGGCTGGTGGTGGCGATGGCCGGTGCCGTCTGGGTCTGGGCAAAGCGGACGCTGCCGGAACCGGGTTCCGCCGACACCGCCAACCCGAGTGCGATTCTGGATTACGCGCAGCGGGTTTTGACCGCCGGCCCGGCGCTGTATTTGCTTTATCCGTTCCGGCTGATGGTGCGGCCGTTTCTCGCGCCCGACGCCCCGGCGTTTTTCGTTGCGCTGGCGCCGGCGCTGGTGCTTTTTTTGTGTCATTACCTGTGGGTCGTTTATTCCGATGTGGCCTTCGAGGAAGCCTCGGTGGAGGCCTCGCAAAAAATGGCCGTGCGCATCGCCGCGGTGCGCGCCGGCAACTGGCAGGGCGCGAAGAAAAATCAAAAAGCCAGACGCCCGTGGTTCAAACTGGCGGGGACCGGGCCTGCCGCCACAGCGTTGCTCTGGAAAAATCTCATCGGCGTCGGCCAGGTCTTTTCCGTCCGCCTTTGGATTTCCATCATCGTCATCGTGACCGTTCTCGGCGTCAGCCTGGGGAAAATCGGCAACAGCGAGGGCCTCTCTGTCATGGCGGCGATTCTCATTGCCGTTGCCTTGAGCTACTCGCTGCTGCTGGGACCACAATTGCTGCGGCTGGATTTTCGGAACGACCTGCCGCAGGCGGACATCCTGAAAACCTTTCCGATGCGCGGCTGGCAGATTGCCCTGGGCGAAATCCTTGCGCCGGTGGCCGTGCTGGCGGCGTTCCAATGGCTGATGTTGCTGGTCGGGGCCGGGCTCCTTTTCTGCCTGCCCGGCAAACAGGAAACCCTGTTCCTGGCCATCGCGCTCGGCGCTGCAATGCTGCTGCCGGTGCTCGATTTGATTGTGCTGCTGATTCCAAACGCCGCCGTGCTTCTGTTCCCGTCGTGGATTCAAGCCGGCAAGGACAGCCCGCGTGGAATTGAAGCCACCGGCCAGCGGCTGATTTTTGCGCTGGGACAAATGCTCGTTCTGCTGGTGGCGCTCCTGCCCGCCGCCGGCGTGTTCGTTGGCGTCTTTTTCCTGCTGTATTTCGCATTCGGTCCGGCTGCCGCCGTGCCGCCTGCGTCGCTCGCGGCGACAATTGTTCTGGCTGCGGAAGGCAGCTTCGGCGTGATGCTGCTCGGCAAGCTGTTCGAGCGGTTTGATGTGACGGAGGAACACACGAGTTGAAGCTTTAATCGTCCTCGTAATCGAAAACGGAAAATCGGGGACGAGCACGAGATGTGTTCCGCGCTTGCGCGGCATTGATGCCGGTAACTATAATCGCGCCCCATTTTAAATATGAGCCAGACACCCATTCGCGTGGCGATTACCGGCGCCGCCGGCCAGATCGGTTACTCACTGCTGTTCCGCATCGCCTCCGGCGCGATGTTCGGACCGGACCAGCCCGTCATTTTGCATTTGCTCGAAATTGAACCTGCGTTGCCCGCGCTCGGCGGCGTGGTGATGGAGCTGGAAGACTGCGCGTTCCCGCTGCTCAAAGGCGTCGTGCCCACGGCGAATCTCGACGAGGGCTTTCGTGGCGTGAACTGGGCGCTGCTCGTCGGCAGCGTGCCGCGCAAGGCGGGCATGGAACGGAAGGATTTGCTCGGCATCAACGGGAAAATTTTCATCGGGCAGGGCAGGGCGATACAAAAAAATGCCGCGCGCGACGTGCGCGTGCATGTTGTCGGCAATCCGTGCAACACGAACTGCCTCATCGCCATGAACAACGCGCCGGATGTGCCGCGCGACCGGTTCTTTGCCATGACGCGGCTTGATGAAAACCGCGCCAAAGCCCAGCTCGCGAAAAAAGCCGGTGTGGACGTGACCGCCGTCAGCAACGTCGCCATCTGGGGCAATCATTCGGCGACGCAATATCCCGATTTCTACAACGCCAGAATCAACGGCAAAGCCGCCGCCAGCGCCATCGGCGACGAAGCGTGGCTCAAGGGCGAATTCATTTCCACCGTCCAGCAGCGCGGCGCGGCCATCATCAAGGCGCGCGGATTGTCCAGCGCCGCCAGCGCGGCGAACGCCGTCGTGGACAGCGTCCGGTCCATTGTCACGCCGACACCCGCCGGCGACTGGCACAGCGTCTGTGTCTGTTCCGACGGCAGCTATGGCGTTGAAAAGGGTTTGATCAGTTCTTTTCCCGTCCGCAGCAACGGCCAAAAACTTGAAATCGTTCAAAGTGTTGCAATCAACGAATTCAGCTATGCAAAGATTGACGCGACCGTGAATGAATTGAAGGAAGAACGCGCGCTGGTCGCGGATTTGCTGCCGAAATAAAGGGGACGGTTCCAGCGACTGTTGTGATGATTGGCAATAATTATTTCCGGCGGCGAAAAAGAAGCAGTCCGCCAAGCCCGCCCATGACGGACAATGCCAGCGTGGACGGTTCGGGAACCGGACCAATATTGACCTGGATCATCGGGTTATTGTCGCTGGGGTAAACGGTCCATGAACCGCTTTGATTACCGGAAGCGGCATCACCGGTGGCGAGACTCCAGCCGCTCAGGCCGGTATAGCTGGTATTCGAACTGGGCAATCTTCCAACCTCGAAGGCGGTGCTGAAATTTGGTGCCGCCGTGGCGGAAAGTACCAACCAATAGCTGGTGCTGGCGGACAGAATTGTGTCCGCGGGTGCGGTATAATTGTAGTCGGTATAGGTCAGGGCGCTTGGGGCCGGACCCGCCAAGACAGCCAGGCTGCTTCCCGGTTGTCCGGACGCATCGCTAAATAAAGATACTCCAAAGCCAGCCGGGGCACCGGTGATTTGAACTTCCAAATCCACTGAATTCAAATTCGTTGCGCTTGCGCCCGTGGTGAACTCTTTGGCGATCCATTGTCCATTGTAAACGTAAACGAATTGACTGGGGATTCCGAGATTGGACACGGCGATGGTTCCTTGCGCTGTGGCAGCGGTTGCCGCGCCCAAAAAGGCGAGGCCGCAGATGAATTCGGAGAATTGCATTTTCATGCGTGTCTTATTAGCAAATTTTAAGCCAGTTGGACCCAGCCAAAACAGAGATGAAGTGGCAAGCCATCATTTAGTTATTCTGCTTTTTAGGATTGGGAAGCTACCGGAAAGGTTTATTTGAATTATTTTATCAAAATGCTTGGTGAATTTCCACGCATTGCCCCCGTGCGGGGAAAAATCGGCTTAGGCGCGCACACAGCTTGTCCGCGTTTTTATGAAATCATTCGCTAAATTGAATTTATATGCTTGTTGAAACAGTTGGTCTGGCATAAATATAGCTCACATATGGATGGTCTGTGATGTGAACATCTGCTATGCGTGAGTTGTTTTCATTGTCGTGGTCCAATTTGTTTACGGCCATTTTTCATGGAACGAAGAAAGCGCCTAAGTTCTATCTGATTACAACTTTTCTGTGGGCGCTGTGTGTCTCAGGAGTCGTTGCCCAATCCTCCACAAACACCCCGATTTTTCAGTTCGCAATTTTCTACAACGTTGATTTGGAAATGGCTCCCGGTGCTGCCATGACCATCACTAGGCCGGTGTTTTCCAATGGTGCTATTTGGTCTGGGTCCACCACTGTCACCTTCACGAATACTGTTTCCGCCGTCGGGATAGCCACAAATACCGCCAACGATCCGTTTTGCAGTGGTTATTCCGGCAGCGGTCCGTCAACTTACACATTTGCAGGCCAACCGATGTCTGGAGTGGCCCCATTGGTGGTTACGAGCTTGGGCACGAATTATAGTTCCACTGCCACACGAAGCATTCTCGATTTGCCGCCTGCCAGTTATGCCATTGGAACTGCGGCTGCCTATTCGGCGAGTGGTTCGGTCTATCTGGCCAATGGTGTTGATCTCTATCTCACCAATTTCGCCAACGGTACCAATTGGATGTCCGTCACGCCAAGAGGCACAAATACGATTTTGTATTATCAGGATGCGACGAATACTCCCTATCTGACCCCAATTTCGTATGATTTTTATTTGGTCACGAACAGGAGCACTCACGCCATTTTTTCCACGAACAATGTCACTTCGAACCAACTTACCAACATTTGGTTTGCCGGTTATTCGTTTGTGACGAATGCCATCTTTTACGACTGGCGCGAAGGCTGGAATGGCGGGAGCGGTGTCAATGGCGGCAAGGGAAAAGCCGTTCAAGCCGTCCAGATTGACGTCGCAAAATTTGACATCTGGCTCACCAATACCGCGGTCAATGGAGGAAGCCCGTACAACAAGCTGTGCGAGCAACCCAGTCACAAATCCCATCCGATTGATTCCATTTTTGTCTATAACGCCGTTCCCCTGACCGGTACAACGCTCCCCGCCGTGCGCGTTGTGAACGGTGGAATGTTGCCGTCGCAAACAGCGCCCAACGGTTTTACACTCGTGACACCAATGCCGCTGTATGTGTGGGGTAATTACAACGTGTCGAACAGTTTCGGCTCATCGCTCGGTCAAAATAACACCATCCATACTGGGCCTTCTGCGCTCATGGCCGACGCCATCACCATTCTTTCCACCAATTGGAGTGATGCCATCACCACCAAATTGCCAACTGCGGCCACCACCACGGTCAACGCTGCATTGCTTGGAGGAATTGTCCCGTCAACAAATGGCATTTACAGTGGCGGGTATGAGAATTTTCCCCGTTTGCTGGAAAGTTGGAACGGTTCCATTCCTTTCTGGTATAACGGCTCCATCGCAGCCATGTTCCCCAGCCGATACGCGACCAACTACTCGCAGCCAGCCGGTAATTATTACAACGTACCCGGTCGCAAATGGGCTTTCGACACGAACTTTCTGAATCCCAACAGCCTGCCACCTTTGACTCCAATACTCTGGAATTCCATCAAGCCTCCTGTGATTACAAACCAGCCTGCGAGTCAAATCGTAGTCAATGGCGGCACGGCAACTTTCAGCGTTACAGCTGGCGGTTCCGGTTTGTTGAGTTACCAGTGGAGTTTCAATGGGATGAACCTTTTCGGTGCCATAAGTGCTTCACTCGCGTTGGCCAATGTGAGCACCAACAATGAGGGCAATTATCAAGTGGACATCACCAATCCTTGGGGAAGCGTGACCAGCAGTGTGGTGACATTGACCGTAGTCTTTCCGCCCTCCATCATCGTTCAGCCGGCGAGCCAGTCGGTCGTGGCCGGCAGCAATGTGATTTTTAGCCTGATGACGATTGGTACCGGGCCATTCAATTACCAGTGGCAATGCAACGGCACCAATATCACCAATGGCATCATCACGACGGTCGCGGGTAATGGAACGAATGGTTACTCCGGCGACGGCGGCCTTGCCACCAATGCCAGTTTGTGTGATTCCGGAGGCGTGGCGGTGGATGCCTCCGGCAACCTGTTCATTGCGGGCACTGGAAATAACCGCATCCGCCAAGTAAGCACCGATGGCATCATCATGACGGTGGCGGGTAATGCAACGAACGGTTACTCCGGCGACGGTGGCGCGGCCACCAATGCCAGCCTGAGTAATCCTTCCGGCGTGGCGGTGGACGCCTCCGGCAACCTGTTCATCGCGGACACTGGCAACAATGTCATCCGTGAGGTGAACGCCGAGGGCGTCATCACGACGGCGGTGGGCAATGGTAAAAGGGGTTATTCCGGTGACGGGGGTGCGGCGACCAATGCCAGCCTGAATTATCCTTCCAGCGTGGCGGTAGATGCCTCCGGCAACCTGCTCATTACGGACACAGATCGCATCCGCAAAGTGGACACCAACGGCATCATCACGACGGTGGCGGGCAATGGCGCGGGGGGTTATTCCGGCGACGGGGGTGCAGCCACGAATGCCGGAATGGATGATACTGGCGGTATCGCGCTTGACATCTCCGGCAACGTGTTCTTCGCGGATTGTGAAAACGACCGCATCCGCAAAGTGGACACCAACGGCATCATCACGACGGTGGCGGGCAATGGCGCGTTTGGTTATTCCGGTGACGGCGGTGCAGCTACCAATGCCAGCTTGGATTCTCCTTGGGGAGTGGCGGTGGACACCGCCGGCAACCTGTTCATTGCGGACGGTAGAAACTTTGTCATCCGCGAAGTGAACACCGATGGCATCATCACGACGGTGGCGGGCAATGGCGCGTGGGGCTATTCCGGTGACGGCGGTGCAGCCACCAATGCCAGCTTGCTTACAGCCAGCAGCGTGGCGGTGGACGCCTCCGGTGACCTGTTCATTACGGACGATGGCGTACGCATCCGTGAGGTAACCGCTCCTGCTGGATTGCCAACGTTAACCTTAATGAATGTCAGCACCGCTGAAGCGGGCAATTACACCGTGACCATAACCGACCCTTATGGTAGTGTAACAAGCAGCAACGTGGTCTTGTCGGTTTATCCAACTGCAGCGGCAACGTTGGGTGGATGCTTCCTTTCCACTGATAATGGATTTCAATTCCAGGTCGTCGGGGTACCCGGATTTAATTACGCCGTGCAGGAATCCACCAACCTGATTGACTGGGTGTCACTCTTCACCAATTCGTCGCCATTCACGTTCGTGGATACAAACGCCACCAATTTTCCTCAGCAGTTTTATCGCACCCTCTACACGCCTTAACTACCCCCGCTTTTTTACCTGCATTGCCCGGCGCGGGGTTTTCAGTTAGCTTCGCTGGCGTATGGCTTTTGATTCCTTCCGCGATTTCGTCAACGCCCTCGACAAGGCGGGCGAACTCAAACGCATTGCCCAGCCCGTCGCCACCGAACTCGAAATCACCGAGATCGCCGACCGCGAAATGAAATCGCCCGGCGGCGGCAAGGCGTTGCTGTTCGAAAAACCCACCGTCAACGGCGTTATCTCGCCGTTCCCACTCGCCATCAATACGATGGGGTCGCACAAGCGCATGGCTCTGAGCTTGGGAGCCAATTCCGTGGACGAAGTCGCCGCCGAACTCGGCGCGCTCATGAAAGCCAAGCCGCCCACGGGTTTTCGCGAAGCCATCAAGCTGCTGGGCCAGGCGCTCGATTTGCGCCACGCCAAGCCGAAGCTCGTGAAATATGGGCCTTGCAAGGAAGTGATTCAAAAATTTGACGCGCCAGCTTCTCGAAAAGAACCGTGGCCGGTGGCACCGGATATAACTTCTGTAGCGGCGGTCTGTGACCGCCGAGAAGACGGCGCTCACAGAGCGCCGCTACAATCGCCCACACTCGCAAATCTCCCCATCCTAAAATGCTGGCCGCTGGACGGCGGACGTTTCATCACGCTGCCGTGCGTTGTCACGCGCGACCCGGACACGGGCGAGCGCAATCTCGGCATGTATCGCATCCAGATTTACGACGGCAAAACCACCGGGATGCACTGGCAATTACAGAAAGTCGGCGCGCGCCATGGCCGTCGTTACTACGAAAAAGGCGAGCGGATGCCCGTGAGCATTTTTATCGGGGGCGATCCCGTGTTCACCTTCGCCGCCACCGCACCGCTACCGGACGGCCTCGACGAATTCCTGCTGGCCGGTTATCTCCGCAAAAAATCCGTCGAACTGGTGAAATGCGAGACCAACGACCTCGAAGTTCCGGCCAATTCAGATTTCGTCATCGAAGGTTACGTGGATCCGAAGGAACCGTTGCGCGAGGAAGGCCCGTTTGGCGATCACACCGGTTATTACACGCTGCCCGAGCCGTATCCGGTCTTTCACATCACCGCCATCACGCATCGCAAGGACGCGGTGTATCCGGCGACGATTGTCGGCATTCCGCCGATGGAAGATTTTTACATCGGCGGCGCGAGCGTGAAATTGTTCCTGCCCATCTTCAAGATGAATTTCCCGGAAATCGTGGACATCGCGCTGCCGGCGGAAGGTGTGTTTCACAATCTGGTTTTCGTGAGTATCAAGAAGACCTACCCGATGCAGGCGTACAAGATCATGCACGGCCTCTGGGGCATGGGCCAGATGATGTTCACGAAATACATCGTGGTGGTGGACGCCGACGTGGACGTACACAACACGAGCGAAGTGCTGTTCCATCTCACGGCGAACACCGATCCGCAGCGCGACAGCATTTTTACAAAAGGTCCGGCCGATGTTCTGGATCATGCCACTTCCGAGATGGCAATCGGAACCAAGCTGGGCATTGACGCCACGCGCAAGCTCGCGGGTGAAGGATTCAAACGAGCCTGGCCTCCGTTGATCAAGATGAGCGACGAAGTCCGCCGGAAGATTGATTCCTTGTTCGGCGGGAGCCGCTAGTCTGGCTTTCAACGTTCAGCCATGAACCCTCAACCAACACCCGGCGGCAAACCCGGCGTTGACACTCTGAAGAAATTCGATGCCGGAGAGTGGCTGGGGCTGATGGGTCTCGCCGGTCTGGTGGTTTTTTTTCTCGTCACATCATGGCGCAAGTGGCCCGATGTGTTGATAGACTTCGGCCGTGAACTCTATCTGCCGTGGCGTCTTGCAAATGGCGCGGTGCTCTATCGGGACGTGGGAGACATCTACGGCCCGCTTTCCCACTATTTCAACGCGCTGCTGTTCAAATGTTTCGGCCCGGGTTTGATGGTGCTGGTGACGGCCAACCTCGTCATATTTGCCTGTATCCTGATCGCCATCTACGGCCTCTGCCGTCGCGCATGGGGAGCGGGTGCGGCGCTGGCGGCGTCCGCTGTTTTTGTTGCGGTGTTCGGGTTTTCACAGTTTGGCGGAATTGGAAATTACAACTACGCCACCCCCTATACTCATGAGACAACACATGGTTTTCTGATATGCCTGCTCCTTGTAATCATGCTTGTCCGCTGGGTGGAGGAAGCAACGCTTTGCCGCAGCTTCATCGCCGGCGGGTTGTTCGGTCTTACGGCCGTGCTGAAACCGGAAATCATGCTGGCTGCGGGGCTGATCACTTTCACGGCGGCTGCGATACGATGGCGGCATCAACAGCCGTTGAGAATAGGCGCAATCGTCGCGTGGGCGGGCGGTGCCGTTCTCCCAACGCTTGGATTTATTGCCTATTTTGCGGCGTATATGCCTTGGAAAGAAGCTGTCAGGGCATCCTGCACGGCATGGTTAAACGCCGTTGCAACCACGCGCTTCAGCACCGGAATGCGCCAGGAGATATTTCTTGGGACTGACCAGCCTTGGAAACATTTGTTGGAACATGTTGGCGCAACTTTGCTGGCCTGCGTGCTGATAGCGTTGACAGGCGGCGTCGCCTGGCTGGCCGAGCGCAGCACGCGGAGAGAGCTGCGTCTTCTTCTCGCTGGAGCATTGACCGGAGCATTGATGTGGCTGGCGTGTTTTGAAATTGATTGGGGCGCAATCGGCCGGTGTCTGCTGGGGCTCATGTTAATTTATACATTACTCTGCGGGGCCTCACTGATCCGCAAATCAATCCCGGCAACAGCCGATCCGGCGCAAGTCATACGTTTGTTGATGGCCGTGCTGGCGGCGGCGCTGATGGCGCGCATGGTTTTGAATGGCCGCATTTTCCATTTTGGTTACTACCAGGCTGCGCTTGCTGGCCTGCTGGTGCCGGCAGTGTTGATTGGTGAGTTGCCGGTGCGACTCGGATTGGGCCGTTGTGGACGGAACGTGATCGTGGCGGGCAGTCTCGCATTGCTGGTTCCGGGGGTGGTAATTCTGGCAGGCAAATCACAGCGCGTGCTGCACACCAAGACCCTTGCCATCGGAGAAGGGGTGGACCGGTTCTACAGTTTTCCGCCGGAAATAGAGCCGGGCGGCGAGATTGTGAGCCTTCTCACTGAATGGCTCCGCAAAACGCCGCGCAACCAGACCCTGCTCGTGCTGCCCGAAGGAGAGATGATCAATTACCTCGCGCGGCTGCCCGGCCCCGTGGCGCCCGGCGACGGCACCGAGGAAACGATGCTAAATCAATTGCAGCGGCATCCGCCGGATTGGGTTGTGATCATCAGCCGGGATTTGCGTGAGAACGGCGTGCAACGCTACGGAGAAAAACCCGGCAGCGGCCAGCTGATTATGCATTGGGTGAATGAGAATTACACAACTGCCGTGTCGGCGGGAGGAGATCCTCTCGACTACCGTCAGCGCGGCGGCATCGTTCTGAAGCGCAAGGTGGAATAGCCTCCGCCACTGCCGCAAAATCCCGTCCAGGCAGATTACGGCGGATAAGGATCCTGAAAATTTCACTTGACCGGTCTGCCGCGTTGCATTAACATTTAACCGTATGGTTAAATGTTCACCACGTTTGTTGAACCGCACGTTTGCGGCGCTGGCCGACCCGACGCGCCGGCGCATCCTGGAACACCTGGCCCATGGCGACCGCTGCGTCACCGATCTGGCGCGGCCGTATTCCATGTCGCTGCCGGCGGTCTCGAAGCATTTGCGCGTGCTGGAAAACGCCGGATTGATCCGACGCCGTCGCAAGGGCAGGGTGCACCGGCTGAAACTGGAGGCCAAACCCATGAAAGAAGCGCAACAATGGATCGAGGGGTATCGGAAATTCTGGGAAGAAAGCTTTGACCGTTTGGACGAGTATCTGAAACAACTACAAACCAAGGAGAAAAAATGAACACAACAGCAACCATCAAGGAAAACAACATCAAACTTCAGCTCACCCGCGTTTTCGACGCGCCACGCGAACTGGTTTTCAAGGCGTGGACGGACGTGAACCAATTCAAGCAGTGGTTCGGTGCGGCGGCGTGCGAGGGATCGTCATTGCAATCAGTGAAGGTGGACGCGCGCGTCGGCGGCAAATATCGCCTTCAGGTGCGGCGCGCCGACGGCGAATTTTTCACGACCGTCGGGATTTATCGCGAAGTGAAGCCGCCGGAACGTCTGGTCTTCACCTGGGCGTTTGAAAAAGACGGCAGCGGCGAGGAATTCGGCGAAGTTGAACCGCCCGAAATGCTGGTCACGCTGAAATTCAAAGCGCGCGGCAAGCAGACGGAACTGACTTTGACGCACGAAAAATTTGCGTCCGTCGAAAGCCGCGACCGGCACAACGATGGCTGGAACCGTTGTCTTGATTCGCTTGGAAAGTTTGTCGGCAAATAAAAAACACGGGTATGAAAACCGAACCGGCAAATAGTCCGTGACCCATCGTGAAATCTGGCACGAAATTCACATCAACGCTTCACTGAAGCAGGTTTATGGGGCGTTGACTGACGTGAGGAAGCTGGCGCGTTGGTGGACCACCGACACGCGCGGGAAATCCGCCGTCGGAGGAAAATTTGAATTCTGGTTTTACGGGCATTTTTCCGCCGAGATGATTGTCACGGAACTGAAGGCCGACAAACTCATGCGCTGGCGCGTCACGCGGCGGGGCATTCCTGATTGGGCCGACACCGAGATTGAATTCAAACTTTTCCGCGTCGGAGGCGAAACCTATCTTCACCTGCGCCATTCAAAATGGCGCGAGGGCGCCGAGATGTTCCCGGAATGCCGAAGCCGAAGCCGAAAGGCAGTTCGCCGCTTTGGCCGACGGCGGACAGGTGCAAATGCCGCTGGCCAATACCTTTTTTTCCAAACGCTTTGGCATGGTCTCCGACCGTTTTGGCGTTTTATGGATGGTCATTGTGCCGCCGTGAGATTTGTTCCGCCCGGGCTGAGACAAATGCGGGAGGCGAAAAATCACCGCAGCGATTGCAAATGGATATGCAGCCGATGGCGTTTGCCGACCTGTCATTTACGGCCCAAAATGGAGGTGCATTGACCAGGAATCCCCTGCTTGAGATTGTCAGAAGCCCACGCTAATCTCTCCAGCGCTGGAGCGAATTTACGTTCCGGCCTTGGAAAAATCTATGATACGCAAAGCATCGGCCATCTGGCGTGGCGGTCTGAAGGACGGCAAGGGCAGCATCTCCTCGCAGAGCGGCGCGTTGAAAGAGACGCAATACTCCTTCAGCACGCGTTTCGAGAATGGCGTCGGCACAAATCCCGAGGAGTTGATCGCCGCCGCTCACGCGGGTTGTTTCGCGATGGCGTTCTCAGCGGAACTGGGAAAGGCCGGCATCACCCCCGAATCCATCTCCGCCACGGCGACGGTCACGCTGGAGAAGACCAGCGCGGGCTGGACCGTCACGTCGTCGCATCTGGATGTGCTCGCAAAGATTCCCGGTGCAGACCGGTCAAAAGTCCTCGGTGTGGCGAACGTGGCCAAGATAGGGTGCCCAATTTCGCGTTTGCTCAAGGCGAACATCACAATGGACGCAAGACTGGAGGCGTAAACATCCGGCGGGCTGGCCCGTTTTAAGTTTTTTAGTTCGCGCCTCTATTTTCAAAAACTTTGCAGATTTACGTTCACGGTTTGGTTTCAAGCATTTCCATCGCGGCAGCGCCCTGGGCGCGCCGATTTCGGCGCTGACAGCCCACCGGTGCAACTTTACAACCCATTATCATCTTGCATTACAATGCGCCTTGACCATGCTTGGGGAAATCGAACTTTTCAACAGCCATGAAAAAATTTCTCCTATTGATCTGTTTTGCCGGTGCAAGCGCCTTCGGCCAGAAATTTGACAATCTTGCGCCGACACCGCCGATGGGCTGGAACAGTTGGAACAAATTCGCCGGGGATGTGAACGAGGACCTGATCCGACAGACCGCCGACGCGATGGTTTCCTCGGGCATGAAGGACGCCGGGTATGAATACGTCAACATTGATGACACGTGGCAGGGAGAACGCGACAGCCAGGGATTCATCCATCCCGATCCCAAAAAATTTCCGTCGGGAATGAAGGCGCTGGCCGATTACGTTCATTCAAAGGGCCTCAAGCTGGGAATTTATTCAGACGCCGGGGCCAAGACATGCGCGGGACGCGCCGGCAGTCGCGGGCATGAATATCAGGACGCGCTGACGTACGCCCAATGGGGCATTGATTACCTGAAATATGACTGGTGCGGCTGCGAACATTTGAACGCCAAGGGCGCCTACACGACCATGCGGGACGCGCTGCATGCGGCCGGCCGGCCGATGGTTTTCAGCATTTGCGAATGGGGCAGCAACAAGCCTTGGAAGTGGGGCGGAGAAGTCGGAAATCTCTGGCGGACAACCGGCGATATTTATCACCGCTTCGATGGCAGAATCGGCCGTCCCAACTCGTATTCCTTGGGAGTGCTGCAAATCCTGGACATGCAGGAAGACCTGCGAAAGTATGCCGGCCCCGGACACTGGAACGACCCCGACATGCTGGAAGTTGGCAACGGAATGACCGTGAACGAGGATCGCGCGCATTTTTCAATGTGGTGCATGCTGGCGGCCCCGTTGATTTCGGGAAACGATCTCCGATACATGTCCAGGGAAACCGCTGAGATTTTGATGAACAAGGACGCCATTGCGGTTGACCAGGACAAGCTGGGGATTGAGGGATTCCAGTATTCCTCAGATGGAGTGCTGGAAGTCTGGTTCAAGCCGCTCGCCGATGGCGACTGGGCCATGTGTGTGCTTGATCGCAGCATCCGGCCCCAAAAAGTTAGGTTCGATTGGAAAAAGGAAAAGGTCAGCGATGATCTTTCCAAAAGAGAAACACGGTTTGACACGACCACCTATAAAGTACGTGATCTGTGGACAAAAAAGGACATGGGAACGACGGAAGAGACTTTGAACACCGAGATAATGGGGCACGATGTCCTGATGCTGCGGCTCAGCAAACAATAAATTGGAGCCGGTGGAATTCGAGGTTCAAGCAGAAACCATTTTTTGCTTGTCGTTGCACTACCGACGTTGCAGCATCCGTACAACCATTTACAAACCTCCAAATCAAATCAAAACATTATGAAACATGCAAAACGTTTAGCTCTACGGCCGTGCGTGACATTGATTTCAGCGCTCGCGGTATTTCTGCTCGTCGGTTGCCAATCGAGCAAGGAAACATCCGCCAATACAACAACGACCTCACCGGCGGCAGCCGCCGTGGCAGCCGCACCCACTGCTGCGACAACGCCCGCCGCAACACCGGCAGCCGCGGCCCCGGCCGCCATGCCTGCATCGGCACAGGTTGCGATTCGCATTGATGCCGGCGCCTCCGCACCATACACCAATGCCGCAGGCGAGGTCTGGCTTGCGGACCAGGGTTTTGCGGACGGAGACACGGTCGATCGCGGAAGCGACGTGCAAATCGCCAACACGGATGACCCGGCCATTTATCGCACCGAGCACTATGGCATGACTTCGTTTTCCCAAGCTGTGCCCAACGGCAAATACACCGTGAAACTTCATTTTGCCGAAACTTTTGATGACATCACCGGCCCGGGGCAACGCGTTTTTTCCTTCAATGTCGGCGGTCATGAATTCAAGGATTTTGATGTTTATGCCAAGGCCGGCGGCGCAAAGCGCGCATACGTTGAAACCACTGACGCGGAGGTCACGGACGGCAAACTTGCCATCACCTTCACGACCAATGTTCAAAGCCCGGAAATCAACGGGATCGAAATCATTCCAGCCCAATGAGATGGGTTTTTGTTGAAATCAAATTGCGGGCAGCAATAGCCGGAGGAAATTTATGCAAAATACAAAGTGTTTGATGCACAGCCTGCCCGGCTGTCTCGTTGCCGGGCTGGCCTTGTTCTTGTTTGCCGGATGCAAATCGGAGCAGTCTGCCGGCAACATGACGTCCGCGGCCCCGGCTGCAACCGTTGCGCCCGCCGCCGTCCCGGCTCAGCCGGCCACGCCCGCGCCAGTGGCGCCGCCCGTCCGCATCAAAGCCGGTCTTACCACCGCCTTCACGGACTCCGAGGGCAATGTCTGGCTTCCTGATCAGGGTTTTGTCGATGGCGATACCATTGAACGCTCCTCCGACCTGCAAATAGCCAACACGAAAGACCCGGGACTCTATCTCACAGAACGATACGGCATGACTTCATTTTCGTATCCAGTTCCAAACGGCAAATACATCGTAAAGCTTCACTTTGCCGAAACCTATGAGGGCATCAGCGGACCCGGCGAGCGCGTATTTTCGTTCAATGTCGCAGGCCATCCCTTCAACGATTTTGACGTCTGGGTCAAGGCCGGGGATCACAATCGCGCCTACATCGAAACCGTCAACGTGGAAGTCACCAACGGCAAACTGGACATCACGTTCACGCCGAAGGTGGAAAATCCCGAAATCAACGGGATCGAAATCCTTCCTGCATCCTGAACCGTCGAGTTTTTCCCCGTCCATCACGGGCATCAAAGGTTGACGGTTGCCCGCTGACGTTCTATTTGATGTCCGCTGAAAGGCATGAACAATGCGCTGGTGGACAAGATGACGTTGGCGGGCGAAGATCAACTGGCTTCGCGGCTTGACCAGGCTTTCAAGTCAGGATGGAGTTCCTACCGGCGGGCGCTCAAGCGATGCCAGAAAAAATTGTCCAGGGCGGCCGTCCACCAGTTGCGCGTGAAGACACGGCGGCTCCTGGCGTTGATGGACTTGTTTGACCCGTTGCTGGAGGGCCGTGCGCGCGTCAAAGTTTCCCGGTCCTTCAAACAGCCGTTCAAAGATTCCGGCAGGTTGCATGATACGCAGATGATTTTGCGCGGTCTGGAGCGGAAACTCCACCGGTACTCGGACGCGAAGCGTTTCAAGAATGAACTGCTGCGCCGGGAAAAGCGTCTCGTCCGGCAGTTGGAACGGAAACTCCGGCGCACGAGGTTGAAGCCGTTGAAAAACCGGATGGACGCGCTGCGCAAGGAATTGCACGCCGTCTTGAAGCAGGCGGGGAGCCGCCACCGCGCATGGGTCCGTTTGTTGAAAAGCGTGGGCCTGGCATTTGCGAACGCAGTGGCGCGCCGGCGGGACATTGTCCCCGCGAACCCGCAGACGGTTCATCGCACTCGCGTTGCCTTCAAAAAATTCCGCTACATGGTCGAGCAGTTGCGGCCGTTGCGGTCCCGGCTTCCCGTCGGATTGCCCGGCAAATTGCGGAGCCACCAAAAGTTGATGGGTGACATCCAGGATTGCGAAACATTGCTGGCGGCGCTGGAGAAGTTCATGCGCGAGGAAAAGTCCGCCGACCGCCGGCTCCGCAAATTCCGCACCGCGGTCAAACGTGACCACGCCGTGTTCATGACGCGCTATCTACGACGCGCGGATGAAATATTTTCGTTCTGGAAATCCTCTGACCGATTTCGGTAACGGCGTGCGGCTTGAACAGTCTTTTCAAGGCGCTCAAAGTCGCGGGTGCCGTTGCGTCCTCCGACTTTCGGACGGGCGCGCGTGATGCCTGTCATCAGCCGGAGTGAATGCAGTTCAAAGAGCTTTCTTGTCCCGCCGGCATGCACACTTTCCCAGTTGTTTGAAGTGCTTCAAAAAATCCATTGATGCCTTGTCCATTGTTTTCCTCGCCTGCACGGAAGCGCAATCCAATCCCACATGGCCCCGATTTGGGTCAACGGCAAAGAAGTTGCTCACTGAATGTTCCTGCGGCAAACTTTATGGGTATGACCGTTGCCGGAACACAAACAAATACGCTGCGATTCAGCGGCTTGGAAAGCCGGAGGCTGGCGCTGGCACTCGCCCTGTCCTTGGCGGCGCATTTGTTGACATGGGGCGGTTACGAAGCCGGAAAAGATCTCGGCTGGTGGCAGGTCTGGCACTGGCCAGCGTGGGTCCATCGCTTGACGGAAAAAATGGAAGCGGTTCCCGCGCCGGTTGTGAATTACGAGCCGCCGCTGGAATTTGCGACGGTTGAACAACCGTCAACCGAAGCGCCGAAAGACGCGAAGTATTATTCCGACAATAATTCTCGTGCGGCGAACCCGGAAGCGGATCAGGACACCGGCAAACCGAAATTGAACGGAAAACAAGCCGATGTGCCGAAGGCGGAAGACGTGCCACGGCAGGATTTCAACAAGTTCCAACCGTCGCCTCCCACGCAGCAGCAACAGGAACCGCAGATGCAACTGGCAATGAACGCGGGTGATTTGACCTTGGGCAGGTCACAGGACTCGCAACAACAGGAACAGCCGCGTCCGCGCACGCTCAATCAGGCGCGCGCGCAACTGGCACACCAAATCCCCGGCGTCCAAATGCGCCAGGAGGGTGGCACGCATCACCTGGCGCTCGCACCATCGCTGGACGTGAAAGCCACACCGTTCGGCGCTTATGATGAGGCGATTGTCGAGGCCATCAGCCAGCGTTGGGATGATTTGCTCGACAGCCGGCAATTCGCGGAGGATCGCACTGGCAAGGTGACATTGCGGTTCCGCTTGAACTACGATGGTACAGTGACCGGCATGGAAGTCGCGGAAAATACCGTCGGCGAATTGCTGGCGCTGGTTTGCCGTGATTCAGTCGAGGAATCCGCTCCGTTCGCGCCGTGGCCGGGAGACATGCGCCGGATGGTCGGGCGGAATTATCGGGAAATTTCGTTCACATTTTATTACTATTGAGCCGTTCGCAACGCCGGAATAAATTTTATGGATACACTCGTTTACATTCTGCTGGGACTGACCTCGGTGGTCGGTCTGGCGTTCATCGTGGAGCGCGCCCTGACGTTGCGCTGGCAAAAAGTCGTGCCGTCGGAAATCACCGCGTTGCTTGAGACCTGCAATTCGCGCGACGACGTGAAAACGCTTTGCAGCGTCTGCGAACAAAAACCGTCGCCGCTCGGACGCCTGCTGCTGCTCGCGTCGAACCATCTCGACTGGCCGAAGGAAGACAACGTGGACGCGTTGCAGACCGCCGCCCGCCACGAAATAGTCCGTCTCGAACGCGGCCTCGTGGTGCTGGAAATCATCGTCGGCATCGCCCCGCTGCTCGGACTGGTCGGCACAATCATCGGCATGATGACGGTGTTCGGCGACATCGGCCAATCCGGACTCAACGACGCGGCAAAGCTGGCTCACGGCATTGCGTTGATTCTCCGTGCAACGCTCATCGGCCTGCTCATTTGCATTCCATCGCTGATTTTCTGGAGTTATTTCAGCAAAAAGGTCGAAGTATTCGCCGTCGAAATGGAGGCGCTCTGCGACGACTTCATCCGCCGGCAATACGCCGGGAAAAAATGAAGAACCGATCCAAACCATCGAGAATCGGAAGTGTGGAGACGGGAATCCGGCCCGCCGGATTCTGCCCTCGACCGACTCACTGACATGCGCTTTCTCATCCGCAAACGCCGCACCACGCCCGCCGTCATCATTGTCGCGCTGATTGATGTGTTGATTGTGCTGGTGATTTTTCTGCTGGTGACGACGACGTTCAAGCAACAAACGGCGTTGAAGCTCGCGTTGCCCGAGTCCTTGCAGGGCAAGAAAACCGGCGCGAACGAAAATCCGCCGTTCGTCGTGAGCATAGACGACAAGGGGATGTATTATCTGGAAAAGCTGCCGGTGACCTTCGAGCAATTGCGGGGCGAACTGATTTTGAAAGCATCCATCAATCCGCAGATCGTGCTGGCCATCAATGCCGACGAAAAGGCGCCGTGGGGAAAAGTTGTGAAGGTGCGCGACGCCGCCGCCGAGGCGAAAATCAAGACCCTTGTCGCCTTCACCAAGGAACCGGCCAAGCCGTGAAATGAAAACGGCCAGGCGCCAAGGGCGCGAAGGCAATTCAAATTATGAAAGCAGGAATTCTGGAAACAGATTCCTGTTTCTTGTTTTCCCAGTTCAATCTTGGCGGGCTTGGTGTCTTGGCGGTTGAACTTTATTTCGCAATTCCTCTGTCATTTGCACCGCGTTCAGCGCCTTGGTTTCATGAACAATCCCGTCAAACAGCCGAGTAATGCCAGCACTGAAACTCCGGCACCGATGCGAAAAGCCCGGTCTTCATAACGGAGCAAGATTTTGTGTCGTCCAGCGGGAATTTCGAGCGCTTGAAAGGCGTGATTGGCCCGCAGAATGGGAACCGGTTTGCCATCCACGAACGCATGCCAGTTGTGGTAAAACGCCTGCGCGAGAACGACCAATGCCGGAGCAGGGGCTTCGACACCTAGGTGAATTCGTTGTGCGGCGAATTGTTGGGAGATGATTTGCGCGTCGGAAGCGTTCGTCACGGTTACTTCATCCCGTGCGGATGCCGGCAGGTAAACAGTGAGGCGCGGATCAAAGCCGGCAGAGGTCAATCCTTCCAGTGTTTCCACGTCGCCGGCGAAAATCGGCCGTTGTCCGGCCGTTGCCAGCGGCAGGAAAGATTTGCGTTCCTGCCAGGCAAAAATGCTGTTGGTTGCGGAAATGCGGGAGACTCCCAGGAAATCCAGCAACGGTGCGGATGGCGGAGCATTTGCCGTGGTCAGACCCAGGAAAATACCGTAAAAAATTCCAGTAAAATCCCATTCTTCCTTCAGATGAAGCGAGCAGAAGCCATCCACTTTCGGAATGTTTTCGGGAATGTTGCAATCATCAAAAAGTGCGCCGCGAAGACCCACGTAATAGTAAAGCGGATTGTCCGTAGTGACCATGGCAAGGTATGAGGAAAACTGGCGGCTCACCATGGCGCGCGACTCTCCGTATTTTGGCCGGGAAGCCATGTTCAATTCAAGCGGGCCAAAGGCTTTTGTGACCACCGTCGGATTCACGTGCAGTCCGGATGTGAGCAGGTCAAAACCAATCAGTGCCAGGAGCGCAAGCCCCGTGTAGCTGCGCAAGCTCGCCGTGCGCGCACGAATCAAAGCGCCGATGGCCCCGACCATGCCAGTCAGGAAGAGCGCCCGAATAGCGCCATCCCACCACGTCAACTGCCAGTTGTACCCGGGAGCGAGCAACCAGCGGGCGGCGGCAAGGATGACGATGATTGCCAGCAAAAGGGAGGCTGCCGCAAAAAACAGGGCACGCTCATTTCGTTTTGGGTTGTTCGACGCTCTGTTTTGAAAGCTGTCAAAACCGTAAGCCGCGAGCAATGGGATCGTGAATACCGGAATCGAGACGAATTTGATAGGATAGCGGGAAAGGCCAATTCCCGGCACAACATGTTTGAGCCAGGCATAAATGTGGCCTTCATTGCCGAGCGCCAAAACGAGTCCTGCAATCGTCACACCGGCCAGACCGCAAATTTCCGGGTGCCGGCGCATCCGCCAAACCGCCACCGCAGCCAGCGCCAAAGTTCCGGCGCCCGGATAATATGATGAAGTCCACGGCTGGCTTGACTGCAAATACGTGCCAAATACGGTTTTCAAGCAATGGAAGGCGGGCACGACAAAATTCGCCCATCCCCAAAGCGGCATCGAATAGACATCCCCGGTGGCGAACGACGAATCGCGTTGTGAATGTTTCAACAAATCAAAAAATGGAAGAAGTTGAACCGCGGATAGTCCCGCAACCAATGCAACCACGATGACGGCCCTTCGAAAAGTCGTTCCCCATGGAAGTTTCTTTCGCCAAACCTGGCCGAGCCAGAGCATTCCCAGCATGATCCAGGTGAATATGATGATTTCCGGCGCGCCCGACAGCATCTGCATGGCCCCGGCCAGCGCGGCGATTGCCAGGCGGCGTCCTCCTCCCAACCGCCAGGCTTGCTCGACCCAAAGCACGACAAATGGCTGCCAGCTTAACGCGGCGAGATTGCTCGTCCACATCAAATTGTTGAACATCAGCCCGTTGAGCGCGAAGGCCAGACCGGCAATGCCCGCGCCCAGGCGGTTTTGGGTCCAGCGACAGGCCAGCAAGTACATTCCGACCCCGGCCAGCACCAGATGGCCGAGACAAAAACAGCCCAGCGACCACGGCAATGGGAACACCATGTAGATCAGCGATAGCGGATAGCACACCGATGTGTTCCATTGCGCCAGAAACGGCACGCCGCAATTGTTCAGCGGATTCCAAAGCGGTACTTCCCCACGCCAGAAACTCTCGTGCGCGTAATATGCCACCGGATAAGTGAACGCCCCATAATCGCGGAGAAAGAAACTGTGCGTGCCCAAAATGATCCCCGGATAAAGTGCAAAAAGAAAAATGGCAATCAGACCGGCAACGCGACCGGCCGTGAAACAATCCATCCACGACAAGGAATCATTCTGAAGCCCGTCTTTTGCTGATGGGTCTGGCTTGGTCTCCGGAGATGGATTCATGTTCCTGGCGAATCGCTTTGCCCCAAACCGTAGCGTAACCCATTTATTTCAGCAACTCTTCCGCAATCTGCACCGCGTTGAGCGCGGCCCAAAAGAATTCCTTTGGTGACAACAACCAGGCAGCGGCAAGCCGCAAGCTTGGAGCCTTGTCAAAGGCATGTTAATTGCTTCAATAAACAGCGCAAAATAATGAAAAATCTACTGCCAACTGTAACCGCAGTCTGCGGGCTGTTTCTGGTCGTTGATCCTGTGTTTGCCCAAACTTGGACGCAGACCGGCGTGCCCGACCAATTTATTCCTGCGGTCGCCTCTTCGGCTGATGGCAGTAAATTGGTGGCGGCAGGTCTCAGTGGTGGGATGAATGGCTACGGCACAATTTTTACCTCGACAAATTCAGGAGCGACTTGGACATCGAACAACTTACCTATACTGCTCGCGGCATGGAATTCCGTTGCATCTTCAGCGGACGGAACCAAACTGGTAGCGGTAAGTAAACTTGACGCCATCATCACCTCAACAAATGCAGGAGCAACATGGACTACCAACAGCGCGCCCACTGAAGCATGGACATCTGTGGCTTCCTCTGCCGATGGAACCAACCTGGTCGCAGTGGCAGGTGTAGATGCTTATGGCGCGGTTGGTACCATCAGCGCGATATGCATTTCAACAAATGGAGGAACGACATGGACACCAACCCTCGCGCCAAGTAATTATTGGGTTTCTGTCGCCTCCTCGGCGGACGGAACCAAATTGGTCGCGGCAACCTGGGCGGATGCTGCTTATGAGAACCCCGGTATAATCTACGTTTCAACGAATTCAGGGGGTACATGGACACCCACGATGGCACCAACCAATGCTTGGAGTTGCGTGGCCTCGTCTGCGGATGGGTGCAAGATGGCGGCGACGTGCTTCCCCGGTGCTGCAATCAACCCAGCATTAAGAACTTCCGCCGGGGGCATTTATACTTCAACCAATTCGGGATTAACTTGGACATCGAACAATGTGCCCAACTTCGGCTGGCAAGCCATTGCTTCCTCGGCGGATGGAAGGATATTGGTGGCGGGAGAGAACGACGGTCAGATTTATTCCTCAACCAATTCAGGAGCAACGTGGACTACGAACAATGCGCCAATTGGTGTTTGGAACTCCTTTGCTTCCTCGGCGGATGGAAGCAAACTTATTGGAGC
This sequence comes from uncultured Verrucomicrobiae bacterium, assembly GCA_963764175.1. Lineage (GTDB taxonomy): Bacteria > Verrucomicrobiota > Verrucomicrobiia > Limisphaerales > UBA11358 > UBA11358. Next base: position 297,267 of record CAVXRE010000014.1, on the reverse strand, counting down.
GGGGGCGGATTTGAGCTCCGGGTCTGGCATTTTCATTTCGCAAACGATTCCAACCCCACAGCTAAACATTGCGTCTTTGAACAACAATCTTGTTCTTTCTTGGATTATCCCTTCGACAAATTTCGTGTTGCAGCAAAATTTGGATTTGACCACGGCAAATTGGACGGATGTGACAAACACGCCCACGCTCGATCTTGCCAACTTGCAGGATGAAATGGTTTTGTCGCCGACAAACGGCAGCGGCTTCTACCGGCTTAAGACGCCGTGAAATGGAAACCGCCAGGACGCCAAGGTCTCCAAGATTAATTTGGGAAAAGAAGAAAGCAGGAATCCGTTTCCCGAATTCCTGCCTTTTAAATATGAATTGCTTCGCGTTCCTGGCGTTTTGGCGGTTGAACTTTATTTCAACAGTTCTTCCGCAATCTGCACCGCGTTGAGCGCCGCGCCCTTGAGCAATTGATCGCCGCTCACCCAGAAGCACAGTCCGTTGTCCAGCGCGCAGTCCTTGCGGATGCGGCCAACTTCGCAATTGTCTTTCTCGGAAGTGAACAGCGGCATCGGATATTTCCTGTTCTCCGGATCGTCCACGAGGTCCAGGCCGGGCGCCCTTTTCAAAACTGCGCGCGCGGCGTCCACGGTCACAGGCCTGTCAAATTCCGCGCTCAAAGCAATGGAATGCGAGCGATAGACCGGCACGCGCACGCACGTCACACTGGCGCGGAACGCCGGGTGATGCATGATTTTGCGGCCTTCGTTTTCCATCTTCATCTCTTCCTTCGTGTAGCCGCCCGGCAAAAAAACATCCACCTGCGGTAGCACATTGAAGGCGATTTGATGCGGATAAACCTCCTTCGTCACCGGCCTGCCTGCGACGATTTCGCCCACCTGCCGTTTCAATTCTTCAATCGCCTTCGCGCCGGTGCCGGAGACGGCCTGGTAGCTCGAGGCAAAAATGCGTTTGCAGCCGAAAGCCTTGTGCAACGGATACAACGCCATGAGCGTGATGGCCGTGGTGCAATTCGGATTGGCGATGATGCCCTTGTGCCATTTTACGTCGGAGGCGTTGATTTCGGGAATCACGAGCGGCACCGCATCGTCCATGCGGAACGCGCTGGAATTGTCCACGACCACGCAGCCGGCCTTGGCGGCGATGGGCGCGAATTCCTTCGAGGTGCCGCCGCCCGCGCTGAACAGCGCGATGTCAACGCCCTTGAACGAATCCTTCGTCAGTTCCTTGACCGCAACATCGGCGCCGCGAAATTTGAGCGTTTTGCCGGTCGAGCGCGCCGAAGCGAGCAGGGTCAGTTTGCCCGCCGGAAAATTTCTTTTTTCCAGCGTCTTGATCATTTCGATGCCGACGGCGCCCGTCGCGCCGACCACGGCCACGTGCGGATTTCGATTCATAAAAGGGATGAATTATACCAGAAATCGAGCCCGCGTCAATCACGCGTCTGCGGCTGTGCATAATTATTTTCGATTTCTGATTGACCGGGGCAGCCACTTCTGTCGAGATGATAGGCCATAGTTGTTTTGATGCCTAAAGTTTCAATCAGAAACGGGAACGGCTCGCGAGCGGGCACGACGAAATACGATGCGCACCACAAGGTGCTGTCGCAAACCTATGGTGCTTTTGCCGACCTGCGCCGCGAACTTTCCGACTCAAAGGAAACCGTCGGCGGCCGCGAGGACATTTTGAAAAGTTTCGCGACCTGCCCGGATTCGCAGCGTTCGTGGCTGTTGCTGGAGGATTATTTCGAAAAACTTTCGCTCTCGCGCCGCGATTTTCCCGACACGAACTGGTGGCCGCGCCTGCTGAACACGCAGGGCAAGGCCCGCCTCGAGGAACTTGCGTTTCTATTTCTGCGCGCCAAGCGTTCCGTGCCGCCGGAACTGCTTTTGCACGCCAGCCCCGATCGTTTTGCCAGGGCCGAGGAGGCCGAACAGGAGCAAAACCTCGTCAGGGAACTTGAAAACTGGCTGTCGCCGCCCGCCCTGCCGCTGCTCGAAACGCCCCGCGCCACGCTCCGTGTCGTCTGCCGCCCGCAACCGGACGGGGAGGAACCATCGCGCTTCCGCCTCGCCGTGCAATTTCTCCTGCTGCGACCGCGCACCGGCGAAAAGGCGCGTCCGCTGCGCGACCTCGTTGACCTTGTCGTCCGCGCCACGCACGAGCAGGAACTTTTTCCGCCCGCCGACTGGGAGTTCATCCAATGGATTGCCGACACCTATCGCCATCATGCCGATGGCGCGGACACGCTGGTTTTATCCGATGCAGAATTGCTGCAATGGCTCACGCGCTGGGGCCACACCTCCCGTTTGGAATGCGCCGGCAAACCGCTCCAGTTTCATGGGCAAATCGCCATGCTCACGCCGCATCTTGACAACGGCGACAAGGAACTTTCGTTCACGCACCAGATCGGGCTGCCGGACGGCAAAAATCATTCCATAGCCGGCGTAAAATTCTTCAACCGCCAGTCGCCTCTCGCGCTGCTCGACAACACATTTTACCTGGTGCGCAACGCGCCGCCGCCGAAGGTGCTGAAATATCTTGCCCGGATGCCCTCGGTGCCCGTGCGCAAGCTCAGTCATCGCCTGCTGTTGCACCTGCGCAAGACGCAATCGTCCCACGGCGTGGACTGGGAACGGCTTTGCGTGGCGCATCCGGCCCGGCCGCAGTTTGTTTTTGAACTGCTCGACGACACGGTGCGGCTGCGGCTGCTGGCCCGGAGCCAGCGCGACCAAAGCGTCTGGTTTTGGAACGGCCGCGAATGGGTTCCCAACGAGGCCAGGCGGCGTCCGGCGGACAAACCGGAAATTCTCGATGACGCGCGCCTCGAACCGGCGGTTCAATGGCTCCAAAAACTGGATTGGTTCATGCAGGAGCAGGGGTTGTGGGTCGGTGACGCGAATGAAAATTTTCTCGGCGCGCTGGCCGGTGCATGGGCCGGGCGCCCGAACGAGGCGGAATTCCTCGGCAACCCGGCGTTTCACCGACTGTTCCTGCAACCGCGACAGCTTAAGCCGCGGCTCATCGTCAAAGGCAGCGGCATAGACTGGCTGGCCGTTTCCGCCGAGTGGGAGGCCGAGGGCCTCAAACTTTCCAAGGCCGATCTCGAACGGCTTGCCGCCGCCACCAGCCGCTTCGTCAAGCTGCCAAATTCCGGCTGGGTGGAACTGGATGTCAACGCCGTGCAAGGCGCGCACGAAGCGATGGCCGAGATGGGCGTGGATGGACTTGTTGCCGTGCCGCAAAAAGTAGGGATGGAACACGTCGCGCACCTGGACGAAGGCGAATTGATGCGTTTCGCCGATTCACCGGAAGCAAAGGCGTTGCGCGAGCGCGTCCGCGATTTCAAAGGCGTTCCGTCCGTGGAATTGCCCAAGGGCCTGCAGGCCGAGTTGCGGCCGTATCAAAAGGACGGCTTCGATTTTCTCTGCCACCTCACGCAAATCAAACTTGGCGGCATTCTCGCCGACGACATGGGGCTGGGCAAAACATTGCAGGCGCTGGCATGGCTGGCGTGGCTCAAGGAACGCCACGCAAAAAATCCAAAGCCGTCGCTGGTCATCTGTCCGGCGTCCGTGCTGCACAACTGGCAGCGCGAAGCCAACCGGTTCACGCCAAACCTCAAGGTGCTGGTGCTGGAAAGCGGCGCGGCCCGGCACAATTTGCGCAAACAAATTCCGCAGCACGATTTGATTGTGACGAACTACGCGCTGCTGCGGCGCGATCTGGAGGAGCTGCAAAAATTCGCGTTCCGCGCGGCGATTCTGGACGAGGCGCAGTTCATCAAAAATCCCGGCGCGCAGGTCACGCAATCCGTCAAGCAGCTCAAATCCGAATACCGCCTCGCGCTCACGGGCACTCCGCTCGAAAACCGGCTGCTGGATTTGTGGAGCATCGTGGATTTCATCCAGCCGGGTTACCTCGGCAACCAGGAACAGTTTGTTGAAATTTATGAACCGCGTGCGCCGGTTGCCGACGAGACCGCGCCGGTGGAACAGCCGGCGCGCGGCGAGAAAACCGAATCCGTCCAGCGCATCGCCCGCAAGCGGCTTTCGGCCCGGTTGCGGCCGCTGCTCCTGCGCCGCTTGAAAAAGCATGTCGCGAAGGATTTGCCGGACCGCATCGAGCAACGGCGCGATTGCCCGCTTGGCGACGAGCAGCGGAAGCTTTACCTGGCCGAACTGCGCCGCAGCCGCGACCAGATCATGAATGCCGTCAAGGAGCAGGGGCTTAACAAGAGCAAGATGCACGTGCTGGCCGCGCTCACGCGGTTGCGCCAGGTCTGCTGCCACCCACGGCTCGTGGGCAGCGACACCGCGTCAGGCAAGACCGAGACGCTCTTCGAGTTGCTCGACCCGCTGATTGCGGAGGGCCAGAAAGTTCTGGTTTTCAGCCAGTTCGTGCAAATGCTGCAACTGCTCGAAAAGGAATGCCACGAGCGGCAGATTACCACGCACATGCTCACCGGCCAGACGAAGGACCGGCAGCAGGTCGTCAGCGCATTCCAGGGCGACACCAGCCCCGGCGTGTTTTTGCTCAGCTTGCGCGCGGCGGGCACGGGCTTGAATTTGACGAATGCCAGCTACGTGGTGCTTTACGACCCGTGGTGGAACCCGGCGGTGGAGGCACAGGCCATTGACCGCTCGCATCGCATCGGCCAGACGCAGACGGTGAACGCCTACCGGCTCATCGCGCCCGGCACCGTCGAGGAAAAAATCTGGGAACTGCAACAAAGCAAGGCGCAGACGATTGCCGACGTGCTCGGCGAGGAAGGGTTTGCCCGCAGCCTCACGACGACGGATTTGGAGTATCTGTTCGCGGAGGACTGAGTACGACAAATCCGACTATTCCCGCACCAATCGAATGTCATCGTTGGTCATCCAAACTATTCATGCACACGGAAAGGTAAAAGGGGAGAATTTATTATCGATTTAATCACTGTAGCAGCCGAGGTAACGAGGCTCAAACTGAAATAGGGAGCCTCCTAACGTCGGCTGCTACGATTTTGAAACGGAGTTGGCTACATCCCGCCGTCAAAAAACCAGCGATGGTCTGGATTGTCGCAGCGGATGGCCAACTGCCATTTTTTGATCGAGCCGTTCTTCAACCGGATTTCATAGGGCACATAGACCTGTGGTCCTTGAAAATCCTTTTGGTTGCCCATCCCTTTGAGCTGGCTGCGAAGGCCGGGTTGCAGTTCCAGCAGCGCGGCAATGCTGATCCTTGCCTTGAACGGCTTGCCCAGGCTGATGACTTCAATGCCGGCGTAAAATTTCTTGAAACCTTCGACGTTGACGCCGTGCGGACAGTATTTGGCTGCCTCTGCCCAATCCCCGCGCGCGAGTGCTCCAAAAAGCGCCTGCGCCACCTCCGCCGGCGTCGTGCCCGTCTGTTGCTGATAATTCGCATTATCTGCGTCGGTCAATTCCGTCTTCGAAGAGAAAAGCGAGGCCTCCGCCTGATCGGCTTTCGCCCGGTAATGATGAACGATGACGGGTGTGGTTGTTCCCGCGGCTAAAATAACCGCCGTACCGACGACGATTGCTGTTTTTGCTTTTGTCCATGCCATAATTTTCAGTACTCCTTTGATGAGGGTTAAGGTTGAAGTCGAAGCCGTCGCGCCTTTGGCCAGCGCCACAGCGGTCACGGATTTTGCCAGCGTCACGGGCACCGCCTGGACGGAATGGGTGGAAATCGCCCCGGCAATGATGGCCGTGGTCGAACTCACGCCGCGTTTCGTGAAGAATTTCCGCAGCTTTTCCAAGGCGCGACCAACCCGTTTCTTGGCGGCTTCTTCATTCAGCTTCAGCGTGCGGCCGATTTCCGCGGCGGTCTGGTTTTCAAAATAACGCAACGCCAGCACCGCGCGGTCGGTATCCCCCAGCGACGCCATCGCCTCGTCCAACAGCGGTTCCAATTGCGCCCAGACGGCGTGTGACGATTCATTCAGATCGGATTGCATGGCGGCCTCCTGTTCGCGGCGCGTCCGGCGCATGGCGGCGCGGATGTGGGCGTTGGCGGCATAGCGGGTGGTTTGGAGCAGCCAGCCGGACAGGCCCTGATGCTGCACCAGCCTTCCGGCCTTGCGCGCAAGAATGATGAACACCGCCTGGGTCACGTCTTCGGCCAGATGCGGGTCGCGCACCTGCCGTCGCGCAGCGGAATAAACCAGTCCGACATGGCGTTCCACCAGCGCAGCAAAGGCCGGCTCACTGGCGGTAAGGGCGTATTCCTGAAGCAGGGCGGTGTCTTCCATCGGCGACATTCACTCATAAACGCCCGCCGAAGGCAAAAAGGGACAATTTATTTTTCAATCCTTCGACCATGCTTCCGGGATTGATCAACGGGAGATGGCCGCCGGTTCACTCATCCTTCGGCCTTAATTCTTCGAGCACGCTGGCGCTGACCCAATAAATGCCGAAATTTGCCCCGCTGCGCATCCCGAAGAACAAATACTTTCCGTCGGGCGTGATGGTGGGCCGCCAGTTGATGTCCGTGGCGCCGATGTGCCGGCCATAATTGACCGGTGGCGACCAGCCGCCATCCGCCGTGCGATAGCTGAACATCACGTCGCATTGGCCGGACGCGGACTGGCTGCCACGATTGAAAACAAGATATCGGCCGTCGGCGGAAACGAACGGCGAATCATCGTTCATCGGCGAACACAACGATGTAATGGGAACGACCACGTAATTGCCGCGCCGCTTGGTCAGCTTGTAAATGTCCGTGCCGCCGCGATTGCCCGGCAGGGCGCAGGAAAAATAAACATCGCCCGACGCATCCTCGCTGTAGCTGAACGGCATGGCCGATTGGGTGGGAATGGGAGGTTTGATGATTTGTGGCGCGGAGTATTTATCGGCGGATACTTCACAGCTGCAATAGTCCATCCGCCCGCCGGCAAATCTTGAAAAGATGATGCGTTTCCCGTCCGCGCTGAACACGGGGTCGATGCAGGAGCTGGTGCGGGAGAATTCAAGCACGACGGGATCCGTCCAGCGTCCGTCCATCTGCCGCATGTAGGCCAGGCGAACGCCCTTTTGCTGGCCCGCCGGGTCATCCCACATATAAACGAGTTGATCACCGTCCGGAGCGAATACCAATCCGTGGACGCTCTGGCTTTCACGGGAGATGAATTCGGGAGCGAACTTCTCCGGCGTGTTGCCGGGCCGGGGCAATCCCAGATAATCCCCCTTGTAGCCGGAGAGAGTAAAATGAAACTCATATCCACCGGCTCCGGCGGCGTGTTCCCGGTGACTCAAAATCTGTTGGACCGTAATTGTAGTAAGACCGGCGGCGAGCAACGCGCCCGCCCCGGCAACCGCGGCGGTTTTCATTTTTGTCCACGCCATAATTTTCAATGCTCCTTTGATGAGGGTTAAGGTTGAAGTCGAAGCTGTTGCGCCTTTCGTCAGCGCCACGGCGGTCACGGATTTGGCCAGCGTCGCGGGCACAGCCTGGACGGAATTGGCGGAAAGCGTCTCGGCAAGAATGGCCGTGGTCGAACTCACGCCGTGTTTCGCAAAAAATTTCCGCAATTTTTCCAAGGCCCGGCTGATGCGCTTTTGCGCCGTGTTTTCCGCCAATCCCAGGAACTTTCCCACTTCGGCCATGCTCTTGTTCTGGAAATACCGCAACACCAGTGCGTCGCGTTCGCTCGTGCCCAGATCGGTCATCGCCTCATCCAGTTGCGGGGACAATTCGCGCCAGAGGGCGTCGTTGGTCGCGGGTTCTTCGAGCTGGGATTGCATGAACGCCTCCTGTTCGCGGCGGACGCGGCTCGTTTCCGCCCGTTGCAGATTGGCCGCCGTCAGCCGCGCCGTGTGATAAAGCCAGCCCGGCAAAACGGTCCGGCGCCCGAGCGTCCCGGCCTTGCGCGCCAAAATGACAAACACGGCCTGCGTGATGTCCTGCGCGTGCTGCGCATTGGCCGTGTGCCGCAGCGCCACGGAGTGGACGAGGGCGATGTGCCGCTGCACCAGCGCGGCGAAGGCTTCCTCGGAACCGTTCCGGGCGAATTGTTCCAGCAACCGGGCATCAGGCACATCGGTCATTCATCAATTATATGTGCGCCGGCGGCGGAATCTGACAGGGAATTTTCAGTTTTTCGCCCGCTCGACCACGAGCATTTCGATGGGCATGTTGGAAGGAACCAATTCAAGGCCGAGCTGATCCAGCAGGGCCTGTTTTAAGGCGTCGTGGTCGGGATCATCACCGGACCGTTCATTCCATTTGAAGTCAATATGAAAATGTTGAGTGAGACCCGTTTGATCAATGACTGGTGTCCCAAAGCAACCTTCTAAAAAGCTTGTGATGGTCATGGCAGAAAACCCACCACTAGAAGCCCCCCCACTGTCAATGGAAAGAGGCTCATTGTCACAATAATAATAATCTTTGCGGGTATGGTCCGTATGTCCGTTGGTGGGGGGCTTAAGCCCGGGCGCGTTTGATCTTCTAACCTTAAGCACCAAAACGTCTGTATCTCTCATCTCGCGGTGTCCAACGAAGCCCAATTTCCTTTTCAGCTCCGCTTGCAGAGCGATTCCGGAACCTTGCCGCAGAGTCGAAATAAAATCATATCGCTCCTTTGGTTCAGGATCTGCAAAGAGAATCCGTCCCGGGCGCCAGTCATAGGCGACCTGGACGATCGTAAATACTGACCGTCCAATTCCTATCCAATTGTCACCACGCCTGCCACCATTCAAGATGTTTACCGAGGCCGGGAATTTCGTGGGTAGAATTTCGACCAGCAACGGCGCGCGATCCGGATCGGGAAATGCAACCCGCCATGATGCTTCCGCCTTGTGTGTTTCGATTTGCTTGACAGTCACAGTGGTAGTTCCGGCGGCAAGTAACACAACCACGCCGCTGACGATTGCCGTTTTCGCTTTGGTCCAAGCCATAAGTTTCAATGCTCCTTTGATGAGGGTTAAGGTTGAAGTTGCCGTGGAATGGGCGGCGGCCAGGCCGGCAGTCGTGGCGGACGCCACCAATCCCGCCGGCGCCGCGTGCGACGAAAGCCTGAAGAGCGGCGCACCGGCCACGAGCGCCGGCGCCGCGAAACCACGGCGGCGGAAGAAATGGGTCAGTTGGCCGAGGCAGCGATTGACACGCTTGCGCGCCGTGTCCTCGCCAATGCCGAGAGCCGAACCGACTTCGTGAAAGGTTTGGCCCTCCATGAAATGCAGGATCACCGCCAGCCGGTCCGGTTCGCGAAGCTCCAGAAGCGCCTCATCGAGCAACGGCACGAGCGAAGCCCACACGGAATCGCCTTCCGCCCGAGCCAGATCCAGATTCACCGCGACCTGTTCGCGTTTGCGCCGGCGCAATTCGGAGCGCAGCCATTCGCGGGATTTGTTCAACGCCGTCTGGTGGAGCCAGCCGGCGATGGTCGGGTGCGATCCCAATTTGCCGGCCGCCTGCGCCAGCGCCACGAATACGTTTTGCGTAATTTCCTCGGCGGCGCCGGCATCGCCCACCTGCCGCATGGCCGTGGCAAAAACCAGATTGACGTGCTGCCGCACCAGCGCGGCAAACGCCTCCTCGCTGCGGCGCGCGTTGAATTCGGCAATCAACTGGTGGTCGGGTTCGGACATGGTTTCAACCGGTATATTGCCGCCGCGCCGGGAAACCGGAAACAAAACATTCTACTTGGTCGCGTCCAAATTTGCCACGGAGCGCGGATTGTCCTCAATCCGCAGCGGCTGGAGTGATCGGAAGCGCTGCGAGTTGAGACAACTCGCGCTCCAGTGGTCAGATTGAAGTGCAAATACGGACACCACCTTCTACTTCACTTTTTCGACCACGAGCATTTCGACGGGTTCGCGGCTGGGAACAAGTTCAAGGCCGAGCTGGTCGAGGACTACCTGCTTCAAACCGTCAGGATTACTGAAATAGTAATGTCCGGTGCCATCCCATTTCATTTCGTCATCCCATGTGAGATCAACGTCGAAACGACCGGCAAGCCCGGTTCGGTTAACGACTGGAACCTGCAAATAATATTGAAGATCGTAGATCAGGTAATCAATGAGACCATCGGTGCGGCTCAAATGGCCAATGCCATCATTGGACATGGAGATTCCGGTTTTCGAGGACGTTGGTTTCAAACCGGGCGCATTTTGCCATTTTACCTTCAGCAACAGAACATCGGTTTCACGCGTCTCGCGCCGGCCCGTGATTCCGAATTTCTGTTTTATCATTTTCTGCAAGACCTCTCCTGGATGCTGGGGAACACTGGTGATAAAATCAAAATCGCCCGACGGCAGTGGCGTCAAAGCAAGAACGCGACACGGGATGGTGTTATAAGCTTTGGCCAAAAGCATTTCAAACGGCTGATAAACCCCAATACTTTTCCCCTGCATCTCGTCAAAATCCGCCGCTTCACGGGTGAATCTGGTTGGGCGAATAGAAACAGCCGGTTGCGCACTTTTCAGTTCCGCATAAAAGTCAGTTCCGGTGATGTTGTCCCAGATGGATTCCTCGCGATAATGTGAAACCACCTTGACGGTCAGGGTAGTCGTTCCGGCTCCCGCAAGCGCCACGGCAGCGATCACAATTGCAGTTTTCATTTTTGTCCATGCCATAATTTTCAACACTCCTTTCGCGATAGTCAGGGTTGAGGTGGTTCCGGCGGTTCCCTTGGCGACAGCCACGGAAGCCACGGAAGCCGTCAGGCCCGCTGGCGCCGCCTGGGCGCCATGGGCCGAAATGGTTGCGAGCAGGACCGCCGACGGCACGGCGTATCCCCGGCGGGCGAAGATCAGCCGCAGCTTTTCCAACGCGCGCGAGACGCGCACCTTGGCGGCGTCCTCGCTCACGCCCAATGTCCGCGCCAGTTCCCGATGGCTCTTGTCCTGGAAAAAGCGGACGAGAACGGCCTCGCGGTCCTTCCGGGGCAGCCGGTCGAGCGCGTCGTCAAGCATCGGCGCGATCTGGTACCAGACGGATTCCGTCTCGTCCGAACGAAGCATGTTTTCCATCATGACGGCCTCCTGTTCGCGGCGCTGGCGGCGGCTTTGTTCGCGCGCCAGATTGTTGAAAGCGAAGCGCGTGGCCCGGAAAAGCCAGCCGGAGAGGATGATGCCGCGCGGGATGCGGTCCGCCTTTTGCGCCAGCGCGATGAACACCGCCTGGGTCACCTCCTCCGCCGTGTGTGGATTGCCGGCCTGCCGCAGGGCCGCGTGATAAACCAGGCCGGCGTAACGGTCCACGAGCGCGCGAAACGCCTCCTCGGAGTTCCGGGTCGCGTATTCGCGAAGCAATTGCCAGTCGTCCATTTGATTCATCCGTTCTGCTGATAAACAGCCGCCGGATGAAAAAGGTAACAAGAAATCGTGCGGATGGAAATTCACGACCAACGCAATGCGGGATAATGTCACGCCTCACGTTTCACGATCTCAACGGGTTCAAGCGGCCTGTTCCAAAACGTGGATCTCGAACACGCAACGTTTGCCGCCGCGCAGGACGGACTCCTTGAGTTCCACTTTGACCTTCTTTTGCAGCAGCGTTTCCCAGGTGTGTTTTTGCCAGCCCAGCGAACAGTTGCAGACAACCTGCGGGGTGTTTTGGAGACGGCTGTTCAGCGGGCAGAAGCAGTCGGTCCGTTCATCGGAGGCCATCGTGATGAGGCCCTTGTCCAAATCGTAGGTGATGTTGTCGCCGGACACGCCTTTTTTGACGGCCTGGCGGAAGCCTTCGAGGTCGCCACGGGATTTCTTCAGCCATTCATCGCCCAGGCCCGAACAATAAGCGCCCAGTTCGAACAAGGTTTCGTTCAATGTCTTTTCGTCCATCCGGCTGGAAAGAATTCCCAGCAGTTTGGCATAGCGTTGTTTGACGAACCGGAAGCGCCAGTCGTCGGGGGCCTTGGCTTCGGCGCCAGATGAGGCATCGGGAACAATCGCACCGCCGGCGGCACAGGCGCAGATGGCGCAGGCGCAATTTTTCAAAAATTCTTTTCGATTCATCATGATTGGGTTGTTTAATTCGCCAGCTTGATCGCGGCGAGCTGCTTGACCGCTGCCAGATCTTTCGATGCTTTCACTTCGAGGCGGACACCGGTTCCTTCGGCATACCTTTTGGCTTCGTTGATGATCTTGATGATGCGTGGGGGAAGTTTGCTTTGCCGCGCGGCCTGCACCGCCTTGTCACCGAGAGCGAACGACACACGGAAGCAACCCGAACAAGGAGAAAGATAAACGATATTCCGCTGCTCGCGCTTCAGGCGCAGCGACCAGCCCGCCTTGGGCGAATAAGAATTCCATTCCTGGCCGGCGACACCGCACTCATCCGCCAGATAGTCTATCAGTTGATCCCAAAGCGCCTTGACCGGACCGAGCGCAGACACCAATTCGCTCTCGGTCGGGTGCTCTGCATGGCCGATGAATGCGTTCGGAGACATCGAATCCAGGCTAGTGCTTGAGGTGATTGGTTTTCGTTTCCATTTATGGCACCGCCGCAACCTGCTGTTGCGACCGGTAAAGGAAAGCGACTTCATTGGTGGAAAGCGCGCGGTTCCACATCATGGGCTCGGCAATCAGGCCACGAAAAGATGAACCCAGGTCATTTTCTTTCGGACTGAGATTGGAGCGATTGCAACCAATCACCAGGTTGAACTCGGTGCCTCCCAGTTTCTCCCCCCTGTTCCAGCGCAGCGGCTGGGCTTCAAGCTTGCCGTCCACAAAAAGTGACTCGTCGTTTCCATCAAACGTGGCCACCACCTGATGCCACTGCCCGTCCGCCACGTTTTTTCTGGTCACCATCAGGTGATACCCCGGTCCCATTTCCAGGCTGACCTGGCCGCGCCATTTGTTTTTCCCCCAGTCGCCGGCGATGCTGAGGGCATAGCCCTGGGTGTAAGATTTGTCGAAAATGCGCCGCCATTTGTCATCCGTGTAGGAGGTCTTGATCCAAGCTGCCAGGGTCATCTGTTTCGGATTCAGCGACGGGTTGTTGCTCACCACAATCTCATCGCCGTCGTCGGTGAATTCATACGCTCCGCCCTTTTTGCCGTCGGCGGTCCAGTGAACCCCGGCGGCAACACCATGGTTTCCCCTGCCGCTGTTGTCGGTAATCTTGCCGCCCGCTATCCTCCCGCTGCTGTCCATCATCCTGCCGCTGCTGGCTTCATCCTGGTCGAAGGCCATGTCCAGCACCAGCCCCTCGCGCAGGCTGGCGGCGGTGGCGGGTGCACCGGCGCCGTCATGTTTGGATTTTGCGGCGGTCAGGCAGATGAAGGCGGCAACGAGGATGAGTGCCGAAACGATGACGGTGGTTTTTTTCATAAGGATGGTTCTGGTCAATGTTGATGCGAGACTGAAAGATCCCGCGCCCGCGGCACCGGCCAGTGAAGCAGCGGCAAGACTATGGGCCAGGCCCGCCGGCGCCGCCTGGACGGCGTTCGCGGCGATGACCGAAGCAATCACGGTGGAGGAGGCAACGATGCCCCGGCGCGCGAAATGGCAGCGCAACTTCTCCACGGCGCGGCTGACGCGCTTTTGCGCCGCGTCCTCGTTGCTGCCCAGCGCCGTGCCGACGGCGTGGAGGTCGCGATGCTCAAAAAAGCGCAGCACGATGGCCGTGCGGTCACGGGCGCCCAACTGGTTGATTGCGTCATCCAAAATCGGAGCGATCTGCTCAAATCTTGTTTCGGCATGGTCCGATAGTGTGTTCATTTCAGCGGCCTGCCTTTCACGATTTTGACGGCGGCGCTCGCTGCGCATGAGGGTGGTGGCCACGTGCCACGTGCGCCGGTGCAGCCAGCCGCCAAGCATGACGTCCTTGGAAAATGTCCCGGCCAGCCGCGCCAGATCCGCGAACACCATTTGCGCGACATCTTCGGCCCGGTGTGTGTCGCCGTTGACCAGCCGCACGGCTGTCGAATAAACAAGGTTAATGTAGCGCGCCACCAATTCGCGAAAAGCCGGTTCCGAGCCGTTGGCGACATAATCCGCGAGCAATGTTCGGTGATCCGTCATTTGTCATCACTAAAGCGCCGCCCGGTGGCAAATCCGACAAAAACCCGCCGAAATCCGGCGGATGGGCGCCCGGAAGCTTATATGTTGTCAACCAAGTCGCACCTACTGCAAACGCGATGGCAGCTGGAAGACGTAAAAGTAGAGCTGTGAAAGTGTTGATCCGGTGTGTTCGCTGCGCACGTCCGACCCGAATTGCAAGGTCGCCGCCGGGGCGAAGTTGTGAATCACCAGACAGTAGGTGCCGTTGACCATGATGCCCAGCAGTTCGCCGGTGCGGCTCAAAACCAGATCGCCGCGCGAAGGATTGAATTTGCCGAACAACCCGCGCAACAGGCTGCGGTCCAATTTGACGTATTGCGGCGTGTTCAAATCAATCTGGAAATTGCACTCGCCGTAATAACCTTCATCCGCGCCCACCAGCACCGCGTCCTGAAATTTGTAGGGGTCGGACGCAATGCGGTAAATCCGGCCGCCGAGCTGGCGGGCTTCCGCCGGGCTGACAGGTATCATGACCACTCGCGGGTCCTTCTGATGAAACGACATTGAATGAATGGCCACCTCCGCGCCATTGCCAGACAATGCGCCCGTGAGCGAGTCCCAATCTGTGCCGGGATCCCACAAGGTGAGCGGCGTGTCTTCCACGTGGCACAAGGCAAAGGTATTTGTTCCATCGTTCGCCAGCACCGTTTTGGTTTCCGCGGGCCTGCTCGAATTCACACCCAGAAAACCGGACCGCGAGGCCAGCATGTTTGCCGCAATCCGGTTGGAAACGAATTCGCTGAAAATGGTGTTGGGGGCGAGGGGAGTGTTTTCCCGGATTTCCTGGGTCAACTGGCTGGAATTTGTCGCCAGCGTTTTGATTCCCTCCGTCAGCTTGGCGTTTTCAACCCGCTCGGCCTGGACATCCTGTTGCATCATGGCGGCCCGTTCGGCGGCGGCGCGCTTTTCCACCTCGGACAGTTGAAGCTGCTGGGCCAGCCGTTGTTGCTCGGCCTGGGCAAGCTGGTTGCTCTTTGAGAGCTGGTCCAATTGCAGGCGCAATGCGGCGGCGAGTTCCGACTGCCGCTGTGCCTCGGCCGCGGTCTCCGCAAGCTTTTGCTGCGCCTGCGTGGAATTGTCCCGCATCTGGCGGTTCAGGTACTCGAGGTTGGTCTGTGCGGTGGCGAACTGTTCCTGCAACCGCTGGTATTCCTGTTCGCGCGCCTTCAATTGCGCCAGTTGCTGGTTCGCCGCATCGTGGGCCGCCGCGAGTTGCTGCTGCAATTTTTCGTGTCCCTTGTGTTCCTCTTCGAGCGCCAGTTTCATGACGGCGGCAAGGTCCTTGCCGGTGTCCGCCACGTTGTTGGTCGAAATCGAGATGTTGGTCGGCGGCTGCGTGTTCTCGTCGGCCATCCGGTTGATGTCCGTTGAAAACGTCAACAGGCTCAACAACAGGAAGTCGCAGATGACAATGAGGATGCTGCGGTTCATGACGGCATGACGGGCATTCGTTTGGGAACCGGGGCGGCCGCGGCGGGGGCATCGGCTTCAGCTTCGAGCAATAATTTCCGCCGTGCCGGGCGCAGGTGGAAAATTTTGAAGATGACCACGAAGATGATGCCGAACGACGTGGAGGAATACGCCGCCATGAGGCTGAATTTGACCAGCCCCATCGAGGCAATGATCAGCGAGATGATGGTGCCGACGAAGCCGAGATAGAGGCCGGCGTCGAACAGGTGATCTTCGTTTTCGAGGAGCTTGAGTTTCATGCGCGGCGGCACCCGTTGCCGGCGGATTTCCGCCAGCTTCACGAGGCACGCCATGTAAATCAGCGACTGCAGCACAAAAAACACCAGCAGCGTCAGTAGGATGATTGGGTTCATAATGGTTTGTTTAATGCCGGCTATTCCGACAGGGACCATGCCGCCCGCCATGAGCAGTGATGGTCGAAAGGGGAAAACCCCCTTCTGGCTCTCTCGCGCGAGAAACGGCTCGCTCAAGATCAATACCACAAGCAGAAAACCCAGCGAAAATAAAAACTCGCGAACCAGGTGGAATCCGCGCACCTGCAACGGTTGCTCCAGGGAGGATACGACGGGCTGCGCAAAATGCAAAGCCCCCGCCAGAAAAAATCCGCCGAGCAGGTAGAAGAGCCATTTCAACACCAGCGCCAGACCCGGCTTTTGAAAAGAACAGTCCGTCGCAAAGTGAAAAAACGTCCTGAACGGATCGAACGCCGTCACCTGCCTTTCCAGATTCGAACTGAAAAGGCGCTGACCGCGTTGCGCCAGCGCGTTCACTCCGCCGGCGCCGTAATGCAGGCTCGCGCCGAGGTCTTCAGGGCCGGTCTGGCTGAACCTGGCAAGATATCTGGCAATCGCGGCGGGGTTGCCTGAAAGCTGCACCGCTGCAAAAAGCACGGGCAGGCGGTCGGTGTCATTGCGGGCCTGGCTGGCAAGCTGGTGAAGCGTCCCGACATCCTGAATTTGCGCGACGAATGCCACGAGCTGGTCCCAGTCCAGGCGGTCGCCCAACGACAGAAAATCCATCAGCACCTGCTCCAGCGGCTCCGAGCTGCCAGTGCGGTTTGCCGCCGAAGCCAGCAAAAAAATATTGTCGCTCATGCCCGCCGTCAAATGCCCGCCATCCAGCAACAATCCGCATTCCAGCACCGCCACGTCGAAAGCCTGTCCAGAGGCCGATGATGATGGCGGGAAAAGAACCGTGTTGTTCAACGCGCGTGTTCGCAACAGCTCCTGCGCCACGGATGACTGCGAATTGAGCAGATGCGCCAGGGCCGCGTCCCGGTTTTCCTGGTGGATGATGAAATCGGTGAACGGTTCCGTGCCGGCCTCCGGCGCCCTGGCATTGTCGCCAAAAAGATTTTCCGTGCGCGAGTCATCGCCCCACGCCAGGGCGTCCGGGTATTGCCGCGCCTCATTGGTGACCGCCTCGCCGAACCTGTCCCAGCCCGGAATTCCCGCCGCCCGCGCCGCCAGCATGAGCATTTTGGCCGCGCCCAATTTCTTCGCGTCCGCCAGCGCCCGCCCTTGCTCAAGCAAAGTGGGATCGCTCCTGCCGGCCCATTGGATGATGCTGGCGTCCACTGCCCGGAGATACGCTGGTATCAGCAGGCCGCCAACCAACATCACCAGACCGAGGATGGCGCAAATTAAAAACCCTGGCCATCGGACGTTCATGAATTCACCCCAAAATTTGCACTGGTAACGGCGTTTAGACTACACACGGCCAAACGCAGTTCAAATCGAAAAATCAGTCTGGGATGGACGGTTGGGAGGAGCGCGAGTTGTCTCAACTCGCAGCGGATGGCGGGCGGTTGACGTGGAGAATTGCCGGGCGGCCCGTGTGTGCTGACGCGCTGCGGCATGAGCCGGCGCGCCCGGGCGCTCGTCCTCGAATGGGCAGCGTTGCATCGCGCGGAACTGCGGCAGGCTTGGGAACTGGCCAGCCGCAATCAAGAGCCTTCCAAAATCGCGCCGTTGGAGTAGAATAATGACATGATTCGGATCATTTCTGCCGAACCGCTGCCGCAATGCCGGTTGAAAGTCACCTTCAATGACGGCGTCAGCGGGATTTTTGCCGTTGAACCCGAACAGCGCGGCGGCGTGTTTCTGAAATTACTCGATGCAAAAGTTTTCAATGCAGTCACCGTCAATCCTGATTTTGGCTGCGTGGAATGGCCGGGCGGTGTTGACCTTTGCCCGGACACGATGCATCAGGCCATGACCGGCACGGTGGTGGAAGCAGAACTCCATGCGCCGATGGTTTTACGCGAGGAAAAGAAAAAAACATAGCATCCAACACGGCGACTGGTCGCGCACTCCACTATTCGCAATTCGCACTTGTCATGGCTCTTTTCCGGTATTCATTTTGGGATGGACGATTGGGGGGAGCGCGAGTTGTCTCAACTCGCAGCGAATGGCGGGCGGTTGACGTGGAGAATTGCCGGGCGGCTCGTGTGTGCTGACGCGCTGCGGCTTGGGACAAGCCGCGCTCCGGCCAAAGTGCCGGCTCGGCGCGCGATGCTGGGCGATGACGGAAATCAGATGAAGATGGATGGGAGTTTTATCCGCAGATTTCGCAGATGACGCAGATGAGGAAAAAGAAATCTGTGCAATCGGCGTAATCTGCGGATGTCCCCCTTTCCGAATGCCGCAGGGGCAACGGGGCGCGGGGCGCACGCACGAGGCTGGGCGATGACGGAAATCTGACTTGTCGCGCTGAAATCACATGAAAGCGGATGCAGGCGGACGGGAAGTTTTATCCGCAGATTTCGTAGATGACGCAGATGAGGGAAAAGAAATCTGTGCAATCGGCGTAATCTGCGGATGTCCCCCTTTCCGAATGCCGCAGGGGCAACGGGGCGCGGGGCGCACGCACGAGGCTGGGCGATGACGGAAATCTGACTTGTCGCGCTGAAATCACATGAAAGCGGATGCAGGCGGACGGGAAGTTTTATCCGCAGATTTCGTAGATGACGCAGATGAGGGAAAAGAAATCTGTGCAATCGGCGTAATCTGCGGATGTCCCCCTTTCCGAATGCCGCAGGGGCAACGGGGCGCGGGGCGCACGCACGAGGCTGGGCGATGACGGAAATCTGACTTGTCGCGCTGAAATCACATGAAAGCGGATGCAGGCGGACGGGAAGTTTTATCCGCAGATTTCGTAGATGACGCAGATGAGGGAAAAGAAATCTGTGCAATCGGCGTAATCTGCGGATGTCCCCCTTTCCGAATGCCGCAGGGGCAACGGGGCGCGGGGCGCACGCACGAGGCTGGGCGATGACGGAAATCTGACTTGTCGCGCTGAAATCACATGAAAGCGGATGCAGGCGGACGGGAAGTTTTATCCGCAGATTTCGTAGATGACGCAGATGAGGGAAAAGAAATCTGTGCAATCGGCGTAATCTGCGGATGTCCCCCTTTCCGAATGCCGCAGGGGCAACGGGGCGCGGGGCGCACGCACGAGGCTGGGCGATGACGGAAATCTGACTTGTCGCGCTGAAATCACATGAAAGCGGATGCAGGCGGACGGGAAGTTTTATCCGCAGATTTCGTAGATGACGCAGATGAGGGAAAAGAAATCTGTGCAATCGGCGTAATCTGCGGATGTCCCCCTTTCCGAATGCCGCAGGGGCAACGGGGCGCGGGGCGCACGCACGAGGCTGGGCGATGACGGAAATCAGATGAAGATGGATGGGAGTTTTATCCGCAGATTTCGCAGATGTCGCAGATGGGGAAAAGAAATCTGTGTAATCTGCGGATGCCCCATTCCGCAGTTCGCAATTCTTAATTCGAAATTGCATGGTTCTTTTCCGGTTTTCATTTCGGGATGGACGATTGGAGCAATTGGCGGTTGTCAGTCGAGCAAATACTTTGGAGGAATGTGCGGATGAGAAAATTGGATTTTTCTCAAAAAAGCCTTCATAGCTGGGGAAAAAGGTGGGTCTGGAACAAAATTCGGAAACAACTTGAGAATATGAAGCCAAGCGCTTTTTAGATGTCCCTTTCTCTGCTCACTTGGATGAAACCAAGCCCAAGTCATAAACCACCCTTCAGGTATGTCGTCGTATTTTTTCCAGCGAATTCCGACCGCTCCGAAACAACGT
Organism: uncultured Verrucomicrobiae bacterium; assembly: GCA_963764175.1. Taxonomy (GTDB): domain Bacteria; phylum Verrucomicrobiota; class Verrucomicrobiia; order Limisphaerales; family UBA11358; genus UBA11358. The sequence continues at coordinate 277,679 of CAVXRE010000014.1, read as the reverse complement.
ATCTTTTCAGAACCGATTTGTTCAACAAATAACAACACTCGATCACGCCAATAGGATTGATTCAATTTTAGTTCGTTGGTGTCATACGGTGCCGGTGAAAACCCTGTGTAGTTCGCAAAATCTTCAGCCAAATATCTAGCCGCTTTACGATAGCTCAATGGGGAATTATGCCCTAAAATTGTAAAAGGCAATGCCTCGCCATAGCTGTCGTCTGGATTAACCCTAATTTTTATAATCGGCAGGCAACATTTCATGTTCAACTTTGAATCTACGCAATCGTAGGATTCTTGCCAGCGGATAAAAACAGTTTAGGCTGACGGCATGAAAATGAAATGGTGCATGACGGGTTTTCTGCTACCTGTTTTGTGCGCCGGTGTTCAATTACGCGCGCAGTCAGTGCAAACGCTGGTTTGCTTCAACGGAACAAATGGATCATATCCGATTTCGGCGTTGACGCTTGGAAATGACGGCAATTTCTATGGCACGGCTGATAATGGCGGGAGCAACAATGAAGGAACGGTGTTCATGGTAACGACCAGTGGCACGTTGACCACGTTGGTTTCGTTCGCCGGCACAAATGGGGTGGATCCGGCAGGCGGGCTGACGTTGGGCAAAGACGGGGATTTCTATGGCACGACTTACGAAGGCGGCGGCAACAACGATGGAGGAACGGTGTTTAATCTGACTACCAATGGCACGCTGACCACGCTGGCCTTCTTCGACGCCACAAATGGGTTGTATCCAGTCTCAGCGTTGACATTGGGGAATGACGGCAACTTCTATGGCACGACTACTCAGTTCGGAAACACAAATCTCAATGGAGGAGGCGGCTTCGGGGCCGTCTTTCAAGTGATGACGAATGGCGCGTTGAACACGCTGGCTACTTTCAACGGCACTAATGGAGCAAGCCCGCAAGCTGGACTGACGCTGGCAAGCGACGGCAATCTCTACGGGACTACTGTGTCAGGCGGTAGCGGCGGGGAAATCGGCGGCGCGTATGGGACTGTTTTCAAAGTGACGACAAATGGCATACTGACCACATTGGTTTCCTTCCCCGGCACCAATGCCGGCGTCAACGGGACGGTTCCGGTAGGTGGGCTAACGCTGGGCAATGACGGCAACCTCTACGGCACGACTTCTAGCGGCGGCAGCAACAATGATGGAACGGTGTTTATGATGACGACCAATGGTGCTTTGACCACATTGATTTATTTCGATGGCACCAATGGAGCGAATCCGGAAACCGCGCTGACGCTTGGTAATGACGGCAATTTTTACGGCACGACTTCTAGCGGCGGTAACACAAATTTCGTTTTCCCAAATGGTATGGGGACATTGTTCAAGGTGACAACCAATGGTATTTTAACCACGCTAATTGCCTTTAACGGTGCCAATGGGTCGCATCCGGTAGGTGCGTTGACGCTGGGCAACGACGGCAATTTTTATGGCACAACTCAATGGGGCGGCAATACCAACCTCAATGGCGGTTCCGGTTATGGAACGGTGTTCCGTTTGTCGCTATTGCCAGTCATTCCGCCAACATTGACGCTGCAATTTTGGGAAGGTTATCCACTGCTGAGTATGTTTGGAACTTTGGGCGATACCTACACGGTGGAATACACAACGAATTTAGCAGTTCCCAACTGGACGCCGATGCTCATTGTGCCGAACCTTTCAATCAGCCCGTTCCAGATGATTGACCCTGCTGGAGTTGGCCAACCGATGCGGTTCTATCGAGCGGTTCAATCACAATGAACTTGCGGCACGGGGTGTTTCATCACGGACGATGCTTATTTGATTTCCAATTATCTTGTAGTCAAGGATGCGACGAAGGTTCGTTTGCTCACGGGCGCGGGTTTGATTGATGCCAAGGTGGTTCAGGTGGATGCGGCGAATGACTTGGCCTTGCTCAAAGCGGACGGGAAATTTTCTCCCTTGCACATTTCATCCAGCCGGTCGGCGCAATTGGGCGGCACGGTGGCGACGGTCGGTTTTCCCGACATCGGTTTGCAGGGGTTCGCGCCCAAGCTGGCCAAGGGGGAAATCGCGTCGCTGTCCGGCGCGGGGGATGACCCGCGGTATTTTCAAATCAGCGTGCCGGTGCAGCCGGGCAATTCGGGCGGCGCGCTGGTGGATGAGCGGGGTAACGTGATCGGCATCGTGTCGGCCAAGCTGGATGCGGGGGCGGCGCTGGCGGCGAGCGGGGCGTTGCCGGAGAATGTGAATTACGCGGTCAAGAGCAGCCTACTGTTGAGCTTCCTTGAGTTGGTGCCGGATGTGGACGCCAAGCTCAAAGCGCCGAATACGGCGGATGAGAAGTTTGAGGTCATGGTGAGGTCGGCGCAGGATGCCGCTGTCCTCGTTCTTGTTTATTAAGACATCCGCAGATTTCACAGATGGCGCAGATTTTTTTCTGCGTTAATCGGCGCAATCTGCGGATTTGAAGTCGGCGCGGGATGCTGCTGTCCTCGTCCTTGTTTATTAAGACATCCGCAGATTTCACAGATGGCGCAGATTTTTTTTCTGCGTTAATCGGTGCAATCTGCGGATTTGAAGTCGGCGCAGGATGCCGCTGTCCTCGTCCTTGTTTATTAAGCATCCGCAGATTTCGCAGATGGCACAGATTTTTTTCTGCGTTAATCGGCGTAATCTGCGGATTTGAAGTCGGCGCAGGATGCGGCGGTGCTGGTGCTGGCAGCTCGCGCATCAAAAACGGCTGCGGCACCATTTCTGTTTCATTTTTGGACGGCCTTTTCCAATGACAAGACATCAGGACGGCAAATTGTCGAATTTTGCCACGGAACTTCCCTTTTCCGTCATGGAACTTCCAAATTCCATGGGCAAACTTCATTTCTTCGTCACGAAACTTGTTTGGTTGCTCATGGAACTTCCAAGTTTGGCGACGGAATTGATTTGGTTGCTTATGTAACTTGTTTGGTTGGAAGGGGAACTTCCAAATTCTGTCACGGAACTTGTTTTTTCCACAACCAAACTTCCCGGCTCCATCGCGGAACTTGTCTGGCCGGTGGGGGAACTTCCAAGTTTGGTGGCGGAATTTCCGGGTTCGCAAAGGAACCTGATGGCAATGATGATGTTACATCGGCCGTGGAAAAGCTGGCATTAGGTATGCTGAATGGTTTCCCAAGAATTAAAAGTCATGTCGGGTGACATGGCGGCTGATTCGAGTTTCAGGATGGAGGGGAAAGATAATAGTATGGTCAGTAATTTAAGGGTGTCGAGGGATTTCATCAAAGCTTCAGCCAATGATCTGGCGAATACCACGGATGATGTCATTGACGGGATGACGGGTAATACCGCGTTTCCCACGCCACCGGTTCCGGTGGCAACATTAACAACACTCAACACGACGTTGCGCAACGCCATCACGGCGGCGGACGCGGGCGGGCCGCAACAGACGGCGGCGAAAAACAAGGCGTATGACGCGGTGGTCAGGGCGCTCCGCAAAGACGCCAATTACGTTGAAATTCAGGCCGACAACGACCTTGAGATTCTGCTCTCGTCGGGTTTCGACGTGGTCAGCACCAATCGCGCGCAGTCACCGCTTGACGCGCCGGTCATCGTGGACCTGGAAAATCTGGCGACGACAAAGCTGCTGTTGCGCCTGACGCCCGTGTTGAACGCCAAATCCTACAACGTGCAGGTCAACACAAATGGCACCGCCCCATGGCAGGACGCGGGCATATACACGCAGGCCCGGCGCATCGTGCTGGGCAGTCTTACGCCGGGCACGACTTACAATGTCCGCGCGCGCGCCATCGGCGGCAGCACCGGCTACAGCGAATGGAGCACACCCGTCGCGCTTATGGCGACGTAAAGGAAAATTGCCGGCAAATTGAAGGGTCAATTTGCCGAGGCAACCGGGCGGCGGGTGATGTTGAATTCCTCCAATCCTGAGTCCCCGCCGTCCGGCATTTTGTTTGATGTTTGTTTTTTCAGGAGCCGGGGCTGACGAAACTCAAATCAGAGATTCCTTGCGTCATTTCCCGTTTTTAATGGAGGCTACTCGTATCGCAGCGATTCAATCGGGTCGAGGTTCGCCGCCTTGTAGGCCGGGTAGGTTCCAAAAACAACCCCGACCACCGAGCAAATCAGCAGCCCCATCACAACCCAGTCAACCGGGATGGTCGGCGGTTCTTTCATGTACCATGCGAGAATGTTGCCGCCGAGGATGCCGAGCGCGACGCCGATGACGCCGCCGACTTCGCAGAGCACCACAGCTTCCATGATGAATTGCCCCATGATATTCCGTCTCTTGGCGCCGATGGCGCGGCGGATGCCGATTTCGCGCGTCCGTTCCGTGACGGAAACGAGCATGATGTTCATGATGCCGATGCCCGCCGCGATGAGGGCGATGGAGCTGACGATGGCCACGCCCACCCGCACGGCCCGCGTGAACGTGTTGAATTGTTCGATGAGCGAGTTGTTTGAGAACAATTCAAAATCATCCGGTTCACCGGGCGGGACCTTCCGGGCGGCGCGCAGAATGCCGCGCACCTGTTCGACGCAATCGTCGTAGCTGGCCGCATCGCGCGCCTGCACGAGGATGGTGAGGTCGTCCCACCAGCGGCCGTAACGGTTCAGCCCCGTGGTGATGGGGATGATGGCGAAATTGTCCTGGTTGCCGCCCAGCGAACCGCCTTTGGGGGCGAGCACGCCCACGACGATGTATTTGTAGCCGTTGATTTTGAGTTCCTCGCCCACCGCCGAGCCAAAGGGAAAAACAGTTTTGGCCAGAGCATCGCCGAGCACGCATACATCGCGCGCGTCGTTCACGTCGTCATCCATCAAACCGCGGCCGTCGTCAATGTCCCAGTTGCGCGCGGAGAAACTGGTTGGGATTTCGCCATACAAACGGGCGGACGGCGGCGTTTTGGCGAAGCGGCTCTGGACCTGTCCCATCCAGAAATCGCCTTCGATGCCGACGCTGGCGGCGAGCGTGGCCTTCTCCTGCACCTGCCGGCTCTGGGCAAGGGTAATGTATTTGCGCCGCCAGTATTTCTGCCAGTCTGAATTGTCGCCGAACTGCGTATCGGGCCAGCGCTGGACGGCAAAGGTCTGGGTGCCCAGCCGGCTGATGTTCGTCTCAACGTTGTGCTTCAGCACGCGCATGGCGGTCATCACCACGACGATTGAAAACACGCCGATCAGCACGCCCAGCAGCGTGAGGGTCGAGCGCAGCTTGTGCGCCGCCAGCGCGTTCATCGCCATCGAGAAACTTTCGCGCAGCTCGCCGAGCAGCAGGGTTGGCCGGTGCAATTTCATTCGCTCCTCAATGCCTCCACCGGGTCCATGCGGGCTGCGCGCCAGGCCGGCATGAAACCGGACACCACCCCGGTCAGCAGCGACACGAGGACCGCGATGGCGGCGATGTCCAACGACAGGCTGGCCGGAAACAACCACTTGGTCACCGCCAGCGTCACCAGCCACGCGAGAGACAGCCCGATCATCCCGCCAAAGAGGCAAATGCAGGCGGCTTCGGTCAGAAATTGCAGCAGGATGGTCCGGCGTTTGGCGCCAATCGCCTTGCGCACGCCAATCTCTCGCGTCCGCTCGACCACCGATACAAACATGATGTTCATGATGCCGATGCCGCCAACGAACAGCGACAGGCTGGTGACAAAGAGGCCGATGACGGCGATGGTGCCGGTCTGCTGATGGAACCATTTCACAAACTGGTCCTGCTGGTTGATGGAGAAGTCGTCGGGTTGTTCCGGCCTCAAATGGCGGATGTGGCGCATGGTCTGGCGCAATTCCTCGCGCGCCTCATCGAGCTGCGCCAGTCCGTTGGCCTTCACGTCAATCAGGTCAATGTAAGGTTTGTTCCAAATGTCCGTCAGAAATTCACGGATGGGAATAAAGATGCGATTGTCCAGGCTCCAGCCCAGAATGTTTCCCTGTTTATCCATCACGCCGACGACCTGAAAGGACTGGTCCTGAATTTTAATCCGGGCGCCGATGGGAGGGTCGCCGCGGAACAGGTTCGTCGCCACGTCGTTGCCGATGACGCAGACCGGCTGTCCGCCTTGGGCATCCGCGGCGGTCAAAAACCTGCCTTGGGCCACACCCACGCCGATGATTTGCAGATAAGCTTCCGTGGTGCCGAGGATTTGCACGGGATTGGCGCTGCGAGTCTTGTATTTTACCGTCCCCACGTAATATTGCGCCTCGGGCGCGACGGCAGAGGTGAGCGTCAATTGTTGAATCAGCGCCTCGGCGTCCTTGAGCTTCAACGGCGGATGACGTCTCAGATCTTTCATCCAATCGTCATAAGTGCCGGTGAACAACCAGCTGTTCTGCGACACATAGAACACGTCCGCGCCGAGAGCGGAGATGCTTTTCGTGAACGCCTGGTCCAGCCCGTTGATGGCCGCGCCCATGAGCGTGACGGTGACGATGCCGATGACGATGCCCAGCGTGGCCAGCGCCGACCGCATTTTGTTCGAGCGGATGGCGTCCCATGAGATGCCGAGGCCTTCGCGGATTTCGGCAAATAATTTCATTTAGACAGAATGCACAGAATGGCCAGAATGAATTTTCGGCTTTGGCAGCCTGAATTTCTTTTTAAATTCCAGCCGCTCTCCGCCAAAATTGACCAACAAACCTGCATCTTTTCCGGTGGCAACAAGGTAATTCACTGTTTGCACCTCATGCGCTGCCACCAAATTTTGAACAGCCTTCAACTCAACGATGAGTTCATCTTCAACCAGAAAATCCGCCGCAAATTCTCCGACTAAAACCCCGTCGTAAGAAACATCAAGTCGCTTTTCCGTTTCAAATCGCATTCCTGCCTTTTTGAGTTCATGCGCCAAAGCATTGTGATAAACTGACTCCAAAAATCCGGATCCCAAGGCTGAATGAACTTTCATCGCCAGGCCGATGACTTTTCCGCATAGATCGTATTCGGGTTCCATTATTTTTTTTCTGAAAATTCTGTTTATTCTGTCTGAAGTCATTTTGGAGTAAGCTCATCGCTGGCGATCAGGCCGTCGCGGATGCGGATGATGCGGCGGGCTTGTTTGGCGACGTCTTCCTCGTGCGTGACCAGGATGATGGTGTTGCCTTTCCGCGAAAGCTCCTCGAACAGCGCCATGATTTCCGCGCCGGTCTTGGAATCGAGATTGCCCGTCGGTTCATCGGCCAGCAGGATCGAAGGTTTGTTGACCAGCGCGCGTGCGACGGCGACGCGCTGGCGCTGGCCGCCGGACAGTTCGTTCGGCTTGTGATGAATGCGGTCCGCCAGCCCGACCTGCTTGAGCGCGTCGAGCGCGACCTGGCGGCGTTCCTCCGACGTCGCGCCGGCGTAGATCAGCGGCAGCTCGACGTTGTGCAGCGCATTCGAGCGCGACAGCAGGTTGAAGGTCTGGAAGACAAAACCGATTTCACGGTTGCGGACTTCGGCGAGCTGATTGTCATCCATTTCGCTGACGCTGACGCCGTTCAATTCGTAATGGCCGGCCGTGGGCGTGTCGAGGCAGCCGACGAGGTTCATGAGCGTGGATTTGCCGGAGCCGGACGGACCCATGATGGCGACATATTCGCCGCGCTGGATATCAAGCGACACGTCACGCAGCGCGTGGACGATTTCAACGCCCATCTGGTAGCGCCGGGAAATGTTCTGGAGCCGGATGAGTGCCACGGCTAGTTCTTGGACACGTCGCCGGTGGCCGGGCCCTTGCGAATCTTTGACCCGTCGTTCAGGTCGCGGCTGATGGCGCGGTAACCGCCGGAGACAATTTCCTCGGTGTTGGTGAGGCCGTCGGTGATTTCCCAGTAATTGTCGTCGCAAATGCCGATTTTCACCGGCACCGCATCCACGTGGTCGCCTTTGACGACGAACACAACGTCCGTCGTTTTGGAAAGGTCGCTGTCCTTCGGGCCTGCCGCGGCGTCATTTGTGCCCGAAATTTTGGCGGCCGTGATATTGGTGGACGCGGCATTGGCCCCGCCGGTTTTCTGCGGGTCGGTTTTCCGTTGCGGAGGCGGGCGTGTGGTGACGCTGGCCAGCGGGACGGTGAGCACATTGGTGCGATACTCGGTTTCAATGTCGGCGCTGACGGACATGCCGGGGCGGAAGGCTTCCTTGTCGCTGAGCCGGATGCGAACCTCGAACTTGGTGGCTTCCTGTGACTGGCTGTTGCCGCTGGAATAACCGGCGGGCAGGTTGCTGTCCTTCGATGAACTGGCGACATCCGTCACCACACCGGCGAATTTGCGGTCCTTGAACGCGTCCACGTCCAGCCGCGCCTTCTGGCCGGGCTTGATGCCCACCACGTCCATTTCGCCAACGTCCACGCGCGCCTCCATCTGGTTCAAATCCGAAATAATCATGATGATGGTCCCGGCATTTTGGACGGTTCCCAGCACGCGCTCGCCGAGTTGCGAGTTCAGTTTGCTGATGGTGCCGGCCAGCGGCGAAACGATTGTTGTTTTGTCCAGCGAATCCTGCGCGCTGTCCACGAGGGCCTTGGCCACGTTGACCTGGTCGTCGGCGCTGTCGAGTTGGGCCTTGGCCATGTCGCGGGCGGATTTGAACCCGACAAAGTCCGAATCCGAAAGCAGCTTGCGGTTGAATAATTCCAGGTTGCGGTCGTAATCCGCCTGGGCCTTTTCCAGGTTCGCCTCCGCCGAGGCTTTGGTGGCGAGCGCGGATTCGTAACCGGCCTTGGCCTGGTTGACTGCGGCGATGTAAATGTCCGGGTTGATCTTCACGAGCAAATCACCCTTCTTGACCGCCTGGCCTTCCTTGACCGGCAAATCAATGATTTCGCCGCTGACTTCCGGGCTGATGGTGACCTCCACGACGGGCTGGATTTTGCCGTTGGCCACGACGGTGTTGGTGAGACTGTGGAACGTGACCTTCTCGGTCTGGACGATGATGACCGGGTCGTGTTTCCTGAAGACCGCCGCCAGCACCAGCCCGACGAGCGCCAGCCCGATGACCGAGAAAATGATGAGCCTCCGGCGTTTTTTTGGTTTGGCCATGGTTTGTTTGGTATTAAGACACCGCCGGGATGAATTCGTTTCGCAAAATCAAGGCTTCCATCCAAGCCGGCGGCAATGAGTGGCAATGAACAGCAACCTTTTTGGTGCCGGCGCTCCGGTGGGTGGCGGTTCGGGCATGGACGGGACTGGTTCCACAGTTTTAGTTCTGTTTATCCATTACTTAGGCAAAATCCAGCCGAAGTTACAAGAAAAGTCGGCGGATTTTTCATTGAACAACATTACCGAAACAGGTTTCTCCGATTCGAGGCTACGGGAATGTGGAATTTTATGAAATACATGTGTCTCACCAGATAGACACCACCACCCGGCGTTTTTGTATATTCCGCGCAGAACAATTGTGGCTAAGGATCCGTGCTCAAACACAGCCGCCGGAAGCGGGCGTGGCCTGCAATGATGACGTTCGAGTTTTCATAAAAGGTTTGGCTACCCGGCGCTGCGGCTTTTGCCTGCAGCGTCTGGTTCGCTGATTTCTTCGCATCCACCTCGACCAACCATAATGAGGTTGTCCGGCCCATAAACCTGGTAAGCCTCGTACCCAGCCGAGGTGCAAATGATTTCAATGCGGCCATCATCGAGGGTCAAAGTCAAATCTCCTGTATCGCGCGCTATCTCCACGCGCCTGATCACCTTTCCCACAATCCTGCCTCGAATATCCTTCTCCGCGTCATAGGGTGCTGGGAGTCCGAACTGCTGAAGATGATCTTCTGCTGAAATGAACACTCCTGACCCGACGTACCGCAGCAGCGACTCCTGCGTGAGCGAGATGCCGCCGCTGAGAGTGATGGAACAAACCCCATGCTCGCCAATGGAGAATCCTTCGACGGTGCAGTTGATCAGTATGTCAACGATTGTCATGATTACAGCGAACGCAGAAAGCTGAACCACGCCGCCAAACGTGTCAACCGCGAATGCGGAATCCCGTAGAACGGGGGCAGGCTTCAGCGCCAACGGCGTTGGCTCGGCGAATTGTTAGGCATCATCTTCCCGTAATTAGCTCCACCTCACCGCCTTCGATGCCAGTGTGTCCGCTCCGTGCTTCACATAAAGACTGCTCTTGCTTCCAAACTGCTTGCACGCTGTCAGGAGCATGGTCGGGTGACTTGACCCATGTAAAAATCTCGACGAAGCGCGTCTTGTCTCCATCATCGGTGTCTCGAACGATGATATGTGGCTCGGCAAAAACCAAGTGTTCACCGCGATAAACCTCCCAAGCGTGCGCGAGCAACGACTGAAACACCGCCTCTTTGCCAGACTGCACGTGATAAGTAACCATCACGGTTTCGGAATCGGCTTTCGCGCCGCCGCTCTGGTGCATTGTCGAACAGCCAGTCAACGTCAGAAGTGAAACAGCGAATAACGAATAAATGGTCTTCATAGTTTCGTGCGCTTGATGATGCCTAACGATCCAAAGTTGAGCCACGCTGCCGAAACTGTCAACCGCGTATGCGGATCAGAAGGCGCAATCGGCGTTGGCTCGGCGACGTGTTGGGCGGATTCATGGCAAAAGACGATAAGAGCCCAACGGAGTGCTCAACTCTGGCGACGAATGCTCTGCCTCCTGAACCCAATTCGCAACATCAGACCAGGACACATCATTCGTCTTCATCACTTCGTGATTCTCATCCACCCAATACTCAAACTCAACCCTCACGCCGTTCTCAGTCACAGAGCTGTTCTCGACGCTGTATATTCTACTGCCTCTGAGCGGTTGGCCGATGATGCGTTGTGAAATGAGCACAGGTGGCCCCGAAGCACGGATCGCGTAGAGTTGCGGAGAAATGCCGTAATTGTTACGGCCATCAGTATCTGGAACGGGCGACTCGAAAACAAAAATACCGTCGTGGCAGAACTTTTCCGGGGGATCGGGATAGCCCCAGGCGACTTGGTGCCAAACCTCCTTTCCATTGTAGTATAGAAATGTGCCGGGATGCCCGTCAGGATTCCAACTCTCTGACTGTCTAAGCTCAAAGCCACCACCTATGGAATGCCGATGGTCACACCCGGTGAGCGAAAGAATCACCGCTGCCAATAGCAAATGTCGCATCGTGTAGCGCATAGCCGCATAACGACCCAAGCTCAGCCACAGCCACCGGCGGCCATGCCAGCAATGGAACAATGATAATCGAATTTTCATGCCTCGGTCAAAACTGGAGGGGCGGTGGCTGTTTGCTGCAGCGATTTGTTAGACGACGAACGTCGAAAAACAAATATCACTGCGACTAAACCGCCCAGAGCTAGTGCTGCTAATCCCCAAAGCCAAAGGTATGGATGGTCATCGTTTGCCTGTCCGGGATACTTTATGCAGAACGCAGTATAGACGTAAAACGTAAGGCCCAAAACGAGTAAGACAACCGAACCAAATCGGCGGCTTGCCCGCTCCAAGCACAAACTGCCTGTGAACACACCAGAAAATCCTACAATAATGGCAGGAATGTATAGAACGAACTGCACCAACGAGTCAGACATTCCCAGAACTCCCAGAAATAACGGAATGGGAGTAAACAAAGCAAAAATGGCACCCGACACCGCAAAAGCCACGACGATAGCGGCACTGTATCTCCCGAATATGTTGATGAATCGTGGCATTATCCAATTGCGAGCGTTGTTGGCATAGTCGTCTAACAGTATTATTAGGCCAAAGAGTGTGCACGACGCTGTGTACAGATGACTTTTCCATCTCTGGCCTTTATCATGGGTTTATGAAAGCAGATTTGCGAGTTTCCATCAAGGTTTTTGGACGCGAAAAGCGAACCCTTCAATCATCATCGTCCACCATTTTTACCGCCCAAGCCGGGTAAGGCGCTTGCGAACCTTTCATCGCACGCCAGAGAATCCGGTTGAACAAATCTTCCGGGCATTGATCTTCCTTTTCCAGCGGCAGCTTCGCGGAAACGCAGGCGTCCTTGCGCAACAGCGGATCGGAAATGAGCTTGGGCAGCGTGTTCATTTCATCGAGCGGCACGTTATTCGTCACCGCGTCGAACGGCGTAAAATCCGGTGTGCCGGTAAAACAATCGAACATCGGCGTGGCCGTCGCGTCCATCTGGTTCATCGGCGGCAGGCCGAGCATCAGTTCCATCGTGCGCAGCAGGCTGGTCTGGTTGTATTGCGTGCTGACAACCGCGCCGCGTTTTGTGTAGGCGCTGGCGACATAGGCCGTCGTCCGGTAACCGCTCACGTGGTCCCAGCCGTTTTGCGGGTCGTCTTCCACGGCAAAAATGCACGTGTTCGTCCAGAATTTGCTGTGGCTCACGGCCTCGACCACTTGACCGACGGCGAGATCGTTGTCAGCCACCTGTGCTTCGGGCGTGGGCGAGCCGAATTTCGTGCCGCTGGTGTGGTCGTTGGGCAGCCAGAGGATGACGAGGTTCGGGAAATTGTCCGCCGCCTCAAATTGTTTCAACTCACTGGCGAACTGCGCGGCGCGGAAAATGTCCGGCACGGCCAGGTCCCAGCCGACGGTGTTCGTCACGATGAACGGCCGCAGTGATTCGATGTCCGGCTCGCAGGAATAGGCAATTTGATTCGAGCCGTTCACGAAATCGCGGTAGGCGTCGAGAAAAGTGACATTCGTGCTCCAGGAATTCTTCCAATGTTTTTGATCCGAAGTGAATTCGCCGAAGTCGCGCACGGTTTTGCCGTGCGCGAGGGCGTCGTCCCAGATGAAACCCGCCGGCGAATAGGCCAGCGCGTCCTTGCCGCCTTCGCCAAAGCCGCCGCTGGGATAGCTGCGCGGCCAGCCGGCAAATTCGCGCTCCACGTAATCCGTCGCGATGGCGGTGTCCGCCCATTGATGGCCGTCGGCGCTTAAATTGCCGGAGCAATACGTGTTGTCCAACAGCACAAAATCGCTCACCAGCTTGTGTTCGTTTGGCGTGACGCGCCCGCCAAAAATGCACAGGCTGGCGTTGCCGTTGCCTTCCGCCACGTCGCCGAGGACTTGGTCGTAACTGCGGTTTTCCTTGATGATGTAAATGACGTGCTGAAACACGCTCGGTTCGCCGACCCGCTCCGGCACCGGCTGCGCCGGCTGATTTGGCCGCGCCGGCAACTTCGCCTGCGCGAGAAGCGGGTAGCGCAAATCCGCCAGCGTTTTTTGCGTCAGCTTTGCCAGTTCTTTTGCCGAAGGCACCGGCACCAGCGAGAGCGAGCCGGCATATTGCCGGGAGTTAAATCCAAACCCGTGGCCCAATCTGGCCCTTTCCGTTTTTGTGATGATGCTTTTGATGTTCGCCACGCAAATTGTCTTCTGCTTTGCGTCAAACGCAATGCCGCCGGGAAACCAGCCGACGGGAATCAAGCCGAGCAATTTCGATTCACCGGGTTTGAATTGGAAAACCGCGACGGCGTTTTGCGTGCCGTTGCAGACAAAAAGTTTATCCCCGGATCTGTTGAACGCGAGCGCGTTGGGCTGCGCGCCGAACACATCACCCGGATTCTGCCGCGCGCAAATCGTCTCGACGACTTGGTCGGTGCGGGTGTCAATGACGCTTAAGGTGTCGCTTCCCGCGTTGGCCACCACCAGCCAGCGGCCATTCGGTGACAGCGCCAGTGCGCAGGAGTGCGGGCCGGTAAGGATTTCGGAGTTTGTGGTTTGGGTTTCGGGTTTCGGGTCGAGATGAATTACTGACACCGAACCTTCGCTGGCGATGCCGCGCGCATCCACACGCACACGTGTGCCCTGTCCGGCCGGACCGACAACGCTGGCTGCGTCCGGCCGGCGGCCACCCCAGTTGCTGACATAAATTTTTTTGCCGGCAAGCGCCACGTCAAACGGCGCGACCCCGACATCCCAGATCCTCAGCAGGCGCCCGGTCGCCGCATCCAGTTCGGCGAGGCGATTGGAAAGGTTGAGCGCGGCGTAAATTTTTTTGCCGTCCGGTGAAACGGCAATGCCGGCGGGAATTTCGTTTGTCCGGTCAAACGCCTTGGCTGTTGGCAATGCGATGGAAAACAGCGGTGAAACTTTGCGGGCCATGCCGACGCCGAAGACCTTGATGTCGCCATTGACGTTCGAGAGATAAATCCGCGAGCCGTCCGGCGAAAACGCGAGGCCGGTGAAGCTGAGTTGCGCCTTTTCGTCCGGGTTCAAAATACCTTCGACGATGGGTTTTTCTTCCATCGCCTTGTCCGCCGGAAACGAAACGTGCTGCAAAATGTTTCCAGTCGCCGGATCCACGACGATCAACTCATGCGTCAGGCCGGCGGTCACGAGAATTTCGCCGTTCGGACTCAGCGCCAGTGCGTTTGGCCGGATGTCCGGCAACTGGACCTGCGTTCCGGCTGGGGTGACGAGTTGATTGACCGGCGTTGCAAGCCCGTTCATTTTCCAACCGACGGTTCCGGTCGTGGCGTCAAAGTCACCGGCGAAGATGCGTTGAACGCCGAACGCAGCAAGTGCAATCAATCCGGAGCGGATGAAAAAACTGTTTTCCATTTCGAGACAGAATGTCCGCAAACCGCCGATGACGGCAAGTCACGTTGCGGTGAAATTTTATGCCATCGCCGGATCGAGCCGCTTGTCGGGCACCAGATAATTGCGGACATAGTCGGTCACGGCATCTTCAAGGGAAGTGACGGGCGCGGTGTAACCGGCGGCGCGCAGCCGGGACAGGTTCGCCTGGGTGAAATACTGGTATTTGTCGCGGATCGCCTCCGGCATTTCGATGAACTGGATGTTTGGCTTCCGCTTTAGCGCGGCAAAAACCGCGTTTGCCAGGTCATTCCATGTCCGCGCCTGGCCGCTGCCGATGTTGAACAGGCCGTTCGCCTTGGGCGTCGCGGCCAGATGCAATGTCATGGCGACCGCGTCCTTGACGTAAAGGAAATCGCGTTTCTGTTCGCCGTCGCGATAGCCGGAACGGTGGCTCTTGAAAAGGGAAATGGCGCCGGTTTCGCGCACCTGCCCGAAACTTTTGTGGACGAGCGAACGCATGTCTGCCTTGTGATCTTCGTTCGGGCCGAAGACGTTGAAATATTTCAGCCCGGCGATGCGGTCCAGAAATCCGGCGCGCCGGGCGTGCAAATCGAAAAGGTGTTTCGAGCAGCCGTACATGTTCAACGGACGCAGCTTGTCGAGTTGCGAATCGTCATCTTCCATCCCCGCCGAGCCGTCGCCGTAGGTCGCGGCGGACGACGCATAAACGAAACGCGGTTTTTGGCGGTGTGCGGTCCGGGCGAGCGCCCAGGCCGCCAGGTCCTTGGTGAATTCGTAATTGTTGCGGATGAGAAAACCCGCGTCGCGCTCGGTCGTGGACGAGCACGCGCCCATGTGCAGGATCAGGTCGAATTTTCCCAGCGCGCCGCTTTGCAATCGCGGCAGCAGGTCGTCGGCCTCGACGTAATCGGCGAAGCGCAGCGGCGTGAGATTGCGCCATTTTTCATCCGTGCCAAGGCGGTCGCAAACGACGATGCGTTCGCAGCCGCGGCGGTTCAGCGCCCAGACCAGCGCGCTGCCGATAAAGCCCGCGCCGCCGGTCACAAGCACCCGCGCATCGGAAAAGTCATTTGGCTTCATATTTCACCCACTGAACCCGATGAGCATGGCGCGAGCCAGTCTGGAATTCAAGCGAATGGTGCGGACAAGGTTAAACCGGGAAATACACGCCGGTCACTGGTTGATATGCACCACGTTTGCGGGCGGAAAACCGTTGAAATACGTCGAGGACGCATGGCTGTAGGCGCCGATTTGTTCGCTGTAGAGCAGGTCGCCGAGCTGCAGGTTGGTTGGCAGGTTTTCAGCCATCGAAACCACGTCGAGCGCGTCGCATGTCGGGCCAAACACCGAGCAAATCTGCATCGGCCCGCTTTTGAACGATTTAAGGTGGTAATGGCAATGGTCGAAAATGACGCCCGAAAAGGTGTGATAAACGCCGTCGTTGATGTAGTAACACAGTTTCTGGTCGCGCACGGCCTTGCCGATGATTTTCGAGACAGCGGTGGCGGTGGTTGCGCAAAGGAAGCGGCCCGGTTCGGCGAGAATCTGGATGTTTTTCGGGAACAGCCGGTTGAGCTCGCGATTGATGATGCCGGCCAGCTCGCGGAACGGTTTAACCGAGTCGTCGTACGGCGCCGGAAATCCGCCGCCGATGTCCAAGAGGTTCATCTTGGTGTAGCCGCGGTCTCTGGCTTCCTTGAAGATGTTCGCGGTGAGGTTGATGGCGGCGACGTAATTTTTGAAGTTCGTCGTCTGGCTGCCGACGTGGAAGCTGATGCCCTCGACGGTCAGTCCGACCTTGTCCGCCGCCAGGATCAAATCAACGGCTTCGCCGGGCGAGGCGCCAAATTTCGACGACAGTTCCACCATCGCGCCGGTGTTGGGCACCTTCAGCCGCAACGCGAGCCCGGCCTGCGGTGCGTATTTCTTGATTTTGCGTATTTCCTCGTAGTTGTCGTAGGTGACCAGCGGTTTGTACGGGTTCAGCTCCCGCAGCGTCTCGTTGGCCTTGATGGGATTGGCGTAGATGATTTTGTCCCAAATCCAGGCCTGCCGCTGTTTGTCCGGCATGTCCTTGATGTATTCATGGACGATGTGAAATTCCGGCATGGAGGCCACGTCGAAGCTCGCCCCGGCATCGAACAGGGTCTTGACGATGGCGGGATCGGGGTTGGCCTTGACGGCGTAGTAAGCCTGGACGCGCGGCAGATATTTTTTGAACATGGCGTAATTGCGGCGCAATTCGTCATGGTCCACCACGAACAGCGGCGTGCCGTGTTGCTCAGCCAGTTTCTTCAGCGTGCGTCGTGGGATCATCTCAGTCTCCGTCGGTAATCAGGAAGTTTTTGAACTGCCACGGATCCTTCCGGTCAAGCTGCGGATTGTTGTGGCCGTTGAACGCGTTCGTGTAGTGTTTCAAAGGCGTCCAGTTGGACGGCTTGGAAATCCATTTTCCGAGATACGGCTTGGAAATTTTCAAAATGTATTCGTGCGGCAGGTCGTCCGGCACGCAAACGCCCCTGGCCGGATTTTCAATCATCCACATGGCCGCCGCGATGACCGAGATGGCCACCTGCATGGTGGTGGCGTTCTGGTGCGGCACCAGCCGGCGCGATTCCCCGATGCTGAGGTCGCTGCCCGTCCACCACGAGTTGTAAGCGTGGCCCATCAGCAGGGCGCCGAGGATGTCGGCGCCGCTGGTGATTTCGTCGTTGAGGATGCGCTGTTTCTTTTGCAGCTCGTAATTATAGCCCCGGAGTTCATTCAACGACGCGATGGCCACATCAGCCGGGCAGTAGGCGTAATGCACCGTGGGCCGGTAGACGGCCTTGCCATTTTTCCAGACCGTCAACCGGTCGGAAATGCTGAAGGCCTCGCCATGGCGCACGACCATGCCGTTGATGCAATAGTCCGGCACCCATGACGAGACCCACGTATTGATGCCCATGCGGGCGAGGCAAATCTGGTTGCGCGGGCCTTCGGTGTGCTCATGCGCCAGCGGCGGCAATTCCTTTTCGTGCGTGCCCCAGCCCATCTCGGCGGTGGTCGTGCCTTCCTCGCGAAAGCCCTCGACGCTCCAGGTATTGACGAATTCGTCCACCTGTTTGGGTTTGTTTGTGATCTGCGTGTCGCGTTCGCTGCAATGAATCACCTTCACGCCGAGTTTCATCGCCAGATAATTGAATTTTTGCCCGGCGATGAACTGCCTGATTTCATCGGCGGCCCTGCCGGTGACCTTCCTTTCCTTGATGACGCGGTTGCCGATGTCAATCAAACCCTGTTTGGTGAAGTGGGAGATGAGGCCGGGATTCGCGCCGTGTTCGAGCACGGCCGTCGGTCCGGGCCGGTTCCATTTGCCGGTCATGCGGCGGATGTTCATGTGGCGCCAGTAGAGGGTCATTTTCTGCGGCGGCGCGCCCTTGGAATTTTCATACGGGTCCCACAATTCGACCGACGTGTTGATGTAAAGCACGCCGCGGTCGTGTGACCACTGGAGAATCTCGCAACAGTCAATGTTCCAGGCCAGGTCAATCAGGACGTCGCCCGCCTCCAGATATTTGCCCAGCAGCGCGCGCATGTTCCCGCGCGTCACGCGTTTGCGGACAAACTTCACGCCGCGCTTCAACCACGGCGCCAGCGCGTCGCGCCGGTCCTCGAAATCCATGACCGTGATGTGTCCGAGCGGCATCTTGAGGTGCTTGACCAGAATGGGGAGGGCGCATTGCGCCACGGCCCCATAACCGACGAATAAAATTTTGTTCCTGAATTCGAGCATGGCAAAATTGTTTTGGCGCGGCACTGTGTCCGAAAATTTTTCTCGATACAAGAGTTTATTGAAGAAAGACGGTTTGAAATTTCCGTCCGCATCGTCGCTTGCTTTCGCGCCCTCGAAATTCTCCGGCAAAAAGCGGGACGGGGAACGGGACCAGACCGTCGTGGAAAAACCGATTTACCGCACCGTCACCAAATCCGGCTGCGCCAGCGAGAGTCCGCCGCGGGCAGTGCCGTCAAACTTGGCGCGGACGATGACATTGTTGGTGCAGGTGGTGCTGTTGACCCGGATGGCCGCGCTGCCGCAGTTGTTGGCAATCAGGTTGGTGAACGAATTGTCCGCGCACTCCGTCCGTGGGGCGGGTTGCCAGCCGCGAGAAGTCTGCTTCCCGGCGTCAGCCATGAACACGCCGTAACTGTGGCTGCCGAAGATGGAAATGTTATGAAATTGATTCTCGCGGCTCTCGCGCATGAAGATGCCGAGGTCGTTCGCGCTCAAAACGGCGTTGCTGATGACGTTGTGGTTGAAAGCGAGGTCCAGTGAGATGCCGGCACCGGGATTGTCGTGGAGATTAAGCTTCGTGAACAGGCAATCCGTCGTCTGATAACAGGCCAGGCCATCAAACTCGTTGTCGAACGCCGTCAAATCCCGCACCGCCAGCCGCCGCACATCACGCGTGGTGACGAGGCCGCCGGAACGGCAGCGGGCGCACGTCACGTGCTCCACGACCGAGTCGCTCACGTTCTGCACGGTGATTCCATTGTTGCGGATCTCCGAGCCTTCGCCCTCAAGCCGCCAAAGCTCGCGTTGCTGGCGATAACGGTTGCCATCAATGAAAAGGCCGCTGACCCGTAAATTTTTCACCGTTCGCTGTGGATTGTTGACCGGTTCACCCAAAATGATGACCGGGCAATTGGCGTTATCCGCAAGGCGCAAAACGGTGGCATCGCCGGAACCGCGCAAGATTTCATTATCACGCCGCAACACGATGGGCTGGCTGACCTCAAATGTTCCGGACGGCAACACCACCTCGCCGCCGCTTTCCGGGAGGCGGTTCAGCGCCTGCTGGATTTCGGCGCTGGTCGCACCGGCGGATAATGTTACAGTTGCCGGTTTCAGGACAGGTATTTGGGGAGCAATCAAGCCCGCCGTCGAAAAGGCCAGCAAACACACGCATAAAGTGTTTTTCGTGGCTTTCACCCTCCTGACTTGATTTAAGATCATTTTCATACGACTTGAACGGCTTCAACTCATCTCCGTCTCCTGACTCAACCTCCTTCATAACAAGCAAATTTTCAGCCAATGACCGCTTGTTTTTTAAAAATTTAAAAGTTGCACCGGCCCCAATACGAACGATGTTTATAATTGGGTGGTTTGCCAGTCCCCGTTCGGGCGTTATTTCCTGCCGGATGGTTTCTTTCAGGGTTTCCCAGCAGCGGCGAAGCGGTTATCCTCTGTGTGAATTTTATGACAAATGTACAATTCGAAGACGCGGCAATGCCCGCCGAATGGGAACGGCACGAGGCCACGTGGCTTGCCTGGCCGCATCACGAGGCGGATTGGCCGGGGAAAATGGAGGCCGTCCGGTGGGTCTACGGCGAGATGGTGCGCAAGATTGCACCGGGGGAAATTGTGCGCATCCTCGTCCGGCACGGGGCCGAAGAGAAACAGGCGCGCGGTTATCTCCAGCGCGCAGGCTGCGATCTGAAAAAGGTTCAATTCATCGTGCATCCTACGAACCGCGGCTGGATGCGCGACAGCGGACCGATTTTCGTGCGGCTTAAAACTCCGAACTCCGAACTCCGAACTCCGAACTTTGAGACTGTCATCGTCCATTTCCATTTCAACGCGTGGGCGAGGCACGACGACTGGCAGAAGGACCGCAGGGTGCCGGAAATGGCGGCGCGCCGGTTGCACAAGCAACTTTTCCACGCCGTGGTCGGAGGCAAACCTTTTGTCCTCGAAGGAGGTGGCATCGAAGTGAATGGCCGCGGCACGTTGCTGACGACCGAGGAATGCTACCTTCACCCGAAAATTCAGGTCCGCAATCCCGGCCTGACACGGGCGCAATACAACCAAACATTCCGGAAGTATCTAGGCGCGAAAAATGTGTTCTGGCTGCGCAAAGGCACGGCGGGCGATGACACGCACGGACACGTTGACGACGTCTGCCGTTTCGTGAACAGGAAAACGCTCGTGCTCATCCGGGAAAAGAACAAACGCGACGCCAATTATCGCCGGCTGGCGGAAAACTGGGAGCGCATCCGGGATTTACGATTGGAAGACGGCGCAAGGCCCGAGGTCGTGCCATTGCCGATGCCCGCCCCGCTTTATTTCAAAGGTCATCGGCTGCCGGCGAGCTACGCGAATTTTTACATCTGCAACGCCTGCGTTATCGTGCCGACGTTCAATGACCCGAACGACCGCGTCGCGCTCGGCATTTTGGGTGAATTGTTCAGGGATCGGCCGGTGGTCGGCATTCACGCCGTTGATCTGGTGCTCGGGTCCGGCTCGCTGCATTGCCTGACGCAGCAGCAGCCGGCGTGAAAATGGGTCGCGTGATTATGAAAAAGGTAGCGCGGGCGTCACGCCCGCCGTTTCCGGCGTCGCGCCGGGAACATCTTGGAACAATTCGGTGGAACACCGAATTCAGCGAGCCAGAGGCTCGCGCTCCCAAACAATTTCATACCTTAAATTGCTTTACCGCCTCGACGCAGCGCCCGCAAATTGTTGGATGCTCCGGATTGGAACCGACATCCGTTTCCCAATGCCAGCAGCGCTCGCATTTCTGGCCGTCGGCTTTGGAAACTGAAATTACAAGTTCTCCAAAGAACTCACTTTTTAATCGCAGATTCAGCTTATCAAGTCTTATCTCCGATAAATCCGATAAAGTCTTTGGGTTTGACGGATATACTGGTGTTTCAACCTGAACTTTGAGTTGAGAAACATTGAGCAGTTCGCGCAGGTTTTCCTTGTTCTGTGGCACTTCAATGAGAGACTTAGAGTTTCCAATCAAATCGAGTTTAGCTTCAAGAGATTTGCCAATTGCCTTCGACTGACGGAATTTTTCCAGCTCCGGTAAAGTGACCCGCCGCAGTTCCAACAGGCTTTTCCAAATTTTCTGTTCGTCTTCAGAAAATTCAAAATTGCCCGGCTTGAATTTGCTTTCATGCACCGCCCCCGTCGGTTTCCCCGGCACAAATTCCCACGCTTCGTCCGCCGTGAACGCCAGGATCGGCGCGAGCATCTGGCAGAGCCCGGTCACGAGCCGGTGCAGCGCGGTCTGCGTCGAGCGGCGGCGATGCGAATTCGCCGGGTCGGTGTACAGCCGGTCTTTGATGACGTCGTGATAAATCGAGGACAGCTCGACGGCGATGAACTGGCTTACTTTTTGATAGACGACGTGGAATTCGTAATCGTCGTAAGCTTTGACGACTTCCTGCTCCAGTTTCGAAAATTCGCCGAGAATCCAGCGGTCGAGGCCGGTGAGCTTGTCATCCGGCACGGTGTGTTTTGCCGGGTCGAAGTCGTAAAGATTCGAGAGCTGGTAGCGGAGCGCGTTGCGGATGCCGCGATAGGTTTCCGCGACCTTGGCGATGCGCTCCTCGCTCACGATGATGTCGTTGCGGAAATCCTGCGACGAAACCCACAGGCGCACGATGTCGGCGCCATATTTCTTGATGTAAGCTTCCGATGTCTGCGGTTTTTCATAACCGCCCTGGCTTTGTTTGCTCTTGGAAATTTTCTCGCGGTCGGCATCCACCATGAAGCCGTGTGTGAGCACGGTCTTGAACGGCGCCGCGCCGTTGCCAGCCAGCGACAGTAGCAGCGACGATTGAAACCAGCCGCGATGCTGGTCGCTGCCTTCGAGATAAACATCCGCTTGCCACGCGTTTGGAGTTCCGCCTTCAGGCGGTTTCACGGTAGCATTTGCTTCAGCCGAACCGCCTAAAGGCGGAACTCCAAACCTGTGCTGCAATTCCGCCCGCCGCATCAAAACGGAACGCGATGAACTACCGGAATCAATCCACACGTCCAGCGTGTCGTTGGACTTGTTGACGGCTTCGGCCCCGGTCCAATCCTTCGGCTTCACCAGCGACCACAATTCGGCGGCGGATTTCTCGAACCAGACGTCCGAGCCGTGTTCCCTAATCAATTCCGCTGCCTTTTCTACAACTTCAGCGGCTTGCTTTGATTGCGTTGAAGGATTTGGAATAGGGTTGCCTGAGACGTCGTAAAAAAATGGAATCGGCACGCCCCAAGTGCGTTGGCGGCTAATGCACCAATCGGGACGAGATATTACCGCCGCCAGAATGCGGTTTTTGCCCCAAGACGGTATCCAATTAACTTTGCTTTCAATAGCATTAATCGCCTCACCTCTTAAGCCTTGAAGCTGTCCCGCGCGACGACTCGCCGCTAAAACTTCCGGGTCATCAGTCGAAAATTGAATCGCTGGTGATAAACCCCCAGGCAAGCCCATTGCTGCCGCACGTTCGGCTCCACGCTGTAATGATTCACTGTTACAGTGATCCACCTTGATAAACCACTGGTCCATCGCGCGGAAGATGACGGGTGTTTTGCTGCGCCAGCAATGCGGGTAGCTGTGGTGATAATTTTCCTGATGGAGCAGGGCATGACGCGTGCGGAGTTCGTGCAAGACGGCTTCGTTGGCGTCGCTCTTGCCGTGCTTTTCCAAAATGGATTTGCCGACCATCTCCTTCGGCATCTGATCCTGAATCGGCAAATCACTCGTGTCAGCCAAGCGTCCATCATCATCAACCGGTGAGTAAATTGGCAAATGAACAGCTTTCCCTAATTGATAATCTTCCAAACCATGACCGGGCGCGATATGAACAAATCCAGTGCCAGTATCATTTGTGACGAAATCCGCATTATAAATACCACCCCTTCGGTTACAGAACGGATGAAAATATTCGAGTTTTATGAATTCAGTTACATCAAAAGGTTTTTCCTCATATTGATTCCAGCCACATTTGCTCGCGATGCTCGGCAATAATCCTTTGGACAAAATATAATTTTCTTCGCCAACTTTGACTTTGACATATTGGAATTTGTGATTGTAAGCGACGGCGAGATTTGCCGGCAAAGTCCACGGAGTCGTCGTCCAGATCAAGACGAAGGTATTCGGTTGGCCGACGACTTGAAATTTAACATAGATGCTAGGGCTGACGTGGTCTTTGTATTCAACTTCGGCCTCGGCCAGCGCGGTGCGGCAGGGGATGCTCCAATAAACCGGTTTTTTGCCTCGATAAACAAAACCCTTTTCGACAATGTCGGCAAACAGGCGCAATTCGTCCGCCTCGTATTCCTTGTTCAGCGTGAGATACGGATTGTCCCAGTCGCCGAGGATCCCGAGGCGTTTGAATTGCTCCTTTTGTCCTGATCCATCGGCAAATTCAATCCAGTTAAGCGCAGTTTCTTTGCATTTTTCCCTAATCTCAAGGGGGGTTTTTGAGAAAGGTTCTTCAATATATTCTTTTTGAAACCCCGACGGTAAATTGCCTGCTTTATCAAGAGTCTTCTGTATAAATTCCGACCTCAAGTCCTGCATAACCTTGTATTCGATGGGCAGTCCGTGACAATCCCATCCCGGAACGTAGGGCGCGCTGAAGCCGCGCAGCGTTTTGTATTTGACGATAATGTCCTTGAGAATCTTGTTGAGCGCGGTGCCGATGTGGACATTGCCATTGGCAAACGGCGGACCGTCGTGCAGGACGAATTTCTTCGCGCTTTCCTTTTCTCGTTGCTCTTGAATCCTTCGATAGAGCTTCGCCACTTCCCATTTTTTCAATCGTTTCGGCTCGCTATTAACGAGATCGGCCTTCATCGGAAAACCGGTGTTCGGCAGATTCAATGTGTTTTTGTAGTCCATTTGACTTTCCAGAAGGACAGAAACTAGCAGCCGCTAAAAACAGTGTCAACGAATGGACAGGGGCGCCGCCAACGCCGAGGGCCCGAAAGAAAAGAAAAACCGGGCCAAGCGGCCAGGAGATGACCGAGAGGCCCGGTGAATTTTGAATGAGTACAACGTAGGATCACGGAGAACTCCGACCTGGTTTGTACCGGAACCAGGATCGAAAAACTGTTTTCAAAAAATTCAAAGAACACCTGCAACAACACCCAAAACACCCCTGCACGCGTCCAATAAATCATAATCGCTTATCCATGTCAAATGCATATCGTAAAGTAGAAGTGTATATTATAACTATTGATTGCATCATTAAAACAGGGCTTTAGACGGGAACAGGGCTGGTTGGCAGGTCGTGGGGTGCAATATTCGCGGCCAATGCAGATGGATCTTGGTTTTTAGCTGTTTTATGACCGGGAGAAGGTTTGTTGTGGGATGCTTTATTTTCGCATGGCAAGCGTCCCTGCGAGTCAGGCTTGGCACGTCAAGTCAAGGCTCGGCAGGTGTTAAGCGGCAGCTTTGCAGGTTCGGAACATTGATTAAATCCCATGGGCGAGTAATCCCTTGACGCCCGCTGTGGTGTTCATGCAGCCGGTGGCCAAATCGAGACGGCCTGGCAACTTTCTCAACGAAGATTCCTGTTTACAGCGCGGCATCGGGTGATAACATGGGAGCACAAACAAACCAAGGAACGCGCGTGAAAAAAATAGAAGCGATCATCAAGCCTTTCAAACTGGACGAAGTGAAGGCGGCGTTGGCGGCACAGGGTGTGCAAGGCATGACTGTATCCGAAGTGAAGGGGTTCGGCCGCCAGAAGGGGCATACGGAAATTTACCGCGGCAGCGAATACACCGTTGATTTTATTCCCAAAGTCAAAATCGAGATCGTGCTGGCTGACAGCCTGGTGCCATCGGCCATGGACGCGATTTTGAAGGCCGCAAAGACCGGAAAAATTGGCGATGGGAAAATTTTTGTGAGTCCGGTTGAGAATGTTGTCCGCATCCGCACTGGCGAAACCGGCGAGCAGGCTGTTTGATTGGCGCGCCGCCGGTGTTGCGGAGCAAAAATGTTGATTTAATTGACAAGAAATGGCATGTGAATAACTCGTGAACAAGAGTTAATATGTTCTCCTAGGAACTTTCGACTCAATGTCATAAAAATGACCGCGTTGTTCGAAGTTGTTTCAGGGCGTTTCAATGTTTTAAGAAAATCACGGTCGTGGATTTGTTTTTGTAGTGTGTAACATATTGCAAATCAATATGTTGCATTTAGTGAAAAGAGAATTTTTTTGGCGAACAGAGATGAAATAGCGGCTGCCTATTCGGACCGATTGCTCTCTGCCGAAGTGAGTGCCTGCGGAAACCGGCGATAAATGCTGATTTCGGGGCTAGGTGAATAAAAGGCTTAAAAAACCGGCTTTTTGACGAAACACATGCAGCTTTCAGCGGAAAAAATTTGGAATTCGGCGCAGGAGCAACTTCGCTCCAAGTTAAGCAGGGACACTTACAACATGTGGTTTGCCCCGCTGCGCATTTGTGACATGGACAACAGCCACGTCACGATCGAGACACCGAACGAATTTTGCGGACTCTGGCTCAAGGACAACTATCTCAGCCTGCTGCAGGACGCCGTGGCCGTTGCCGCCAGCCGTCAGTTGCAGGTGAAATTCAAAATCGGAACCGGAGTCGCTCCGACGTTGCCTGCCCAAGCTCCAGCCCCGGCCAGAACAAAGGCCGCTGAATCATCCCACGAACGCTCACCCGCCAGCGGCGATTTGCTCTTCAATCCCAAAAACACCTTTGAATCGTTCGTTGTCGGCAACAACAACAATTTCGCCTACGCCGCGGCCCTCGCCGTCGCGCAAGTGCCCGGCAAATCCTACAACCCGCTCTTTCTTTACGGCGGCGTCGGCCTGGGAAAGACGCATTTGCTTCACGCCATCGGACAACACGTCGTCGGCAATAAAAAGGGCGCGCGCGTGGCCTATCTCTCCTCCGAAAAATTCACAAACGAATACATCGATGGAATTCAAAACAACCAGCTCGTCAAGTTCCGCAAAAAATACCGCCAGACGGACGTGCTGTTGATTGATGACATCCAGTTTCTGGCCGGCAAGGAACGCATTCAGGAGGAATTTTTCCATACTTTCAACGCGTTGCACGAGGCGCGAAAACAAATCGTGCTCACCTGCGACCGTCCGGCCAGCGAAATCCAGGGGCTTGAACATCGCCTTGTCTCGCGCTTTGAGTGGGGGCTGGTCACGGATTTGCAGCCGCCGGACGTCGAAATGCGCCTGGCCATTCTCCAAAAGAAGGCGCAGATCATGGGCGTGACCCTGCCGGATGAGGTGATGAACTTTCTGGCGAACCGCATTCGCACCAATGTCCGCCGGCTCGAAGGGGCGCTCATCCGCGTCGCTTCCTACGCCTCGCTCACCGGCAAGAAATTGTCCATCGAGGTTGTCGAGGGGTTGCTGCGCGAAATCCTCCATGAAGAAGGCCGGTTGACCATCAGCATTGAGGTCATCCAGAAAAAAGTGGCCGAGCACTACGACATCCGCCTCGCCGACATGACCAGCAAACGCCGCCCGGAAAACATCGCGTTTCCGCGTCAGGTCGCGATGTATCTCTCACGCCAGATGACCGAAAGCTCGCTCAACACCATCGGTGAAGCCTTTGGCGGACGCGACCATGGCACCGTGCTGCACGCCTGCCGCTTGGTCAAAGACCGGATGGAAGTGGACGCCAACGTCCGTCAGGTCGTCAATTACCTCGAAAAACAGTTGAACCGCTGAGTTTCCGCGCTCGACACCCGGCCCTCGACCCTCGACATTCCTGCCGTGCCTGTCATCGAAGTCAACGGCTTGACAAAAGCCTTTCGCACCTACAAAAAGCAGCCGGGCTTTGCCGGCGCGGTCAGGGGGCTTTTCCATCGTCAATACGAACAACTCATCGCCGTCAACGAAGTCAGTTTCAAAATTGAACCGGGTGAGCTCGTCGGTTTTCTGGGTCCAAACGGCGCGGGCAAGACAACCACGCTGAAAATGCTCGCCGGCCTGCTGTTTCCCACCGGCGGCTCGGCGCGCGTGCTGGGTTACGTGCCGTGGGAACGTCACGACGGCTACCGGCGCCAGTTTGCACTCGTGCTCGGCCAGAAAAACCAGCTTTGGTGGGATTTGCCCGCACGCGAATCGCTCGAACTGAACTCGAAAATCTACGGCATCCCCGCCGACCGCTTCGAGCGCACCGTCGCCGAAATGAGCGAATTGCTCAATGTTCGCGACAAACTCAACGTCAGCGTCCGCGAACTTTCGCTTGGCGAACGCATGAAAATGGAACTCATCGCGTCGCTGCTCCATCAGCCCAAGGTGCTGTTCCTCGACGAGCCGACCATCGGACTCGACGTCGTTTCTCAAAAGACCGTGCGCGAGTTCATCCGCCGGCACAACGCCGAGCAGAAGACGACGATTTTGCTCACGAGCCATTACATGGCCGACATCCAGGCGCTGTGCGACCGCGTCATCATCATTGACCACGGCAAAATCTTCTTTGACGGCCGGCTGGCCGAAATTGTGGACCGCTTCGCCGACTTCAAACTCATCACGATTCAATGCGCCAGCACCGATGCGCACCCGAATGAAAACCTGTCGCGTTACGGCGAAGTCGTGGAGAAAAGCGCCAGTTCCGTCACACTCAAGGTCAAACGCGACCGGGTCATCGCCGCCTGCAAATCGCTGCTCGATGAGCTTCCCGTGACCGACATTGACATTCAGGAAGTGCCGATTGAGGACGTGATTCGCCAGATTTTCGCGCGTTGAATCATGGACGCATTTTTCAAAGCCGCGATTGAGGAAGCCGGAAAGGGGCTGGCCGAAGGCGGCATTCCGATTGGTTCGGTGCTGGTGCTCGACGGCAAAATCATCGGGCGCGGCCACAACCAGCGCGTGCAACGCGGCAGCGTGATTCATCACGCGGAAATGAATTGCCTCGAAAACGCCGGCCGGCTCAAGGCGTCGGTTTACCGGCGTTGCGTGCTTTACTCGACGCTGTCACCGTGCCCGATGTGCAGCGGCGCGATCCTGCTCTACGGAATTCCGCGTATCGTCATCGGCGAAAACAAAACGTTTCAAGGCCCGGAAGAATATGTCCGCTCACAGGGCGTGAAAGTGGAGGTGCTGCAAGACCCGGCTTGCATCCAACTCATGCGTGATTTCATCAAAGCCAGACCGGAGCTTTGGAATGAAGATATTGGCGAGTGAAACATTGTAGGAGCCGACGTGAGGAGGCTCATTTCAAAATCCGGAATCCGGAACCCAAAGTTGAACAGAGCCTCGTTACCTCGGCTCCTACAAAAATTTAGGCGGCTTCCGCGTCCTGCTTGCGCCGGACAATCTGCTTGCTTTCACCGCGAACGGCAGGCCGGGTGA
The DNA here is from genome assembly GCA_963764175.1 of uncultured Verrucomicrobiae bacterium. Taxonomy (GTDB): domain Bacteria; phylum Verrucomicrobiota; class Verrucomicrobiia; order Limisphaerales; family UBA11358; genus UBA11358. The sequence continues at coordinate 249,091 of CAVXRE010000014.1, read as the reverse complement.
TTTTGACGTGGACGACGCTGCCGTTGTCCGGCGCTTCGTACATCAAATCGAGCATCAGCCTTTCCAGCAGGCTCCGCAGCGCGCGCGCGCCGGTGCCTTTTTTCAGCGCCTGCGCCGCGAGTTCGCGCAACGCGTCCGGCGTGAATTCCAGCTCCACGCCCTCCATCGCCATGAGCTTGGCGTACTGTTTCGTCAGCGCGTTCTTCGGGTCGGTGAGAATGGAAACCAGTTGTTCCTCGGTCAATTCCGCAAGCGTAGTCACGACGGGCAGCCGCCCGATGAATTCGGGAATGAAGCCGAAGTTGAGCAGGTCCTCCGGTTCGACGTGCTGTAAAAATTCATCACGCCCGTTGCCGGCGCTTTTTTGCGCCTCGCCAATGGCGCCGAAACCCATCGTGTGCCGGCCCAGCCGCCGCTGGATGATTTTTTCCAGGCCGACGAATGCGCCGCCGCAAATGAACAAAATGTTTGTCGTGTCCACGCGGATGTATTCCTGCTGTGGATGTTTGCGGCCGCCCTGGGGCGGTACGTTGCAGATCGTGCCTTCAAGAATTTTGAGCAGCGCCTGCTGCACGCCTTCGCCCGAAACGTCACGCGTGATGGACGGGCCGTCCGACTTGCGCGCGATTTTGTCAATCTCGTCAATATAAACGATGCCGCGCTGGGCGCGTTTCACGTCGTAATCGGCGCTTTGCAACAATCGCAAAATGATGTTTTCCACGTCCTCGCCAACGTAGCCGGCCTCGGTCAATGTCGTCGCGTCGGCGATGGCAAACGGCACGTCGAGGATTTTCGCGAGTGTGCGCGCGAGCAGCGTTTTGCCGGAACCGGTCGGCCCGATCATCAAAATGTTGCTCTTCTCGATTTCCACGTCGGCGTGCGGGTCGGCTGGGGCGGGCTTTGCCGCGCCTTCGGTTTCCGCCGGCGGTTCCGGTTGGATGCGCTTGTAATGATTGTGCACCGCAACGGCCAGGGTCTTCTTCGCGTGCTCCTGCCCGATGCAAAAACGGTCGAGCTGGCGTTTGATGACCGCCGGTTTGAGGACGGTGAACTTTGGCTGCTTTTTCTGGCTTTGAAGCTGGAGTTCGCGGTCGAGGACGTTTTTGCAAAGGATGATGCAGTTGTCGCAAATATAAACGCCCGGTCCGGCAATCAGCTTGCGCACTTCCGCGTGCGATTTGCCGCAGAAGCTGCACATGGTGAGGGTGGTGGGGCGGGCCATGGGAATTTGCGATTTACGATTGCCGATTTGTCAGGTCTCGACGTTTCGATTGTTCGTTGCAAAAAACGCTGAACCGTGATCTTCGGCGATATTCATTCCTTCGCCTGCTTTTTTTCCGCCGGCTCGGGAATTTCCTTGCGCGACTGGACCACCAGGTCCACGAGGCCATATTCCTTCGCTTCCTCGGCGGACATGAAACGGTCGCGGTCGGTGTCGTGCGCGAGTTCCTCGAACTTGCGGCCGCAATGTTTGGCGAGGATTTCGTTCAGCCGGTCCTTGAGCCGCAGAATTTCCTTCGCCTGAATGCTGATGTCGGAGGCCTGGCCCTGCACGCCGCCCCACGGCTGGTGAATGAGGATGCGCGCGTTGGGCAGTGCGTAACGCTTGCCCTTGGTGCCCGCGGCGAGCAGCACGGCCGCCATGCTTGCCGCCTGGCCGACGCAATAGGTGTTCACGTCGCAGGTGAGATATTGCATCGTGTCGTAAATCGCCAGCCCGGCCGTGACGCTGCCGCCCGGCGAGTTGATGTAAAGATGAATGTCCTTCTTCGCGTCGGACATCTGGAGAAACAGGAGTTGCGCGATGATGATGTTGGAAACCGTGTCATCCACCGCCGTGCCGAGAAAAATGATGCGGTCAACGAGCAGGCGCGAATAAATGTCCCACGTCCGCTCGCCGCGGCCCGTCTGCTCAACCACAATCGGAACCAGAAAATTGTTTGCGTCTTTCATGGGGACATAACTAACCCATTTTTCGCACAAGTAAAGGCGGTAAACGTATGAATGACGAATGACTGAACCATAATGACGAAATAATCACGAAGCCCGAATGACAAAATAACGCTTGCCGCCCGGGCATTCCGGATTGGTCATTGGGAATTATTTAGTCATTCGGAGTTAGGATTTAGGGATTTTAGCCTCCATCCAACCATCCTATTTCATCAATCTGACCTGCTGCTGACGGCTTAACGGTTCAAAGCTTGCCAGATAAACATGAACGCGCCCGCAAAATCATCCGGCTTTTCGGCAATCCAGCGCGAAATCTCATCCGGCGTGAACCAGCCACCGCATTCGATTTCGTCGGGATGCAACTGAAACGGCCCTTCGGCCTGGCAGCGATAGACCCAGACAAATTCCGCATCCGTTTCCGGGCACGCGGCGATTTTGAACAGCCGCTCCGGCGTCTTGGTGACGGCCAATCCGATTTCCTCGCGCAATTCGCGCACGGCGCAGGTGTCATAATCCTCGCCGGAATCCACATGCCCTGAGCTTGAGGAATCCCATTTGCCCGGCTCGCGGTCCTTTTTCATCGAGCGCTTTTGGAGAAAAACCCCGCCGCCCGCATTGAAGACCAGCACGTGGATCGCCCGGTGCTTTAATCCAAGCCGATGCACCTCGCCGCGCGTATTCTGGCCTACCACCTCGTCGCGTTCGTTGACGACATCGAAGATTTCTTCGCTCATAAAACGAACCTGTGTTTCATCTGTGGCTAAACAGTTTTTCTGTCAGTGCCACAAACTGTTCCAAGCTCAATTTCTCCGCGCGTTCCTGGGGCGAGATTTTCAGTTCTTCAAATGCGCCCGTCAGTTTTTCTACCGGCCAGTCTTCGCGCAGCAGTTTCAGCATCATCTTACGCCGCTGTGAAAATGCGCGCTTCACGATTTTCACAAAAGCGGCGCGCTGGTTTTCGGGCAAAAGCGGCTGGGCGCGGCGAATCAATACCACGCAGGCTGAATCCACGTCCGGCTCCGGAAAAAAGCAGCCTGCCGGAATCTTGAACCATTCACGTGGTTCGTAGTCGAGTTGAATGAGCAACGACAGGATGCCGAAGTCTTCATCATCGGCTTTGGCCATCAAGCGCCGCGCGACTTCGAGTTGCAGCGTTGCCACCATCCGTTCCGGCCTTTGGGGTGATTGCGCCAGTTCGACCAGGATTGGCGACGCGACGGAGTAGGGCAGATTGGCCACGAGCTTCCAGTCGCTCCAATCGTGCGGTTCGCGTTTCAAGAACTTTAACGCGTCGTCGTGGAGCAATTGAAAGTTTGGAGTTCCGCCTTCAGGCGGTTTCGCGGGCGAGTGCCCAGCCGGCTGAAGCCGGAACTCCGAACCGCAGCGCTCCCGCAAAAATTCCACGAGTTGCGCGTCCTTTTCAATCGCCAGCACCTCACCGGCATTTTGCAACAGCAATTCCGTCAACGGCCCCAGTCCCGGCCCGATTTCGAGGACCTTGTCAGGCTTTGACAATTCAGCGGCCTTGACGATGCGCCGGAGCTGGTTCGCGTCGTGCAGAAAATTCTGGCCGAGGGATTTCGTAAGCTGAATCCCGCGCGTGGCCAGCAGTTCCCGCATTTCAGTGAGTTTCATCGGAAAAACGGGGCCACAGATGGACACAGATAAACACAGATGAAAAGGAAATGCGTTCGTGTCTCTGAATTTTGTCTGTGTACATCTGTGTTAATCTGTGGCCAAGACTTTTTGGAGTTCGGTAACGGCCTTGGCCAGTTGCGTCTTGGTAATGGTCAGCGGTGGCGTGAAGCTGATGACGTTGGCGTACTCGCCTTCAGGCAGCATGATAAAACCGCGATGCAACATCGTCTTGACTGCCCGCAGCGCCGCATCGGTTGCGGGCTTGCCGTTTGACAGGCGCAGTTCCGCGCCGGCCATCAAGCCCAGGCCGCGCACTTGGATTTGCGATTTGCGATTTGCGATTTGCGATTGAAGCTGCGAAAGCAGGAATTCTCCGAGTTCCGCGCTTCGCTCGCAAAGGTTCAACCGCTTGATCTCCTTGATTTGTGCCAGGGCCATCGCGCAGCCGACCGGATTGCCGAGGAACGTGCTGGTGTGGATGGCCTCGCCGCGCGATGCCGGCCAGGCGGCGTCCATCAAATCCGCCCGGCCGACACAGGCCGAGAGCGGAAAACCGCCGGTGAGCGCCTTGCCGAGGCAGATGAGGTCCGGCACGACGCCGGTGTGTTCGCACGCGAACCATTTCCCGGTGCGGCCGAAGCCGGTGAAAATTTCGTCAACGATGAACAACGCGCCGTGTTCGTCGCAAAGTTTTCGCAGCAACGGCAGAAACTCCGGCGGCGGAATATTGATGCCCCCTCGCGCTTGAACCGGCTCGACCAGGATCGCGCCGATGCGTTCGCGGCGGAAGAGCTTGCGGATGCGTTTTTCGATTTCGTCGCAGCCGATGTGAACCGGCTTATTCTGATTTTGAGTTTTTGATGTCAGCCGGCGAGCGCCGGCTTCCATTGGAAACGGAACGAAATGTCCGAACTCGCGCAGTTGCGAGCGGAACGGCCCGCGAAAATAATCGCGGTGCGTGGCATTGAGCGCGCCGTAGCCGAGACCGTGATACGCTCCTTCGAACGCGATGACACTGCGTTTGCCGGTGGCGAGGATCGCCGTTTTGAGAGCGGATTCGACCGCCTCGAAGCCGGAATTGCTGAAAATGGTTTTGCCACGAACCGGGTTTGGCGTCCGGGGTCTGGTGTCCGGGGATTTGGTCCAGCGCTCGAAGGTGATGCGGCTTAATTCGCGTGCCAGCCCGGCCTTGCGCGCGTGCGGATGCACGTCACCCATTGCGTGGGGCAGGCGCGCCAGTTGCGCCTGACCGGCCCTGACAACCCTCGGGTTTGCGTGGCCCGCGGCGGCGACTCCAAACGCGGCGGTCAAATCCAGATATTTTTCCCCGCCAGCGTCCCAGACGTGGACGCCCTTGGCGCGTTCCCAGACGATGGGCCACGAACCATCCGGCTCTATCAGGACAATGTTCCGCGATTCGAAATCGCGGAGCAGTTGCAAAATCTTTTCTGTTTTGGTCACGAATTCACGATTTATGATTTGCGATTTATGCGCGCTCAAACCCTCCGGCGCAATCGTAAATCCCTAGACTCCGCGTTGTTCCGGTGGCCAGATGACCTTGTGCATCTGGACTTGAAACCGCACCGGCAGCGCGTCGGCGATGATTTTCTCCGCCAGCTCGCGTCGCGAAACGAGAGTTTGCCCGGCCGGGACTTTTTTCAGCGATCGATCCTGCTGCTCTGGAGAGAGTGGATGCACCCACGAGAAGAGCAGGGGGCAGATTGCATCAAGTTTGCATCTGGCAATTTGGTCTTTGGCCCATTCGTAATCCTCGGCCGTGCCGATGACGAATTTGATTTCGTCGGTCGCCTTCAGGTGCCTGATGTTTTCCCAGCGATTGCGCTCCACTTCGCCGCTGCCCGGACATTTCAAATCCATGATGTGATGAACGCGCGGGTCCACAGGTGAAATATCATGCGCTCCGCTGGTTTCGAGCAGCACGGTGAAGCCGTCGTCGCAAAGTGATTTCATCAGCGGCAGGGAATTTTTCTGGAGCAACGGCTCGCCGCCTGTCAATTCCACGAGCGGCAATTGCGGATTGCGGATTGTAGATTTTGGATTTGAAAACGGTTTCGCAAGAAAACGAACTTCGCCGAGAATTTCTGTTAGCGATTGCTTTTTGCCCGAGGTGAAGGCGTAGGCGGTGTCGCAATACGAGCAGCGCAAATCGCACGCGGTGAGCCGGACAAAAATGCATGGCAGCCCGGCGAAGGTGCTTTCGCCTTGCAGGCTCAAATAGACTTCATTGATGACAAGCTTGTCGGACATGGTGGAGTTCAGCCGGTCGCGCATGTGAAATTGCCCAGCACAAAATGCTTTTCCACGCGCCGGCTTAGCGCGATGGCATGGGTGATGAATTGCTTCGCGCGTGTCACCGCCTGTGGCAGGTTGCAGCCGCGCGCGAGACAACCCGTGATGGCCGCCGAATAGGTGCAACCCGTGCCGTGGGTGCGAATGCCTTTGATGAACGGCGCGCTCAGCAGTAATTCCGTCCGGCCATCAAAAAAAATGTCGATGGCTTCAAGCGCGTTTTTCAGATGGCCGCCTTTGACAAGCGCGGCACAGCCGAAGCGTGCGTGAATTTTGCGGGCCGCGGTGCGCAGATCTTCAACTGACGCCAGTTTGAGTCCGGTCAGAATTTCGGCTTCGCAAACGTTTGGTGTTACGAGCGCGGCGAGCGGCAGCAATTTCTCCATCACGATTTTGATCGCCGCCGGTTTCAGCAGAACGGCGCCGCTGGTCGAGGCCATCACCGGGTCAACGACGAGTGGCGGGTGTTTTTTCGTTTTGAAGAAGCCGGCGGCGACGCGAATATTCTCCGCCGAGAAGAGCATTCCTGTTTTCACGGCGGCGGGAGGCAATTCCTCAAAAACTGCTTCGATTTGTTGCCGCAAGATCCGGGGCGAACATGTTTCGACGGCGAGAACGCGTTTGGGATTTTGGGCGGTCAGGCATGCAATCGCGCTCGTGCCATGAATGCCAAGCGCGGCGAACGTTTTCAAGTCCGCCTGGATGCCCGCGCCGCCTCCGCTGTCGGAACCGGCGATGGTGAGCGCCACCGGGCAATGGGTGATTCTCGACATGCGCCTGAGGTTACCGGCATTCGCAGGAATCGGCACGGAAAAATACGGTGTGCGCCGGAGGAGACACACGGATTTGTAATCGGGTAAAACGCGATGGCGCGGATGAGGAACGGCTCGTAAACGGTGGCTGCCTAGGCGGTAAGTTTAAGGAGCAGGGTGTTTAACTCGCCGATGCGCGGCGGTTTGCCCACCACGGCATCCACTCCTGAAACGACTTCTCCGTCTTCCTTCATGACTGATCCCCAGCCGGTCATCATGATAACCGGTGTGCCGGGAGATTCCGCCTTGATGGTTCGGGCCACCTGCTGTCCGTCGATATCCGGCATGCCCAGGTCGGTGATAATCGTTTCAAAAGGCTGTTTTTTGCGCATGGCCGCGCGAAACATTTCCACGCCCTGTTTGCCTCCCGAAGCCGTTGTCACATTGTGTTCCAGGGACGTGAGGCAGTTCTTCAGCAATTCCTGAATCTGTGATTCATCGTCAATGCAAAGGATGCGCAATGAACGTTTTTTATTAACCTGCGACGTGGGGAACTCAGCGGCCGGCAAGGCTTTTTCCCGAATGGGGAAGGACAGCCGGATACAAGTCCCGCGGCCGGGCGCACTGTCAATTTCGATGAGGCCCTCATGGCGTTGCATCATGCCATAAACCATCGCCAGCCCAAGGCCGGTGCCGCCGCGTGTGGCTTTGGTGGAGAAGAACGGCTCCAGGCAGTGCTGGCGGGTCTTTTCATCCATGCCCACGCCGTTGTCCCGCACCTCGACCTGGATTTGCCGTTCGGGCGCCAGATTTTCCACTTGGGCGGTGCGGATCACGGAACGAGTGACGAGATTAATGGTGCCGCCCTGGGGAAGGGCGTCCACGGCGTTGAAAATCAAATTGAACAGCGCCTCCCGGAGTTCGGTGGGGTCGCTCAACAGCATTGGCAGATTGGACTCGAATTCGTGTTCGATATGAATGGAAATGCCTTCCCGCTGCGAAACGTCGCGCCAGCGCGGCCGGGTAAGTTCGATCACTTCCTGCATGATCTGGTTCACGTTCACCATCGTCAATTGTTCGCTGTCGGAACGGCGGCGGTAAAATTCCCGCATGCGGGCGACGATGTGGGCGATGTCATCACCGGATTTATTGATGGTTTGCAGATAATGCCGCGCATTTTCAGACAGGTCCGGGACCGTGGTAAGCAATAATTCCGAATAAGCGACGATGGGCGAGAGAGCGTTGTTGACATCATGCGCGACACCGCTGGCCATCTGGCCCAGAGCGCGAAGGCGTTCCTGTTGCACGACCACCTGCTGGGTCCGGCGCAATTCATCGTAGGCTTTTTGCACGCCCTCGGTCAGGCGCACCCGGTCATACAGGCTGCGGTATTGTTCCTCGGTGGTGAGGATTTTGGCCTGCAAAGCCTCTTTCTCGGACCGGACGGTCTCAATTTCTGCGCGCATCTGTTCTGCGTTGTAACGTACCTCCTCCATGACCAGCACGATCATGCTGACCGCGATGAACAATTGCAGCACGGCGGCTATGAGGAAACCCGCGTTGTAAAGGTTTTGGTACTCCTGGGAGAAGGGATAGCTCGCGAGGTACATCCCCCACAGAAAGAAGCCCAGGGACAACATTCCCGCTCCGACGAACGGCATCTTCTTTCGCACCCGGAAAAAGCACACGCCGGCAAACACGCTGCCCAGGCCGATTAGAATGAAAACGGGCAATTGGACCTGAAAAGTGTTTGAAAGCACTTCCGGACTGATGGCAGTCCAAACCAGCAGGAACAGCATGAACAGGGTCAGCAACGTCTGCCGGACCGGCAGGCTGAGGAAGCGGGCGCTGCCCCACAGAAGAAACACCGCCGAAATGGCAACGCAGCATTGCCTGAGGATGAAGATGGCTTTGTTGGAAATTGTGCCTTGCATGGTCATCCCCAGCGTCAGCCACAGCGCATAAAACAACCAGGCCACGGTCCAAATGGTGAAATATTCGCGGCGGGTGTAGCGATTCAGGTAATAAAAAAGTCCGACCAACACCCACACGCTCAACAGCGATACAAACAGCGTCGCCTGCAGGTACTGTTCCGAAAAATCCAGATGCAAATTTACGAATTTAGCCATTTTATTTTCCAGCGCACCTCAACGCGCCGGTCTTTAAAATGACAGCAAGCCGCAGGCCATTTCTTCGCTTGATTTCCTTTTAATTGTTACAAATAGGCCGGTTTATCCCCTTTTTGGGGTCGTCAAAACGCACAATCGCTCCGGACCCAATTTACAGCCCACACTTTCACTTTTACCCCCGTTGAGATGGAGCTATGATATTCGTGCTTATGGACAAAGACCGGGTTGCGGAAATACTGCTCGAAATCGGGACGCTGCTTGAATTGAAAGGCGAAAATCCGTTCAAGACGCGTGCCTATGCGAACGCAGCGCGCACGATTGAAACCCTGAATGAACCGCTCGCGAAAGTTGTCGCCGAAAACCGGCTGGGTGGAATCAAAGGCATCGGCGAAGCGCTCGAAAAGAAAATCACCGAACTGGTGGAAACCGGCAAGCTGGCTTACTACGATGAATTGAAAGCGTCCATTCCGCCGGGCCTGATCGAAATGCTGGAAATTCCCGGACTGGGGCCGAAGAAAATTCAGGCGCTGAATCAAAAGCTGGGCATTGATTCGGTTGCAAAACTCGAAGCGGCATGCAAATCCGGCAAGGTTGCCGGGCTCGACGGCTTTGGCGAAAAGACGCAGGCGAACATTCTTGAAGGCATTGAGCGCCGCCGGACCTACGCGTCCAAACATTTGTTGAGCGACGCGCTAGGCGCCGCCGAACCACTGCTCGAAAACCTGCGCGAGCATCCGGAAGTGATTCGTTGCAGCGCGGCGGGCAGTCTGCGGCGATTCAAGGAAGTGATCGGCGACATTGACCTGTTGGCGTCGTCGAAGAAGCCGGCGGAGGTGATTGAATTTTTTGTCGAGCAGCCGGGCATCATTAAAACCATCGCCAAGGGCGACACCAAGGCGAGCGTGATTTTGGAAAGCGGCATCCAGTGCGACTTGCGCGTGGTGAGCGACCGGGAGTTTCCGTTTGCGCTGGCATATTTCACCGGCAGCAAGGAGCACAACATCGTCATGCGCCAGCGGGCGATCATGCGCGGCCTGCGGTTGAATGAATATGGCCTCTTCAAATCCAAGGAGGAAACGCGCGATCCGAAGTTGCTCGTGCCCTGCCGGGACGAGGCGGGGATTTTTGCGAAGCTGGATCTGCCTTTTATCCCGCCGGAAATACGTGAAGACCATGGTGAATTTGCCGCCGGTGAAAAAAATGATTTGCCCAGGCTCATCGAGTGGACGGATTTGCGCGGCGCCCTGCACAATCATTCAACGTGGAGCGACGGGCACAACACCCTTGAGGAAACCGCTGCGTTCATGGAAGACCTCGGTTTGCAATACTGGGCAATCACCGACCATTCAAAATCGTCGTATCAGGCGAACGGGTTGGACGCAAAGCGCGTTCGCGAGCAAATCAAGGAAATCAAAAAAATCAACGGGCAATTCGCGGAACGCGGCAGCGGTTTCCGGCTGCTGACCGGCTCCGAAGTGGACATTTTGCGCGACCGGCTGGATTTTGACGACGACCTGCTCGCGGAACTGGACGTGGTGGTTGCCAGCCTGCACATTCCGGCCAGCAGCGAGGCGGAGAATACAAAGCGGCTGATTCGCGCCGCGGAAAACAAATTCGTTCGTATCATTGCCCACATGACAGGGCGGCTGCTCCTGGAACGCGAGCCGTATCCGGTGAACGTGCAGGCGGTGATTGACGCGTGCGCCGCGACCGGCACTTGGCTTGAATTGAATTGCAATCCGCGCCGGTTTGACCTCGACTGGCGGCTCTGGCCTTACGCGAAGAGCAAGGGGGTGAAGTGTGTTATCAACCCAGACGCGCATCGTAACGAGCACGCGGGCTTCCTCCGGTTGGGCGCCGGGATTGCGCGGAAGGGGTGGCTGGAACAAACGGACGTCGTCAACACTCTCACCTTGGAATCACTATCGAAGGAACTGAGGCAGAAGCGGGTTTAAATTGAGGTGTCCGCGCCTCCCGCGCGCCGGTTAGGGGGGTGATTTACAGGCCAAAAAAATGTTAAAAATTGTTTTTGACAGTGGAATGGCAGAATTGGCACTATCTCGCGGGCAATCCGTTGTAGGTATTTTTTTGAATGAACACGAATGTCAGCGGTCTAACTAGAAAGTCCAGAAGAGTTATGAAAAAATTCTTTGTTTCTATGGGGCTGGCGGCAGCGGGAACCGCCGGTTTGCACGCCGCTTACGCGCCAGATTTGGGACCCCTGTCAGACACCAAGGTGTGGAATGTTTCAGCCACCTTGCGCGGCTTTTACGACGACAACTACGACACCGCAAACAGCGGACTCAACCCGAAAGGCAGCTACGGGTTTGAGGTTTCTCCCCAACTCGTTCTGGCCGTGCCTCTGCAGCAGACGGAATTGGGGTTGCGCAATACTTACTCGATGACTTACTACCAGGAACGGGAAAGTCTCAGCCAAAATCCGATTGATCAAAGTGATCAACTTGATTTGTGGGTGGATCACGCGTTCACCGAAAGATGGCAGGCAAAGGTAATGGACACGTTTGTCGTGGCCCAAGAGCCGCAGTTGCTAAATCCCAATGGCATAACTACATTGCCCATCCGTGTCACCGGAGACAACATTGTAAACACTGCTACCATTAACTTGAATACGGATTGGACGAGGCAGTTCAGCACGTCTTTGACCTACCAAAATTCAGTTTTCGACTACCAGAACAGTGGCGCAACAATAACAGAAATTGATGAGAATTATAATGGCGACCCAGTGACGGGTGCCAGCTTGGCCGGGTTGCTGAATCGTGTTGATCAATCGGTTTCGGTGGATTTTCAATGGCGCTTTTCTCCGGAAACAATGGGCTTTTTTGGTGGTAGCTTTGAGTTGGTAAATTACATTGGCAATGAGCCGATTGCCTACTCGCCTCTGCTTTCAGGAAATGGGATTTACTATAGCGACGATCGTGATAACCGTTCATACTTCGGATATGTCGGTATTCAGCACAACCTTCTTCCGAATTTGAATGTCACGGCAAAAGTCGGCGCACAATATACCGAAGATTACAACGATCCGCTAAGTTCACCATCGGTTTCGCCGTACGCGGTTTTGTCGGTTATCTATACCTATAGCCCCGGCAGCTATGCGGAAGTTGGTCTCAACCAACAACGAAATGCCACAGATGTGATCGGCCTTCTGAATTCAACCGTAAGCACCAACTCTCCAGGTTTCGGCAAGATCACCCAGGATCAGGAAAGCACCTATGTTTACGGTTCCATCAACCACCAAATCACACCAAAATTGTTGGGAACACTCATCGGGAGCTGGCAATACTCAACTTTTGAAGGCGGGGCCTACAACAACACGGCAGATAACTATTACAGCCTTGGTTTGAATCTTTCCTACACGTTCACCCCGCACATTTCAGCTGACGCAGGCTACAATTTTGACGACATCCAATCCGATATTTATCAGCGCGGTTACACGCGCAATCGCGTTTACATAGGTGTCACCGCATCTTATTAGGCCCGCATTTTGTAATGTTTTGAACACCTTGATGGAGGTTCGGTCTTATTAAGCTGGGGACTCACTTTTTTTGATGTATGGACACATTTAAGACTTCACCGCCACAGGAAACAAAACTGCATTTCCTGGATTATTGGCGGATTATACGCATTCGCAAGGCGATCATCATCACCGTTTTTTTGATCACCGCCATCATTGCCACGGCGGTGACGTTCATTTTGCCGGAATCCTACTCCAGCACCGTCCGCATCATCGTCGAACCGGACGTCAGCGACATCAGCATGGGTGAAGACCGGTCTGTGTCACAATCCGTTTACGACCCCTATTTTCTTCAGACGACTTATGAACTGATCCAATCTCAGGCCATTTTGAGCAATGTCGTCAGCACGTTGAACCTGAACGTCGAATGGGGAAGGAAATATTATAATGGTGAGACGCTCAAAACGACCGAGGCCATTGAATTTCTCAAGAGGCGGATGCATCTCGACACCATCCGGAACACGAAATACATCACCATTACCGTTTATAACGAGAACAAGGACGATGCCGCCAAGCTGGCCAATGCGGTTGCGGATGCCTATCAGAATTACCGGCTTCAACAGCGGCAGGAACTGACATCAAGGGGCATTGACGTTCTGGAAGCGCAATTTCAGGATGAGGAGGAACAAATTCGGAACCTCCAGACCAATGTGGATGATCTGCGCAGGACGCTGAACATTACGGATTCCGATCCGAACTCCAGCAGTCCGACGCCGACGCTCACGCAGGAATTGTTACAACGCTACAACGACCAGCAAATCGAGGAGGAAAAAGATTACAAACGATTGCAGACACGGTTGACGGAATTGCAGGCCTACAGCACGGACAAACTCAGGGATGTTTTGCCCACCGTAACCAGCGACTCGGCGTTGTCAGGATTGTTGGATAAACTGCATGAGTCGGAACAGAAATATGTTGTTTTGACCAATGACTACAACCCAAACAACAGCCTTAACGTCGTACGAGTCCAATCCGAGATTGACGAGTTGAACCATCAAATCGACGACCGGGTTGCCGGCATTATGGCCGCGCTTGACAGCGAGGTGAAGTCCCAGAAGGCCGCGCTGGATGCGTTCACCAGCGCCGTGGAAGAGGCCAAAAACAGAGACCAGGCCGAATATCTGAGAGGCATGCCTTATTGGGAGAAAAAACAGGAACTGGAAAGGAAGCTGGATTTTCACAAGCTGCTGGACGCGAAAATAGAAACGGAAAAGCTTGGACTTGAAATTCCAAAAACGGCCATGGTTCAAATCACTGATCCGGCGTCGCCAGGCGATGCTCCGGTCAAGCCCAACAAAACCTTGAATATTGCCCTTGGCCTCGTCTTTGGTTTGGTCATGGGCATCGGTCTGGCCTTCTTCATTGAATATCTGGACACCAGCGTGAAGACGATTGACGACGTTGAACGCGCATTTCAGGCGCCCGTGCTTGGCGTCATTCCGCAAAACGTCGGTTTTCTCGGGGACGAAGGCACCGAAAGCACCCACGCCGAAGCCTATCGTGTGCTGCGAACCAATCTTCTCTTCTCGCGCAAGGGCGACAAATTGAACAGCATCGTTGTGGTCAGCGCCGGCGCGGGCGAAGGAAAATCCACCACTGCCTTGAATCTGGCCACCGTGTTCGCGCACACCGGTCAGCGCGTGTTGCTGGTGGACTCGGATTTGCGCCGCCCGACCCTCCACAAAATGCTCCACGTCAGCAACAACATCGGCCTGACAAATTATCTCCTCAAGCAAAACTCGCTCGCGGAAGTGATCCAGACTACTGCCGTGCCCCTGCTTGATTTCATGGCCAGCGGCAAATTGCCAAACAGTTCAATGGGTGTTCTCGGATCGTTGCCAATGAAAGACATGATCGGCGAGTTAAAACAGCGGTATGATTTCATTTTCTTCGATTCGCCGCCGATTTTGGGCGTGAGCGACGCTTCCGTTCTGGCCAGCGAAGTGGACATGGTGTTGCAGGTCATTCAATACCGTCGCTATCCGCAGCCGATGAACATCCGCGCCAAGCAGATGATCGAAAAGGTGGGAGGCAACTTTGCCGGCATCGTACTCAACAACATCAATGTGTCCCAGGACGAAAGCTATTATTACTACACGGGCTATTACCACGATTACTCTCCACGCGGTGACGATGAACAACCAGTGCCTGCACGGGATCACGATGCCCCCGATGACGACGGCGGCGGGGACATCAAACAAAAGTATTGATTGCACGGCGGGTTTTTTACGAAGATTCAGGGAATGAAATTGAATTTTACGCTGTTGGCGCGGGGGCTGTCTGTTTGCGGATTGTCGTTTGTGGGTTTCATGTTGGCCGGTTGTTCCACGCCAACAGACGATGCCATGTTTTCTGACACTCCCAATCCGCCGGCGATGAGCGGCCCGCCGTCGGCAATTGATTCCGCTGCCGACGCCGCGCGCTTCCATGTCGGTGACACCGTCATTGTAACCTTGACCGGCCTGCCTGAGGATATTCCGCCACATCAGGAACCCATCAAAGAAGATGGCACCATCACCATGCCTGACATCGGCAAGGTTCTGGCTACCGGCAAAACAGCGGGCGATTTGCAGAATGAAATCCACGACCTCTACGTGCCCAAGTTTTACACCCATCTCACCGTCACCGTGAGCTCCGGCGACCGTGTCTATTTTGTCGGTGGCGAAGTCAAGTCCCCCAACCGGTATGTTTACAGCGGCGAAACCACCGTGAGCAGGGCCATTCAAGCCGCCAACGATTTTACGGATTTCGCCAATCACAAAAAAGTGGTGCTGATCCGCGCCAATGGCGAACGAATCAAGGTGAATGTTGACAAGGTGCTGAAAGGCGAGGCGGAAGACCCGCCGGTCTATCCTGGAGACCAAATCCAGATACCGCGTCGCATTTGGTAATGATCCAACTCAACATCCTTTCAGGCAAGGAGGCGGGCAGCCAGACGGTTGTCCGCCGTTTTCCTTTTTGCATCGGACGCGCAGCGGGAAACGAATTGCAACTGGATGACGACGGGGTTTGGGACCGGCATCTGACCCTTGAATTTCAACGTGAATCGGGATTCACGCTCAAGACCGCAACCAACGCCCTGGCTTCGGTCAACAGCCAGCCCGTTCAAACCGCCGTGCTCCGCAACGGTGATCTCATCACACTGGGTTCCGTTAAACTCCAATTCTGGCTTGGCGCCGCCCGCCAGCGCGGCTTGCACACCGGCGAATTTTTTGTGTGGACGATTGTGGTTGCCGTTACGTTCGCGCAATTCAGCCTTATTTACTGGCTTATTCGTTGATTTTTCGTCCTCGTTCTCGTAATTGGATCAAAAATCGAGGACGGAAACGCTGACGGAAAGGATGCAGTTCAATGCCGGAAATGCCGGGTACCGGTGAATGCCATCGCCATTCCGCGTTCGTCCGCCGCGGCAATCACCTCCGCGTCCTTTACAGAGCCGCCCGGTTGAATCACCGCCGTTGCGCCCGCTTCCGCCGCCGCAACCAAGCCGTCTGCAAACGGGAAAAACGCATCGCTGCAAACCACGCTGCCCTTTAGCGAAAGTTTGGCTTCGCCTGCCTTCCAGACCGCAATGCGGCTTGCGTCAACACGGCTCATCTGCCCGGCTCCGACGCCCAGTGTCCGGTCCGCTGCCGCATAAACAATCGCGTTTGATTTCACGTGCTTTACGACGCGCCAGCCGAACAGCATCGCAGCCAGCTCCGCCTCGGTCGGCTGGCGTTTTGTCACGATTTTCAGATTCGCACGCCTCGTCACTTTTACATCGCGTTCCTGCAGCAAAAATGAATTGGCTCCGACACTTCGAATGTCCAATGACCGCTCGGTGACCGGTGACTTCAACAACTTGATCAAGCGCAGGTTTTTTTTCTTTTGCAAAATTTCCAGGGCCTCGGCCGGGAAGTCCGGCGCGACGATGACTTCGCTGAAAATTTCCGCGATGGCCTGCGCGCACGCGCCGTCGAGCGGCTGGTTGACGGCGATGATGCCGCCGAACGGCGCCTGTTTGTCCGTGGCAAAGGCCCTGTCCCATGCCTCGCGCAGATTTTTCCCCTGCCCGACGCCGCACGGGTTCGTGTGCTTCAAAATCGCCAGCGTCGGCGGGTCGTTTGTGAATTCGGAAATCAAACTCGCTGCCGCCGTCAAATCCAGAATGTTGTTGTAGGAAAGTTCCTTGCCGTGCAACTGAAGGAAAAATTCCTTGAACCCGCCGTAAAGTGCCGCTGCCTGGTGCGGGTTTTCACCGTAACGGAGCGGTTGCGCCAGTGGCGCGGAAATCGTCAGCGCCGCCGGCAGCGAATTCTTGTCGGCGGTAAATTCCTTTTGCAGGTGCGACGCGATGGCGCCGTCGTAAGCCGCCGTGCGCGCAAACACTTTGGCCGCCAGCGCGCGGCGCAATTCCAGTGTCGTGTTGCCGTTTTCCGAAATTTGCCTGGCAACTTCCGCGTAATCCAAAGGATCCACCACCACCGTTACGCTGTCATGATTTTTTGCCGCGCTGCGGAGCATGGAAGGCCCGCCGATGTCAATGTTTTCAATCGCATCGTGAAGGCTCACGTTCGGTTTGGCCACCGTTTGTTCAAATGGATAAAGGTTCACGACGACCATATCAATCGGCGGTATGTCATGCGCCTTTGCCGTCGCCTCGTGCGTTTCGTTGCCGCGAATGAAAAGCAAGCCGCCGTGGACCTTCGGGTGGAGCGTCTTGACGCGGCCGTCGAGCATTTCGGGAAAGCCCGTGTGTTCGCTGATGTCCTTTACCGTGAGGCCGGCTTCGCGCAGCGTTTTGGCCGTGCCGCCGGTGGAAATCAGTCCGACGCCCGACGCGGCAAGGGTTTGAGCGAACGGCACCAGGCCGGTCTTGTCTGAAACGGAAAGCAGTGCCAGTTGAATCTTTTTCATCGGCGGACAAAATCCACCAGAAACACCAACGCCGTCAATCGGCAAATATCCGTGATGAATGACGTTTCGCCCTATTTTACCACGGGAGGCGCCATCATGTCGGCGCCGATGGCGCGTTCGAGCCGGGCGCGGGCTGTGTCGTAGTCGTGCAACGCCTGGATTTCCGTCGTGCGCGCCTGGGTCAGCGAGGTTTGGGCATCGAGCACGTCCAATTGCGTGCCGGTTCCGGCCTCGGCGCGCGCATCGGCTTCGCGCAAGGCTTCCTCGGCTTCCTCCTGCACTTTTTGCTGCGAGTCCAACACTTCGCTGGCTTCGATGAATTGGGAATAGTCCGTGCGGACTTCAAGTTCGATCTGCCGCCCGTTGTCTTCCAAGTCCGTTTTGGCCTTGTCGTAAAGCGCCCTGGCCTGAACGACCTTGCCATGCGTCAGCATCCCGTCAAAAATGTCCCAACTCACCTGTCCGCCAACGTTCCAGCCATGCAAAGTGTAGCCAAGATCGTTGGGGTCGGTGAATTGCGAATTATTCCAGGCGTAACCCGCAAAAACCTGGACGGTCGGTTTGTAACCGGCCTTGGCGTTGACGACGTTGAGGCGCTGCAACTCCGCCGTTTTCCGCAGGGCGACGAGTTCAGTGCGCTGGGAAAGCGCCTGCTGGATTGCCGCCGGCAAATCCACCTGATAAGGCTCGGCGTCCAGCGAGTCGGTCAAATTCAGCGGAACATCCTCCCAGATTTCGCGTGGCAGATTGTAGCCGAGCAGGTTGGAGAGATTGTTTTTGGCGATGCGATAGTTGTTCCGTGCTTGAATGAGATTCGGGCGTTCGTTGGCGACGGCGACCTCGGCGCGCAGCACGTTGAAATGCGGCACGGTGCCCGCGTTGTAGCGGCGTTGCTGGTCTTCAAGTTCCTTTTGCAACAGATTGACCGAGGCTTCATGCACGGTGATTTGCTGTGCCGCCAGCAACACGTCGTAATACGCCACGCGCGTGGCAAGCAGGGTGTCGGAAATCACCGTCTGGTATTGCGCCAGCGCCTGCTGCTTGGTAACGCTGGCCGCGCGCAATGCCGCCACCAGTTTTCCGCCTTCGTAAATGGATTGGACGATTTGTGCGTTGGCATTCCAATTTTCATGTGGCAGGGCCGGCGCGCCCGGTATGGGAAAATTTTCAATCGCGCGAGGATCGGTGTCCTTGTATTGACCGTTGGCTTGGACCTGGGGCAATGCGACTGCGCGAGTCTGCACGACCACGCCGTGCGATGCCTCAAGATCATTCCTGGCTTTGAGGATTGTTGCGTTCTGCTGCAACGACAGGTTGAGGCAATCAGTGAGTGACAAGGGCCGTGTAATCCAGCCCGGCAGGTTGGTATTCGTATTTTGCGCGGTTGTGCTCCCAGCAAGACAAACAAGCGCCCATGCGCAAACAAACAACTTTTTCATACGCCCACGAACTTATCAGTTTTACCCGGCTCGGTGCAAACTTGCAAATTCCCCCTGCTTTGGTTCATATCCCAAGATGCAACTGCGAAATGGCATGGCTTTGACCGGTGGACTGGCGCTGGCCGCGATTTTCATCGCAGGCTGCTCTGCGGATTCGTCGAAGGTTTTTCAAGGCTATATCGAGGGCGAATACGTTTACGTCGCCTCGCCACTCGGCGGCGCGCTCACGAATCTTGTCGTCGCGCGAGGCGATCAGGTCAAGACCGGTCAAATGTTGTTTGAACTGGAACGCGGTTCCGAAGCCGACGCCGTCCAGCAGGCGGAAAAAAATCTCGCGCAGGCCCAATCCCAGTTGGACGACCTGAACAAGGGCAAACGGCCGACGGAAATCGCCTCGATGGAGGCGCAATTGGAAGGCGCCAAGGCCAATTTGAACCTGGCCGCAGCCGACTTGGCCCGGCGCGAGCAACTCGGCGGCGCGGACGTGATTTCCAAGGAGGAATTGGATCAGGCCCGCGCCCAACGCGATGCCGATCAGGCGCAGGTTGACCAACTGACGGCGGATTTGGAAACGGCAAAACTTGGCGGCCGGGAGGATGTCGTTCACGCTGCCGAGGCCGCCGTCGAATCGCAAACTGCCGCGTTGGACAAGGCGCGCTGGTCTTATGACCAAAAGGTGCAGTTCGCGCCGACGAATGCATTTGTGCAGGACACGCTGTATCGTCAAGGCGAATGGGTGGCGGCGGGCAATCCAGTGGTGGAGTTGCTGCCGCCGGAGAATCTCAAGGTGCGATTTTTCATTCCGCAGGCGGTGCTGCCGCGAATCAAAACCGGCCAGACAGTAAGCGTCACGTTCGATGGTGGTTCACATCCGTATGCCGCGACCGTCAATTACATTTCCACACAGGCTGAATTCACGCCGCCGGTTTTATATAATCGCGAAAACCGCGCGAAATTAATTTTCATGATCGAGGCAAAATGTTCTCCGGCGGACGCAGCTGACCTTCGCCCCGGCCAGCCGGTGGATGTGAAAATCTCTCCTTGAGGCATGAGCGCCAGTGAACTCGTCATTGACGTGCGCGGCGTCACAAAAAAGTTCGGCGGCCGCACGGTCGTGAATGACATCGCTATGCAGGTCCGTCACGGCGAGATTTACGGTTTTCTCGGCCCGAACGGCAGCGGCAAGACGACCTTTCTGCGGATGCTCTGCGGTTTGCTCAAACCGGACGCCGGCACCGGGCAGTGCCTTGATTACGATTTTCGCACCCAGAGCTCCGAGATAAAAAAACACGTCGGTTACATGACGCAGCGTTTCAGTTTTTACGAGGATTTGACCATCGAGGAAAATCTGGATTTCATCGCGCGCATTTACGGCGTGCCGGAACGAAAAGCCGCCGTCGAAAAAAGCCTGGAGCGTCTCGGCATGGTCGAACGCCGCAAACAGCTCGCCGGTGAATTGTCCGGCGGCTGGAAACAGCGGCTCGCGCTTTCCGCGTGCCTGATTCACGAGCCGCAACTGCTTTTGCTCGACGAGCCGACGGCGGGCGTTGACCCGAAGGCGCGCCGCGATTTTTGGGACGAAATCCAGCAGCTTGCCGGCACCGGATTGACCGTGCTGATCACAACACATTACATGGACGAAGCGGAACGCTGCAATCGCGTGGCTTACATCAGCTATGGAAATCTGCTTGCGAGCGGCACGGTTGACGAGGTTCTTAAAAATTCAAAGCTCACGACGTGGGAAGTGACCGGCGGAAATTTACACGAGCTTGCGGAAAAAATCCGTGGGAAACCCGGCGTCGAACAAGTCGTCGCGTTCGGCTCGACGCTGCACGTCAGCGGAAGCGACGCGGAAAAATTGCGCGCGAGCGTGAGTCCGCTGATCACCGGCGATTACCGCTGGAAACAGATCCAGTCGGGGCTGGAGGACGTTTTCATCAGCCTGATGGAAACCGCGAAGGACAATTACTCGTGAAATTCAACTGGCAACGGTTTTGCGCCATCGTCGCGAAGGAATTCATCCAGATGCGGCGCGACCGGCTGACATTCGCGATGATGCTGGGCATCCCGATGATCCAGCTCGTCCTGTTCGGTTACGCTATCAATTCCGATCCGAAGCATCTGCCGACCGCCGTTTATTCAGCCGACAACAGCGTTTTTTCGCGCACGATTGTCTGGGCGATGCGCAACAGCAGTTACTTTGACATCACGTGCGAACCGCGGAGCGAGGCGGAAATTCAAAAACTGCTGGCGCAGGGCACGGTGCAGTTCGTCGTGGAAATTCCGGTGGATTTCTCACGCAAGCTGCTGCGCGGCGAACAGCCGGATTTGCTGCTCGAAGCCGACGCGACCGACCCGATGGCCATCGGCTACGCCGTCGCCGCGATCAATGCCCTGACGCCGACCGTTTTGAACCGCGATTTGACCGGGCCGCTTGCAAAACTTCGCGGAAGCTCCACGCCGTTCAATCTTGTTGTGCATCAACATTACAATCCCGAAAACATCACCCAGTATAACATCGTGCCCGGACTCATGGGCGTGATCCTGACGATGACGATGGTCATCATCACGGCGCTGGCCATCACGCGCGAACGCGAAAGCGGCACGATGGAGAACCTGCTTTCGACGCCGCTGCGCCCGGTCGAAGTGATCATCGGCAAAATCGTGCCGTACATCATGGTCGGCTACATACAGATTTTTTTGATTCTGGTGGCGGCGAAATTTTTGTTCGACGTGCCGATGGTCGGCAGCGTGCCATTTCTGCTCGCGGTGGCATTTTTGTTCATCGTGGCGCATCTGGCGGTGGGCATCACTTTTTCCACCATTGCAAGAAATCAACGTCAGGCCATGCAGATGGGAATGTTTTTCTTTCTGCCGAACATTTTGTTGTCCGGCTACATGTTTCCATTTCGCGGAATGCCGGGCTGGGCGCAGGACATCGGCGAATGCCTGCCGCTCACACATTTTCTGCGCATCGTCCGCGGAATTTTGCTGAAGGGAAACGGTCTGGCCGAAGTGATGCCCGATCTTTGGCCGATTGCGCTGTTTCTCGTGGTGATGCTGGCCATCGGCATCAAACGCTACCGGCAGACGCTCGATTAGAAAAAATGTCCGGCCTGGACCGGCAACAACCACCGTTCCGCCAAGGAAGAAAAACCGCCAAGACGTTATTGGTTTGCCGTGTGCAAAAATTGTTTACGTCAGAGGGCGAAATAAACCCAATCCGTCTTTGACTTCGCGCGGGCTTCCGCGGAAATTAGCTGCAGCCTGGTTGCAACCGTTCGATCACGCCTCATCCGAGCCGCAGAGCAGCGATTTCACCTTGTTCCGGAAGCAGTTTGAAGAAATTCATGAGCAAAAAGATTTTATTGACCAGCGTCTGCCGTCCGATGGGACCGCAATACGGCGACGCGCCATCGGTCGGCTACGAACTCCTTTACCGGCAGGTCACGCGCGCGCAGGGTATTTTCAGCCCGCGCACGGTGAACGTCTATTTCGGGCTGGATTACATCGCCGAAAATCTCGACGCGCCAGCCGTGGTGCTGCAATACCCGTCCAAACGCGAACTCATCAAGGAACTCAAGAAGGGATACGATTACGTGGGCGTCTCGTTCATCATGGCGTTGATGCACAAGATGAAGGAGACAGTCGCACTCATCCGCCAATACGCGCCGGACAGCAAGATTGTACTCGGTGGTTACGGCACGGTGTTGAAGGACGACGTGCTCAAGCCGTATGCGGACTTCATCTGCCGAGAGGAAGGCGTGGCTTATTTCCGCCGGCTGCTGGGCGAGCCGGAAATCCCGATGCCTTACAAGCATCCGCTCATCGTGAGCTGGCTGAAGGTGTTTGGCTGGAAAGTTTCCGGCACGGGGAAGATATTTGCCGGCCTCGGCTGCCCGAACGGCTGCGATTTCTGCTGCACGTCGCATTTCTTTTCTCGCAAGCACATCAAGCTGCTGCCGACCGGGCGCGACATTTACAACGTCGTGGAGCGTTATCACGATCTTGATCCGAGCCTAGTGTTTCTGATTATTGACGAGGATTTTCTGCTGAACAAGAAGCGGGCGATGGAATTCCGCGAGTGCGTTCTGGCGGGCGGCAAACGGCCTTCCATCTTCGCGTTCTCCAGCATCAAGGCCATCAGCCAATACAAGGTCGAGGAGATTCTGGAGATGGGCATTGACGGATTCTGGATCGGCTACGAAGGCACGCGGTCTAATTACGCCAAGCAACAGGGCCGGCCGGTTGATGAAATCCTCACCGAATTCCGCGAGCACGGCATCACCGTGCTGGCCTCGATGATTGTCGGGTTCGATTATCAGACGCCGGAAATTGTTGCGCAGGAACTGGATGGGCTGATGAAGCTCAAACCGTCGCTGGGGCAATATCTGATTTACGGGCCGGTGCCGGGCACGCCGTTCCACGAACGCGTCATCAAGGAAAATTTGTTGCAGGACGTTTACACCAGCGACAAGGATTTGTTTTACCGCCGCGCGGACGGGTTCCGGACGATGATGAAACATCCGACGCTGTCACCGGCGCAGATTGAAGACATCCAGCGCTGGTGTTTTGAGCAGGATTTTCAGCGGCTCGGCCCGAGCATTTATCGCGTGCTGGAAACACGCTTTCTCGGCTACCTCAAACTCAAGGATTCGACAAACCCGGTTTTGCGGCAGAAGGCGGAATACTTCGCGAAAGAATTGCGTTACGCGTATCCGGTGTTCCTCGCGGGCCGGTTGCTCGGGCCAAACGCCGCGATCCGCAAATGGATCGGCGGTTTGGAACGCCGCATTCACGCGGAACTCGGACAACCGGTGTTCGCGCAGAAATTCAAATCCATCATGGCCGTGGCCGCGGCCCTGTGGACGGGTGTCACGTTGAAGCTTGATCTCTTCCAGCATCCGAAATTGCAGCGGACGACATATCGCCTGCCCGAAAAAAGCTGGAGCGCGTTTGATCTGTGGGAAGAATTCCAGAAAAAACACCCGGTTCCGGATTTTTCCGTCAAGGTGGAATTGCAACATGCGAAGCAGCAGGTCTGGATGCGGCTGGAAGGCGCGCTTTCAAAAAAGGACGCGGAGGGTTTGGGGCAGCGCATCCGCGATTCACTAGCGCGGAGCCGGAGCCGCCTGGTGCTGGATTTGAACAAGCTGCATTGGCACAAAGTGGACGACCTCCGTCCGTTGTGCGAGAAGCTCGCCGCTTACCGTTCCCGCATCCGCGTGGTGCTTCCGAAATTATCAGCCGCCCATCCCGAACTGCTCCTGCTGGCCAGCACGTTTTACCAGTACAAAGGTTGAAGCGGGCAAGGGGAGGGGTTTGGACATCCATTGCGCAAAGAAACGCAAATAATGGGGCTTGCCGGGCCGTGCGGCTTTGCGAACCGGACGGGTTGATTTGGAATCCCTGATAAACCGGCCTTCGCGCCGAGTTTTTAGACACCTAAAAATTTTCAAAAAACCTCTTGCACGGGAACAGGTCTTTGATATTTTATCCGCTCCTCTTCGCCCGTAAGGTCGGAAGGACAGCATGTTTGCAGACCGATAACTGATTCCCCGCAGGGACAGGAATGATGGCCTGCCGACTTCAAAGTTGCTGACAAAACTTTTGCATTATGCCAGTTAAAACATTTAGACCGCTAACGCCGTCCACGCGATACATCACGATCGCGGACTATAGCGACATTACAAAGACCAAGCCGGAGAAGTCGCTGGTCGAGATTCGCAAGAAGACTGGTGGGCGGAATCACTACGGTCGCATGACTGCGCGCGGCATCGGTGGCGGCCACAAGCAGAAAATCCGTCTCGTGGATTTCAAGCGCAGCAAGCACGGTGTGGAAGCGACGGTCGCGGCGATTGAATACGATCCGATCCGTTCGGCGCGGCTGGCGTTGCTGCAATACAAGGATGGCGAAAAGAGTTATATCATCGCCCCGACAGGCATCAAGGTCGGTGGCACCGTTTTCAGCGGGCCGACGGCGCCTCCAGAAATCGGCAATGCGCTTCCGCTCAAAGTCATCCCGGTCGGGCTGCCCATTCACAACATTGAGCTGACCCCCGGTCGCGGCGCCCAGATGGTGCGCACGGCCGGTGGCGCGGCGACGTTGATGTCGCGCGACGAGGGTTACGCGCAAGTCCGCCTGCCTTCGGGCGAAATCCGCAAGATCAACGAAGAATGCTACGCGACGATCGGCCAGGTCGGCAACGCGGAGCACGAGAATGTGATTTTGGGCAAGGCAGGCCGTTCGCGGCACCGCGGCATCCGGCCCATCAACCGCGGTGTTTCGCGGAACCCGGTGGACCATCCGAATGGTGGTGGCGCCGGCAAGTCGAAGTCGGGCGGCGGCTGGCAGCAGTTGACTTCGCCGTGGGGATTGCTGGCCAAGGGTTACCGGACCCGCCACAAAAAGAAGATTTCAAACCGTTTCATCATTGTGCGCCGCGATGGCCGGCCAATGAAAAACAAATAACCGTTGAACCGTCGAAGCATTGAACTGAAAAATTTGAAATATGGGACGCTCGATTAAAAAAGGTCCGTTTGTGGATTTTCACCTGCTGGACAAGATCCAGAAGGCGAAGAGCACAAATCAAAAAACGCCGATAAAGACGTGGTCGCGGCGTTCGATGATCACGCCGGATTTCGTCGGGCTGACGTTCAACGTTCACAACGGCAAGGTCTTCAACCCGGTGTTTGTGACGGAAAACATGGTCGGTCACCGGCTCGGCGAATTTTCGCTGACGCGCATATTCCGGAAACACGGCGCCCACACGGCCAAGGCGGAGGCCAAGTAACATGGAAGTTCACGCAATATTGAAAAATGTGCCGATGTCTCCGCAGAAGATGCGCGAGGTGGTGCGGCAGATTCAGGGGCTGCCGGCGCTGCACGCCCAGGCAGTGCTGCAGGTCATCCCGCGCAAGGGCGCGCGGCTCGTGGCCAAAACGCTCAAGTCCGCCATCGCCAACGCGGAAAACAACAACAAGCTCAAGCCGGAGAGTTTGCGCATCAAGGAAGCCGTTGCCGGCTCGGCGATGGTCATCAAACGTTTCACGCCGAAGGCGCGCGGTTCCGCCGGACCAATCCTCAAACGTCGTTGCCACATCAAAATCACCTTGTCGGACGAATAATTTCCATGGGCCAAAAAACAAATCCAATCGGTCTGCGCGTCGCCGTCAACAAGGACTGGCGTTCGAAATGGTATGCCGGCAAGAAGGAATTCGGCGCGCTCCTGACCGAAGACCGCCAGATCCGTGAATTGCTGAAGAAGAAGCTCGAATCGGCGTCCGTGCCGAGGATTCTCATTGAACGCGCGACCAATCGCTGCCGCGTCACCATTCTTACCGCGCGTCCGGGCGTGGTCATCGGCCGCAAGGGCGCGGAAATTGACAAGCTCAAGGAGGAATTGAGCCGCAAGACCGGCAAGGAAGTTTACGTGGACATCGTCGAGGTGAAGACGCCGGAACTCGATGCCCAGCTCGTGGCAGAAAACGTCGCATTGCAGCTCGAGCGCCGCGTTTCGTTCCGGCGCGCGATGAAAAAGGCGCTGCAGACGGCGCAGGATTTCGGCGCGGAAGGGATCAAGATCCGCTGTTCGGGCCGTCTGGGCGGGGCCGAACTTGCGCGCGTTGAAATGTATCACTGGGGCCGCGTGCCGTTGCACACGTTGCGCGCGAACATTGACTACGGATTTGCCGAGGCCCTGACCGTTTACGGCAAGCTCGGCATCAAATGCTGGATTTGCCGCGGCGAAAACAAGCCGCAGAAGAAGGAACAACCCGCCGAAGCAGCGCCGGTTTAGAAGAGGATTTTTATTATGCCGTTGATGCCTGAAAGAGTGAAGTATCGCAAGATGCACCGTGGCAGCCGCGCCGGTCTGGCGTCCCGCGGGCACACGGTGGCATTCGGCGAATACGGCTTGATGTCGCTGGAGCGTTGCTGGCTCGACACGAAGCAGATCGAGGCAGCGCGCGTGGCGATCGCGCGCAACCTGAAGCGTCGCGGGAAAATGTGGATTCGCATCTTTCCGCAAAAGTCGTTCACGAAAAAGCCGCTCGAGACCCGCATGGGCAAGGGCAAGGGGCCGCTGGAATCGTGGGTGGCGGTGATCCGCCCGGCGAACGTGTTGTTTGAAGTGGACGGCGTGACGGAAGTGGAGGCGCGCGAGTCGTTGCGTCTGGCGGCGACGAAGCTGCCAATCAGAACAAAATTTATTTCGCGGCATCGCATGAGCCGGTAGTGGGAAATTTTATGAAGTTTTCGGAAATAAAAGACATGACGCTGGTGGAGTTGTCGGCCAAGGGCCGCGACCTGCGCCACGAAATGTTCAACCTGCGTTTGCAGCAGGCGAGCGCCCAACTGGAAAAGTCGGGCCGCCTGCGCACGCTGCGCCGCGACATCGCGCGGCTTGAAACGCGCATCTCGCAGTTGCGCAACAAAGCGGCTTAATCGTATGGCTGACACTGTGAATCCAACGGAAGCGGCGCGCGGACAACGCAAACAGCGCGTCGGCGAGGTCATCGCAAGCAAGATGGCCAAGACCATCGTCGTGCGCGTCGAACGCCGGTTTCCGCATCGGCGGTACCACAAGGTGGTGACCGCTTACAAGAAATTTTACGCCCACGACGAAAAGGGCGAGGCCAGGCCCGGCGACCGCGTGCGCATTGAGGAAACGCGCCCGATTTCGAGGACGAAACGGTGGCGGTTGCTGGAGGTGGTGGAACGCAATCAAGGCGTCGCACCGGTGGCGGAGTAACGAGATTTTATGTTGCAAATTCGTTCCCATTTGGACGTGGCGGACAACACGGGCGCAAAGGTCGCCTGGGCGATCGGCGTGTTGGGCCGCAACCAGCGTTATGCGCACGTGGGCGATATCATCAAGGTCCACATCAAGGACGCCGCGCCGGACGGCCAGGTGAAAAAGGGCGAGGTCCACAACGCGGTGATCGTCCGCACGAGGCATCCAATCCGCCGCAGCGATGGCTCGTATCTGCGCTTTGACAGCAACGCGGTTGTCATCATTGACCCGGAAATGAACCCGAAGGGCACGCGCATCTTCGGTCCCGTGGCGCGCGAGTTGCGCGACAAGAAATTTATGAAAATCATCTCGCTCGCGCCGGAAGTGATTTGAAAATTATATGAAGTCACACGTGAAAAAGGGCGATGAAGTGGTGGTGCTGGCCGGAAAGGAAAAGGGCAAGCGCGGCAAAATCGTCGCCGTGTCCCCGAAAAAGGCGCGCGTCATCGTCGAAGGCTTGCAATTGATCAAGCGGCACACGCGCAAAAGCCAGCAGCATCCGCAGGGGGCCATCGTCGAGCGCGAGGGGACGATCCACATTTCCAATGTGATGAAGGCGGAACTTTTTGACGCGCAAACGGGACAACCGGCCCCGGCGCCGAATGCATGATTGGGTCATGAAAGCCAGACTTTACAACAAATATCAGAACGAAGTGGCGCCCGCGCTCAAGGAAAGGCACAAGTACGGCAACGTTCACCAGATACCACGCATGGTGAAAATCGTCGTGAACATGGGCGTCAGCGCGTCGCTGGACAAAAACGCGGTCGAAGATGCGGCAAAGGACCTTGCGCTCATCACCGGGCGCAAACCGGCCATCAGCAAGTCGCGGCACAACATCGCGAACTTCAAGCTGCGCGAAGGTCAGGCCATTGGCTGCCGCGTGACGCTGCGCCGGGACGCGATGTACGAATTTTTCGACCGGCTTGTCGCGGCCGCCCTGCCGCGCATCCGCGATTTCCGCGGATTGTCGCCGCGCAAGTTCGACGGTCGTGGCAATTATACGTTCGGCGTGGCCGAGCAGACGATTTTCCCGGAAATTGAACTGGACAAAATCAAGCGCACGCAGGGCATGGACATCACCATTGTGACCAGCGCGCGAACCGACGCCGAGGCGCTGGAATTGTTGAAGCTGATGGGTTTTCCGTTGGCGGAGGCGAAGGAAGCGCCCGCAAAACCGGAAGCCAGGGAAACTCCGGCAAAAACCGCCGCAGAGCCGAAACCGGAAGCCAAATAAAAAATTCATCGTCCTCGGTCGTCATCGGGGATGAAACGCGAGCAAAAGAGAATATGGCCAAGAAAGCATGGACAGAGCGCAACAAGCGCAAAGCCGCAACGGTGAAGAAGTACGCCGCAATTCGCGCGGAACTGAAGGCTAGGCACGATTACGCCGGCCTCGCCAAGCTGCCACGCAACGCCAGCCCGTCGCGGCTGGTGAATCGCTGTGCGATGAGCGGACGCCGTCACGGCTATCTGCGCAAATTCGGTGTTTCACGCCTCACATTTCGTGAAGCGGCGCTGAACGGATTGATTCCCGGCGTCGTGAAGGCCAGTTGGTAGCCGGCCAGGACCATGATTACGATCAAGATTTGATATGACAGACCCGATTTCAGACATGCTGACGCGAATCCGCAACGCCGGCCGCGCCCTCCGCCCGGTGGTCGCGGTGCCGCATTCGCGCGTGAAGGAAAGCATCGCGAAAATTTTGAAAACAGAAGGCTACGTTGCCGAGGTGGCCGTCGAGGGAAAAGCACCCAAGACCATTAACATCAAACTCAAGTATCAGGGCAAAAAGAACGTGATTGAAGGATTGCGCCGCAAGAGCCGGCCCGGCCTGCGCGAATACGTCGGTGCGGCGGAAATCCCCCGCGTGCTCGGCGGCATGGGCGTCGCCGTCGTATCCACGTCCGAAGGCGTGATGACCGGGGTGCAGGCGAGGAAGAAAAATCTGGGTGGCGAATTGCTCTGCTACGTCTGGTAAAAATTTATGTCGCGCATTGGAAAACAACCGATTGCCATACCTCCCAAGGTGAAGGTGGAGGTCAAGGGGCAGAAAATATTTGTCGAAGGCCCGAAGGGCAAGCTCGACTGGGAATTGCCGCGCCGGACCAGCCTCAAGGTGCAGGATGGCAAAATAGTCGTGAGCCGCGCGGGTGAAGACGCGCAGGCGAAGGCGCTGCACGGTTTGAGCCGCGCGCTCGTCAACAACATGGTCAGGGGCGTGACCGAAGGTTTCGTCAAAAAACTTGAAATCCAAGGCGTCGGCTTCAAGGCCGCCGTTCAGGGCAAGATCGTGAACATGGTGCTGGGCTTTTCACATCCCATCAACTACGAGATCCCCGACCAGATCAAGGTCACCGTCGAGGAGAACACGAAACTGACGATTGAAGGCCCGGACCGGCGGCTTGTCGGCCAGGTCGCCTCCGAACTCCGCAGCTTCTATCCGCCGGAGCCTTACAAAGGCAAGGGCGTGCGCTACGTGGGCGAACATGTCCAGCGCAAGGAAGGCAAGACGGTGCAGTAAGAATTTTGGTTCACGGCAAAATCCGTGACGCAATAAAATGAGAACGGAACAGAAACAAAAACTCGCGCAACTCCGCCACTGGCGTGTGCGCCGGAAAATCCGCGGCACCAAGGAACGCCCGCGCATGAGCGTTCGTTTCACGAACGAAAACATTTACGTGCAGTTCATTGATGACAACGCCGGCGCGACGCTGGCGGCGGCTTCGACCACGAGCAAGGGCACGCCCGACCGCGACAAGCTCGCGGCAAACGTGGCGGGCGCAAAGGTCATCGGCAAGTTGGCGGCGGAAGCCGCGCTCGCCAAGGGCATCAAGATCGTTGTTTTTGACCGCAGCGGCGCGCGCTATCATTGGTCCAAGGGCAAGGGCAAGGACGGCAAGCCGGTGACGGTGCTTGGCAAGCTGGCGACACTGGCTGCTGCGGCGCGCGAGGCCGGATTGAAATTTTAACCCGAAACCAGAAAAATATTGTGGCTGACATCGAAAAAATTGCAGGTGAACAACAACGCGGCCCGCGTGGCCGCGGTCGCCGAGCCAAGTCCGCCTCCGAAGCGCCTGAGATAAATTTTGACGGAAGCGTGGCGGAAGAACTCACCGAAAAGGTCGTTTACATCAACCGCTCCGCGAAGGTCGTCAAGGGCGGACGCCGGTTTAATTTCAGCGCGCTGGTCGTCATCGGCGACAAGAAAGGGCGCGTGGGTGTGGCTCTGGGCAAGGCGGGCGAAGTGGCCGATGCCATCCGGCGTGGTGGCGAACTGGCCCGCAATCAGATGGTTTTCGTATCTTTGAAGGATGCGACGATTCCGCATGAAGTTTATTCGCAATTTGGCGGTGCGAAGGTTTTGCTGCGCCCGGCGTCGCCGGGAACCGGCATCATCGCCGGCAAGACCGTTCGCGCGGTTCTGGAATCGGCGGGCGTGAGGGACGTTTTGAGCAAATCACTCGGATCGAAGAATGCGGCGAACGTCGTCAAGGCCACGCTCAAGGCGTTGTTGAGTCTTCGCACCCGCGAGAACATTTACAAGGGCCGCGGCCTGGAAATCAGGAAGGTCGAGGCCCCGGTGGTTCCCGGAACCGCTCCCGCCACAACCTGAAAATTTTTATGCGATTACACGATTTGAAACCCCGTCCCGGTGCGAAGCATCGCCGCAAGCGGCTCGGCCAGGGTGAATCCAGCGGTCATGGCAAGACGAGCGGCCGCGGCGGCAAGGGCCAGACGGCGCGTTCCGGCAGCTCGATTCGCATTGGTTTTGAAGGCGGCCAGATGCCGCTCATCCGCCGCATCCCCAAGCGCGGTTTCAACAACGTGCGATTCGGCACGCGTTACAGCGCGGTGAACGTCAGCGAATTGGAACGCTTCGACAACGGCGCGCGCGTGGACGAAGCGGCCTTGCGCTCGGCCGGGCTGGCCAACGGAAGCGCCAGCGGCGTGAAAATTCTCGGCGAAGGCGAATTATCCAAGAAGCTCGTGGTGAGCGCGAGCGCGTTCAGTGCCTCCGCCCGTGCCAAAATTGAAGCCAAAGGTGGGACGTGCGAAATCATCAGCCGCAAACCTGCCGCAGCGGCAAAGGCATGATTGCGTTTAACGCATGTTCCGCAACATCTTCAACACGTTTGCCAACTGCTTCAAAATCCCGGAGCTGAAGTCCCGCATTTTGTTCACGCTTGGTTTGTTGGCGGTGTGCCGTCTGATATCGTTCATCACCATTCCTGGTTTAAACAGCACGGCGCTGGCCGACATCTTCAGCAAGAACCAGGGTGGTTTGCTGGGCCTGTATAATACGTTTGCCGGCGGCGGTTACGAACGCTGTGCCATTGGTGCCTTGGGCATCATGCCTTACATCAGCGCAACAATCATCATTCAACTGCTCGGGGCGGTCTGGCCGAGACTCAGCAAACTGCAGCGCGAGGAGGGCGGGCGGGCGAAAATCATCCAATACGGCCGCTACCTGACGGTGCTGATATGCCTTGGGCAGGGCTTGTATTTTGCCAGCAGTTGGGAAAATCCCGGAAAAGTTTTTCAAGGGTTCCAAGGCCGGCTCGTGCTCATTGACAACCAGTATTTGTATCTCTTTCAAGCCGTGCTGGTCATGACGACGGGCACGATGCTGCTGATGTGGCTCGGCGAACAAATCAGCGAACGCGGCGTCGGCAACGGCGTATCGCTGGTCATCACCATCGGCATCGTGGCGCGGCTGCCGAGGGCGGTGACGGCGTTGGGGGACATGTTTTTCCCCGCCGGCGGGGTTGAATCAAATTATCATTTCATGGGCACCGGGGTGATGCTGCTGCTCCTGCTGGCCTTGGTGATTGGCGGCGTCATTGCCGTGACGCAGGCGCAGCGAAAAATCCCCGTGCAATACGCGCAACGCGCCGTCGGACGCAAACTCTATTCGGGCGGCACGTCGTTCATGCCGCTGCGTGTCAATTACTCCGGCGTCATGCCGATCATTTTTGCCCAATCCATCCTGCTGTTTCCACAGCCGATTTGCTCGAAACTGGCAGATATTTTTTCCAAAACCCCGTTTTTGAGTGACTTCTTTCACGAGCTGGCGGTTTTGCTGGGCGAGCGGTCGGTTTTTTACATGTCCCTTTACGGCTTCATGATTTTGTTCTTCTCATATTTCTGGGTGGCGACCCAGTTCAACGAAATCCAGATTGCCGACGACCTTAAGAAAAATGGCGGCTATATTCCCGGTGTGCGCCCCGGCCAGGGGACGAGCGATTATCTGCACAAGGCGATGAGCCGCATCACGCTCGCGGGCGCGATTTTCCTTACGATCATCGCCGTGATTCCAATCATCCTGTCGCGCGAGATGAACATTCCCTATGACGTGTCGCAATTTTTCGGCGGTACCAGCATGCTGATCACCGTCGGTGTTTTGCTGGACACGATGCGCCAGGTCGAATCGCATTTGATGATGCGCCATTATGACGGGTTTTTGAAGAAAGGCCGTTTGCGCGGACGGTTTTGATTTTTCCTGATCCTGATTGCGATCGGATCAAGAGCAGGATTCGGATTACGATTGAAATTTGAAAGACGTTATTCTGAAAAGCGAGCGCGACCTGGAGCAGATGCGTCCGGCTTGCGCTCTGGCCGGTGCGGTGCTGGAAGCCATCGCCGCGTTTGTCAAGCCGGGTTTGACAACGCGCGAGATTGACGAGTTCGCCGCGGCGCAAATCAAGGCGCGCGGCGCGAAAAGCGCGTTTTTGGGTTATCGCAAATACCCGTGCCATACGTGCCTGTCCGTGAATGACGAGGTCGTGCATGGATTGGCGGGCAACCGTGAATTGCGTTTTGGCGACATCCTGAGCGTGGACGTGGGGGTGCTTTACAAGGGTTTCGTCGGCGACACGGCGCGCACGGTGGCGGTGGGCGGTTGCGGCGTTCTGGCGCAGCGGTTGATGGATGTGACGGAACATGCTCTTTACGAGGGCATTGCGGCGGCGGTTTCGGGAAATCGCGTGACGGATATTTCGCGCGCGGTGCAGAATTACGTTGAAGGCAACGGGTTCAGCGTCGTTCGCGAATTTGTGGGTCATGGCGTGGGGCGCGTAATGCACGAGGAACCGCAGGTGCCGAATTTTGTTGATGCGAAGATGAATGAAAAGCTGCGCGCGGGCATGACGCTGGCCATTGAGCCGATGGTAAACGCCGGCCAGCCCGCCGTAAAAATATTGAAAGACGGCTGGACAGTGGTCACGCAAGATGGTTCACTATCTGCTCATTTTGAGCATACGGTTTTGATCACCGAGGGTGAACCGGAGATTTTGACATGCCCGGAGACAAAGCCTTCCAGGTTGAAGGAAGCGTGATTGAGGCGCTGCCGGGCGGCGTATATCGCGCCGAACTGGCCAACGGGCACCGGTTGACGGCGTTCGTGGCCGGCAGGGCCGGAAGGAATTTTGCCGGGTTGAAGGCCGGCGATAAAGTGAAGTTGCAATTGACGCCCTACGATTTGTCGGCGGGGCGGATTTTGATTGAGTCAAAAATGATTTGAACATGAAAGTTCGTGCGTCAGTTAAAAAATTGTGCGAGCACTGCAAGATTGTGCGCCGTCGCGGTGTGATTCGCGTTATTTGCACCAACAAACGGCACAAACAACGACAGGGCTGACGATTCAACGGCCCCAACGGTTCAACAATTTAACAAAATATGGCACGCATCATTGGTGTTGAAGTTCCGCCGAACAAGCGCATTGACATTGCGCTGCGCTACATCTACGGCATCGGCCCGTCCAACTCGAAGGAGATTTTGGAACGGGCAAACATTGATTCAAGCATCCGTGCAAAGGATCTGACCGAGCAGCAGCTTTCGCAAATCGTCCACGCGATTCAGGAAGGCAAATATGTCATCGAAGGCGATCTTCGGCGCGAAATTGGCATGAACCTGAAGCGGTTGCAGGGCATCAAATGCTATCGCGGCGTCCGCCACATGCGCGGTCTGCCGGTGCGCGGCCAGCGCACGCAGACCAACGCCCGCACGCGCAAGGGCCCGCGCAAGACCGTCGGCGTGCAGCGCAACCCGAACGCCAAGACCGGCATCCATTAAGACCGTCAATTCTTAACTTTCAACCATTAAACAATCCATGGCCGACGAGAAGAAAAAATCCGCCCCCAAAAAGGAGAAGGAAGAAAAGCCCGAGGCAGCGGCTGCGGAGAAACCCGCCACCAAGCCGGCGGGCGAAAAACCGGTGGCGGCCAAGGATAAATCTCCGAAGAAGGCCGCAACCGCGGGTGAAGCCCCGGCAGCAGCCGGAGATCCGGCGGCTGAAGCGGCCAAACCGGCAGGCACGCCGGCGGCTGGTTCCGCGCCAAGTGCCGCCGAACTTTTGGGCGAAGACGCCGCGGCCAAAAAAATTATCAAGGCCAAGCACGCCAAGAACATTGTTTCCGGCGTTGCGAACATTCTGGCCACGTTCAACAACACGCTCGTCAGCATCACGGACGCGCATGGAAATCTCATCGGCTGGTCGAGCGCAGGCCGCGTCGGATTCAAAGGTTCCCGCAAAAGCACCGCCTACGCCGCCCAACAGGTCGCGCAGGACGCCGCGCGCCAGGCGATGTCCCACGGCATGAAGGAAGTCGAAATACGCGTCAAAGGTCCCGGTTCCGGCCGCGAATCCGCGATCCGCGCCTTGCAGGCCATCGGACTCGAAATCACCACAATCAAGGACGTGACGCCGGTTCCACACAATGGCTGCCGTCCGCGCAAGAAACGTCGCGTCTAATCGAATCCCTAATTTAATCTATGGCTCGTTACACAGGTCCCCGCGTTCGCATCAGCCGCCGTTTCGGCGTGCCGATTTTTGGCCCGACGAAATATCTTGAGCGCCGTAACTACGGTCCCGGGGTGCATGGCCCGAAGTCGCGCCGCAAGCACACCGATTACGGCCTGGGTTTGATTGAAAAGCAAAAGCTGCGTTATTATTATGGTTTGCTCGAACGCCAGTTTCGAGGCGTGTATGAAAGGGCGCTGAAACGCCGCGGTGTCACCGGCGAACAAATGTTGCAGATTTTGGAGACGCGCCTCGACAACGTTGTTTTTCACCTCGGCTTTGCAAACACGCGCGCAGCGGCGCGCCAGTTGGTTTCGCACGGCCACGTCACGGTCAACGGGCGCAAGGTGAACGTGCCGTCCTACGGACTCAAGGTGAATGACGCCGTGAGCGTCAAGAATTCCAACGTGTCGCGCCAGTTGGCGACGAAGAATCTGGAGATTGCGACGAGTCGCGCGGTGCCGGATTGGCTGGCCCTGAACAAGGAAGAGTTCAAGGGCACCGTGATGCGGATTCCGACACGCGACGAAATCCAGCCGATTGCCAATGAGCAGGCGGTGGTCGAATTTTATTCCCGCTAAATGAAAACAAAACGGGGCATTGGATGTTTGGAGAAATGGAGTGGTGCTGTTTCAGCACTCCAAAATTCCGGCGTTCCATTGCTCCAGAACAATTATACGGGCTTTGGTGGCTGCCGGGAATAACAGTGCTGAAGCCAGATTAAAATTGTTGAAAGGTAACTATGCCAGTACGTCTAGGACGATTCGAAATGCCCAAACGGTTGACAAAGGAAGATTCAACCGCCACGGAAACTTACGCCAAATTTGTTGCCGAGCCGTTTGAAACCGGTTACGGTCACACCGTCGGCAATTCGCTGAGACGCGTGTTGCTGTCATCGCTTGAAGGCGCGGCCATCACCTCGATGAAGGTGGACGGCGCGATGCACGAATTTGCGACCATTGACGGCGTGGTCGAGGACGTGACCGACATCGTGCTGAACCTGAAAAGGATCAAATTCAAGGCGCATTCGCGCGACGAGCAGACGCTGTTGCTTTCCGCCAACAAGGAAGGCGCTGTCACCGCCGCCGACATCCAGGTCAACCAGAACGTCGAACTGGTCAACCCGGACCAGATCATCTGCACGCTCGACAAAAAGAAGAAGTTCGAGATGGAATTGGTGGTCAAGGTCGGTCGTGGATTTTGTCCGAGCGACGAAAATAAAAAACCCGGCCAGGCCATCGGCGTGGTCGCCATTGACTCGCTGTTTTCACCGGTCACGCGGGTGCGTTACGCCGTGGAGGCCGCCCGCGTCGGCCAGCGCACTGATTACGACCGTTTGATTCTGGAAATCTGGACGGATGGGCGCATTTCGCCCGATGACGCGCTCACGCAGGCTTCGGCCATTTTGCAGCATCATCTTGACGTTTTTGTCGGCTACGACAAGAACGCGGTCGAGTTCGAGGAGGCCGTGGACAAGCAGGACGAGGAAAAGACGAAGATGAAGAAGCTCCTCAACATGAGCGTGAACGAAATCGAGTTGAGCGTCCGCGCGGCCAACTGCCTGAACAACGCGAACATCACCAGCGTCGGCCAGCTTGCGATGAAGACCGAGCAGGAAATGCTCAAGTATCGCAACTTCGGCAAGAAATCGCTGAACGAAATCAAGGACAAGCTCCAGGCTTTGGGCCTGTCGCTCGGCATGAACTTCGAGCCGGGCCTGCTGGACGCGCCGGTGAAGGAAAATCCGGTGAACAATTAAGGCCAGTTTATGCGACATTTGAAGCGAACGGCCAAACTGGGTCGCACCCCGGAGCATCGCAATGCGATGCTGGCGAATCTGGTTTGCAGCCTCATCAAACACAAGCGCGTGACGACGACTCTCGCCCGGGCGAAGGCCGCGCGTCCCGTTGCCGAGCGGATTCTCACGCTTGGCAAACGCGGCACCATTTCCGCGCGCCGCGTCGCGGCGGCCCGTTTGCACACGCGCGGTACGACGGTTCAACTTACCAAGGATGAACGCCGCAAATGGCGTGACCAGGAGGACGTCGTGCGCATTCTTTTCGAGGAAATAGCGCCCGCTTTCAAGGAACGCAACGGCGGCTACACACGCATCATCAAAATGGAACAGCGCCAGGGCGACGCCGCCCAGCGCGCGATTCTGGAATGGGTGGATTATGCGCCCCCCGCCGCTCCCGCGCCCGAAACCGCGCCAGCCGAAGAGGCAAAACCGGCCGAAACAAAACCGCCGGAGACCGGGGCCGAAAAGAAGTAAACCGGTTGAAATTTTACACAGCCCGTTCACCAGAACGGGCTTTTTTGTTTGAATGCCGGTTGCCCGATATGCGGCTTATCTGAGCAGGAAGAACAGCATCCCGGCCAAAACCAACAGTGCAATCATCCACCAGAACCATCCAATGCCGCGGGGCCTTGCCGGTTCGGGTCCAAATTCCTCTTTTACAAATTCCTCGTGGTCGAAATTTTCATCCGGCAGGCCCAGACGGCTGGCATACGCCGTTTCCGACCAGCCGGTTTGTTCGTCTGAACCGCATTCAGGACAGGCTTTGGCATCCGGCGGAACGTCCGCGCCGCATTGAGGACAAACGTCGGGAGGCATGGACATCGCAAATCAACCGCCGGCACTCGTGTATTCCTCGTCGGTTTTTAACTCCAGTCCCATGAGGATGTAATCGTGCGAGATGGCCTGCATGTCCTTGACGTAATTTTCCAGGCGCGAAAGCTGGCTGAAACCGAGCAGGGCGAACATCTTCATCGCCGCCTCCTGTTCGCCGATGAATTCCGCCTCGACTTTTTCCAGGCCGGCCTGCCGGGCTATGTCCACGATTTCGGAGACCAGCGCGCTTGCCAGGCCGCGCCCGCGATGTTGCGGATGCACCAGGACGCTCACGCGCCCGATATGGCGCCGCCAGCCGCCGAGTTGCTGGTGCAGCGTGGCGACGCCGGTGATTTTTCCGCCGAGCAGCCCGACCAGCGGCAGGTTGCGTCCGTAGTCAATGTTCTGACACCAGTTGCGAATGATCGCGATGTCCTGCACGCGGTGTTTGATGAAC
The DNA here is from genome assembly GCA_963764175.1 of uncultured Verrucomicrobiae bacterium. Taxonomy (GTDB): domain Bacteria; phylum Verrucomicrobiota; class Verrucomicrobiia; order Limisphaerales; family UBA11358; genus UBA11358. The sequence goes on along the minus strand of CAVXRE010000014.1, from coordinate 210,777 downwards.
ATCCGCTCCTGTTCTGGGATGCCGAGAAACAACTGGTGGAGTTCCTTTTCATCGTCGCGGCGCAAAGGACGCTGCGTCGTTTTTGTGCCGTCCTTCAACGCGATGACTTTCGGAAATTTCTGGAGTTCGAGTTCAATGTTGAATGACATGGCTTGGTTTCGCTTTTGCCCGCAATTTGTGCCATCCTCCGCCGGCGGTCAATCAATTCCTGCCGGTTCACCTGCCGATGCCGGTGAAGTGTTTCACAAGGCGGCTGTTGATTGCCGCGGGATCCAGACTCCAACGCGCCGCCAGCAGCGAAACTTTTTTGGCATTTGCCTCGGCTTTTTCGCTGGTTGCCGGATCTTCCCCGTAGGCAAAGCATTTCAAGCCCAGTTCAATTTCCGGCAGGGTCTTGATGCCCTGGTTCCAGACCGTTTCGCCAGCCCACGCATACGCGCGCGTCACGCAACCCTCATCAATTCGCGCCCAGGCATGATGGTGCAAAATCCCGTTCGCGTGAAAATATTGAACGTGCCCCAGCCTGCGGCTCAACCCGATCAAAAAGTGAAAACACGCGTCAACGTCGTCGCTGGGATTCGGCAGGCCCGGTCCGGTGACGATGACCCAGCCGTGCACCTGCGGGCTGATGAAAAATTCGCGTCCGCCCACCATGGTTTCGGCCCACGAGCCCAGCGTGGAACGGTTCAACCCCAGGGCTGCCTGGACGATTTTGGGATTCGCCGAGCGGATGGCCAGCCAGCTTGTCGGGCGTTGGAGAAACGGCGGAAAATACAAAAGGGAATTTTGGTTCCGGCCGGCCGCAGCCTTGAGATTAAGATGGTGGGCGCGACGATACAGCGCATACATCAGTGAGAGGAAAACAATTCCCATGCCCAGCGCCAGGCCGTTCAGCGCGAGCAACATCAGCGGAATCGGGTCCGCAGAATTCATGGGCCGAGTTTACACCAATCCCCGCCGCGATTTCAATGAAAATTTCCTGGAAATTGTTGCGGCTGACGCGGTAACCGCGGCGAAAGGCCACTTCCGTCAAGCATCTTTGCGGGGGAATAACGGCATCGGTTCGCCGATTTTGTGACCGGCGGGCAGGCCGCCCCATGCCGCGGCATCGAGCTTGTCCGGCGAGTCGGCCAGGCCGAGTTGCGCATAAATCTTTGCCGCCGTGCCTGGCAGGAACGGCCGCAGCAAAACAGCCAGTATCCGGCAGGCTTCCGCCAGGTTGTAAAGCACCTCATCAAGCCGTTTGGCCTGTGCCGGGTCTTTCGCAAGGCTGAACGGCTTGGTTTGGTCCACATATTGGTTTGCCCGCGTGACGAGCGACCAGATGCTTTGCAACGCGGCCTGGAGCTGGTTTTGTTTCAGCAACGCGCGCGTTTCGTCCGCGGCTTTCGCGGCGGATGCGGCAAGTTCGTCGTGCTTCGCCGGCACAACGCCGTTGCGGTAGCGTTTGAGCATCGAGAGCGAGCGGTTGACGAGATTGCCAAGGCCGTTTGCAAGTTCAGCGTTGTAACGGGACCTGAACCCGGCGTCCGTCCAATTTCCGTCCGGGCCGATGTCGAGTTCGCGCAGAACGTAATAACGAAAGGCGTCCAGGCCCCATTCATTGATGACCGCGACGGGATCAACGATGTTGCCGGTGCTCTTGCTGATCTTTGCGCTGTCCTTCTGCCACCAGCCGTGAACAAGAACCTGTTTCGGGAGCGGCAGTCCCATTGCTTTGAGCATGATCGGCCAGAACACGGCGTGAAATTTCAAAATGTCCTTCCCGATGACGTGAATGTCGGCCGGCCACGAACTCAGCCGGGAATCGGGGTTTGAGGTTCGAGGTTCGAACGTGGACAAGACAGTTGCATCGCCATGCGCAGCGGGGATGCTGATGTAGTTCACGAGCGCGTCGAACCAGACGTAGGTGACAAAGTCCTTGTCGAACGGCAGCGGAATGCCCCAGTTCAACCGCGCCGCCGGTCTCGTGATGCAGAGATCTTCGAGCGTGTTGTTTTTAAGAAAACCGAGGACTTCGTTGCGGCGGTAATCCGGCGCGATGAACGATGGATTCGCCTCGATGTAATCAATCAACCACTGCTGGTGGTTCCGCAGTTTGAACCAATAGTTGCTCTCCTCCAGTTCGATCACTTCGCCGTAAGCTGGATCAAAAGTGCCATCGGGCAGGCGGTCTTTGTCGGTCAGGAAGGTTTCTTCCTTTGTCGAGTAAAAGCCCTTGTAGGTTGCCTTGTAAAATTGTCCTGCTTCGTGGAGCCTTGAAAGAAGCGCCTGGACGAATTGTTTGTGACGCGGCTCGGTGGTGCGGACAAAATCGTCGTTGGTCAGTTCCAGTTTTCCGGCGAACGCCTTCCAATCTGCCGCCAGCTCATCGCAGTAGGCCTGCGGCGTTTTGCCTTCGGCGATGGCGGCCTGCTGGACCTTCTGGCCATGTTCGTCCAGGCCCGTCAGAAAAAAAACTTCCTGCCCCAGGCTGCGCCGCGACCGGGCGATGACATCCGCGACGATTTTCTCGTAGGCGTGGCCGAGATGCGGCTGGCCGTTCACGTAATCAATCGCGGTGGTGATGTAAAACCGTTTGTTCATTCTCGAACCGCCAGTTTGGCGGACGGGGTCGGTGTTGGCAATAACGGGAATCAACTTGGCTTGAGAATCCTTTTGGACGGCAAATAATTATTGACCGGGCAGAACATTATGCTAATTTCTGTAAAAACAGAAATGAAACTTAATCCCATCATTGAAAAGCTGGTTTTGCACTGGGGTGAAATGGGGTCGCGCTGGGGCATTAGCCGCATGGTGGCGCAAATCCACGCCTTGCTGTATTTCTCGCCAAAGCCACTGGCGGCGGACGAAATTGTCGAGGCGCTGGGTGTCGCGCGCTCCCATGTTAGCAACAGCCTCAAGGAGCTTCAGTCGTGGGGCGTCGTCAAAGTTGTTCACGTCATGGGCGACCGGCGCGAACACTTTCAATCCATCAAGGATGTCTGGCAATTGTTTGAAATCCTTTTGGACGAACGCAAACGGCGCGAAATGGATCCGACGTTGAAAATGCTCCGCGAAACGCAAGCGCAGCTCAACGACGGCACCAAGGCGGATGCCCACACGCAGGAGCAGTTGAAGGGAATGCTGGAGTTTTTCGAGCTGATGGATGGATGGTTTGACGAAGTCCGGCGGATGCCCCTGGAATCGCGGGTCAAGCTGGTCAAATGGGGGACGAGGATTCGTGGTTGGCTGAAATAATATTTTTGGCATTAATTTTCATAAAATACAGAAAAATAAGAAAATATGAATAAGAATGAAATTCACGCTGTCACCGGGGCGTTTGGTTATTCCGGTCGTTACATCGCAACCCGATTGGTGGAACAGGGGCAAACGGTGGTCACGTTGACCAACTCCGTGAATCGTGCGAATCCATTCGGCGGCAAAGTCCGGGCGTTTCCGCTTTCATTTGGCGAGCCGGACAAGCTGGCGGCAGCGCTGGCCGGAGTGGACGTGTTGTATAACACCTACTGGGTTCGCTTCAATCACCGGATGTTCACCCATGCGCAGGCGGTGGAAAACACGCTGGCGCTGTTTGAGGCGGCGCGGCGCGCAGGTGTCCGGCGCGTGGTGCATGTGAGCATTACGAACCCATCGGAAGATTCGCCGCTGGAATATTTCTCCGGCAAGGCGCGGCTGGAGCAGGCGTTGCAGAAAAGCGGACTTTCTTATGCGATTCTCCGGCCAACGGTTTTGTTCGGGCGCGAGGACATTCTCATCAACAACATTGCCTGGGCGCTCCGGCGGTTTCCGTTCTTCGCGGTTTTTGGTGATGGGGCGTATCGGCTTCAACCGATTCACGTGGATGATCTGGCGGACTTGGCGGTGGCTCAAGCAACGCAGGCGGCAAATGTTGTCATCAACGCCATCGGTCCGGAAACATTCACCTATCGCGAGTTGGTCAAAGCCATTGGCGAAGCGATTGAGCGGCCGCGCCCGCTGGTCAATGTGCCGCCGGGAATAGGTTATTTGCTCGGAAAATTGGTCGGGTGGTTCATGCGCGACACGTTCATCACCCGCGAAGAAATTCGTGGTTTGATGAATGAACTTCTTCATGTGGACACGCCGCCCACCGGCAAAACGCCATTGACGGCATGGATGAAGAAGAATGCCGCCACATTGGGTTTGCGATATGCGAGCGAATTGGATCGCCGTCGTGACCGGCAGATGCCGTATTTTCGCGAATAAAGTGTGACCGTGCTTGCCGTATAGCGGATTCATGTTATCATACCACCCGGCTGTGGCGGAAAACCAGCCGACAAACAAAAACCGCATGACATCTGAGCTTTCAAATTTCGCCGCCCGCCTTCTCCCGTTTTTGCGGGATGCGGCGCGGCAAGCCCAGGGCGAAAAGTTCAATGAACTTGCCCTCGAACTCTTCGCGCTCCAGTACAAAAGCAACGCCGCCTACCGGACAATCTGCGATTCACGCGGCCTGACGCCGAGAGTGGCCGAGCATTGGACGCAAATCCCCGCCGTGCCAACCGCCGCTTTCAAGGAATTGGAGTTGACCTGTCTGCCGCCAGACGAACGGACTTTCGTTTTTCATTCCAGCGGCACGACGGAACAAAAGCCCAGCCGCCATTTTCACAACGCCGAATCACTGGCGGTTTATGAAGCGTCGCTTTGGATATGGTTTGAGAAGAAACTTTTTTCAAATTCCGGGTTGCGGATGGCGGCTTGCGAATTGTTGGCTTTAACACCGCCGCCGGAGTTGGTGCCGCACTCATCCCTCATCCACATGTTTGAAACCGTCCGGCAAAAGACGGGTGGCGCGAGCCGGACGACATTTCCCGGCAAACTGGCGGTGGACGGTTCGTGGGCATTGGATTTTGATGCCGTCATCGCGGCTCTCAGCGCAAGTCAGCAGCCCGCAACCGGCAACCCGCAATTGATTTTGGGCACGGCGTTTTCGTTTGTTCACCTGCTGGATTTTCTTGAGGGAAAAAATTTGCGCTTCAATTTGCCCGCCGGTTCGCGTGTGATGGAAACCGGCGGTTACAAAAACCGTTCACGCTCGATGCCGAAAGCGGAATTGCACGCGCTTATCACTGAACGCCTCGGCGTCCAGCCCGAAAACATCGTCTGCGAATACGGCATGAGCGAATTGAGTTCACAAGCCTACGATTTAAGGGTGCGGAGTGCGGAGCGCAGAATGCGGAGCTTCCATTTTCCGCCCTGGGCGCGTGTGCAGATCGTTTCACCGGAAACCGGACGTGAAGTCGCCGAGGGCGAAACCGGTTTGATTCGCGTGTTCGATCTGGCGAATGTTTTTTCCGTCATGGCAATCCAGACGGAAGACCTGGGCGTCCGCCGGGGCGGAGGCTTTGAGCTGGTTGGGCGCGCCGAATTTTCAGAGCCGCGCGGTTGTTCGTTGATGACGGCTTGAATGCGCAAATTGTAAAATTGTGAATCTGCCAAACTATTTTTTGGCCGATCTCCCGCCGGGAGCGACGCTTTCGCCGGCGATGATTACCGAGGCGTGCCAGACGTTGAAGCGCAACCGCGAGCGATATCTCGCGCAACGCACGACGCACAATCTTGTTCATGTCCTCTCCGAAGTCGCCAAAGGCTGGCTGGAAACGGACAACCGCTTCCGAAAGTTCGCCTTGGAATCCGGCCCGGCGGAAACCGGTTTCTCGCGCGTAACGCTTGCGAAAGGCCTGGACAATTTCTTCCGCCAGTTGACGCCGGAAAAAGTTTCAGCGCTGCTCGAACAGGAACTCGGCCATGCACGGCGGCTTGAGAAATTCGCCCCAAACGCCACCGGGGCAAAATCCAATCATGCGGCAATGATCGTCGGGCCGGAAATGCTCGTCCATATCGCGGCGGGCAGCATTCCGAATCCTGTGCTGACGGGCATCGTGCTCGGCTTGCTGACGCGGTCGGCACAATTCGTGAAATGCGCGAGCGGGTCGGCGTTTCTGCCGCGGTTGTTCGCGCATTCGATTTATGACGCCGACCCGAAGCTCGGCGCGTGTCTCGAAATTGCCGGATGGCGCGGGGGCAGCGCTGATCTGGAGACGGCGCTGTTTGCGGAGGCAAATTGCGTGACCGCGACGGGCAGCGATGAGACGCTCGCCGTGATCCGTTCGCGGTTGCCGGTTCACACCCGGTTTCTTGGATACGGTCATCGCGTCAGTTTTGGTTTTGTGGCGAGCGAGGTTTTGACCGGATCACATTTACGGCGGGTTGTGGCGCGGGCGGCGGACGACGTGATTGCCTGGAACCAGCTCGGCTGTCTTTCGCCGCACGTGATTTACGTCGAGTCTCGCGGTGAAATATCGCCGGAGAAGTTTGCGGAACTGCTCGCGAACGAATTGGAACAGCGCGAACAAACCGAGCCGCGCGGCGAACTGGCGGCGGAACACGCGGCTGCCATCGCCTCGCGGCGTGGAATTTACGAGGTGCGTGCGGCGCATTCGCCAGAAACGCAAATGTGGCACAGCAAAGGTTCAACGGCATGGACGGTGGTATTTGAAGCGGACGCGCGGTTTCAAATGTCGTGCCTGAACCGGTTTGTTTATGTGAAAGGCGTGAAGGATTTGGAAGAGACGCTGCAAAACGCCGACGCCGTGCGGGGAAAGGTTTCGACCGTGGGCATCGCCGTGCCGGAAGACCGGGCCGAAGATTTGGCGATGCAACTGGCGCATTGGGGCGTCACGCGGGTGTGCCCGCTCGGCCAGATGCAAAATCCGCCGTTGACCTGGCGGCACGACGGACGCCCATCGCTCGGCGATCTGGTGACGTGGACTGATTGGGAAATGGGAGATGGCAGATAGCAGATGGGAGTTGGGGATCTCGATTCCAACTTCCAACTTCGATCTCTCATCTCCGAACTTTTATGAAAATGGAACTACGCAAAACGTTTCAATTCGAGGCGGCACATTTGCTGCCGCATTTGCCGAAGTCGCACAAATGCCGGCGGCTGCACGGGCACAGCTTCAAGGCGGAAATCGTCGTGGCGGGCGAATGCGATACGAAGCTCGGCTGGCTCATGGATTACGCGGACATCACGGCGGCGTTCAAGTCCATTTGGGAAAAGCTGGATCACCGTTACCTGAACGAAATTCCCGGCCTCGAAAATCCGACGAGCGAGGAAATCGCAGTCTGGATATGGAAGCGATTGAAACCAAAGCTGCCGTTGCTTGCGGAAGTGGTTGTGGCCGAGACCTGCACCGCGCGGTGCGTTTATCGCGGTGAATAAACCAGGTTTGTGCCGTTGACCGGGTCTTGCGGAACGGCTTTGAGATAATCCGGCACCAAATCGGCGGCACTGGCAGGCGGATGACCTTTTTCCAATTCGTAGGCGCGCGCGGCAAGGTCAACTGTCAATTGCCGCATCTCCATTTGTTGATTGTTAAATTTTTCCCCGGCTTTTTGAATGGCTTTGTTCGAGGAAATGCGCGACATCAACCTGACGAGTTCGTATCGCACCCCCGGATAAGCCCGGCGAGACCAATCACGTTCCTGTTGCAGAACCTGCTGCCAGGATTGTCCTTGAGCATCGAGGGTTTCCAAAGTGGCGGCGGCTTCGCGGCAGGATTTCGCGTCCAGTTGGTCAACGAGCTTCTGAAGATTTGCGACTCCCATTGCTTCGATGGCTGTGCTGACCAACTCGTCTATCAAAATGCCGCCATGGTCGGACTTGTTCCCCAGACGAATCTCATCCAAAAAAGATTTCGCAGCATCGCCCGGACGGTTTTCCATTTCTGCCAGCCTGCCTTCGGCCACAAACGCCTGGGCCAGCCGTTTGTAGTCGGCCAATTCCGTAAGGTGCCGGCTCATATAGCTTTCGGAAGACTGAATCGGCACGGCGCAATCCTCTTGCAGGCTGGTCCGCGCCGCTTGCAGCGCGTCGGAGTTTTTGGCCACGAGCGCGCGCAATTCTTCCAGCTTCATTTCGTAATAATCCCCGGTATTTTTGTCGGCCATTTCCCCGGCCTTCACCAAATCTTCATAACCGTTCGGATTGGGCGGTGGCGCGATCGGCGGCAGCGGTTCCGTATCCATGAAAAACAGGAAGCCGAGAAACAGGACGAACGGAACCGCCAGGATAAAAATCGCGATGAGCCAGTTGCGGGTCTTGGTGGGCATGATGGCGGCAGCTTGGCAAAAATCCGGGCGGCGTCAATCATTCAGATGTTGACGCGCGGCGGCAAATTGCGTTTAACCTGAGGCGCGAATTAGAGGTGAAACATGGGAAACACAGCCGACAAAACAATTAACGCCATTGACCAGATCAAAACCAAGGTCGTGGATTTTCTGACCGACTACGGTTTTCAAATCATCGGCGCGCTCATAATCCTCACCATCGGCCTGGTTATCGCGTGGTGGATTGGGCGCGTTCTCCGGGAATGGCTGGAAAAGAAAAAAATCGAGCCGCCCATCGTCATGCTCGCGGTGCGCGTCGTCCGGCTGCTCGTGTTCCTCGTCGCCCTGTTGCAGGCGCTGGAAAAATTAAGCGTGCCCATCGGGCCGGCGCTGGCGGGCATTGGCGTGGCTGGTGTCGGTATTGGCCTGGCCTTGCAAGGCGTGCTGGGAAACCTGGTCGCCGGCTTGACCATCATTTTCACCAAGCCATTTCGCGTCGGCGAATGGATTGAGATCGCCGGCGTGCAGGGGCAGGTGACAAAAATTGAACTCTTTACGACCACGCTGCTGCACGTTGACCAGTCGCGGGTCGTCATTCCCAATCGGAAAATCGTCGGTGAAATCCTGCACAACTGCGGTAATGTCCGGCAATTGGATTTGTCGGTGGGTGTCGCCTACGGCACCAACATCAGCGGTGCCCTGGCCATCGTTCGGGATGTGTTGGCCCGCAATTCCCGCGTGCTCAAGGAACCCGTTCCGGTCGTCGGTGTGACGATGCTCGCGGATTCGTCCATCAACATTGCCATCAAGCCGTGGATATCCGTGAATGATTACGTCGCGGCGCAGGCGGAGATTTATCAGGCCATTGCCGAGCAATTTCGCGCCGCCAACATCAGCATTCCCTTCCCGCAACGCGAGGTGCGGCTGCTCAATCCGTCGTAAAACCGTCAGGCGGTCGCGTGCGTCTTGCCGTGGTGCATTTCGGCGTGGACCCTGGCCACGCCCCTGACGAGCGCGTCCCAATCGGCTTCGGTTGTCTCCCAACCGCCGCTGAAACGCACCGCGCGCACCGCTTGCGCGGCCTTGAGGCCCATGGCAGCGAGCACGTGAGACGGCTCTTCCTTGCCGGTGGTGCAGGCCGAACCGGTGGACACGGCAAAGCCCGCCTTGTCGAGCCGGACCACCCATAAATGCTTGCGGTCGCCTTCGGGCATGAGCGCGGAGACGGTGTTCCACAAACGCGGCTGGCTTACGCCCACGACGGCTGTGCTGGGCACGGCGTGCAAAAGCTGCCGCTCAAAATTTTCGCGCCACACGCCGCGCAAAATGTGTTCACCGCGGGAAATCTGTTTTTCGCGAACCGCCAGCGCGGCAAGCATGGAAACAATGGTTGCGACGTTTTCGGTTCCGGCGCGCCGTCCGCCTTCCTGCTTGCCGCCAAGGAGCAGGGGGGTGACATGGCTCCGGTGCGGCACCTTCAAAAAGCCGATGCCGCGCGGGCCGCCAAATTTGTGCGCCGCGCCGCTCAGGAAATCACATTCGCCGAGTCCCTTCGCGGGCATCTTGCCGAGCCATTGCACGGAATCGCAAAAGAACGGCACTTCATATTGCCGGCAAATCGCCATCGCCTCGCGCCACGGCTGTATGACGCCCGTTTCATTGTTTGCCGCCATGACGCCGACAAGCCCGGGACGCGTGTCGGCCAGTTCAGCCGTGAGCCAGTCGAGGTCAATCGCGCCGTCGCGAGTGACGGGAATGAGCCGTGCGCGCTTGCCGAAATAATGCTGCGCCGATTCCATGACGCACGGATGTTCGATGGCGGAAACCCAGACTTCGCGCCTGGCATCCAGCGTGGACGCGAAATGGTGCAGGACGGTGTTGTTCGCCTCCGTTGCGCCGCTCGTCCAGACGATGTCCAGCGGATGACAGCCGAGAAACGCGGCAAGTTTTTCGCGCGCATCGGTCATGGCCCGCTCCGCGCGCGCGCCGGTCTGGTGCATGCTGGACGGATTGCCGCCGATCTTCTCGGTCGCCTCCAGCCAGGCTTCACGCGCCTCGCGCATCACGGGCGCGGTGGCGTTGTAATCAAAATAAACCATCAGCCGGATAAGATACGACTGGCGGCAAAACTGGCGAGTTTTTTATGGGCGGCAGAAAAGGCGAGCCGGCGGATCTGGCTCGGCGTCAGCCAAGTTTCCGTATCGGAGGGGCAGGCTCCGCGAGTCCGTAAAATCTTTGGTTTCGCGGAACCATTGCCTCCGAGATTCGCGTGAAATGCTTCGAGTGTGATGCGGTAACGTGTGATGGAGTGTTTTACCGTGCAAAACGGTTTAATATTGGGAGCTGTGACGCCCAAGATGCTTTTCGCCATGAATCTCGGGTTGAACTTTCCGTTGAGAATTTCAACGTTCGGGAATTCCCAAAGATGCGCATTCACCACTCCGGCGGGCCGCTGGCGGACAAGGAAGCGTCCGTTTCTCTCAACCACAAAGGCGGCGAAACGTCTTGCGGTGGCGGCTTTTCTTTTGCCCAAGTTCGGCAATTGTTCAACGTGATTTTTCCCGAACGCGACGCAGAGATTTTTGACCGGGCAATCGGGACATTTCGGCTGCCGCGGCGTGCAAACCAAAGCGCCGAGTTCCATCAAGGATTGATTTAGATGCGAACAAGAAAGTGGCGAGTGCTTGACCAATTCCTCCGCCAAACGCCAGAGTTTGGCGTTCGTCTTTTTCTCGCGCGGGTTTTCTCCGATGCCAAAAATCCGCGTCAGCACGCGGATGACATTTCCGTCGAGAATCGGCACCGGCTGGTTGAATGCAATGCTGCAAATCGCGCCGGCGGTGTAACGCCCAATGCCCGGCAGCGCCAGAACGTCGTCAAAGTTTTGTGGAAACCTGCCGCCGTGCCCGGTCATGATTTGTTGCGCGGCCTTTTGCAGATTCCGGGCGCGGGTGTAATAGCCGAGTCCTTCCCAGAGCTTGTGGATTTTGTCCGGGCTGGCGTCCGCAGCCGGCTTGATGCCGGGCAATTCGCGCATCCAGCGTTCCCAGTAGGGCACGACCGTTTTGACCTGGGTTTGCTGAAGCATGATTTCAGAAACCCAAATCGCGTAAGGATCGCGGGTACGGCGCCACGGCATGTCGCGGGCGTTTTTTGAAAACCAGTCCAGCAATATTGGAACAAGCCGCGATTTTTTTGAGGCAGAATTTCGGAAATTATTTTTCCGGCGGGTCACCTTCTGGTTTTTGATTCGGTTCATCCTGTTAATTCTGTCTCAAGTTCGTTGCGAAGTTTAGGCGAAGTTCTTACGATTTGGAAAAGTTTTGTGAAACCGCTGACCTCCCATACCTGCAAGCTGACCGACGACCAGGCGTCCGCGCTCGAAGCCGGCCTGCGCGCGCGGAACTGGAAATCCCGCGAGGTGCCTTACGCGCGGTTTGCGTTTGAATCCGACAAGGCCAACGTCGTTTTTTACGAGAGCGGGAGACTGGTCGTGCAAGGGAAGGGAACACAGGAATTCATCGAGTTCCTGCTCGAACCGGAAATCTTGAAACAGGCGCGGCTCGGCTACGAAACCGTCCTGAATCCCGAATTGCTGCTGCCGCGCATCGGCGTGGACGAGAGCGGCAAGGGCGATTTCTTCGGCCCGCTCTGCATCGCCGGTGCGTACATCAACGAGAGTGTCGTCAAGGCATGGCAGGATGCGGGCATCCGCGACTCCAAAAAAATTTCCAGTGACAAAAAAATCTCCGAACTGGCCGAACGCATTCGCAAGACACCCGGCTGCGTGGTGAACACCGTCACCATTGGCAACGAGGCGTACAACCGGCTTTACGCGAAGATGAAAAGCGTGAATTCCATCCTGGCGTGGGGTCATGCGCGCGTGATTGAAAATCTCATGGGCCAGCGGCATCAGATGAATCCCGTACCGGTGAAGGCAATCAGCGACCAGTTCGCGGCGAAGAAAGAAGTGGTGGCGAAGGCGCTTATGGCGTTGGGACGTGAGATTGAATTGGTTCAGCGGCATCGCGCAGAAGAAGACTTGGCGGTGGCGGCGGCTTCGATTCTGGCGCGCGACGGATTTGTGAAAGGCCTGGCGAAGCTGGAAAAGGAGTTTGAAGTGAAATTACCCAAAGGCGCTTCCAGCGCGGTGGACGAGGCGGCAAAGAAATTTGTGGAAGAACGCGGTGCGGAGAATTTGGCGAAAATTGCCAAGGTGCATTTCCGCACGGCGTTGCGAGCGCAGGGTTTGCCCGAGCCGCCGAAGAAGGAATGGCGGCGTGGCTGATTATTCGGAGGGGCGAGCGCCATCGCGAGCCGGCCCGCCGGTGGCTTCGCCCCGCCAAAAATCAATCCGCGTATTTCACGCTGCAACCGTAAGGCTTGGTTTCCGTGACAGTCACCGGTTTGCCGCCAAGCAATTCGTCAACGGCTGCGCTGACGTAATTCTGCGCCTTGGCAGGGTCGTGGAACGGATCGGGCCGATTGTCAATCGCGCCGTCGTAAACGAGCGTGCCGCTCTTATCAATCACGAACATGTGCGGCGTGGTTTTCATGTCGTAGAGGTGGCCGACGGCGCCGGAGCTGTCGTCAATCCACGCGGTCACGGCCATTTTTTGAGCGGCCATTTCCTGGCGCGCCTGTTCCGGTGTGCGGTGGCTGAAATTGTTCGGGTTCACGGAATTCACCAGCAGCCACACGACGCCCTTGGCCGCGAGGTCGCGTTGCAATGCCTGCATCGCGCCAGACTGGTACTGATTGTGGCAATACGGACAGTCGGAGTTGTAGGATTCGAGCACGACAATCTTGCCCTTGTAATCGCTGAGTCTGACGGTCTTGCCGTTGATGTCCGTGGCTGTGAAATCCGGCGCGGGCTTGCCGATTTCCACCGCCTGCACCGCCATGGCCAACGCCATTGCAGCCAATAAAATAAACACTTTTTTCATAGGTTCAGAATTTTTAATCGTTGGACTTAGAGACACCAATCTGCCCCGTTCCGTTCAAAAGTCAATGCGCCGCCCGGTCCAGCGCGTCCAGCACGATGCCCGGTGTCAGGACTTCCGGCAGAACGATCGGTTCCGCATCAGGATTTTTCGGATAAACCAGGACCAGCGGCACGCCGGCGCGGTTGAAGCGGTTCAATTCTGTCGTGATGCCATCGGGAAAATGCGTGTAATCGCCGACCAATGTGACTGCGTTGATGTCCTTGAGCTTTTGCCGAACGGACGGGATTTCGATGGCAATCTTTTTGTTCACCTGGCAGGTCAGGCACCAGTTGGCGGTGAAATCCACGAGGACGGGTTTTCCCGCGGTGCGCGCTTGCGAGACGGCTTGTGGACTCCACGGCTGCCAGTCAATTCCGTCCGGCGATTCCTGCAAGGAACCCGCCGGGCCGGCGACAACGATGGGCGCGCGCCAATGCAACTGGTTTTCAAGCGCGAACGCATACCCGCCAATCAACAAAATCAATACGATGACAACGCCCACGCCCTTGCCCGCACGTGCGCGCTGGACAAAGGTGCCGAAAATCCACGCGGCGAACGCAACGATGACGAGAAAAACAGCGAGCCACAGGACGTTGTTGCCGTAATCGTCTCCGGCGAGATTGAAAAGCCACACTGCCGTCAGCAGCATCGGGAACCCCATCGCGATTTTGAATTTCTCCATCCACGCGCCGGGCTTGGGCAGGAATTTCAGCCACGCCGGATTCCAGCTCAGCACGACATACGGCGCGGCCAGTCCAGCGCCGACGGCGAAAAACATCAGCAGGATCAGCGGCGCCTTTTGGGCGAAGGCGAAACCGAGTGCGGGCGCCAGAAACGGCGCGGTGCAGGGTGTGGCCAGCGCTGTCGCCAGCAACCCATTGAAAAATGCACCCGCCGAGCCTTGCTTTGAAGCCAGTTGTCCCGCCGCGCTCAGCGTGCGTCCGCCAAGTGTGACTTCAAACACGCCGAACAGATTCAGCGCGACGAGCGTGATGAGCGTGGTGAGCACGACGATGAATTCCGGGTTGCCAAATTGCATTCCCCAGCCGGCGTGGTGTCCGGCGGACTTGACGCCGATGACGACGGCGGCGAGCGCAAGGAACGACACCAGCACGCCGGCGGCATAAACAAGTCCGAGCGCGCGGACGCGGCCCGGTTCGTGTTGCCCGTGGTTGATGAAGCCGAGGATTTTCAGCGCAATGACCGGCAGCACGCACGGCATGATGTTCAGAATCAGCCCGCCGATGAAGGCGTAGAGCAGCATTTTCCAAAGTGCTGGAGCGGGCAGGGCGGAAGACGAAGCAGTCGGCGAGGCAGAAACAGCCGAAACAGCTTCGTTGGTCGGAGCTTGGTTGCTGATGGTTAATTTAACCTCAAACCCGGTTCGCTTGTTGCCGGTTTGCTCGACAATCACACCGCTGATTTCCTTCGGCCAGTCACCGGAATATTTTTGGACCAGTTTGCGCAAGTGAATTTCACGGTCACCCGTGGAAAGATTTTCGGTCGCAGCTTGAACGTCAAAATTATCGTTGGCGTAGGGGAAAAAGTCGGCTTTGGTGGTTTTGTCCGGCGCAGACCACTCGAGGATCAATGGCCGCGTGTCGCCATTGGCCGGTCCTTCCCACCCTGCACTCAACTGCAAATTGTCGCCGGGATGCGGCGCCTTGTCCCGCCACGATTCAACTAGCGCGGCATCGGTGGAAATTTTGGTTTCATTGCCGACGTTGAGCGTGGCCTCGATGTCGCCGCTGCCGGGGATGCACGATTCCTTGCATTCGAGCCATGAGACTTTCGCTTTCAGGTCAATCGGGCCGGCAGGCAAATTGGTCGCAAGTGTCAGCGGCACGACCAGCATGACTTCGTTGTTGTAGCCGTAGGTGGTCACTTCGGCGGGCGGGAGCTTTTCCGGGAGCGGCCATTGAATTTCGCCGGCGGTCACACCGCGTGGCAACTGCCACTCGATTTTGGTGGCCATGCCGGCCTCGCCGGGATTTTTCCAGTAAGTGTGCCAGCCCGGCTCCATCTTCAAATCCACGCCGGCGAGAATCGTGTCGCCGGGGCGCGCGGTGTCGGCGGCCAGAACCAGCCGCGCCTGTGTATGGGCGGCATGCGCAGTCAAAGCCGCGAGACAAAAGCAGACGGCAAAAAGGGTTCCAATGTGTCGCACAAGGATTAGATGCCAGATTTGAAGAAGCGTTTGAAGCTATTTTCAATGACAATTCGCCGCGCTGGAAACATCTTGTTCCGGTCATGCGACTGTGGACGCTGCATCCGAAGCATCTCGACGCCCGCGGGCTTGTCGCGCTCTGGCGCGAGGCATTGCTGGCGCAAAAGGTTTTGCGCGGCGCGACGCGCGGTTACCGGCATCATCCGCAACTGCACCGCTTTACCGGGACGAAGAATCCGCCAGCGGCTTTGGCGGCTTACCTGAAAGCGGTCCACGACGAAGCCATGCGGCGTGGTTACCAGTTTGACGGTTCAAAAATTGACGCGCGGCGCTTTCGCGGAAAATTGCAGGAAACGCGCGGTCAATTGCTTTATGAATGGCGGCACTTGAAACGAAAGCTGAAGAAGCGCGATCCAAAGAGGCTCCGCGATCTGTCTTCGATAAAAATTCCCGCACCGCATCCGCTGTTCAAAATTGTGCCTGGAAACGTGCGCGATTGGGAAAAGGTTCAATAGGATGACTTCAAATTCCATTCGTTCAAAAGACTTTTCGGAATTTCCGACAGGAACCGCGAAGGCTGCTGCATCGGGTCGCCGCCGGAATTGCTGAAGCTGGCGCGAATCAGCGGGTAACTGAGGTAAAGCTCGTTCTTCGCGCGGGTGATGGCGACGTAAAACAGCCGGCGTTCCTCTTCCTCGCCTTCGTCGTTTTCCATCGAGCGCGCGGAGGGAAACAGGCCATCGCAAAGCATGATGACGAACACGACGTCGAACTCCAGGCCCTTCGCCTGATGAATTGTCGAGAGCCTGATTTTCTCCTCGTCGGACTTTGAATTCTGATCATCCTCGGCCTCGACATTTGTCAACAGCGCGAGTTGCGTCAGAAAATCCTCGGCCGAGTCGAATTGGAAGGCGAAGGCGGCGAGCTGTTCGAGGTCTTCCAGCCGGGTCCGGTAGTTGGCGAAGTTTTCCTTGAGATAATCGTCGTAGCCGGCGTCAATCACCAGCCGCAGCATTTTCGCGGCGCTTTGGCGGACGGTTTCCGCTTCAAGCTGTGAAACGGTCGCGACAAATTGCGCCCAGGCTGTCGCCGCCTTCGACGGAACGGATTTGGCGCAGGATTGAAGGGCCGGCGCGATGCGCGGCGTGAGCTGGGAGTTGGGAGCCGGGAGTTGGGGGTTATCGCCGATCGCTAACTGATTTTCCATCTTCAATCTTCCATCTGCTGTCTTTTCAGAAAAAATCCTCCAGATTTTTTCAGCGCCCCTGGCGGCGATGCCGGGCAGCAGTTGCGCGAGCCGTTTGAAGGCGAGTTCGTCGCGCGGGTTGGCAACCAGCTTGAGATACGCCGTCGCGTCCTTGATGTGCGCCTGCTCGAAAAACCGGATGCCGCTGGTGATGGAGAAGGGGATGTTGCGCTTGGTGAGTTCGAGCTGCAATTCGAGCGCGTGAAAATGCGAGCGATAGAGCACGGCGATCTGGTTCATGCTCACGCCTTCGTCGTGCAGCTCCGTCACCCGCTGCGCGATGAACGTGGATTGTTGCGCGGCGTCCATGCACGCGACCAGCGCGGGCTTGAGGCCGGATTTGCACGCGGGGGTGAGCGTCTTGGTGAACTGGTTCCGGTTGGCGGCGATGGCGGCATTGGCGACGTTGAGGATTTCCGGCGTGCTGCGGTAATTGGTTTCGATTTTGAAAACCTTCGCGCCGGGATAACGCTTCGGAAATTCGAGGATGTTTGCGAAGTTCGCGCCGCGCCAGCCGTAGATGCTCTGTGCGTCGTCGCCCACGACCGTGACGTTGTGGTGGCGCGCGGCCAGGAGGTCAATCAAATCGCTCTGGAGCCTGTTGGTGTCCTGATATTCGTCCACGAGGATGAACTGGAACCGGCGCTGGTAATGTTCGCGCACTTCGGCATTTTCTTGAAGGAGCTTGAGCCAGAGCGCAAGCAGGTCGTCGAAATCCATCGCATTCGTCGCGCGCTTGCGTTTGGCGTAGCGCTGGCCGAGGTCGGCAATCTGCGCGGCGAACTGCTCGAAGTAACTGAATTGAGTATCGAGCATTTCATCAATGGTCGCGTGCGTGTTGGTTGCGAGCGAGAAAATCTCGTTGAGCACCTCCGGTTTCGGAAAATGCGTGCCTTTTGTTTCGATGCCGGCCTCGGCAGTGCACGTTTTGATCAGGTCTTTCGCGTCGTCGCGGTCAAGAATCGTGAAATCGCGGCGATATCCGAGCAGTTCGGCGTGCTGGCGCAGAACCCGCGCGCCGATGGAATGGAACGTGCCGCCCATTATTGGAGGTGGATCCCGGTGCAATAATTCACCCGTTCGCCGCATCATTTCGCCGGCGGCCTTGTTCGTGAACGTCATCATCAAAATGCGTTCTGGTGGAATGCCCTGTTCCAGCAAATAGGCGACGCGGTAGGTGAGCGTGCGGGTCTTGCCCGAGCCGGCGCCGGCAATGACGAGCGCCGGGCCGGGAGGCGCGGTGACGGCGGCAAGCTGCTGCGGATTGAGTTCGCGCGCGTAGTCAATTTGCAGATGAACTGCGGAATGAAACGGTTCGAGAGCGTAATCGCGCGACATGGCGCGCCATTCAAAGGGCAAACAGCCGCCGGCAAAAGAAAAAAAGCTGTCACCCCGCAGATTTTTCAATTAGGAAAACAAGAAGGCATGAACAAACTGGCTCACGAAAAATTGATCGGGCAAATCATTGCCTGCCTGATTTTGAGCGCGTTCCTGACGCTGCTGCTGTGGCTGTTCAGGAAATGAAACGGCTGGTTTCGCGCGAAGAACGCGAAGGCGGCGAAGTGTTGGGAAATTCTTAATCTTCGTTTGCTTCGCGTTCTTCGCGCGACCCAATTGTTTTCCTTGTTGAATTTTTCGGGTACCTTTCATAAATTCTCGCACATGGAACAGACGCATCCGTCACAATTGGAGCAATATATCCCGGTACTCATGCTGCTCGCCGCGGCCATCGGCTTTGCGGGCGGGACGCTCATCATTTCCGTTCTGCTTGGCAAATACGGCAAGCGCACAAAGGCCAAGGACACCGCGTATGAATGCGGCAAGGACCCCATCGGTGAGGGCGGCACGCGGTTTTCCGTGAAATTTTATCTCGTGGCGATGCTGTTCATCCTGTTCGACATCGAGGTTGTCTTCCTTTATCCGTGGGCGGTGGTTTACAAGGACATGCTTGCCGATCACGCCACGCGCAACCTGATTCTCGGCTCGATGATTTCGTTTCTGGGGATCCTGTTTGCCGGTTACCTCTACGCGCTGGAGAAAAAGGCGTTCGACTGGAAGGGTTAGACAGAATGAACAGAATTTTCGGAATTCCAAAATTTCAATCCGGTTAATTCTGTAAATTCTGTCTGAGTCCTATGGCTTCAATCAAATTTGGCACGAGCGGCTGGCGCGGCATCATCGCCCGCGATTTTACCTTCGATAACGTCCGCCTCGCCACGCAAGGCATTGCTGACTATCTGAAGCAGCCTTCAACCTTCAACCCTCAACGCTCAACCATCATACTGGGTTACGACACCCGGTTTCTTGGACGCGAATTTTCCATGGCCGCCGCCGAGGTGCTTGCCGCCAATGGACTCGAACCGCTTCTCTGCAATCGCGACACGCCAACCCCGGTCATCGCACATAACATCCGCGTTCGCAAGGCGGCGGGCGGCATCAACATGACCGCCAGCCACAACCCGGCGGAGTATCAGGGCCTGAAATTTTCCACGAGCAACGGCGCGCCCGCCACGCCGGAAGTTACCAGGCAAATCGAGGCGAACATCGTCCGGCTGCAGGCGGCGAACTGGTCGTTCAAGGGCGCGGTCATCGGCACGTATCAATGTCCGACATTCGATCCGCAGCCGGCGTATTTCAAACAGATCCACAAGCTCATTGATTTTGCCGCGCTCAAAAAGGCGAAGCTCAAGGTCGCCGTCGAACTCGAATATGGCACCGGCCGCGGCTATCTCGACAAATTGCTCGAAAGCGTCGGCGCGAAGATTACCGTGTTTCATAACGAGATAAATCCGCTGTTCGGCGGGCATCATCCCGAACCGAATGCCGCCAACATGGCCGACGTCAGCAAATTCGTCCGCAGCGGCAGGGCACAGATGGGCCTCGGTCTCGATGGCGATGCCGACCGGTTCGGCATTGTTGACAAGGACGGTACCTGGCTGACGCCGAACCAGATACTCGCGCTCGCGTTGTATCACTTGAAGAAGAATCGTGGCTGGAAGGGTGCCGTCGTGCGCACCGTGCCGACGAGCCATCAGGTGGATGCCGTCGCGGAATTGCTCGGCGTGAAAGTTTATGAGACGCCGGTTGGCTTCAAATACATCGGCGCGCTGATGGAAAGCGAACCCATCATAGTCGGCGGCGAGGAATCCGGCGGCTTGAGCGTGAAAGGCCATGTGCCGGAAAAAGATGGCATCCTCGCCTGCCTGCTCATGGCTGAACTTGTCGCAACCGAAAAAAAATCGCTCGGTCAAATCCTGGAGAAACTCTCGAAACAAATCGGCGAATTTTACACCGACCGCATCAATGTCAGCTTTGCGCCGGAGAAAAAGGACGCGTTGCTGGCCAAGCTTGGAAGTGGTTTGAAAAACATCGGCCCGTTCAAGGTGGAAAAATTCATCACCACCGACGGATTCAAATTTCTGCTGCCGAACCGCGAATGGGTCGCCTTCCGCGCCAGCGGCACCGAACCGTTGATTCGCTGCTACATCGAGGCGAAATCAAAAGCCGGATTGAAAAAACTTCAGACCGCCTGCCGTGAGTTGCTGGCGTTGTAAAAGCTGGCCGGATTGGCTCAAACCAACTCTTTCAACTTCCAGTCGGGTGTATTCGGTAACTGGCGGCGGTAATAGCGCCCTTGGAACGCGTTTACGAATTTTTTTTGCTGTTCTCGTGAAAATGATTCCCACCAATTCGGCAAAACGATGAAATTTTCAAATATGCAAAACACGTAGGTGATAATTGCATTTGATTGCAGCGGCATTTCACGAAAGGATTTCACAAATTTATGAAGAACGGGACATCCTTTATCACCGCAGAGCAGGAATGCCGTGCGGTTGTCAACAGCCGTTACGGTGAATGAAATCCATTTGAGAGAGAAAACCGATTTGGTATCTTGAATGATTCGCCCATGAAAATCTTTTCTGGGTGCAAAGAAATTTGTTGTCAAAATGTCCGGCATTGATTCACCGATAAAAGCGTAACCCTCCACATTTGACCAATTTTTGTTTACGAGCCAATCGTCGAATTTTGTCTTTAGCTGTGTGAGTTCGTTGGTGTCACGCTGGTTTAACGAAACGCGTTCTGCGAGTTTATTCAGTTCGGAAGGTTTGAATTTATTGGCTAAGCCTTCGAAGAGTTTCTTGATTATCTTAAATTTGTAAGCTTTGTCGTAATACATTTGGGCAAAAGCCCTGTAATGGTATAGAAATCTTTGCTCAGGCGTGTTTTGAAATGGAACGGTTTCAATGTTTGAAAATATTTGTGAATCGTGACGTTCGCAAAATCCTGAAAAAGTCGTGGCCTTGTTAATTCCAACCAAATCAGGCCAAAGATTTTTATTTGCATCATGGGTGCCGGTGAAAGGCTCGAAATGATAGACATGTCCATTCTTTGCGTAATTCTTGAAAAGACTTTTTTGAAGCGAATGGGCCCGAATAATTTTTTCGCTGCATTCTCCGGTCTCTGCAAGTAAGCAAACTTTTTCGAGTCCTTTTTGAAGATTCTCATACAGTAATTGAAGAGCCTTTGCAGGTTTCTCCCGCTTCTTGCCGCCAAGAATCCTTTGATGCCTTAAATATGGATTGAACGGTTCATCTAAATTTGCCAGTTCGCCACGAATGAGGCTTACAGTCGTGTCACCAAATACCAAAATCTCAGATTCGTTGTTGCTCCCAAGGAGCAATAGTTTTGGGACATGAATGAAGCGTGGAAACTCATCAAAAAAAGTGAGTATTTTTGCGATTTGTGTGTTCCGGGCCCAGTGTTCCACCTTCTGCATTTCCTCTGGAGTTAGAATTCTCACACTTGGGTCAGTGTTATCAGATTGGCATGAAATTCCGATTTAAAAAAAACCGCTCAAAGGATTTGGGCGTATTTCTGCATCCCACAGTTTATTCCATTCAAGATTTCCGCGGGCCGCGGAGTTTTACGACTTCCGCATGTGCCAGCACCACGTCCGGGTCGCGCTGCAAGGCTTCATGGTAATGCCCGGAAAATCCTTCGCTGGTTTCCGACACCACCAGCAGCAGGTCCGATTGGCGCACCAAGGCGTCAACCTTGGCCAGTGTCAACGGCTCTTCCGCGTCCAGGACCTCGTCCATGGCGACGATGAGCTGTGAAAGCGGGTGCAGCCAGGCGAACCACGGGTCGCCGGTGAGCAATTGCAGAAAATGGTTCGGTGATTGGATTTTGCCGATGGTTTTTTCGTAACCCACCCCCTCCGAGTCCACGAGCGCCTTGTGCAGTTTGAGCAAGGCGTGGCGCAGTTCCGTTAGGCGTTTCCGGGCGCCTTCCGGTTCCTGTCCCGGTTCAATGGGCGTTTTCTTGATCATCGCCTATAATACCATACTTCCAGCCAATGCCATGCGGTTGTTCACGAATTTCCAATCAAAATTCCCGCCAGAAAGACCAGCGCGCCGCCCAGTGCAACCTGCAACAAGGCGGACACCAGCGGCGTGTCCATGAACTTGTGCCGCACCCAGGAAATGACGCTCAGTTCGACAAACACAACGCACACGGCGACGGCGGTGGCTGTATTGATGCTGGGGATCAGATAAGGCAGGGTGTGGCCGATGCCGCCGAGCGTGGTCATCAGGCCGCACACAAAGCCGCGCGCCCAGGGATGGCCGCGTCCGGTCAGGCTGCCGTCATCGGACAATGCCTCGGCAAAACCCATGCTGATGCCCGCCCCGGTGCTTGCGGCGAGGCCTACCAGAAAAGTTTCCCAGCTATTGTGCGTGGCGAATGCGGCGGCGAACAACGGCGCCAGCGTTGAAATCGAGCCGTCCATCAAGCCGACCAGGCCCGGCTGGATGACTTGCAGAAGGAACAGCCGTTTTTGCTGCGCGGCATCGGTTTCGCTGAGCTTGGTCAGGGTGATTCGTTCGGCAGTCTGCGCGTGGTTGCGTTCCTCCTCGGCGAGGTCGCCGAGCAGTTGGCGGATGCCGGTGTCGGTCGCGCGGCGTCCGGCGGCCTCGTAAAACCGTTTCGTTTCCACCTCCATGCTCTCGGCGGTTTTCTGGACGGTTTTCAAACCGAGCGGACGCACGAGCCAGACGGGTTTGCGATCAACAAAACCGCGCACGTCCTGCCGCCGGATGAGCGGCACGTGATCGCCGAAGCGGCTTTTGTAATGTTCCAGCAGGCGATGACGGTGCCCATCCTCTTCGTGGCGCATGACACGGAATTTTTCGGCCTGTTCGGGATAATCCGCCTGCAAGCCGTCGGCGAAGTCGCCGTAGATTCGCGCGTCCTCTTCTTCCAAGGAAATGGCCAGGGCGAGGATTTCCTGTTCCGTCAGGCTGTCGAAGGTTTTCATAACTTCATGGCTTCGGTAGATATTGATCCAAACCGCGTTCAGAGCGGATTTTGCCAGAACGAATGACTTCCATGAGACGCGTCTTGTTCTCGGCAAAGTGTGGCCTTGGCATGATTGGGTGGTCGAGATGATACACGATGGCGCGGCCATAGACGAATTTGCGTTGGCGTCCAAGATTGTAAAGCCGGCTGCCGAGATCGGAGTCTGCGCCCATGCCGCGGCCAACGTAAGTTTCGTCAAAACCATTCACTGCCACGATGTCCTCACGCCAGTAAGCCATGTTGCACCCGAGAATGCCACGTTGTTTTTGATTGCGAAAGACCAGGGGAAATGGCAGGCGAAAGCTTTTGTGCGGACGAGACAGGCGGCCTCGCAACGCCCATGGCCAGATGGCGGTTTTCCCCGGCACGAACGCGGCCACGAATGGCTCGCGCACAAAGCAGCGCCGGCCTTGGACCCAGAACCCGTGCTCGGCCAGCGCACGATGGTCGGCGATGAAGAGCGGGTGCGGGGCGCAATCCCCGTCCAGGAACACGAGATATTCCCCTGTGGCCGCCGCAACGGCCTTGTTGAGAATCGTGGTCTTGAGAAAACCGTTGTCCGGATGCCAGAGATGATGAACAGGCACGCCAGAGTCACGCCTCCAGTTTTCAATGAGCGCGCGGGTGGTTTCATCGGAACCGTCATCGGCAACGAGGATTTCGTCCGGGTGGACCCTTTGCATTGAGACGCCGGCCAGCACCCTTTCGAGCGCATCGCGCTGATTGTAGGTGGCGATGATCAGGGAAAGTTTCATTACGCAGTTCCGCGTTTAATCCGGCTCGCGGATTGTCAATGAACCTTGCGGGTGCGCGCCAGAAGATTTTTCCACGGCCGCCCGCGCTGGAGCCGGCCGTCGGCCAACCGGACCGTCCTGCCGTCCTGGCTGTCAATTGACCGCAATGCCTGCATGTATTTTTGCCAGGCCAAATTCATGCTGGCAACGCGGGTGGCCGAGGGATGCGGTTCCGCCGGGGTTAGATGCGGATTGGTGTTGATTTCAAACACCTGGACACGGCCCTTGAGAAAACCGAAATCCGCGCGACCGTATTCAACGCCGGCGACATCGAAAACTTTCATGAGATGTCCGGCAAAAGGATTCAGTTCCATCTGGGCATGTTCTTCCTGGTAGAGGTCTTCAATTGTGTCGAATGTCCGTCCGTATTTGACCAGCCACGAGGTGTCATGCACGGAAATGTGCGGGACAATGGCGTTGCCGATCCGAAAGGCGGCGAGCCTGCGATATAATCCGGGGCGGACCGGTTCCGCCGCGATTTCGATTAAAACAAGATTTTCCTCCGGCGTGCCGGCGGAGACTGCCGCGTCAACGGCCTTTTCTGCTTCCTCGCGTGTTTCGAGCAAACCGCTCAAAGGTTCGCGATGGCCCTGGATTTTTCTCAGGAAGACCGGGAAGCGTTTGATGGAATTGATTTCGTTCATGCGATAGGCGTCGAAATCATTCAAGCCGGCCAGATGCAATGCCCGCAGCAGGGAATGGCGGTTTTTGAAGAGCGCGGGATTGTTCAGTACGGCAAGGCCCGCATTTTTCATCTGCAGATACAGGTCTGAGGCCAGTTCAAGGTCCCAATAACCCAGCCGGTCCAGGTCGGCGAAAACATGCGTGGCGTGCTTGATCCAGCGGGAGCGAAACAGGCGGTCGTAATTCATCAACCCAATGGACGGCGCCAGAGGTGATCTTTTCACCATTTTCAGCGTGTATTTGTGGCCGCGGGTCAGGAGAAATCGAATCATTTTAACAACGCCAGCGTCCACTTTCCTGGCGAAACCTGCCAGAACAAAATCAACCTTGACGAGCCAGGTTGAAAACAATCTAATGATGCCGAAAGGAAAATCTAACAATGAAACAGGAACAGAGACGCATTCAACTGGACAGGAGCAAACTGCTTGGCTTCAGGCTGGCTCAATCGACCCCGGCTGAAAATGCCGGCACGAATCCGCAGGCCAAACTGGGCGCAAAGTTCGGCGCGAAGCTCGGTGGAAAGGCGGGAGCAAAGATTGGAGCAAAACCGGGAATCAAGGCTGCCGGGAGGCTCTGACATTCGATTTCGGAAGAGGGAACTCTTTTTCCATGCAGGCAGGTGAAAGGGCTTGTCTGCCCCGAGAAATCATTTCTCATAAAAGATCCGATTTGTGAACTCCGCCCTTGAAACGAGCAATGGCGTATTGACCGGCGGGGATTTGCACGCGTTTGAGCCGAGTGCCCGGCGTGCGCTTTTCCTTGACCGGCGTATGCGGCGGGATTTGGCCGACAGTCTTCGTTATATTTTCAATCAGGCCAGCGGCCAGCTCGCGATTTCGGAGGAACCGTTTCAAGACTTCCTGTGCCGGCTGGAGCGACATCCGGTTTCGCCGCTGGCGTTCAGTTTCTATTGTGATTCCGTTCTCGCCATTGAAGAAGACAATGTGGTGGAAGCCACCCGGCTGCTTGGCGATTTGATCAAACTCCCGGCACACCCCGGCGGTCCCGTCGTAATCGAGCTTGCAGACCCGGGGCAGGACGCGGTGGCCCGGCGCTTCGTGCGTTTCATTGACACCGACCCCACGATTGAATTTGAAGTGTTTGCACCGTCCAGCGAGGCGGCTGGAAAATGTCGTGCTCTGATCAACGGTGCCTTTGACTTGATGGATGCCGGGGATCCTGAACAGGCGGACGAAATCCGCGCATTGCTCCGGGAGATTGTTCTGGCTGCCGGCACCAAGGACCCCAAAGCTCTTACCTTTGACGGCGCCTCCTCATTCATGCTGTGGGGTGCAATCATCATCAACGCCAATCGCCGTGACGGAGAGCTGGCAATGGTGCAAATGCTGGCGCATGAATGTTCTCACAACTTGTTATTCGGGCTTTGCGCCGATGGCCCGCTGGTGGAAAATTCCGACGAGGAAGTTTATTCCTCACCCCTCCGCATTGATCCCCGTCCGATGGACGGCATCTACCACGCCACGTTCGTCACCGCACGAATGCATCGTGTCGTCCAGCGCCTGCTCGACAGCGGTGTTCTCTCCGTTCCAGTGCAGGAAAAGGCCCGGAAGGAGCTTGCGGAGAACCGGCGGCTGTTTGATCAGGGAATCAAAGTGGTTCGCGGGCACGGGAAACTGACCCCGTTGGGTGAGGCGATTATCCAGGGTGCCGAGAATTACATGGCTTCAGTCTGAATTCCGCGCGGGAGTGTCAAAGATACGGTGAAAACAGCCGTGCGCCGGCGTCACGTAATTTAACTGGAAGCGGCCGCCCGTCCACTTCGGCCAGCGTCACTTCGTGCGCGCCGAGAAGTTTTTTCCCGATGACCGCCGCCATGTCATGAGCGAGATCGCGTCCGTAACATTCCACGTTCAACTCAAAATTCAGCCGCAGACTGCGCGCGTCCCAGTTTGCCGAGCCGAGCAGGACCCAGTGCCCGTCCACGATCATCAGCTTTGAGTGGTCGAATGGCGGCGGCGTGAGCCAGAGGTGGCAGCCGCGTTTGAGCACCTGCCACCACATTGCGCGCGACGCCCAATGGACGAACGGCAGATTGTTTTTCGCCGGCAAAATGATGTCCACGCGCACGCCGCGCAGCGCGGCGAGGTTTAGTGCGGAAATGAGAGCGATATCCGGCAGAAAATACGGCGTGAGGATCTGCACCGACGTTTGCGCCTCGGCCAGCGCGGCGAGCAGCGTCCAGCGCAGCTTTTCAAAATCCCCGTCCGGACCGTCCGTGATGACGCGCGCGATACTGTTGCCGCAACCGTCGAGATGGGGAAACCAGATGTCACCGTCGAGGACTTCCCCGGTGCAGAACGCCCAGTCGTTCGCAAAAGCCTCCTGCAACTGGGCGACCGCCGGACCCGCGACGCGAAAATGCAGGTCCTGGACGGGGCCTTTTGGTTTGTCGGCGAGCACGTTGCCGTGGCGGATGTTCATGCCGCCGGTGAAGGCGGTTTTTCCGTCCACGACGAGCGACTTGCGGTGATTGCGGAGGTTGATGGTGGCCACGCGCCACGGCGCGAGCGACGGCAGAAAACGCGCGGTGTTCACGCCGGCGCGCCGCAGTTTGTGCGTGATTGGCGGCCACGAATAGCGCGCCCCGGCGGAATCAATCAGCACGCGCGCCTCGACGCCGCGACGGACGGCGCGGCCAAGGGCCTCGACGAACTGGTTTCCGCTGGCGTCGTTGTCGAAAATGTAGGTCGAGAGTGAAATGGATTTTTTTGCGGATTCGATGGAGGCGAGCATGGCCGGAAACGCCTCGTCGCCGTTGACGAGCGGCTGGATTTTATTGCCGGAGGTCAGCGGAGGCGTGACGATGCGGCTGACGGTGCGCGCGAGCATTTTCAGTTGTTCCGCTCCCTCGTGCTGCGGTTCGCCCAGGTTTTCGGGAATGGGGCGGCTGAAAGTTTTGTGGACGCCAAGTGTCACGGCGCGTCGGCGGATGCGGTTCACGCCGAGCACGAGATAAAAAATCGGGCCAAACAGCGGCAGCAACCAGATGAAAGCAATCCAGAGTGTCGCGGCGCGCGTGTCGCGCTTGTGGAGCAGGGCATGGGTCGAGGCAAGCAGGGCGGCCAGAAAATCGAAGCCCGCAGCCAGATGCGGCCAGAACCGGGAGATTTGGTCGAGCCAGTTCATTGCTTTCCTTCTTTATGACGAAAGCGCGCCGCGATGCAAGCGCGGTGTTGGAAAGGTTTTATCCCAGTGTCAATCGTTGATCGCCGGGCAGGACAGATTGAGATTACTGTCACGACCAAAAACAAAGAACAAGATCAAGACTGGGAAAGCTGCCGCTGGAAAACGCAACCGCCGTGAGGAGACGAAGCTCAACACGGCAGTTCGTTTAATTCAATCTGTCTGCGTTCAGGCGACGGTGATGCTCTTGTCGAGGTAAACGTCCTGAATCAGATTCAACAGCTTCACGCCTTCCTTTAGCGGACGTTGGAACGCCTTGCGCCCGGAAATCAGGCCGGTGCCGCCGGCGCGCTTGTTGATGACGGCGGTCTTTACGGCCGCCGCGAGGTCGCCAGCGCCCTTGGATTCGCCGCCGGAATTGATGAGTCCCGCCCGGCCGGAGTAACAGTTCAAAACCTGGTACCGGCAAAGATCAATCGGATTATCGGTCGTCAACTCGGTGTAAACGCGCTCATCCGTTTTGCCGTAGCTGCCAATGGCGGCGCTCACCGCCTTGTAACCGCCGTTGTTCTCCGGCAGTTTCTGTTTGATGATGTCGGCTTCGATGGTGACGCCGAGGTGATTGGCCTGCCCGGTGAGGTCGGCGCTGACGTGAAAATCCTTTTCCTTGGTCTTGAACGAGCCGCTGCGCAGGTAGCACCAAAGGACGGTGGCCAGGCCGAGTTCGTGCGCGCGCTTGAAGGCGATGCTGGTCTCCACAATCTGCCGTGTGGATTCCGGCGAGCCGAAATAAATCGTCGCGCCCACGGCGACGGCGCCCATGTTCCACGCCTGTTCAACCTGGGCGAAATAAACCTGGTCGAACCGGTTGGGGCAGGTGAGCAGTTCGTTGTGATTCAGCTTTACAAGGAACGGGATTTTGTGCGCGTACTTGCGGGACACCGCGCCGAGCACGCCGAGAGTGGAGGCAACGGCGTTGCAACCGCCATCTATCGCGAGTTTCACGATGTTCTCAGGATCGAAATAATCCGGATTTTTTGCAAAGCTCGCACCGGCGGAATGCTCGATGCCCTGGTCCACCGGCAGGATGGACACGTAGCCCGTGCCCGCCAGCCGGCCGTTGCCGAACAAAGCCTGCAGGCTGCGCAGTGTTTGCGGATTGCGGTCGGACAGCGCGAAAATGCGGTCCACAAAATCCGGTCCCGGCAGATGCAGCCGTTCCTTCGGCACGGTTTTACATTTATGTTCCAGCAGACCCTTGGCTGAATCAGCCAAAAGTTTTTCAATCTCAGTGTTCATAATTTAATAATCTCCATCGTTTGAAGCTTTACGCCTTGCCCATCCCTTGGACACCAAACTTAAACGGTTTTGGCCCGGGCAACGCAAGCTAATTTTGCTGTGAACAGCTTAACCACCGGCTCCCGCCGCGGCTTGTTCCATTTTGTTTTTTAGTCACCGGATTTTGCGCTGCCCAACCTTTTCCGGTATCCTTTTGGCGCTGGACGAAAGGTTGTTCGCGCCGCTAACTTTGCTGCGAATGAGCTGCGGCAATTCCCAAACGACGGTATGCCCCGGTTGTGGCGAAGAGATTGAATCGGCAAAAAGACGCTGTGCGCATTGCGGACGGCCGATGGGCGCGCGCGGATTTTTCTTTTACGCGTTTTGGACGGGGCTGTCGCTGATTGTGGCGGTGCTGGTTGCGCGCATTTTCTACACCGGTTTTTTGATGTTGAACCGGATGTTGTGAAGTGGGCGGAAAATTTCCGCTTCAAAATTTTTCAAATGGCTGCCTGTTTCCCGTCTCTCAACTTCTAGTTCGCCGGCTGGAATTTGCCGCGGAGGACATGGATGAGAGCCTTGACGGTAAGTTCGATGAAAAGAAAGGGCTTGGCGATGAAATCATTGCCGCCGGCCATCATGGAACTGGTGCGGTTGTCGAAGTCGCTGAGGACGGTGACAAAGACGACGGGTGTTTTTTTGTGAGCGGGGAGGGTGCGCAGTTTGGTGCAGAGTTCAAAGCCGGTCATGCCGGGCATGTCCACGTCCAGAAAGACAAGGTCGAACGGGTTTTCGGAAAGCAGCTTGAAGGCGGCATTTGGGTCCTCGACGTTGACGGACTGGAGCTGGGCCTTTTCCAGCGCATAAACGATGGCGCGGCGGGAAATGGCCTCGTCGTCCACGACGAGAATGTTGGCCGGTGGCAGCTCCTGTTTTTCAGGCTGCGTGCCGCATTCAAACAGGAGGCCGAGAAAATCCACGGCGGCGGCGACGGTGCGGAGGGTGGACGGGTTGATGTTTTTGGGCTTTTCGTAAAGTTCCTTGAGCAGGGCTTCGAGTGCGGCGGACATCTGGGCAATGGTGAGAAGCCCGGCGATGGCGGCATTGCCGTTCAGTGCGTGGATGCGGCGGTAAAGTTCGTAAATGTGCTTGAGCCGGGTCTCTTCATCATCGGCTTTGATGAGAGTTTGCAGGCCAGTTCGCAGGGTGATTAGCGTGGCTGGAAGGCTTTCCACGAATGATTTTCGCAGTTCAGCCTGGAAGGCCGCGTCAGCTGCCGCGTCGGCGTCGGCATCGGCGGTCCTGGCTTGGTTGGTTGCTCCGGCGCCGGCGGTATGCTTCTGTGGCGCGATTTCGCCTGCGCCGATGGTATTGCGCACCACGTCAACCACTTCCCTGGGTGAGGAGCTGGCCTTGGACAGGCATTTGTTGGCGCCGGCCTTCCACGCCTGCTGGACCATGTTGGTCAGGTAGGTGTTGGAAAAGACAATGATGGGCAGCTTGGAAAATTCCGGCTTGCTGCGGATTTCCTGGATGACTTCCACGCCCGACATCTTGGGCAGCATGAGGTCGAGCACGATCAGGTCGGGTTGCAGCGTGCGCATGGTCTTCAAGCCGGTTTCTCCATCCAGCGCGAATTCGGCCTCATAGCCCTCCGCGACGAGCTTGTTGCGGTAAACGTTCGCCACGATCTGGTCGTCTTCAATGATAAGGATTTTTTTCATGAATTGGAAACGGCCGGCGTCGCGGCCAAAGCCGGCAGCGCCGACAGGAAATCTTGGATGAGTTTGAATTCATGCGCGGCATTTTCGCAGACCTGCACGGCATTGGTGAGGGTGCCGGACGCGCCCTGTTTTTCCAAATCACGGAGCATCGGCACGAGCCGGGTCATGCCCAGGGTGGCGCTCGCGCCGGCGCAACTGTGCGCCACGCGCCGGACTTCATCGGTATTGTTGGCGCGGACGGCGGCCTCGAGCTGCGTGATTTGCTGCGTGGTCTGCTTGAGGTAAAGTTCGATGAGTTCGCGCAGGCCGCCCGGATCACCGTCAACCAGGCTGTTGAGCCGGTCCATTTCCACTGGCGGTTCGGCGGTGGGCGGCGGCACGGCGGCTTGGGTGGCTGTTAAGGATTTGATCATTTGTGTTGTACTGTTTTGTGGATTCCAGCGTTCGATGACCTGTCGCACGTCGGCAGGGCGGATGGGCTTGGCGAGGTAATCGTCCATGCCGGCGGCAATGCATTTTTCGCGGTCACCCTGCATGGCGTGCGCGGTCAGGGCGACGATGACGATGCGCGAGGAATAGTTGGGCGCACCCTTCTTCTGCCGTTCGCGAATGTGGCGCGTTGCCTCCAAACCATCCATTTCCGGCATCATCACGTCCATTAAAATCAAATCATACGGCTGACGGTCGAGCGCGTCGAGCGCTTCGCGTCCGTTTGTCGCTTGGCCGGGCTGATAGCCGAGTTGTTGCAGGATGCGCACGGCGACCTTTTGGTTGATGGCGTTGTCGTCGCACAAAAGGATGCGCATCGGCATCCGCTCTGCCAGCCGTTGTTCCGGCTGGGGCGTGGGGGCCGGGTGAGCGGCGGCTTTTGGGCTGAGCAGGGCGCGCGTGAGCACATCGCAAAGTTGCGCGGGCTTGAGGGGTTTGGCTACGGTGTGGCCGAACACCAGACGGGTTTCATTGGGCGTGTCGGAGTGCTGGCCCATGGGCGCGAGAAGCACCAGCGGCATCATGGCGCCAACCGGCAATTTGTGAATTTCTGAAGCGAGGGCCACGCCATCCATGCCGGGCATTTTCAAATCAAGAATGCCGAAATCAAAAGGTTCCCCGGCGCGGAGCAGGTTGAGCGCCTCGTGCGGATTTTCAACGGTTCGTGAAATCATTCCCCACTTGGCGGTTTGTTCAAAGACCGCATGGCAGCTGGTTGCGTTGTCATCGACGATCAAAACCCGCAGGCCGGCGAGCTTGGATTGGCGGGCATTGAGCGTGGACGGCGCGGCGTTCGGCTCCGCCTTGACAATCACGGTAAAATGAAACGTCGAGCCTTCACCGGGTGCGCTTTCAGCCCACATTTTGCCGCCCATGAATTCGACCAGCCGCTTGCTGATGGCCAGTCCCAGCCCCGTGCCGCCGTAGCGTTGCGCGGTCGAGGCATCCGCCTGCATGAAAGGTTTGAACAGCCGCATCAGGCGGTCGGGCTGGATGCCGATGCCCGTGTCGCGCACGGAAAAGTGCAGGTGCAGGAGCGCGCGATTCTGGCCTTCATCCATCTTGCTCGAAAGCAATTTTACGTTGACGAGGATGTCGCCGCGTTCGGTGAATTTGATGGCGTTGCTCAACAGATTGGTGAGCACCTGGCGCAGGCGCAGAGAATCGCCCTCGATGCTGCCCGGAATGGAGTCGTCCATTTGATAAACCAGGTCGAGATTTTTCTCAAAAGCGCGCACGGCCAAAAGATCGAGCGAATCCTCGATGCACGTGCGCAAATTGAAGGGACGCGAGTCCAATTCCATCTTGCCCGCCTCGATTTTTGAAAAGTCGAGAATATCGTTGATGATTGTCAGCAACGCCTCGCTGCTGGTGTGAATCGTTTCGAGGTAGCCTCGCTGGTCGGCGGTGAGTGACGTTTCCATGAGCAGCCCGACCATGGCAATGACGCCGTTCATCGGGGTTCGGATTTCGTGGCTCATGGCTGCCAGGAAATCTGACTTG
The DNA here is from genome assembly GCA_963764175.1 of uncultured Verrucomicrobiae bacterium. GTDB lineage: Bacteria > Verrucomicrobiota > Verrucomicrobiia > Limisphaerales > UBA11358 > UBA11358. The sequence goes on along the minus strand of CAVXRE010000014.1, from coordinate 178,273 downwards.
GCGCGCACTGCCGCCTCGGCGTGGAGGCGTGCTTCATTCAAGTTGAGGCTGCGCTTGTCCAATTCATCGTGCCGGCGTTTTGTGTTCAGATGGGCCAGCAGGCCGGCGCGCGCGATCGTTTCAAAAGGCTTGGTCAGGCATCCGGCTGCGCCCAGTTCGAATGCGCGCAACTGGCCCGCCGTGTCGTTTGCGGCGGTGAGCGCGATGGCGAGCATGAAGGGCAGCGAAGTTTCGTCCTTCAGCCAGCGCAGCACATCGTAACCGTTCTGGTGCAGAGATTCCACATCGACCAGCACCAGGTCGCGGGGTTGCTCATGAATCAGCCGGAAGGCGACGTTCGCGTTTTGCGCGAGCGAAAGCGTGATGCCGTCCTTTTCCAGGAGACTCGACAACACCGCTGGCATCTGCGGATCATTGCTGACCAGCAAAATTTGAAACGCCGCTTGATTCATAATTGACTGTCCGGCTTTGTCCTGCACTTTGTTTGGCTGTGAACCGGGACAAATACAGCAATTTTCATGCTCGGCCAATCGGAATTTTGCCGCGCCGGAGTCCGATTTTCAAAGAAACATTGCTGGCACGGTGCTTGCGCGATAAACTGCAGCCATGCTGGAAACGGTGCTAGAACCCGGCACGGCGGACGCTGCGGCCACTTTTCAAGAGAGGCAGCTTGCGGCCTATCGCTTCATGCTTCTGGCGCGGTTGCTGGACGACAAACTGGCCGCGCTTTACCGCGGCGGCAAAATTCACGGCGGTGTTTTTCTCGGGCGCGGACAGGAAGCCCTCAGCGTTGCGCTCGGTTTGTCGTTGAAAAAGGGCGATGTTTTCGCACCGCTCATCCGCGACGCCGCGGGCCGGCTTGCCTTTGGCGAACCGGTGCTTGACACCGTTCGCACGCACCTGGGTTCCGCGCTCGGTCCGATGCGCGGCCGCGACGGCAATGTGCATCGCGGCAAGCCGAAGGAGGGTTATCTCCCCATGATCAGCCATCTCGGTGCAATGATTTCGGTTGTGAACGGGGTTTTGTTCGCGCGCCGGATGAAGGGCGTCACCGGCACCGTCGGCGTGGCTTCCATTGGAGATGGCGCGACATCCACCGGCTCGTTTCACGAGGCGCTCAACCAGGCCGCCGTCGAAAAATTGCCGCTCGTGCTGGTCGTGGCCAACAACCATTACGCCTACTCGACGCCGAACGAGCGCCAGTTTGCCTGCCATGATCTTGCTGACAAGGCCGTCGGCTACGGCGCCGAGGTCCAGACCGTTGACGGCACGGATTTGTCCGCGTGTTTGAACGTTGTTGGCGGTGCCGTCGGGCTGGCGCGCGCCGGTCGCGGCCCGCAATTGATTGTCGCCACGCTGCTGCGGCTTTGCGGCCATGGCGAACACGACGACGCCGGTTATGTTGATCCGAAACTGAAAACGTCGCCGGTGGGCCGCGACTGTTTGAAAATCGCCGAGGAGCAATTGCTCCGGCAGGGCCTAGCCGATGCCGCGCAACTGGCCGTTTGGCGGAACGAAGCCGTCCGCGAAATCGAGGAAGCCGTTGCCCGGGTGCAACGCGAGCCTGCTCCGGATCCATTTGCCGAGGAATGGCGGGCCATTTCCACGAATCAATTGAACGAGGGGCATGAATAAAAAACGAAGGAAGCATTGAGAATGAAGAATACAAGAACAATTCCCCCTTGCGATGCGGGTGTGGTTTCTATTTCTTCATTTCCAGCATGAGCATCACGTATTTGGAAGCCATCCGCGAAGCGCAGGCCCATGCGTTGCGTGACGACCCGCGGGTGTTCATTTACGGGCAGGACGTCGGCGCGTTCGGCGGTGCGTTCAAGGCCACGAAAAATCTCGCAAAGGAATTTCCGGGACGCGTGCTTGATTCACCCATCAGCGAGGATGCCATGGTCGGCCTGGCCGTCGGGGCGGCGATAGAGGGTCTGAGGCCGATCATTGAAATGCAGTTCGCGGATTTTTCCACCACCGGTTTCAACCAGATTGTCAACCAGGCCGCGACCCTTTTCTGGCGAACGAAAGTGCCTTGCCCCATCACGGTGCGCCTGCCCATCGGCGGCACGCCCGGCAGCGGACCGTTCCACAGCCAATGCATGGAATCGGTCTATGCGCATTATCCGGGCCTGGTCGTCCTCGCACCGGCAACGGTCGAAGATGCCTACAGCATGTTGCTCGAAGCCGTGGCGATCGACGACCCGGTGATTTTTTGCGAGCACAAATTTCTTTATTACCATCTCAAGGCTGAAAAACTGCCGAGCGAGGCCCTGCCGGTGGGCAAGGCCCGCATCGCGCGCGAAGGGCGCGACATGACCATCGTGGCCCACAGCGCGATGGTCCAGGACGCGCTGGCGGCGGCGGCGGAGCTTTCGCCCGAGGGCTGGGAGGTCGAGGTGGTGGATTTGCGTTCCGTGAAACCGCTCGACACCGACACGGTGATGGCCTCGGTCGCGCGGACGGGGCGGCTGCTGTGTGTGGGTGAAGCGTGGCCGTGGGGCGGGGTGACGGCGGAAGTCATCGCGCGCGTCTCGAGCGAAGGTTATGGTTTGCTGGATGCGCCGCCGCAGCGTCTCAACGCCAAGGACACCCCGGTGCCGTACCATCCGAATCTGTGGACGGCGCACCGCCCGACCACGCGCAGCATTGCAGCGGCGGCGAGAAACCTTCTGAGGCTCTGAAAAATTATGCCGCAAATCCCCATCATCATGCCGCAGCTCGGCGAGTCCATCGCCGAGGCCACAATTGTCAATTTTCTGATCAAGCCGGGCGACACGGTCGAAGCGGACCAGGATTTGATTGAGGTCGAGACGAACAAGGCCACCATGGCCGTCACCTCGCCGTGTCGCGGTCGTCTGGAAAAACTCACCGCCCAATTGAACGAAAGCTACACGGTCGGCGCAGTGCTCGGCCAGATCGAGACCACGCAGGAGGAGGCCGCGCGATTGGGGCTGGATGTCACGGCGCCGGTAAAAGCCTCCGACACCGACCGCCTTGCAAAATCGGACGCGAATGGCGGGAAAAATCGCGTGCAACCGACCGTGCGCGGCTTGCCGGTGCCGGCAAATGCGGCGGGCGCAAGTTATCTCTCGCCGCGGCTCAAGGCGCGGATGCAGGAACTCGGTTTGAGCACGGCCGACCTTGCTGGCATTCCCGGCAGCGGCGCGGCGGGCCGCGTGACTGTCGAAGATTTTGAAAGATTCATCGCGCAAATCGAGAAACACAGGATGAGCCAGGCCTCGACGATGCGCGTGGCCGTTGCCGACGCCATGCGGCGCAGCTGGACGCGGCCCCTCGCGCACGTCGGTTTGCCGGTGTGCCTCGACCCGTTGTTTGCCTATCGCAAAATTGCGAGGCCGAAGCCCGGCCCGGCGCTCTGCGCGTTGCGCGCCCTGGCGGTGGCGCTGGCGGAAAACAGCGCGCCAGCGGGGCGATTGGTCGGCAGCAAAATCGTGCATCCATCCTCGATTGACATCGCCTTCGCCGTCGAAGCCGAGGACGGCGTGTTTGTGCCGGTGATTCGCGACGCGGACAAACGCCTGCTGAAGGATTTGATTGCGCCTTACAACGAACTGGTTGAGCTGGCGCGCGCGCGAAAATTGCCGCCGGACGCCACCGGCGGTTCGATTGCCACGGTCACGAATTTCGGCACGTTCGGCCTGGAATGGGCGACGCCGATTCCGCTGCCGGAACAGGCGCTCGTGCTGGGAATGGGCGCGGCGCGGCACAAACCGCACTGGGACGGAATCAAGGGCCAGTTCGTGCCGATCATGGAGGCGAACCTGACGTTGAGCTTCGACCATCGCGTGCTCGACGGCGGCGCGGCGGGCCGTCTACTTCAGCGCGTCTCGGATTTGATGGCGAAACCGGAACGGTTGTGATTCTGTCCACGAATTTCACGGATTGATCCAAATTTTTTCCGGTTTTGCGGTGAATTATTCTTCAAACGCCGCCACGATGGGCTGGTGGCCTGAACCGCATCACTTCTAAAGGTCTTGAATCACGCGGCGAACGTCATCGTGGTTGCCGACAAAGAAAAATTCCAGAGCCTCCCCGTTTTGCCGGAACAGCAGGCGCACTTTCAATCCGGCGCGGCACTCGAAAATGTTTTTCCGCAGCCGCCGGATGGAAATTCCGCTGTGCGTGTGCGGATGGCCGAAGCAGCCGGGAATCACCTGCAGCGCGGCCTCGACCCGGGCGAAATCCGCATCGCTCAAATGCTCGAGCGCAGCGTGAAAGCGCGGGCTTAACAGGATGGCGGGTCTGGGCACGTTGTCAAAGGCAGGCGCCGGCGCTAGGAGGCTCCATTTAATTTATTTGGATATTTGAGTCTCGTCACCTCGACTCCTGCAAAAAATTATCTAGGCACGCTTCAGTTTTCCGGTGAAGGATTTGAGCCGCCCGGTTTTGCGGTCGGCGTCCAATTCCTTGTTCACGCGCATGGCAAACCTGTCCAGTTCCCCGCCAGTCGCGCCATACTCATGCTCGGCATAATCTTCGGAATAAACTTTCACCGGACGGAACGCGACAATCGCGCCGTCAATCATCACGCCAACATCTTCGCCGCGCAGGGTTCGCTTGAGCCAGTTGCCGAGATTTTGCCGGGCAGCGGTAACGGTTAAAGTTTTCATAAAGACATTTTAACGTCATTATTGCGCCTGTCAAGTGTGGTCATGTTAATTCGTTTTGAACGCCGCCACGATGGGCCGGTGGTCGGAGCCGATGCCCCAGTTTGGAACCGTTGGAATGTAAGTTCCCTGCTTCACCCAGTCGCGGGCCATCGCCGGACTCAGCAAAATGTAATCCACGCGGCTGTAGGTGTCTTCCTTGCCGTAATATTCCGTCCAAGTGACGTTGCGCGGCTGAAAATGCGAATCCATGCCGACCGGGTTGTCGCCGTTGCGTTCCGCCGGGCGCGTATCGGTGAGCTTGAACCGGCCATGACCGATGACGGTTTTGATCGCATCGGAATCTGGCGCGTCGTTGAAATCGCCAAGCACGATGAGTTTCGCATTTGGATTGTTTGTGAAATGATCGTCAATGATGCCGCGCAAGATTTTGGCTTCTTCGAGGCGTTGCTCGGCTTCGTCAGCTTCCGGCACCGGGCGGCGCGATTTCAAATGCGCGGCAATGAGGGTGAAAGTGGAATTTGTGTTCACCTGAATTTCCACGTCGGCAAAGCCGCGGCTGACGCGAAACCGGCGTCCGTCGAGCAGATAAAAGTCGTTTGTGTGCGGATGGCGGGCGACGATGGGCAGCCTGCTTAACACAGCGACGTGAATATTTGTGTCCATGCCGCTGACGAGTTCCCAATAAGGATACTCCAGTCCGCCGGCCTTGAGCGAGCCGTGCAGTTCCAGCAACGCGTTGGTGCCGCCCATTTCCTCGAGCGCGAGCACATCTGGATTGAGCGTGCGGATGCTCTCGCAGACCTTGGCTTTGGCTTCGTTGGATTTGATGTGAGGACGCGATTCGGTCGGCTGGTCGAGATAATTTTCGACGTTGTAAGTCGCAACGCGAAAAGTTTCGGCGCCGGACAAAACGTAACACGCCATTGCCAGTGCCAGGGCTGAAAGGCGCAGTGAAATCCGTTTGGGCATGGACGGCTAATAATCGCCGCATTGCAGCATGTCAAAGAACATTTCCCGCGAGGTCAACATTTTTGGCCTTGTTGAAAAATTCACCGGCAACCATGGGCTGCGCGATTTCAGGCGCGTGGAAATTCGTCCGAAGATGTTGTTTGTGCTCACTTGCATTTCCCATTTGGCAAAATCCAAGCCGACGCGGATGCAGTGGCCTTCAAGGATGGAATAGTTTCAAAATTGACACGCGAGCTTCATGGGGTCGTAACGGTTCAGATTCAGAATGGGCCTCAATTTATTCAAGCCTGAGCATGTCAAAGAGCATTTCTTCATGGCATGAAGGGGTCAACCCTTCGAAAGATCGGGCATAAAAGTTGCGGTAATAGGAATGTTAGGTTAAATGTATATGCGACCCGTACAAAAAGATGTAATGAAATCAGGCTTCATATTTTTATTCCTGGCGGGCGTGTTTTCCTTGAAGGCAGGCGATTTGGACACAATCGGGGTCACGGTTTTGAGACAGGTTGATCCGACACTTGTCGGCAGCGGTGTGGAGGTGGCGCAACCCGAAGGGCCATATCCCAACGAGAACGATTTTGAAGTCAACCCCGGCAATGTCGGCCAGCCGACGAACTTGTTCACTTACATTTCAACCAACGGCGCGATCGTCACGGGCTTTCCGAACAGCGCGGGCATTGATTCCTCGCACGCAGACACCGTCGGGAACCATTTCTACGGCACGATCAACGGGGTTGCCACGAATGTCAGCCATGTGGATAATTACGTCGCGGATTATTTTTTCAACGACTACATCAACAATGGCTTTCCGCTGGTCAACCCGTCCAGCGTGGTGAATCAAAGTTTTACGTTCAGCCCCAGTGACGAGTCCATGGTGGATCCCGCCTACGACAATTATGCCGCGAGTTACAACACAATCTTCGCCTCGGCTGTGGGCAACGGCGGAGCCGTTCTTCCGCCGGGAACGGGATACAATTGCATTGCTGTCGGCGTCTATGGCACTTCTTCCGGCACCGGTCCCACGGCGGATGGCCGGTGCAAGCCGGACATCACCGCGCCCGATTCGGCGGACGACCCGCAATCGGCGAACAGCTACGCCATTCCCTATGTCGCCGGTTCAGCGGCGGTTTTGGTGCAGGCGGCCAACCGTGGTGACGGCGGCCCTGACACCAACGCCGCGAGTGATTTGCGCACCGTCAAAGCGCTCCTGCTCAACGGCGCAATCAAGCCAAACGGCTGGACGAACGGCACAGCCACACCGCTGGACGCGCGTTACGGCGCGGGACTCGTGAATGTCTTCAACTCTTGGGAGCAGTTGAGTGGCGGTCAACAGCCCTTTGTTGAATCTACCACCGTCAGCAGCGGCGCGGCGCATCCGCCGGGCGTCGGCACGAACAACGAGCCGGTTCTTTCCGGCTGGGATTACAATTCGATTTCCACGTCGTCGAGCCAGGACTCGGTCAATCATTATTATTTCAATCTGCCGGTCGGCAATCCCTTCACGCTGACGGCAACGCTGGTTTGGAACAAGCAGGCAGGCGCAAGCGCCATCAACAATCTGAACCTTTTTCTGTTCAACGCGGCAAACAGCAACCTCGTCGCGTGCAGCACAAGCATGGTGGACAACGTCCAGCACATTTTTCTGCCGGCGTTGCCGGTGGGCCGGTACGATTTGCAGGTCTTGAAAAGTGGCAGTGTCACCCAGGTTTCCACGGCTGAAACCTATGCGCTGGCATTTGAGTTTTTTAATATGCCATTAAGTGTCGGATTGACGAACGGCGATGCCGTTATTTCCTGGCCCATGGCGCCGACGGGGTACCAGCTTCAATCCACTGCGAGTCTGGACCCGCCGATTTCATGGGCGTCCGTCACCAATGCCCTTTCCGTTGCCAACAACCAAAACTCGGTGACGTTGCCCGTTGGCAGCGGCAGCCAATTCTTCCGTTTGATCAGCCCTGCGTTTTAGCGCGCGTCCCGCAGGGCCTCCGTTTTCCGCAGAGAAATTTTGCCAAGTTCCGCAAAACTGCTAGTATTTCTCCATGCTCAAAATCCGCCGAAACAAACTCGCGGCGCGAGTGGCGAAAACAAACACCGGCGCGAAACCCTTGCACGACATGCAGAGCAGGCGCGATCACCGCGAGTTGCGGATTGACAAGGTGGGCGTGCGCGGGCTGCGGTTCCCCATCCAGGTGCGCGACAGGGCGAACAGCATCCAAAACACGGTTGCAACCATCGGGATGTTCGTGGATTTGCCGAAGGAATTCAAAGGTACGCACATGAGCCGCTTCATCGAGGTGCTCAACGCGCACGGCAGCGTGGTTCACGTGGAAAACATCGGCGAAATTCTTCGCGCCATGCAGAAGAAATTTAGCGCGGCCACGTCACACCTGGAAGTCGAGTTCCCGTATTTCATGTCCAAGAAATCGCCGGTGTCGCGCAAGAAAAGCCTGATGGATTACGTGGCACGGTTTGACGCTGCGGCGTGCGGATCAGAAATCGATTTCGTGCTGACGGTCAAGGCGCACGTCACGACGTTGTGCCCGTGCTCGAAGGCGATTGCCAGGTATGGCGCGCACAACCAGCGCGGGTTGGTGACCGTGGCGCTCCGGTTCACGAAGCCGGTCTGGATCGAGGACGTGGTGGCGATGGCGGAAAGTTCGGCCAGCTCGGAGCTTTACGCCCTGCTCAAGCGGCAGGACGAAAAGGCCGTGACCGAGCGCGCGTATGAAAACCCGGTGTTCGTGGAGGACCTGGTGCGAAACGTGGCGCTCAAGCTCAATGCCCATCCGCTGGTGACCTGGTACAAGGTCGAGGCGGAGAATTTCGAAAGCATCCACAATCACAATGCGTATGCGTGCATTGAGAAGGGGTGAACGGAATTAAACCTCCAATTTTCTTGAAGATTTTAGTGGCGCATTTAATTCCCTTTGCTACATTCCCGCGCTCTTGATGGACTGGAAATTGCTATGAAAGCCGGAAACCAATTTTGAAATTGTGACCGAAATGAGTAAAACGATGAAAAAACCGACGCAAGCAACGTCACAGAACCCCGCCACGGTGGCGGCGATTCTTGGCAGGCCAATGGCGAGAAAGAGCGCCACATTAGCCGGTCCGAAAAAAATCAAGCCCGAATGGCAGAAGTATTACCAGCGCTTGCTCGAATTGCGCGAGCAGTTGCTTCACCAGATGAACGGCTTGGCCCAGGAGTCCGCGCAGGAAGTGCCCGGTTACAGCCTGCACATGGCCGATTCCGGCACCGACAATTTCGACCGCGATTTCGCGTTAAGCCTGCTTTCCTCAGACCAGGACGCGGTTTATGAAATCGAGGAAGCGCTCAAACGCATCGAGAAAAAGACCTACGGCGTTTGTGAACTGACCAACAAACCCATCCCCAAGGCGCGCCTGGATGCCATTCCGTGGACAAGATTCCGGGTGGAAGCCCAGGCTCAATTGGAGCGTGACGGCGCCCTGCGCCAGCGCCGTTTGGGTGCGCTAGGCACGATTGACGGCGCCGCAGTCGCCGAGGTGGATGGCGAAGACGAAGAGCCGGAGGAAAAGACCAAGGAGAAAGAGTGATTTATGCCGCGCGAAATCATCACCATCGAATGCACCGAGGCGCGCAAGGAAGGCAAGTCGCCCTCGCGCTATACCACCACACGCAACAAAAAGACGCAGACTGAAAAGCTAGAAATTAAAAAGTATAATCGCTTTCTGCGCCGCCACACGCTCCACCGCGAAATCAAGTAATTATGCCGCGCAAAACCCATACCGACAAACCCGAACGCCGCGGCCAGCGCCGCGGGATGACGGAATCCCGCACGCCCCGGCCCAAGCCCAAGATTGATTTCATCGCCGACGCGCTTGATTACAAGAACACCAACCTGCTCCGGCAATACGTGACCGATCAGGGCCGCATTCTGCCGCGCAAATACACCAACATGCCCGCGCATTATCAGCGCCGCCTGACCCGCGCCATCAAGCGCGCCCGCCAGATGTTGCTGATGAAGTAATGGCGCGATCCACGGCGGAATGTTTGCGGATTTCAGCTTTTAGGTGGTGTGCATCACGCATGTACGCGTCCCGTCTTGCTTTTTGAATTCGTTGGTGAGACTGTCAAATGGCAGTGAAAGCGCGCAAACATACCCACCCGCACAAGCAGCAGGAATTATCCACGCTGACCAGCCGCTTGCGCGGACAGGCGCACAAAATCACCGGCCCCCGGCAGGCGATCCTGAATATCTTGCGCGCGCATCCGCACCCGCTCACCAGCCGTGAGATTTTTGCTGCCCTGCCAAAAGGTCTTTGTGATCTGGCGACAATTTACCGGGCCATGCACATGCTCGAAGACATGGGCATGGTCAAGCGGTTTGATTTCGGCGACGGTGCGGCGCGCTTTGAACTGGTCGGCGAGGGCGACGACGGCCATCACCATCATTTGGTTTGCACGAAATGCTCGGAAGTTGTCGAGATTGACGAATGCTTTCCCGAAGAAATTGAGCGGCGCATTGCCGCCAAAAACAAATTCAAGGCCGTCAGCCACAAACTTGAGTTTTTCGGCATCTGCCCGGAGTGCCAATAGGTTGGGCCACATTACAGAAAAAGCCGCGCTCGTGCGCGGCTCATTCATTCATGTTGGGCAAGTAATTTTATACCAGTTCCTCCTGCCAGTCACCCAAGTGCAGGTACTCCCTCACTTTTCTGCGTTCGTAACGGTTTTTCAGCGTCTTCTTGGGCTGATGATCCAGCTTGCGGAATGGGTGTTTTGGATCCCGAATGGCTTCCGTTATGACTTCCATCATTCTTTTCATAATACAACTCTGGTTGTGGAGTTGTGCAGTGACCCGCCTTCCTTGCCGGCAAGCATCCACTGCCCGCACTCCTGACTATGAGACCGATGACGGCTCCGGTCATTCAATTTTCCCCACCGATTTCTCCCTGGCGTAATAAAATGAACCCGACCGCCATTCTTTCACGGTTTTTGCGAGAGCAAGTTTCAAACCAAGTTTCTCAAAAACTTTCTGCACCCCTGAAAATTCTGATTTCAGTATTCCTGCCAGCACAAGCGTGCCGCCGGGTTTCAATTGTGCCGCAATCCGCCGCCGTTCCGCCGTCAGCAATGTCGATATCAAATTTGCGCAAACCAGGTCGTATTGTTTTGCCCCGTGAATCCGCATTTTTGCCACGTCCCGGCGGGTGATTTGCAATTTATCATGGACGCCATTCGCGCGTGCGTTGGCGCGGGCGACACGGACCGCTTCGGCATCACAGTCGAAGGCGCGCACGGGTGAATAACCAAGCCTCGCCGCCGCGATCGCCAGAATTCCCGAGCCGGTGCCGATGTCTAAAAATGACCGCCGTGTTTCAAATTTTCCACAACGCGCCAGTTCATGCAGACAAAACGCCGTCGTCGGATGCTGGCCGGTGCCAAAGCCCAGGCCGGGGTCCAGCACGACGACGATTTGACCCTTGCGTGGTTTGCGTTTGATCCAGCTCGGTTTGATCAATAAAGCATTTCCAACTTCAATGGGCTTGAAATGTCGTTTCCACGATTCCGCCCAGTCCTCGCGCCGGACCTTCAGAATCGTGATTTTGCCGGAACCGATTTTGAGCCCGCAATCTTTGATCCGTTTCAATCTGGCCGAAATTTCCTTGCGAACTTTTGCAACCGGCCTTTGCTCGCAGAAAACCGAGGCGGTGCTCGCGCCGGTTTTTGCGTGGAAATAGGATGAAGCAGCCCGGTTAAAAATTGCGCCGAGCGCCTCCGCAACGGCATCTTCGGCTTCGCGCGTCGTGGCGATGGTAATCCGCCAGAGTTGTGCGCGTTTCATGCCGCCAGATCGCGCCACGGCGTGAAATTGAGCAATTCCACCTCGGCCATGTGCGGATGCAGCGCGACCTGTGTGACGCTCGCATACTCGATCTCGAAGTGGCTCGTTTTTGGCAGCGGCACGTCGAGGAGAATGGCGAGCATCATGCGGACCACGCCGCCGTGGCAAAAAACGGCGACATTTTGTCCGTGATGCCGCCGTGTGATTTCGCGCAGGCACGGCTCGACACGGGCGCGGAAGGCCTTGCTGTTTTCGCCGTTCGGTGCTCCCTTGAATTCAATCTGGTCGAGCCATTCGTGAACGCCGAAACCAAACCGTTCGCTGACGGCCTGCCAGTCCAGCCCGGTCCAGTCGCCGAAATCCAGTTCGCGCAATCCGGGCAGAATGGTCTGTGCCGGTGCGCCGTTTTTCAGCAGTGGCGCCAGCGTTTGCTGGACGCGCTTCATCGGGCTGGCGTAAATCGCGTCAATCGTTTTGCGGCGCAGATAGCCGGCGAGCGTTTTGGCCTGTTCCCGGCCGCGCGCCGAAAGATTCATGTCAATGCGTCCGCCGAACGTGTGCTGATGACGCTCCTCGATTTCTCCATGGCGAACCAGCAGCAGCCGCGTCGTGCGCGGGTGTGCCGGAACCTGCGGTGAGGATTTGGAGGATGATGCGCTCAACGGAAAATCAGGCCAGGGCGGTTTGTTGGGTGGAAAGCAGTTCGCGAATGCCCGCCTTGCCGAGCGCGAGCAAATCGTTGAGCTGCTTTTCGCTGAACGTGGCCTCCTCACCTGTGCCCTGGACCTCGATGAATTCGCCGGCGGAATTCATCACCAGGTTCATGTCCACCGCCGCGGCCACGTCCTCGGTATAGCACAAATCCAGCAGCGGCTGGCCGTTCACGATGCCGACGCTCACGGCGGCGACGGCGTGCAGGATGGGGTCTTCGGTCAACTTGCCTTCAGCCAGGAGATTTTGCATCGCCATCGAAAGCGCGACATAGGCGCCGGTGATGGCCGCCACGCGCGTCCCGCCGTCGGCCTGCAACACGTCGCAATCCACCCAAATCGTCCGTGCGCCGGTTTTTTTTAGGTCAACCGCCGCGCGCATGGCGCGGCCGATAAGCCGCTGGATTTCGGAGGAGCGGCCGTCCAATTTGCCTTTGGCGATGTCGCGCGGTTTGCGTTCCAGGGTGGAGTAGGGGAGCATCGAGTATTCGGCGGTGAGCCATCCGCCTTCGACTTTTTGTTCCTTCATCCAGCGCGGCACGGTTTCCTCGACGGTCACGCCGCAAATGACGCGCGTGTTGCCCCACTCGATGAGCGTCGAGCCGGTGGCGTGCGGCGCGATATCGTTTTGAAATCGGATCGGCCGCAGTTGATTTGGATGGCGGCCATCGGCGCGCGTGGTTGAATCAGCCATAAACGCCGTAGATGCTAAAGGTGAATTGTTTCAAGGAAAAGCAAAACAACCGCGAATTAACGCTGAGAGAAAACTACGTGCGGTCTTGAACTTCTTCGAGCAGTTCCGACGCGGCAAAGAATTTGACGATTTGCGGGAGCGGATTGCCGTCGCTGAAAAGATTCTGCTCGCGGCTGACCAAAGCCACTGCACAAAGCCACGAATGAGATTTCCAAATACTGGTGACAAAACATGAGCGCCGTCAGCCTGCTGGACATTCGCCACGCCGGGCCTGCATCAAGTCATTTGACAGCACAATATGCTGTTAGTGGTGAGGTTGTCTCTACACTTCATTAGGCTAATATATTTGTGAACTTGAATTAGAGTTGCCGGAGGTGTAAAGTTAAACAAATATCGTCGAAGCGAGACAAACCAAATCCGAAATCTTTATGAAAACTAAATTCTGCTATTTGTTTATTGCGCTGTCATTGTTTGCCGAAGCAAGCTGGACCTCCGCCCAAGTTACTTTCGCGCCCGCTGTCACGAATGCCGTGGGTCACAACCCTGAATCGTTCACCGTGGCGGATGTCAATGGCGATGGTAAAATGGATTTGGTCTGTGGGAATGCCGGCGATAGTCCGTATACCAACGGCACGCTTTCAATCTTGACGAACAACGGCAGTGGCGGCTTCGTGTTGGCCTCGACACTGAGCATCGGCCACGGGCCAGGTTCAATCACGGCGGCGGATGTTAATCGCGACGGGAAGGTGGATTTGATAACGGCGAACTGGGACAATGGGATTGGCGGCACGCTTTCGGTATGGACGAACAATGGCAACGGGGTTTTCGGCTCTAACGCAACTCTTAACGTGGGCAGCGGGCCGGTTTCAGTCACGGCGGCAGATGTCAACGGCGATGGCAGGCTCGATTTAATCTGTGTGAATTATGGAGCAACTGGAAATGGCAAAACACTTTCGGTGTTGACGAACAATGGCAGCGGCGTGTTTGGCTCCAATGCCACACTTAACGTTGGCACCGGGCCGATGTCGGTCATAGCAGCAGATATCAACGGGGATGGCAGGCCAGATTTGATTTGCGCGAACTACGGTAACAACACGCTGACTGTATTGACGAACAATGGCGGTGGTGTCTTTGGCTCCAACGCCACACTTAACGTGGGCACCGGGCCGTTTTCGGTCACGGCGGCAGATATCAATGGGGATGGGAAGTTGGATTTGATTTGCGCGAATTTTGGGAACGGATTTGGCAACACCCTGTCAGTATTGACCAACAACGGTAACGGCGTGTTTGGCTCCAACGCAACGCTTAATGTGGGCAGCGGGCCGAGTTCGGTCGTGGCGGCGGATGTCAATGGCGATGGCAGGCTGGATTTGATCTGCGCAAACGAAAGCGCCAATACGCTGACTGTGTTGACCAACAACGGGTTTGGCGGATTCTCTCTCGCTGCAACACTGGGCACGGGCGTTTCTTCTATGGGTATGCCTAGCTCGGTCGTGGCGGTGGATGTCAACGGGGACGGCAAACTGGATTTAACCTGTGTAAACAAAGGCGCCAACACGGTTGCTGTATTGATCAACACTACAGTTTATCCATCACCTGCTTCTACGCCGCCGTTGAGCATCAATTTTCAAGGCAACGCGATGCGTGTATCGTGGCCATCGGCTTCGGCAGGTTGGTCTTTGCAGCAGAATCCTGATTTGAAGACGGAGAATTGGGGTCCCAGCGGCTACAGCGGCTATGGCATTGCTGATGATGGAACAAATAAGAGCCTCACTATGCCGCCGCAACTGGGAAATTTATTTTTCCGACTATTACATCCATAAAACGCTGAAAGCAACGAGTCTGGCAACTGTACCAAATATGGTCGGTCAGACGGATACTCAACTTCTCGTCTTTTGGATTGTCTAACTCTTCACCTAAACTTCCTCGTTCGATTCCGAACCTCGCCACCATTGGCGGTCACTTTTTTTGTTCAGCTTCGATTCCGGCAAATAAATTTTCCAGGCTGTTCAGAGGCGTGTCATGCTTTGGATTCAAAATCTGCCGGAGATACTCGACGGCATCCGGGATGTTCCGGATGGATTTGGGCAGGATGGCTCCGGCGGCGTTGGCGTGGCCGCCGCCTTGGAATTTTTCCGCGACCTTGAGTGCCTCGCCGTCGCGGCTGCGCAGACTTGCAAAAACCAGATTCCCGCGCCTGAACAACGTGACCAGCACCGGGTATTTTGTCGCCTTCTCCTCGAGTAATTGGTGGACAACGAGGTTGTTGTTGCCAACGACGGTGTCCACATAGCCGACCGTCGGGCTGAGTTCGGTGACGTTGTTTTTGCTCCACTCAAAGCCGAGCGGGTCTTCGACGCGGCGTTTCGCGGCCATGACTTCAAGCAGAGGATGGTCGAGCAGCTTTTCAATCTGGCCTTCAATGAGCGCGTGCAAATTCCAAAATTGATAGACTTTCACCAGGTTGGCGTAATCGCCGGCAATGACGAAGTCTGGGTCATCCTCCAAAAACAAATCGGCAACATTGTTGTAATGCACCAGCCGGTCGAGCGCGGGCGAGCCGAGGCCGTGTTCCTTGCAAAGTTCGTAGCACAGCAGCGCGGCGGATTTGTTCACATCGTGGACGAGCTGGGCGTTTTTTGGCGCGGTTTCCGTGACGTGATGGTCAATCACGACCCATTCCGGCTTGTCGAGCCGCGGTTCGAAGGTGAAGTCCGCGACCCAGGCGGACCTTTCGCGCAACTCGCGCTGTTTCCAAAAGTTGTAGTGATACGCCTCCAGCGGGACGCCCGCGCCATAAAGGTTTTTGGCGAGCCGTTGCAACAACACGCCCGCAAGGAATCCGTCAAGGTCGCTTTCGTGGGTGATGATGACTTCGGGTTTCGTCAAATCCGTCATGGCGGAAGGTTAATTTAAACAAACAACCGTGGCGAGCGGGGAATTTGTGTGTCCAATCATGATTTGATGAGGCAACTGACGAACCGGATCTTGGGCCGGCCGGCCCACCGGCGGAAAAATCTCTTTGAACTCCGGCGTTTTCTTGGCCAGAATCCGTGTTCACTTTGGATTCTGAATTCCGCAATCCATAATCAAATGAAACGCACGCATCATTGCAACGAACTGCGCCCGGCGCACATCGGGCAGATAGTTACCCTGACTGGCTGGGTCCATTCCCGCCGCGACCTCGGCGGTCTCATCTTCATCGACATCCGCGACCGCGAAGGCCGCACCCAGACCGTTTTCGATCCGTCCGATTTGCCGAAGGAACTTTTCGAGCGAGCCGCGGCTTTGCGCAGCGAATGCGTCATCCGCGCCACCGGCAAGGTCCGCCAGCGCCCTGCGGGCACGAACAATCCCAAAATTCCCACCGGTGAGGTCGAGGTGATGGTGCAGGAACTCGTGGTGCTCAACATCGCCGAAGTGCTGCCGTTCCCGGTGGACGACCCGGAGGTGGCGAGCAAGGTGAACGAGGAATTGCGCCTGAAATACCGCTACCTCGATCTGCGCCGGCCTGAAATGGCGCGCAACCTCCGTCTGCGCAGCAAGGTTGCGTTCGCCACACGACAATATCTGGACGAACAGGGATTTCTCGAAGTCGAAACGCCCGTGCTTTTCAAATCCACGCCCGAAGGCGCGCGCGAATTTCTCGTGCCGAGCCGCACCAATCCGGGCGAATTTTACGCGCTGCCGCAATCGCCGCAGCAGTTCAAGCAAATGCTCATGGTCGGCGGCATCGAGCGCTACTACCAGTTGGCCCGCTGTTTCCGCGACGAGGACCAGCGCGCCGACCGCCAGCTCGAGTTCACGCAGATTGACCTCGAAATGTCGTTCATCGAACGCGAGGACATTTACAACCTGATTGAAGGCCTGCTCAAACGCATCTGGAAAACCGCGCTGAACCTTGACATCCCGGCGCCATTCAAACGGATTTCGTTCGAGGAGGCGCTCAATCGCTGGGGCGTTGACAAGCCGGACACGCGCTACGGTATGGAGCTGGTGGATTTCACGGAGGAATTTCGCGCCAGCAAGTTCAAGGTGTTCAGCGGCGCCGTCGCCGCCGGCGGCGTGGTGAAGGCTCTCAACGCGAAAGGCCTGGCCGGAGCGACGCAGGGGCAGATTGAAACGATGACCGAATACGCCAGGAGCCTGGGCGCGAAAGGCCTGGCTTACATCAAGGTCGAAAAAGGGACAGACGGTGCTGCCGTCGAATGGAAATCGCCCATCGTGAAATTTTTCAGCGACGCCGAAAAGGCCGCGCTCGTGTCGAAATTGAAAATCGAGGAAGGCGATTTGATCTTGTTCGCCGCCGACCAATGGCTGAACGCCTGCGAAATCCTCGGCAAAATCCGTTCGTATTGCGCCGACGTTTTGAAAGGGCAGGGGAAGCTGACGGTTGATCCAAACCGGTTCGATTTTCTTTGGGTCGTGGATTTTCCGCTGCTCAGTTTCGACAAGGAACAGAACCGCTGGTATTCGAGCCATCATCCGTTTACCGCGCCGGTGGCGGAGGACATCCCGCTGCTCAAGACCGACCCGAAGAAGGTGCGCGGCCAGCATTACGACGTGGTCGTGAACGGCGTGGAACTCGGCGGCGGCTCAATTCGTATTCATCAGCCTGACGTGCAAAAAATGGTGTTCGAGGACGTGCTGCAAATTCCGCCGGAGGAAACAAAGCTGCGCTTTGGTTACATGCTTGAAGCTTTCCGCTACGGCGCGCCCCCGCACGGCGGCATCGCACTTGGCTTTGACCGGCTCAACGCAATTCTCTGCGGCACACCCAGCATCCGCGACGTGATTGCGTTTCCGAAGACCGCCAAAGGCACGGACTTGATGACCGATTCGCCCGCCGCCGTTACGCCCCGCCAATTGCGCGACCTGCACATCGAAGTAAAGGCGGCAAAGAAGGATTCAGGCAATCCATAAACGAAATGCGATTTGCCGGGCACCGGGTCTTCCGGTTTGCCGGTGTCGTCTGTGGACGGTTTTGCAATGGGTGTTGAGAAACTTATTCGATGCGTCCCAGCAATCTCAGCAACCCGTCCAAAATCGTGATCGGATGCGGCGGACAACCGGGAATGTAAAGGTCAACAGGCACCATGCCGTCAGCGCCGTTCCGTTGCTCGGCGTGGCCAAGGTAAGGTCCGCCGGAAATCGCACACGCGCCCACGGCTATCACCAGCTTCGGCGCCGGCACAGCCTCATAAGTCTGGCGCAAGGCTGATTCCATGTTGCGCGTCACCGGTCCCGTGATGAGCAGTCCATCGGCATGACGCGGTGATGCGACGAATTGAATGCCGAAGCGCCCCAAATCAAACACCACCGTGGTCAGAACGTTCACGTCGGCTTCGCAACCGTTGCAACCACCGGCGCTGACCTGCCGCAGCTTGAGCGAACGGCCAAAAAGCTTGCGTGTTCTCTCATCCAAAGCCTTTGCCAGTTGAAATTCCTTTTCGCCGAGCACCAGATCCTCACGGGATGAAGCAGCTAGGCGATGTTCTGTCGTGAAATTAATCGCGCCCTCCGGACACGCGCGTTCGCATTCCGGGCAAAAAAGACAGCGGCCAAGATCAAGCTGAACGCCTTTTTCGGTCACCGTGATGGCGTCGGTCGGGCAGACATCGGCGCAAACACGGCAGCCGTCCGGGCATTTTGCGGAATCAATCCGAGGGCGGCCGCGCAGACGGTCGGGCAGCACCGGCGGCAGGTCGGGGAATCCGACCGTCCGCTGTTTTTGATGGGCGCGCGCCAGGAGTGCTTTCAACATGATGTCACCTCACAAATCATGACCGCAATACGACAGGTTGAAACTTTTGTTGCAAAGCGGGAAATCGGAAATCTGCTGGTCACGCAACGCCATGGCCAGTCCCATCCAATTGTGGAACGACGGGTCCACGACTTTGTAATGCGCAAATTTTCCCGCGGCATCGGTCAGGGCCACGTGGCAAATTTCCCCGCGCCAGCCTTCGTTCAGCGACACCACGGCCTGGTTCGCTGAAAGCGGGCCGACCCCGGCGCGCACCGGGCCTTCCGGCAGGGCTTTGAGTTGATCGAAAAGAAACGCGATGGAACGCTGGATTTCCATCCAACGCACGTGCGCCCGCGCAAAAACACTGCCGGTGTGATATGACGACACCGGGATCTGCGCGAACCGGTAAATGCCGGATGGAAATTGCGCCCGCACGTCGCGTTCGACTCCACTCGCGCGAGCTGCCAGGCCGACAAGCCCCAGTTCCAGGGCTGTCTCGCGCGGCACCGGACCGGCGTTCTCAAATCGCGAGCGGACCGAAGGCGCGTCCCAAAGCAAATTCACCGCGTTCGTCACGTCCTTGCGGGCTTGTTCCAGACGCTCTTCCAACTGCGCGTGCCGGGTTTTGTCGAGATCAAACAAAATGCCGCCGGGCCGGACCAGACCGCGCCCGAAACGGTTCCCGCAAATCAAAGCCGTCAAATTCAGAAAATCGCCGCGAATGCGTCCGCAAAAACTCGCCGTGGGCAGGTAACCGATGTCACCGGCCAGCGCGCCGAGGTCGCCGGTATGATTGGCGAGCCGTTCCAGTTCGAGCGCGATGGCGCGCAATGCCTGCGCCCGCGCCGGTACGCGGCAGCCGGCGAGCGCTTCAACCGCCTCGCAATGTGCCAGCGTGTGGCCGATCGCCGTGTCGCCGGCAAGTGTTTCCATGTAAGGAATCGTCCGCTTGTTCGGCCCGCCCACCAGCGCGCGTTCGACGCCGCGGTGCTGGTAGCCGAGTGAAATTTCCAGGTGATAAACCTTCTCGCCGTGGCATTGAAAACGGAAGTGGCCCGGTTCGATGATGCCGGCATGCACCGGCCCGACGGCGACTTCATGGACTTCCTCGCCGGTCATCGTGAAGAAATCCGCGACGCCGGGTTGAATGGGAATTTCCGCCAGCCGGTCCCATGCGTCGTGGCCGGCGCGGTAGGAACGATGAAAACGAATCGGCTTCAACCACGGATGGCCTTCAGGACAAACGCCCCATTGCTCGGCAATTTCGCGTTCGAACCAATGCGCCTGCGCGCAAACGGGAGTCAGCGCGGGATAACGACCGGCCACTTCGGTTGAACACAATGTCAATTGTCCATCAGCGTCGCTTGCCAGCACGGCGAACAGACGAACGTTGCCGCCGCTGGACGGTTGCCCGAACAACGCCGCGATGCGCCCGCCGTTTTCGCAGGCCTGCAAAACCTGTTCGCGGAAATCGGCGACGTTCAAATTTGGAACTCCCGCGAGCGAGGTGGTTTCGCCATTGCCGATAACGCTGGTGGTGGCGGTTGTCATGGCGTGCCTCCGAGCGTTGCGGCGATTTGATGCAACACGTAGCTCAATTTTCCCGGCACCGCCAGGCCGAGCGACAAAACCAGCAATCCGAGGAATGCCGGGGGCGCGATTTGCCACCAGCGATCTTTGCCGCGGGTGATTTGCTTTTGGGGCTCGCCTTGGGCCATGGAGAAGAACGCCGTCGTCATGCCGATGAAAATCACCGCCAGAAAGGCCAGAACGATTATCGCAATCCAGACATGGCCGGTGTCGAAGGCGGCTTTCAGGATGATGAATTTGCTCAGGAACAATCCGAACGGCGGCGTGCCGGTGATGGCCAGGAACCCGGCGATCCAGAGCAGGCCGGTTGCAGGCGCAATGTTCAACAGGCCGCGCACCTGGGCGATGTTTTTGGTCTGGTAACGGGTCAAGATGTTTCCCGAAAGCAGGAACAGCATGACTTTTGCGAGCGAATGGTTCACGGCGTGCAGCATCGCGCCGAATGCGCCCGCGCCGCCCAGCCCGACGCCGAGTGCGAGGATGCCCATGTGTTCGACGCTTGAGTATGCCAGCAGCCGTTTGTAATCCGTCTGGCCCAGAATAAATACCGCGCCGACCACGACCGAAACCAGCCCCAGCGCAATCCACACGTCGCGTCCAAAATCTCCCAGGCCTGCCGCCACGCAAACCTGTTGCACGCGGATGAGTCCCAAAAACGCGCAGTTCAACACCGCGCCGGAAAGCAGCGCCGAAATGGCCGACGGCGCTTCGCTGTGCGCGTCCGGCAGCCAGGTGTGCAGGGGGGCAAGA
Source organism: uncultured Verrucomicrobiae bacterium (assembly GCA_963764175.1). Taxonomy (GTDB): domain Bacteria; phylum Verrucomicrobiota; class Verrucomicrobiia; order Limisphaerales; family UBA11358; genus UBA11358. The sequence continues at coordinate 157,349 of CAVXRE010000014.1, read as the reverse complement.
CCCATTTTCGTCCCGTAACCGACAAAAAACAGGAGGCAGGCGGCTTTCAGCCATGGCGTTTGCAGCGCCTGGGCATGAGCGACCAGATCGGACAGCACTATCGGAAAACCTTCAGTGCTTGGCTGTGTCGCCGCGACGCTGAGAAAGAAATTCGCCAGCAATGCCAGCGCAATGCCAACCGAGCAGATGAGGAGGTATTTCCAGGTCGCCTCGAGCGAGCGATGGTGCCGGTGAAAATAAATCAGCGGCGCACTCGCGAGCGTGGTCGCTTCGATGGCCACCCAGATCAATCCGAAGTGCTGGCTGACCGTCACCAGCGTCATAGACGCCAGAAACAAAAGAAGACAACCGATGAAAACCGCTTCCGGTGCGTTGTCGAAGAGAAATCCTTCTTCCACGTCGGCGGCATGCCGGTTTGCCTCCTGTCCGAGGTAGCCGATGACGAAAAATGACACCACCAGAAATAAACCGCTCGTGATGCTCAGGAACAGCAGCCCCGCCGCGTCCAGCGCCAACCAGCCTCCGAGCGTCGGAGCGGGCGTCCATTTCCAGCAAGCGGCGGCGAGCGCGGCGTGTACCAGAGCCGTGCCGACGAGCAAACCGCGCCGCATCACCGGACCGGGCAAGGCAAATGCCGCCAGGCCAGCGAGCAGCGGAAGAATGACCAGGACGAGGATCATTTTGACTGGTGATTGCCAATTGCCGATTGCTGAATTGAAGAAAGTTCTTCCTGCGCGCCAGCGCCCTGTTCAATCGCAAATCGCAAATTGTAAATCAAAAAATTCATAAGTCCTTCAGACTGCTCAACCGGTCAACGTCAATGTGATCGAATTCGCGGTTGATGTGGAAGATGGTGATGCCCATGACGAACACCGCCACAAACACGTCCAGCAGCACGCCTGCTTCAACCAGAAAAGGCGTCCGCGCCGCGATGCCCACGCCGAACGTGTAGATGCCGTTCTCCAGCACGAGAAAACCAAGCACCTGGTTCACCGCGCGTTTGCGGCTTACAATCAGGAACAATCCCGCGAAAATGGAAAAGAACGCCACCGGCGCCAGCCACGGTGAGGCGATGCTTCCCGGCATCGGCAGACGTGTGCACATCCAGAACGACACGCCCAGCGCCAGCACGCCCGCCACCAGTGACGCGACGTATCCGACGTAAGGTTCGATTTCCCGTGTCACTTCCGCTTCGCGCACGGCTCGGAATAGAAACCACGGAAACACGATGCCTTTGATGGCAATGGTGCCCACCGCCAGCAGCGCGAAACGCAGCGACAACTCGTGCCAGTGCGCCAGGACCGGCAGGAAACCGAGCACCACACCTTGCGCCGCAACGACGCGGATCGAAGCGCCCAGCCGGCTGGAGCCGAGCAGCTTCAGGTTGGTCAGCACCACGAGGACGAGGATGAAATTGGTGGTCAGCATGGTGTTCGATCAGATTAGTCCCAGCAGGAACGCCACCGCGGCGAGCGCGCCGGCGCCCACGAGCAATTGCGGCACAATCACCAGACGCAGCCGCGCCATGATGGATTCAATCACGCCCACAATCACGGCAACGACAAACATTCCGCCGGTTGCAAGCAGCAGGTTCAGCCAGGCGTTGGGCGTTGCCGGCAGCACAATTCCGACAACCAGCGCCGCAAACAACCATAGCTTGAGCGCGGCGCTGTAAAGGATGAACGCGAAATCCGGCCCGCCGTGGTCAAGCACCATCACCTCGTGTATCATCGTCAACTCGAGGTGCGTGTTCGGGTCGTCCACCGGAATGCGCGCGTTCTCCGCCAGCAGAACAATCATCAGCGCGACGAGCACCAGCGCCAGCACCGGGCCGGCGTGCAACCAGTGGGCGCCCGACACCGGCGAAAACATTGCCGTTAGCGAAAGCTGCCCGGTTTGTCGCGCCAGCGTCACCAGCACAACCAATAACGCCGGTTCGGTCAGCGCGGAAAAAAACACTTCGCGGCTCGCGCCCATGCCCTCAAAGCTCGAACCGGTGTCGAGCGCCGCGACGACGGTGAAAAACCGCATCAGCGCCAGCAGCCCGGCGAAGAGCAGAAAGTCCCCCGGGAACGAAATGAGCGCAGGAAAATTCCCCAGCGGCACCAGCCCCGCGGCCGTCAATGTCGCCGCCAACCCGACCATCGGCCCCGCGCGAAATATCCAGGTCGTGGTGCGGCTGTAAACGGCGCCTTTTTGCAGCAGCTTCCACAAATCGAAATAGGTTTGGAGCAGTGGCTGGCCGCGTCGCCCTGCAAACAGCGCCTTGGTGCGGTTGATGACACCGAACAGCAACGGCGACAAAATTAACGCCAGCAGCAGCGGAATGAAAGAGATGGCGTTCATGTCTCAACGAAATTTCCAGACCAGCAACACAATCAAGGTCGCGGCGATGTAGAGGACGTAAAGCTGGACGTTGCCATGCTGCAACCAGCGCAACCGCGACAGCCATGCCTCTGCGCGCTCGAACATCGGCCGGTACATTTCTTCATTGGAGATGTCCGGTGTCATCGTTTCGAGCGCGGCTTCCGGTGGGAAAATGCCCTGTGGCTTCAAAATTCTTTTCCTTGTGCCGAGCAGCGGCTTGAACAAATCCGTCAAAGGCTGGGCAAACGAGGAAGCGGTGTATTGGATGCGGAATGTCGGCTGCGCGTAGCCGCATCCCCAAGTCGTGCTCTGTTCCACCCGGCGGCCCGTCAGCAGACCGCGCCGCAACAGGATCAATGACAGGAGCAAGAACAAAAAAGCACCGGTCCCGATCAACACGAATGTCAGCGGGCTTGCCACAGTTGCAAGATTCTCGCTGACCGCCACGGGTTCCAGACGCGTGAAGCTCTCCAGCACCGTCTGCAGGCTTTCAACCACAACAGGCGCCAGCAGCCCGATGAGGACACATCCGGCCGCCAGCGCCAGCATCGGCAATCGCATGGTCCAACCCGCTTCGTGCGCACGCGCGACGTGTTCACTGCGCGGTTCACCGAGGAAAACGATGCCGAATGCCTTGGTGAAACACGCCACCGCAAGGCCGCCAATCAGCGCGAGGCCGGCAATCAGTGCAAGCAACGACGCCGCAATGGCGCCGCCGAACAATGTGCCGCCTTTGAATGCGCCGAAGAAAATCAGGAACTCGCTTACAAAACCGTTCAGCGGCGGCAGACCCGAAATTGCCACCGCGCCGATGAGAAAAATCGCTGCCGTCCACGGCATCCGCTTCAGCAGTCCGCCGAGGTGGTCAATTTCAAGGGTTTTAGTTCCGTGCAACACTGCGCCTGCACCGAGAAACAACAATCCTTTAAACAGGGCATGATTCAGGACATGCAACAATGCGCCGCCGAATCCGAGCACGATGAGGACGAAGGAACCCGTGTTCATGCCCAACAGGCCGACACCGAGGCCCAGTGCCATGATGCCGATATTTTCCACGCTGTGATATGCCAGCAGCCGCTTCAGATCATGCTGGGCTAGCGCAAACAAAACACCGAGCACTCCCGAAGTCAGCCCGATGGCGATAAGTCCCCACCCCCACCACAAAGGCGGCGCGCCCAGAAACGTGAATGCGCGTAGCAATCCATAAATTCCGGTTTTGATCATCACGCCCGACATCAATGCCGAGACGTGGCTTGGTGCCGCCGGATGCGCTTCCGGCAGCCATACATGAAACGGCATGAAACCCGCCTTGGTGCCGAACCCGACCACCGCGAGCAGAAAAAGAATTCCGGCCAAACCTTGTGTGTGGATGCCTTGTTTCACCCAGACATTGAAATCCATTGAACCGGTTTCGCGCGCCAGCAACAGGAAAAATGCGAGTAAAAAAGCCGTGCCAAGATGGGTTGCAACAAAATAAATCCAGCCTGCCTTTCTCACCGATGCGCGTTCATGTTCGAACGTCACGAGGAAGAACGACGCCACCGCCATCAGCTCCCATGCGAACAAAAACAGCACGGCATTGCGCGCCAGCAGGACGAGTACCATGCCCAGCACCAGCAGCCCGTAGAAAAACCAGACCGGGCCAAGTGACCGTTTTCCCTGCCATGACCGCAGATAACCCACGCCATAAATTGCACAAAGCGCCGAAAGCAAAAGCGTCGGCAAAAGAAACCACGCCGAAAGCGGATCCAGCTCGATGAAGAATTCACCGTACGGGACCGGCCAGGGGAAATGAAATTGTTCGGTTGCGCCGCCCAATAAAACCTGGATCGCCGGAATGCAGCCTGCGATCGCCGCCACGACGACCGTGAACGCGCCGAGCCAGGAAAATTTTTGGTCAGTCCGGCTTAAAAGCAACGCGGCCATCGCGCCTACAAGCAGGATGGCCATTGCTAGCAGCAGCAACGTCACTGCACCACCTCCTTCTTCGCAGTCGTCACAGAAGTGCGCAGGCTGTTGCTGATTCCTTTTGCCGCCGCCAGGATTTCATCATGGCTCGCCTGTTTTACGATGAGCGCCTTGAAATCGGGATTGCGCAGGGCAAACGCCAGACGTGACAGTAAATGGAGGTGTGCCTTTACGGTGGGGCTGATGAGCGTGAACAACGTATGCACCGGCTGGTCATCCAATGCCCCGAAATCCACCGGCGCCTCCAGAAAACACAACGTCACCACCGGCTGCGGAACATGCAAGACGATGGGATTGCGCACGTGCGGAATGGCAATGCCATCGCCGATGGCTGTGGATTCCAAAGCTTCCCGTGCCAGCAACACCTGCAGCAAAAATTCACGGTCCACCTTGTCCGGCAATCGCAGCACCTCGACCACGCTGCGGAGAACTGACGGCTTGTCCCTGCCGGCCAGACGGTAAAAAATCCCTCCCGCTTCCAAGGCATCGGACAATTCGGGAAGTGGAGCCGAGCCGTTTTCCGGCTCTTCGAAAATTCGTGGCGAAACGTTTATGCGGTTGGCCGTGGCCCATTCCAGCAGCTCGGCTCGATTGAAGCGGTATTGTCCGCTCAAGCGATAACCGGGCAATTTCCGCTCGTCAATCCACCGATAAACCGTCTTTTCCGAGATGTTGAGAAGGCCGGCTACGTCTTTGACTGTCAGTTGCATCTGTTCATGATGCCCTATTTAAGAAATGCTGTTTGGACATCTTTGGACATTCTCAAAATTGCAAGTGTGATTGTCAAGTTAACAACGTCCGCCACGGATTGAGCGAATGGAAGAATGCAGGTCACCGCACTCCAGGTTGTGCCATCAAGTCCGTGGCTGGAACGAATTGGCGCAGGGTGCCGATGCGATGAGTGTCCGAAGTTGCCCTGAAAATCCACCGGCAGCACTACGGATGAAACGGCACTCATTTCACAATTGGCAATTTCATGCAGCCAGTCTGCGTTCATCCGCGTCCGGGATAGACACTGGATTCCGCTTGCGGAATTTTGCCAATTATGAGATAACATCAAATATGGGTTTATGAATGAATTACTGCAAAATCTAATCAAACTTCAATCGCTCGAATTCGGAGAAAACAAGGGAAAGAACGCCGGGACAAACATCGCCGAGCTGCGCGGCAAAATCCCACCGCAAATTCTCGCTCACTATGACCGGCTGCTCGCCAAGGGCAAGAAAGGTGTGGCCGCCGTTCGCAACCAGGTCTGCACCGGTTGCCACATGCGCGTGCCCATCGGCGTTGTCGCGACGTTGATGCACGACACGGACATTCAAATTTGCGAGAGCTGCGGCCGGTATCTTTACCTGTCGGACTCAACCAAGACCACGGCCCCGCCGGATACCGCCAAGCCAAAACCGGCCCGGAAGGTGCGAAGCCCAAAAAGTTCAGCGCAACCGGGTTCGACACCGGATCCGACCTTGTCGCTTGCCATGGGCGAACTGGCGCAGGCAAAAATGCAGCCGGGACTGCGTTCGATTTCCAACTGAGCGGTCCGCGCACGCGCGGTGATCACTGGGTGAAATAGCTCAGGTTTTCCAGTTCGATGGCCAGGTTGACGTTGTTGACCATGACTTCTTCGGGCACGGAAAGCACAATCGGCGCAAAATTCAAAATGCCCGCGATGCCGGACTGAATCAACTGGTTCGCGACTTCCTGGGCCACGGCCGCCGGGACGGAAAGAATGGCCATTTTGACGTTTTGCTTCCCGACAAATTCCGGCAGCAAGTCCATGCCGTAAATCGGCTGCTTGGTTTTCTTGTCGCGCTTTCGTCGCGGGTCTGCGTCGAACGCGGCGACGATTTCAAACCCCTCCTTTTCAAAACCGCGATACGAGAGCAGCGCGAGTCCGAGGTTGCCGACGCCGACCAGAATCACCGGCTGCAGACGCGACGTGCCGAGTTCGTCGGCGATCCGTTTGGAAAGCGCCGCCACGTCATAGCCGAGGCCGCGCGTGCCGAATGTGCCGAAGCAGGCAAGGTCTTTGCGGAGCTGGGTGGACTTCACGCCGGCGGCCCGGGCCAGCATCTCGCTGGAGACGGTGCCGATGCCGTTCTCCCGCAGCCTTACGAGGCAGCGCAGGTAAAGCGAAAGACGATAAATCGTCTTGCGCGGCATGGTTGGGCGGCCGTTCTTTTTCAAGGACGCAAAGATTAAGCCTACGAATGTTGAATAGCAAGTATGCGAATGCTGCAGGAATTCGGCAAGGGGGCTGCTTAAGGTAAAACGATGTTTAACCGTTACCGTGTTTCAGGAGCGGCGTTGCGGCCGGTCAATCGCACAAGAACGGCGGAAAACCGCGTGTTGCCTGGTTCAAAGCAGCTTTGGCCCCGGGCATTTCCTGAAAATTTTTCCACGGAAGTGCTGGCGGAAAATGCGCACACCGTTCAAAAAACAACTTCGTGACATGCTCAAGAAATACAAAATCAACGGCGGCTTTGACGAGATGCTCGACGTGAAGAGCGGGGTGCGGTCGCATTACCAGAAACTTCACCGGCTGTTCAGCAACCTCAAACCGTCCGAGTTCGACGCCAAGCGGCAGGCGGTGGACACGGCGTTCCTCCGGCAGGGCATCACATTCAACGTTTATGGCGACGCCCAGGGTGCTGAAAAGATTTTCCCGTTCGATCTCCTGCCCCGCGTCATCCCGTCGAAGGAATGGGAATTTCTGGAGCGCGGCCTTGCCCAGCGAATCACCGCGCTCAACCTGTTCCTCCACGACATTTATCATGAGCAGAAAATCATCAAGGACGGCGTCATCCCGGAATTTTACATCCTGTCGGGGCGGCATTTCCGGCGCGAGTTCGTCAATTTTGAAGTGCCCAAGGGCATCTACATCCACGTTTGCGGCACGGACCTGATACGGGACAAGGTTGGCGGCTATCTGGTGCTGGAGGACAACGGCCGGTGTCCGTCCGGCGTCAGTTACGTGCTGGAAAACCGCCGGGCAATGAAGCGCGCATTTCCGGCAATGTTTGAAAACATCGGCGTGCGGCCGGTGGAAAATTATCCGCAGGAATTGCTGAAATGTCTCAAGCACATTGCGCCGCCGGGTGTGGCCGAGCCGACGGTGGTGCTGCTGACGCCGGGCGCCTACAACAGCGCGTATTTCGAGCACACGTATCTGGCGCGGCAGATGGGCATCGAGATCGTCGAGGGCCGCGACCTGTTCATCCGCGATTCGCGCGTGTTCATGCGCACGACCAAGGGGTTGCAGCCGGTCCACGTCATTTACCGGCGCATTGACGACGATTTTATCGACCCGACGGTTTTCCGGCGCGATTCGATGCTCGGTGTTCCCGGCCTCGTCAACGCCTATCGCTCGGGGAATGTGTCGCTGGCCAATTCTATCGGCACCGGCATCGCCGACGACAAGGTGATGTATTACTTCGTGCCGCGGATGATCAAATACTACCTCGATCAGGAACCGATCATTCCGAATGTGCCGACGTATCTCGCCAGCGAGGAGGCCGACCGCCAGTATGTTCTGGATCACATGCCGGAACTGGTCGTGAAGGCGGCCAACGAATCCGGCGGTTACGGCATGTTGATGGGGCCGAAGGCGGCGAAGAAGGAAATCGAGCAGTTCCGCAAAAAGGTTGTCGCCGAGCCGCGCAATTATATTGCGCAACCGATGATTTACCTGTCGCAACACCCGACATATTGCGACGGCAGGGTCGAGGGCAGGCACGTGGACTTGCGGCCGTTCATCCTGTCGGGTGAGCGCATCTCGATCATTCCCGGCGGACTGACGCGCGTGGCGTTGCGAAAAGGCTCGCTCGTTGTCAACTCATCGCAGGGCGGCGGCAGCAAGGACACATGGGTGCTTTATGGGGACGAGTAAAGCGAACATCGAACATTCAACATCGAACGGAAAGGTCATGATTTACGATATGCGATTTAAGATTTACGCGCCGACTTCGACAAGGAGCGGGCGTTTATTCTTTCGATTCGTAAATCGTAAATCGTAAATCGAAAATGCTCTCGCGTGTTGCACATTCGCTCTATTGGATGGCGCGTTACATCGAACGCGCGGAGAACATCGCCCGCATCGTGGATGTGAACCTGCAATTGCTGCTCGATTTGCGGGACTTGGACGAGCAAAAGCTGGCCGAATACTGGCTGCCCATCGTCCAAAGCACCGGCGACGAGGCGGCGTTCTTCAAACTGCACCCGAAACCCACCGCCCAGGCCATCAGCGAGTTTCTCGTGTTCCAATCCGAGAACCCGAATTCGATCGTGCAATGCATCTGCCACGCGCGCGAGAACGCCCGCATGGTGCGCGACCAGCTTACACTTGAGCTTTGGGAGGAATTGAACCGGCTGTATCTGTTTGTGAGGTCGCCGCAGGCCCGCAAGGTCTGGGATCGCAGCGCCAGCGAATTTTTCCAGGAAATCAAGTCCGGCTCGCTGCACCTCGTCGGCATCATCAACGCCACGCTGGTTCACGACGAAGGATGGTGGTTCATCCAGACCGGCCAGTTCCTCGAACGCGCGGACAAGACCACTCGCATCCTTGATGTCCGTTACCAGACGCTTCCGGAACGCGGAGTGCCGGTGACCATCAACCCGACCGAGGCGCTTGAATGGTCGGCGGTGCTGCGGTCATGCAGCGCGTGGGACGCCTACCGGACGATCCACGGCGCGGATGTGCATCCGAAGTTCGTGGCGGAATTTCTGCTGCTCAACGACGATTTCCCGCGGTCGGTGCGGTTTTGCGTGACCGAGCTGAACCGCGCCTTGCGGCGCATCTCCGGCGTGGCCGAGGGACATTTTTGCAACGACTCGGAAAAACTCACCGGCCGGCTGCTGGCTGAACTGCAGTTCAACACCGTGGACGAAATTTTCGACCGCGGCCTGCACCAATATCTCGATGAGGCGCAAACCAAATTGAACGAAATCGGCGACGCGATGTTCCGGGCCTACATCTTCCAGCCGTTTGAAAATCCAAATGAGGAGCACATGGTCCAGCAGGAGGAACAACAACAACAAACCGGCGCCCGGACGGAACACAAATCAACGTGAAACGCATTGCCATCCTGACAGCTGGTGGCGACACGCCCGCGCTTAACGCCACCATTCATGGCGCCGTGGTGCGCTCCAACCAGACCAAGGTCGAAATCGTCGGCCTTATCAAGGGGTTCAACTGCCTCTTCAACCCGCGCGTTCCACACGTCAATCTCAACCCGCTTTACCAGGAAATTCCCGAGATTGACCCGACCAAGGGCGGCACGCTCATCGGTTCCTCACGCGATTATGTTGACCCGAACAAGAAGGACGAGCTCGACATGATTGAAACGCGCCTGAAAAAACTCGGCGTCGAGGGGCTGATTTGCATCGGCGGCGACGGCACGCTCAACGGTTTGCAGCCGCTTGCCGAGCGCCTGCCCGTCGTCCTCGCGCCCAAGACCATTGACAACGACCTCGGCCTGAACTATCCGAGCGAACCGGACGAGTGGGTGCGCGTCAACGACGCCTCGGCGAAAAACGGCTACCGTTACAAACACAACATTTCGCAGACCGCCTTTGACCTGGATCACATTGTCAACTACGCCACGCCCGGTTACGCCACGGCGGTGCTGGTGTCCGCGCAGGGCGTCGAGCGCATCCGGACCACGGCCGAGAGCCATCGCCGAATCGCCATCATCGAAGTCATGGGACGACACTCCGGCTACATAGCCCTGGGGACAGCTTATGGCCGGCCCGACATCATCCTTGTTCCGGAGTATCCTCTTGATCTCGAACACCTGGTCGAGCGCGTCAAACACCTTTACGACCTTCAGAAAAATGTCGTGATCATCTGCGGGGAAGGCATCGTGGACGAACAAGGCCGCGAACTTGGCGCGGAGACAAAATCCACCGATCCTTCCGGGAACGTGGTTTTGAGCGGCGCGGCGGAGGCGCTGCGCACCAGGCTGATTCAAATGATCGGCGACCGTTATTTTCAACTTTACCGGCGCGGCGACTCCGCCAAGGAAGCCATCTTCACCCGCAAAGTTGGCCACACCCAGCGCGGTGGCCGGCCGATTCTGTTCGACCGTTTTTACGCGGCGCAACTCGGCGCCAAGGCCGTGGACCTGCTGATCGAAGGCCGGAACAACGCGGTCTCCATCCTGCAATATAATTCGACCCTCGGGTTTCACGTTGAAGGCTACGACGCGAACCGTTTTCGCGACCGCTGGGGGCTGATTCACGCGCGATGCCTGCATCCCTCGCTCTACGATCCGAAACTGATGAAGCCTTCAAAAATGGGAATTGATTATCTGCTGCCAATCTTCACCGACGCCATCGGCGAGGACGACATGGAATACATGCGTCAGACGCTGTTTGCCGCCGGCAATCTTTCGCAGCCGTATCACTCGATCAACACCGACGTCAATAAACGCATCCGCTATCTGGAAAATGCAAGCTGATGAAAAACACCGGAACATTTTGCGCCGCTAAACCGGGACAAGTTCCCCTCGATTGTTACGAATGATTTCCACTGCAACAACCAACGACGGAGCCAGCCCCGCCGGCCTGATTCCCTACATCAACGTCAAGCTCTCGCTGCTCGGTTTCCCGCCGCTGACGGCGGGCGATGGCGCGGAGTTCAACGACATTGTCGCCACCCTCGTGACGCAGTTCCGGGAAAAGGAGCGGTTGCTGGCCAACCACCTTTGCCCCGCCGACCACCGGATTCAGACGTTTCTTTACGATCACCTTCACGACACGCACGTCGTGAAACTGCCCCTGCGCACGTTTGTCCTGGACAAACCCGGCCTGGCGCGGACGCTGTCGCTGCCGGTGGACCGGGATGAATTCATCTCGGGCATTCTCAGTTCGTATCGCCTGAAGCAGGGCGTGTTGCACAACCCGCGCAGCGACCGACGCACGACGCAGGGCATTTTCCACGTTGCCGAGGGCGGTTTGCCGGTTCCCGACGACAAAATCAGCGTGCCCAAGGCGGTCTATGCAAAAATGCTGGGTCTCGCCTTCAATCCGCCGCGTGACCTTCTGCGCCTGCCGTTCACCGCCACGCAGCCGCAGCTGGCGGAATGTTTTGTTTCACTGCTGATCCGGCCCATTGTTTCCCCGGAAGTGCCTGGATTTTCGCCGGAGAAGACGATGGAGATTCGCTATTTCGCGCCGGCCAGCCTCGTCAGCAACCTGGATTTTGTTGAAAGCATCTTTGGCAACGGCGGCGACCCGAATCTGCCGGAGAACGACGCCGGCCTCGACGTTGAACATTGGACCGGCCACACCGGCTGCGTCGTTCTCGCGCCGCATCTGGCGAAAATCACGAAAAAGGACGCCGGCCTGCCGCGATGGGAGGACGCCACCGAACGCCAGCGCCGCGACGGCATGTGCTGGCGCGACGAATGGGAATTTTACAACAACGGCCAGGCGTTCAAACTCACCTGCCGCGATGAAACCGGCGTGATTGTCACGATCATCGCCGACAATTATTTCGGCTATTGCAAAAAGGAGGTCAAAACACAAATCAGCTACGCGGCAAACCTGTTCGGGCTTTGCGAGGAGGAGCACGCCGGCGGCGCGCTGGTGTTTCCCAGCTACGACCTTGGCGAGGAATTCAGCGGCGATCTGCACGTCAAGCCGATGGGCCACTCGTTCCAGGAAATCAGCACGGTTTTTCAAGAGCAGATTGAACTGAAGCCCGAAGGCTGGGCGGCGGACCGGAAATATCCGGACATCATCTACGTGCCGGAGGACGCGCATTTCGATCTGCACCGGCAAAAAATTTCATGGCCCGGCGGCAGGACGGACTGCTCGATCAAGCTGCTGCCCGGCAAGACGTATGTCCGGCCTTCCGGCTACCGGGTTCACATCGAAAAACCGGGCGAGCAACGCTCCTGGCGGCTGGTCGGCACGGTCGCCGAAGGCACGCTCTGCCACAAACCCTGCACCGTGTCCGGAGGCGGCAAGTCGGAAATTTCAAAACCAATCACCGACGCCATCCTCACCGGACCGGTGTTCGTCGCCGATTTCAAAAAGGATTTCGACCAGGTCGCCGAATTGATGGAACGCGATTACAGCGGGCGGTTCAAGGATTCCGCGCGGAAGGACAAGCGGGCGATTCTCAGTGCGGAACGGTCGCTGGGCTCGGTCATTAAATTGCTCACGCCGGACGAACAGGATTATTCGGCGGAATACAACGCCTGGCTCGCGAGTGTCCCGCAGTACCTGAAGGAACTCGTCTTCGTCGTGAAACGCTACTGCAAGCCGGAATGGGGCGGCCACTGGCGCGAACACTTCAGCGTGGACATCATCAACGGCAAGCCCGCCAACGAATTGAAGTGCGACAACCGCAAGCTCGTGACCACCTACTTGCGCGTCGGTTTTGACGCCGATGGCTCGTGGCGCACGTTCGGCCTGCGCAAGGATTTTCATCCGGCGGTGAAAATCCAGTTTGAGGATGACATCACCGCCTCGGTTGCCGTGCCACCGGATGCGCTGAAAGATTTCCCGGGAACAAACGGCGACGCGCTCAAATTTGTCAAGAACGCCGAGCAACGGCTGTTCCAGCGGCCCGATGACGCGATTCACCGGGGCTATGACAAGCAGACCGAATCGGATTTCGCCCAGCCGGGCAATTTTTTCTCGAATTACGAACCGCTCACGCCGGCGGCGGCGCGCGAAATCATCGAGGATTCCATCGGCTTTTACCAGTTCACCCAGCCGATGCAGGAACTGATTCGCACTGCTGCGGCGGACGGGAAGGCCAGTTATTTCGTGTCGTCGGCGCAGCCGCGGCTCGTGGAAGGCAAGCCGAGCAAAAATCCCCGCTATCTTCAGCGACGTCCCGATCTCGTCCACCCGCGCGAATCCTATCTTGCGGAAATGACCGCGCGGTTGCGCCGCCGGCTTCCGCCCGGCCAGCCTGTCCACACTCCGGTCGCCGCCGTGTTGCCGGGCCGCCGCAATAATCCGCCCGAACCGGGCATCCGTTCGCTCGCGGTGTTCAATCCGATCCACTATTTCGAACTGCCGGAATTGTTCATGGAATTCATTTGCAGCATGACCGGCAAATCGCCTTCGACCACCGGCGCGGGTTCGGAGGGCGCGCTGACGAAGGGACCGTTCAACGCCCTGCCGCCAATCATCGATTTGAACAACGCGCTCGTCTCTTGGATTTTGACCGGTCATCATGGGTTCGTCACCACCGCCGGCTATGTCGGGCCGAAGGTGCGCGTGGATCACGACATCAGCCTGCTCGTGCCGGAAATTTGGTGCCGGATGTCGCCGGAGGAGCGCAATCCGCGATTTTTGATTGCGGGCCGTTATCTGGAAAAATGCGAGGATTTCGAGCACGCCGGCAAAAAAGTCCTGGCCGGGCGGCTGGGTTACCGGATCAACGCTCGCTTCGTCCACTCCTTCTTCGCGCGCATGTTCAATCATCCTCACGCCGTGCTCACCGACGATATGCTGCGCCCGGAACTTCAGGACCCCGGCATCTTTGCGGACGGCATGGACAACATCGTTTCCACGCAAAGGCGCGTCGCGAAAATGTATTTTGACGATGGCAGCATCGCCCAGGCCTGTCCGCCGTTGCGGGCGCTGCTGCACATCATGGCGAATGACGAATGGGAGGGCCGGGGCCTCGAACATCCTGAAGTCCGGAAGCTGTTCACCCGTGAATCAATGCTGGCCGGCGACTGGTATGCCGCGCGTCTGGTTGCGAAGCAGAAGATTGACCGGCAGCTCTGGCGGCGGAATGTGGATTATCTCGACAAATTTTTGAAACGCGCGAGTTACGCCGACGAGGCGGCGCGCCTGGGCATTGCCGATCGCCTGTCGCAAGCCCGGAAAATGTTGGTGGAGGTGGAATCGCCCGAATACCTGAAGAGACTTTCGGGCACGCTTGGCGCGGAGCCGATCGAAGCGTATTTGTAACCATGTCAATTCACGTCGCGCTCCACCACAAGACGCATTACCGCTACGACCGCCTGGTCAATCTGGGACCGCAGGTCGTTCGATTGCGTCCCGCGCCCCATTCACGAACCCGGATTCTGAGTTATTCGCTCCGCATCGCGCCTGAAAAACATTTCATCAACTGGGTGCAGGACCCGCAGTCAAATTACGCCGCGCGGCTGGTGTTTGAACAGCCCACGCGCGAATTTCTAGTCGAGGTGGACCTCGTCGCGGAAATGGCGGTGCTGAACCCGTTCGATTTCTTCCTTGAACCGCAGGCGGAAAAATTTCCGTTTGAATATGACCCGGCGCTGGATCATGAGCTGGCGCCATTCCAGCGCAAATGCTGGTTGACGCCCAAATTCATGAAGTATCTTGCCGCCGTCCGGCGCCACGTGCTGGGTGAAACCGGGCGGCGGACTAGGCGGGAACGGCTACAAGTGCCCGAAGGGAAAAAACCGCGCACGATTGATTTCCTGGTCGCCATCAATCAACGCCTGTGGAAAGACATCAAATACACCATCCGGCTCGAACCAGGCGTCCAAACGCCGGAGGAGACGCTCGAAAAAATGAGCGGTTCCTGCCGTGATTCCGCCTGGCTGCTCTGCCAGTTGTTCCGGCATTGCGGCATTGCCGCCCGCTTTGTCAGCGGTTATCTCATACAGCTCAAGGCCGACGTGAAATCGCTCGACGGCCCGAGCGGCACGGAAAAGGATTTCACCGACCTTCATGCCTGGTGCGAAGTGTATCTGCCCGGCGGCGGCTGGATCGGCCTCGACCCTACAAGCGGTTTGCTTGCGGGCGAAGGCCACATTCCGCTCGCCTGCACGCCCGACCCGACCAGCGCCGCGCCCATCAGCGGGGCGGTGGATGAGTGTAAATGCGAATTCAGTTTCGAGATGGGCGTGACGCGCATTTACGAATCGCCACGGGTCACCAAACCTTACACCGAGGAACAATGGGAAGGCATCGAGAAACTCGGCCACGCGATTGACACCGATTTGAATAAACACGATGTCCGCCTCACCATGGGCGGCGAACCGACGTTTGTTTCGATTGATGACCCGGACGGTCCGGAGTGGAATTTCACCGCTGTCTCCCACAAAAAGCGCATTCTTTCCGGCGACCTCATCAAGCGGCTGCGGAAACAATTCGCGCCCGGCTCGCTGCTGCACTACGGCCAGGGTAAATGGTATCCGGGCGAACCGCTCCCGCGCTGGGCGCTCGCGGCCTACTGGCGCAAGGATGGTGTGCCGATCTGGAAGGATGATTCGCTCATCGCAGATGAATCGAAGGATTACGGCCACGGCGCCAAGGAAGCGAAGGAGTTGCTGGCGCGCATCGCCAAGGTCGTCGGCGCCGACCCGAAATATCTTCTGCCCGCCTACGAAGATGCGTTTTACTACATGTGGAAGGAGCGGCGTTTTCCGTCGAACGTCACGCCGGGAAAATCAAATCTGAAGGACAAGCAGGAACGCGAACGCATCGCGCGGATTTTCCAGCAGGGCCTCGGAGAAGTTGTCGGTTACTCGCTGCCCATCAAGCGTGCCTGGTATGGCAACCAGCACGGCTGGATGTCCGGCGCGTGGTTTCTGCGCGACGACGACACGCTCTGGCTGATTCCTGGTGATTCGCCGATGGGCCTGCGGCTGCCGATTGATTCGATTCCGTGGGTGGCGGAAAAGGATTATCCATGGATCTGGCAGCAGGACCCGTCGCGGGAAAAATTGCCGGAGCTGCCAAAGGAATTTCCGTATCGTGCCGGGCAGCGGTTTGTGCGCGGCGGCGGCGCTCCGTTGCCTGCCGGTCACGGTCCGGGCCAGCGCGCACAAAAACTTGAATTGCCCGAACCGCCTGGGGAAATCGATCCCAACCGCAGCCCGGTCCAGGGACAAAGCGCGCCGTGGATCATCCGCACCGCGATGTGCGTCGAGCCGCGCGACGGACGATTGCACGTGTTCATGCCGCCGGTCACGACCACGGAGGATTATCTCGATCTCATTGCGGGCATTGAAACCGCGGTCACCGAAATGGGTGTGCCCATCATCATCGAGGGCGAAACGCCGCCCAAGGACCCGCGCTTGAACAAGCTGGCGGTGGCGCCCGATCCGGGCGTCATCGAGGTCAACATGCATCCGAGCAAATCGTGGGATGAGCTCGTCACCCGCACCACGGTGCTTTACGAGGAAGCGCGCCAGGCCCGCCTCGGCACGGAAAAATTCATGCTCGATGGCCGTCACACCGGCACGGGCGGTGGCAATCACATCATCATCGGCGGTGACACGCCGCCGGATTCGCCGGTGTTGCGGAGGCCGGATTTGCTGCGTTCCCTGCTGGCCTACTGGCAGAATCATCCGTCGTTGAGCTGGCTGTTCAGCAGCCTGTTCATCGGCCCGACCAGCCAGGCGCCGCGCGTGGATGAGGCCCGCAACGATTCGCTTTACGAACTCGAAGTCGCTTTCAAGCAGATTCCAGGACAGGAGCAATGGGTGCCGCCATGGATTGTGGATCGGGTGTTCCGCAACCTGTTGATTGACGCCAGCGGCAACACGCATCGCACCGAATTCAGCATTGACAAGCTTTTTTCGCCCGAAAGCAGCAGCGGCCGGCTCGGCTTGGTGGAGATGCGCGCCTTCGAGATGCCGCCGCACGCGCGCATGAGCCTCGCGCAACACCTGCTCCTGCGCGGCCTGATTGCAAAATTTTGGAAGGAACCTTACCAGAACGGCCTCGTCCGCTGGGGTACGGACATCCACGACCGCTGGATGCTGCCGCATTTTTGCGAGACAGATTTCCGGGACGTGGTTTCGGATTTGCGCGAGGCCGGTTATCCGTTCGAGTTCGACTGGTTCGCGCCGCACTTTGAGTTTCGCTTTCCGCGCATTGGTGATTTGGGGCAGCGTGATTTGCAGATTGAACTCCGCACCGCCCTCGAACCGTGGCATGTGCTCGGTGAGGAACCGGGCGGCGGCGGCACGGTGCGCTACGTGGACAGCTCGGTGGAACGGCTTCAGGTCAAGGCGCGCGGACTCATCGGCGACCGTTTCGCCATCACCTGCAACGGCCGTCGCGTACCATTGCATCCGACCGGCACGAATGGCGAAGGCGTCGCGGGCGTGCGGTATCGCGCCTGGCAGCCGCCACATTGTCTGCAGCCCACGATTCCGTCGCACGCGCCGCTGCGGTTCGACCTTTATGACACGTGGAACGGGCGTTCGCTCGGGGGTTGCACCTATCACGTGGCGCATCCCGGTGGACGCGGATATGACACGTTTCCTGTGAACAGCTACGAAGCCGAGAGCCGCCGCCTGTCGCGTTTCTTCCGACAGGTTCACACGCCGGGCCGGATGGAAATTCCACCCGTAGCGACAAATCCTGATTTCCCGTTCACCCTGGATTTGCGTAATGTCTGACGCCGACGACAAACAAATGATCCGCGAATCACAAATGATTCAGTCCCAATCCATGACGGGCGAAGTCAGTGCCGCCGGAAAGGCCGCATCCGTCCGGGCCGGTCTGCTGGCCAAATACAAACGGACCGCACCAGCGTTCGATGAATTGCTTTCAGAAAACGGCCCGGTGCGTCCGCATTACGCGAGTTTGATCGGCGCGTTGGAGGAATTCAGCCAGGCCGAACTCCAGCATCGGTGGGACACGAGCCAGCGATTCGTGCACGAACAGGGAATCACCTACAATGTTTATGGCGATCCGCGCGGCATGGAACGCCCATGGCAACTCGATCCGATTCCCTTTGTGATCGGTCCGGACGAATGGCGGTCGCTCGAAGCCGGGTTAATTCAACGCGCGACGCTGCTGAACCGCATCCTCGCCGATTGTTACGGGCAGCAGGAACTCATCCGTTCCCGCTGGCTCTCGCCGGCGCTGGTATTTGCGCAGCCGGATTTCCTGCGTCCGTGCCACAATTTGCGGATGCCGGACGATATTTTTCTGCATTTCTATGCCGCGGATCTCGCGCGCTCGCCGGACGGCCGCTGGTGGGTGGTTTCCGATCGCACGCAAATCCCCACCGGTGCCGGCTATGCGCTCGCGAACCGCCTGGTCACCTCGCGCATCCTGCCGGAACCGTTCCGTGATAATCACGTCCACCGGCTGGCGGGATTTTTTCAGGAGGTGCAACAAACGCTTGCCCGGCTGGCACCGCGCAAGTCGGACAACACCCGCGTTGTCATGCTCACGCCCGGCCCGCACAACGAAACCTATTTCGAGCAGGCGTATCTCGCGCGGTATCTCGGTTACCTGCTCGTCGAGGGTCAGGACCTGACCGTGCGCGACAACCGCGTCTTCCTGAAAACGTTGAACGGCCTCGACCGGGTGGATGTGATCCTGCGCCGCGTGGACGATGATTTTTGCGACCCGCTTGAATTGCGCAACGACTCGATGCTGGGCGTGCCGGGTCTGGTCGAGGCGTTGCGTGCGGGCAACGTGGTCGTCGCCAATGCCCTCGGTTCGGGCCTGTTGCAAAGTCCTGCGTTCATGCCGTTCCTGCCCGGTTTGTGCCGGCAACTGCTCGGCGAGGAATTAAAAATGCCGTCGTCGGCCACCTGGTGGTGCGGACAGAAATCGGCCCGGCAATACGTCATCGAAAATCTCGACCGTTTGGTGGTCAAACCAGCGTTCCGTTCTCACCTGCGCGTCGCGGATTCCGGAAAACCATTGAGCGAGTCCGAACGCAGCGCGTTGCGGCGGCTCATCGAATTTGACCCCGACCTGTTTGTCGCGCAGGAACGGGTGGACTGGTCCACTGCGCCCTCCTGGGCCAATGACGGGCTGGAGCCGCGGCCCGTGGCTCTGCGCGTTTTTCTTGTGGCGAACGGGAGCGGTTATTCGGTCATGCCGGGCGGGCTGACCCGGGTTTCACCCGACGCCGGCGTTTTCATTTCCATGCAGCATGGCGGCAGCAGCAAGGACACCTGGGTCACGTCCAACGAGCCTGTCGAGGAAACCACCCTGCTTTACACATCCAATCAAAGCGTGGACCTGCGTCGCACGGGCAATAATCTGCCCAGCCGGCTGGCGGACAATTTCTTCTGGCTCGGACGTTATTCGGAGCGCGCCGATGAGACGGCGCGTTTGTTGCGCAGCACGTTGCGGCGGTTCAATCCGGAACGGACGGGCAGCGCAATGCCACTGCTGGGTCCGCTCCTGCTGACGCTTGAGAAACAGGGCCAGTTGCCCGGATTGCTGGAGAAAACGGAATTGCGCCAGAATCCCGAGGCGTTCGAGGCGGAACTGCTCGCGGCCATTTTCGACCCGGCGCGCAGCGGCAGCCTGAGCCACATCGTGGACCATTTGCAGCGCCTGGCCATGTTTGTGCGCGACCGGACGTCCAACGACATGTGGCGCGTCTTGAGCCGGCTCAACGAGCGCCTGGCCATGCCGACGACCAGCCTGGTCCTGCTCGCGGGCGACGCTTCCGGCGTGCTGAACGAGACGCTGCTCGGGCTTGCGGCGTTTCACGGTCTGGCCCGTGAGAACATGACCCGCGCGCAGGCGTGGCGGTTTCTTGACATCGGTTTGCGCCTGGAACGCGCGATCTATCTGGGCACGCTGCTCGATGCCACGCTGCATTCGCCCAAGGCCGAGGATCCCAGCGTGCTCGAAGCCGTGCTCGAGGTGGCGGACAGTTCGATCACCTTCCGTTCACGCTACAACCTGCTGCCGCATCTGCCGGCGGTCTTTGACCTGGTGCTGCTCGACGATAAAAATCCGCGCTCGGTGCTTTTCCAGATCAACCAGCTCGCACAACATTTTCAATTCCTGCCCCGCGACCGCGAATCGGCGGACGGTTCGGGCAAGCAAATTCTGGCCGACTGCCTGGCCCGTTTGAATCAAATGGACGCGCGCGAACTGGCCGGTCCCCGGGAAAGCTGGGCGGAAGGCCGGTTGAGCCACGCGATTGCTGAAACACTGAACGAATTGCCGAGGCTCTCCGATGCCATCGCCGCGGATTATTTCGCGCATTCGGCCATCTCCCGCACCGGCCGGGGAAGCGAACAATGACCTACAACATCATCCATCGCACGCTTTACGAATACGCCGCGCCGGTGACGGTGTCGCATCACGTGGCGCGGCTGGAACCGCGCACCACGGTCACGCAGGAACGCGACAATTTTTCTTTGAAGATTTTTCCCGAGCCCGCCCTGCGCAAATCGCGTCCTGATTACTTCGGCAACCGGCTTTGCTTTTTCACCATCCAGCAGGTCCACAGCCGCCTCGAAATCATCACCGCCAGCCGCGTGACCGTGCGCGCGGTGAAGACGCCCGCGAACGAATCCTCGACGTCGTGGGAATCGGTTGCGGGAATGTTCCGCGACCCGGTGTCACCGGAGGTCGTCGAGCCGTATCAATTCATCTTCGACTCGCCACAAGTGCGGGCGTCGTTTGAACTGGCCGATTATGCAGCCCAAAGTTTTCCCGCAGGCACGCCGCTGCTGGCCGGAGCGCGGGATTTGACGCGGCGGATTTTCGAGGATTTTAAATACGATTCAAAGGCGACGACGGTGGCAACGCCCCTGGAGGAGGTCTGGGAAAAACGCCGCGGCGTCTGCCAGGATTTTGCGCACCTGGGCATCGCCTGCCTGCGTTCGCTCGGTCTGCCTGCGCGTTACGTGAGCGGCTACCTGCGCACGCGGCCGCCGGAAGGCGGCGAACAACTCGTGGGCGCCGACGCTTCGCACGCGTGGTTTGCCATTTTCTGTCCCGGCACAGGCTGGGTGGATTTTGACCCGACAAATAATTTGCTGCCGGCGGAAGAACACATCACGGTGGCCTATGGCCGGGATTTCGGCGACGTCAGCCCGGTGGCCGGCATCCTCACAGGCGGCGGCAAACACGTCGTAAAAGTGGCGGTGGAGGTGAAACCGCTGGCGGGGGACGCGCCTCAAATGGCTGGCGAGGGAAATCAATAGAACGAGGGGCACAAAACTGTTTTCATCCAAGGAAGTGCTGGATTTTCCAGGCGGAGTTTGTCTTGATGGCGCCCCTGTTGATCCAGTTTCAATTTTAGCGACATGAAGTACGACATTTTGCATCGCACGCGCTATGTGTATTCCACGCCGGTGCGCGACAGCTTCAACGACGTCCGCCTCGAACCGCTTTCCAATCCTGAGCAGACTGTCGAATCGTTTCTGCTGCGCGTACTGCCCGCCGGCAGGATGAACCGTCGCACGGATTTTTACGGGAATTGGATTCATCATTTTGAAATTGCCGAGCCGCATGCCCATCTGCTCATCGAAAGCCAGTCACGCGTGAAAACCCATCCGCCAGCGCCGCTCGCCGAAGACATCCGGCCTTGTCCGCTCAAAAAAATCGGCGAGCTGCGGGACATCGAACGCTGCCACGATTTTCTGCAAAGCAGCCGGTACGTGGAACTTGACGTGGAACCCTGGCGGCTGGCGGTGGATGCGATCGCAGGCGAAAACGACACCTGGCAGGCTGCCCTGGCGATCATGAGTTCCGTCCACGGTTTTTTGAAATACGAGTCAAAATCCACGCACGTTCACACGCACATGCGTGATGTCATTTCGAACCGGCGCGGCGTCTGCCAGGATTTTGCGCACC
Source organism: uncultured Verrucomicrobiae bacterium (assembly GCA_963764175.1). Taxonomy (GTDB): domain Bacteria; phylum Verrucomicrobiota; class Verrucomicrobiia; order Limisphaerales; family UBA11358; genus UBA11358. Next base: position 135,476 of record CAVXRE010000014.1, on the reverse strand, counting down.
TGATGATTGGCCTGTGCCGCAGCTTGAAAATTCCGGTGCGTTACGTCAGCGGCTATCTGGCCACCGAAGCCGCCAGCGCCTCGCATGCCTGGGTGGAGGTGTTCATTCCCGATTCCGGCTGGCGCGCTCTCGATCCGACGCACAACCGCCAGATTGATGAAACCTATGTGAAAATCGGCACGGGCCGTGATTACGCCGACGTGCCGCCCGTGGCCGGCAATTACCGCGGCACTCTGCAGCGCACGATGGAGGTGGAAGTAAAAATAACGCCGGTGGCCTAGGCGCTCAATGTTCACCGGTCGCCGGTCAGATTTTTGGGCAAGTCTTCACGATTGATGATCCACGGATTGTTCAGCATTTCCGTGACGTTCATGTTCGAGGCGAGCCCCCATTTGGCGTTCCATGACATGAAAAACACCGTGCGCGGAAAATTTGCCTTCACGCCTTCGAGGAAGCGCTGGTAGTCGTAATCACCGGGTGGATCACTGGGCCCGTGCGGGCCAAATTCCGTGAAACCGAACGGCTTGGGCAGCCGCGCGACTTCCGCGTAGCCGTGAATGTGCTTGGTGTCCACAAAATCGGAATAGGCGTCGAGTCCGACCAGATCCACGTAGCGGTCGCCGGGATAATACACGGCGGCGTTCCTGCCTTGGTTGGGCGCATAGACCCAGAGCAGATTGTCCAAACCCTTCGTTTGTGTGAAATAGTCGAACATCTGCCGCCACAATTTCTTGAATGTCTCCGGATCCTTGCCGTCCCACCAAAACCAGTTCCCGTTCATTTCATGAAATGGCCGCCACAAAACCACCACGCCATTGCTCTTGAGTTGTTGGAGGCCGCCGGCGATTTGATCCAGTTCGTGCATCCAGCGTGCGTGCGCTTGCGTGTTGGTGGCAAGCAGTGCGTTTAGATCAACGTCTTTGTCGCGCAATCCGCTGAATGCGCCGTTCGACCCCGTCGGATTGTATAGATGCGTGCTGAGCGTAACCAGACCGCCGTGCTGCCAGTACTCGATGGCCGCCTGGTTGGGCGCCTCGGTGCTGACACCACCGCGACCGGCATAATCCGTGCCGAAAATCGCGGGCCAATGACCGGTTTTGTCGTGAATGTCGTTGAGCTGGTGCAAATTTGCGCGGTCTCCGAAATTGGAAAATTGCCCGGACAGAAGGCGTTTGTCGGAGCGTCCCTCAAGGCTTTGGAAATATTCGAGCACAGCTTTGGCTTGTGCATTCGAATTGGGATTGGCTGGCGGCTGCGGAGCGCAGTAGCCGGAGAGGGCAATCATTGCGAACAGGAGGCAGCCAGCAGATTTCATCCTGGTTCGCGCCAACTGTTTATAATTTGTCTCGCTCGGTCGCATCGTAGCCTTCGTTTCAAGTAATGATGCTTTTTTGACGCTTCGACACAAGCCTTTTGGAAATTGGTGTCACAGCTTTGAAGTTAAAAAAGTCCGTTCAAAATTTCAGGCTCGCCAAACATGCCATTTTCGCCGATGCTGGCCGCTGAATTAAAGTCATGTTCACCGGCACTTACACCGCGATTGTCACCCCGTTCAAAAACGGCGGGGTGGATGAAACCGCCCTGAACCGCCTGATTCAACTCCAAATCAAGGGCGGCGTGGACGGTATCGTGCCAGTCGGCACCACCGGCGAATCGCCCACGGTGGATTGCGAGGAGCACATCAACATCATCGCGCTGGCGGTGAAGTTCGCGCGCGGCAAGATCAAGGTGCTCGCCGGCACCGGCGCGAATGCGACGAAAGAGGCGATTTATTTGACGCAGTGCGCCGAAGACGCCGGCGCGGACGGTTCGCTCCAGGTCGCGCCGTATTACAACAAGCCGTCGCAGGAGGGTTTGTTCCAGCATTTCCGCGCCATTGCGCGCGCGACGAGACTGCCCATCGTGCTTTACAGCATTCCGGGCCGCTGCGGCATCGAAATCGGCGTCGAAACCGTCCGGCGTCTCGCGGCGGAGTGCAAAAACATCGTCGGGATCAAGGAAGCCGGCGGCAGTTGCGACCGGGTTTCGCAATTGCGGGCGGCGCTCGGCCCGAAATTTGAAATTGTGTCCGGTGACGATTCGTTGACGCTGCCGTTCATGGCGGTCGGCGCGCAGGGTGTCATCAGCGTGGCGTCGAATGTCATTCCGCGCGAGGTGGCGCAGATGGTGAACGCATTTGCCACCGGCAACGCGAAGAGGGCAGGGCAGCTTCATGCGAAATTTACGCCGCTGTTCAAGGATTTGTTCATTGAGACGAACCCGGTTCCCGTCAAGGCCGCGCTGGCGATGATGGGCTTGATTGCCGAGGAATATCGTCTGCCGCTGGTGCCGATGAGCCCGGCGAATCGCGCGAAATTGCGCGCGACGATGAAAGAGTGCGGGATTTTATAATCGGAGACTGGAGATCGGAGATGGAAGCCGGGGATAAGAGTGTGGAAAACATATTTGACTTCCTGTCTGCGAACTCCTAACTCCCATCTGCTGTCTGCCAACTGCTATGATTAAAGTCATCATCACCGGTTCGAAAGGCCGCATGGGCCAGGCGCTGGTTTCATGCTCGAAAAACTTTCGTGAACTCGAAATCGCCGGCCAGGTTGATCAAGGCGACGATTTGGGCTCCGTGATTGCCGGGGGCGATGTTGTCATTGACTTCAGTTTGCACGCGGCCACGCCCGGAATTGTCGAACTGTGCGCCAGGCACAACAAAGCCGTTGTTATCGGAACAACCGGACATTCCGAATCCGAGCAGTCCGCAATCCGAAAACTGAAGACGGCAATTCCGATGGTCTGGGCTTCGAATTTTTCAACCGGCGTCAACACACTGTTCTGGCTCACGCGCAAAGCGGCTGAGATTCTTGGACCGGGTTTCGATTTGGAAATAATCGAGATGCATCATCGCATGAAAAAGGACGCGCCGAGTGGAACGGCAAAAACGCTGGCGGAAATTCTGGCCGGGGTGCGCAAGCTGCAACCCGGCAAGGCGGCGCGGCACGGGCGCGATGGCATCACCGGCGAACGCACATCCGGCGAGATCGGCATTCATTCCGTGCGCGGCGGCGACGTGGTGGGCGATCATACGGTCATTTTTGCAAATGACGGCGAGCGGCTTGAATTGACGCACAAGGCTTCCAGCCGCGACACGTTTGCCAACGGCGCGTTGCGCGCGGCGCTGTGGGTTGCCAGACAGGAGCCCGGCCTTTACACCATGCAGGACGTGCTGGGACTGAAGTAATTTCAGATTGCCGGTTGCGGATTGCGGATTGAACTTATCATCGCGATGATTGAAAAATCCGGAATCCGAAATCCGAAATCCCAAATCGCAATCGTTGCGCTGGGTTCCAATCTTGGCGACTCGATGAGGATCGTTCTGGAAGCGATGGCGCGGCTGCAAGATTTCTCCGACCTGCCGGTTCTCAAATCCTCGCTGTGGCGGACTTCACCCGTGAATTGTCCGCCGGGATCGCCGTCGTTTTTGAATGCGGTTGCCGGTTTTGTGCCACGCGCGGATGAATCGCCGGAGTCGTTGTTTAAGAAACTGCGCGAATTGGAAAAGGAATTTGGCCGTGCTCCAAAAATGGTTTTAAACGAGCCGCGCCCGCTGGATTTGGATTTGATTGCGTTCGGTTCAGAAACCCACAACATGCCGGAACTCGTTTTGCCGCATCCGCGCGCTCACGAACGGCGGTTTGTGCTTCAGCCATTGAACGAGATCGCGCCGGATATGATTTTGCCAGGGCAGGGCAGGACAGTTTCGCAATTGCTGGCAAATTTGCCGGCCGGAGAAACGGTCGCCCGGCTTTGGGCCATTCCTTGATTTCGGCCGGGGATGCTCCAACGCTGCCAGAACTGAACGCTACGTGACTTCGAAGGTTTTCCCGAAAACCCGTTTGTATTCGAGCGCGACGTAGCGGTCGGTCATGCCGGCCAGATAATCGCAAACGGCGCGGTGCAGCCCGGTCTTGCGGCTCCGGCGGCGCGCGCCTTTTCCAATTTCATTCGGGTGGGCAAGGTAATGCTTGAAAAGGCGTCCGAGCATCCGCACGGCGCGCAGGTTCGGCTTATGCACGACGGGATTGTAGTAGAGATTTTTGTAGAGGTAATCGCGCAGTTCGAGGTTCAACCCGCGGCGTTCAGGGCTGTATTGCACCAGCGCCTTCGGGAAACGCCGCACGTCGTCGGCTGACTGGACGCCCGCCGCGCAAATGAGGCGTTCGCTGTTTTCAACGACGTCCCTGATTTGCAGGTCAATGAGGGTGCGGATGATAAAATAACGGCGGGATTCGTCCGGTAAATCGCCGTGCTCCCTTTTCACAAGCCGCGCGCCGTGTGCCCAGAGGCGGACGCGGCGGGCCAGATTTTTTTCCGACAGCAATTCCGAGTCGAGGCCATCTTCGAGGTCATGACCATAATAAGTGATCTCGTCGGCGAGATTGGCGATTTGCGCTTCGAGCGAGGAATTTTTCGCGTCAAATCCCTTTCGCCGGTCGGGGTGGTCATAGGCGGTATAATGCTTGACCAATCCTTCACGGACCTCCCACGTCAGGTTCAGGCCGGGGAAATCAGGGTATTTTTGCTCAAGTTCCTCGACGATGCGGAGGCTGTGGTGGTTGTGCTCGAAGCCGCCGTGATTTTTCATCAGGCGCGCGAGCGCGGTTTCGCCCTTGTGGCCGAACGGCGAATGACCGAGGTCATGCGCGAGGGCAATCGCCTCGGCCAGGTCGGAATTCAACCGCAGGGCGCTGGCGATGTTGCGTGAGACGGCGGCGACCTCGATGGTGTGCGTCAGGCGTGTGCGGAGATGGTCGCCGGTGCCGTTGAGAAAAACCTGCGTCTTGTATTCGAGCCGGCGGAAGGCGCGTGAATGGATGATCCGGTCGCGGTCGCGCTGGTAATGTGAGCGCCAGGCCGGGGGCGGTTCCGGATGTTCGCGGCCGCGGGTGTCCCCGCTGAATTGGGCATGGGGTGCGAGAACTTGCCGTTCGATCTGCTCCAGTTCTTCTCGCGTGCGCGGCATGGTTGATTGCGGAAGGCAGAAATGTGGAATTGGAATCGAAATCAGTTTGCCAGCAATTTTTGCACGGAAATTCCGCGCATCTCAAACAGCCGGTGGATCACGTCCTCGATCAAGTTGTTTGGGCAGGACGCGCCGGCGGTGATGCCGACGGTGATTTTGCCGGATGGCAGCCAGTCGCGGGTTTCGATTTCCTTTTTATCGTGCTGGTCGTAGTGGCGGATGAGCTTGTCCGATTCCATCTTGGCCGCGTTTTTGATGAAGTAGGTCGGCAGCTTGGCCTCGCCCATTTCGGCGAGGTGCGATGTGTTGGATGAATTGTAACCGCCGATGACGAGGAGCAAATCCATGGGCTCGCGCAGCAGTTTTTGGAGCGCGTCCTGGCGGTCCTGCGTCGCGCCGCAAATGGTGTCGAAGAAGCGAAAATGGTCGGTGACATTCTCGGTGCCGTATTTTTTCTCCATGGCGGCCTTGAAGCGACGCTGCACCTCCTCGGTTTCGCCGCGCAACATCGTGGTCTGGTTCGCCACGCCAACCGCCTGCAAATGCAGTTCCGGATCGAACCCCAGCGAATAGGCTCCTTTGAACTTTTCCAGAAATTCCTGCTTGTCCCCGCCGTGGACGATATAATGGCAGACGTAATCCGTTTCGTCCAGGTTGAATACGACGAGGTAATGTCCGTTGCCATAGGCGCGGGCCTGGGAACTGGTGGCCTTGGTTTCCTCGTGCCACGCCTTGCCGTGAATGATGCTGGTGACGCTCTCCTTGGAATATTGCCGGACGCGTTTCCAGACGCTCATCACGTCGCCGCAGGTGGTGTCCACGAGCACGCAGCCTTTTTCCTCCAGGCGTTTGCGCGTGCCGACCTCGGTGCCAAAAGCGGGGATCATCACCACGTCGCCGGCGTGGAGGCGTTTCATTTCATCCTCGGTCGGCTTGGGCGAGATGATCTGGATGCCCATGTTGCGGATCTGGTCGTTGACCTCCGGGTTGTGGATGATTTCGCCGAGCAGATAAATGGGCTTGTCGGACGGGAAGTATTTTCGCGCGGCGTAGGCCAGGTCAATCGCGCGCTCGACGCCGTAGCAAAAGCCGAACTCTTTTGCGAGCTTGACGGTGAGGCTGTCTGCGGAAAGCACGCAACCGTTGGCGCGGACGCGCTCGACGAGTTCGCTGCGATAGTGCGAGAGCACCTGGGCCTGCACGGCTTCGAGAATGTCGGGCCTGCGGAGGTTGACTTTTTTCTGCGCGGCGGGGGCTTCAGTTGACATGGCAGGGAAAATGTAACATGGCGGCTGGCGTCGTCCAGCTTTGAATCTTAATCTTGCTTTTGATCATAATCTTAATCTCTGAAATCCCCCGGCGAAACGCCTCCGTTTCGGGAACGAGATCAAGATTGAGAGGAGATTAGGATTATGATTTGGATTTTCATTGCGCGCCGGGGGGATCGTGCGATGATGTGTGGAGTCGGAGCGTAGCTCAGCTTGGTAGAGCACCAGCTTTGGGAGCTGGCTGTCGCAGGTTCAAATCCTGTCGCTCCGACCATTTTCCCTCTTTTGTCCCGTTGTGACTTGTAGGGACAAACAGCGACTTCAGCCCCATATCTAAAAGGGTATTTTCACTTTTGCTTGTCAGTGGGGGAGTGACAGCAAATGACCCGTTTTGACCCGCTGCGACCGAATTTTGTGTGTCTAGTTGTGTGTCATCTTTTGACGGACCCGGCGAGCGGTGGAAATTCAGTTTCGCAATCGCTTCTTTCAACGGCAACATTCGCGCGTCGGTATAAGTCTTGGCGGTCTGTTTGGGGTCACGGTGCCGCATCAGCGCCATGCGCACCCGCTCGCTGGGCGTTCCTGGTGCCAGTTGTGTGCAATATGTGACCCGGAAACTATGGAAGTCCAAACGTCCGTCGCCGTGGTCTTCCCAATCAATTCCTGCCGCCTTTAGGTCGGCGTAAAACTGTTTGTAGCCAGGGAACTTTCCTTTGAAAATCAACTGATCCGGTTTGCTAAACGCTGGTTTGATTTGCTTCAACGCTGTCACGAGGTCGGGATGCAGGGGCAACGCATCCTCGTAGTGATTTTTGGAAATAGCTGCCGACACGATAATTTTCGGAGCCGCGCTGTCCAGTTCAACATCCGCCCAGCGCAGTTGCTTGATTTCGCCTCTACGAATGCCCGTTAGCGCCGCCACCAGATACACCGGCACCCGACGGCCAGCGACCGCCAACAGCCGTTGAATTTCCTCTGGGGTGTATGCGCGACGTGCCCGTTTCTGGCGGCCTTGAACACGCAGCAATTCGGTTTTTTCGAGCGGATTTTGCGCGATATATCCCAAACGTTGCGCCCACTTGAGAAAGGCCCGTATCGCCACCAGATACTCATTCAAAGTCTTCGGCGATTTGTTCTGGTGTTGCCGCCAGTTTTGAAATGCCTCGGTATTGATGTCCTTAAAATACTCCCATTTGCATTCCTTCATCAGCGTGCCGACGTAATTCTCCACGCCTTGGACGTAACGCTTCACGCAACCGGCGGTGATGAGTTCACGCGTGTAAAATTCAAAATGATTTGCCAGCGGGATGTCAGCCGCTTCACGCATTTTCTTCGGCGCGATCAAACCGACCGATTCTTGGCTGTGTTCGTTGAGTATCTGCTGAAGCTTCTGCTCTGCCGACCGTTTCTCGGTAACATGGAGCGGAACATCTTTCGTTTTGTGTTCGTCGGGGAAACGAATACGCGCGCGATACAACCGGGCAAAAATCAGTTTGCCGTTGCGCCGACGTTTGGGCCGATAAATGTAAGCAATCATATTTTTCCCTTCCATTAACTCGGTTGGCTCAATTTTTGAAAATACGCTTTGACCTGGCTTTCCAGCATCCCCACCACCCGGCCAATTCGCCGCAATGGAGGCAACTCGCCGCTTTCTGCCTTCCGTCTCACCGTCCGCTTGCACACGCCGAATATCTTCTCTAATTCCGGGAATCGTATCAGGCGGTCATTAAATTGAATCTCGACTGGCATAAAACATCATTTCTCCTCCTTCAATTTCCAAGTCCTGTTTTCTTTGTCCCATTCCATCCCCTTGCGCAGCCGTCTCCGAAAAGCAGCGGCTTTTTCAGGCGATGCCATTGCCGCTTGCAATTCCTTCGCCATATAAATCCAGTCCTGTTGCAGGTTTTCCTTGTTGACGCCGTAATCCCGATATTTCACCTTCCGACTGCCCTTGTCCTTGGGGTCTTGGTTCACAAATTCATCGGCTTCCTTTTCTTCTTTCGCACTGGTTGGCTCGTCTCCACCGCCTTCCCGCAATAGGCGTGTGCTTTCGAGGAAAGGCGTCTCGTTCGGGTCGTCCACAAACCCAACTTTCCGTTTCATATCCTCTGCCCACGCCTTGCATTCGCTGACGGACACGAGAATAAAGGGACGTTCTTTGGCCATGCGTTTGGCACCAAATATGCGTGTTTCTTCATGGGTGACGTAGAAGAAAAAGGCCGTCAATTTGCCCTCCTTGATGCGTTTATGGACGCCAGCCCGCGACACCGGCACAAACATGATGACACCGCCGGTCGAAAGTCCCACGTCGCCTTTGTAATACTCGGCCAGAGTTTCAAACCATTCACCGCACTCCTTGTAGGTGCCTTCGCGCCGATAGGCGCGAGTGCCGGGCGTCGGCTCGCCGACAATGGGCAGCAGTTCTTTCGGCACTTCGATGAATGGAAACTGAATGAACGGCATACAACCCATAGTAACAGCACAAATACTATTGTCAACCATAAATCGAAAGATATTTTGCAAGTTTCAGGGACAGAAAACCCGCCAGCGGCTCGGCAAGTCGCAACGGCACCAAAACGCCGGGACTCAACAATGCGATTGCTTGGGGGTCGTGTCCGGGGCAAGCAATCGCGGCGCGCCGCGCGGCGCAAGAGCGTAGAAGCAAACTGACATGGCCAGTGACGCCCGACAGCAAGGCGGGCAAGAAAGGTTCAGACAGGCATCCGACGAAGCCAGCAACGTCACCCTAAAGAGCCGTTTTCTTTTTCTGGCGGGACGATAATGAGGGGTTGCGCCAGTTTCTCGGCGGCGACGCGACCGGCGGCGATCTGTTGCATAGCTGTTAAGAATCCTTTGGCACAAGCCGTTCCAAAGGGCAATCCAAAGCCTTCCTGATGCGAACAACCGTTGTGAGGAGCACATCCAGTTCCCCCGCTTCAATTCGCTGAACATTGCGAATGTTCAAGTCGGCAACCTCCGCAAGCCGCTGCTGGCTGATGGTCTTGGCAAGGCGTTCTCGACGTATGTTGTCGCCAAGCTGTTTCAACCACGGTGAGCGAGTCTTCGGTTTTGGCACGCACAATTTATCTGAAATTTCCTCGTTGACAGATACGGCGTTTGCGCCGTAATCTGGCCGCTGGCATTATGACCAGCACTGGAAATCACCCACCTGTGGGACAGCTTCAAGGCGTGGGACAAGCGGAATCCCCGGTAACGACGGGCAAGCCAAAGATTTTGATTGTCGAAGACGACACGGCAGTGGCGATGATGATGGTGCATGTGCTGTCGCGCGCCGGTTGTGACGTGCTGGTTGCTAACACCGGGCAGAAGGGAATGGAATTGGCACAAGAAAACAGATTTGACCTCATTGCGTTGGACACTGATTTACCCGACATCAATGGTCTTGAAATTTGCAGCGAACTTAAACAGCGGCATCTTTCACGTCACGCCTCAATCGTCCTTATTTCCAAGCGACCTTGTGCGAAAGATAGACAACGCGCCCTTAAACTCGGCGCAGTTGATTACATCATCAAGCCTTTTGACGCGGCGGATTTCGTTTCCCGAATTTTGGCCCACAGCAAACCACCGCGAACCGAAAACAATTATGTTTGTTAAATATCCACCACAAATTTGCAAACGCAGACGCCAAAATTCCCGACCGGACGGCGCGTCAATGAGAGCGTGGGGGTCAAATGTGCCAAGTGAGTTCTCGCACACGACATTTGAGGGCCTTCGCAATCTTGGCAAGGGTTTCAAGGGTAATCTTCTTTTCCGCCCGTTCGATGTCGCCAATGTAATTTCGCGTCAGATCGGCCTTTTCCGCCAGTTGTTCCTGGCTCAAACGAGCCTTCTTCCGCTTGGCGCGAACGGTTTCCCCCAAAACGCGATAAATTCTGCGCGAAGATGATTGCACAGTTGCCCATGAAACCAGAACGGCAAATCCGAGCTACCAACCAACAGTTGGTATTTGCTCGATTTCGTGCTTGCAATTTTGGAGCGGATTTTGCAAACATTGACATGGCGGAAGGTAAAGCAGTGGCGCTAATTGGGAGCATGAGACCATGCAAAAAGGGGAAATGTTATCAGATGCCCGCCTCGTTCTCCATTGATTCGCTTGAAATTGGCCGAACCTGTTGCCGAGCTTTTTCAATCTCATCTTCTTCGGTGTGCAATTTAATTGAACAGTCTATGACCTTAATCGTATAAACAAAAGGAACCTAAATGAAAACAGGGCGTTGGCCGAAAGTAGTGGGAATGTTTTTAATCGCGCTGGGATTTCTCCGGCCCATCGCCAGCCTTGCGCAACTACCCCCCTTGCCGCCCATCCCGACCGACCCGTATCTTGATTCGTGGTCATTCTACGACCCGACCAATTGGTTCAGCGACTTGGGCTATACGCCCATCGCCTTCACCAACATTGTTTGTGATGAGTCCTGCTGGGCGTCCGACGACGGGGTTTTGGATTGTAACGGCTTGCTCCTTGACAGCACCAACGCGGCCTTCTTGAACTACAACGTGGTTGAACATGACGGAAACACCAATCTGATTTGCTCCGCTGGAACCATTTGGTTCTGGTTTAGTCCCGACTGGTCGAGCACGAATCAGGGCGGCACGGGGCCGGGCGATTGGGGGCGGTTTATTGACGTGGGGGCTTGGACGAGCAACGCCGATTATGGCTGGTGGTCGCTTTTTTTGAGTCCCGACGGGGACAACATCTATTTTTCCGGCCAGACCAACGGCGTGGGAACAAATTATCTCAATTTCCCAATTTCATGGGCTGCCAATTCATGGCATTTGATCGGGCTGACCTATACGGATACCAATTCGATTCTTTATGTGGACGGCCAACTGGCGACCAACGGTCTTGGTGTCAGTTACTGGCCGGGACCCGACGCATTGACCAATGGATTTTGGATTGGCAGCGATTTTTCAGGCATCAAACAGGCCAGAGGCGAATTTGTTGACGTGGAAACCTGGGCGAACCAGTTTTCGAGCAATTATTTTGCCGGTTATTACAATCGAATGTTGCCGGAATTGCCCGGCGGCAGCTTTACGATGGACGACGGCCCGCCGAGTCCTGGGGACGGAGGCGACACGAATTACGATGGTGGCAGCGGCGGCGGCGCATCGCCAGACGGATTGTCATCCCTATACAACAGCACCAATCTCTGGCTCTGGCTTGGAGGCGTGTCGAGCAATCAGGCCAACTTGGCTTTAATGAACAGTGCCCCGGACATTTTGTATGAAATTCAGGGCCGAACGAATCTTGTGCAAGGTGACTGGATTTCAGAAAGCTTTGTGAACGGCTCCGAACTGACGAACTGGACGCCGACAAGCGCCTTGGCGACCAATCAAGGCACCATGTTTTATAGAATTCGCAGTTGGGTGGACAGCAATAATTCCGGCATCCCCGATTGGTGGTGGCTGACCTATTTCGGCCAGATAACGAACGTGGATGCAAACGCCAGTGCCGCGGGCGATGGACTCAGCAACCTGCAAAAATTCCAGATGGGACTCAACCCCACCAATTATTACAGCCCGAACGCCCCCGCCGGATTTTACGGGTATATCGCCGGCACAAATGTTTTTCTGGCATGGAATCCGTCGCCGGGGCCGGTGGTAAACTACTCCATTCAACGGGGCGTTTACAACACCAACACGGGCACTTATGCCTATGCCCAAGCCGGCCTTGTGAGTTCCAATGCGACCTCTTTTGAAGATGTCGGGGCGATCAACAACAGCAACGCCTGGAACAACATTTACAATCTGGAAGCGGTTTATCCGGGCGGCAGTTTGTCGCCCACCAACACCTGGTATGTTTCTTGGTATGTCAATTATGGCCAGTATGGGCCGCCTTACGGCCCGCCTGTGCCCCAAAACGTTTATGCGTATGTGGATTCGACGGGAACGAACGTCCTGCTTTCATGGACTCCGGCTTCGAGCGCAGCGACCAACTACCTCATTCTGCGCGGTATATTCAACACCACCAACTACGCTTGGAATTACACCCAAATTACCAACGTAAGTCCCAATACAACCAACTTTGAAGTTTTCGGCGTAATCACGAATGGCAGTAACTGGACTGACGTTTATGAAGTCGAGGCGGTTTATCCCGGAGGCGGCTTGTCCGGTCCGGCTTCTTCGTATCCCAATTGGCCGTCTTCTTCATCCATCAACGTTGGCGTCAATACCAATGGCCCAGCCGCGCCAGCGGCATTTTATGGCTACACGGATGCCACGGGAACAAACATTTTCCTGGCGTGGAGTCCGGTGTCCGGCGCAGTGACCAATTATATTATTTACGGAGGCATCTTTGACTACACAACCGACCTCATTATCTATTACCGACTTGCCAAATTGGGTGCCGGCACGAACTCGTTTGAGGTTGTCGGCGGAGTGGATGGCAGCGGGAATAATCTTTACAGCATTTACAATGTCGTGGCGGTTTATACGAACAGCAGCCTGTCTCAAAGCGCCTCTTGGGATCCCTATTCTGGCGCACCCGCGCCGGGCGCGCTTTCCGCTTATTTTGATGCCACGGGAACGAACGTGATGCTTTCATGGACACCGGCGCAGGGGGCGGCGACCGGCTACGTCATTCAGCGGAGTGATTACGGTTTCCCGTATAATCAAATCGGCACAGTGAACTCCAATACAACTTCGTATGAGGACATTGACGCGGTGAATACTGGTTACTTCAGTCTGGACTCCACCGTATATGAGGTTCAGGCGGCCTATCCGAATGGCGGCTTGTCGCCAGCGGTCACGGCGATGGTCAGCAACACTCCGCCCGCGCCCAGCGGCCTGTCGGCGACGGTGGATTCAACCGGAACGAATGTCCTGCTTTCATGGAGTCCGGCAGTGGGAGCGGTGACCAACTACATCATTCTGCGCGGGACTTACAATTCAAGCACCGGCAATTACAGCTATTCGCAGATTGGCGAAGTCAATGCGAACACGACTTCCTTTGAGGATTTTGGGGCGATCAGCGGCAACAACGGCTACAACAATGTCTATGAAGTGGAGGCGCTTTATGCCGGAGGCCAATTGTCCCCGGTTGATTCTTCCTATGTTTACCAATCGTCCACAGCGCCGGCTTACAACCTTAGCGTGGCGGCGCATCTGGTGCGTAATCAGACCGGCCATTGGCAACTGATGTTTTCAGGCATTCCGGCCAGCGTGCAAGCCGTCGCGCTCTATTGGTATGATTTTGATTATTGGGCCGGGTTTGACCCCGACCCGGCTGTTTATGCCGGCTATCCCTTCAGTGTGGAAACCGACATTCCGGTTGGCAGTCTGACCAATGGAATTTATGTCATTCCCGATTTCATGACGACCAATGGAATTCCAGACAACAACTTCATGGGCAAGGTGGCTATGGTGCAACCCATCGGAACCAACAACGAGCGCGGCAGTGTGTCTCAAGCCGGGTTCCTGCCCGATGACTCGCCGTGTTTTGTGGACGGACGGCAGCACCTGAAACAAAATTTGCTGTATAAACTTCGAGAAGCCACCATCAGCCAGCCCAACAGCCCGCTGTCGGATAACAATGTCTATTACGACCCAGGCTATTGGAATTTTGGGATTCCCGCCGATACAAATTATGTGGAGAGCAGTCTTTTTCATTGGGCAGTTCAGTTAAGTTACTGGGAAATCAGTAACGATGGTCAGTATTTTGACGGTGATGGTGAGAACGAATTTCTCGCAATGGACGACCTCTGGCCGATCACGGCCAACTACCAACTGCATCAGACTCTTTACGATACGAATTACACCGGGCCGTCATCCTTTGTCTGGCAGACCAACCTGCTGACCGTGCCGGCTCCGGCGGTGCTTGGGATAAGCGACCCCTATTGGATTTCACAGAACTTGGGCAACCTTGCCGATGTCGCCGCTTACACCAACAGCGGCAATTTATATCTGCAAAACGGGGTGAACAATTTGTTCGGACTCGCGTTTAAGACGGCTTTGGTGAATCGGGGAAATTATTACAACCCCATCATTACAGTTGCGCCGGGCGGTTCCACGGGGATGACCAATGTTAATTGTTTTTTCAGCCAGACCGTTGATCCAAGTTTGGCCATCGTCAGTTATTATTTCGCGCCGGTTAACACTCCGGGAACGGCGTTGCCCGTGCTCGACTCGACTTACCAAACTTATCCCTTGCCGGCCCTCACGGGATTTTCCAGCACCAACCAAACGGGAATGCTGATTACATCCGTGGGCACTCCGACTGTGATCGGCGGGTGGGCGAAATTTTCAATTCAGAATGGCAGTTCGAGCAAATTCGCCTATCTTGGGCAGTATTACCTCACGAACGCATTTGTCATGACTAACGGCATCGTCACGACCAACACGTCCGGCGTGGTTTCGCCGTATGGCGACTTCTTCCCGACGCAGCCGGGCATGGTTGCACTGGTGACAATGCCTGACATTAACACCGGGCAGCAAGGCACGGGCGTGGTTCGTGTGGTTGCACTCTCGGCGGACGCCAATCATGATGGCACGATGGATTTCACTTACCAAGGCCCGGATTTCGTATCGGCAAGCAAACCGTTTCGTTTTTGGGTTGACGATACTTCCGACGCTGGCGATTTCGGCGGCACAGGCATTCCGGGACAGGGGGCACAAGGCAATGGCGTGTTGCAAATTCAGCGCCAGTGGAAAATCCACGGACGGCGAGACCTCGTGAACTACTTCCCTCTGTATATCAACATCAGCAGTTTGTTCCAGAGCAATGCTTTAAGTGCCGGAATCAGCTTCACGGATACCAACTGGTCATTTGTTTTGAGCCAAGCCGACGGCGTGTTGCGGTTCGCCTACACGGACTTGACGCCAACCAATTACATGAATTTTTTGCACGACACGAATGAGTCGGGCAATTTGGCCAATGCGTCGCTGACCACCATCACCAATGCAGCTAATGGCGGCGTGACGCTGTTGCAGTCGTTTGTTGGTGGCATTGCCACAAACAATCAGGGCATCATTCTGGTGGAAGCAGCAGCATCCACAACGCAGCCATTGGTGCTGACGATTTACCACGGCACGAACCAGATTGCGCAGACTTCACTTTATTTGAGCATCAGCGGTGTAGAACAGATGTTCCGTTACAAAAACCTGCTGATTGGAGCGGCAACCAATCAAGCAAATTTATTGCCCGACCGACTGACGGATGCCAGCGTGCCCAATGAGCCGGACACGATTGATAAAAATGTCGTGTTCGTGCATGGCTATAATGTCAGTCCGTATCAGGCACGCGGCTGGTTTGCCGACATCTACAAGCGGCTTTACTGGTCTGGCTCGCACGCCAGGTTTTACGGCGTGAACTGGTATGGCAATGACTCGCAGGGGAATTGGATTTCGGGCGTGACGGCCAACTATCAGACGAACGTGGTTCACGCTTTTCAGACTGCACCGTTGCTGGCAAACTTCATTGCCACGCTGACCAACGGGCCGACAACGGTAATGGCACATAGTTTGGGCAACATGGTGGCGTTGAGCGCCATGAGCGATTGGAATGCACCCATCAGCCAATACTTCATGGTGGACGCCGCCGTGCCGATGGAGGCGATTGACGGCAGCACGCCGATAAACACCAACATGGTTTATTCCACATCGTCCGCTCCTTGGCTGAATTACGCCACTGCGCTTTGGGCGAGCGAATGGTTCAATGTATGGCCGACCAACGACGCCCGCAGCACTTTGACGTGGAACAATCGGTTTGGTAATTTTGGCAGCACCGCAGTCTATAACTTTTATTCCAGCGGTGAGGAAGTGCTGCGAACCTACAGCGGCGCGCCACCCTCGAACCTTATTTTACTTTTTGGTGCCCAGCTAGTGCAATGGATAGAGGGGCAATCGGGAACATACGTTTGGGCGTGGCAGGAAAAAGATAAAGGCCAGATGTTGGGCAACACGATTTTGAGCAGCGACCACGGCGGCTGGGGACTCAATGAAAATCTTAATTCCGGCTACGTGTTTTTCGTGAACGGGTTGCGGACGAACATCCCGCCGGCGGTGATTACCAACTCGGTGTTGCAGACCAACGCCTTTTTCGACATGAGCGTTGACACGGCGATGTTCACCGCCAGTTCGAGCGGCAGCGCCTATGTGCAGACCAACCGCAACCGCATCTTGTCGGACGCGATTCCGGCACTGACGTTGCCTCTCGGAGCGAATGCGGACACGAATCTTGACATCAGATTTGGCGGCACGAGAAATTTTGATATGCAGTCTTCGTATGAAAATGGTTGGCCGACTGGTCGCGGTGCGCCGCAATGGCCAATAGGCACTACCGCGTTCGGTGAATGGCATCACTCGGACGCTCGCATCGTTGCTTACACCTTCACCTATCAGTTGTTCAAACAAATGGTAACTACGGGAAATCTCAAATGATTATGAAAAACACGCTCACCTTTCTCTGTCTAACGCTCATCATGTTCACCAACGGTTGTGCCTTCGGACAACTGACAAAGTATCCGTGGACTGCGACCATCAAAGTCGTCGGTGAGGACGGCAATCCAGTGCCAGGGGCGGACGTGTCCGTTCAATACACCATTCTGCCGCCGTCGGCACCAGACCAGCAAGCGTATGGGGAAATCAAAGGTCTCACCGACGACAACGGGATGTTTAGCGCATCCCACACGGACAGTTCATGGACATTTGGAGTCAACGTTGGAAAGGCCGGCTATTACACTACTCACATTGGCCATGAACTTTATCAGCCGGGACAGTTTGACGACAAGACTGTGGCCGCGAGCCGGAATCCAACCTTTACATTGGTGCTCAAAAAAATCGGCAAACCGATTGCGATGTATGCGAAAAAGGAGGAAATAAAAATGCCCAAGGAGAATGAACCAGTGGGCTTCGATTTGACAGTTGGGGACTGGGTTGCACCGTATGGTGCTGGCAAGACCGCCGACATGCTTTTCACCGTTCATCGTAAAATCACCAGCCCGCAGGAATTTGATGCGAACTTGAAACTGACGTTCCCCAATGCGGGTGACGGCGTTGTCGTTGTGCCGCCCTCTCCCGCCGATACCGGCCTCAGTCCACTGGTGATGCCGCATTCCGCTGCGGAAGAAGGTTATCAGCCAGCACTGGCATGGAGCTATCATAACTTTACTGAAACTTCAGAACCGGCTTCTGGATATTTTTTCCGTGTGCGCACAGTATTGGACTCAAACGGCAACGTGAAAAGCGCGCTCTATGGCAAGATACAGGGCGAGGTGAGATTTTATGTCGGCAGTGAAGCACCGCGTTCTGGAATAGCTTTCGATTACTATCTCAACCCAGTGCCAAACTCGCGGAACGTGGAATTTGATCTGAAGCAAAATATATTTCAAGGACTGCCATTTACCGAGCAGGTCAAAGCCCCATAAAGTTAAATTATATGAAGGCATTCTTAAAAGCTCTAGTTGCGGTGCCTTTTCTTTGTTGCTGTTTCAACTCGTTTGGCCAAACCGCTGGCAAAGATGTTTCTAGTCCAACCGAAGGTGATGTGCTTGCGGCTGCTTGCAACGCGGCCAGCTATAATACTTTTACAAACTTGTTTGAAATTTTCTCGCGCGGTGTCTCCGACCGAAAAGCAACTTCTTCTCGGCTGTTGTTCGATCTTCTCGCAGACCGATTATCTTATCGCAGTCCTCAATTTTACGCGCTCGAATACTTGCACAAGCAGGGAGCAGATGTCGGATACGAGTGTCCCACTAACTTTGAGAGTGATAAAACACCACTTCAAGCGGCTGTAATCCGAGGGAATTTGGAATTCATAAAACAGCTTATCATGGAAGGGGCCGATATCAATCAGATTTCTACTGGGGAGAAAATGACGGCCTTGGAAATGGCTGTAGTGTGTGGGAAGGAAAGAGAAAATACTCTTAAATGGCTTCTTGAACACGGTGCGCGTGTTCAAGAGATAAAGACAGGCCGATCTTTGCTTGATGCTGTCTTGCGACAACCGCCGAAATATCAAGATTTGGGCTTGTTGCCGCTGTTGGTAAAAGCCGGAGCTGATCCCTATCTTCAAAATGCCAGTAAAAAGTCCGCCGTGGATATTCTGGCTGAAAGACGTGACATAGTTCTGCTTCGACAACTCGATAAAAAAGGCATCTATCGTTCGTTAATTGAGCAATACGTTACGCCAAAGAATTCACCTTTCGTTGGCGTTTGGACGAATGAAGAATCATTCAGTCTAATTTTGAATAATGACGGCATGGCTTTTATTGGGTTGGCCATGTTTGTGGGGGGGCCGGTTCCGTGGCGGACAGTAGATACTAATCGGGCGACTATAGACTTTTTCGATGTTGATAACAACAAACTTCAAGAAATAGGTGTTGAGTGGATTTCCGCCTCAAACGCCTTGCGCCTTGCCGACAACGGAAAATCATCTGACAAGTATTTGATGAAACAGCCCGGAGTTCCCCCGACAACGGACGAACTGCGCAAGAAAATGAATGGTGAAGTAAAATGAACGCACACTACACCTGGGTTTCTGGTCATGAATTTCTCGTGCCGGATGCGGAGAAAGGGAGGGGTCTGCGTTCACCCCATGAAGCACCGGCAAACGGTTATCAATCCCAGTTGATCAGGGAAAATGCTCACCATTCTGGGCAGCCGGGAATATCTGATTATGATGAAAACCGGAATTACTTCTTTCGTGTGCGGGCAGTGCTGAACGCAAACGGCAATGTGAAAAGCGCGCTCTACGGAAAAGTTTACGGTGACTTCATGGAGTTTAGCTTTTACCTGAACCCGACGCCAAACGACGGGAACGTGGAGTTTGACCCCAAGCAGAATTTACTGGGTGGGTTGGAATCCTTTCAGGGCGTGAACACGCCTTGAAACATTGTGCTTGCCGATGCCAAGCAAAGCGTTTCAAGTTCTCGTGGTGGCAATTATGCTTCCACTGCTGTCGGGATGCGTCACTGGTATCATGTGGCATGATGCAGTCGGCAGTAAGTCAGATTATTTTTCGCCAACGGCCATTTACAAATCGAAGTCCGACGGCAGTTTGGCGGTCGAAGGCACGCTGACGAAAACAGGAGAACAAAATGGTGTTTCTGCTTACTTGATTGTTCCGCAGGATATTTTGGTTGCGGCGCATCTTCAAACGAAGGGCGATGTCACGTTCAAGGACATTAGCTCTTTGCCGCCGCAGGTGCGGCAAAAAATATATTTACGGAAGGAGCTAAACTCGAATTACAAAAAAATCGCCAGCGTTCAAAGTCAGGGAGGCGTGGACGTGAACCGAAGAACAACCGTGAACATCAAGGTTGTTAGCAAGGCTGTTGGATTGCTTCCATTTACATTCGTTGTTGATGCCGTCACGTTCCCATTGCAGATTTATATCGGTAAAAAGATGAGTGAGAATCCCATTGAGTGAAATTTTACCCGGAACAAGCCAAGAACCGTCCACGGTCACGGACAGGCTACGACCGCACCAATCCCACGACGGCAGTTGCCATACATTCATCGCAGCCAGAAAATGGCATCGGAGTGAGGCCGATGGAAACTTCATTTGCACACAGACACCATCTCCCAACGAAATCGTTCGGAAAGAACGCGGCTCGAAACCGAGCGGCAAAAAGCGACAAAAGGCGGCAACGAATTTGCCGCAATTTGTCGCTTTAACTTGCCGCCTTTTGTCGCCTTTTGCCGCTTCTAAATCCATTTGCCACATTCGGATTTTAAGCCAATAGCCCCATTTGAAATCATTCCGTTGGCATCCTAATTGGATGCTCGAAAGCGGGACGCCCCACCCCTACGGAAAATTGTAGTTTCTCAGCTATGCGCCGCATGGCACGGAAAATTGTGTTGAAATGCGTTGATGGTTTCAACGCCGTTCAACGAAATTCAACAGGATGATTCAACGCTTTTCAACATCCTGGCTCCGGTGACTTGGTGATTTTAGACGGGACGCTATTCTCCTTGTCATGCAACGCGGTTGGCGTAACAGCGGAGCGGCCAAGCTGGTGACTGCGATGCACACAGCAGTTGCGCCGGAAGGAACCGGCTCAAAATCCGTCAGACATCTTCCCTTAGCACAGCTTGAGGCCACGACCGCTGCCGCAAATGTTGCGCAAAATTAGCGCAAAAATCGCGCGAAAGGTTCACGCAACTAAACGCCATTCAACATGGTTCAATGTCAGCCGTTCATGCCGCTGAAATCATCCGGCCAAGTCACACCCAGGACAATCGCAAGGAAGCGGCGAAAAGTAGAAATTAGTCAAGGCACGCGCTACCCCTTAAAGGGGCAAGGTTTCTGTGCTTCGCCAATGTTGCGCGAAATGCTTCGCTTGGTGCTGCGTGAAATGTTGCCTCGCCTGTTGCGCCAAGCATTGCGTTTCATGTTGCGTTGGCTGCTTCGCTCGATGCCAACCAGCGTGCTTCGTGAAATGCCAACTCTGTTGCCAACCGTGTTGCTTCGCCGTTGCCTCGCATGGTGACAACCATGTTGCTTCGGATGCTGCCTCGTATGATTACCGCCCTGTTGCTAACCCGGTGCTAACCGTGCTGCCAACCGAAAAGACTTGCTTCTAGCGTGGTGTTATTGGCCTGTCGGGGCGGCGTCTGAACCTTTGCGGCTGCGTGTGGCTGGCGAACGTCGCTGGCCAAGTTTGTTTGCCTCTGCGCTCTTGCGCCGCGCGGCGCATCGTGATTGTCTGCCCCTCGTTACGACCCCCAGACAATCACGGTTATGCCGGTCACGGCTTTGGGGCGTTTTCTGATTTCAGGAAAGCGTCGAATTCTGCGGCTTCTTCTGGACTCATTTGCGGGACGTTGGCGATGCGCGGTCCGCGCGATGTGTATGCAGAATTTTCTTTCGGTGGCGGCGGAACTTCGCTTGTGATCGCCATTGCCGGCGGCGTGGCCGGCGCGGGTTGTGCGGCCACGGCTGACGCACTTTGAGACGTGGCCGGGATATTTGCGGCTGGCGTGGTTTTCGTCCGTTTCCGCCGTTTGCGCTTTTTACCGCCTTCCAGGACGATGCGGCCGTATTCGGCCACACGCGCCCGACTGGTTTTTACCCCATGCTGTTGCAGCAAATCGGCAATGGCGGCGTAAGACACAGTTTGCTTACGCAGTTCCACGATGGAATCATGGACGGGTTTCAAACCGTTGAACGGGACACGATGCGGAACAGGCCGGAACTCCTGAACCGCCTTGTGCAGCGATTCGAGATCGGGCGTTGATGGTGGTGTGATTGGTGTATTCATAATTTTTAGATGTCATGGTTGAGATTTGAGGCGAGTCGTCTCGCAAGTTTCCGGCGCGGACATGGCGCGTCCAAGTCGGGAGCAAGGCAAGTTGTCTTGCGAGTCGTCTTTACGGACGCTCGGCGGCATTGCCGTTGCCACTGTCCGGCCATTGCCGGGACGTTGCGCGGATATTTCGCCGGATGTCTTGCCGGATGTTGCGCGCCCATCGCGTGACCGTCTCGCGGGACTCCGCGCAGTTTTCGGCGAGCTATTGGCGAGCCGTAAAAACCTTGTTTTGACAAGGGGTAAGGCTTGCGATGTATAAAATGACAATTTCGTGATATGCGCTTGCACCGTGCTTGGAGCATTGTTGCACCGGATTTTTCGCGCTTCGTGAACATGACCGTGCAAATTCGGTGGTGTAATCCGTGGTGTGAAATTGAACGTGGCGGCGTTTGCCATTTTCTGAACACGTCGGCCACAGTCTGATCGTCGTGAGTGAAAAGTTGTCATGGTTCGTCCATCATTTCGTTGTCATCTTTCCATGTCTGCTCGACCTCGATGCCGATGATTGGCGGCGGGGATTGCGTCGGCGGGTGCATCGTGAAAATGATGCCGGGAATGACCGTGGTTGAATTTCCTTTCAGCCGTTTCCGCAAGCCGCCGCTTAAAATCCAACCGATAGCCAGCAGTGCCAGCCAGACAAACACCAGGTAGAGATAAACGCCGTAGTTTTCAATCAAGCTGTCCAGAGCGTTGAAGATGGGATTCAGCAATTCAGCGGGATTCAAGTTCATGGTTCGTCCTCCGTTTTCAGTTCGTCAGTCTCACGCCCAAATCGCCGCCGTGCCGATTACCAGCCTCGCCAGCACGTTTTTCCAAAGCGGTGATCTTCCAGTGCCGCCCGTCCAAATCCCCGGCCTGCAAGCGCGTTAAATTCGATTGTGACGCGCTCATGTGCCATGTCAGGTTAAAGCTCATGCGGTTCATTCCTAAAATCACGCCGCTGATTTGACAATGGCGAGGATTGCCGCCTTGAGCGGTTCGGAAAGTTTTGCCCAAGCGGTGACTACTTGGGACAGACCGTGCAATGAGGCGACCGGAGTTTGTGAGTCTCTTTGTGCGTCTGCCTTTGTAAGTGCTTGTGAATCTATGGCAGGGGGCAGGTTCAAATCCTGTCGCTCCGACCATTTATTTTCGCAACTCGTTTCTCGGATTTATTCACAGATTGCCCCCATTTTTTCTTCACCCGAACACTGGCGAATATTTTCTTCACTGCGCAAATCGCAACATGTTTTTTTACGGCGGCATTTTGGGGGAATTTAATTTTCACCAATAGAATCGGGCATTTTTAATCATTCCATCGTGGTGAAATCCCACTTGGCATTGCCGCTGCTTAACGCGTCGCAACGCAGGGGTGTTCCAGTTTCCGCTGGAGTGCGGCCTGATACCATTGAAAAAAATATGAAGAAAATTGAAGCGATAATCAAACCGTTCAAACTCGAGGAAGTCAAAGACGCCCTCAGCGAAATCGGCATCGAAGGGATGACGGTGAGCGAGGTCAAGGGGTTTGGCCGTCAGAAAGGCCACACCGAAATTTATCGCGGCAGCGAATACACAGTGGATTTCCTGCCGAAGATAAAAATCGAACTTGTCGTGGCTGATGGCCAGACCGACGCCGCCGTGGGCGCGATCGTCCGGTCCGCCAAAACCGGCAAGATTGGCGATGGCAAGGTGTTTGTTTCCGCCGTCGAACAGGCCGTGCGAATTCGCACCGAAGAGAAAGGCGAAACCGCTGTTTGATCGCCCAACCACTTGAAACCCTTTTTAAATATAAAACCATGAAACGATATCTTTTAACTATCGCTTTGATTGCAGTCACTGCATTTGGCGCATACACGTCGCGTGCGGATGATACGAACGCTGGCGCCGCGGCCCCGGCATCCACCAACGCGCCGGCTGCTGCTGCAGCCACCAATGCGCCCGTGGCCGCCTGGACCACCAACGCGCCGACAATGGAACAACGCATGGAATCAGTTGAAGCGTATTTCCAAAACGGGGATCCGACGGCTACCTACAAGGACACCAATGGCAACTGGACGGTGAATTTTGGGCTGGCCGGAAACATTATCAACACCAACCTTAACAACAGCCTTGGGGCATATGTATCATTCCCGGGTGCCGGCCATAATGCGTGGTTGCTGACCAGCACGGCGCTGGTGTTGTTCATGACGCTGCCCGGTCTGGCGCTGTTCTACGGCGGTCTCGTCCGCAAAAAGAACGTGCTCTCCGTGCTCGCGCAATGCTTCCTGATCACAGGCCTCGTCACGATTCTCTACGTCATCTGCGGCTACGGCATGATCTTCGGCGGCGCGGGCGGCGCTGCGGCCATGAAATTGGACTGGATATACGGTGTCGTCGGAGATCCAAAGATATGTTGGATGATGTCAAACGTCACTTCGGCGCCCAATCCGGGTTACTCTTATTGGGTTTCGGAAAACGTTTACGCCATGTTCCAGATGATGTTCGCCATCATCACCCCGGCGCTCATCGTGGGTTCGATTGCCGAGCGCATGAAGTTCAAGGCCATTCTCGTATTCATGACCTTGTGGATGTTGATTGTGTATTTCACGCAAGGCCACATGGTCTGGGGTGTCAACGGAATCATGAACGGCTGCTGGAATGCCGACGCAAAGATTCACGGCCTTGACTTTGCCGGCGGTACGGTTGTGCATATGTCTTCCGGTTGGTCGGGCTTGGTGTTGTGCATCATACTCGGCAAACGCCTGGGCTTTCCCAAGGCCAACTTCACGCCGCACAGCATCGTGCTGACTTACATCGGCGCTTCGATGCTCTGGGTAGGCTGGTATGGCTTCAACTCGGGCAGCGCGGTCGCGGCTGACGTGATTGCGGCCAACGCCTTCACCACCACGACGATTGCCACGGCGGTCGGCTCATTTGTGTGGCCGATGTGGGATTGGATTGTCAAAGGCAAACCCACGGTGCTGGGCTTCTGCTCAGGCGCTGTGGCGGGTCTGGTGCTCATCACTCCGGCTTGCGGTTATGTTCTTCCGTCAGGCTCGATTTGGATCGGCATCGCAGCCGGAACCATTCCGTGGTTCTTCTGCTACAAAGTCAAAGCCTGGCTCGGCATGGACGACGCGCTGGATGCGTGGAGCGTTCACGGCATCGGTGGAATGTGCGGCGCGATCATGACCGGCATGTTCGCCCGTCAGGCCGCCAATCCAAACCTGGCAACCAACTTGAGCAAATTTGTCACCGACAAAATCTTTCAGCCGCAATTGATTGAGCAGCTGAAGACGGTCGCAGTATCCCTGGCGCTGTTCATCGTGGGCACGATTGTAATTGCCTACATCACGAAGGCGCTGGTGGGCTTGCGTCCGACCGAGGAGGTGGAAATCGCTGGTCTCGACTTTGCTGAACACGGCGAAGAGGGCTACCACGACTAAAAGAGGGAAAGTTCGACGCTGCGCCGGTTGTTGGCTAATACCAAAACCGGCGCAGTTTTTTTATCTCCATTTGGCGGAGTGATTTTTCGGCTTCAAATATGCGGCGGTGAACATCACCCGCTCAAATTACCTGAATCACCAGCGCCGTTGTGTTGTCGCCACCGTCCTTTTCCAACGCCGCTTCCACCAGTCGGTGGGCCGGATTTGTGCCGATCCCGGCAGATCCGGGCGGGCGCAACAGCTCGACCAGATGATGGTCGTAAAGCCCCTCCACCAAACCGTCTGTGCACAGCAGAAAGATGTCGCCAGCCTCATAAGCCACCGCGCCCACCTGCGGGTCAACAAACTGGTTGCCGCCACCCAGGGCCTTTTGCAGCAGATTTCGCCGGGGATGGATGCGGGCTTCGCGCTCGCTGATTTTGCCGTTCCGGAACAACCAGCCGACGTATGTGTCGTCCTGGCTCAACTGTCTGATCCCGCCTTCACGCGCCGGCAGGTAATAAATCCGGCTGTCGCCGATGTGGCCAAAATACATCCAGCCCGGGGTGAACCAGCACAGGCTCAAGGTTGTCTCCATGCCCGCGCATTCCTCGCAATTCCCGCCGAGGTATTGTAGCGCCCGGTGGATTTGATCGAACAGCTCCGTCAGCACATCCCCGAATCCGGCCTCCAATCCCACGGCGGATTGTTGGAACGAGCGCGGGAGAAGCGCCGTGATTTTTTCCACCGCGATCTGGCTGGCGTATTCCCCGGCCAATTCGCCGCCCATCCCGTCGCTTACGGCGAAGGCAAAGTCCATGTGCCCTGTTGAGGCCTCGCCGAATTTTCCCAGGCGATGGATTTCCCGGGAATCAAAGCGGATGCCGAGGAAGGCGTCCTCATTGTTGGGACGGACCTTGCCGCGGTCCGTTCTTCCGGACCATTGCAGGCGTTTGGCGGTGGACGCCAAGCGCGGATTATTTTTTGGAGTGGACATCATTCAAAGCCCGGTAGAATGGTGGCAAATTCAAAATCAACCACGCAAAAACGCCCGTCGGACTGGCGGTAAGTGACGTTGCGCACGTCGGGATCGTCGTGGCGCACGCCGTAGGTTTCCAGTTCGGCAAACAACTCCCGCGCGCGCTCTGCATCCAGATGTTCCACCCGGTTTCCACAATTTGTGGTGATGATGCGGAGTCGTTTGGAATCGGCTTCAAGCAACCGGGGAACGAACCCGCATTTCCGGGCCTCCAGCAGACGCAGGATTCGCACCTCCTTGGCAAACCGCGCGGGCGCGTCCGGGCCGTGGTAAGCCTTGAACACCCGGCCATCAAAGCCGATGTTCACGGTCGCCCTGAGAGTGTCCTTCACCTGCAACATATATCCGATGCCATTGTCGCTGCCGGAGCCGGCGGAAATTCATCCAAACGCCATTACGACCGCCCAAAGACCGCTGTCATTTTCGTTTGATTTCAAATATCGCGTACTTTATCCTGCTTGGAAAGTTACTTTACAGTACCGCGTTTCAAACGGATAAATCAGCGCAGCGTGGGCAAAAAAATACAGCCTGCGCGCAGGTTGATTTCCCGGTCAAAAAAAATCTGGCACTGAAAAAATCGCGCTGGCACTGGCGATTCCAAGTTTTTTTCGCCGCCGGCCGGACAGATTGTTCCGGGATGGTATTCTACCTGCTGATGCCTGTGAAACTGTTTGACGTCAGTAACAAGTAACTTGACACACTAAAACCAACAACATCCTGCATTCAACTCCATGGCAAAATATAAATTGGAATACCTCTGGCTCGACGGTTATGAACCCGTCGCAAACCTCCGCGGCAAAACCACCATCAAGGAATTTGCGAAGTTTCCAAAACTCGAAGAACTTCCCTGGTGGAACTTCGACGGCAGCTCGACCCGCCAGGCCGAGGGCCGCACCTCGGATTGCATGCTCAAACCCGTGGCCGTCTATCCCGACACCACCAAGCAGAACGGCGTCATCGTCATGTCCGAAGTTTACATGCCCGACAAGAAGACCCCTCACCCGACCAATGCCCGCGCCACGATTCCTGATGATCCGGGCGCATGGTTCGGTTTCGAGCAGGAATATTTTCTCTACAAGGACGGCGCGCCGCTCGGCTTCCCGCCCGGTGGCGGCTTTCCCCCGCCGCAGGGCGAATACTACACCGCCGTCGGCTACAAGAACGTCGGCTGCATCGCCCGCGAAATTGTGGACACGCATCTCCAGCTCTGCCTCGACGCCGGCATCAACCATGAAGGCATCAATTCCGAGGTCGCCAAGGGCCAGTGGGAATTCCAGATCTTCGGCAAAGGCTCCAGGAATGCCGCCGACCAGATGTGGGTCGCGCGCTATCTGCTCATGCGCCTCTGTGAAAAATACGGCGTGGATGTGAACTGGCATTGCAAACCCCTCGGCAAGGACGTGGACTGGAACGGCTCCGGCATGCACACCAACTTCTCGACGACGCACATGCGCGAAGTAGGCGGCAAGGAATACTTCGAGGCCCTCATGGCCGCGTTCGACAAATACAAGAACGAGCACATCGCCGTCTACGGCCCTGACAATCATCTGCGCCTGACCGGCCTCCACGAGACGCAGTCCATTGACAAATTCAATTACGGGGTTGGTAACCGCGGCGCTTCCGTCCGCCTGCCGCAGAGCTTCATCCCCGACGGCTACCGCGGCTATCTGGAAGATCGCCGTCCGAACTCACAGGGCGATCCCTACAAGATCGCCGGTCGCATCCTCCAGACAATTGCGACAGTGCCGATCAAGAAAACTTCCAAAAAGTAATTTTTGGGACGACCAGCCGGGAGGAACTGGGGAACGGCGCGGACGAAAGTTCGCGCCGTTTTTGTTTCAACCAGAATGGATTTGCGATTGTGGGGTTCATTGATTACCTTCCATATATGACCGTGGCAGAGAACAAATTCCTGAAGGAAGCCATCAAGCAGGGGCTTCGTATGCAGCATCGTTTTCTCGCCGAACCGGTTTTGGCGCGAACAGGCAAGGGCTATCTGAAAAGCGAGGGAGTGGGTACTTTACAGCGAATCAAAGCCAGCCTTAAAAAGTCAAAGTCCGCATAGCCGCGATGGTTGGACCAGTCAAAAACTGGCTTCAAATAGTTCCTTGGGAAACGGTCGTTTCCATCAATGCCGCACTTTGCGAAGCCCGGAAAGCCCTGCATAAGCCCGCGTCCGACGGTTACGCTCCGGCAAAGGAATTGTGGGAGCGGAGTCGCGCCCGGAAATTGTCGCTGGCGGAAGTTTTACAAATCGGCTTTCAATGTCACCGTCTGGCTCCCTTTTGCAATTACAACGGCAACACCTTCGTCACCATCGTCAAAACCCTGCTCAACGATGTGCTGAAGGATCTGCCCGCTGACAAGGCCCACATCCTGCGCAGCATCGCCGGACACATCGTCGCCGGAACCGCCACCGACATCGAACGCAAACAACTGGATTCCATCCTCGCCGCTCTGGAAAAATAGCCGGTTGAAGAACAGGGAGGATCAAAAGGTTTGAGAAGTTTTTATTTCAACTCCGCCGCAAGTTGTTCTCCCAGCACCGCTGCCTCGGCCACCGGACGTTTCCCTTCGCTGCGTTTGGCCGGTCTGTCGCAAAACGACACCGCGCGCATTTCCACCCGGCTGCCGTTGATTTCGGCATAGGCGGCCACCGGACTCTGGCAGCCGCCGCCCATCGCGCGCAGAAACGCGCGCTCGGCGGTTACGCATTGAAACGTGTTGAAATGATTCAGCCGCTCGCAAATTTTTGCGATGCGTTCGTCGTCCGCCCGAATCTCAATGCCAATCGCGCCCTGGCCAACGCACGGCAGCATCACGTCCACGTCCAGAATCGTCGCCAGGAGACCATCCGGCACCGCATCGCCTTCGAGTTTGCCTTCGGGCGTGACGCGGAAATTGAGCCGCGTCAATCCGGCGAGCGCGAGCACGGTCGCGTCCAGTTCGCCGCGTTCGGCGACCTTTTGCATCCGCGTGGTGACGTTGCCGCGAATTTCCACGACGTTCAAATCCGGACGAGCCGCGAGCAATTGCGCTTTGCGTCGCGTGCTGCTCGTGGCGATGGTTGCGGCCTTCGGAAAATCCTTCAGCTTCAGGTGCGGCTGGAAACCGCGCAACGCGTCCTGTCCCGGCGCCCAATCAACCGGTTGAGGGTTGAGGGTTGAGGGTTGAGAAGAAAATTCGGCGGCTCGGGCCCTGATAAATCCGGCATCGCGATAGATCAAAACGTCGCGCACGTCGGCGCGCTTGGGCGTGGCGGCGAGTTTCAGTCCGGCGGGCAAATCCGTTGGCAAATCTTTCAGGCTGTGGACAGCCAGATCGGCGTGGCCTTTGACGAGAGCGACTTCAAGTTCCTTGGTGAACAGACCTTTCGGCAGGCTTTCGCCCTTTTTCGCCATCGAAGCGGTCTGCAATTTGTCACCGGTGGTCTTGATGATTTTCAGTTCGAAGCGCAGCCGCGGAAATGTTTCCCGGCATTGCGCGGCAATCAGGTTGGCCTGCGCGAGCGCCAGCGCGCTGCCGCGCGTGGCGATGATTATGGGGCGTTCAGCAGCCATTTTTTAGCCACAGATGTACACAGATAAACACAGATTAAAAGAACAACAAATTTCTCAGGATTTTGCGGGTGACATCTCCATTGATCTGTGTCCATCTGTGTTCATCTGCGGCTGCAGGTTTTTCGGTTCAAGCAACGGCTTTACCTTTTCGGCAATGATGGCCTCGCATCGCGCAATTTCCTCCTTGCGCAACCGGAGATAGTCGTCGGCGATGGCTTGAAGATCGTCGATGTTGTAAAGATAAACGTTTTCCAGAAAATTCACCTCGGGGTCAATATCGCGCGGCACGGCAATGTCAATGAGCAGCAACGGCCGGTGATGGCGCAGCTTCATCAACGGCTCAAGCATGGCGCGGTCGAGGATGTGATGCGGCGCGGACGTGCTGCTGATGGCAATGTCGATCTTGCCAAATTCCGCAGACCAATCGCCAAATTGCACGGCGTGTCCGCCCAGTTCGTTCGCCAGCACCACCGCGCGCTCGTGCGAACGGTTGGCGACGATGATGCTGCGCGCGCCGCGGGAGAGCAGGGCGCGTGCGGTTTTTTCGCTCGTTTCGCCGGCGCCAATGACCATGACTTCGCGGTCATTGAGCGAGCTGAAAATTTTCTCTGCGAGTTCCACCGCGACCGATGCCACGGACACGCTGCCGCGCTGGATGTTCGTCTCGGTGCGGACGTGCTTGGCGGCGTTGAACGCGCGTTGAAATGCCTTGTTCAAACGCGCACCGGTATGGCCATGGTGATGCGCGAGCGAGTAAGCCTGCTTGAGCTGGCCGAGGATTTCGGTTTCGCCGAGAACCATCGAATCGAGCCCGCACGCAACCTTGAACAGGTGATGCAGGCTTTGCGGTTCGGTGAAGGCGTAAAGTTCATCACCCAGCGCCGCGTCATCAGCATGGGCCGTAACGAGAAACTTTTTTATCCCGGCAAAAGCCCGGGCCGGTTCGAGCGCCGTCGCAGCATAAATTTCCACGCGATTGCACGTCGAGAGAATCACCGCTTCGTCGGCGATGCCGGTTTCGCGCAGCGATTTAAGCGCGCCGGGAATTTTTGCCTCGGCAAAGGCAAACCGTTCCCGCAGCTCCACGGGCGACGAATGATGGCTCAGGCCGACGACGACAACGTTCATTGATGATGCAGGGGTGAAAGCAGGTTGGTGCCCCAAAAAGTCAGGAGCAGGAATACGAACGCGCTGATGACGCTGATGGCGAAGCCCCGGTTTGACGGCACGCGCAGCCGGCGCAGAATCAGCAACGCCAGATAAACCAGCCACATGAAAATGGACCAGACCACTTTCGGGTCCTGCCAATAGCTGACGCCTTCGGGCCGAGTCAAATGTCTGCCGGCGGCGAGGCCGATGGTGAAGAGCACCAGCCCGGCGAGCACCAGCCTGCCGGCGATGGTTTCCAGCCGTTGAATCGGCGGCAGAAGCGACAGCACCGCGCGGAGTTTGTGGAATTTCAAGTCATGCTGCTGCGTCAAAAACATTCCCGCCGCCACTGCGCCCAGGCCGAACGCGCCGTACGCCAGCAAAATGGTCGCCGCGTGCAGACTGGTCAACGCGCCGGAAAATTCCGGTTTCGGCCCGCGTGGCGGGTCGAGCGCGGGCATGAGCGCGAACACGCCGATGCCAAACAAGACCGGCGATGCAAACGCGCCGAGAAATCGCAGTCGCGGCAGCAGCCCGACGATGAGGTAGGCGGCGACGATGGCCCACGCGATGAACGTGGTGGCTTCGTAAAGGTTGTTGACGGGGCATTGGTTGAGGGAAAAGCCGCGCTTGAACATGGCGGTGGTATGCAGCGCGAACGCGGCCAGCAGCAGGAAATAATTCACGTGGTCATCCTTGCGAAATCCCATCCGCCACAGGAAAACCGAATACACCGTGCTCAACCCGTAAATCATCACGGCGAGCAGAAAGCAATGCCGGTCAGTGAACCAAGCCATGCTGACAGGTTAATTCAGGAAAACCGTCCGGCAAGCGGCAATTCGGAGAAGGAAGAATTAAACGCAGAGGCGCGGAGAAGGCAGTCTGGCCTCGGATTAGATCACTCGTCACTCGGCTATAAATTTCTCAGAACAATGAGGGCAATAATTCTCACCCCGTTTCACAGATGACACCGCGAGACGCTCACCACATAAAGGGCAAGCAATGCTCAAATCCGCCGCGGTCATTTCGGGTTCTGGCGGTCGCGGAGCTGGCGTTGGAATAGTTCGAACGGAAAACGGGTCGTAATCAAATGAGGGGGGAACAACCGCTGCCGGTGCTGGTGGTGCAGGCGCGGACTGAACAGGCAAATCCTCGCCGCAGTGCATACACTTTCGCGCATCGTCCGGCACGCGACCCTTACATGCGGGGCACTGACGGCGCTTGTCTGGCAAAAAAGCTGCGCCTACGAGACCGACAGGTCCCAGCAGAGCGCCCATCGCCGCACCTCCTTCGGACTGGCCACGCTTCTGCCCAATCAGACGACCAATGAACGCGAAAATCAGCACGCCGACCAGACCGGTCAAAATCAATACGACTGTGCCAACATCGGGACCGTCATCCATATATTTTCATGGGTACGTTCGAGTGGCCTAAATAGTAATGAACGCTGCGTCGGGCGGCCTATCCATTTTCATGAGATTGATTCTTAATCTGGCAAAGTCGGTTGTCCAGAGAAAGTTGAACGCAAGGCAACGGCGCAAATTTTACCCTTTGATTTTCTTTGCCAGGTCAGCAGGCAGCAGCTTGCGGAGTTTGGGATGAGCTTCAACGAGGCGCATGATGTCCAGCAAATCCTTCTGGCGTTTGCTGGCGCGGCGCTCCAGGTCCTGCCAGGCCAGAATTTTCCCGCGCAGCGTGTCCGGCAAACTCGCCACCCGCATGAGCATGCCGTGAATATCCGCAGGCTTCGAGCGTTCTGGAAATTCACGGTAAAAATCTTCCGTGCTGATTTGCACAAGCACTTTCGACCGGCCTTTGAGATTGACCGACCATTTGAATTTTTTGGCCTTGAAACCCGCCGCTTGCAACGCCTTGACCGCTTCCTCGACGCGCCCGGCGGCAATAACCACGTCCACGTCCGCCGTCGCCATCGGTTCTTTCGCCCAATGGTTGACCGCCAGCCCGCCGATCATGCACCACGGGATTTCGCGGCGTTCCAGTGTCGCGATGAGCAGTGAAACATCGCCGCCGCCGCCTGCCGTCTGCCAGTCATAAAATTGCTTTTGAGTCACAGTTTGATTCTAAGCAGACGGATTGTTCAGGCAAGCGGCAAGTGGGTTGGGATGGCGTCTTGATCTTAATCGTCATCTCAATCTTAATCTTCTGCCTTCAGTGATTACGATCAAGAACAAGGTTATGATTACGATTTGGGCGGAATCAATTGAATCCATTCCTTGCAATTCGGCGG
This sequence comes from uncultured Verrucomicrobiae bacterium, assembly GCA_963764175.1. Classification (GTDB taxonomy): domain Bacteria; phylum Verrucomicrobiota; class Verrucomicrobiia; order Limisphaerales; family UBA11358; genus UBA11358. The sequence continues at coordinate 102,549 of CAVXRE010000014.1, read as the reverse complement.
GGGCGTTTTTATTCTCCGGCAAAGACTCACGCCAGCATGAACTACACTGTTCAATATCTTCAGTCCGAAGGCGCGGCACAGAACTTTGAGATCAGCGCGCTGGTCAACTGCATGGTGCGTGACGCCATCAAGCTCAACGCAAGCGACCTGCACATCGAGCCGTGGGAGAAGGCCATCGCGGTGCGCGCGCGGGTCAACGGCGTCCTGGTCGAGGTGGCGCATCTGCCGCTGGAGTTCCTGGATAAAATTGCCATGCGCTTCAAGGTCATGGCCAACCTGGTCACTTATCAGGCCGGCATGCCGCAGGACGGTGCGGCGTCGGGCGGGCCGGAATTGGAAGGCGTGCAACTGCGCATCTCGATTTTTCCAACGACCCGCGGCGAGAAAATCGTCATCCGCCTGTTCGACCCGCGCGACCGGCGGTTTGATTTGAATGCGCTCAACTTCGACGAGTCGGCGTCGAAAGGGCTGGTGCGCCTGTTGAAACGTTCCAGCGGTTTGCTCCTGTTCACCGGTCCGACCGGTTCCGGCAAGACGAACACGATGTATTCCTCGCTCTGCCACGTCATGCAGCGCGACGGGACGAGCGTGAGCATCAGCACGGTGGAAGATCCGGTGGAATTCAATCTGCCGATGATCAGCCAGACGCAGATCAACCCGGCGCAGGATTTCACCTACGCAATCGCGCTCAGAAGCATCATGCGGCAGGACCCGCAAATCGTCATGGTGGGCGAAATTCGCGACCCGGAAACGGCGGCCATCGCCGTGCAGGCCGGATTGACGGGGCATCTGGTCCTCAGCACGATCCATTCCGGCAGGTCGGCCGGCGCGTTCACGCGGCTCATCAACATGGAAATCGAGCCGTTCATGCTGGCATCGGCCATTCTCGGCGTGCTTGGGCTGCGGCTGGTGCGCTGCAATTGTCCGGATTGTTCCGAATCCTACGAGCCGGACCCGAGCCAGCTCAGGGTTTTGCCAGAAGAATTGAGGTCGCAGGCGCAGTTCCGGCACGGCTTGGGCTGCCCGCGTTGCACCAACACCGGTTTTTCCGGGCGCCTGCCCGTGACCGAGTTGCTCGTCGTGGACGAACCGTTCCGCGAGGCGGTCTTGAAGAAAATGTCAACGTCGGCCCTCGAAGAAATTGCGATTCAACAGGGCATGAGAACGCTCTGGCAAAACGGGTTGCACCGCGTCATCAACGGCCAGACATCCCTGGAAGAAACGGTGCGCGTGCTGGCGGCGGACATGATGTAACCGCAGCCAGTGCTGTAATCGTGATCTTTTTTTCGGCGATTATGGTTGCGAATCAGGATTGGGAGAAGGCTGCAAGTGTGACCTTGCCAACCGGGTTTGTGTTTTGTCTAATTTGCCCGTGCTTAACCAACAGACACTCAACCGGCCCGTCACTTTTTCCGGCATCGGCCTGCACAGCGGCAACCGGGTGAACATGACAATCCTGCCCGCGCCCGCCAACAGCGGCGTGCGCTTCCGCCGCGTGGACCTCGAAGGCAAACCGGAAATCGAGGCGCGCGTGGAAAATGTCGGCGAAACGACCCGCTCGACGACGCTTGCCAAGGGCAATGTGAAGATTCACACCATCGAACACGTCCTCGCGGCGCTGGCGGGTTGCGGCATTGACAACGCCATTGTCGAATTGGACGCCAACGAACCGCCCATCGCCGACGGCAGCTCGCGCGAGTTCTGCAAAATCATCCAGGATGCCGGCATCGCACCGCTGGCGGAAAAGCGTGAACCGTATTCGCCCGCCGAGCCGATTGAATTGCAGATGGGCGAGACGATGATGACGCTGTTTCCCGACGACGCCTTCAAAATCACCTGCACCAGCGCGGACAAGAACGGCCAGTTCACGCAGTTTTTCAGCACGGAAATCACGCCCAAGACCTGGGAGAAGGAATTGTCGCACGCCCGGACGTTTTGTTTCTACGAGGAAATTGAATTTCTCATCAAAAACGGCCTCATCAAGGGCGGCAGCCTGGAAAACGCCGTCGTCATCCGTGACGACGCGGTGCTGACGACCGAGCCGCTGCGGTATCCCGAGGAATTTGTGCGGCACAAGATGCTCGATATCGTCGGCGATTTGTCGCTGCTCGGCCGGCCGATCCGCGGGCATTTGATTGCCGTCAAGCCGAGCCACGCGGCGAATTGCGAAATGGTCCGGCACATTGTTGCGCAGATGCAAAAACCGTTGCGCGCCGCGCAGACGTTTGCCCCGCCGCCCCCAAAAATCGCCGCGCCCGTGCCGCTGGTTGCCGAGGGCGGAGCGATGGACGTCGAGCGAATCATGAAGCTGCTGCCTCACCGCCCGCCATTTCTGATGGTGGACCGTGTTTTGAAAATCGAAGGCAGCAAAATCACCGGCGTCAAAAACGTGACGATGAACGAGGCGTATTTTCAGGGACATTTCCCCGGGCATCCCATCATGCCGGGCGTGTTGCAACTCGAGGCCATGGCGCAGGTCGCCGGCATTTTGCTTTTGCAACAGGTCGAGACCGCGAACCAGGTGGCCTATTTCATGTCCGCCGAGGACGTGAAATGGCGCAAGCCGGTTGTGCCCGGCGACACGCTGATCATCGAGATTGAATTGACCAAGATCCGCGGCAAAATCGGCAAGGCCAAGGGCGTTTGCAAGGTCGCCGGCGTGGTTGTGAGTGAAGCCGCGGTGACGTTCATGCTCCGTGAAATGTAATTTTGAATTGCGAATTGTGAATCGAGAATTGCGAATCGGGAATTATGGCCAATGATTTAAAAGATCGAACGAAACGATTTGCCGTGGATGTCGTTCGCTTTTGTTCAATGCTGAATGGCAAATTCGAAATTCGAATCATTTCAAATCAACTCGTAAGAGCTGGAACGTCCGTGGGAGCAAATTATCGCGCCGCCTGCCGGTCAAAATCCAAGGCGGATTTCATAAACAATCTTTCCATTGTGGAAGAAGAAGCCGACGAATCCGAATACTGGTTTGAGTTGCTGGAAAGTTTGGCTGCTCCGAAAAATCTGGAACTTGTTCGCCTGAAAGATGAGGCTCATCAGTTGGTCGCAATAATGATCCAGTCCAAGAAGACTGCACGCGGTTCCATCGCATCGGCAAAAACGGGAGATTCGGCATTCGCTGTTCGCAATTCGTAATTTTCATGATTCATCCGACTGCAATCATTCATCCCAAGGCGCAAATCGGTTCCGGTTGCGAGATTGGCCCTTATTGCGTCATCGGCGAACACGTGGCGCTCGGCGACGGGAGCAAGCTCCATTCCCACGTCGTCATTGACGGTTACACGAAACTCGGAAAGGAAAATGAAATTTTTCCGTTCGCGAGCATCGGGTTGAAGACGCAGGACTTGAAATGGAAGGGCGGCGTCACGCGCACCGAAATCGGCGACGGCAACACCTTTCGCGAATACGTCACCATTCACAGCGCAACCGGCGACGGCGAGGTCACGCGCGTCGGCTCGCGCAATCACATCCTGGCCTACTGCCACGTCGCGCACAATTGCTCGCTGGGCAGCCACATCATCATGTCCAACGTCGCGACGCTCGCCGGTCACGTGACCGTGGAGGACCATGCGGTGATTGGCGGGCTGGCGGCGGTTCACCAGTTTTGCCGCATCGGCAGACTGGCGATGATTGGCGGCTGCTCGAAGGTGGTGCAGGACGTTCCGCCGTTCATGATCGCCGACGGCAACCCGGCGGAAACGCGCACCATCAACAAGGTCGGCATGGAACGCAATGGGATTTCCGAGGACGCGCAAAACGCGCTGAAATCGGCCTACAAAATTTTGTTCCGCGAAGGCCTTACCATTTCCAACGCGCTGGCGAAAATCGAAAAGGACCTTCCACCGTTGCCGGAAACCAAGCACCTCGTCCAATTCATCCGCACCAGCGAACGCGGCATCAGCAAGTAGAGTGGCAGCGCGGAGTGACGCCCGTTGCGAGTCCAAAACTTAATCGAGGCACGTAGGACTCCGTCCTCTGAAGCAGAAGGCAGCAACCCATTCACGGGAAATTTTCTTGTCTTTTCCAACGAACGACGCGATATGTCATTAATCATGAAAAAGCAACTGCGGCTGTTACTCGTGACTTTTTATGGCAGCCTGTTCGCCGCCGTTAATCCTGGATTCGCTCAAACGTGGACTCAGACCAGCGCGCCCACCAATTACTCGTGGCAGGCAGTCATGTCGTCAGCTGACGGGAGCAAATTAATAGCGGTGGTTGGCGGTAGCGGCGGCATTTACATTTCAACAAATTGGGGGGCGACTTGGACTTCGAATAATGCGCCCAGTCCTAATCTGTATTCTGCTGCCGCTTCGGCGGATGGAAGCAGATTGATTGTGGGGGTTGCCGGTGGCGGCGTTTACGTCTCAACAAATTCGGGAGCAGATTGGACTACGACTGTTCTGCCCAACACAGATTGGATTTCCTTCGCATCTTCCGCCGATGGCAGCAAATTAGTGGCAGCGGCGAGTGATTTTACCCCGCTTTATATCTCAACGAACTCGGGAATTACTTGGACAGCGAGCAGCACGCCCATTGATTATTGGGGAGCCGTTGCCTCTTCGGCCGACGGGAACAAGCTGGTGGCGGCGGGGTTTTATGGAATGTACACATCGAGTAATTCTGGAGCTACATGGATGTCGAATAATGCACCTGCCGGATGGCTGGCAGCCATCGCTTCCTCGGCGGATGGCAACAAGGTGGTAGCAGCGGCGGGCTTCGGTAATCTCGGCGGCATTTACATCTCAACAAATTCAGGAACAACTTGGATAGAAACCGGTGCGCCGAGCAACAATTGGGAATCCGTCGCTTCCTCGGCGGATGGGGCCAGATTAATTGCGGGGGCTGGGAGTTCATTCGGTGGAACAATTTATACCTCGACTGATTATGGGGTTACTTGGATGTCGAACAATGTGCCCTCTGGTTATCCATGGCGTTCTGTCTCATCCTCAGCGGATGGAAACAAGTTGACAGCGGGAAGCTCTTTCAGTGGGGGTACCTTCAGCGGGGGTATCTACACTCTGCAATCCATTCCCGAGTCGTTTTTGAACATTGCACCTTCCGACACCAACCTCACGCTTTCTTGGATTGTGCCTTCGACAAATTTTGTGTTGCAGCAGAATACAGATCTGACCACGACGAATTGGACGGACGCAACCAACTCGCCCGTGCTTAATTTTACGAACCTGCAAAATCAGGTGACTTTACCCATTTCCGCCGGTGATGCCTTCTATCGGCTTAAAACCCCTTAGTCATTCGAAGCCTTTCTGCAAATACTGGTCCATCAGGGCAATCAATGTTCTATTCGTGGAGAATTTATTTCTGGAAAAAGGAGGCGCATTTCTCCAAAGTATTCAGCCTGTTAATTTATGGATGTAAAACTTCCCAAATTAGGTGAGGGCGCGGATTCGGGCGTCGTGGTCAACGTCTTCGTGAAGGAAGGCGACACGGTCGCCAAGGACCAGGCCATTCTGGAATTGGAAAACGAAAAGGCCGTGGCCTCGATTCCGTCCACGGCGGCCGGCGTCGTCACGAAAATTCATGTCAAGCCCGGTGACAAGATCACCGTCGGCCAGCGCCTGATTTCATTGAGCGGCGGAGAACCGGTGCCTGCCGCCGCGCCCGCCGCAAAATATGCCAGACCGGAACCGGAACCCGAAGTTGAGGCCGAAGAATCCAAGGTTGAGGAGGAGGAAATCCCGCAAAGGGTGGCCGCGCCCGTCGCGTCGCCGTCCGTGCGCAAGCTCGCGCGTGAACTGGGTCTTGATTTGAGCCGGGTCCGCGGCAGCGAAGCGGGCGGGCGCATCGGCATCGGTGACATCCGTGCTTACATTGCACGTTTGCAAAAGACGGCGGACAAGCCCAGGCCCGCCGCCGGGGCCGCTCCTGCGAAGCCCGCCGCCGAACAAATTGATTTTTCCCAATGGGGGCCGGTGACAAAAAAGCCGGTAACGCCGTTGCGCCAGGTGATTGCGCGCCGGATGTCGGAAAACTGGACCACGATTCCGCACGTCACCCAGTTTGACGACGCGGACTTTACGCAACTGAACGCGTTGCGCAAAAAATTCGCCCCGGCCTACGAAAAGAAAGGCGTGAAGCTCACGCTGACGCCATTTGTGCTCAAGGCGCTGGTGGAGACGCTGAAGAAGCACCCGATTTTCAACTCCAGCCTCGACGAGGCGGCCAATGAAATTGTCATCAAGAATTATTATCACATCGGCATCGCGGTGGACACGGAGCAGGGCTTGATTGTGCCGGTCATCCGCGACGTGGACAAGAAATCCATGCTCGAACTGGTGAAGGAACTGGAACAGCTCGCGCAAAAGGCGCGTGACCGGAAGGTGACCGCCGAAGAACTCAAGGGCGGCACGTTCACCATATCAAATCAGGGCGCGATCGGCGGCGCGCATTTCACGCCCATCGTGAACAAGCCGCAGGTGGCCATTCTCGGTCTGGGCCGCGGCGCGATGAAGCCGGTCGTTCGCGACGGCAAGGTTGAAGTGCGCATGATGACACCGCTGAGCCTGTCCTATGATCACCGCGTTATTGACGGCGGCGAAGCGGCGCGGTTCATCGTGGACCTCGTGGCCGCATTGCAGGATTTTAAAGAGGAAAAAGCCAAATTTTAATTCACCTTGTTCTCGTTCTGGCAATCGAATGAACATGTGCAAGATTGGGGACGAACAAAAAGTTTAACTATGGATCCGATTAAAACTCAAATTGTGGTTGTCGGCGCGGGGCCGGGCGGATACGCGGCTGCATTTTATGCCGCCGACCTCGGCAAAAAGGTCATTCTGGTCGAGCGCGAGAAACGGCTGGGCGGAGTTTGCCTGAATCGCGGTTGCATTCCGTCGAAGGCGCTCCTCTACGCGACGCACCAGATCACAGCGGCAAAGGATTCCGAACACCGCGGCATTACATTCGCACCGCCGGCGTTGGATTTGTCGAAGCTCCGCGCTTGGAAAGAATCCATCTTGGAAAAACTCGGCGGCGGTGTTGCATCGCTTGCCAAAATGCGCGGTGTGCAGGTGATTCAAGGACGCGGTTATTTTGAAGGTTCACAGACGTTGCGCGTCGAGACGGAGCAGGGTCAGCAGTTCATCCAATATGACCAGGCAATTCTCGCCGTCGGTTCGGTCGCCGCCATGCCCAAGGTGTTCGACCTTGGCAATCCACGCATCATGACTTCGACCGAGGCGCTTGAAGTTGAGGACATTCCGGAGAATCTGCTGGTTGTGGGCGGCGGCTACATTGGCATGGAACTCGGCACCGTCTATGCCGCGCTGGGCAGCAAAATCACGCTCGTTGAAGCGCTCGACGCTGTGCTCGCCGGCGCCGACCCCGACCTCGCGCGGCCCGTCGTGGCCAACGCGAAGAAAATGTTCAAGGAAATCCGGCTCAAGGCGAAGGTCGTGAAAATGGCCACTGCCGGCAAGCAGATCAAGGTTGAGATGGAACACAACGGCCAGAAGGTGTCCGAACTTTACGACCGTGTGCTTGTGGCCGTGGGCCGGTCACCGAACAGCGCCGATCTCGGACTTGAGAACACCAAGGTAGAACTCGATGAAAAAGGGTTCGTGAAGGTCAACGAACGTCAACAAACCAATGACCCGAACATTTACGCCATCGGCGACATCGCGGGCGGCATTTTGCTGGCGCACAAGGCGCACAAGGAAGCGCGCATAGCCGTCGAGGTCATCAACGGCGAGAACAGCGTGTTTGAGCACGTCGTCATTCCGGCGGTGGTCTTCACCGATCCCGAACTTGCATGGTGCGGTTTGACCGAAGCCGAGGCGAAGGAACGCGGCGTGAAATACGAGGTGGCGAAATTCCCGTGGGCGGCATCGGGCCGGGCGATGTCATTTGATCGGACGGACGGTCTGACGAAAATGTTGATTGATCCCGAAAGCGACCGGGTGCTGGGCGTGGGCATCGTGGGCGCGGGCGCGGGCGAATTGATTTCCGAAGCCGTGCTGGCGCTGGAAATGGGCGCGACCGCCGCGGACATTGCGCTGACCGTGCATCCGCATCCGACGCTGTCCGAGACGCTGATGGAATGCGCGGACGTTTTTTACGGCCACGCGACGCACTCATTCACGAAGAAAAAGGCGGGGGGATGATCTGCCTTTTGGAATTGAGAAGACGAGCGCAAGCGCCGCATGAGGCTTGAAAAAAGGCGGCTGCAAGAACATGCTCGTTCCAATTTGAATTGTCCCAGCCAGTTTTTCCCGCGGTCGAGCCGGATGCCCGGATGGGTTTTGGTGGCGGCACTGGTTTTCAGTTTAATGTCTGATGAAGCACGGGTCTGCCATGCGCAAGGTTCAAATGGCGCGCAAGGTTTGCGGGTAAAACGGGTGCTGATGATTTTTAGCGAAGGGAGAGACCTGCCGGGCAACATGATGATGCAACAAGCCGTGCAGGCGGAAATGCTGGCGCACAGCACAAACCCGGTCGAGTTCTTCACCGAAAGCCTTGATGCCAGTCATTTTTCAAATCCAAGCTATTACCCGCAGTTCGAAAATTACCTGAGGGATAAATACTCGGGGCAGAACCTTGATCTGGTGATGGCGTTCATGGCGCGGGACTTCTCGCTGGCAGACGAGCTGCCGTCGTCCGTGGTTTCCAACCTGCCTGCCGTTTTTGTGGCGGTGAACGAGCTGGAAGTGCCGGGCACACTCGGCCGTCGCCCCTTCACGGGAATCGTCCAGCGTTACGATATTCAGGGGACGATAAAATTCATCTTTCAACTGCAACCCGAAACGCGCCGCGTGGTTGTGGTAAGCGGGGTCTCAAGAACGGACCAGATCATTTTGGACCGCATCCGAAAGACCGCCGAGTCCGTGGACGGCGTGAAATTCGAGTTCTGGACAAACCGGCCGATGGCGGAAATGCGGGAGGCTGCGGCGTCGTTGCCGGAGGACACGGTCATTCTGCTCTCCCCGGTGCAGCAGCGCGATGTGACCGGCCAGCCATTCTACACTTTGCAGATTGCCGAAATGCTGGCTCCCTCCGCCAGCGTGCCGGTGTACGTGTTGGGGGCCGGACTGATTGGCACGGGCGCAACGGGCGGGTCCGTCGTGGATTTTGAGAGTCTTGGGACACTGGCCGGCAGGCTGGCGGAAAAGGCGCTGGCGGGAACACCCGTGAACCAGATCCCCATCGAGGTGCGGACGAATGGAACCCCCATGGTTGACTGGCGCGCGCTGAAACGCTGGGACATAAAACAAAGCCGGTTGCCGGTGAATTGCGTGGTCCGCTACCGCCCGCATTCAATGTGGGAGGAGCATCAGGCACTGATTCTGTTCGCGGGGACGGTTTTGCTGGCGCAGGCGATAACCATCGCGGCGTTGCTGGTGCAACGGAGGCAGCGCCGCCGGGCTGAGGCGGAAATTCAGCAGCAGCGAACGGAACTGACGCATGTGGCCAGGGTTTCAACGATGGGCCAATTGTCATCGTCGTTGACCCATGAGCTTAATCAGCCGCTGGGCGCCATTTTGCGAAACACGGAAGCGGCGGAAATATTTCTCCAGAACGACCGGCCCAATCTGGAGGAAGTCCGGGCAATAATGACCGATATCCACCGGGACGCCAGCCGGGCGGGAAACGTGGTTGATCGCATGCGGACTTTGTTCAAGCGGCGGAGCCTGGTGTTGAGCCGTTTGGATTTGCGCGATCTGGTGGAAGACACGGTCGTCCTGATTCAACCCGATGTCGAGGCGAGGCAAATCAAATTGTCTCTGCAAACATCGCCGCACTTGCCGCCGGTGCGGGGAGACCGGGTGCATTTGCAGCAAGTGTTGCTGAACCTCGTCTTGAATGGTATGGATGCGATGGACGCCATTCCCAAGTCCCGGCGGTCATTGGCCGTGCGGATTGGCGAGGCGGAGAATGGCAATCTGCAAGTGGCGGTGAGTGATTGCGGAACCGGCATTGCGCCGGGTGATGTCGCACACATTTTTGAGCCATTCTTCACCACGAAACCCAATGGGATGGGCATGGGACTGGCCATTTCAAAGACCATCATCGAAGCGCACGGCGGAAACATCCGTGTAGACGGCAACGCGGATGGCGGAACAACGGCCACGTTCACCCTGCCGCGGTGGAACCCGGCGAAGGCGGAGGATGGCGGCTTGCCAGCGAGCCATTGAAGCTTAAAATCAGAGTCATGACTGCCACTCTTTACCGCCGATCCGGTACCGTTTTCATCGTGGATGACGACGCGTCCTTCCTGAAGTCGGTGTCCCGTTTGCTGAGCGCGGTCGGTTACCACGTGCAGGCTTTTGCCTCGGCGCAGGAATTTCTGGACCGGCTGGCCCCGGAGATGCCCGGCTGCGTCGTGGCCGATCTGCAGATGCCTGGGATGGACGGATTGGAATTGCAGGAGGCGTTGAGGTGTTCTGCAAATCCATTGCCCATAGTTTTTTTGACCGGCCAGGGTGACATTCCGACAACGGTGAGCGCGATGCGGGGCGGAGCGGAGGATTTTTTGACGAAGCGTGCCCGGAAGGAGGAGTTGCTGGCGGCGGTTGAGCGGGCGATGGAACGGGACGCACAGGAACGGCGTCAGCGTGAACAATTGCGGGATTTGCGCCGTCGTTTTAATGAGCTTAGCGAGCGCGAACTGGAGGTGTTGGAGCACGTGGTGCGGGGCCGGATGAACAAGCAAATTGCCTCCGAACTGGATATCAATGAACGCACCGTGAAGTTGCACCGGACAAACATCACGAGAAAATTGCAGGTGCAATCAGTGGCGGAACTGACGCGCCTTGTGGATGAAGCGGGTCTGTTCAAGACACGGAACAGCGGACGCACCAACTGAGCCGGCGCCATTCGAGAATCGCCAGATTTCACTCGCAGATCGGGTGAATATTTTCCACCGAAGCAGGTTATTACTACACCTTACTACACCTGCCGCAAAGAGCAGTTGTTGGAGTGGCTCTGGTTGCTTTGGTTTCTGTGCCCGGCAATCTCATGTTGCCGGATGACTTATGTTTGAGGTGCAGCTTGGTTATTTGGGCTGCGCTTTTTTTGCCCAAAAACAACTTTTGCAGAAACGCATTATGCCATTGCCCCAAAGGGCAGTTGTCGCTCTCACCACTTCCGCGATAGCCTGAGGTTGTCCATTGCCTGACTCATAATGTTTGCCGGTGTCGTTTGGGACGCCGGGTCCGTTGATTGATTGAAATGAAGTCTTTGTCTCGTGAAGTAAACGAGAAAAATCATCAGAACATGGCATTAAAACTCCGCAAAAGATGCGCAAAGTACCGCACCACGGCGACGGGCCAGAAACGCCCATCGCCATTTATCATTAGATTTGTCATGGTTCAAGGGGTCAACTTTACTTGCATGGCTTACCGGGATGAAAACGGCAGATGGCGGAACGCGCAAAACAACGATGAATTGCCGCAACCTGTGCGCGTATTAAAATGAGTGTTCAAGAGCTGAAAATATGGTGGGTGCTGTTCATGTGGTTCATCATTCTAGCGGGGCTTATCATATCGTTCTGGTTAAAATATCGTCTGCGGTGAAATTAGGACTCTGCCTGAAAAGTTTTTCGATAAGGACTTCAATGTTTCTCATTCGCTTTTGACGCCGCGTGTTTTGAGGCGTGATTTCGAATGTGACTGAAATTTCCCTCTTCGCAGCAGGCCACAAAACCTTCCGTCACCGTCTTCAATTCCTCCCATCGCGCGCGAATTTCCCTGGATTCCGGCTGCGTGATTGCGTCATCGGCGGTGGCGGCGGCAATGACATGCAGCAGGTCGGCAAATTCCTGGACGATCTGGTTCGTGGCCGGAATCAGGTAATGCGGATGCGGCGTGTTTTTGGGATTCAGAATGAAAAAGCCCCCGGCGCGCTGGCAAATCCATTGAACAAGCCGGTGATCGCCGGTGCTTGTGAGCAGCGCTTCAATGCGGTCCAGCGGATTGCCCGTGCCGCTGCCTGAGGCGTGGTTCGGCGGTTCGGCCCATTTATAAACCATCGAAAGCGACAGGCCGAGGTCGGCGGCGACCTGTTTGGGCGTCTTGTTTTCAAATACCTCGCGCAAGAGTTCGTAGGATTGCATGACAAGACAATGAAAAAGCCACAGCCGATTGGCAAGCGGGAAGCGGCCGTATTCCGCTGTAATTTTAATCTTCTTCTTAATCATAACCGCCGATCAGCAGATTAAGATTGGCACCAAGATCAAGGGGCAAAGGGCGCCTTACAAATCCGCCGCCAGTTTATAGATGCGGTTTTGGCAATACTGATGTTTGATAGGCGTGAAATATGAATCAAACCGGCGACAACCGATCCACCTTTCCTGCTTGCGTTGGGAGCGGGTTGGGATTTTACTCGCGCAAACATCAACTCAGCGAGGGCTTATGATAGTCTATGGAATCTGTCTGGTGGCCGGTCTAATCTTCACAATGGTCAGTGTCATGGCCGGACACTTTTTCGGGCATGGCGACCACGTGGCTGGCAGCGGCGGTCACGTGGAAGCGGGCGCGGACAGCAGCGATGCGCCGGGCATCTCCATTTTCAGTCCGACAATCATGGCTTCCTTTATAACGGCCTTCGGCGGTTTCGGCCTCATTTTCACGCAGTTTCCAAAAACGAGCAACGCGGCAATCAGCGCTCCGCTTTCCCTCATCGGTGGTTTGGCGGTTTCAGGTGTGCTGCTCATTTTTTTGCGCTCGGTGTTTCGCCATACGCAAAGCTCCAGTGAATCTCGCGTCGCCAACCTGATTGGCGCCGAGGCGAATGTCATCACTCCCATCCCGGAAAATGGCGTGGGCGAAATCGCCTACGTCGTGGGCGGGACGCGTTATTCGGCGCCGGCCCGTGCGGAAAACAGCGCGGCAGTGGCCAATGGCAGGACCGTCAAAATCACCCGCATCGTCGGAACCCAGTTTTACGTCCAGACAACCAAATGATTTAAATCCGAACTATCAACCACCAACTTAATATGAACCTCTCACCCTTGCTGGCCGAACTGGACCTTATGCAGGGCGGCATCGTCATCATCGCCGCGGTCGTCATCGTCATCGTCGTGTTCCTGCTCTTGTACATGGTGTTCAGCCGTTACACCAAGGTCGGGCCGAACCAGGTGTTGGTCGTGTCCGGCATCAAACATCGTGAGCTGGATGGCACGAAGGTCGGCTTTCGCATCGTCAAGGGCGGCGGCACGTTCGTCTGGCCGATTTTCGAGAAGGTGGACATCCTCTCGCTGGAGCTGCTGACCATCGATGTGCAGACGCCGGAAGTTTACACGAGCAAGGGCGTGCCGGTGAAGGTGGACGGCGTCGCGCAAACCAAGGTCAAAGGCGACGACGTTTCCATCCGCACGGCGGCGGAGCAGTTTCTGGGGAAAAGCACCGATGAAATCCGCAACATCGCCACGCAAACGCTCGAAGGCCATTTGCGCGCCATCCTCGGCACGATGACCGTTGAGGAGATTTATCAAAACCGCGACGCCTTCGCCCAAAAAGTCCAGGAAGTGGCCGCAGGCGACATGGCGAACATGGGCCTCAACATCATCAGCTTCACCATCCGCGACATCCGCGACGGCCAGGGCTATCTCGACGCGCTCGGCAAGCCGCGCATCGCCCAGGTCAAACGCGACGCCATCATCGCCCAGGCCGAGGCCGACCGTGATTCACAGATCCGGTCCGCGCAGGCCAAGCAGGCCGGACAGGAAGCGCAATTTGCCGCCGATACCAAGATTGCCGAGGCGCAGCGCGATTATCAATCCAATGTGGCACAATATCAGGCCACGGTGAACCAGCAGAAGGCCCAGGCCGACCTCGCGTACGATTTGCAGAAATTCAAGACCGGCCAGTTGGTGAAGGCCGAGGAAGTGCAGGTGAGCATCATCGAAAAGCAGAAACAGATTGAATTGCAGCAGCAGGAAATCCTGCGCAAACAGCGCGAACTCGAAGCCACCGTGCAAAAACCCGCGGACGCCGAGCGTTACAAGGTCGAGACGCTGGCCAACGCCAAGAAATTCCAGCTTGAAACCGAGGCGGCGGGTGCTGCTTCCGCGACCAAGGCGACCGGTTTTGCCGGCGCCGACGTCGTCAAGGCCACCGGTATTGCCGAGGCTGATGCGAACAAGGCGCGTGGTCTCGCCGAGGCCACCGTCATCGAGGCACAGGGCAAGGCGACGGCGTCCGCGATGCAGGCCAAGGCCGAGAGCTTCAAGCAATACAACGAGGCGGCGGTCATCGAAATGATTGTGCGCGTGCTGCCGGAAGTGGCGGGCAAGATCAGCGAGCCGCTCTCCAAGACCGAGAAAATGGTCATCATCAACAGCGGCAACGGTCCCGGCGGCGGCGCGAGCAAGCTGACCGGCGACGTGACCACCATCATCAGCCAGTTGCCGCCCGTGCTGGAAGCCCTGACCGGCGTGAAGTTCGAGAAATTGCTGGAGCAGGTTCCCGCGCTCAAAAAGGCGATGAAAAAGGATGACGACAAGGATAAATAAAAATTGGAAGGACGGCGTGTCGCCGTCCAAAAATAGCGGGTCGCCGGCACGGCGACCCTCCCAGCGAAAATATGAAAATCTGCCGTTCGCAAAATAATCGGGTGATCGCCGGAGTTTGCGGCGGGCTGGCGAAACATCTCGGGTGGTCGCCGGCTCGTTTGCGCGTGGTCTGGGTCTTGGCAACCATTTTTACCGCGTTTGCCGGAGTGATAGTTTATTTTGTTCTCTGGTTCCTGATGCCGAAGGTGCCACCGGCTCCCGCCTTCGACCCGCCGCCGTTGCAGCCGTGGAAAAAATCAGTTTGAAGATTTATGAATCGTTACAATTTACCAAAAATTTGTTTAATTGCGATGTCAGTCGTATGTGCAGCACATTCCCAAGAAACAAGCACAAATGATTGGCATCCTAATACTAGCATATTAGATGAAACCGCTCAGTATGCTGATCCAGTTATGATGGATGCCGCGAGCACATTAGCGCATGACCTGAAAAGATTTTATCAATTGTTGCGGGATAAACAATGGCACGATACTTATGAACTGCGCGCAAAAGCTTTCCGAGAAGACGTTCGGGAGTCTGATTATCTTGCAGAGGCAAAAAACGCTGAAAAACTTTGGGGGTTAGTTAACTATGATGTTTTATCTGTTGGGTTTCGAAGTTCTTATGGTTCAACCAATGTCGACGAAGCGATTCTCATATGTAAATTTACCGAGCTTCCAGATTATGAAGTGTCATATTCTACAGTTTGGTGGCATAAAGAGGACGGAGTTTGGAAATGTCTTTCAGCGGGCCCACGTAAATTAAGCATTTTTAGAGAGGTGCCGCTGCCATTTGTTGATTGGAGATAAATAACGTGAATAGGAAGTAATAATTTGTGATGCTCTTTTCTGTGTTTTTTGCTTTTGGGACTTTGCAGGGACTCAGGTATTTGTTAGACTTAAATCAGCCACTATTGCCAAAAATTGTACTCTTTTCGGGCTCGTTAATTGCGGTCCTAATTTATAATTTCTGCAAGCGGGAAAAATAATAAAGGTATTAAACCGTGAATTTATATGCGCCTCTTCGAAGCCATCATTGACGCGAACCACCGGGCGGTGGCCGGTGACACGACGGCTGGATTGCATCCGGCAGATTATGCAGACGAATTGCCGGTCATCGCATTGACGTGCATTGACCCGCGGCTGAATGCATTTTTCCCAAATGCCCTTGCGCTGCCGGCTGACCAATTCATCTGGCTGCGCAACGCAGGCAACATCATCTTTGATCCCATGAGTTCGATGACCCGTACGCTGGCCCTGGCCTGCGCGGTCAAAGGCGGACGCGAAATCGCCATCATCGGCCACACGGATTGCCTGGTCTGTAGAACCACCGCCTTGCAGTTGCTGGACAAATTCAAGGAGCTGGGCGTCGAGCGGCATTCGTTGCCGGACAATCTCAACGAATTTTTCGGCTTGTTCAGCAGCGAACGGCAAAATGTGATCAAGGCGGTGGATATCGTCCGGCACAGCCCGCTCATCGGTCCGAAAATTCCCGTGCATGGGTTGTTGCTTGATATTGAGACCGGCAAACTGGACTGGATTGTAAACGGCTATCAGACTTTGGAAACGGCCGGCAGCCAGTTGCGCGAACCGGTGGCTGGCCCCATCGGTCAGGGGATGCAGGCGCTTGGCAATTTCAACATCGGCGAGATGAAATTTCCCGAGACAAAGATTGGCGAATATGCGACAAAAGCCGAAGACTGGCTGTCGAAGCAGGCCGGGAAAATTGAAACCGGGGCTGCTGAAACAATCGGCAAGGCGGCGCCGGTTGCTGAATCGGTGCAGAAAATCGCAGGGCAGGTTGTGGAATTCGCCGGGAAAGAACGGTCGCGTCCGCCGGAAATGGCCGAACCGCCGCCCATGCCGCCGAAGATTCCGATGCCTCCGCCAATCCGTCCAAAAATCATTCAACCGCGAAACAAGCGGTAAGACGGCATTGAAGGCGCGCAATTTCCAGGCCCGACGCTCAAAATCAGAACGAAATGGCTGTCCTTTTGGAGATCGACACTTCCGGAAAATCCCGATTGCGCCTTATTTGCAACGTTTCATGATTGAATCCGGTTGTGGACAGGTTAAGATTCCGGCGATGGTTCGGGGCGTAGCGTAGTTTGGTATGCGCGCTTGCTTGGGGTGCAAGAGGTCGTGAGTTCAAATCTCACCGCCCCGACCATTTCCCCATAAATCGCAGGTTTCAGGGTGTTTACTTTGGCACCGGGTTTGCTTTAAAGCCGGTTATGAGCATCGTTACGGCCAATGTAAATCGCAGCAAACTTTACCATACAATCGCGTCAATCAGACCAGTCAACGACGCGCGAAACATCCAAATTGATGTCTGGGGCAGCGTGGTTGTTCCCGTGATTTTGGTGGGCATAGTGAATTTAATGCGGTACGTTCTTGTGTACTAACCGCGCGGTTGAAAAACTTCAAGACATCCCTGCGGTGCGAATCTTTTCGCCCGCCGATTTTCATTCCTGGGCAATTTCCGGCGTGATGGTAATGTCCATATCGCCGATCGCCACGTCAAAAGGCTTGCCGGGGCGGGTAACCACCTGGGTGACAATAAAGCCCGCTGTCTTGCCATTGGGATTCGTGGATTGAAGGGCCATTGTGAGTTGGAGGTTGTCGCGATCGAGAAGTTTTGGTGTGATGGTGCAACTCCGGCCCGCGCCAAGTTCGACGCGGGTTTCATAGCGATTGGTCAGTGCAAGCTCGCCGAGATCTTTGGTGTTCGAGAGCGTCGGAACCACCGGGCTTGGCTTTTCCACAACCGGGGCTGGAGCCGGGGCGTTTTTCTTCGCCTCCCTTGCAGAAAAAGTCTTCGTGCAACTGGATGGCAGCAGCCCCGAAAGGCTGATAGCTGCAATGACTGCTATGTGCGATACACCCATGCCCGCCTTATAGCATAAGCCACGCCGTTTTTTGGGCGCCTCACCGCGAAAGCGGAAGATTGCAGGTAGAATAACGTTTTTACCCGCTTTTTAAATGCCGTGGTGTTTAAAAACCAGATGGTTTTTGGGAATCTACTGCTCCCGGTCAAAGACCATGGCATCCCCGTCGGAGGTCGTCATTGTCAGCCGGTCGTTTATGATTTGGACCTCCAAAGAGTCGGTTTTGCCATTGTTGGTAAAGGACAATTTGTAACCGCCATCAGCGCTTTCCCATTGGCCCGGCAGCGTCGAGGCTTCCGTGTTCGGCAGCGAACCGCTGCGAATCCCGTAAATGATGATGGGCCACAAGTGCAGCGTCGCTGTTTCACCCACCGGCGATGATTTCAAGCGCGGCAGATTGTGCAGGAAAACTTGATGGTCCGGCACGACGACAAGAACGGTTTGTAAATAATTGGTCATCCAAAGGCGCGCGAACATCATTTGGGCGGGCGAAATCTTTGGTTGCGCGATGGGCAGCAGTGCGGCGGTGGTGACTGGGTTGAAATCCCAGAAGCCCAGCATTTTTTCGGAATCATACTTGGAAGACTGGCCGGTTTTAAGGTAGCCCACCAAGTCGTCCATGTTGGTCTGCAAGTTTTCCCAGACGGTGTGGATAAGATCATTGTTTTGCAGAATGGCTTTGATTTGTGGGTCGTCGAACAATTGGCCCATCGGCGCGCCCCCTTGAAAGGCGCTGGTGAAGGTGCTGTCCTGCGCGAGTTGTTTGAGGTCGTCGCGTTCCAGCAACGAGAGGAACGCCGGGTAACGAACGAAACGGTCGCCCAATTGCGGGTTTTGGCAAAGCAAGCCCGCCAGGTCCGCGGTTTTGTAATAACTTTCCGGCAACGTGGCGACGGCGCGTGCGGCCTTGTTCATGCCGGTGCTTTCCAAATCGTGCCCGAACTTGTTGATCAGCCGTGTTGACCATGTCTGGCTGTCGGACGAGGCGATTTGCACCGTGCCATAACTGAAGTTGAAAAGAGCAAAGCAGATCAACACGAAATAAGCGGCGCCGTTCAGCACACCGAGGCAGAGACCAAGCCTGCGATTCAGCCGCTCCCACAACGCGAACTTCAAATCATCGGCTTGGTATTTGTAATGCAGCTCCGTCTGGCGATGCACGACGGAGCCGGCGATCTTGAACAAAATCAGCACCAGAACGAATGCTTCCAGCGGTCCCAGAATCCAGATCAACATCGGATTGTGAATGCCCGCGTGCGGCATCAGCGGCTTGAAATGTTCTCCCAGCGGTGCGGCGAGCAAACCGGCAAAAACGATGCCGGCAAATGAAAACACCACGCGGATCGCTCCCTGCCGATAACCAAGCGCAGCCAACGACGCCAGCAATACCAGAGCCAGTATCCAGATTGTCACGCCACCAATGAAAACCATTTGAAGAACAAAAGCACGTCGAAAATTCAATATGATTTTTCAGGCCGCGCGCAGTGATATTAAAAAATCCCTGAAATTCGATTTAATGGACGGAGCTTAACTTTCAGATTTGCTATATTTGCCTGATATCTTCAGCCGGAAGATTCGGGGGAATTTCTCCCTTTGAAAGGTAAGCACAGCCCAGACCCACCGATGAACTTGGCAATAAAAGCAGCTTCTTGAGTGCCTGATGTCTAAACACCTGGAAAATGAAGATCGGCCAGGCGAGTACGGCAAAAACAAACGGATAAGTCAAAAAACCGCCTCGGAATTTTGAAAGCGCCCAGGCAAATCGCGGCGCATCCAGGATTGATTGATAAGACGCCCGCCTGTTTTTGCCTTCAAAGATCCAAAGCAAAAGATGGTCATCGTCGTGATTGAGGCAAGCCAGGATGCGGACGCCCAATTTTTTCGAAAGGGCGGTGCCGAGCATCTCGATTTCTTCGACATCTTGCTCATCGCAATCGCGATCAAAAACCACGACATCGTTGCCGGACTTCAGAATATAAGCCTCGCGTTTCAATTCTTTGGCGGCGGCCGTCACCTCTTCAATGTCCGCGTCAAAAATTGTGAAATTGGTGTAAAAATTGCCCATCGGTCTCTGATTTAAAAATAAGGACATGTTTTTGGCTGTCCAGACGCATTTGCTTTCGGACGGTTGTTCTGTTATTCAAATCGCGGTGAGCAATTCATTCCGATTGGGCGTCCTCGGTTCCGGCAAAGGCACCAACTTTGCCGCAATTGCCGGGGCGTGCGCGTCAGGAAAAATTCCGGCGGAGGTCGCACTCGTCTTGAGTGATGTCGAAAGCGCGGGGATTTTGTCGCACGCGCGCGAACAGAGGATCCCAGCCAGGTTCATTCCGCCGGGGAAATTCCGCACCAAACTGGACGAAGAGGCGGAGCGGGCATTCGTCGGTGCGCTGCAGGAAGCAAAAGCGGATTTGATTGTGCTCGCGGGCTTCATGCGGGTGCTGAAGGGCGATTTCCTTCGTGCGTTTGAAGGCCGCATCGTGAACATTCATCCGTCGCTGCTGCCGTCGTTTCCCGGCCTCGAAGCGTGGAAGCAGGCGCTGGATTACGGAGTAAAGTTGACGGGTTGCACGGTGCATTTCGTGGATGCGGGCGTGGATTCCGGAGCCATCATTGGCCAGCAAACCGTGCCGGTGCTCGACAATGACACGCCGGAAACTTTGATTCAGCGGATTCACACGGCGGAACACGAGCTTTACCCGAAATGTGTGGAGGCGATTGCGCGTGGGCAGGTTTCAGTGGCCGGACGAAGGGTGATTTGGGAAAACCCGTGAAAACGGCAGTTTTATTTTTGTTCGCCTTGTTGTCGGCGTGTCTCGCCACCGGTTGTTTTTCGGACAAGGAAGTAATCCGGTTCAATGACGAGCGCCTGCCGGAACCTACAAACGCGGTCGTGACCGCCTCCCCGCCACGGACGCCAGGACTGGAAAAAGACGATTTGCTCAAGGTGGAAATGGCGGTCTATGGTTATCTGCTGCAACGCCATTTTTGGGATGACGGCGGATACACGGCGATTTTTTTGCAAGCCGATGACGCGGAGGTCGAGGCAGTCAGACGGACATTTCCCGGCCACGTCCCACCCATCAAGGCGGCCTACCGCGCCGAATTGCGACCGGGCCGGTCGCCGGTTGACAAGGACACCGGCGGGTCGGCGATGATTTTGAGCGTGGACGCCCTCGACCCCGAAGGGGACACAGTTGAAGCGATCGGCAAATGGTATGCGGGCGATGCAGTCACCGGGCACTACACCTTCTCGCTGAAAAAAGTGGACGGCGAATGGACGATTGAAGACGTAAAATGAAGAATGGGATTTAACTTATAAAACAGAAAAACCTACCACCGAACCGCCATGCCCAATGCCCAATGTTTTTGTTATTGCAATGAAAAGGAAAAAGAAGAAAGTGGCGTTTCCGGGCTGAACTTGGCAGATTAACCCCATCACACGCGTGAAGCGGGATTTTCGGGAGCAAGATGAGCAAAAAATTAAAATTCGGTCTGCCGAAAGGCAGTTTGCAGGAAGCCACCATCCAAAAAATGGCGAAGGCGGGCTACAACATCACGGTCAGCAGCCGCTCCTACGTGCCTTACGTGGACGACGCCGAACTGGAGATTCGCCTGATCCGCTCGCAGGAAATCAGCCGCTACGTCGAGCACGGCTATCTTGACGGCGGCATCACCGGTCATGACTGGATTGTCGAGAACGGTTCGAATGTCCACGAGGTCGCCGAATTTCTTTTCAGCAAGACGACACGGCAACCGGCGCGGTGGGTGCTGGCCGTGCCGGAAAATTCACCCGTCAAATCGGTGAAGGATTTGAAGGGTAAACGCATCGCGACCGAGGTCGTCAACCTCACAAGAAAATACCTTCGCCGGCATGGCGTGAAGGCGGAGGTGGAATTTTCGTGGGGCGCCACTGAAGTGAAGGCGCACGAGCTGGTGGACGCGATCGTGGAATTGACCGAGACCGGTTCGTCACTGCGCGCGAACAAGCTGCGCATTGTGGACACGCTGCTCACTTCCACGCCCCGGCTCATCGCCAATCATCAGGCGTGGAAAGACCCATGGAAGCGCAGAAAGATGGAGACGCTGGCGCTGCTGCTCAAAGGCGCGCTCGAGGCGGAAGCCAAGGTCGGTTTGAAGATGAACATCGCCGAGAAAAATCTGGCGAAGCTGCTGAAAAATCTGCCTGCATTGCGCAACCCGACGATTTCCAGCCTGAGCCTGAAGGGCTGGGTGGCGGTGGAAACAATTATTGACGAGCACGTCGTCCGTGAACTGATTCCGCAGCTCAAGACCGCCGGCGCGGAAGGCATCATCGAATATCCGCTGAACAAGGTTGTTTATTAACCACGACGAGGTTGCTGTCTTGGCTGGTTATCAGCCGCGTTCGCCACACCGGGTAAACAATTCAAGCAGGCTTCAGAATTGAAAGCCCCATTCAAAGCAAGTTGGATTTGAGAATTCTCCATGTCCGGCGAAAATATTTCAAACCGTCTGGCCGTCATTGCCGGCGACATCACGCGACAACGTGTGGACGCAATTGTGAATGCCGCAAATACGACATTGCTCGGCGGAGGAGGAGTGGATGGCGCAATTCATCGCGCTGCAGGTCCGGAATTGCTGGCGGAATGCCGCACGCTCGGCGGTTGCGCGACCGGACAGGCCAAAATCACGCACGGCTACAAACTTCCCGCCAAATGGGTCATTCACACCGTCGGCCCGGTCTGGCGCGGCGGCAACCACGGCGAAGATGAGTTGCTCGCAAGCTGTTATCGAAGCTGCTTTGAAATCGTCCTCCAGCATGGAATCAAAGCCGTGGCGTTTCCGTCCGTCAGCGCCGGCGCGTACGGCTTTCCGGTGGATCGCGCGGCGCGTATTGCCGTCTGCGAGACGAAAGATTTTCTGGAGCAAGACCGTTCGGTGGAAAAGGTGGTTCTGGTTTGCTTCAGCGCGGGGGCATTGGAGATTTACAGGGGAGCTGTCACTAAAATTTGCGTTTGATATTTTTCCGGGCCAACTGGTACATGTTTCCCATGCTAAAATTGAATTTTCTGAAGGCAATGCTGGCTGCATTGGGATTATTCGTGCTGTTTCAATCGACGGGAAAAAGCCAGCCTGCGGAAAACGGATTGATGGCAAGCCAGACCCGGTCGTTTGATCCCAAGCTCGACTCGATGAGTCTGCACACCAAGGGGAAAAAGGTGTTCGATGCCGGCGGCAAACGAGTCCTGCTCTGCGGTGTCAACATCGCCTCGTTGGAATGGACAAACGGCGGCGACCACGTCGAGGAATCCGTGAACCGCGCCATCAGCGATTGGAAGGCCAATCTCATCCGGCTGCCGCTGGCGCAGGACCGCTGGTTCGGCAAAATGACGAATCAAACCGACGGCGGCGCGGCTTACCGCGCCCTAGTGGACAAACTGGTGGACACCTGCGCGGCGGCGCACGTGTACATTGATCTGGATTTGCACTGGTCGGATTGCGGCACCTGGATCAACGAAGGCGGCCGGCTTGGCCAGCATGACATGCCGGACAAACATTCGGTAGATTTCTGGCAGGACATGGCGACACATTACAAGAACCAGCCGAATGTCATTTTCGGACTTTACAATGAACCACATGATGTGTCTTTTGCGGTTTGGCGCGATGGCGGAACGGCCACCGACAAACCGGCGCGCTGGAATCCTGACCAGGGCGTCGTCACTTACGAAGCCGTGGGTTTGCAGAAGCTTTACGACACCGTCCGGTCAACCGGGGCAACCAATTTGGTGACCGTCGCCGGGCTGGATTGGGGTTTTGATTTGAGCGGCGTGATGCACGGTTATGGAATGAAAGGTTTGAATTTCCTTTATGAAACGCATCCGTACGCAAACAAAAAACACTGGGACCGTAGCTTCGGCGACATCAGTTGGAAATATCCGGTTTACGTGGGCGAATGGGGTTTTGAAGGACACAGCACGAACAATTTGAACTACGCCAGCAGCCTGATGAAGTATGTCCAAAAACACAAACTCCACTGGACGGCTTGGGATTTGCACACTGCCGCCGGGCCAACGTTGATTAAAAACTGGCAGTATGAGCCGACGGTATTCGGTGCGTTTGTAAAGGAGCAGCTTGCGATGGCGGCAGCGGCACGTGCTTCAGACAATTAAAACGGCTCAAGGCCGCCGTGCGGAATTTGTCCGCCGGTTCAGTCGTTCAAGCCCTCGAGAACGAGCAGGATGAATGAACTGCGGCCGTAGTTGAACGGCTGGCAACTCACCCGCAATTTCACCTTGGCAACCCTGCCATTGCGGACCAGCTCCATTGGTGCCCATCGGCGCGTGACACGGCGGCCCCGCGCGGCGGTGCGCACGGACTTGAGCACCATGCAATCGCGACAGGCCGGAGCGCTGCCACAAGCGCTGGCTCCTTTCATCGAATGCACGCAGTTCAGCAGTTCTCCGCCGCGCCGCCGGATGACGAGTTTCTTGCCCTTCCCGAACAGGCGCGCCGCCGCTGCATTGTGGTCGAAGATGGATAAATCCTTGTCCACCACGAAGACCGGCATCGGCATGGCGTCAAAGAGCACCCGGTGAAACCCTTGGTCCAGAAATTGAACGGCAAGCTGGCGCATAGAAAGGCCAGTTTAGCAGGCCCGGTAAGAAATAACAGCAAAAAAAGCGGGCCTAATATACCCGCCTTTATGAAGAATTTCCCGGTTTACTTCGCCGCCGCCGGCGTGGCGACAGCCTTTTCTTCCTTCTCGCGCACGAGGGTCGCGCCTTTGCCAAGACGTTCGCGCAGGTAGGTGAGCTTGGCGCGGCGGACTTGGCCTTTCCGTTCGACCTCGATTTTGTCCACGCGCGGAGAATGCAGCGGGAACACGCGCTCGACCCCCTCGCCGTAGCTGATGCGCCGGACGGTGAACGTTTCGTTCAAGCCATGCCCGCGTTTGCCGATGACGACGCCCGCGAAGATTTGGATGCGTTCCTTGTCGCCTTCGACGACTTTGGTATGCACGCGCACGCTGTCGCCCACCGCAAAATCCGTTTTGTCCTTGCGATACTGTTCCGATTCAATTTTTTCCTGTAATGCCTGGTTCATAAAATTTACAGCGCGCTCAGTAAGCGGCGCATTTATTTTTTTGCGGTCACAAACCGCCGCTACATCAAATCCGGTCTGCGTTCTCTTGTCCGCGCTTTTGCCTGTTCACGCCGCCACTTTTCAATTTCAGCATGGTTGCCGGAAACCAAAATCTCCGGGACCTTCATCCCGCGGAATTCCGCCGGCCGCGTGTACTGCGGATATTCCAACAGCCCGTGGCTGAACGATTCGTCATGCGAACTTTCATCGTCGCCCAGCGCCCCGGGCAGCAGCCGCACGACCGCGTCAATCACCACCATCGCGGGCAGCGCGCCGTTCGTCAGCACGTAATCGCCTATGGACAGCTCGTCGTCGGCAATTTTTTCCCGCACCCGCTCGTCAAAGCCTTCGTAATGGCCGGTGACGAGCAGCAAATCTTCCTCTTTTGCCAGTTCGTGCGCGATGGCCTGATTGAATTGCCGCCCGGCGGGCGACAGCAAAATCACGCGCATTTTTTCGCGCTTCAAACTTTCAATCGCTTCAAAGAGCGGTTCGGGCTTCAACAACATTCCCGGTCCGCCGCCGAACGGCCGGTCGTCCACGGTCTTGTGCCGGTCGTGCGTCCAGTCGCGCAAGTTGTGGATTTTCAGATCCACCAGACCGGCATCGCGCGCCCGTTTGACGATGCTTTCGTCAAGCGGCCCGGCGAACATCGCCGGGAACAAAGTGAGCACGTCAATTTTCATTTTGCAGCGGCGTTCCGAAATTGTCGATTCGCCCGACGGTCATGGACCGCTGCTACAGTTCAGCCGGCCGGCTTTTCCTCGACAATCTCCACGGAGCAGCGCAAGCCCTTCCTGGCGCTGCCGGCCAGCAACAACGAGCGGATGGCGTTGATCGTCACACCCTGCCGTCCGATGATTTTGCCCACATCCGACTGGTCCATGCGGAGCTCATAAACCGTCATGCCCGCGCGTTCCACCGGCGTGACGCTCACGGCGTCCGGGTGTTGCACAAGTCCTTTGACGACGTATTCCAGAAACTCCTGCATCGCGTCAAAATTATTTTCAAGCCGCCGCGACCGCCTTGCCGGCTTTTTTGATGAAGCTGGCGACGGTGTCGCTTGGCTGTGCGCCCTTGCTCACCCAGTATTTGGCGCGTTCGAGATCAAGGGTGACATTGTCGCCCTTTTTCAACGGCCGATATGAGCCAATTTCCTCGATGAACTTGCCATCGCGCGGGCTGCGGCTGTCGGCCACTACAATGCGGAAAAACGGAGCGTTCTTGGCCCCGACGCGCTTCATGCGAATTTTTACTGCCATAAATTTTTCAAAAGAGCCGAAAATCTAGTCACGCTCCCGGCGATTTGCAAGCTTTGTTTTGATGAAAAACTCGCGCTTGCCGTTCGCGCAAATCGCTGCTTTGCTGATGTACGTGAGCCGGTCGTATGAGGAAATTTTCGATGGGGCGTCGTTGCCGCGTTCCGCGCCGGGCGAGCGCCACGAAGCGATTTGTGACCGTCTGCACGCGTTGATGACGGCGAGCGTGGCGAACCTGCCCAGCACCCAACTGCTGGCGCCGCGCACCAAAGTCCAGGTTTCCCGCTCGACGGCGATTTGTCCCGATCTCGCGCTTGTGACCATGGCCACCGGCAAACTCTGGCTCGCCGTGGAAATCATCAGCCGCGACGATCACCGCACCGACACGGTCGTCAAAAAGGAGCTCTACGAAAAAATCCGCATTCCACGGTTGTGGATGGTGGATCCGCGCTATGACAACGTGGAAATTTACCACAGCACGGAATGGGGGCTGGCCTTGAAGGGCATTCTGGCCGGCAGCGAGATGCTGACGGAAAAATTGATACCTGAATTTCAAATTGTCATCGCTGAATTGTTCGCCACCCAAAAAGCAGAGAATTAATTTGATTGAACAAAATGATGCATTATGATGTCTTACATCCTGTAAACCTGAATCGAAAAACTATGAAAAAATTCATCGCAGTTCTGGCCGCCGGAGTTTTGCTGGCGGGACTAACCACGCGTGCGTTCGCCGCCGATACAAATCAAGTCACGATTACCGGCACGATGGTCTGCGGCAAATGCACATTGCATGAGACCAAATCGTGTCAAAATGTCGTCCAGGTTTCGCAGGACGGCAAGACCGTCAATTACTACCTGAAGCAAAATGACGTGAGCAAGGCCGCGCACGATCCGATTTGCGGCGGCAGTTCTGAAAAAGTGACGGTCACAGGCACCGTCAAGGAAAAGAACGGCAAGGAAATGATGACGCCAAGCAAGATTGACGTGATCAAATCCTGATTATTTTCCGACAATCAACCGCCGCCGGATTTTTTCGTCCGGCGGCGGTTGAATTTTAGCAAATCGGCGTAGCGAACACCGTTGCCGCCGAAAATGTCGAGCGCCGAGCCGATGGTCAGGTCAATCCTGCCTTGCCCCAGCCACGCGACTTCTTCCAAATCCGACAGCGAATTTGCACCACCCGCGTAAGTCGTCGGAACAGTCGTCCATTCACCGAGTTTTTCGACCAGTTCACGGTCAATGCCGCGACACAGGCCTTCCACATCCACCGCATGGACCAGAAATTCCGCGCAGCTCTTGGCAAGCTTTTGAAGGGCATTCCGTGAAATGGCCAGTTCCGTGAATTTCTGCCAGCGGTCGGTCACGACAAAATAATTTTCTCCGCGCTTGCGGCAGCTCAGATCCAGCACCAGCCGGTTCCTGCCGGCGGTCTTGACCAGTTCGTCCAGCCGCTGCCAATCCACGCGGCCTTCGCGAAACACCCAGCTCGTGACGATGATGTGCGACGCGCCGGCGTCAAGCCAGCCGCGCGCATTTTCAGAATTGATTCCGCCGCCGATTTGCAGCCCGCCTGGAAATGCCGCGAGCGCCGCGAGCGCTTCCGTTTCATTGCCGGGACCCAGCATGATGACGTGGCCGCCGGCAAGCCCGTCGCGCTTGTAAAGTTCCGCAAACCACGCGGCGGGGCGGTCGGAGACAAAGTTCGTGCGCGGGCCGGCCTCGCCGAGCGTGCCGCCGACGATTTGCTTCACTTTGCCTTCATGCAGGTCAATGCAAGGACGGAACATGCGCCCAAGCTAAATTCACATTGCGGAAGTTCAAAGAAAAATGAGCCATGTGCGGACGGCATTTTTGAGGAATTTCAACGTGAAATGCGGACAGAGCTGGTATAAATCATGCTTTTAAATCACCGTTTATCCTGCATCAAATGCAATTAAGTCGAACTATGACACAATGAAAATCATCCGCGCCCCCTTTTCTGCGCCCTCCTTGCTGACGGCATCCGTCATCTGGGCGGCCTGCCTTCTGGTTTTGACACCGCTTTGTTCTCAAGGGCAACCCGTGCCGACAACTGCCGGCAGCCGGAAGCCGCAGGCGCCGCCCCCCGCGCCACCCGTGGTGGTAAACCATGGCGCATCTCCCGCCTTTGAGCCGTCGCCGGCACCCGAGGGAATGACGCCTTATTCAATCGGCAGCCCGACGGATGAAGAACAGCTTTACCTCGAATACGTCAATCGCGCCCGCGGCAACCCGCCCGCCGAGGGCGTGATTCTGGCAACCACGACTGATCCAAATGTGTTGGCGGCCTATGCGTATTTTGGCGTGGACACGAACCTGATGGAGTCGCAGTTCAACACGATAACATCTTCACCACCAGTCGCCATGAACGCGGAACTCCTGGCTGCCGCGCGAGTGCATAGCGGAGACATGTTCACCAACCAATACCAAGGCCACACGGGAACGGATGGTTCAAGCCCCGGCGACCGGATCACGGCGCAGGGATACAACTGGTACACTTACGGTGAAAACGTTTATTCATACTCCGAATATGTTTTCTACGGCCACGCCGCTTTTGAAGTGGATTGGGGTCCGGGCACCGGGGGAATGCAGACCCCGCCGGGGCATCGTCTCAACATTCATGACAGCGCCTTCCGCGAAATCGGGGTAGGCGTCGTGGACGGCACCAATGGATCGGTGGGGCCGCAATTGGTGACGCAGGACTTCGCGACCCAGCAGTCAGCCACACCATTGATCACCGGCGTTGTCTATTATGATCTTAGCGGAAGCGGCTTTTACAACTTGGGCGAGGGAATAGGCGGCGTCACGGTGCAGGTGCCCGGCTCAACTTATTTCGCCGTCACGGCCAATTCAGGAGGTTACGCCGTGCCGATAACAACGAACGGCAATTACCTGGTGATTTTCTCCGCTTCCGGACTGACCAATCAAGTCGTGGTGACGGTGAGCAACCTGTCCAACGTCAAGGTGGATTATGTCCCGGCGTATTCGCCACCCGCGATTTCAGGCCCGAATCTCGCCGCCTTGACCAACAACAATTACTATTCATTTACGACGGTGGGAGCAGCCACGAATTACCAGTATCTTGTCACCAGGCTTTCACCCTACACCGCGATTGAAGGCGCGGAAAACGGTTTGACGAATGTCACCGTCGTCCAGTCGCCGGGATATCCTGTCATCATCAATGACCTTGTGTATTCCGGAAGCCACGCATTCCACCTGTGTCAACCGGACGGCGGAAGCCAGTTTCTAACGTTGAATCCGATCCTGCTCCCGCGCACAAACAGCCAGCTCACCTTTTACAAACTGCTTGGGTATGCCACGTCAAGCCAGGTCGCTCACGCCCAGTTTTCCACCAACGGCGGCGCCGCGTGGCAGGACATCTGGAACGAGGCTGGCAGCGGTGGCAGCGGGGATGCATCGTACAGCCAGGTTGCCGTCTCGCTCGGAGCTTGCGCCGGAATGCCAACGCAAATCCGTTTCGTTTATGATTTCAGCGGTGGAAGCTACTTCAATGAGACGAATTCCTATGTCGGGCTCTGCCTCGACAACATCGCGGTTTCCAACGCAGACCAGGAGCAAAGTCCCGTCACCAACAATGTTCCGACCGGCAACTCATTCGTCCTCTACCCGACGAATTCGGGCGATTATCTATTGAGCGTTTGCGCGCAACTCCCGGGGCGGGTGCTTCCCTGGGGATCGGCGACACGCGTGACCGCGACGAACCTGCCACCAATGACCGTTCAATTTATGGGTCAAGCAGCACGAACCGGGACCCAGTTTCAGGCCAACTTCAACGTGGCCAATTACCATGGCGCGCCGTTTCAGTTGCTGACGGCGACAAACCTGGGCTCAACGTGGACGACAGACATGCTGGCATCCTTCCAAGCCATCGTCACCAATTCTCAATTCCGCGTTACCACGACCAATGCGGGGAACAGCGTTTTCTTCAAGATCAAGTCAAATTGACCGATGGCAGTGCGGTTCAAAAACGGCGGATGGTTGGCGTCTGTTTGATCCATTGATTTGCGTTACCCGGCCCTCACGCAGGTCAATCCATGGACGAAATGTGCATCCAGGTTCGATTCGTCCGGCGCAAATTAACACTTAAAAATTGACGGCGCGGGCGAAGCGGAGAATCTTGTGCGTGTTTCAATTCGTGAAGAGGATGTTTCTCAAGCTTCGCGCGAGTGGCAAAATGCTTTTTGCCTTCGCGTTTTCAGGTTGTCTCGTTTTTTCCGCCGGCGCCAAACCCCACGGGCTGGACGCGCGTCCATCGGTCGGCGCCTTCCTGAACGGCACGATGCCCGAAACGGCCCCGGGCATTTCGGGCAACTGGTCGGCGGTGGTCGCGTTCACAAACCTGATCTTCACCAATGCCGTCGGCCTGGCGCCGGTGCCGGGCACGGACGAATTGTGCGTCTGGGAACGCGAAGGCCGCGTTTGGACGTTTCAGAATTCTCCCGGTGCGACGCAAAAAAAACTCATCCTTAACATCAGCAACCAATGCCAGGGCTGGGATGATTCGGGATTGCTCGGCCTGGCGTTTCATCCGGGCTTTGCGACGAACCATTTCGTTTTCGTCTATTACACCTGGGTCAAGCCCGGCACGGTCGCCGGCGATGCCTACACGCGTCCGGACCCGATTCTGCCCGACACCTACCACGACCGGCTTTCGCGCTTCACGCTCGACACGAACGGCGTGGCGATTCCCGGTTCCGAAATGGTGTTCGTTGACCTGACCGACCAGACCATCTGGCATCATGGCGGCGGGATGTTTTTCCATCCAAAAAACGGATTTCTTTACTGGACGGACGGCGACAACGCCAACGGCGACAACACGCAAATCATCAATCGCAACCTGTACTCCGGCGTCTTTCGCATTGACGTGGATTGCCGCGGTGGAAACGTGAGCCATCCGGTTCCGCGCCAGCCGGCCAACGGCTTCACGGCGAATTATTTCATCCCGAACAACAATCCGTTCGTCGGCCAGACCAACGCGCTGGAGGAATTTTTCTGCCTCGGCCTGCGCAGCCCTCACCGCATGACTTATGACCCGCCGACGGGGAGAATTTTCATCGGCGACGTGGGCGAAAGCGCGCGCGAGGAAATTGACGTGATCGAGCCGGGCGAGTCCGGCCTGAATTTTCAATGGGACCGCTGCGAGGGAACGCTTGGTGAAATGAAACCGCCCTACATCGGCATCAGCCGCGGGCCGGTTCTGGATTATCCGCACAGCGACGGGCGCGCAATCATCGGCGGTTACGTTTATCGCGGCAGGGAATTTGCGACCGACCTCGGCGGCAAATACATCTTCGGCGACAATGTTTATCACATCATCTGGGCGCTGGACGAGACAACCACGCCGGTCGGAAAGGATGTTCTTTGCGTCATGCCAAAAGGCAACGGCCCGAATTCCGGCGCCGATTATACCGGACTTTCATCCTTCGGCGTGGACGCCGCCGGCGAGATTTACCTGTGCCAGATGAGCAGCGTAGGCGGGCGCATCTACACACTGGCGCGCGGCGGCCCGCCACCACCGGCCAGAGCATTCCCGAAATTGCTGTCGCAAACCGGCGTGTTCGCCGACCTCGAAAAACTCGAACCCGCGACCGGCTTGATTCCTTACAACGTCAATTCGCCATTGTGGTCGGACGGCGCGGTCAAACTGCGCTGGATGGCGCTGCCGACGAACGCCGTCATCGGCTTTGCGCCGAACGGCGAATGGACCTTTCCAGCCGGCACGGTGTTCGTGAAAAATTTTGAACTGCCCGTGGACGACACCAATCCGAAAATTCTCCGCCGGCTCGAAACGCGCCTGCTCGTCCGTGACACGAGCGGCGCGGTTTATGGCGCGAGCTACAAATGGCGTCCCGACCACAGCGACGCCGATTTGGTGACGGCCGGAACAAACGAGGACATTGTCATCAAGACCGCGGGCGGCACGCGGATTCAGCGGTGGTTTTATCCCGGGCGCCAGGATTGTCTGACCTGTCACACGCCTGCGTCGGGCGGTGTGCTCGGCGTCAAAACGCGCCAGCTCGATGGCGATTTCACATATCCAAACCACGTCACCGACAACCAGCTTCGCGCCTGGAACCACATCGGCCTTTTTGACGCGAAGCTCGATGAACGTGAAATCCCGCACTTCGCGCGGCTCGTCGCTGTCACCGACACAAAGGCCTCGCTGCAATGGAGGGTGCGTTCCTATCTCGACGCCAATTGCTCGCAATGTCATCGGCCCGGCGGTGCTGAGGCATTTTTCGACGCGCGCGTTGATACGCCGCTGGCAAAACAAAATATTGTCAACGGGCCGGTGGAAAATCCGCTCGGCATCACCGGCGCAAAAATCATCGCTCCCGGCGATGCCGGCAAATCCATCCTGTTGCACCGTGTCAACCTTGCCGGCAATTTGCAAATGCCGCCGCTGGCCAAGAATGTCGTTGATCGCAACGCGGTCGCCGTCATCGCCAGATGGATTGATTCGCTGCCGCTGGTGCTGCCCTCGCTTCCGCCGGACTGGGAGCACAGGGACATCGGCAGCGTCGGGCAGGCGGGCGACGCGAGTTACTTGAACGGCCAGTTCAACATGACCGCGTCCGGCATCGACATCTGGGAAAGCGCCGACGCGTTTCATTACACTTATCTGCCGCTGACCGGCGACGGGCAAATCATCGCACGCGTTGTCTCAATCCAGTTCACCGATCCGTGGGCCAAGGCCGCCGTGATGTTCCGTGAATCCCTCGCGCCCGGCTCCAGGCACGCGCTCATGACCATCACGGCCGGCGGCGGCTCGGCTTTTCAATGGCGCCCAACCGCGGACAACATCAGCCGCAACACCGACGGTCCGGCAAACAATGTTCCGTTTTGGGTGAAACTGACCCGCGCGGGCGACAGCTTTACCGGCTACGTCTCGCCTGACGGCGTCAACTGGCAGCGCGTGGACGGCGTGACGCTCCCGATGAAAAAAACAATTTACGTCGGGCTTGCCTTGTCGGCGCACAATAACTCGGCGTTGAATTCAGCGCTCTTCGACAATGTCACTGTCACACCGTGAATTGTTTTGACCGCGGATGACGCGGATGGGCGCGGATAAAATCCGAACTGGATAATTGGATGGCTGGATAAATGGATAAATGGATGATTCCGCGTCCACCAACAATCCAATTATCCGGCAATCAAACAATCCTTTGTTTTATCTATGCCCAAACCACGCTTGCCAATTTCCCGCAAACGGGCTATTCCCGTCCATGCACTGGAAGCCGGCCAACAAGCAGCAACTTGGAATTTGGGCACTTGTATTTTTGTTGGCGCTTCTTGTCGGCTGTGAAACGCAATACGACCCACGGTTCTACATCGCTCGAAAAATTGATGAGCACATGGCGCACACCGAAGCGCACCAGCTTCAGCAGACGGCCCTTTTTTCATTTATGCCACCGAAGGGAAGAGATTGGGTCATTTATGAAAAAGACGGAACGAATGTGATGTTACAAACCAGCGTTTCAATACCAAGGTGGGAAATGGATGCATTGGCTTTCCCAACAGACTCGACATTCAAATCGCATGATGACTTTTTGGCTTTTATCAAACCTCACAGATTACAATTCAAGCCGGGCGAGGAATTATTAGAAAGCACTTTTGTTCCTTGCGAGCAATTCGGAAAGTTCTGTATTAAATACGAATGGAAGGCAAAAGTGCATCTCGTTTTGGCTGGTAAAGAAGGTGATTACATCTTTATTTCGCATGGTTATGATTTCATTCACCCAACGCGCCCCGATTGGCGAATAAACGTAGCCTTTAGCGAAATGAATGAAACTGGCAGTTCAGACGATAAAGAACTCAAGGAATTCGAAGATTCAATTAGCACCCTCACCTTCAAATGATCCGATTCATTCGCGCGTCGGTCATTCGACAAAAATAGTCCAATCCCCTCCCGCATCCCGCCTCGACAATCGCCTGTTTTTTCCTAAATTGTCTGCAATGTCTTTGCCGTCTCAACCGCTGGTCATCGCCAAACGCGAATTTAGTTCCCGGCTCATCATGGGCACTGGAAAATTTTCCTCGCCGGAAGCGATGCGTGATGCCCTTGCCGCCAGCGGTGCGCAAATGGTCACCGTCGCCCTGCGCCGCGCTGATTTGAGCGGCCAGCGCGATCCGTTCGCGAATATTCTTGAGTTCATTGACCCCCAAAAATACCTGCTCCTGCCCAACACCAGTGGTGCGATGAATGCCGAGGAGGCCGTGCGGCTCGCCCGCCTCGCCGTCGCCGCCGGTCTGCCAAAATGGGTGAAGCTCGAAATCCACCCCGACCCGCGTTTTTTGCTGCCAGACCCGATTGAGACGTTCAAGGCCGCCGAAATTCTGGTCAAGGAGGGTTTCACCGTTTTGCCTTACATCAACGCCGACCCGGTTTTGGCGAAGCGTTTGCAGGACATCGGCGTTGCGACCGTGATGCCGCTCGGCTCGCCAATCGGGTCGAATCGCGGCGTGCAAACACGCGACCAAATCCGCATCATCATCGAACAGGCCACCGTGCCCGTGGTGGTGGACGCCGGCCTCGGCGCGCCGAGCCATGCGGCGGAGGCGATGGAAATGGGCGCCGATGCCGTGCTCGTCAACACCGCTGTCGCCGTTTCGAGCGACCCAAACCGGATGGCCATCGCGTTTAAAATGGCGGTCGAAGCCGGACGCGCCGCTTATGAAACCGGACTTGCCGCGACGCTGGAAACCGCCAGCGCCACCAGTCCGTTGACGGCATTTTTGGGTTAGACTTTTTGTGCCGCAGATTTTCACAAATGAAACACAGATAAAACGTCCCTGGACGCGCAGATTCAGCAGGTGGGATTTTGTTCGGCGAAAATCTGCGCAATCGGAGGATAAAAATGTGTTTTCATCCGTGTTTAATCTGTGTTTCATCTGTGGCTAAATAGAATGAGTTCAAAACTTTTATCCGTTTCGCGTGCGCGGCAAATCCTGAATGCCGCGACAAAAACCCGCGTACTCGTCGTCGGCGACGTGATGCTTGACCAGTTCATCTGGGGCAGCGTCGCGCGCATTTCGCCGGAAGCGCCGGTGCCGGTCGTGGATTTCGAGCGCGAAAGCTTCATGCCGGGCGGCGCCGCCAACGTCGCGCGCAATCTGACCACGTTGAACGTGCCGACGGAAATTTTTGGCGCAATCGGCCACGATGATGCCGCCCGCCGGCTGGAAAAGCTTCTGGTTGGACATAAAATCGGCTGCTCCGGATTGGTTGCGAATTCCGCGCGGCACACGAGCGTCAAAACCCGGATCGTGGCACACAAGCAGCAGGTCGTGCGCATTGACCGCGAAACGCGCGATGGCCTGGACGCGAAACTGACCGGACGCCTGATCGCCGGACTGAAGGCGAAACTTTCGCGCGCCGCCGCCGTCATCGTCGGCGATTACGGCAAAGGCGTTGTGACCCAGTCGTTGCTCAATGAAATCAAAACGCTCTGCCGCGCGCGTGGCATCTGGCTCAGTTTCGATCCCAAGCCGGTCCATCGCCTGAATCTGTCAAGCCTCTCGCTCGTCACCCCCAATCGCAAGGAGGCATTCGAGCTGGCAAATCTGCCGGATGAAACGCGCAATCCGAATCCGCTTGCGGACAAAAATCTCATGCTGGTTGCGGAACGATTGCTCAATGAACTGCGTCCGGCCGTGCTTTTGGTCACGCTCGGCGAACAAGGCATGTTGCTTTGCCAGCGCGGGCAGAAGCCGTTTCACATTCCAACCGTCGCCCAGGAAGTATTCGACGTTTCCGGCGCGGGCGACACGGTCATCGCGACGTTCACGCTGGCGATAGCGGCAGGGGCGTCGCCGCTCGAAGCCGCAATTCTTTCGAATCACGCGGCGGGCATCGTCGTGGGCAAAATCGGCACCGCCACGACCACGCCTGAGGAATTGCTGGAAAGTTTTGAGAAACGTTAAATTGTTGCATGGTTGAATCGTTCAATCGGGCTTGATTGCGACACGAGGCAACGATGCAACCATTCACGAAATGAAAATCACCACCAAAACCATCCGCGCCATGAAGGATCGCGGCGAAAGAATCGCCGCGCTCACCGCCTACGATTTTCCGATGGCGAAGCTGCTCGACGAGGCGGGCATTCCGCTCATTCTCGTCGGTGATTCGCTGGGCATGGTCGTGCTGGGTTATCCCGACACGACGCATGTGACGATGGCCGAGATGGAGCATCACATCCGAGCCGCCGCCCGCGCCAGGCCGCGCGCGCTGCTTGGCGCGGACTTGCCGTACCGAAGTTACCAGACCGTTGCGGCTGCGGTGAAAAATGCAAAGCGGCTTGCCGCCGCCGGCGCGGAGTTTGTGAAGGCCGAGGGCGGGCGAAAAATTCTGCCGCAGGTTCACGCGATTATTTCCGCTGGAATTCCGTTTTGCGGGCATCTTGGCATGTTGCCGCAAAGCGTGCTGAAGGAGGGCGGCTACCACGTCAAAGGCAAAAACGAGGCGGAAGCCCGGGCGTTGCTCGAGGATGCGATGGCACTGGCTGCCGCGGGCGCGTTCGCGATTGTGCTCGAACTCGTGACGCCGCCGGTCGCCCGGGAAATCACCGCGCATGTTCCCATTCCGACCATCGGCATCGGCAGCGGCGACGTTTGCGACGGCCAGATTTTGGTGACGTACGATTTGGTTGGAATGTTCCCGTGGTTCACGCCGCGTTTTGTGAAGCCGCGCGCAAACTGCGCGGCGGATATCAAATCCGCCGCCGCGGCGTGGAAAAAATCCGTCATGCAGATCTGAAAGAACTTTTCGGCGGGTGAAGTGTTGAACAAGCAGGTAAAACGAATGCAACTGGAAACATTGATTGAATCGGCGGCGGCCAGCGGCGCCAGCGACCTGCATCTGGAGGGCGGCATGCCGGCGGCGTTGCGCGTGCGCGGCGCCTTGCGCGTGCAGGGCGAACCCATCGCACCCAAAGTGTTGACGGAGCTGGCGCGGGAGATCATCGGCGAAACGCAGTGGCCGGCTTTTCTGGAGCGGCGTTCGTTTGATTTGTCGAAGACGATTCGCGGTGTCCGCTGCCGGATCAACATTCTGCAGACCTCGCGCGGTGTCGGCCTGGCCATCCGCCTGCTCAGTATCTTTCAGGCCACGGTCGAAAAGCTCAATTTGCATCCCGACCTCAAGAAACTGGTCAAAAACACGCACGGCTTGATTCTGGTGAGCGGGCCGACCGGTTGCGGCAAATCCTCGACCCTCGCGGCCTTGATTCAGGAAATCAACCTGACCGAGACCCGCCACATCGTGACGGTCGAAAGTCCGATTGAATATTCGTTTCGTCCGCGCCGCGCCTTCATCCGGCAGCGCGAAGTGGGACGCGACACGCCGAGTTTCGAGCAGGCCCTGCTCGATGCGTTGCGGGAAGACCCGGACGTGCTGATGGTGGGCGAGATGCGCGATCCGGAAACGATGCGCCTGACGCTGAGCGCGTCGGAGACCGGCCACCTCGTTCTGGCGACGGTCCATTCCTCGTCCTGCGCCGAGGCGTTGCAGCGCGTGGCTTCGGCATTCCCGGCGGAAATTCAAAGCGCCGTTTGCGCGCAACTGGCGGATTGCCTTGTCGCGGTCATTTCGCAACGGCTGCGGTTCCGGCAGGATTTGAACATTCGCGTGCCTGAATGCGAAATTCTGGTGGCGACGCATGCGGTGAAAAATTTCATCCGCAACCGCGACTTTTTCAAAATCGTCACCGCCATTGAAACCGGCGCCGACAACGGCATGTGGACCTTTCAGCGTTATGCCAAATGGCTGGAAGGCCGGTCCAATTTCTTTGTCCCCGGCCAGAGCGCGGAGCCGCCGGACAGCGAACCGGCTGAAGTTGATTCCGCCGCGCCGTTGCCGCCGATTTCCACCGCGCCGAAAATGGAAAAGAAAGGCAGGCTTCCGTCATCGGCTCCGGCGGCGAGCGAGGGACAGCGGATTGAAATTGAGCCGACGGAAGGTGATTTCGGGAAAATCCTCAAGAAATAGCATGGCGATGGACAGGTGGCGGAAATTGTTTTGCGTTGGTGCTGCACCGGTGATCTTGCTTTTCAGTGTCGTCCTGTTTTGCGGTTGTGTTTCAAAATCGAAGGCTCAAACCCAGGCCCAGATTCAGGCCCAGGCGGCCTACCTCGCCGGGCAGAACGCCGCATTGCGGCAGCAGCAGGTTCAGGTTCCGGGCGTTACGGTCGTCGGCCCCGTGCAAAATCCCGACGTGCCGTGGGTGGAAGGATTGACACTCGCGCAGGCCATCGCCACGGCGAATTATCTCGGCCAGTATGACCCGAAGGAAATCATCATCACGCGACAGGGCGAAGAAGCAAAGCTTGCCCCGAAGATGCTGCTGATTGGCTCCGATGTGCCGCTCGAACCGGGCGACATCATCACCATTCACGAATAACGACTGGCAAAAGCATTTCCTTGTGGCGGCGGGTCTGTGACCGCCGCATTTCCCGACGGATTGTGAATTGTGCGACGCTCACAGAGCGCCGCTACAGGCATTTTGCAAAGGTTTCCAATACATCTTTGGACTTTGCGCTTTGAACTCACGCTGTGGCTGCGTATAAATCCTGCATGTCTGAACCGGTTTCACCCGCCATCAATGCCGCGACGCGCTGTTGCGCGGTCTATGGCTTTCCCATCCGCCATTCCGCGTCGCCCGCGATGCACAATGCCGCGTTCGCCGCGCTCGGCCTGAACTGGCGTTACCTCGCGTTTGAAGTTCACCCCGACAATCTGCGCGCCGCCATCGCCGGCGCCAAGGCCATGCAGTTCTCCGGCCTGAACCTGACCGTGCCGCACAAGCTGCTCGCGATGCAAATCGTGGATGAGCTGGATGAATCGTCCAAAACCTGGGGCGCGGTGAATACCGTCAGGTTTGAGGCGCGCGCCGCCGCCGGACAATGGCAGCCGCTGCACCATTTTTCGGAACCGGTTTCCGGTGAAATCCGGGCGCAAGGCTTCAACACCGATTCCGATGGCATCGCCCGCTCCTTGCGCGAGGACCTCGGCTTGAAGCTGGCGGGGCTGAAAGTATTGCTGGTTGGGACCGGCGGGGCAGGACAGGTGGCGGCCCTGAGGCTGGCGGTTGAAAATGTGTCGGAACTGTTTCTTGTTGATTACGTGGTGTCCAAGGCCGAGGCAGTGGCGGAGGAAATCCGCAAACGGCATCCGCGCGTTAAGGTGCAGATCGGTTTTCCGACGGGCGAGGTGGATTTGTTGTTGAACGCCACGCCGATTGGTTTGAAGGAAAGCGATCCCTTGCCGCTGGATGAAAAACAATTTCCGCTGCCCAAGGCCCGCGCGGTTTATGACATGATTTACAAGCCGGCGGAGACAAAGCTGCTGGCCGCGGCGAAGGCGGCGGGCTGCAAAACGTCGAACGGCCTCGGCATGTTGCTGCATCAGGGCGCGAAGGCGTTTGAAATCTGGACGGGCAAACCCGCGCCGGTTGACGTCATGCGCCGCGCGCTCGAACGAAGCATTTATGGGCATTGACGCCATTTTCGACACCAGGAACTGGGTGGCGGTGCCGTTCCATTTCTGGTCGCTGGTTTTCTTTGTGCTGGGCTGCATCGTCGGCAGTTTCCTGAACGTGTGCATCTACCGGCTGCCGCTCGGCCTGAGCATTGTCACGCCGAAATCCCATTGCCCGCACTGCAAATATTCCATCCCGTGGTATCTGAACATCCCGCTGGTGACATGGCTGGCGCTGCGCGGACGCTGTAAAAACTGTGGTGCTCCCATCTCGCCCCGCTATTTCATTGTCGAACTGCTCACCGGCGTCGCGTTTCTCGGTTGCTGGCTGGGCTTCGGCGAAAAATCGCCGGCGCTGGCGCTCGTGTACGCAATTTTCATCGCGGGCTTGATGGCTGCGACGTTCATTGACTTTGAGCATTTCATCATCCCCGACGAAATCACGCTGGGCGGCATCGTGGCAGGTTTTGCCGTGTCAAGTCTCCTGCCGTCGTTGCAGGGCGCGCACACGCTGGGCCGGGGGATGCTTCAAAGCTTGATTGGCATCGTGGTTGGCGCGGGGACGATTTACGCAATTTTGCGGATTGGAAAATTGTTGTTTGGCCGGCAGCGGGTGAAACTGCCCTTGGACGCAAAAATCGTTTTCACTGAAACGTCGGTGCACCTGCCGGACAGGGAAATTCCCTTTGAAGATTTGTTCTACCGCAAATCGGACGTGATTGTGCTGCGGGCGCGCACGCTGGAACTGTTGGACCGCTGCTACGCGGATGTACTGGTGCGGCTGTCGCCCACAACGCTGGAAATCGGGGAGGAAAAAATCGACCCGGCAACGGTGGCCTGCATGGAGGCGGTGAGCACGGAAATCATCCTGCCACGCGAGGCGATGGGTCTGGGCGACGTGAAATTCATGGGAGCCATCGGCGCGTTCGTCGGCTGGCAGGGGGTGATTTTTTCGCTGATGCTCAGTTCGATGATTGGCGCTGTGGTGGGCGTGACGCTCATTGCGATGCGCCGGCGCCGCTGGTCTTCGCGGATGCCTTACGGGCCTTACATCGCGCTGGCGGCATTGATCTGGATTTTTGCCGGCAAGGAAATCGTCAGGGCAATCTTCCGGTAAACCAAACGTCCCAGGCTCCCGCCTTTCTGTAAAAAATCACGTCACGCGCTGACAGACTCAGGAGCAGACACATCGGAAGCGGGGTGTGCGAGCGACTCACCGGGCGTGCTGCCGGAATCTTCGGAGTTATCGGCGGGATTGTATCCCCGCCTCCCAAGTTTATCGAAGGCGATTTTGTAACCCAGGTTCCTGGGGATGTTCCACCAGAGACCGGTTCGGGATTTGGCGAGAAGACGCCGGGAGATGGAACTCAATGAATAGAACTGCTTTGTGACCCACTCGACTCCCGCCTGCAGTTGATCCGGGGTCATTTGCCGAGGTCGGAAAACAACATCCGTCCTTGCATTGTATTTCGACCAATCGCGGGTGAGAATCCGGCCTTCCTCCTCCAGTTTGCGAAAGATCGGCGTTCCCGGAAACGGAGTGAGACTGCCAATCGAGGCAACATCCACCCCCGCCTTCTCAAGCAAAGCCAGCGTGCGTTCGAAAACGGTGACGTCGTCGTGATCAAAACCGAAGACCAAGCCGGTTTGCACGGCGATTCCGGCATCATGCAGTTTTTTTATTCCGTCGAGATAACGCCGTGGTTTGTTGAATGCCTTGCCGGTCTCCCGGAGGCTGGCCGCCGAGATGGACTCCAGGCCGATGAAGAGCGCCTCACAACCACTGGCTCCGGCGAGCTGGATGAGGTCCTCGTGATCCACGATGTTGAATGTAGCCTGGCTGGTCCACCGCTTGCGCAACGGAATCAGTCGGCGAAAAAGTTCGCGGGCGTAGTCCAGGCTCCCGATGATGTTGTCGTCCCAAAAGATCAGCGCATTCTCAGGGATTGAAGCGGCTTCAGCCACCACCTCTTCGCTGGGGCGGCAGCGATAGAGATGATGATAGAAGTGAGGCAGCATGCAATAACCGCATGAGTGCGGGCAACTGCGCGTGGCGATGAGAACTCCGCGCCCATAAGCCCGGCGCTCGATGAGATCGCGGCGGGCCTTGGGCAGCCCGGCCAATGCTGGCGGGCTTGACGCCTGATAGAAACGTTTGAGCCGGCCCTTTTGAAAATCGCGTATGAGGTTGGGCCAAACCCCTTCTGCTTCACCAATCAAGACGCTGTCCGCGTGTTGGGCCGCTTCATCCGGCAACAGTGTGGGATGCGGCCCGCCAAAAACGACTGCCACGCCGCGCCCGCGAAACTCATCGGCAATTTCATAGGCGTGGGGCGCGGAACAGGTGGTCGTTGTGATGCCGAC
Organism: uncultured Verrucomicrobiae bacterium; assembly: GCA_963764175.1. Classification (GTDB taxonomy): domain Bacteria; phylum Verrucomicrobiota; class Verrucomicrobiia; order Limisphaerales; family UBA11358; genus UBA11358. Next base: position 60,886 of record CAVXRE010000014.1, on the reverse strand, counting down.
CAGGTCAGCGGCGCGGTCGAAGTTTACCGGACTGACAATTTCATCGGTATGATGGATCTCGACATCCCCGGGCGTGAGTGCCGCGAGGAGCGGCATTGTCAACTGTGGAAACCGGATCAGCCGCCCCTTGCGCATCCACAACGTCGCCGGCCCCTCGGCAGTGACAAGCTCCAGCTTCATGTCAGGATGCACCGGTTAACACAGCCACGCCGGACAGGTGATGTCAATGCCGGCTTGTTGCGAACCGCGAAAGTGTTTGGAGCTGACTGCTCGTGATTCACCGGAATTTTTTGTGGTTGGCTACAGTGCATGAAACAGCAGCAGCATCAGAAGCCAGAACGCAAGGCTGAAAAATGAAAACAACAGGGCGACGATGATAAATGCCGGAATCCTTGTCATGTACCGGTTTTCGATATGGACAAGCGAATCATCAACGATGACTCCGTCAATGCGCAGGTGATACGGGAAACGGAAATTTCTCGATTGTCCCCAGCGCAATTCAGCCTGGTGCTCCGAACCGCCGTCGTTGAACAAGGCGGTATATGAGCCTGTGAGCTTGAGTTTTCCGCCCGTGCGCAAAATGCACCGGTCATCGAGGAAGACGTCAATGGAAGCGGTCGTCCAGAGGAAGCGCGGGACATATCTCGCCTGCACCCGAAGTGTTTTGCCCTGCCATGAAATCATAACATGCAAACCCCGCCGAACGACGTGAACTGAGCCACGACAGGCCGCTGATGTCAATGCCGACTTGCTATATGTCAAAGCACACTCAACGCTCAACATTCAACGCCGATAACGCTTAAAGCGCAAACGCGCTTCAAGAGATCTTCTGGCCCGTCTCTGGATATATCGTAAGTGCCGGGTACTTTGGGTGTATTTTTTCACGCAAATTGAAGCCCAGATTTTCCAATTATATGCTGAATACTCGCGCCACCCAATCTTGTCCAGCGATTTTCAAACCAATTCCGCTTCCAGCCGCTCCAGCGCATTCCGCCTGAATTCCAAATCAGGAACCGGAATTCACCTGAACTGCAAATAAACGCGGCTGCCGTCGCTGCGCAAACCTGCGGTTTGGTCTTCCTTGAGAAACAGGCGCGCGGCTTCAACCTTGCCGGTCTGCAACAGATAAGCCCGGACCACTTTCGCGCGGCTGGCAGCCAGCGTCTCCAAATCGCTTTCACCTATCGGGAATGTGGCGAGCAGGACAGCTTCCATCGGGTCAGGCGGTGGAACCAGTTTTGTCCGGTAACCCGTGCCTGCGGCGGGTTGCTCTTTTGCGCTTTGATCGGGATTTACGAGCATCGTCGCGCCTTTTTCGGCGGCCAGCCGGCGCGGTAAAACAGCTGCGGCGTAGGCGGCAAGATTCGAGTTGGCGGCGATGAGTTGCGGCGTGATTTTGTTGTCGGCGACGGATTCGCCGTAAAGTTTTTTCACCCAATGCGCCCGTTCGTCGGGCGCGAGGATGATTTGGTCAACGGAATTCGTGGCGCGCTGTGATTCGCGGAGCGCCGTCCAAATCCTGGTGCGGATTTCCCGGTCGAGCGCGGCGCGTTGCAAGCCGTCGCGGTCGCCGTCGGGGTCCACGCTGCCCACCATTTCCAGTTGCAGGGCCGGGCGCGCGTAAAGCGCCTTTGCCAGCGTATCGAGCTTTTGTTTGTCGGCGGGCGTCAAATCCGCGCTGCCCGCCGCAAAATCCTGGTAGCCGAGTTCCTCGCCGCCGCCGCCGAACATCGCGCCGAGCACCGAGAACGGCGACGTGGCGACTTTTTCGAGGATGTTCACGATGGCGCGCGTGACCACCTTGCCGATGCGGAATTTCGGGTCGTCGAGGCTGCCTTCGATTGGCACGTCGAGGACGATTTTGCCGTCGCGGTCCTTCAAAATCGCGATGGCCAGGCGCACCGGCAGATGCGTTGCGTCCGGGCTGTTCACCTTTTCACCGAACGTGAACCGGTCGAGCGTGATGACATTTTTCGACTGCAATTTTTCCCCGACCAGTTGATACGAAAGGTCCATGTTCAATTTGCCCTCGGCAATGCGGTAGCCGGCAAATTTACCCGAATACGAACTCGCCGGCGTCAGGTCCACGTCTTTGATGGAAATTTTCACGTCGTTCGTCTGGGTGCCGCTGAATGGATTGATGGTGCCGGTGATGGCGACCGGGCCGACGCCGTCCACCTTCGCGTTCAAATTCAAATCCGCGTGCTGGAGTTGTTCGGATGAAAGCCCGGAAATGGTGCCGTTCACCTGCTGGATGGCCATGTTTACGTTCGGCTTGAGCGAACGGTCGGTGAAACTGACGGCGGTGTTTGTTATGACAAAGCTGGCGATGGAAATGCGCGGCAAAGGTGAATTGGTCGCGGCGTTTTTTGGCGCGGCGGCAACCCTGGTTACATTGGTGGCGGGCGTTTTGGTGTTCGTCAAACGCACGGCGTTGAGCAGGTTGATTGATTTATTCGTCTCGATGACGAGGCGCGCGTAGGCGTTGTCCACGGCGATTTCCCGGATGGCGACGGTTTGCGGATTCAGGTTTGCGTCAATGCCGTTGATGTGGACGGAATCCCATTTCAACAAATCCTCGGCCATGACGCCGTCCACGGTGTGGAAACCGTCGAGGCTCGCGTCGCCGTGAAAGGTGACTTCGGGCAACTGGTCCTTTGGCGTGCGCAAATGCACCTGTCCGTGCAAGCCGAGCCGGCTGCCGAGGATGAACAGATTGAGCTTGGGTTCGAGATAGGGATCGAGCGTGCCGAGATCGAGATTATCGAGGTCGAGCTGGATGTCGGCGGTCGGCGGCAGGAACGACGCGGTGGTCGCGACCTTGATGGAACCGTTGGTGTTCCAGCGCAGCGAGAGTTCGGCGGCGAGATTTGTGCCGGGAACATTGGAAATGTTTCTGGCCGAGAGCGCGACATCGGTGAGATCGAGTTTTGCCGGACGCGAAAAGGCAAGGTCTTCGAGGTGCAGCGCGCAGTTTGTGAAATTCACGCTGGTGACCGTGCCGCTCCACTGGTTCGTGCTGTTGAGCAGCATTGCGACGGCGTTGGTGACGGAGCGGAGCAGGAACAAAATCCCGCCCGGCGCGTTCGTCACGCTTTCCGCCGGCTGGGAAAGTTCGACCACATTGATGGCATTATTCGTGGCGCGGCTTAAAAAGAGTTTCGCGCCGATGGCGGTCACGGAATTCACCGTGGCCTGGCGGCTTTCCAGGTCAGCGCTCACGCCGGTGACGCCGAAGAGCGGCAGTTCGACGATGTTGTTGCTGTCACCCGGCTGGCCGAGCTTGAAATCGCGCAAGGCGAACGCCGTGTCATTCAGGGCGGCGACGCGGTTGGTGGCGCCCAATTCAAAACGATATTTCGCATCCACGGCGATGGCCCCGCCGCGAATCTCAAAGCGCACCAAATCCTGGTACAACGGCGCGTATTTGTTCAGCGTGAAGTTGAACAGTTTCAACTCGCCCTGCGAACGCAGCGGGTCGAGATAAAAAAAGCCGCTCCACGAAATCTGTTCGCCCGCGTCCGTCGTGCCGGTGAAGGCGTAGGGATTTTTGTTGTCCGGGTCGGTGCTGAAATTTTCAAGCGTGATGTCGAGCGGGCCGAGCGTGCGCTTGAACGGCTCGCGCGGCGTGAAATCGGCGAGGGCAGCCGTCGCGCCGCCGATATGCAGCCGGTCCACGTGCAGGACGAGCGGTTTGGACGGCTGTTCGGGCGCGGCGGCGGGGGTGTTGGTGGAAAACTTGGCGACGAGATCGGAGAAATTGAAGGTGCCATCCTTGTTCATCTGCACGCGAACAAACGGCCGGGTCGTGCTGATTTCCTTGAACACCCATGCCTTGCCGAAAAATGACGAGAGCTGGAAATTGACGTAAACCTCGTCCCAGGAAACGAACGGTTCGCCGTCCTTGTCCTTGATGAGCAGGCCGCGCACGGTGCAGGAGAGCACGAATGGATTCAGTTCCACTTTTTGGATGGAAACTTCGCGGTTGAGCTGTTTGGACAATTGTTTGACCGCGACGACGCGGATGATGGGCGGCAGGATGAGAAATCCGACGAGCGTGTAAAGCAACAGCAGCCACAATATCCAAAGAGCCCACTTGCGCCGGCGCGGCGAAGGGAAATTCAAAGCCCGGGATTTCATCTTGTCACCCAATCGGGCAGGAATTTGCGCGTGATACCTTGCCCCGTCAACCTCCTTCGTGCGGTTGGTATTTTGGCGCCTCCAGCCAAAAAGGCAGGACTGTGACCCTGCCCGACATCTGATGGCGGGGTGACCCGCGCAAGCCATGCTGACCAGCAGGTCAACCCTGCCAAATGCATCATCCCATGATGAAAACTGATTCGACATTGGAGCCTCAAAACCCGAAATTAGGGCCATGTTCTTCCACCTTGCGAATCTGGTCGTTCTGGTATCCACAACGTGCGCATCATGGTGGTTGAGCGGATACGATCCGATGGTGACTGGGCACAATGTGAAGCTGGATTCACTCCGCCGGTCCATCCGGTGCGGCATCACGTTGTTTCTGGTGGAAATGGCTTTTTACTGCCTGTGGCACTATCATCAATCCAGTGACCCGGTAAGTGGAATGGCGTATCTTGTGTTTGCATTGCCGCTCACCCTGGTCTGGTCCGGCTGCGTCAGTGAATTATTGGCGCATGGATTTCACCGGTTGATTGATCCCCAGGATGACCGGGAATTTGATCACAAAAAAGGTTTTCGGGAGATGGACGTGATTGGCGACCTGATCCGGAGCGGCCAGAAGGACAAGGCCATCCAATTATGCCAGATGTTGCAACAAACGGGGGATGTCAACCCTTCTGTATTGGAGATGACGTTGGAGCATCTCGGTGTTCCGCAGCAGCGCGCTCAAAGACCCGGGCCGCTGATTGAAGCGGACCGCCTGCGTTCGCAGGGAAGGTTTCAGGAGGCTGAATTGATTTTAAATTCCTTGCTGGCGCAAAACCCGCGCAATCTGGACGCGGCGATGATGCTGATGCGGCTTTATGCGCAGGACCTGCATCGTCCGGAAAGGGCTGAAGAAATCCTGCGGGCGCTCGAACGGCAGCCTCACATGCCTTCAGCCCATCTTGAATTTGCGCGCCGTTCCATCGGTGAATGGGACCGGGAAAAACCCCGCGCAGAAGAAGTTGCTGTTCCACCTGAATCCATTAATGAATTGCTGGCCCAAGGCTATTTCGGCACGGCCATCGAAATACTGGAACAAAAAATCAAGGAACAGCCGCAGGATTTTGATTTGCGGTTGACCTTGGCGGAAGTTTACGCCCGGTATTGCAGTGACGATCTCCGGGCCAAAAGAATCCTCCAACAGATTGAAGCCAGTTCCGCCTTCAGCCCGGAACAAAAGCTGTCGGCTCGGACCAAACTCGAAGAATGGAGGAAAGCCCGAACGCAGCGGAAATGAAGCCGCGCCCGTGAATATTCAAATTGCGAAGTCGGTGTATTCGGGTTTCACGGGTTCGGTGGGGGCGGTCAGCATGCCGGCAGCGACGGTGGCGTTGGAGCCCTGCTCAATCAAAATGAAGGAGCCGGTGAGCCGGTTCGTGTTGTAGCCGTCATAGACAATCGGTTTGGCGGTTTTCAGGCGGACGATGCCGACGTCGTTTACCGCCAGAGATGCTGAGTCTTCCGGTTCAAAGGTGGTCATATTGATGCGGCTTTCGACCTGGGTGACAACGGCCTGGACGGTTTGCGTGGCGTGCTTGAGAAAATATTTTTTGCCAGCCTGTAACTTCCGCTGGTGCATCCAGCAGACGTGCGCATGCAAATCGGAGCTCTGCCCGGGCAGATTTTCCAGGCCGACAATCATGTCGCCGCGGCTGACGTCAATGTCGTGCTGGAGGCAAAGGGTCACCGATTGCGGACAAAAGGCCTGTTCAAGCGAGCCGTTGTAGGTCCAGATGTCCTTCACGGTGGATTTGATGCCAACGGGCAGCACGGCCACCGTCTGGCCTTTGCGCACGATGCCGCTGGCGATCTGGCCGCTCAAGCCGCGGAAGTCGTGCAGCGCGGGGTCGCGCGGATTGTTCGGACGATTGACCCATTGCACGGGGAAACGCAACGCGCTCAGGTTCCAGTCGCTGGCGATATGGACGTTTTCGAGATGCGCGAGCAGGGTCGGGCCTTCAAACCACGGCGTGTGTTTCGAGGCGTCCACGACGTTGTCACCGTTGAGCGCGCTGATGGGGATGAATTTCACATCGCGGAACACGTCGAGTTTGGGCAGGAAATCTTCAATTTCATCGCGGATTTCCCAATAGCGATCCTCGCTCCAATCCACCAAATCCATCTTGTTCACCGCAATGACCAGGTGCGGAATGCCGAGGAGCGCGGCAATGTAAGTATGCCGGCGGCTTTGCTCAATCACGCCCTGCCGCGCGTCCACCAGCACGATGGCCAGGTTCGCGGTCGAGGCGCCGGTGACCATGTTGCGGGTGTATTGGACGTGGCCCGGCGTATCGGCGACGATGAACTTCCGCTTCGGTGTGGCGAAGTAGCGATACGCGACGTCAATCGTGATGCCCTGTTCGCGTTCGGCACGCAGGCCGTCGGTGAGGTTCGCCAGATTGATCTGCCCGCCGCCGGTGATGTCGGCGGAGCGTTCGAGCGCGGCAAGCTGGTCCTCCATCAGCGATTTCGAATCGTAAAGCAGCCGGCCGATGAGCGTGGACTTGCCATCGTCAACACTGCCGCAGGTGTTGAACCTCAGGATTTCAATTGGATGTTGTGTGTGTGGCATTTTCTTGGGAGATGGAAGCTGGGAGATGGGAGTCAAAAATAGCCCGCCTTTTTTCGATCTTCCATCGCGGCTTCGCTTGCCTTGTCGTCGGCGCGGGAGCCGCGCTCGGTCACGCGCGCGGCGGCGATTTCGGCAATGATGTCGTCCACGGAATCCGCCGGTGATTCCACCAGGCCGGTGCTGATGATGTCGCCAATCGTGCGGACACGCACGACCAGTTCCTTTACCTGCTCCTTGTCTTTGGGCGGCAGCAAATCGGTGACGGGCAGCCATTGGCCTTTGCGGCGGACGCAATTCCGCGTGTGGCTGAAATAAATCGTCGGCACTTCGAGACTCTCGCGCTTGATGTATTCCCACACGTCCATCTCCGTCCAGTTGGAGAGCGGAAAGACGCGCATGTGTTCGCCGGGATTGATGCGGGCGTTGTAAAGGTTCCAGATTTCAGGCCGCTGGTTTTTGGGGTCCCACTGGCCGAAGTTGTCGCGGAAGCTGAAGAACCGTTCCTTCGCCCGGGCCTTTTCCTCGTCGCGCCGCGCGCCGCCAATCAGGCAATCAAATTGAAATTCCTCAACCGCCGCGAGCAAGGTGGGGATTTGTAGCTGGTTGCGGCTGATTTCGCCGGGCCTTGGCACGGCGATGCCCTTGGCAATGGCGTCTTCGACTTTGCGGACGATGAGCTTCGCGCCGAGCTCCTTCGCGCGGTGGTCGCGGAAATCGTTCAATTCCGGGAAATGATGGCCGGTGTCCACATTGAGCAACGGCATCGGGATGTCCGACGGCCGGAACGCCTTTTCAGCGAGCCGGAGCAGGCATATGGAATCCTTGCCGCCGGAGAAGAGCAGGGCTGGCCGCTCGAACTCCGCCGCGACTTCACGCATGATGTGAATCGCTTCCGTTTCCAGATACTGCAGATGATCGAGATGATAACTGTTCATTTTGACACGGATTTCACTTGCTGACACGGATTCATAAAATGACGCGCTTCCATTCTAGCGAATTTGCGCCGAAATTAACAAGCAATCCGTGTCCAGGCCATTGTGTTAAATGCCGGACCCCAGCGCCTGCGAACCCCAGTTCGCATGCAAGCCGCACTCGCGCTTCTCGTCGGCCTTGGCAGGATCGAAATAATCCCATTCGTTTGGCAGGTTGTGCTGCTTCAAATAATTTTCCATGTCCGCGTCGCTCCAATAAAAGACCGGATTGACCTTCAACGCGCCAAAATTTTTGTCCTCGGAAACCAGGTCCAGCTCGGCGCGATTCGGATTTTGGACCTTGCGCAGCGCCGTGAGCCAGACCGTCGGCGCCAATTCCTTCATTCCGCGCTGGAACGGCTCCAGCTTCATCAACGTGCTGAATTGTTTCAAACCGGCTTCGTCATCCGTTGTCGGGATCCCGCCGTAAATTGCGTCGCGATGCGCGGCGGAAACCTTCGGCAGATAGGTTTTGAGATTCAGCTTGAGAATTTTTTTCAATTCCTCGGCGTGCTTGTAGGTCGCCGGGCGGTTGTAGCCGTGATCCACCCAAAGCACCGGAATGTCCGGCTGCACCTGCACGCACAGATGCAGAACCACGGCTTCGTAGGGGCGAAAATTCGTCGAAACCAGCGCGCGGCCATTCGCCTGGGCGATGGCCCAGCGGACAATTTCGAGCGGCGATTTGTTCCGCAACCCGGCGTTGACCTTGGTGATTTGGTCGGGGGTCATTTTTTGAAAATTGAATAAAACAAGCAACGAAATCCTTTGTCACCCTGTTCCCGGTTTGCTAATTCATTTTCTCATTTAGAAAAACGCGGTCGCACCAGTCGCCAAACCGTTCGCCATGATTGCGCTCCTTCGCGTAGCGTGCAAGCACCGGACGAAATTCTGTCTCGATGTCCGTTTCCTTCATCATGTCTTTCCAGACGCGATTGAGCCGCGTGCCGGCGGTATCGCCGCCGAGCCAGACCTGGTAGCGCCCCGGCGCCTTGCCGACGAACGCGATTTCCGCCGTGTAAGGCCGGGCGCAGCCGTTCGGACAGCCGGTCGAGCGGATGATGATTTCCTGCCCGGCCAGTCCGACCTCGGCGCAAAGTTTTTCGATGCGGTCAATCAGGCCCGGCAACATGCGCTCGGATTCGGCCAGCGCGAGTCCGCAGGTGGGCAGGGCAGGGCAGGCCATCGCCGCCGCGTGCAGCACGCCCGCCTGATTTTCGGTTTTCACGCCGTGTTCCGCGAGCAGCGTGTTGATGCCGGTTTTGTCCGATTCCGGGATGTTTGCCAGGATGATATTTTGATTCGTCGAGAGGCGGAATTCGAGGTGGGGAAATTTTTCCGCGACCTGACACAACGCGGTTTTCAAACGGCGTCCTTCCACGTCCTTGACGCGCCCGGTTTCGACGTACACCGTGAGAAACCATTTTTCGTCCGCAGCCCGGTGCCAGCCATAAACATCGCCGGTACTCGTGAATTTGAAAGGCCGGGCGGGTTCGAGCCTGAAGCCGGCGCGTTTCTCAACCTCGGCGCGCGTCCAGTCCGCGCCGCGCTCCTGCACGACGTATTTCAAGCGGGCGTGCTTCCGGTCGGTGCGGTCGCCAAAATCGCGATGGACCGTCAACACGGCCCTGGCCACGTCCACGATTTTTTCCGGCGGGATAAATCCGAGCACGTCCGCCAGACGCGGGTAGGTCGCTTCGTTGTTATGGGTGCGGCCCATGCCGCCGCCGACGGCGAGATTGTAGCCGGCGAGCCGGTCGTTTTCGACGATGGCAATGAGGCCGATGTCGTTGGTGAAAATGTCCGTGTCGTTGCTCGGCGGGATGGCGAACGCGACCTTGAACTTTCGCGGCAGGTAGGTTTTGCCGTAAAGCGGGTCCACAAAATCCTTGTTGGCCGGGTCATCAAGGTTGAGTTGCACGCCGTCTATCCAGATGGCGTGATAGGCCCGGGTTTGCGGACGCAAGGCATCGGCCACGCGAACGCAGTCCTGGTAAACCGCTTCGCGCGCCCGGGTAAGGGCCGGCGTGGGTGGAGCGAGAACATTGCGGTTCACGTCGCCGCAGGCCGCGAGCGTGGAGAGCAGGGATTCGTTGATGCCCTGGATGACCGCGCGCAGGCCGGATTTCAGGATGCCATGAAACTGGATGGTCTGGCGCGTGGTGATGCGGAGCGTGTTGTTGCCGTAGGCCGTCGCGAGCAGATCGAACACCCGCCATTGCCGGGCGGTCATCACGCCGCCGGGAATGCGGCTGCGGACCATCATGATGTATTTCTTGCCGGTCTTGCGCAGGTCGCGATCATCCTGCTGGTACGAGCCGTGAAATTTCAGAAACTGGTTGTCGTCCTCGGAAAAATGGTCGGCGCCCGCGTCCTTCAAAGTCGCGGCAATCATGCCCGCGAGCGTCGGCACTGCGGCCTTGATGTCTTCGTTGTGCGTCAACTTGATTGGCGCTTCGGTATTCATATACGAATGAACAAAATAACCGAAGATGATTGCTTCTTCAAGCGCGGCTTGTGAATGCTTGGTTGCGCCCTGTCCTGCTGAAGCAGTGACGGGCTGGAAACCGGATTTTTGCGTCAGGTTGCCGGCACGAACCGTTGAAGCCACAGCGTCGCTCCGAACAGGGCCAGCAAAGTGAAGTTCAGCCAATGCGGGCATTCAGGCGCCACCGCCAGCCAGTCCACCCAGATGATTCCGGCCAGCAAGCCCGACACGATTCGGGAGACGTTGACTTCGCCGGGCTGAAAAACGGTTCGAGCGCAATATGCCACCCACAGCACGAGCAGGAGCGACGACCAAACGCCAGGCATCCGGCTTTCGTCGGTGTCCATCAGCGCGGCCAGAACAATGGGCGCGGCCAGCAACAGCAGCGGCCAGCGGGGAATCGGTTTGCGATAACTTTCCTGCTGCGCCATGACGCCCAATCCGGCCACATAAAATGCGAGAACCACGCCGCCCCAAATCGGCCAGCCGTTCATGCCCATGGCGCCCGTTGACCCGGCAATGACATAAACCCAGAAGCGGCATACGCCCATCAGCCACGGGGACGCGGTGATGGCTTTGTGCGTGGCATCGTAAATCACGATGCAGATTGCCAGCACGACCGCGAGCGCGCCGGTGGCTTCGCCCAAAAGCGTCAAACATAAAAGACCGAGCGCCAGCCACGCCCAGCCCCAGCGCCAGACCGCCGCCAGTGAAATGGCGCCGGACGGGACCGGGCGTTCCGCGCGGCGTTGCCGGTCAAAGTCCGCGTCGAACGCATCGTTCAAAAACATCCCGCCGGTGTAAAGCGCGCTGACGCCGAGGAGCAACAGCGGCAGCTTCCAAAAATTTCCTGCGCCGCCGAGCCACCAGCCCGCAAGGCAATTCGACCAGACCGTCGGCAGATTCGAAACGCGGCCCAAAACGAGCAGCGTGCGAATCTGGCGAAAGACGCCTTGTTTCATTGCGCAAATCAAATCAGAAAATTCAGCGGTTGGCGAGTCCGCGCTCGGCCAGTCGCGCCAGCGTCCAGTCATGCTCCGCCGCGAGCTGCTCGACGACGCTGCGGGCCTTCAATTCCGGTGGCAGCACTTCCCAGGTGTAGGTTTCCATTTCAAGGTGGGAGCAGAGTTTCGGATTCGCAGCCAGTAAATCCAGCGCGCCAAGCAAATGATCGTTTGTGTTTTCAAATGGTGGTGAGGCGGGCGCGTGAAGTGGAACGTGGAAATGAATCCGCCATTCGGCAGCCGGTTGAGTGTTGAGAGTTGATGTTTGATGGTTCAGCGCGTCGGGCAGATCGCGATAAAATTTCAGTTTGCCGCTTTCGCCACGCGCGACAACTTGATGCAAATAAACATCGTCGGCAAAATTATTCAGCGCGGCACGGGCTTCCTTTGTGGCCTTGGTTTTCAAGGCGGAACTCAGATGGATTTTGCTGATTTTGATCCCAGCCTGCTGCAGCGCGGCGATGGCATTTTGCGGCTCTTCAAATTCGATTGCGAAATGGCAGCAATCGTAATTCACGCCCAAATGCTCGTCGAATCGCGGGTCGTTTTTATGTTCGGCGCGAAGCCGCTCAAAGAATGAAATCGTCTCGCCGGAATTTTCCAGAAGGCAAAGCGGTTCCGGTTCGAGGCCGAGGTGTAATTTGCGTTTGGTGCGCCCGCCCAGCTCCGCGATGTGCTCGACGCAGCGCCGGAGGTTTTCGCGGATGAATTTTTCCGGGTTGCCGTTATGAATGAATTCCTTGAACGAGCCGGGAACGGTGCTGACACTGCCTTCAATTCCGGCGGGCAAGATTTCCGCGAGCAGATCAAAAAGCAGGTTCGTGTAGGCGAGCCGTTCGGGCGAAGTCCAGTCGGGCGCATAAACCTGTTCCTTGACGCGCGTGCCATGAAACCGGCCATAGGGAAATCCGTTGATCGTGAAAACGTAGCAGGAGTTTTTTTCGAGCCAGCGTTGAAATTCCAACAGCGCGGCACGTTCGCTCAATTCGCGCGCGGCGTGTTGACTTAACCGCAGGCCAATCGCGAATGGCGCTTGCGGACAGACCCGTTCACGCACCGCGAGCGCATGGGTTTTGAGCGAGTCAAAGGTTTCACGCCACGTCTCGCCACGATGAACGTTCGTGCAATAGGCGAGGTGAAGGCCGTGATTGAGTCGCATAATTTCACGCAGCAATCAATTCCGCGCGCATGACAATTTGCCGCAAAAAGCGCGTTTGCCAAATTCAAATCGCGGTTTTAGCGGCGCTGGTGGCGTCGAAATCCGGGAGCAAATCCGGCAACGGGCACGGTCGCCACGCCGCCAGAACGGCGGACCGTGATCAGCCAAGCCGTTTTCGCAGGCTGTCGAGCTGGCCGGTCAGCGGCTGCGGCAGTTTTGGCTCCAACCTTGCATAATTCACGGCGATGTCCTCGACTTCATTTTTCCAGCCGGCAATGTCCACTTCCAGCAGGTGCCTGAGGTTGTCGGCGGGAAGTTCCAGTCCTGACAGATCGATCGCATCCGGCGTCGGCAGGTTTCCAATCGGGGTTTTCTCCGCCTTGGCCGTGCCTTCAACGCGTTCGCAAACCCATTTCAGCACGCGGCCGTTTTCGCCGTAGCCGGGCCAGAGCCATCTGCCGCCGCCATTTTTGCGGAACCAGTTGACGAAATAAATTTTCGGCAGTTTGGCGCGGTCGGTTCGTTGGGCGAACGAAAGCCAGTGCGCAAAGTAATCGCCCATGTGATAACCGCAAAACGGCAGCATGGCGAACGGATCGCGCCGCAACACACCGGCCTGGCCGAGCGCCGCGGCGGTGGTCTCCGACCCGCACGCAGAACCCATGAACACGCCGTGTTCCCAATCGAAGGCCTCGTTCACCAGCGGAATCGTGTTCGGACGCCGTCCGCCAAACAGGATGGCCGAGAGCGGCACGCCTTCGGGATTTTGCCAGTCCGGGTCAATGACCGGGCATTGCGCAGCCGGCGCCGTGAAGCGCGAGTTTGGATGCGCGCCCTTCCTGCCGCTTGCCGGCGTCCATTCGTTGCCTTCCCAGTCAATGCCTTTTGCCGGCGCGGGCACGCCCATGTCCTCCCACCAGACGTCATTGTCCGGCGTGAGCACCACGTTCGTGAAAATGGTGTTTTTCGCGCATGCCGTGAGCGCGTGCGGGTTGGACTTCGCGGAAGTGCCCGGCGCGACGCCAAAGAAACCCGTCTCGGGATTCATCGCATAAAGCCGTCCGTCCTTGCCGACGCGGATCCAGGCGATGTCGTCGCCAAGCGTTGTCACCTTCCAGCCCGGCAGGGTTGGTTGCATCATCGCCAGGTTTGTCTTGCCGCAGGCGCTGGGGAATGCGGCGGCGATGTAATATTTTTTATTACGCGGCGAGGTGAGGCACAGGATGAGCATGTGTTCCGCCATCCAGCCTTCGCGTTTCGCGACGCAGGAGGCGATGCGCAGCGCCAGGCATTTCTTGCCGAGCAGCGCGTTGCCGCCGTAACCGGAACCGTAGGACCAGATGGAAGGTTCGTCGGGAAAATGAACGATGTACTTTTTCTTCGGGTCCGGCTCGCACGGCCAGGAAACGTCCTTCTGTCCCGGTTGCAACGGCGCGCCGACCGAGTGCAGGCACGGAATGAAATTTCCGTTCGCGCCGAGCTTGTCCATCACCGCCTTGCCCATGCGCGTCATGATGCGCATATTGACCACGACGTAGGGGGAATCGGAAATCTCGATGCCAATTTTGCAGATGGGCGAATCCAGCGGGCCCATCGCAAACGGAATCACATACATCGTCCGGCCTTTCATGCAGCCCTTGAAAAGACCGAGCAGCATTTGCTTCATCCCGGCGGGGTCGGCCCAATTGTTCGTCGGCCCGACTTCGTCCTTCGTCTTCGAGCAGATGAAAGTGCGGTCCTCCACGCGCGCCACGTCGCTGGGATGCGAGCGGGCGAGGTAGGAGTTGGGGCGGATTTTTTCGTTGAGTTTTATGAACGTGCCGCTCCTGACCATCAAATCGCAAAGCGTCTGGTTTTCCTCCGCCGAACCGTCGCACCAGTGGGTCTGGGCGGGCTGGCAAAGCTCCTCGATTTGTTTTACCCATGCGATGAGCTTTTGATTGGTTGTATTTGAAACGTTCCGCATATTGCTCGTCATACCGCGATCTTTTCCTTTCTCTTGTTTTCTGGTGACGCGCACAGATTGCCACGGACCCGGCGGTTTGGACAGACTAAAAATTAAAATTAGACGAATTCAGATGGTTTTGGAATCGCCGCACACCGGATGATGTGTTACAGATAATCACATGAGTTCGCCACCGGCCACTGGCGCCATCCGCCGCGATGAAGACGCGCGTTGTCTCGCGCGCTCTGTGGTGAACACGCTGGCCGAGGAACCGGCGCTCGAGGCCGTGACGATTGACCGCGCGCACCAGACGATTTCCGTCGCCACGCTGGGGCCGGCCGATGTTGGCAAGCTCGCGGAACGCATCCGCGCTGAATTTGAGGCCGCGCAATCCGCCCCCGCCGAACGCCATTGCAGCCTCCTCGCGGGCGAGGGCGATTGCTCGAGTTGCGAAGCCCCGCTGTCCAGCCAGGAACGGCAGCGCATTGTCATCAAGCACGACGGCGAAAGCACAACCATCGCGCGAATCACCTGCCCGACCGCGCCGACCTTCTGGCGCTGGCGCAATTTCCCGCTGCCGAAGGTTGTCCCGCGCGATGTCGAATTTCTCGAGCACGTCGAGGCGATTGACGAGTGGAAACCGCAGCTTGCCGCCGCCGTCTTGTGCGGCGTTTTCGGGCTGGCCGGATTTTTCCTGCCCGCGCCGTACAAGGTCTTTGCCTACGCGGTCGCGTATCTCGCGGGCGGTTTTTACCCGGCGGAAGAAGTCTGGGAGCGGTTGAGGAAGCGCACGATTGACGTGCATTTTCTGATGCTGGTGGTTGCCGCCGGCGCCGCAGGCATCGGCGCGTGGGGCGAAGGCGCGACATTGCTCTTTCTATTTTCGCTCTCCGGCGCGCTCGAACATTTTGCCCTGGGACGGACGCAAAAGGAAATCCGCTCGCTCTTCCGCGAAGCGCCGAAAGTCGCCACCGCGCTGGATGCCCGGGGCAACGAACGCGAAGTCAAAGTCGAACAACTCAAACCCGCGATGCGCCTGCTCATCAAGCCCGGCGCGCAATTTCCCGTGGACGGCGAAATCGCCAAAGGCAGCAGCGCCGCCGACGAATCGAACCTCACCGGCGAAGCCACGCCAACCCCAAAAAATGTCGGCGACGCCGTGCTGGCCGGCACCATCAATCTTTGGGGCGCGGTCGAGGTCGTCGTCACGCGGCCGGCCGCCGAAAGCTCGCTCCAGAAAATCATCACGCTCATCCGGGAAGCCCAGCAGCGCAAGGCGCCCGCGCAGCAGTTCACCGACAAATTCAGCACTGTTTACACCTACCTCGTCATCGTGCTTTCATTTGCGATGTTTTTTGTCTGGTGGCTTGGCTTCCGGCTCGCGCCGTTCGCCTCGGCGGTGGAGGAACACAGCGCATTTTACCGCACGATGACGCTGCTCGTCGTCTCGTCGCCATGCGCCCTGGTGCTTTCGATCCCGTCGGCGGTGCTGGCGGCCATCGCGTGGGGCGCGCGGCATGGCATTTTGTTCCGCGGCGGCGCGGCGGTGGAAAAACTGGCCGAGGTCAATGTCGTGGCGCTCGACAAGACCGGCACGCTCACCACCGGCGAATTGCGCGTGGAAAAGGTCGAAAGCTTCCCGCCCGGACGCGAAAACGAAATCGCGCGGCTGGCCTATTCGCTGGAAAAACTTTCCACGCACCCGCTCGCCCGCGCCATCACGCGCCACGGCAAACAGCAGCAGCTTGAACCGCTGGAATTTGATCGATTTGAATCCGTCACCGGCCACGGCCTCCGCGCGCAAAGGAATGGCGGCGTTTTTTCGCTTGGCGGGCGCGACTGGTTTGAAAAGGGCCGTCACGCCGACGTGCTGGCGCGCGTGACGGCGACCGATGCCGGCTTCGCCGAGGTGTGGATTGAGGGAGCCGATTTGGTGGGGCGCGTCATCTTGCGCGACGACATCCGCCCGCAAGCCGCGTCGGTCGTGGAAGAATTGCGTGACGAAGGCCTGCGCAGCGTCGTTTTGACCGGCGACCGCAGGGCCGCCGCCGAGAATTTGCGCACGGAATTGAAATTGGATGACGTGCGCGCCGAATTGAAGCCCGACCAAAAAGTTGCGGCCATCCGCGAGTTGAGCGGGCAGGGCAAAAAGGTGGCGATGATTGGCGACGGTGTGAACGACGCGCCGAGTCTGGCGGCGGCGCACATCGGCGTGGCGATGGGCGCGCGCGGTTCTGATGCCGCGCTCGAACAGGCCGACGTGGTGCTGATGCACGACAAGCTGGAAAATTTCCTCGCCGCCTTCCGCCTGAGCCAGCGCGCGCGGCGCGTCATCCGGCAGAACCTTGTCATTTCACTCGGCACGGTCGTCGTGCTGGTGACGTTGGCGATGCTGGGCAAGATTCCGCTGACGGTCGGCGTCGTCGGCCACGAGGGCAGCACCGTCGTCGTGGTGATGAACAGTTTGCGATTGCTTTTTGGCGGGCGGAGCAAGAATGCTTGAGCAACTGGCAAAATTGTGAATCCATTCCAGAAATTTGTTTCCGAACACACGCGGCTTCTGCAAAGCGGTAAAAAACTTCCGCGGGGCAAATCAAGCACGGCCGTGCGCCGGGCAAAAATTTCGCCTGCCGCGCCGAAGACCCTGATTTTCTCGCCGCATCCGGATGACGAGTGCATCACCGGCGGGCTGGCCTTGCGCCTGTTGCGCGAGTCGAACTGGAACGTCATCAACGTGGCCGT
Organism: uncultured Verrucomicrobiae bacterium; assembly: GCA_963764175.1. Lineage (GTDB taxonomy): Bacteria > Verrucomicrobiota > Verrucomicrobiia > Limisphaerales > UBA11358 > UBA11358. The sequence goes on along the minus strand of CAVXRE010000014.1, from coordinate 43,820 downwards.
GACGCTCGGCAGCAAGCGCGGGCGCCGCGCGGCGCGGTTGCGCGAATTGCAAAATGCCTGCGCGTCGCTCGGGTTCGGTTTGATTGTGCCGGTCAAATCCGGGCTGGAGCACATCAATCCCGAAACGCGGAGGCGAAGCCACGCGCATTGGCGAGCAGCGGTGAAGGTCATCGCCCAAATTCTGGCGGAACACCGGCCGCGCGTGATTTTTGTTCCGCACGAATTCGACGGGCACGAAACTCACATTGGCACGCACTTGCTTGTTTTGGACGCGCTGAAAACTTTGCCTGCCGCTTTCAAGTGCCACGTCGTCGAGACGGAATTTTGGGGGCAGATGACGAGCCCGAATCTGCTGGTCGAATCGGATGCCGGGGACGTGGCCGATCTCGTCGTGGCGCTGGCGTGTCACGTCGGCGAAGTGCGGCGCAACGCGTATCATGCCCGGCTGCCGGCCTGGATGATTGACAACGTGCGGCGCGGTGCGGAATTGGCGGGCGGGCAGGGCGGGGCGGCGCCGGATTTTAGCTTCGCCACGATTTACCGGCTGCGGAAATGGAACGGCGGAAAGTTTCAAAAAAATGCCGGCATCGGGAAATTTTTGGGAGCGGCGCACAATGCCGCCGGACTGTTTCGATGAAAACGGAATTCATGCGCGCGGCCATCCGGCTGTCGCTGGGGAAAATGCGGCGCGACGAAGGCGGGCCGTTTGGCGCGGTCGTCGTCCGGCGCGGCAAAATCGTCGGGCGCGGCTGGAACCGCGTCACTTCCACAAACGACCCGACGGCGCACGCGGAAATCATGGCCATCCGCGAGGCGTGCCGGCGGCTCAAGACCTTCCGGCTGGACGATTGCGAGCTTTACGCCAGTTGCGAGCCGTGTCCGATGTGCCTGGCGGCGGTTTACTGGGCGCGGATGGGGAAAATCTTTTACGCCGGCACGCGGCGCGACGCGGAGGCGGCTGGCTTTGATGACGATTTAATCTGCCGCGAAGTTTCGCGACCGGCTTCGCGCCGCAAAATTCCAATGAAGCAACTGCTGCACAAGGACGCGCTGAAAGTTTTTGCCGAATGGAAAAAGAAACCGGACAAAGTCCGGTATTAATGGTGTGTGGAAGATTTGGGAATTCTAACATCGAGATTATGAATAAGCAAATGGAACATATCTATCGGTTTTTCCTCATTTTGATGACGGCTTTTTTTTGTCTGCTTGCCGTTCAACCCGCTCAAGCCAGCGAGCCAAGCTACAACGGCAAGCCGTTAAGCGAATGGCTGCTGGTATTGCAAGAGGGACATACTTTATCAGGCAAGCCGGTCGAAACATCCGATGCGCAAGAGGCCGTCCGGCAAATCGGCACCAACGGTATACCCACCTTGATTGACCTTTTGAGCGTATACGACGAGCGGAGCGCAAAAAAAGTTTTGTCAAAACTTCACAACAAGGAACTCACAGCTTGGTTCAAATATGATGAGAATATTGATAGTAGTTGTAAAAATTTAAGAAACCTGGGGTTGCATGGTTTTTCCGTTTTGGGAACCAATGCGGAATTCGCCGTTCCGCAGATCACCAATGTATTGGCATTCTCGGATGAATGGGCCCGGGTTTTGCTTGCACTCGGGCCAAAGGGCTTTTCCGCGCTGACCAATGCGTTGAATGGCCCAAACGCGGGGGTTCGGGATATAGTGATCCGGTCGCTCGGCAAGGAAGGCGGTGGTGATCCAGAGGTGATCAAGCAACTCTTGGTCAATGCCCTCAAAGACCGGGACATTTCCGTCCGATTGGACGCCGCTGATTCACTTCAGGGCAAAGAGCCGGACGTGGTCATACCAGCACTCATTCCACTTTTGAGCGACAATAATTATCGCTGGCGAGCCGCCAACCTGCTGGCCGCTTATGGCCCTGCTGCAAAAAGCGTGGCGCCAAACATTTTCTCCATTTTCACAAATCAGCCAGATATGATGCTTCTCCCCGCCTTGAGAAAGATTGACCAGGATAAGGCGGCAGAAGCAGAGGCTTTCTTAGTCAACAGCGGCCCACTGAATGGTGCACGTTTTGGATATACGACTACCTTGCTGCTGAATGGGAAAGATCTGATTGCGGGAGGCTACATTCATACTGAAATTCCAAAAATTGCGAATCGAGACCTTGATAGCGCAGAGTTGCTTGATCCAGCCACGGGAAAATGGACAGAGACTGGCAAGATGACGACCCCTCGCGTTGGTCATTCGGCAATTTTGTTACGCAACGGCAAGGTTCTGGTCGTGGGAGGTTCTCACAGCAAAGGTGGTGATCTTTTAAGTGCGGAACTATATGACCCAATCACTGAAACATGGACGAGCACCGGTTCAATGAAAGACGCACATCATAGTCAAACTGTGGTTCTCCAATCTGATGGTAAAGTGCGGATTCTCGGCGCATGGAACGGCCATAAAATTACAAATGATGAGCTATACGATTCCGACACAGGGGAATGGACTATAATCCAGAAAAAATAGGACACTTATGAACAGTTTTTTCAAAAGCGCCGAGAGATGTTTTTGGATAGTCGTATTTTCTGCGGTCACCTTGGCCTCAAGCTTGTGCTATGCCCACGATTGGCAGGTTCACATGGCCACGATGTGGTGGTTCATCAGGCAATCACCTTTAATGCTGCAAAGTCTGCCAAGCAGGACTCATCCGGTTAACAGAAAGTAGGCGGCGTAGTTTGCAGCCTATCATTATTCATCGAAACACAGTAAGCTGGGCTGAAATCGTTGTCCAGCATAAAGCTGCGCCGGTTATGACCCCGCCGCGAGCGATGCAGTTCAAGTTTGCTTCGTGCGGGAACCTTTCCCATTGTTGGCGCGTCTGGTTAATGGAATGAAGAAAAAACTGAAATGGATTTTCGGCGCGCTTGTCGTGGTGTTCGCCTTGTTGCAGCTCACGAATCCGTCGCGCACCAACCCGCCAATCGTGCCGGGACACGATGTTTGGGCCACCAACACACCACCGCCGCAAATCGCCGCGCTGCTGCACGCGGCGTGTTACGATTGTCATTCCTACGAAACCAAATGGCCGTGGTACAGCCGCGTCGCGCCGATGTCGTGGCTGATTGAGAGCGACGTCAGGGGCGGCCGCGCGCACGTGAATTTTTCCGACTGGCCGCATGATCATCCGGATTGGGCGGCGCGCCGATGGGAAGACATCAGCGAAGAACTGGGTTACAAGGAAATGCCGCCGGCCAAATACACCTTGATGCATCCGGAAGCGCGCCTCACCGACGGGCAGCGGAAGGAATTGAGTCAGTGGGCGGATGCGGAGGCCGGGCGATTGAAGGCGGCGGTCACTAACCAGTAACGCCTGCCTCTTGATTTTAACCGTTATCTTGTTCTTGATCCCGTCGTTGGATGATTATGATTACGAACAAGATTAAGATTATGAAAATCGGGACGCATAATTTGTTTGGGAATTGACGCGGCGGCGGCGTCCAAACATTCTGAGAATCTCATGTTGCACCACGAATTAATTCCCGCCGTCAAATCCGGCGCTGGCCGGGCGCGTCCGTTGATGGTGATGCTGCACGGATTGGGCGACAGCATCGAAGGTTACCGCTGGCTGCCGGAGGCGATGGCCCTGCCGTGGATGAATTATCTGCTCGTCAATGCGCCGGACGATTATTTTGGCGGCCATGCGTGGTTTGATTACCCGGACAATTACGCGCCCGGCGTGCAGCGCAGCCGTAAATTGCTTTTTGAACTGCTCGACGACCTGCGCGCGAAGGGATTTCCGGCGGAGCAAATCACGTTCGGCGGCTTTTCGCAGGGCTGCCTGATGGCGATTGAAATCGGGTTGCGTTATCCGCACCGGCTGGCCGGCGTCGTCGGCATCAGCGGCTGGGTGTGCGAAATCAAAAAAGCGCTCAACCAGCTTTCGCCGGTGGCAATGCAACAGCGGCTGCTCATCACCCACGGGACGCTTGATCCGCTCATTGCATTTGCCATGGTGCAAGGCCAGGTCAGCCAGCTCAAAGCCGCCGGTTTGAATGTCGAGTGGCGCGAATTTGTGAAGGCGCACACCATCGCCGAGGACGAAATCGCCGTCATCCGCGATTTTGTGCGTGCCGGGTATGGAAATGGATTGATGGATTGATGGATTGTCGCGGGCAAACTCATCAATCCAATAAACCAACCATCCCAGCATCCATCTTCCATCAGACTTTCACTTCGCGGGTGGCGCCGGGAATCCAGATCTGTTCCGGTCGCGGCACGCCGGCGGTGTTCCAATCCATCGCCCGTTCCACGACCTCGCGCATCTGGGCAAACCACCAGGTTGCGCGGGAGATGCGGCCTTCGGGCTGCGCGCCGCTCGCGAGCAGCTTGATGCCGTTGAAACCGAGTTCGAGTTGTTCGTTTGTCGCATTTGTCATAATGAACCTTTCTTTGCGCGACATTCTGGCAGGCAGGGTTGGACAAAGGCTGTCCAACCGAAATATTTCCCGGGAGTATGTACTTAGCGCAAATTCAGGTTAAAAACCCAACGAATCATGGTGAAGCGTTGACAACCATCGGGCTTCCACAACAATAGCCGCAGTCGCATGCGGTCATTCGAAAGTCATTTGCCTCGCCCATTCCTTTGGTCAGCCTTGCTGGCCGTGTTCGCGTTTTCCTGCGGATGCCAGACGGAAACGCAAAGTTTGTTCACCGCTTCCGGTCCCGGCTGGCACGTTCAACAAGGCCAGGCGCTCTGGCGGCCTGAACGCGGTTTGCCGGAATTCGGCGGCGACCTCGTGCTGGCCTGCGATGCGGAAGGACGCGCGCTCATCCAGTTCGACAAAACGCCGTTGTCGCTCGTTTTCGTCCAAGCCACTCCCGACCGCTGGCTCATCCGGTTTCCGCAACGGCAGATGGGTTTTACGGGTCATGAGCCGGGGCCGACACGCTTTAGCTGGCTGTATCTCCCGACCGCGCTCGCCGGAAATCCGCTGCCCAGGCAACTGCATTTTGAGCGCAAAGCGGACGGCGGCTGGCGGCTGGAAAACACCGGCACGGGAGAAACACTGGAAGGTTTTCTGTCGCCGTGAGTTCATTTCTGAAACGCTGGTGGTGGGCGTTGCTCGCGGTGGCGGTCTGCCTCGGGCTGTGGCGCCTGCGCTTCGACGTGGACATCCTCGACCTGTTGCCGCCGGACGAGCCGACGGTCCAGGGGCTGAAACTTTACCAGCAGCATTTCGCGAACGCCCGCGAGTTGATCATCACCCTCCGCGCACCGGAATCCGGGCAGGCGGAACGTCTGGCGGGCGAATTGGCCGACCGTTTGCGGCAACAAACCAACCTGGTTTCGGAGGTGACCTGGCAGCCGCCGTGGATGGAACATCCGGAGCAACTGGGCGAACTGCTCGGCTGGCTGTGGTTCAATCAACCGCCGGAAACTTTTGGAACGCTGACCAACCGCCTGGCCCCCGATCAGCTCAAGTCCGCGCTGGAGCAGACCAAGGAAGCGCTCGCCACTTCCATGTCGCCGATGGATCTGGCCCGGCACGAGTTTGATCCGTTCGATTTGCTGACGATGCCGGCGCTGACAAATCTTGCCAGCTTCTCAAGCGGCCAGAGCCAGCAGATGTTTGCTTCGCCGGATGGGAAATTCCGTTTGTTGTATGTGGAATCCGCCGTGGACCTCGGCAGTTACCGTTCGTGCGAAAGCTGGTTGAAGGCGATTCATGAAATAGTGAATGAGACGCAGTCGCGGCAGCGTCTTGGAGTGCGGCAGCCTTCTGCCGCTTTCGATTCGACCGCAACGTCAAAGGCGCCGGAGGACTGGCGCAGTCCAAAACCTGGCGGCAGCACGAACGATTCATGGCAAGGCGTTGTCATTCGTTACACCGGGCGCCCGGTATTTGTGGAAGAAATCGCCACGAGCATGCAACGCGACATGAGCCATTCGGTGGGCGCGACCTCCATCATCATCGCCATTCTGTTTTGGCTGACGCACCGGCGCTGGCGGCCGATGTTGTGGTTGCTGGCGCTGCTGATGCTGATTTTGGGCGCGACGCTGGCGCTGGGCGGGCTGGTGTTGGGGACCATCAGCGTGGTGAGCCTGGGCTTCGCCGCCGTGCTGCTGGGGTTGGCCGTGGATTACGCCGTGGTGCATTACCAGGAAGCGCTGGCGCACCCGCAAATGACGGTGCCGGAAATCCGCCGCGCAATTGCGCCGAGCATTTTGTGGGCGGCCATCACCACGATGAGCGCGTTTCTGGTGTTGAACCTGGGCGGATTGCCCGGGCTGGGACAACTCGGCACGCTGGTGGCCATCGGCATCGGCGTGGCGGCGTTGGTGATGGTGATGATTTATCTGCCGCCGCTGTTTCCCGACCGCCGAAAGCCGCGCCCGAATCAACCGCCGTTTCCCTGGTGGAACTTTTTCATCGCGCCGCGGCAACCGGCGATGACAGCGCCAACGGGAGGAAAAGATCACGGCGCCCAGCTCCTGTTGACCGGTTTGATTCTGCTCGGCGCGTGCGCGGTGCTGTGCTTCCGCCAGCCGGGGTTGGACCGGACCGGGAACGCCCTGCAACCACAGCATGGCGAGGCCCAGACGACGCTGGATGAAATCACGTTCGAACTCGGCCTGCCGCCCCAGCCGCTCTGGGTGATTATTTCCGGCAAGGACGAGCCTGAAATTTATCAGCGTATCACCAAAGCCGACGAATTGCTGGACGGCGCGGTTACGAATCACGTCATCGGACAGTATCTGCTGCCGGGCATGCTGTGGCCGCGCGTCGAATTTCAGGCAGCCAACCGGACGACGGCGGCGGTTCTGGGAAGGCAGGGTCAATTGCTGCGGGACGCGGCGCTTGGCGAAGGTTTCAACACCAACGCGCTGGTCTTGACGGAGGAATTGGTGCGGACATGGGCGCGCGCCGGTGCCAGCACGGACGTGATCTGGCCGACCAATCACGTGAGCCAGTGGCTGCTGAAACGGTTTGTCACGAAGACTCCGGACGAATGGCTGGTGATGGGCTTGGTTTATCCGGCAACCAACCGGGTCGAGGCGGCGGCGCTGACGGACTTGTCCGTTCGATTGTCCGCGAACGGCGCGTTGCTTTCCGGCTGGGAATTGCTTGGGAGCGCGACGTTGAAGCGCGTGCAGTCAAGAATGTGGCAGGTGGTGACGCCGATGGTTTTTCTCGTGCTGCTTTCCCTCTGGTTCGCCTTCCGCCGCGCAACCGAGATTCTGTTGGGCATCGCGGTGCTGTGTTTGAGCGGACTGTGTTTGCTGGCAATCATGGCCGTGGGCGGCTGGACGTGGAACCTGATGAACCTGATGGCCCTGCCGCTGATGCTGGGCACGGGCGTGGATTACACGCTTTTCATCCAACTGGCTTTGCGCCGTCATGGCGGCGATCTCGGCGCGGTGCGGCGTTCCGTCGGGCGCGCGTTGATGTTGTGCGGTGGCACCGCCATGGCCGGGTTCGGCTCGCTGGGATTTTCCAGCAATCCGGGCATGGCCAGTCTCGGCAAGGTTTGTGCGGTGGGCATTGGCGCGAACATGCTGATCTCCGTGTTTTTGCTTCCCACCTGGTGGCTGTGGTTAAGCCCAAAGTCCAATGTCCAAAATCCAAAGTCTGAAAACGGTGAGAAGGACTCCGCCATCCATCATCCATCATCCATAAACGCGTTTTCTTGGTATCGCGCCGGTTTGTGGCGGCTGGGGCTGGTCATCGTGCGAATCCTGCCAGCGTGTCTGGTGAAGGGTTTCGCTGTAAACGTGGCCGAGGTTTATTTCCTGTCTCAACGGCAGCGCCGCGAAATTGTGGTTCAAAACTTCCTGCCCGTTTTTGCGGGCGACCGGGTTGCCGCCGCAGAGGCCGTCCACCAGCTCCACCGGAAATTCGCCTCGAAGATGGTTGATTTATGGCGCGTCGAAAGCGGTGTGCCGGTGCAAAACTGGCTGACCAATCCGGGCGAACTGGACATCATCCGCGCCGCCCGGCAACGCGGTCGCGGCACGCTTTACATCACGCTGCACCTCGGCAATTGGGAGCACGGCGGCCTGTTGCTGGCGCAACTGGGCATTCGGCTGACGATTCTCACGCAGGCCGAACCCGATGACGGCCTGACCGACCTTCGCATCGAATCGCGGCGGCGTTGCGGAGTCGAGACCCTGGTCATCGGCCAGGACAATTTCGCGTTCGTGGAAGTCATCAAACAACTTCAAGCCGGGGCGGACCTGGCGATTTCGCTGGACCGTCCGCCGGAGCGGGGCGGTGTTCCGATAGAATTTTTTGGCCACACGTTCGAGGCATCACTGGCGGCGGCGGAACTGGCACGCGCGTCAGGCTGCGCATTGATTGGCGTGACGATTGTTCGACGGCCCAACGGCTACGCCGTGAAAGTGCTTCCGGAATTCACCTACGACCGCAAGGCCCTCGGCAATCGCGAGGCTCGCAGGCAATTGACGCAGCAAATCCTGCGTGCATTCGAGCCGGAAATTCGCAAGGATATCGCCCAATGGTATCAATTTACTCCCATCTGGCCGAACAAAGGCTAGCGCGGATTTTTCGCGCGCTGGGATTTCTTAATCCTAGTCCTAATCTTAATCTTTTCCCGCAATCCGGGGTCGGGATTAAGATGCAGAGCAGGATTATGATTAAGAAACGGATGGCGGGTCTTGTCGGTTGCAGCATCGCAGTGTTTTGTGCGATGGCAACCGTTGCTCACGCCGCCGGCACCGATGCGCAATTCGACAAATGGTTCGAGGTGCAGACCAATCTTCAAAGCTGGTCCGCCGATTTCACCCAGACCCGCTCGCTCAAGGTCCTGTCCCAGCCGTTGGTGGCTGCCGGCAGGGTTTGGGTGGCGCAGGGCGAATTCCGCTGGGAGCTGGGCCAGCCGGTGCAAACCGTCGTGCTCCGCCAGCCTGGCCAGTTGCTCATCATCTATCCACGGCTCAAACGGGCGGAAAAATATCCGCTCGACGGCGTCCCCACCGGCCCGATCAAGGATGCGCTGGCCCTGCTCGACGCCAGCCTGCCGCGCGACCGCGCGACCATGGAAAAAAACTTCCTTCTTTTGTCCGCAACGGAGACAAACTCGATTCTGCAAATGACGCTTCAGCCCCGCAGCGATTCCGCGCGCAAATTCATCGGCGAAATTGTGATTGGTTTTCACACGAACAATTTCACCATCGCAGCCACCGAAATGAGATTTTCCGACGGTTCCAGCCTGCGCAATGATTTCACCAACGTGGTGTTGAACCAGCAGATTGACGCCGCGCAGTTCGAGGCCAGTCTTCCGCCGGACTTCACCGTGGTTGAACCATTGAAGCAATGAGCGCGTCGCCTGAAATTCTGCAACTGGCCATGAAATCGCTGCCGCACGGGGCGGAATTCCGGTTCGTGGACCGGATGGTCAGCCTGACACCGGGCAGGGAAGGCGTGGGCGAATATCGCGTCCGCGGCGATGAATATTACCTGCGCGGCCATCTTCCGGGCGAACCGATTTTGCCCGGGGTGCTGCTCGTGGAAGCGGGGGCGCAGGTGGCGGGCATGGTGGCGCAGGAGGACCCGGCCAACCCAAAATGGCCGCGATTGAAATTGACGGCGCTCCGTGCCGTCAAAATCTATGGCTCAGCCCGGCCCGGAGACACGTTGCGAATCGAGGCCACCATCACCGGCCATCTTGGCTCGTTGATTCAAGCCGGGGTTTCCGCTTTTGTTGCGAACACCAAGGTGCTGTCCGCGGAACTCACCCTGAGCGGCGCGAAATAACAGTGCAACGGGACATCGCGCCTTCCACAACCCGCAATTTTTTCATTGCTGCAACCGGCAGGAAATAATGGGAACGATGCAAGTGCGATGACAGGGATTGTTTTATGGGCAATTTATGGGGTGACATTATTTGACTTTTTTTCTAGGGAATCACCGCCCGATAGAAGCGGTTGTTGCCATTCATGTTGTTGCTCAAGGTGATGGAGCCGCTGACGGGAATGGTGGAGGTGCTGACCGGAATCCAGTTCAGGAGGTTGGTGGAAACTTGCAGCACATAATTGCTGCCGGCTGGACCGGAAAGCATAAAGGTAAAATTGGCGCCGCCAGCGGTTATTTGCGGCGTTGACAGAATGACCGGAGGAAGCGCGATGGTTACATTGACCACGCTGCTGGTAACACTGCCATACAGGCTGGACACCACCACGTCATACGCCCCGGCATTTCCAAAACCAACATTATTTAACGTCAGTGTCGGGCCTGGAATGACCACTTTGCGGATGACGTTGTTTCCATCCGCAATGAACAGGTCGCCGGTGGCATCCACGTCCTCGCCCTGGGGAGAACTCAATTCCGCATTGGTTGCGATGCTCCCGTCTCCAGAATAACCGGGGTACCCATTGCCGGCCGCCGTGGTAATAATCCCGTTGGTCTCCACCTCGCGTATCACGTTGTTGCCAGCATCCACAATGAACAGGTTGCCGATGGCGTCCACCGCCACATCCAAGGGACCGGACAACTCGGCATTGGTGGCTTCGCCACCGTCGCCGGAATAACCTCCATATCGGGTGCCGGCACCGTAACCGTTGCCCGCCACCGTGGTGATGATCCCATTGGTTTTCACCTCGCGAACGACCTGGTTGCCAGTGTCGGCAATGAACAGGTTGCCGGTGGTGTCCACTGCCGTGTTGTAGGGGTTAAACAATTCCGCATTGGTCGCCGCGCCGCCGTCTCCGGAATAACCTCCCAATCCGATACCGGCGCCATATCCGTTGCCGGCCACCGTGGTGATGATCCCATTGGTTTTCACTTCGCGAATGACATTGTTGCCGGAATCGGTGATGAACAGGTCGCCAATCGTATCCAATGTCACGCTGGGATAAAATAATTCGGCGTTGGTGGCGGCACCGCCGTCGCCGGAATAACCGTTGGTCCCGTTGCCGGCCACCGTGGTAATGATCCCATTTGCGGCCACCTTGCGGATGCGCTGGTTGCCATCGCCAATGAACAGGTTGCCGTTTGCATCAACTGCCACGCTGTAGGGAAAATTCAATTCAGCGTTGGTGGCGGCACCGCCGTCGCCGGAATAACCGTTGGTCCCGTTGCCCGCCACCGTGGTGATAATTCCACTGGTGTCAACCTTGCGGATAACCTCGTTGTTGACATCAGCAATGAACAGGTTGCCGGTGGGATCAACCGCCACGTCAGCGGGAAAGCCCAATGACGCATTGGTGGCAGCGCTCCCGTCTCCGGAATAACCGAAGTTCCCGTTGCCGGCCACCGTGGTGATGATGTCGCTGGGGAGGTTCGTTTGGTTCAGTTGCCATTGGTAACTGAAGGGGCCGGGGCCGGTTACCGATACGGACAAGGTCACATTATTTCCGGGCGCGACAGCAACCACATTATTCGTCGGTTGAATGGTTACACTGGGGGGACTGCCCACCGTCAACGTCAACGACTGAGTCGCGATTCCGTTGGTGGCGTCCTTCACCCGAACGGTAAAATTGGTGGTGACGACGGTCGTCGGTGTCCCGGAAATCACGCCGTTGGCTGCCAGCGTCAATCCCGGAGGCAACCCGCCGGAAATGTTCGTCCAGGCGTAAGGCGTCTGCCCGCCGGATGCCGTCAATGTCTGGCTGTAAGCCACGCCAACCGTCCCGTCGGGCAACGAAGTTGTAGCCACCGCCAGTATCGGCGAAACTTGGGTGAGGAAGAAATTCCAGGCTTCCTGCGGTTGCAGCGTGGTTGCACCGAAGGTGGCTGTTCCCTGGTAAAATCCGGCCAGATAGCTGTTGCCGGTTGAATCAACGGCGCATTTGACCACGCCCGATGAAACCGGACTGGCGGGCGGCCCGGTGGCCGAATATGTCCACTGGAGCGTTCCAGCGGGGTTATATTTCGCGATGGCAGCATTGTAACCTAAAAACCCCGCCGCATAGATATTGGTCTGGGCGTCCAGGGCAAGGTCCCAGTAAAAACCGCCGTTCGCGCCGCCAGCCGGTAGCGCCCATTGGATCGCACCTGCGCTGTTGTATTTGGCTACAAAGGCGTCCCCGAAAAGGGCGCTGCTGTTTGCCGTGTTCGTCAGAGTTATGCCGCCACCAAAAACCAGATTGGTGTCAAAATAGCCTGAAACGTATGCGTTTCCGGATCGATCCACCGCCACTCCGCCTTCGCCCACGTTTCCGAGTGGTTGTTGAATCCAAACCAGGCTGCCAGAGTTGTTGAATTTGGCGACAAACATGTTTTGCGTTGAGCCGGCGCTGACCGTCAGGCTGCTGCTTTCGATTGTCATGTCCGAGTAGAACGTGCCGCGCACATACACATTTCCGGCGGTATCCACCGCAAGCTTGGTGGCGAAACTTTCCTGGGAACTGTTGAATAACTGCGCCCACTGGACTGCACCGGTGTTGTCGTACTTTACGAGGACAGTGAGAGTGGTGCCGCCGCCGGCCGGTATGGTGACGGTGGTTGAGCCAAACGTGACGGACCCTCCTCCTCCGCCCAGGTGGTCCACCACCGCCAGGGCATAAGAGTTCCCCGCGCCGTCCACCGCCAGCCCGATGCCGGAAACATCGTCGCTTCCTCCCGTGGACGGCTTAACCCACTGAACCACGCCCGCGTTGTTATACTTGGCCAGGAAGAATTCTTCACCGGAGGGAGCGGGCAGAATGATGCCGCCGAATTTCGCCGAACCGGAATATCCGCCGGTGACATAAACGTTTCCGTTTGTGTCCACGCCAACCCCGCGCCCATAATTGCTGGAAGTGCCCCCGGCGCGTTGCGCCCACTGGAGGGCGCCGGCGGAATTGTATTTGGCCACAAAGATGTCCGGGCCAGCGGTGCTCTGGTTTGTCAGGGTGACGCCGCCAAAATTGTTCGTGTCATCGAAAAAGCCGGCCACATAGCAATTATCGTTGGTGTCCAGGGCCAACCCGATATTAGGTTCGCCTTCCGGCCAGTTGCCGACACTGGCAACGCGATCGGCCCATTGAAACTGGGCCTGGGCGCCAGGAGCCAGAAACAAGCCGAGCCCGGCGACAAGCACGGTCAGTAGCGATTGATTTTTAATGCTTGTCTTCATAAAGGATTCTGCTTTTTGGGGTTGCCTCGTGAGGATGTTATTGTTGTTCTGACATATTTTTATACCTCAACAGGGCTGGCGTAAACTAAAAAAGCATGAAGAACCACCACATCAGTGGCCATAAAGTGACCAGCCTGGCCCTGAATCTGAATTCAGTATCGGGAACGGACGGACAGCCGCATGACGGAATTTTACGCTGCCATTGCCGAATTGACGCGACCACCGTTCCGGCGCACACTCGCTTCCACCATGCCATCCGGGTTTGATGAAGCCCGCCCCGTGGCGCAGCTTTACGGGGCATTTACACGGGTTAAAGGCCTTTTACACCGCCCACCGCGTGGCGCAGCTTTTCATGCCCTGCTGCGTGAAAGTGAAACTCTTTTACGCAGCCTCACCCCCGCCGAAATCAAAATCGTGGAAGGAGCAACCAAATGAGCACAATGGCAATTGCGAATCGTCTCGGAGACATTCGGGCTGAACGGGATACACGAATGCTCGACATAGCATTTTATGAAACTCCTGACTATCGAACATTGCTTGCAGATTCCGACAGACCTATCGTGGTGGGGCGGCGTGGCACTGGCAAGAGCGCCTTGTTTTATGAGCTCGCCAAATATTGGCGACGTGACAGAAGTGTAGCAGTTTTGGAGATTGTCCCACACGAGGACCAGGTAATTGGCTCCCGGCATTTTTTGAAAGCCTTCGGGGAGCACTACAATCAAATTAAAGCAGGTGCTAGAATTGTATGGAAATACGCACTCATTCTTGAAGTCGCTTCGTTGCTAAGGGACAACTGGAAATTCCAAACGACATTGGGTTTCCCTATTCTGGAAGCGCATCTTCAGCAATGGCGCAAAAATGGTAGCACAGTTTGCGCGCGATTCAGGTCTCTGCTGGCGCGCGAGTTACAGACATCCGATCCACCAGAAACTATAATTGGCGCGTTGGCGACAAAACTACAGCTAAAGGAGTTACAAGATGCGCTCTTTGGCACCTTGGGAGCTATCAATCGCCAGGTTTTTGTCCTCGTTGATCAGTTAGATGAAGGTTATGAGCCAGATGACATTGGGAGTGGCCTTGTTGGTGGTTTTGTTCATGCAGCGGTTGACCTTAACCACCTACTTCCCAAATTCCGTGCATGTATTTTCTTACGCGATAACTTGTTTAAGGCTATTGGGAAGCTCGATCCGGATTACTCGAAAAACATTGAGGGTCGTTATATGCGGTTGCATTGGGACGAGCAACAACTTTTTGATGTGGTTTGTGCCCGTTTAAAGGTTGCTTTTAGGTTGGACTTGGACTCTAATCGCAAAATTTTTGGAATAGGTGCGTAGCAGGAGATTTGCAAGAGATGGCTGGGTTTGAAAAATGCCTTCAACTTACGTTATACCGCCCTCGTGATGTCCTTTCGATTTTGAATGATGCCTTTCAGTATGCGCAACGTCATCGTAGGGAAACGCTGATCATCGCGGACGTTGAGGCGACTGCTCGAGAAATCTCAGAAACGAGACTCGACGACTTGATTAAGGAATATGCCGCCGTTGTTCCATCACTGAAACCAATAACGGCTGCGTTTCATGGGGCGAATCCTGAGGTAACGTATAAGGAGTCAATCGAACGCCTTGAAGCGCTGTTTCTCAGAACTGATTTGGACGCTAAATACCAGCGCGAGTTTGCCGTTTTAGAAAGCGCACAAGAAGGCATTCGGCTTCTTTACGGGATTGGTTTTCTAGGAATCAAAGATACCGTGAGCAGTGCATTTATTTTCTCCCATGATGGTCGGAACCCAAGCAGAGAATTTGCCCCTTCTGACCGACTCTTGATTCATCCGTGCTATTGGATGGCACTGGACGCAACGCGGAATGTGCTCAACGCCGACGAAGCCGCCGAAATTCATGACGAATATGAAGTGGAAATATATTCAGAAGCGCCAGAGATTCGGAATAAGCGAATAGGCCAGTTGCACGCAAAATATGATCGTATTGTATTAGGAGCGGATGCCGCTTCTGAGTATGAAGAATGGTGCCTGCGCGTGCTTAAGATTTGTTTTTCGGGACCACTCCGCAATTTTGAATTGCATCCAAACGGGAATGCGCCTCTACGAAGAGATGTCGTCGCGACCAACCACAGCGAGCGAGGATTGTGGCGGCGAATTCTAGACGATTATAAATGTCGGCAGGTCATATTTGAGGTGAAAAATAAACTCGGAATTACACCGGATGATTATCGCCAGATGCACAGTTATCTATGTAATGAATATGGGCGCCTTGGCTTCATCATCACTCGCGATGAAAAATATGATTTGTTCGTAGGGCCTGAATTGGACACAACTCGTTTCTATTATGACAAACACGGCGTACTCATTGTAAAGTTAACCGGAAAATACTTATGCTCCCTATTGTCAAAATTGCGCAGCGCTGAGAGATTGCAGAAAGGTGATCCGTCGGAAATCGCTTTGAACAAGCTTTTAGACACATACATTCGCTCCTATATGAGTGGTTCAAGAACTGTGAGCCATGCGCCGAACGCGTGAGAATGGGGTGATTCGAAGCTTGGACAGCCTTTGTCGCACCGGTTGGAAAAACTGGTTGAGAGTTGAATGTTGAGGGTTAAAAACAAAAACAGCCACCAAAGCGTTACGAGCCAATCAGGAAATTTGAACGGGCCACCAGTTATTGTCCACGTAAAGCTGCGCCACGTTGCAGACCACTGTATCTGGCCTGGCGCATCGTGGATTAAGACATGTGCGAAACATGGACGGATTGATTCTTATCAGTGCATTCCTGCTGACGGCGGGCGTGATTTTTGTCACGAACTGGCTGGCGCTAATGCCTTGGCGCTGCAACAAGGACAAACATTGGTCGGAACAGGCGCGGTTGGCGTATCCGGTCATTGTGGCAGCCCGTTCCAATCTGTGGACAGTCCCAGGCATTTTCGTCTTGACGGTACTGCTGGTATGGCCGGATTCATCGCCGCTCTGGCTTTTGACGGGCATCACCTCTGTGTTTGGCGCTTATACAGGAACGTTTCCATTCGATCACGAGCTTTTCCCAAGGATTTCATTTCATGAATTTTTGCGCCAGGCCGCCATCGGCATTCTGTTCCGGTTTTTGATCTGGTTCGTATTCTTGGGAGCGGCAGTCTTGATGCCTGACACCTTCAATCTGCTGGGGTTTGCCATCGGTTGTGGGGTGGTTGGCCTGTGGGTGATTTGGGCACAAGGAGGCATAGTCTGGCTGGGGCGGAGACTCGGTCTGTTCGAGCCAGCACCGGAACGTTTGCGGAAAATTGTCGCCGACACGTCGGCCCGGATGAATGTAACTTTTCGCGAAGTCTGGTTGATGCGCTCCCCATCGGCACAGGCATTCGCGATGCCCGGCGCCCGCAAACTGCTGTTTACGGAGCGCCTGCTGGAATTGCTTCCCGATGATGAGGTTGCCGCGGTCTGCGCACATGAACTGGCACACCTGACCGAATCAAAGGCGGACCGATACTCGCGTTCCATCCAGATGCTGGCGTTCCTGCCGTGGATTTACTTTAATCCATTAACTCACGCCTTCGGCCCCAACTTTGGCTTTTTCGCTTTTTATGGCTTGTTGTTCACCACCATTGGGGTTCCCCGCATTTACCGGAGAATCAACAGGAAGCTGGAGTCGCGGGCGGACGAGATGGCGAAAGCCAATGAGGGTGATGCCGGAACCTATGCCCGGGCATTGGCGAAGCTGTATGCGGATAATCTGTCACCGGCGGTCACAGCAAAGTCGCGGGCAACACATCCGCATCTTTATGACCGGTTGCTGGCCGCCGGCGTGACGCCAGATTTCCCACGGCCCGCAGCGGCAAGTTCAATGGCGTGGCATGGGCAAATTTTTGCGGGGCTGGTGGGATTGTTATTCGCCGTTTTTGCCATACACCAAATGCACTTTTTTGACTGAACGAGTTGAAACACGTGAACAGGGGCTTGGACAGCCTTTGTCCGAGGGCGTCAAATAAACTGCCGGCATGAAACAACGCGAAGATATTTATCCGCCGGTGACGCGGTTTGAACGGCAGACTGGTTGCTGTCCGCTGCTGATGGCGGTGGTTATCCTCGACCAGTTGAAAAATTATTTCTGGGCGGAGCTGCCGGAGGATTTGGCGGATGAAGTGGCGCAAAAGGCGGAAATCGTCTTTGCCGGGAACGAGCGCTGGCGGCGGAAGTTCAAAGGACGGCGCGGACGCGAATATCTGGTGATGTTCATGCGCCACTGGTTTTCGGCGGCGTTGTTCAAGCGTCAGTCGCCGCTGTTCCGGCAACTGCCGCCGGATTTCAAAATCGGGAGGCCGCTGCCGGAGATTTCCGTGCCGCGCCAGTTGGAAAAATCATCGCCGCAGAAGGCGCGGCGCAGGCCGGTCAAGCCGCCGCGGTTGAAACTTTATGCTCACGGCTGCGAATTGTTGACAATTTAACCCCTTTTGCCCGTCTTGCTTGCCTGTTTAGCCTCTAAACATGCATGTTCCGTCCCTTTGTATGCATACAAAGCCTTCATGTATGCATGTTTGGTCTCTAAACATGCATGTTAAGCCTTCATGTAGGTAAGTTTCGTCTCTTTGTATGCATACAAAGCCTCCATGTATGCATATTCCGTCCCTTTGCTTGGATGTTTAATCTCCAAACATGCATGTTTTGCCTCTTTGCTTGGATGTTTCGTCTTCATGCAGGCAAGTTTGGTCGCCTGGCCGGCAGAGCAGGGGAAAGCAGTTATCAGATTCTCAGGCACACCGTCCAGTTTCAATTCAGGCCGGATTTTGTCTCCGCCGGAACAATTGTTGTCTTTGTGTCTCCGTTGTTTGGAATCCGCATCCATCCGTGTCAACCGCTTCCAGTCTGGCTTTTGCAAAATTTGGCCGTTAGTTTCCGCCCAAGCAATGATGACGCCGACCGAGCAGTCAGTCCTTAGATTCAGATTTGAGCGGGACACCTTCGCCTTTGCGCACGAATTGGTGTGGCAATATTATTTTGATCCGTTGACCGGGGCGATGACCACCTTTCGCTCCAGCCCGCCGCCGACTTATTATCATCGCTGCTTCGTGATGGTGCGCTCGACGCGGCAGTTTTTTCATCACGCCCGTTTTGAGCGGAGATTGCCGGCGGTGGAACCGGAAGCTTACCGGCAGATGATCCGCGAGGTCGTTTCCCGGAATCCGCGCCGGGCGTGCACGGAATCGGAACGTGTGGCAATTCCGGGGTTTGACGGCCTGCGCTCGTTTAGTCAGGCGCATGAACCGCTGCTCAAGGCGGAACTGGGCGGCCCGTGGCGGTCCTATTTTTTGCGGAGCCACTGGCGCATGGTGTTTCCGATCAGCGGACGGCACCAGAAACGGATGGCGCAACAGTTGAAACAATCGCTACACAAGCGCGGGTTGGCGCTCGTGCATCTGTTCCGCTTCCCGCACATCACCATCAACCACGGGATCGTGCTGTATGGGCTGACGGAGTCGGAGGAAACCATGGAATTCGAGGCGTACGACCCAAACATTCCGGCTCATCCGGTGAAACTGACTTATGACCGGGGCCAGAGAAAATTCAGCTTCCCTCCAAGCTGCTATTGGGGAGGCGGAACGTTGAACGTGATGGAAATCTTTTGCGACTGGCCGTATTGAATGGGGTTCTGGATTATTGGGTTGTTGGATAAACGGAAGAGATTCGCCGTCCAAAATAATCGGTTCATCCATCAATCCGCCAATCCATGCTTCCGTCGTCGTCGCGGCTGCCAGAAGCTGATGCCAAAAAAGAGTGTGCCGCAGCAATTGATGCCCACGGCGAAGCCGATGTTGTAGGTCCGGCCGGTATTGTTTGGAGCGTAAATCGGCAGGTTGTTTCCCAGCAACAAGCCCGGCAACGCGGCGGGCATCAGGATTCCGTGCACCACACCGAGGTTAAAGCCGGCGACGTGGTCGGGTTTGTAAGACCGGGACGATGCCCAGCCCTGGGCAATGCCCAGCCCAACGCCGAGCAGGGTCAAGGCCACGATTTTAATCGTCAGTTCCTTTGCCTTGGACATGAGGGCAGGAGCTTCAATTTCATCTGGGACAGGTGCCACCATACCACACAGGATGTTCCGACGCGGTGACACCGGGCAAGCACATAATGCCACAAGCCATCGCTGAACGGAGGCATTCGCTCTGAATCATAATCCTGTCCTTGCTCACAATCCTTTTTCAAAGCGGATTGCGATGACGATTACGATTAAGATGGCAAAGCTTCCATGCTTGACGGCATTTTGAGCGCGGCCATACTCATGGAAATGAGCATTGACTCCAATCGCTGCTTCGTCGCTTGCGTGATGGCCGGGTGCGAACACCGACCGGCCTTTTCACCGGCAGCCTCTGTTGTTGCGATCGCAAACGACCGCCACTTCGTCACAGACCAAAACCAGCAATGACCTCAGAGAAGGACCCCAAGACAATCGCCGCGCAGCTCTGTCAGTTCGCGCGGACCAATTTCGTCGCCGAAGGAACGAATTTTGACGAGAACAGCCCGCTGGCCCAGGCAGGCATTGATTCCTTTGCGCTCGTCGAACTGTTGCTCTACTGCGAACGCGTCATCGGGGTCCGGGTGCCGGATTCGCACCTGACGGGCAACAATTTGACCTCCATGGCCACGCTCGCCAATTGCATCGCCGAGCTGGCCCGCAACAACCACTCCTCAACCTGAGCGCCGGAACGGCCGTGCCTATGCCTGACCTGCCCCGTCAGATTCGATTGGCTGCGGGAGATTACTTCATGCACGGCCAGGACGGCCGGATGCGGCGGGCCGGCCTGCCCGGCAACGTCTGTTGCGCAGTCATCCGGCTCGGACCCGGCCTGGACATGGAACGGCTGCGCCAGCGCATCGCAACTTCGCCGGTTCTGGACTGGCTGGCGCGTGTGAGCATTGTTCGTCCGTTTCCGTTGCTTCCCGCCCTCTGGCGCACATCGGCAGAATCAAAAACCGTTCTGTACGAGCACAGCGATCCAAATGGCGGCAAGGACACGCCGTGGTCGCTGCCGGAAGTGGTGGCGGGACGCGAGTTGCATGCCGCGCGCGGGCCGGGACTTGCATTTGACGTGGTGCGCCACGCGGATGGCACCAGTCATTTGTATCTTTCATGGAACCACACCTTGCTGGATGCGCGGGGACTGGATTTGTTGTTGAATCATCTGAACGCGAACAGCGATGCAAATGGAGCGCCAAACATCCAGGACTTGATCAGCCCCAAACAACTGGGATGGGATATGGCCGGCTGGTGGCCAAATGTAAAAAAGGCGCGCGGTTCGGTAAAATGGCTCCGGGAATCCGGTGACGAACCGCTCTTCAGCCTCGTGCCGCCAGGGCCGCGCCCGCGTTTGTGCCGGAACCATTATCGTGTCGTTTCATTCACCGAACAGGAGACGGCCCGCATAGACGCGCGCTGCCAGCAACTCGTCGGCGGTTTCCGGCGCAGCCATTTTTATCTGGCGGCTTCGATCCGGGCCTTGCACGCCGTCGCGGTCCAACGCGGCAACAAAGACGGCGCGTATTTGATGCCCGTGCCCCATGACACGCGCCGCCGTGGCGCGAACGGCCCCATTTTTTCAAACCACCTCTCCATTCTTTTCTATCGCATCGAACCGCAACTGGCCGGGCGGCTCGGCGACATCCTCGGCGATTTAAGCCGTCAGATGACGAACCAGATCCGCGACCGCTTCCCGGAATCCTGCATGGCGGCGCTGGACATGTTCAAGCCGCTGCCGCTGGGTTTTTATGTGCATCATCTTGGCAAGCCGACCCGCGGCAAGATTGCCACGTTTTGTTTTTCGGATTCAGGCGAGACCTGCGCCGGGATGACGGAGCTGTGGGGCGCGCGGATTCTGGATGTCGCGCACCTGGTGCCGAGCTGGCGGCCACCGGGGTTGACCGTGGTATTTCTGAGATTTGGCAGCAGGCTTTCCACACAGATTTCGTCGGTGGATGACTGCCTGAGCCCGGCCGAAGTGGACGGGCTGGAACGGGACATGCGCAAGGCCTTGCTTGAGGAGGAGCTGTCATGAAGGTGCTTTTGGTGGCAACAAACCGCGAACGCTCGCCTTATCCCGTGGCGCCGCTGGGGGCGCTCTGCGTCGCCGCCGCCGCCCGCGCTGCCGGCCACGACGTGACGTTTTTGGATTTGGGAATGGAGCGCAGGCCACAAATGGCGCTGCGAAAGGCGCTGGCGTCAGACAAATTTCAAGCCGTGGCCTTCGGCATCCGCAATCTGGACAACTGCTGGTCGTTTGCGCCGAGGTTGTATTTCGACGAAGTGCGGGAATCGGTGGAAACAGTGCGGCATCATTTCGAAGGACCATTGATTCTGGGCGGCACCGGTTTTTCGGTGTCGCCGCAGGGCTGGATGCGGCGGTTGCAGCCCGATTGCGGCGTGATTGGCGAGGGTGAACAAACTTTCACGGAAGTGTTGGCGCGATTGGAAACCGGACGTTCACTGGAGGGGATTGAAGGCGTCATCGCCAAAACCGGAGGCGATGGCCCTGGTTGTGAACCTGCAAAAGCAATCGAGTCACTCGCCCGATTGCCGACGGCCGCCCATGAATTTTGCCGCTACAAACGCTACATCCGGCGCGGTGGATTTGTCGGCGTCCAAACCAAACGGGGTTGTCCGTTCAAATGCGCCTACTGCATCTACCCAAAATTGGAAGGGCGCCGCTATCGGCTGCGTCCGCCGGAAGCGGTGGTCGAGGAGGTTGAAACCGTGGTCGCGCGGTCGAACGTGCGCCATTTATTTTTCGTGGACAGTGTCTTCAACGACCCGCGCGGCCACGCGCTGGCAATCTGCCGTGAACTTCGGAGGCGGCGCGTGCCGGTCCAATGGTCGGCGTTCTGCAACCCGACAGGGTTTGACGCGGAACTTGCGCACGCGATGAAGGAAGGCGGTTGCAACGGGGTGGAATTCGGACTGGATGTGGCCTCGGACAAGATGCTGGCGGCATTGAACAAGCCCTTTGGACAGGAGGAAACCCGGATTGCACTGCAAGCCGCGCATGATGCGGGTCTGCCCGTGGCGGTATACCTGTTGTTCGGCGGTCCCGGCGAAACCTGGGCGGATGTCGAGGACACGCAAAACTTTTTAAACAGTTGTGCCGAGGCGAACGCCGTGTTTGCCACCATTGGCATCCGCGTTTATGAAGGCACGCCGCTGGCCCAGACCGCTATGCGGGAAGGCCAGGTGAAACCGGACCAGGATCTTTTCGAGCCGGCCTATTACCTTTCGCCGGGGCTGGCTGAAGATACCGAAAACAAACTTGACCGCATCACGCGACGGCGCGCGGAGTGGACTTCGCCGGCAGACTGGCGCAAGGCAATGGTCCGGTGGGGACAAAAAGTTACGGTTCTGCTGAACGTGCGGCCCCAGTGGAAATACATCCGTGGCTATGGCGGGCACATGAGACGGAGAATACCGTGAGCAACGCGGCTCGCATCGGTTCCGCGGACATATCCTGCGATGTGCTGGTCATCGGCGGCGGTGCGGCGGGCATTGCGGCGGCTGCCGCGGCCGGGCGCGCCGGCGCCCGGGTGGTTTTGCTTGAGCGATATGGTTTTCTGGGCGGTTTGGCCACCACCGCGCAGGTCGGAACCATCTGCGGACTGTATTTGCGCGACAAAACCGGCACGGAAGCCACGCCGGTCGCGGGTGGTTTTGCGCAGGAATTTGCCGCGCGGTTGCAACGCGCCAACGCAACTAAACCTTTGCGGGTGGACAACGGCCTCTGGGTGTTGCCATATCTTCCAACTGCCTTCGCAAGCGTGGCTGATGCGGTGGTGAGTGAATCCGGGAACATCACCGTGGTGCTGCATGCCACGGTGTCGGAGGCGCAAGCCGAAGGCTCCCGCCTGCGCCGGGTCCGCGCCCTGGCGTGGAACGAGCCGTTGCTTTTTCATCCGAACACCGTGGTGGATTGCACCGGCGAGGCAACCGCCGCCGCCCTGGCTGGCGCCAATGTGGAAAACGGCGGCGCTGATCAGGCGCCTGCTCTGGTTTTTATCCTGGAAAATGTTGATCCCGGTCTGGCCGAATGCGGTTTGCTCGAAGTGCGACGCGAATTGCGCCGTGCCGTCGAAAGTGGATCATTGCCAGCGCTCTGTGAACGGTTGTCGCTCGTTCCGGGCGCCGGCTCCAACGGACGCCTCGCGTTCAAACTCAGTTTGCTCCCGGCAAATCCGGAGCGCGCGCTCTGGCAACAGGTCACGGATTGGGAACGCGAGGCGCGGGCGCTGCTCGGTCCCCTGCAAAAGTTTCTGGTTGAAAACATCGCCTCATGCCGGAACGCCCGCCTTGATTCCGTCGCCCCGCAACTCGGCGTCCGCTCAGGCCGCCGCATTTTGGGGCGCGCCCGGCTTGCAGACGAGGATGTAATGGGCACGCGGAAATGGCCACTCGGCATTGCCCGCGGTTGCTGGCCGATGGAACGTTGGACGCACAGTCCCAGACCGGAAATGACTTACTTCACCGAGCGTGGCTACTATGATGTTCCGCTGGACTGTCTGCGCCCCGTGGAACTGGACAACGTATTCGTGGCCGGGCGCTGTCTTTCCGCGACGACGGGAGCAATGACTTCGGCACGGGTCATCGGCACCGCATTGGCAACGGGCTGGGCTGCTGGAACCGCCGCTGCTCTTCAAGCAGCCGGCCGGCCGCTCGATGATGCGCTGGCGCTGATTCGGAAGCAAATGGAGCAATGATTACGATTAAGAGCAAAGGCAAGATCAAGATTGGGATTGGGTTCGGAAATATTTGCTCTTAACTTTCTCCATCTTAATCATAATCTTACTCGTAATCTTAATCACATTCAGCCTATGAGAATTTATTTTGATCATGAAAAGCTTGAGGCTTACAAGAAGGCGCTCGCCTTTGCCCAATGGGTGGAACCCCTTTTGGAGCGCCTTCCCAAATCTGCCGCTGTTCACAACCAGCTTGACCGGGCGCGAACCTCCATCGTCCTGAATATTCCCGAGGGAAACGGACGGTTCACGTCAGCGGATCGGTGCAAGTTCTTTGACATCGCCCGCGGTTCCGGGTTGGAATGTGCCGGTTGTCTTGATCTAATCTTCGTCAAGAAACTGCTTTCGGAAGTGGAGCTGGATGAAGGCAAGACGTTGCTCAAGGATATTATTTCCCTGCTCGTCGGACTGATTCGGAGCAATTCACCAGATCGGCTGCATGAGGAAGCGGTTGAGTATCGAGTCGGTGGGGAACGGCAGGATTAAGATTAAAAGAAAGAGTAAGATTAAGATTTGCATGACAATGAACGTTTTTGAAACGCTTTCCCACTCTGCCAGGCAATGGCCGGACCGCACGGCCATCATTGATGCCGGCGGTTCGCTGGATTACCGGTCACTCTGGCGCGAAGTCGAGGCGCTGCGGGTCCAGCTTGACCGGTTGGGCCTGAGCGAAGGCCATGGTGTCGGCGTGCGGGCGCGCAACGGACGCGCTTTCGTCATCGGCGCACTGGCGGCGTTGGGATGCGGCGCGGTCATCATGCCCATCCATCACCAGATGAAGCCGGAAGAAGTGTCGGAGATGCTGGCGCGCGCGCCCCTGTGCGTGATTCTTGATGAAGGACTTGGCCCGGCACCGGCGGGCAAAACCGTCAATCTGGAAAATCCGGGCGGCAATGGTTTGCGATTCACGCGGCTGGACGGCCCGCAACTTCCACTCGCGCCGGACATCAAGGACGCCGCCTTTGTGCGTTTCACTTCGGGAACGACCGGCGCGGCCAAAGGTGTGGCCCTGACGCATCGCGGCGTGCTTGAGCGCACGCGCGCCGCCAACTCCGGGCTGGGACTGGGTTGTGAAGACAAAATTCTCTGGGTCCTGCCGATGGCCTATCATTTTTATGTTTCCATCATTCTTTACCTTGAAGCCGGCGCCACGGTCGTGGTGAGCGGCGATTACCTGGCCGAAAGCATTCTGGACGCGGCCGCACGCCACCAGGCCACGTTCCTTTATGTCACACCGATGCACGTGCGCATGTTGACCGGCGAAGGGACGGGCCGCACGCTGCCACCTTCGCTTCGGCGGGTGATGTCCGTTTCGAGCAAACTTCATCCGCAATCGGCGCGGGATTTTCTCGCGAGGTACAAGGTGCCGGTCTCGCAGGGCTACGGCATCATCGAGGTGGGACTGCCCATCATGAACATCACGGAAGCCGCCGAGCATCCCGAAGCCATCGGCCGGCCGGTGGCCGGTTTTGAAGCCATCATTGTGGATGACGCCATGAAACCGGTGGCCGAAGGCGAAACGGGCCAGCTTGCCTTGCGCGGTCCCGGCATGTTTGAGGGTTACCTCAGCCCGCCGCGACGCCGCGACGAAGTGCTGCATGACGGCTGGTTTCTGACCGGCGATCTGGCGCATCGTGACCGCGGCGGCCGGATTGCGCTGGACGGGCGGACTTCCTCGGTGATTCACGTGGCCGGCCACAAGGTTTTTCCGGAAGAGGTCGCCGCCGTGCTGGACCAGCATCCGGCGGTGCTGCGTTCGCGCGTCTCGACCCGTCCGCATCCGCAGATGGGCGAAGTGGTCCATGCCGACGTGCAATTGCGCAGCGACAGCGCTCCGACGGTGACCGAGGACATCCTTGCATTTTGCCGCCGCCGGCTTTCGAGCCACAAGGTGCCGACTTCGCTCGATTTGGTTGCCGAAATCAGCCTGACTTCCAGTGGCAAGGTCCGTCACGGTTCAGCATTGTCTCTGCAAAATCAAAACCGGGTTTAGTTTGGACTGCGCGGACATGTCCGCCTGCATCAGATTTCCGTCATCGCCCAGCGTCGTACGCCGAGCCGGTGTTGTTGCCGGAGCGCGGCTTGTCCCAAGCCGCAGCGCGTCCGCACACACGGGCCGCCCGGCAATTCTCCACGTCAACCGCCCGCCATCCGCTGCGAGTTGAGACAACTCGCGCCCCCCCAATCATCCATCCCAAAATGAAAACCGGAAAAGAGCCATGACAAGTGCGAATTGCGAACTGTGAAGTGTAGATTTCGTCTGGGGAGCGCGACCGTCCCGGTCGCCGTTTGCAACGTCCCGTTGAAAACATTTTCGCATTCGGCGTGGACGCCGAAAGCTGCGGGCGAGACGCCCGCGCTCCCTCAAATCGTCATCCCAGAATAATTTCCCTAAACCGCGACGCTTTGTTTCGCGCGATTTTCGAGAAAATCCTTCCGCCACTGCGCGCGCGAAATCTTTCCATTCCCGTTTGTGCCGAGTGATTCCACAAACCACCACTCGCGCGGCACCTGCCAGCTCGGAAGTTTCTGGAGTAGAAATTGTTTCAATTCGTCCTTGGTGCCGCGCTGGTCCGCCGTGACGCACGCGACGATGTGATCAATCCGGTCCGCGTTCCCGCTCGGCACGCCGAAGACCAGGCACCCGGCAACGGCTTCGTGCTCGCGCAACGCCTGTTCGATGGTTGCCGGGGACACTTTCCGTCCGGCCACATTGATGTGGTCGCCGGTTCGCCCGCGCAGATGAACCGTCCCATCCTTGAGCTCGGCGAGATCGCAGGTTTGAAAGACGCCTCCGCCGAGAGTTTCCTCGGGTTCAGGCCAATAAGTTTCGCCCACCGCCCGGCTCCGCACGAGGAGAACTCCGTTCGGGTTGAGCGACACTTTTACATTCTTTATTGGCCGGCCGACGGAGGTTTCGTCCGCGCGCGGAGTTGCCGTCACGTCGTAGGCGATGCCGCCGCATTCGGCGGAGCCGTAAAAGTTGTGAATTTTAATGCCGTGTTCCTCGAAGACCGCGCGCTCCAGCGTCAATGGCAGCGGCGCGCCCGCCGAGATGGCCAGGCGCACGTTGTGCAGGATGGCGCCGGCCTTGTGCCAGGCATGCCACAGCGCCGGCACACCGGCCACGGTCAAGTTCCAATGTGCCTTGGCCGCGCCCCGCAGGATTTCCGGCAATGGCGCGGGTGCCAGAAAGAGCGGAATGCCGTGGAGCAAAAGCGGCAGCACCAGATTTGAAAATCCATAGGAATAAGCCATGGAAATCACGCCGAGGTTGGGCCAGTCCGGGCGCAACTCCATCGTGGTCACGATGTTTTCGGCGTCGGCGGCCAGTTGTTCCTCCGTGAAAGCGACCGGGCGCGGCACACCGGTGGTGGCCGGCGTGGTCTTGAGATGACAGCAGGGCAGGGGCGGAGGCGAAACGGTGAGCGGCTGTTGATGCGATTCGAGCAGGCAAACCACCCGGCGCTGGCGCCAGGCCCGCAACACGGTAAAGATGAATTCGGGTGAATGACCCTGAGGAAAAACCATCGCCGGATTTTCCGGCAACGGAGCTTCGGCTTCTCGGTCCATTTGCGCGAAGGTCCAACTCCGCCCGGAAGCCAGGTCGCGCAAAGCGACTTCATTACGCCTGTCCTGAGCCACCTTCTGCCAGCATTCGTAAAGCATCTGGCCTTTTTTTAAGCGAACCGCCATTTTGGTTGCAAGCTTGAACTTGGTAATTCCACCCGTGCCGGCAGAATCTTTGCGGCCTTCGTGCGCTCTTCCAACAGGTTTCCGACGGGCGCCATCACTTTGACGGGCTTGCCTTTGCTCAAATAAATTTGCCGTTGCCACGTGTCTTGGATTTATCGGATGGCGAGTGCCGCGGGATTGCTTTTCCAGGAGGCGGGGCGCGACATGATTTGCAACATGCCGTGTCCAAACCGCGAGGTGATGTCCAGCCCCGAAGCCATCAGGGCGACTTCGCGGTCGAAGAAGCGGTGGAGCGAGCCGGTGATTTTGCCGGGAAACATCCGCTCAAATGCCATGCCGGTATGATACATGGCAAAGATGCGCCCATCGTAAAAATACTGGATGAGAACCATCCAGGCCTTGATGAGCTTGCGCATCTCGCGCGAATACGCCGGAAGATCGTCGAGAAGTTCGGTGAGCAATTCCGCGGAATGCAGCGCCAGATACACGCCCGGCGAAAGCATCGGATCCACAAAACCAAATGCATCGCCCGTCATCACCCATCCCGGCCCGTGGCCGCGTTCGGAGACGAGCTGGTAATTGGTATAGGTGGCGACCTCCGTGATGCGGCGGCGGTTCTTGCCCGCTGCGGAAAGCAATGGGTCGCGGTCGATCGCGGCTTCAAGCCGTTCCATAGGAGTCGCGCCGAGTTGGGCGGCGTCATCCTTGTTCATCACCACGCCGACGGAAATGCAGTCGCGCAACGGAATGCGCCAGCACCAACCGGCGGCCAGTTGACCGATGATGACCTGCCCCTGGGGCCGGCAGGCGTCGAATCCTTCGTAATGCGCGAAGTAGGCCACGTCCTTGCGCGGGCCGACTTCCACGGGAATTTCCATCGTGCGCGCAAAAAAACGGCTGCGTCCCGTGGAATCCACGAGCAAATCCGGCTGCCGGCCTTGAAGCCACGGGGCTTGCGCGAGCGTCTCGTCATCCAGTTGCAATCCGTCCTTGTCCACCCGCTCAACCTTCGCCCGTGCGCGCACGCGTTTCACGCCCAATTCATCGGCGCGTTCGTCGAACAAACGATCGAACGCGGGGCGCGGGGCGTTGTAGGCGTAGGTCGGCCCTCCGTAATGGGAGAGCGATTGGAAACAAAACTCGGCCCGGTCATTCACGCCAAAGGTGAACGTGACCCCCGGCTTGTGCTGGCATATCGCCGCGGCGCGCTCCTCCAGTCCAAGTTTCCGCAGCACGGGCACGACTGCCGGAATGAGCGACTCGCCGACGATCAGATCGGGCCTGCGGCCATCATCGAAAAGGGTCACCTCCACGCCTTTCATCGCAAGCAACGAAGCGAGCGTTGCGCCCGATGGACCGCTGCCGATGATGCCAACCGTTCGGATTGAACTTCTCATGATTCGAAAATGTTTTGAGCTTCGCCGGAAAGGAAGATTGGTCATTGAGGCCGCTTATGCAAGCCATTAAATCAGTCGGCCAATCCGCCGGCCCGGTCAAGTCCGGGGTGGTGGGTCGCGGACTTCAAATCGCCGCTTGACTCGCCATCGCGGCAAAATAGACTCTGGCAAATCTGGCGGGTTTAATGCGGGATGGAGGTTTATTCCCGTGCGATGTTAAAAAGCGATTCCTGAAACATTATGAAAAAATCCTGGTTTTACATGCTGTTCACCCTGGCAACGTTGGGTGCCATGTCCGTTTGCACGGCCGCATCAACTCTCTATCCCGTTGTCGTCAACGGTCGCTGGGGGTTTGTGAACAAATCCGGCGAAACCGTGATCAATCCGCAGTTCGATCGCGCGGATGTTTTTGCGGAAGGACTTGCCCCGGTGCGCATGGGCCGATGGGGCTACGTGGACGCTTCGGGGAAGGTCGCGATCAATCCGCAGTTCGACAAGGCGGATGTTTTCAGCGAAGGGTTGGCGGTGGTCAAGCTCGGCGGCGGGCCCGGCCCGTTCAATCCCTATCCGTACGATCCCCGGCCCTTCAGTCCCTACGGTGGCGGTGGTCGTTGTGGCTATATCAATTCGGAAGGGAAGTATGTCATCAATCCGCAGTTTGAAGACGCCGGAAGATTTTCCGGTGGGCTCGCGGCGGTCAAGCTGGGCCATTGGGGCTACGTTGACAAGACCGGGAAAATTGTCATCAACCCGCAATTCGACGAAGCCGCCGCGTTTTCCGAGGGTCTCGCCGCCGTTAAAATAGCCGGCCGTTTTGGCTACACGGACGCCAGCGGGAAGACGGCCATCAATCCGCAGTTTGAAAGGGCGCTGCCGTTTTCCGAAGGACTTGCCGGGGTCAGGACGGACGGCAAATGGGGGTTCGTTGACCAGACGGGGAAAATAACCGTCAATCCGCAGTTCGACGAAGTGGGAAGTTTTGTCAAAGGCCTGGCGCCGGTCCGGCAGGGCAAGCACTGGGGTTATATTGATGCAACCGGAAAATTTGTGATCAATCCGCAGTTTGATGGAGCCGCCGCATTTTCAGAGGGGCTGGCTGCGGTGCGTCAATCCGGACACTGGGGATTCGTGGACCTGGGCGGCAAAATTGTGGTCAACCCGCAATTCGACGAAGCCATGCCCTTTGCCGGCGGCCTCGCGCGCGTCAAGGCGGGCGGGCGATACGGCTACATTGATGCCAGCGGAAAATACATCTGGAATCCCAGCAAGTGAGCCGGCGCGAATATCCGTCAGACTTTTCTGATGGAGCATTTCGGTTTGGGCTGCGAGAGGCTGGGATGCTTGGATGACAGAACCCGCCTGGTTGCAAGATGCCGGGAGCCGTCGGAAATTCCGCCACCATCTCAACCAGCGCAACGTATCGGTCACCGGTCGAATATGGCTGCTCCGACCACTGCCAATGACTTGGATTGGAACAAACTCAACCCGCCATCCCGCCGCGATGAATGCCATCAATGTTTCGGATTCCACCTCAAAGTTTTTTGTCTTGAGAGGCAGGGCCGCCCAGGTTTCAAGATGAAGGAGCCGCAGGCCGCATTGCGTGTCCGGCAGATTCCGGCCCGCGCGTCGCGACAGTTTGCGACTCATCCATTGGTTCACCAGCCGGCGGAGCCAGGGCATGGCCCGCGCATTGTGCATGCGGTTCCCGATCACCAGTAATGCCCCGGTTTGCCCGGCGCACCGAAGCAATGCCGGCAAATCCTCCGGCGCGTGCTGGCCGTCGCCGTCCAGCATCAAGGCCCATTCAAAGCCCTGCTTCAGTGCCAGCGACAAACCGGTCCTGAGCGCGGCGCCCTTGCCGAGATTTTGCCGGTGACTGATCACCACCGCGCCTGCGCCGCCGGCCAGGTTCGAGGTGTCATCGGTCGAACCGTCGTTCACGACCAGCACGGACGGAAGATGTTGGCGCACGGCCGCGACCAGAGGCGCGATGGTCGCCGCCTCGTTGAAACAGGGAATCACTGCCGCGCATTTCTTCGCCGCAAACATCAACCGAGCTTGGGCGGAATGCCTCCATGAATCGAGGCAAAATTCTCCCGTCGCCCAAATTGTCGGCGGATTTTCAGTTCGATGGGTCGCGCGAAGGACGCAAAGGCAACGAAGGGAAACTCTTTCTTCGCAAACTTTGCGGTCTTCGCGCGAAACTGTTTTCTGCGTAAATCGGCGCAATCTGCGGATTTGAAGTCGGTGCCGGATGCGGCGGTGCTCGTTCTCGTTTATTGCATAAGGAAGGCAGGAAACAAGGAGCCGATTTTTCCTGATTTCATGTCTTCCTCATTAAATCCCAAGGCGTCGATGCTGGTGTATTGAACGAACCAATCTCGCGTCGGACGCGGCGAGGGAGAAAAAAGCGTTGGCGGTGCCGGTGCGGGTTTATTAATGTAATCGCCCATGTTTTTTCCGCTCGCACCGTCGCCAACCTCACCGACACGCGTGGTCATCACCGGCGCCGGAATCGTTACGGCGCTCGGCTTGGGCTGGAAACCGAATGCAGAAGGTTTTCGGGCGGGCCGGACGGCGTTCCGTCCCGTGTCGCTCTTCGATGTCAGCCGTCAGCGGGCGAAAAGCGCGGCGGAAGTTGATTTGCCGGCGTCTCCGCCAGCGTCCAGCCTCAATGCAAAACAAATTGCCCGGCTCGACCGCGCCGTCACGTTGCTGCTGCTGGCAACCTGCGAGGCGTGGCGGCAATCCGGTTGGGAACCCGCCGAAAATCTGCCGCTGGTTTTGGGCACGACCGCGGGCGGCATGTCGCTCGGCGAGGCGTATTTTCGCCAGGCGACGCAAACGCCGCGCAGTCATCGCCTCCAATCCACGCGCGCCGTCCACTACCAACCGCAGGTCCAGGCGCGGATGATTCTCGACGCCCTCGGTTCCAACGGGCCGGTCACGATTGTCTCGAACGCCTGCGCTTCCGGCAGCAACGCCATCGGCCACGCCTGGGAGCTGATTCGTTATGGCCGGGCCGAGCGCGTTCTCACTGGCGGCTACGACGCGCTCAGTGAACTTGTGTTTTCGGGTTTCGACGCGTTGCAGGCGCTCTCGACCACCATCTGCCGTCCATTCGATGCACGGCGCGATGGCCTGGCATTGGGTGAAGGCGCGGCCGTCGTCGCGCTTGAAACTCTTGAAAGTGCGCGCCGGCGCGGCGCAATCATTTTGGGCGAACTCATCGGCTACGGCACGTCCATTGACCAGCACCACCTGACCCAGCCGCACCCGCACGGCGACACAACGCTTGCGGTCATGAATCAGGCCTGTGCAGTCGCGGGCGTCACGCCCGATGACATTGATTACATCAACGCCCACGGCACGGGCACGGTTCTCAATGACAGCTCGGAAGCGTTTGCCATCAGCGAATGGGCCGGTCGCCGCGCCGCGACCCTGCCGGTCAGTTCCACCAAGGCCAGCATCGGACATCTGCTCGGCGGAGCGGGCGCGGTCGAGGCGGTGATTTGCCTGATGACCCTGCTTGAACAATGGCTGCCGCCGGAGACAATGTTTGAAACTCCCGACCCGGCCTGCAAATTCCCCATCGTCCAGAAGCCGCGGGACGCGCGCGTGAATGTCGCGCTGTCCAATTCATTCGGTTTCGGCGGCGTAAATGGGACATTGATTTTGAGGAGGTGGACATGAGCCGGGTTTTCGTCGCGGGATTGGGCGCGGTATCGCCCGCCGGATGGAACGTCGCCGCCTTGCGTGAGGCGTTGAACAAGGGCGAAGCGTTGCCCACGCAAACCATTTCACGGCCCGGTTGGGAGAAACCGCTTCCGGCGCGTCTGGTGCTAAATCCCGCCGTGCGCCCCGCGTTTCTTGCGCATCCGCGCCTGAGGCGCACAAGCCCAATCACTCACCATGTCATGGCTGCCGCGCTGGAGGCCATGGCCGGATTGCGCGCGGACCCCGATTTGAAATTTCGCCTGGGCTTGGTCATCTGCCTTCAATCCGGTTGCGTGAATTATACCTGCCGTTTTTTTGATGAGACGCTCAAGGACCCGGCCACCGCCAGTCCGCTTCTGTTTCCCGAGACGGTTTATGCCGCCCCGGCCAGCCACGTCGCCGCGGTCCTGGAAAATATTTCGCTGGCCAGCACGTTGGTCGGCGATCCGTCCGCCTTTTTGCAGGGTGTCGCGCTCGGCGCGCAATGGCTGGATGAGAATCGCGTGGATGTGTGCCTTGTCATCGGGGCTGAAGAAACCAACTGGATTCTTGCGGACGCGCTCCGGCATCTGGAACGTCCGGCCATTCTCACCGCCGGCGCCGGGGCCTTGTGCATTTGCCGCGAACCGGGGTTCTCGGCCGGTGTCGAGCTGGCCGCCATCACCGGCGCGCACACATTTTCCGCGCGATTGAGCCGGATGCAAGCCGCCCGGGCCATGCGCGGTCAACTGGGCAAAAGTTCCGCCGGAGAATTGCTCTGCGACGGCACCGGTGACAGCCCGCGCGCGGACGCCCCGGAACTTGCGGCGTGGCGCGATTGGACCGGCCCGCGCATCAGCCCCAGGCGCATTTTGGGCGAGGGACTGATGGCCGCCGCCGCCTGGCAATGCGTCGCGGCGTGTGATGCGGTTGCCGCCGGAAAATTCGCGGCGGCCAGTGTCAGCCTGGTCGGTTCAAATCAACAGGCGATTGGAGCGCGGTTTGTGCGCGCAGATTCCGGCATTTCTCATTTGTCCACCGGCAAATCCATCGGCAACATCCCGTCATGAGCTTGCGGGTGATTTTGATTACAGGAGCCAACGGCGGTTTGGGCCGGGCCATCGCCCGCGCCTTCCTCGATGAATCACCCGGCAACGTCGTCTGGCTCGGAGTCCGTTCCCGGCGCGAACAAGCCGGCAAGCTGGCGCAGGAAAATCCCGGCCGTTGCTTCTGCATCGCGCTGGACGTCACCGCCCCCGAATCATGGAAACAGGCGGTCACCGAAATCCTCGCGCGCCACAACCGCGTTGACGTGCTGGTCAACAACGCGGGCAGCCACGAAGACGCCCTGCTGGCCACCATGCCGCCAAATTCGTGGGAGCGCGTTCTGGCCACAAACCTCGACGGGGTTTTTCACGGCTGCCAGGCGGTGTTGCCAACGATGATTGGCCAGCGCTCAGGACGGATTGTGAACCTGTCATCCTTGAGCGCGCTCCTGGCCCCGGCGGGTCAGGCCAATTACGCCGCGGCCAAGGCGGGAGTTGTCGCGCTGACACAATCGCTGGCCAAGGAAGTCGCGCGCATCGGCATCACCGTGAATGCCGTATGCCCCGGCTACGTGGAAACCGAGGCGCTGGCGCATCTGGCCGGCGAGGAACGAAAGGCCGCGCAGATGCGGATTCCCATGCGCCGGTTTGGCCGGCCCGAGGAAGTGGCGGCGACCGTCCGTTTTCTGGCGGGCGCCGAGGCCAGCTACATCACCGGCGCCGCACTCAAGGTTGACGGCGGGATTTTGTGAATTCATTTTGGGATGGACGATTGGGGCAATTGGCGGTTGGCCGTCGCGGAGCGACGTGATGACAATAGCCCGGCATTTCAATGCCGGGTAGATTGTGAAATCAATACAAGTCCCGGAGGGACGACCGGGATTTCCAAAATGAAACGATGACGCCGGAAATAATTTGCCGTCCATTCAGCCGTCCCTGCGGGACTCATGGTGGCCGTGCGCAAGCACCCCCGCGTTGAAACGCCGGGCTATTGTCGGGTTGTCCCGTTGGGACGAACGCGGGCGGACTTGTCGCGCTCTCCGCAATTCGCAATTCGCAATTCGCCCTTGTCATGGCTCTTTTCCGGTATTCATTTTGGGATGGACGACCGGGGTGATTAGGCGTTTGAATATCGACTGCATGAAGCCAAATCTTTACGATTTGATATGAAATTTGCGAAACTTTTTATTGGCCTATTTCTGTTCACTCTTTTTGCAGGATGTTCTCCGCGAGAAGAAAAGATTGATGGAAGCATCTTCATAGCAACGCGAGGCGGCGAAAATTTCAAGCTCGGACTTGTCACCGTTTCAGTTTTCGACGAACAGCAGTTTGCGCCTTGCTTGGCTAAAACCACTGCCGATTTACAAACGAATCTGGCCGAATTGAAGGCTGAAGCAACAAGATTCAATGAAGAAAAAGACAGTTTGACTAGAAAATATAACCTAGCATCCGGCGCGGATAACGATTGCAGGGAAAAGTGGCAAGCGGCAAAGGAATTGGCCAACCAGACGGCGAAAAAGTTCGACGAGAATTATTTAGATGAAAATATGGAACTACAAGCCACGCGGCCAGAATTTTCAAAAAACAGTGAGGAAGAACTGAAGAATTTACAAAACAAAGAAGCGGAACACGAGAAACTTTATCAAAAATATCAAAATATGCAATTAGGTTTCGAACCTAGTCAGGACACTGCTGGAAGCTCGATAATCGTTGTATAACCCAAACCATCCATAAACTCAAGGGCAGTCGGCGTTGGCTCCGGCGACTTGTCAGGCAGCATTTTGATCATTTTTTCCGTCTCAAAACAATTGGGCTCACGATGGACAAGAACAGGCCAACAAAACATAACTCCCACCCTGTGTTGCTGAAGTGGAACGTGGAAACCGAAATATGCTCACTTGCTGAAGCGCGATACGAGTCGGCGAAGTCCCGTGCCAGACGAACAATACCGCCCACCAAAAGCAAAACACCCGTGACTACCAGACAAACCTTAATGATCTTGATATTCATGGCAATGTGTGGTGCTGCCTAACGAAAAAAGCGTGAGCCACGCCGCCGAAACTGTCAACCGCGAATGCGGAACAGAATACATAATCAGCGTTGGCTCCGGCGAATTGTCAGGCGACATCATATCACTCGTCTCCGATTAACTTCTGCCACGCAGCGGCAATCCCGACAAACATGAGGCTACCAAGCAATATCCAATATGGAAAATGAATGCACAACATAATACCCATAGCTCGCTCAATGGAAACGCCGAATAGCTTTGTCAAAACCCAAACCAGCGCAAAAAGAGGAATCTCCAATTTTGCAAGCACGCCGCCTTGAGGGTGTTGGGGGTCATCACCGGTAAACAGCACCGAAAGGCCGCAATAGCAGCCAACAACCCCACCAATGACCAAGGCAGTGGGATGAGTAAAGAGAAAGGTCAACACCAACTTGACTGCTCGAAGAAATGAAAGGGTGATTTTCACGGTGCTGGATGCCGCCTAACGATCCAAAGCTGAGCCACGGCCACGGGCGGCTGGCTCACGACTGCAATCTGGACTTTCAAATTTCATATCTCAACCGAAAACTGAAGGCGCAGTGGCCGTTGATTCCAGCGCGGTGTTAGGCTGCTGGTTAATGCCAATATAAAATCGTGTCTCTTACGGCGTCAATCAACGCGTGAGCCGCGCCCGGAAGAAGCAACGTCCCGCTCTTCCTCCAGCAAAATGACAGCGGCACACCCAATGCGAATGTGAGAGCAAAATCCAACAATGCCCACGTGTGCCACGTATGCCAGGATCCCCACAGTGCCGAAATAAAAATCGCTGAAATCCATGCTTGGCCGCGACTGCCCGATGAGGGCGCAACATACGAATCGAGTAGTCCACGAAATACGACCTCGTCACATATGAATGTCGCGGGTAACAACCTGACAAAATTCTTGAGCAGCACTAGCGGCAGCGAAGGATGCAGCGGCAATGGACGTTTCAATGTCAAAACCAGCAAACAGCCAATCAATATGGCAACTGCAAAGCTCGGAAGTGCCTGTCTGAATCTGTCGGCGTGCTGCTGGCGCAGCGCGTAGGCAGACCCCACGCCACCGATGACCAAAAGCGACAAGAACAGCGCCCCCCAAAGATGCCAAGGTAGAAGTGCTGGCCAAAACAAGCAAACATTCGCAGCAATGATGGCAAGGGCGAACAGAAAACCAAACCTATCCAAGCGGAAGCTCTGCGCGTCGCGTGCCCAGAGTTGGTAAATGGGACGACGACAAATCACAAGCTGAAAAGCCACGACAAAGGGCATCCCTATCAGGCTGTAGCTGACAACTCCGAGATGGAATAGCCAGCCACAAAGCACCCATGCCGCTATGAAAACCGCGCTGATAATATATGGGCGGAGTATTCTTATATTCATGGAATGCGCGAAAGCAGCCTAACGTTCCAAAGCTGAGCCACGCCGACCGGCAAGCGGCTCACGACTGCAATCTGGACTCTCAAAACCCATATCTCAACCAAAAACTGAAGGTGTAGTGGCCGTTGATTCCAGCGCGGTGTCAGGCGCATGACCCGCAAGAACCAATCTGGCCTGTTTCAGTGCCGCCTGCGCTCTCTCAACTGCCGGCGGTAAAACCTTGGCGATATGTCGCTGTGAAGCAGCTCGCAAAAAAGCGCTGCTCTGAAGGCACGCTTCCAACTTTCGCTCAAATCGCTTCCGCTTCCGGGTGACATGCTTCCACTCAAGGCGGCTCCGAAATGTCTGCAACGCCGCTTTGGTCTCGGCTGGCACGGTAGGCGGTAACTCCCGCTCGACTCCATCAAGAAGACCACTCATGCACCGCTTCCATTCCGAATTTGTCATGGTGTCTTAAATGTGCCTAACGATAAAAGCTGAGCCACTG
The DNA here is from genome assembly GCA_963764175.1 of uncultured Verrucomicrobiae bacterium. Lineage (GTDB taxonomy): Bacteria > Verrucomicrobiota > Verrucomicrobiia > Limisphaerales > UBA11358 > UBA11358. The sequence goes on along the minus strand of CAVXRE010000014.1, from coordinate 6,279 downwards.
CCGGCTCGCGACGCGAACCGCGACAGCGGAACTGACCGCGCCAACGGCGGTTGGCTCCGGCGAGAGGCTGTGTGAAAAGTCGCTCATGAATTGAACAATTACGCCTGAGGTTGGTCAGTGACAAGCATGAAACATCGAAGTGGCCTGGACCGATCCCAAACCTTGATGTTCCCTGAACGGCTGGAGGATTATGTCGGAGCCGAAAACCCGGTGCGGTTCCTGGATGCCTTCGTCGGCCAGTTGGATCTGGGGGCGCTGGGCTTTGCCAAAGCCCAGGTCGCAGCGACGGGCCGGCCGCCGTATGACCCGGGGGCGCTGCTTAAATTGTATCTGTACGGTTATCTGCACCGGATACGGTCGTCGCGGCTGCTGGAGGCGGAGTGTCAACGCAACGTGGAGGTGATCTGGCTGCTGGGCAAGCTGACGCCGGATTTCAAGACGATTGCCGATTTCCGGAAGGAAAACCTCAAACCGTTGCGGGCGGTGAGCGGGCAGTTCACGGTGCTGTGCCGGAAACTGGAGTTGTTCGGGGGCCAGTTGCTGGCCATTGACGGGAGCAAGTTCGGGGCGGTCAATGCGCGGGACCAGAACTTCAACGCGGCCAAGCTCCAGGAGCTCATCGCGCGGGCGGACGCGCGGCTGGCCGAATATCTGGCGCAACTGGACAGTGCCGACGCGGCCGAGCCGGCCACCGCTCCCTTGGACCCGGACCTGTTGGCGGCGAAGATCGCGGCGTTGCGGGAGAAACAGGAGTGGCACAAGGAACTGCTGGCGCAGTTGCAGGACGGTGAAGAAAAACAGGTGTCGGTGACGGATCCGGACACGCGCAAGATGCCCACGGCGCAGGGGACAATCGTGGGTTACAACGCGCAAATGGCGGTGGATGACAAACACAAGCTGATTGCGGCGGACGAGGTGACCAATCAGGTAACGGACTACCAACAACTGGCCAATGTGGCCCTGGCGGCCAAGGCCAATTTGGAAGTCAAACAAACTGAAGTGGTGGCGGATGCGGGTTACTACAACGCGGCGGAAGTGGACCGGTGCGTGGAAGCGGGCATCACGCCGATGATTCCCAAGGCGGACACGAGCGCGAACAGTGCGCGGGGGTTGTATGGCAAGAGCCGGTTCCGGTACGATGAAAAGAAGGATGTGTATGTGTGTCCGGCGGGCGCGGAGCTGACGCATCGGTTCAACACGTACGAACTGGGGCGGGAGATTCGTTACTATCAAGCCAGCGGTTGTCAAAGCTGTGCGCTGAAGAAACAGTGTACGCGGAACAAAGCCAATCGGCGGATCACGCGGGAGGCGAACGAGGGATTGATGGAAGCGATGGCGGCACGGATGAAAGCCGAGCCCTGGAAGTTCAAGTTAAGGAAGACGCTGGCCGAGCATCCCTTCGGGACGATCAAGCGTTGGTTTGGGTACACGCACTTTTTGCTCAAAGGCCTGGAGAAAGTGCGGTGCGAATGGAGTCTGACGACGCTGGCCTACAACCTCAAACGGGTGCTCAACCTGGTGAGCTTCGAGAAATTGATGATCGCAGTGGGTGTGAAAGTCCCGCAACGGGCCTGAACCGGGCGGCAACGCCCTTTTTTCTTTCGCCGGACCTATTATCCTCCCTGTCGGCTGTCCAGACCGGACCCGGTTCTGGAACTAAAAAAACCGGCGACTCATACTGTCAGATCGCCGGCCATGCTTTTTGGCTCACTCTGCCAGAGTTTTCACACGGCCTCGCGACTTGTTAGGCGGCGAGTTGTGGTTGTCTGCAATCAATTTGGACTCCATTGGTAATCGTAGCCAACCGGTGGATCGTATTGCACTGCAAGCGACGAAGTGCCGCCAGGGTAGGGCTTGCTGTTCCAATAAATCTTGATGTAACTGACATGACCATCCGCAAAACTGACAACGTTCTTGGCGTCCGCGAACATCAAGAGCAGTGAAGGCTCATGCCAAGACCAAGGGACGGACGACGAGTATTCTGCGACCGATACCGTCCTGCTGGGATGCCTGATGGAACTCAGCCTGATCCCGGCCAGGCCGGGAAGTGTCACGTCGAATGCTCCGAAATGGCGGGTGACGTTGTCTCCACCATTAAACATGTAGCTCGAAAAACCGGAGAAGGATAAATCATGCAAACTCTCGCGCACATATCTCATCGGAGGCGGGCCGTTCGTGATAAAATTCGGAAAGAACATATCTGCCGGGCAGGCGAACAATCTATCTCTCGGCGAGGACTCGCCATTCACGCCGACGTAACTTTTCATCAGCTCCTTGTAGCCGGCGTAAAGCGATGAAACATTGGTGGTGTTCGTAGCGGAAGCAGGTCCGGGACTCGGAGATGCGTCATGCGAATCGTCGGAATACATACGCACTCCCAGATTGATCTGTCGTAAATTATTCAAACAAATCGTTCGCCGAGCCTTGCTCTTGGCTGCGCTGATAACCGGTAAAAGCAACGCGGCGAGAACAGCGATGATGGCAATCACAACCAGCAGCTCAACCAGCGTGAACCCTTCTGCGGTTTTGAAATTGTTCTTCATGCCAGTTTAGACAATGCAAAAAGCGGCAAGTCACGCCGCCTAACGTCCAGAGCTCAGGCACAGCCGCCGGGCGGGACGTGGAAATGAAAGTATGACGGACGATTTCATAAATTAATCGCAACTGGCAGGGGCAGCGGCTGTTACCTGCAGCGAGAGGCTGTGTGAAAAGTCGCTCATGAATTGAACAATTACGCCTGAGGTTGGTCAGTGACAAGCATGAAACATCGAAGTGGCCTGGACCGATCCCAAACCTTGATGTTCCCTGAACGGCTGGAGGATTATGTCGGAGCCGAAAACCCGGTGCGGTTCCTGGATGCCTTCGTCGGCCAGTTGGATCTGGGGGCGCTGGGCTTTGCCAAAGCCCAGGTCGCAGCGACGGGCCGGCCGCCGTATGACCCGGGGGCGCTGCTTAAATTGTATCTGTACGGTTATCTGCACCGGATACGGTCGTCGCGGCTGCTGGAGGCGGAGTGTCAACGCAACGTGGAGGTGATCTGGCTGCTGGGCAAGCTGACGCCGGATTTCAAGACGATTGCCGATTTCCGGAAGGAAAACCTCAAACCGTTGCGGGCGGTGAGCGGGCAGTTCACGGTGCTGTGCCGGAAACTGGAGTTGTTCGGGGGCCAGTTGCTGGCCATTGACGGGAGCAAGTTCGGGGCGGTCAATGCGCGGGACCAGAACTTCAACGCGGCCAAGCTCCAGGAGCTCATCGCGCGGGCGGACGCGCGGCTGGCCGAATATCTGGCGCAACTGGACAGTGCCGACGCGGCCGAGCCGGCCACCGCTCCCTTGGACCCGGACCTGTTGGCGGCGAAGATCGCGGCGTTGCGGGAGAAACAGGAGTGGCACAAGGAACTGCTGGCGCAGTTGCAGGACGGTGAAGAAAAACAGGTGTCGGTGACGGATCCGGACACGCGCAAGATGCCCACGGCGCAGGGGACAATCGTGGGTTACAACGCGCAAATGGCGGTGGATGACAAACACAAGCTGATTGCGGCGGACGAGGTGACCAATCAGGTAACGGACTACCAACAACTGGCCAATGTGGCCCTGGCGGCCAAGGCCAATTTGGAAGTCAAACAAACTGAAGTGGTGGCGGATGCGGGTTACTACAACGCGGCGGAAGTGGACCGGTGCGTGGAAGCGGGCATCACGCCGATGATTCCCAAGGCGGACACGAGCGCGAACAGTGCGCGGGGGTTGTATGGCAAGAGCCGGTTCCGGTACGATGAAAAGAAGGATGTGTATGTGTGTCCGGCGGGCGCGGAGCTGACGCATCGGTTCAACACGTACGAACTGGGGCGGGAGATTCGTTACTATCAAGCCAGCGGTTGTCAAAGCTGTGCGCTGAAGAAACAGTGTACGCGGAACAAAGCCAATCGGCGGATCACGCGGGAGGCGAACGAGGGATTGATGGAAGCGATGGCGGCACGGATGAAAGCCGAGCCCTGGAAGTTCAAGTTAAGGAAGACGCTGGCCGAGCATCCCTTCGGGACGATCAAGCGTTGGTTTGGGTACACGCACTTTTTGCTCAAAGGCCTGGAGAAAGTGCGGTGCGAATGGAGTCTGACGACGCTGGCCTACAACCTCAAACGGGTGCTCAACCTGGTGAGCTTCGAGAAATTGATGATCGCAGTGGGTGTGAAAGTCCCGCAACGGGCCTGAACCGGGCGGCAACGCCCTTTTTTCTTTCGCCGGACCTATTATCCTCCCTGTCGGCTGTCCAGACCGGACCCGGTTCTGGAACTAAAAAAACCGGCGACTCATACTGTCAGATCGCCGGCCATGCTTTTTTGGCTCACTCCGCCAGAGTTTTCACACGGCCTCGCGAATTGTTAGGCCGCACGGTCGTCATATTCAAGTTACTTTCCAAACCATGTGTAATCATATCCTGTTCGGCCGGGTCATAAAAGACAGGCAAGCCATCGGTTCCGACTCTTGTGCCATTCCAGTATAATTGGAATGAAGCCCACATGCTAATGGCTGTCCCAAACAAGACACCGAGCAAACCAAAAACCAATCTAAAATTAAACCCGAACATACGATGACGCCTAACGACCCAAGCTCAGGCACAGCCGCCGAGCGGGACGTCGAAATGCAAAGTGGCAAACAAATCTCATAAAATCAATCGCAACTGGCAGGGGCAGCGGCTGTTGCCTGCAGCGAATTGTTAGGCCACAACATCGTCATCAAGCTCGCCAACAAAACTCCGATGAGTATTGGCGGACCATGAGCATCTCGACTGAAGCACAAGGCGACCGCACCGGCGATACCACAAATTGCAAAAATGCGCGCTAACTTGGCAATCTCCTGACGGTGTAAAAAAGTAAATGCAAATAAACCGCCCATCGCTCCGGCGATGCCGAGGGATGACCCGGCACTATTCGGACTCCAGAGGTATCCAAAAATCTCGCCCAAAATTCCCGGAACAAAATAAAGCGCCAATGATCTCTTCCCGTAAAGCCTCTCCGCCAGGGGACAAAGTATAATTGCTCCGACTCCGTTCAGGCAACACTGCCACCAGCCATGCGCCTGCAAAAAAGCGGTGTCACCATCCGCCACCACTCTCCCGCCAGCAATGCTTCTCGATTCCGTCGAAACTCGGTGAGAACTTCGGGGAAAATAAATTGAAGGCCGGTAATCAGCGCCGTAACCCCGATAATCAGCATAGCTGCAATGGGTGGTGAGGGCTTTGTGTTCTGAAAGGAGAAGCGATACAAGAGAACTGTGCAACTGAAAATAGCAACGACCACGATGATGTTTGCCAGACCCCAGATGAAGATTTCGAGCGTCATAAACGCGCTTGTGGCCTAACGTTTAGAGCTCAGGCACAGCCGCCGAGCGGGACGTCGAAATGTAAAGTGACAAACAAATCTCATAAAATCAATCGCAACTGGCAGGGGCAGCGGCTGTTGCCTGCAGCGAATTGTTCGGCCCATTCATTTGGTTGGATTTGTGATAGTCGCAAGTCAGGCTCGGCGTCATTCCCGCCTAACGTCTACGTCATCGTCGTGGTGAACAAGCACGAGTTTCCCGGTCGGTAGTAGGATTGTTGCTTGGTTGTTCTCAAACTTCATGCGGCCGGATTCGACTTTTGGATCCGTTGAGAAAATATACATCTCCTTTGACCAGGGAACGAGCGTTCCCGCGTAAATAACTAGCTCCACGCCCCCGGTGATGAATTCGATACGTCCGTTGAGGTTTTCACGTCGTGCCTGATCGATTGATAACTCGTCCCAACTGCGAGGCAACCTGGAATGAGGACCCACTGGGGTTTCATGAACACTAACTATCAGCACGTCTGGATTCAGCGAAACCACGATTCCCCACGTGTCATAGATGTACTCGTAAGTGGTGCCCGTATCACCCGTATCGCGCAACGGCTGGTACAGCTTGGCTGGCACGTTTCTTGTGGAGTGCAGCCGGTCGTTCAATTCCTTCGGAATGGAGTCCAGAAGTGGCTTGACGCGGTCCTCGGCCAAAATTGGCCCTTTTCCTTCGTCCCAAAGTAATCGTTTGATTTCTCCTTGTTCAAACGTTCTCCTTTTGTCAACCAAGCGAACGATCGGCATATCTGGACTGGACAACGGCAGCGGTCCTGCCTCTTTATGCACGCCAGTCCAGCCGGAGTCGCAGCCCGTCAGAGCAACAGCTAGAAGAATCGCGAGCCGCTTAGCGATTTGACATATTGCTTTTGGTGACACGTTGGGCCGCAGTGTGCTTCGATCCGCCGAAC
>CAVXRE010000013.1:0-324993 GCA_963764175.1 uncultured Verrucomicrobiae bacterium | reverse complement strand
GGCGTGATCAGCCCGCTCAGGCCGATGATGTCCAGCCCTTTGTTCACAGGGCCGTCTGCAGAATTTTTTCGCACGGCACCATCACGCCCAGGTCAATGACCTCGTAATTGTTGCAGGCGAGCACGACGCCGACGATGTTTTTGCCGATGTCATGCACATCGCCCTTGACGGTGGCCATCAAAACTTTTCCGGCGTTTTTATGTGTCCCGCCGGCGGCCTTTTTCTCCGCTTCCCATGAACGGCAGCAGATACGCCACGGCCTTTTTCATCACACGGGCGGACTTGACCACCTGCGGTAAAAACATTTTCCCGGAACCAAACAAATCGCCGACGACGTTCATGCCGGCCATGAGCGGGCCTTCGATGACTTGCAGCGGCCTGGCATATTTCTGCCGGGCCTCTTCGATGTCGGCCTCGATGAAATCCACGATGCCCTTGACGAGTGCGTGCGTCAGCCGTTCCTCAACGGTGCCTTTGCGCCACTCGTCCTCGACGATTTTAGCTTTTCCTCTTTGCTTCACGGACTCGGCAAACTTGATCAGCCGTTGGGTCGCGTCCGGATGGCGGTTGAGCAAAACATCCTCGACCAATCCCAAAGTCCTCCGGCACTTCGTCGTAAACGGCGAGCTGGCCGGCGTTGACGATTCCCATGTCGAGGCCGGCCTTGATGGAATGATAAAGGAACGCCGAGTGCATCGCCTCGCGCACGGTGTTGTTGCCGCGGAACCAAAATGAAACGTTGCTGATGCCGCCGCTGACTTTCGCGTGTGGCAGGTGCTCTTTAATCCAATGCGTCGCCCGGATGAAATCCACGGCATAATTTGCGTGTTCCTCCATGCCGGTCCCGACGGTCAGCACGTTCGGATCGAAAATGATGTCCTGCGGCGGGAAGCCAACCTGCCCGGCAAGCAAATCGTAGGCGCGTTTGCAGACGGCGATTTTGCGCTCGAACGAATCAGCCTGGCCGCGTTCGTCAAACGCCATCACGACGACCGCCGCGCCATAGCGGCGGACCAGTTTCGCCTGGTGCAGGAATTTCCCCTCGCCTTCCTTGAGCGAAATCGAATTCACGATGCCCTTGCCTGGAGACATTTGAGGCCGGCTTCGATGACTTCCCATTTCGACGAGTCCACCATCACCGGCACCTTGCAGATGTCCGGTTCGGACGCGATGAGGTTGAGGAAGCGTGTCATCGCGGCGACGCCGTCAATCATTCCCTCGTCCATGAGACATCAATGACCTGCGCGCCGTTCTCGACCTGCTGGCGGGCGACGGCGAGCGCGGCTTCGTAATCACCGGCCTTGATGAGCTGAGCGAATTTCGGCGAACCGGCGCATTTGTGCGCTCGCCGATGTTCAGAAAATTGCAATTAACGACCGCCAGCGCGTCGAGTCCGCTCAAACGCAAAAACGGTTCAACCGTCGGGACTTTACGCGGCGGAATTCCGTGGACCGCCTCGGCAATCGCCTTGATGTGAGCCGGCGTGGTGCCGCAGCAGCCGCCGACGATGTTGAACCAGCCATTTTGCGCCGACTCGCGAAGCTGAGGAGCGAGGGTCTCCGGCTTTCAGGAAAGCCCGTCGGCAAAAGCGGATTCGCAGGCCGGCGTTTGGATACGCGCTGACGTAAATCGGCGCGATGCCGGAAAGTTCCTCGATGAGCGGACGCAGTTCCCTGGGCCCGAGCGCGCAGTTCATGCCGACGCTCAAAAGCGGCACGTGTGAGGTGGAATTCCAAAACGCCTCGACGGTCTGGCCGGTCACACCGCGATTGCTGCCCGCCTGGATGAACGTGACGGAGGCCAGGATGGGGATCCTGTAGCGGCGGTCTGTGACCGCCGCACTATCCGTATTATTCCAGCGACGGTCATAGACCGCCGCTACAATCCCACGTTCCTCAAAAATTGTCGGATCGCGAAAAAGGCGGCCTTTGCGTTCAGCGTGTCAAAAATCGTCTCCACCAAAAGCAAATCCGCGCCGCCGTCAAGCAGCCCGCGCACCTGTTCCGAATACGCCGTGACCAACTCATCGTAAGTGCAGCCGCGCGCCGCCGGATTGTTCACGTCGGTCGAAATGGAGACTTTTCGTCGTCGGCCCGATGGCCCCGGCCACAAAACAGACGCGGCCCGGCCGGGCTTGCTCCGCCTTGTCCGCCGCGCGCCGGGCGCATTCCGCGCCGGCCTTGGACAATTCATAGGCGACCGATCTGAGGCCGTAATCGGCCAGCGAAATCGCCTGCGAATTAAACGTGTTCGTCTCGATGATGTCCGCGCCGGCTTCGAGGTATCGGCGATGAACGTCTTCGATGACCCCGGGCTTGGTGATGTTCAGCAGGTCGTTGTTGCCCTTGAGGTCTTTGCCGCGCCAGTCCGCAAACCGCGCGCCGCGAAAATCTGCCTCCGTCAGCTTGCGCTGCTGGATCATGGTGCCCATCGCGCCATCAATGATCACGATGCGCTCGCGCAGCAAACGCTCCAGTCCGGCGGCCCTGTTCGATTTTGTTTTCACGCGGTTCAATCCATTGTCGGAAACTATCCGTGTAAAATAACCCTTCGATTCCAGGAAGCAAATAAAATATATCAACGCATCTGGATATGTTGATATATCAATCTGACAAAAAATGGACGGTTTCCGTTCATCCATCAATCCCCGGCCTGGCTGGCTGATTTAAATTTCACACCGGTTGCGCCAATGTCATTCCCGGCAGCAATGGTAAGGCATTATCAAGGTTGGAAACAGCCAAAATGCCCTGTTGACTTCACTCGCGCATCTGATAAATTCCCCACCCTTTGTTTGAATGAAAACGCATTTGCCCAAAGTGAATTTGGACCAGCGGAAATGGCACGTGATTGACGCCGACGGCGCCGTGCTTGGACGGCTGGCTGTGCAGGCTGCCGATATTTTGCGCGGCAAAAACAAGCCCGTGTACACGCCCCACCTCGACGCCGGCGACTTTGTCATCGTCATCAACGCCGAAAAAGTCCGGCTCACCGGCAAGAAGGAGACGGCCAAGACGTTCATGACCTATTCCGGCTGGAAAGGCGGCGAGAAATACAGGACCGTCGAACAAGTCCGCGCGAAGCAGCCTGAAAAGCTCATCATGCATGCCGTGAAAGGCATGCTCCCGAAAAACCGGCTTGGCGACCAGTTGTTGACCAAGCTGAAGGTGTTCAAAGGCCCGAAACATCCGCATGCCGCGCAGCAGCCGGAACCGCTCAAGGCAGCGGCCTGATTTTCCACCGACCCTCAACTTTCAACCCTCAACTGACAGATGGCAGCGGAAACCAAAATCGAATTTCTCGGCACCGGACGGCGCAAGACCGCCATCGCGCGCGTCCGGCTCGCGTCCGGCAACGGCAAAATCCTCGTGAACGGCCGGTCGTTTGAAAATTATTTCCCGCTCAAAACCCTGCGCTCGACCGCGGCGCAGGCACTGGCCGTCACCGGCCTGGCGGAAAAATATGATGTGCGCGTCAATGTCACCGGCGGCGGCCCGAACGGCCAGGCCGGCGCGGTGCGGCATGGGATTGCCCGGGCGTTGATTCGGGCCGACGCCGCTTTGCGCGGCGCGCTCAAGGCCGAGGGCCTGCTCACGCGCGATTCGCGCATGAAAGAGCGAAAAAAATACGGCCAGCCGGGCGCGCGCAAGCGGTTCCAATACTCGAAACGTTAAAATTGTGCGGAAATTTCCAGGCCCCGCTGGCAGATGCCGGCGGGGTTTTTTGTTTTTGTGGAGGATGGTGTGTCGCCGTCCCGGCAGGAAAATTTGGGTCGCCGACACGGCGGCCCTCCCAGTAAGATTTGGAATATGAAATCGAAGAAAGTCGCCGTCATCGGTGCATCCGGTTACTCCGGCGAGGAACTCGTCCGGTTGTTGTTGAACCATCCCCACGTGGAGCTGGTGGCCGTGACCTCGCGCCAGAACGCCGGCCAGACGCTGGCACAGGTCTTTCCGAAATTCGCCAGTCACCCAAAATCAAAGGCCCTGCGCTTCTCCGAGCCGAAGGCCGACCTGCTCGCGAAGCAGGCCGACGCGGTGTTTCTGGCGCTGCCGCATGGCGTCGCCGCCGAATATGCCGTGCCGTTGCTCGATGCCGGCTGCCTCGTGATTGACCTCAGCGCGGATTTCCGGCTCAAAAGCGCGGAAATCTACAGGGAATTTTACGCGCACGACCATCCCGCGCCGGACTTGTTGAAAAAATCCGTCTATGGTTTGCCGGAAATTTATCGCGAACAGATCAAAAAGGCGTTGCTCGTCGCGTCGCCCGGCTGTTACCCGACCAGCATTTTGCTGCCGGTGGTTCCGCTGCTGAAGGCGGGATTGATCAAACCCGCCGGCATCATCGCCGATTCATTGAGCGGTGTCAGCGGCGCGGGCCGCAAGGCCGAGGTGGATTATCTTTTTTGCGAATGCAACGAAAGCGTCCGGCCCTACAGCGTGCCCAAACACCGGCATCTGTCGGAAATCGAGGAACAACTTTCGTTCGCCGCCGGGACCAAAGTCACCATCCAGTTCACTCCGCACCTGATTCCGGTGAATCGCGGCATTTTGACCACGCTTTACCTCACGCCGGCGGACAAGTCCGTTGACGCGGAGAAAATTTCCGCATGCTACCGGAAAGTTTTGGGCAATGAACCTTTCATTCGCCTGCTCGATGGCAAAAATCTGCCCGACACCAAGAATGTCACCGGCACGAACGTCATTGAAATCGCCTGGCGGCTCGACCCGCGCACGGGCCGGCTCATCGTGATGAGCGCCGAGGACAATCTGGTGAAGGGCGCGAGCGGCCAGGCGGTTCAGAGCATGAATATTTTGTGCGGCTGGCCCGAAACGGCGGGGCTGGTTTGAATTTGAAATCTTCAATTTCAGATTTGAAATTGCGTCCACAACCGGCTCAACCGGCCAAATGGAACGCGGCGGATTATGCCGCGAATTCCGTCGTGCAACAGGCTTGGGCGCGTGAACTCATTGCCAGGCTCAACTTGCGGGGCGATGAGCACGTGCTCGATGTCGGCTGCGGCGATGGCAAGGTCAGCGCTGAAATTGCCCAGGTTGTGCCGCGCGGCTCCGTTGCGGGCATTGACGCCTCGCCGCAAATGATCAAATTTGCGCGCACCGCTTTTCCGCCGGGCAAATTTGCCAATCTGGAGTTTCAGGTCATGGACGCGCGCAAAATCCGGTTTGCGCGAAAATTTGACCTCGTTTTTTCAAATGCGGCTTTGCACTGGGTGGACGATCATCAAGCGTTTTTGCGCGGCGCGGCGGAGTGCCTGGGTTCCGGCGGACGGCTGGTGGTTTCGTGTGGCGGCAGGGGCAACGCGCACGACGTTTTCGTCGCGTTGCGCCCGGAATTGCGGCTCAAACGCTGGCGCGAATTTTTCCGGAAGATGGAAAAGCCGTATTTTTTCCACAGCCCGGACGTTTACGAAGAGTGGCTGCCGCGGTTTGGGTTCAACTCGGTGGGCGTGCGGCTGTCGCCGAAGGATGCAATCTACGACGGGCGCAAAGGCTTTGCGGCGTGGTTGCGCACGACATGGCTGCCCTACGTCCAGCGCGTGCCGGAGGATTTGCGCGAGGAATTCATCGCCGCCGTCTCGGACCGGTACCTTGCCAGGCATCCACCGGATGCGGCAGGAGGTGTCCATGTCCGCATGGTGCGGCTGGAAATTGACGCGGTTAAGGTTTGAAAACCACGCGCAGCTTTCCCAAATTTATTTTCAGCAATGAGCAAGATTAAATTCAAAGAGATCGCCGGGTCCATTGTCGCGCCGCGGGGCTTTCTTGCCGGCGGCGTGTTTTGCGACATCAAACGTCTCGGCACGGGCAAAGGCTCGAACAAAGGCCGGAAGCGTGACCTGGCGCTCATCGTCTCCGAAGTGCCCGCGACGGTTGCGGGCATGTTCACGACGAACCAGGTCTGCGCCGCGCCGGTGAAGGTTTGCGTTGAGCGTGTAAAAAATGGAACCGCGCAGGCCATCGTTGTCAATTCCGGCAATGCCAACGCCTGCACCGGAAAACAAGGCTTGAAGGATGCACGCGAGATGACGGCAGTTGTAGCGTCGGTCTATGACCGTCGCAAATTAAACACCAAAGATTCACCGGCGGTCACAGACCGCCGCTACAAGATTTCTGCGGAGCACGTCCTGGTCGGTTCCACCGGGCGCATTGGCGTCACGTTGCCAATGGCGAATGTTAAGCGTGGTATCCTCGAAGCGGCAAAAGTTCTGGGGAATTCTAAAGCACACGCGGCGCACGCCGTCGAAGCCATCATGACCAGCGATACGCGGCCCAAACAAACCGCGGTCGAATTCAAGCTCGATGGAAAAACCGTCCGCATCGGCGGCATCTGCAAGGGCGCGGGCATGATTCAGCCCGGCATGAGCGCCACCGGCGCGCGACCGGCGGCACTGCCGCTGCACGCGACGATGCTTTGCTTCATAACGACCGACGCCGCCATCGAAGCCAGAGTTTTGCAGGCGGCATTGCAGGAAGCCGTCACGCAGAGTTTTAATCGCATCACCGTTGACGGCGACATGAGCACAAACGACACGGTGCTGGTGCTGGCTAATGGGCTGGCGGGGAATCCAATAATTGTAGGAGACGAGGTAACGAGTCTCACTTCTTCAAGAAAAGTTAGAGCCTCCTCACGTCGGCTCCTACAAGATTTTGAAAATTTTCAAGCCGCGTTAAATTACGTCTGTCTGGAACTGGCGAAAATGATCGTGCGCGACGGCGAAGGCGTTCATCGCGTCGTGACGGTGCGCATGAACGGCGCGAAGACGATTCAGGATGCCGATGCCGCCGCCCGCGCAGTGGCGAACAGTCCGCTGGTGAAAACGAGCTGGCACGGTGGCGATCCGAACTGGGGCCGCATCATTGACGCGCTCGGCTATTCGCCGGCGAAAGTGGTCGAGGAAAAGGTGGACATCGGCTACAGCGCGCCCGGCGGAACGAAAATTCTCTGGAGCCTCAAGCGCGGCCAGCCGACCAAGGCGACATTCAAGCAGCTCTGCGCCGCCGTTGCACCCAAGGAATTTGATTTGCACATCCGCCTGAACCTCGGCCAGGCCGGCGCGGTGATTTACGCCGCCGATTTGACCGAGGAATACGTGGACTTCAACAAGGGCGATGTCGGCGATCCAACATCATTGGATGGTTAGAAAAAACTATACAGAATTCCAAGTGTGAATATTCTCCACGATTGGATGTCAGAAAAGAATATCGAGTTATGAAATATACTGATTATTTGTCGATATTAAATACCGTGTTGCTTTTTTTGGCAGCCGTTTTTGTGCTCCAGTTTCTTTTTCGTTGGCAGCGTCAGCGCGAAGTAGAGAGTCTAGAGTCAAAACAATATCGCGAACAACAAAGCAAATTTGAGGAAATGAAACTGGTAATGGAGAGAGAGGCTGCTCTAAAGAATCAGGCCAAGCAGGATACAGGCCAAGAAGCTAAGACTATTTTTGGTCCTGGGCAAGGCGGTTACATTATTTTGGATCTTGCTGATTCGCGCAAAGCTCTTTTTCATGATCTTCTGCGGGGCTTTGAAGATTACGCACGCATTCGAGGTTATGAAATTCAGTTTTCAGTAGATAACACCCTTCCAGACCAAATTGCGTTTAAATTCACCCTAGGTTCAAACGGCATTACGGTTTCGACTAACCAAGTAAAGCAAGATCTCAAGGATTATATTCAGAAAGTTCAAAAGGGTGATCCTCTTGATGATCTTCCTGTCGTGCTTCCTGCGCCAGAGCACAACGCTCTTGTTTTGGCCATGAAGAATCGAATTAATTTTCTCCAACATACTTATACGGCTCATAAGAACGCTGTTGCATTTTATGAGGCGTTGTTACGAGAGCTTCCGGCAAAAGGCTTTGGCATCCAGCCACCTCAGAATTTTTACCTTACTGGCGGAGGCTCAATTGAGTCGCCGAATTATTTGGCACTAAATTCACCTCAAGCTGCGCAAGGTAGCGGCATCCGAATGATAGGCAACAAAGTGGATCAAAGCATTTATGTCGCAAATTCGTTCAATGAACGAAAGGGGCAAATCGAAGCGCTCCAAAAATTGATTCACGCAATCTGGGCAGATAAGACTGAAGGTGAGGGCATTTCCACAAAGAGGCTTGAAGCGGTGAAATATGTAGAAAAAATTAAAGATGAACTTGAGGAAGAGAATCAGCCAGAACCTTCCCGAATTCATAGTTGGCTTGAAAAGGCAAAAAATTCTTTAGCGACATTTGCCCTGTGACCGGGTTCACTTTTCTGTACCACTTCGTGAGTTAGTCCTGAGACTGGGTTCATGTTAGTTTTTGGTTCTGGTTTTGTCCATCCCCGGCAGAGGGAGGGCGGAGCCCGACCGGCGCCGGGGATGGACTGAGTTGCGCCGCGAACCGGGCCGGGCTCAGATAACCCAACCGGCTGTGCGGTCTTTGTTGATTATATTCGCAGCGGTAGTCGCCAATCACTACTCGCGCTTCCGTCAGCGTCCACAGTTGCTCCCGATTCAAGCACTCGTCCCGAAAGCGACCGTGAAAACTTTCCACAAAGCCGTTCTGCCACGGACTGCCCGGCTCAATGTAAATCGTCTTGATGTGGTTCTCCGCCAGCCACCGCTGCACGATTTTGGCGATAAACTCCGATCCGTTGTCCGAACGCAGATATTCCGGCGCGCCTTGTTGTTCGATGGCCTTCTGCAACCAAGTCAGCACGTCCTGCGCGCGCAGCGCGCGGTCCACCCGCAGTACATGACACTCCCGCGTGTGTTCGTCCAAGATCGTTAGGATCCGCAAAGCCCCACCACGCACCGTTGCATCGGCGATAAAGTCCCAGGTCCATACGTGGTTCCGATGCGTGGCCGTAGTCGGCAAACCCGTGGATAGCCCGCGCCGAATTACCTTTCGTTTGGTGGGTGGGACGCGCAATCCCTCCGCTCGGCGCAGTCGTTGAATGTGCCGTTTGCCGACTCGCCAGCCTTCCTGGCGCAACAACGCTGCGATCCGCCGATACCCGTAGCGCGGATGCTCCTGCGACAGTTCCTGCAGCCGTCTCCTTAACTGTTGCTCGGCCGTGGTGGGGGCTCGCCCTTGATAACCGTAAGTGGACCGCGCCAGGCGCAGGAGCCGACAGGCAACCCGTTGGGAACACAGGCCTGCCGCCACCACTTGTTGTGCTGCCGCCCGGCGATGCGCCGGGCTCACAACTTTTTTTCGCATACAGCCTCCAAGACCCGATTCTTCAACAGCGATTCGGCCAGCATCTTCTTTAACTCGGTGTTTTCCTTCTGGAGCTCCTTGAGCTGCCGGGCCTCGGAAACATCCATCATGCCAAAGGTCCGCTTCCACCGGTAAAACGTCTGCTCGGCGATGTTCTTTTCCCGGCAGACCTCACCCACGCTCTTGCCACCGTCCACTTCCCGTAGGATGCGGATCTTGTCTTCCGTCGTATACCGTTTGCCTTTCATTGTCTGGTCCTTTCTTGGTCCCAGACTAACACATCAGATGGCCCGAAAAAGTGAAGTCACGTCACCTGACAAAGGAAGTGACAGATGCAATGAGCGAAGTTTGGAAGGTATTCAATTTGCCTTCGTAGCGAAAAAGCCGCTGGATTGCTCCAGCGGCTTTTGAATTTCTTTAGTTTGCTGTACGTCCCGAAACGCCCTTGGTGCCTTTGGCGATGACCTTGTCCGATTGCTTGGGCCGCAGCGCGCGGGAAGCCGCGCCTGCGCGCCACATTTCAGAATTGTGGATTTCGCCCAGTTCCTTGGCCAGTTGCGCCTGGTAATTCGGCGCGCCGCAGGCGGAAAGCACGCGGGCGCATTCCTTGCCGGTTTTGACGCGATTATACAAATCCTTAAACACCGGCAATGTCGCTGCCCTGAACTTGGGTTTCCAGTCCAGCGCGCCGCGCTGCGCGGTGGCGGAACAGTTGGAATACATCCAGTCCATGCCGTTTTCATCCACGAGCCGGATAAGGCTCTGCGTCAATTCCTCGACGGTTTCGTTGAACGCTTCGCTCGGCGTGTGGCCGTGCGCACGGAGCACTTCATATTGCGCTTCCATGATGCCGGCCAGCGCGCCCATCAATACACCGCGTTCGCCGGTGAGGTCGCTGAACACCTCGTGCTGGAACGTGGTCGGGAAAAGATAACCCGAGCCGATGCCGATGCCGACGGCCAGGCAACGTTCCTCGGCGTGGCCGGTTGCATCCTGCTCAACCGCAAAACTGGAGTTGATGCCGGCACCGGTGAGAAAATTGCGGCGCACATTGAGGCCGGAACCCTTCGGGGCGACCATGATGACGTCCACATTTTTCGGCGGGATGACGCCGGTCTGTTTCTTGTAGGCGATGGAAAAGCCGTGTGAGAAATACAGCGCGTCACCGGCCTTGAGATTTTTCTTCACGACCGGCCAGATGGTGCGCTGGGCGGCGTCGGACACGAGCATCTGGATGATGGTGCCCTTCTGCACGGCTTCCTCGATGTCGAACAGGGTCTTGCCGGGCTTCCAGCCGTCGGCCACGGCGCGGTCCCAGTCGCGCTTGAACGATTTGGCCTGGCCGACGATGACCTTGAATCCGTTGTCGCGCAGGTTCAGCCCCTGTGCCGGGCCTTGCACGCCGTAGCCGATGATGGCGATGGTCTCGTTCTTGAGCACCTTGCGCGCCCGGGCCATCGGAAATTCCTTCCGCGTGATTACTTTTTCCTTCGTTCCGCCAAAATCAATCGTTGCCATAACTCAATCTTTCTCGTCAGTGTGTTTTCAATGCCTTCAACCCGTTCAGGTGAACTTTTAATTTTAAACATCAACGCCCATCCGTCAAATGCAAACGCAGCCAAAACCGGATTGCCGGGGAAATTATGAAGTCGTGAAGCCCGCGTCCGGCCTTGGTCACTTGCGGGGCAGTGCGACCTTGCCCGTGCGCGTGATTTCAGACACGCCAAACGAATTCATCAATTCGACGAATTTTTCCACCTTGCTTTCGGCGCCGGTGATTTCGATGGCGAGGCTCTTGGGTTGCACGTCGACGATTTTGGCGCGGAAAATGTCCGTGATCTGCATCACTTCGGCACGCGATTTGGAGTCCACGGCCACCTTGACCAGCACCAGTTCGCGGTCCACGTATTCGCCCTCGTGAAAATCCTGCACCTTGATGACGTTCGGCAGCTTGTTGAGCTGCTTGACGATCTGCTCCATCGTGGCCTCGTCGCCGTGGGTGACGATGGTCATGCGTGAGGTGGTCGGGTCCTGGGTCGGGCCGACGTTGAGCGTGTCAATGTTGTAGCCGCGTCCGCTGAACAGGCCGGCCACACGCGTGAGCACGCCGAACTTGTTCTCCACCAAAATTGAAATGGTATGTCGCATAAAAACCGTCTGGAACGGTTAGGGAGGCTAACAATGCGCGGGCAAAGGGTCAATTTGCAAATTCAATGCAAACGCCCGATGAAGAAACCTGTCAAAACCACCTGCCAGCCGAATCGCAAAATCGTGGAACGGCCACGGCAGACCGGCTAGAAATACCGGTCAATCACCCGGGTCAGGCGATCATTGACAAAGACCGAGTTATGATGGCCCAGCAGCGGTTTGCGCCGTTTTTCAATCCGCACATCCGTCTTCTCCGCGCCATCAATCACGAAGTGGTAAACCTCGTGGACCGGTTCATTGAAAATGCGCTTGGATTGGAAAATCGGCCGGTCGTCCACGCGGATGACCAGGGTGCCGTAGAGTTGGTTGAAGTTGAATTCGACGAGGTGTTTGTCCGTGTTGCCAATCTCCAGTGAAAATTTCATAAATCAGGGGCTTGTGCCCGGTTCCCGCAATGTGCAATCCCTGTGCCACCCGCGCGGAGAATCTCACCCGCGAAAAATTGCGCCTTCGATTTGTATCGCATGGTTGAAGACCGTGAAATGTGTCCTGATGATCACATGGCATGTCCAATTTTTGCGTTGCCAATCGAAGCTTCCGAAAATCAAAAGAAGGGATTGTGCTCCTTTTCCTCCGCGACCGTCGTCAGCAGGCCGTGGCCGGGGCAAATCAACGTTTCCGGCGGCAGCGATAAAATCTGTTCGCTCACTTTTTGCCGCGCCAGATCCCAGGACTGGTTTCCGCGCCCGATGGACCCGGCGAAAATCGCGTCGCCCACGATGGCCACGTGCGGTGCGTCGTCCTGCCAGTTGCCGACGATGTAGGTCACGCCGTCATCCGCGTGGCCGGGCGTTTCGCGGTGCGTGATGCGCAGCCCGCCGAGATGGACGATTTCGCTCGGTTTGTTGCGCTGGTCCACGGGCGCGTTTTTGGAACCGCTGTGCAGCCGCACCTTTGGAAAGGCTTCGCGGATTTTTGGCAACGCTTCGACGTGATCATAATGCGAGTGCGTGATGAAAACGTGCCGGAGCTGGATCTGGTTTTCCGTGATGCAATCCAGAACCGGTTTTGCGTCGAAGCCGGTGTCAAACAGCGCCGCGTCCCGCGTGACCTCATCCCAAACCAGATAGCAGTTTACGGTCATGCCGTCGCTGGCGGTGGTGAACATGCGCAGTTCGCGCCAGATGCCCAAATCCTTTTCCGCCGGCAGCCAGCCATTGGCAATGCCTTCGAGTTTGGCCGGATTCAGGCCCGCAAGCCTGGCGAGCGCGGTCAAGTCGGGCCGCCCGGCGGTTTGCCCGCTTTCTTCGAGCGCGGAAAGTCCGGCCTCGGAAAGTCCGGCGGCTTTTGCCGCTGCCGCTGCCGAAACGTTGCTCATCGCGCACGCCTTGCGGATGATGTCGCCAAGATGGTCTTCGAGATTCACGCCGGAACGGTAAGGGGCGCGGCCTGCCACCGCAAGCACCGGGCTTGAGCAATGGCGGATTGTGTGCTAACAAATTGGCGGTGACGGAAGCGTATGTTTTTCTCAAAAGCCAATAAAGAGCGGGAACGTTATTATCTGCTGCCGGGCCAGGGCGGCCCGGCGGCGCGCCGCAAACAAAAACGATTCTTGAAATGGGCAATCGTGGCGTGCTTGATTTTCTCCGCGCTCATGGCTTTGGTCATGTATTTGTTCAATAGCGTGCGGCCGTTTTGATGGAGCGGCGGCGCTTGACCCGCCGGAGGCAGTTGTTAGTATTCGCATCGAATTCGATGAATTGGTCCCGATTGATCTCGATTTGGGCGGCGGCATTGTGCCTGGGCCTGCCCTTGCGCGCGGAACTGGCCGATGGCGTCAAGGCCATCGTGGACAACACGGCCATCACCTACGAACAGGTCGAGGAATTCACAGCGCCGGCCGAGGAGGCGTTGCGCCGGCAATACGCCGCGGACCCGGATGTCTTTCAGCAAAAATTCGCCGAGGCGCTCGACAACAGTCTGGAGATATTGGTGGAGCGCCAGTTGATCCTGCGCGAATTCGAGACCAAATATACCAAGCTGCCGGACAGCGTGGTGGACGAGCTGGTGCAGGACCGGATCCGCGAGCAGTTTGGCGACCGCGTGACGGCAATGAAATCATTGCAGGCGCAGGGGATGACGTTTGAACAATTCCGCCAGGACATCCGCGATCAATACATCGAGTCGGCGCTGCGCAACCAAAACGTTTCGCGCGAAATCGTCATCTCGCCCTACAAGGTTGAGACCTATTACCTGGCGCATCAGGACGATTACAAGATTGAGGACGAAATCAAACTGCGCATGATCGTGCTCAACAAAACCTCCGACGACAATACCAACGCGCTGGCTCTGGCCCGTGAAATCCTGTCCCAAATCAAGGAAGGCGCGAGTTTTCAGGAAATGGCCTCCGTATATTCGCAAGGCTCACAACAAAAGCAGGGCGGCGACTGGGGGTGGGTCGAGCGCTCCGTGCTCCGCAAGGAACTCGCCGATGTCGCCTTCACCCTCAAGCCCGGCCAGGTCAGCGACGTGGTCGAGACGCCGGAAGCCTGCTACCTCATGCTCGTCGAGCAAACCCGCCCGGCCCATGTCAGGCCGCTCAGCGAAATCCGCGACGAAATTGAAAAATCCCTCCGCACCGAGGAACAGGCCCGCATTCAAAAACAGTGGATTGACTCTCTGAAGAAAAAAACGTTCATCCGCTATTTCTAAAACGTGAGGGGTAAATTCACGTTTCATCCGCCGCATGAAAAACTGGATCGGCATCTCGCTTGGCGACGTGACCGGCATCGGCCCTGAAGTCACGCTCAAGGCCATCGCCGCCGAAGCGCCGGGGGACAACACAAAATATCTGCTCATCGGCGATGCGGATGTCGCGAACCGCCTCAACCAAAAACCGGGATTGGGTCTGCCGTTGAAACAATTTTCAGGCTATGGCGACTCCGGCCTGTTCTTCGTCACAAGTCCGCTGGCCCGGCCGTTGCCTGAAAATCTGGATGCGGGTTCGCCTGCGGCCGCGAACGCCGCCGTCGCGTTTTTGCGGGACGGCGCCGAACGCTGCCTGCGCGGCGAATTGGATGC
This sequence comes from uncultured Verrucomicrobiae bacterium, assembly GCA_963764175.1. Taxonomy (GTDB): domain Bacteria; phylum Verrucomicrobiota; class Verrucomicrobiia; order Limisphaerales; family UBA11358; genus UBA11358. The sequence continues at coordinate 310,550 of CAVXRE010000013.1, read as the reverse complement.
GTTTGTCACCGCGCCCGTCAGCAAGGAGGCCATCATCCGCGCCGGACACAAATTCATCGGCCAGACTGAATTTCTATCCGGTCTCGCCGGTGCCGGGCGCACCGCAATGATGCTGCTCGGCCACGACGAAAAAAAACGCTGGCTCCGCGTTGCCCTGGCCACGATCCACATTTCCATCAAATCGGTTCCAAAAAAATTGACGGTGGAGAAAATCGCTCTGGCCATCGAACTGGCCGCGCAGGCCTGCCGCGATTTGCAATTGCCGCGCGCGCGTGTCGCCGTCTGCGGTTTGAACCCGCACGCTGGCGAAGGCGGCGAATTCGGCGACGAGGAAATCAAAACCATTACGCCGGCAGTTTTCGCCGCGCAAAAGCGCGGGCTGGACGTTGTCGGGCCGTTGAGCGGCGACACGGTGTTTCATTACGCGCTGCAAGGGGATTTTGACGCCGTAGTGGCGATGTATCACGACCAGGGGCTGGCGCCGCTGAAGGCCGTTGCGTTTGACACCGGCGTGAACTGGACGCTGGGCCTGCCGTTCATCCGCACCTCGCCCGACCACGGCACGGCTTACGACATTGCCGGAAAAGGAATCGCCAGCCCATCAAGCATGATTTCTGCAATCCGGCTGGCGAAGCAACTGGCGAAGAATCGCCGGTAGAGACAACGCGCTGCGCTGTCCCCTGCCAATTCACCCAATTAACTCGTGGATTTTGGATTTGATGTCCCCGCCGCGCATCAACGATTCACCGACCAAAATTGCATTCGCGCCGCATTTCTTCAACCGCTCCACGTCGGCGCGCGTGTGGATGCCGCTTTCGGCCACAAGAAGCGGCGAGGATGGAGAATTGAGAATGGAGGATGTGGCAGAAGTCTTTTCCATCTTCCATCTTCCTTCTTCCATCTTTGCCGCCAGCCTTTCGGTCGTTGCCAGATCCACCTTGAAGGTTTTCAGATTGCGGTTGTTGACGCCGATGAGGGCTGCGCTGATTTTCAGCGCGCGATCCAGTTCCGCTTCATCATGAACTTCAACCAACACAGCCAGGCCGGCTTCGGTGGCCAGCGAATGAAGCTTTTTTAATTGTTCATTGCTCAAAATGGCGGCGATGAGCAGGATGGCATCCGCGCCCCATTCGATGGCTTCGAGCATCTGCCGTTCATCAATGATGAAATCCTTGCGCAGCAACGGCAGTTTCACCGCCGCGCGAATTTGCCGGAGATAATCGAGCGACCCCTGGAAAAACTTCTCGTCCGTCAAAACCGACAGGCAGCTTGCACCCGCCGCTTCGTATTCCCTGGCAATGCGCACCGGATCGAAATCCTTGCAAATCACGCCCGCCGATGGTGAAGCCTTCTTGACCTCGGCAATCAACGCAATGTCACCGCGGCGCGGCTGGCGCAAGGCGGCCAGAAAATCGCGCCTTTCGCCGCGTTCGAGCAGCGCATCGCGCAAATCGCCGGTGGCAAGCACGCGCTCCGGCAGGCGCGCAACTTCCAGCTTCTTTTGCTCAACGATGGTGTCAAGGATGGACATGGGAAAATGACTAATGACTAAATCCTAATGACTAAAGAATGACGAAGCACGAATCCCGAAAAGCGTGCGCTGTTCGTCATTTGAACATTTGGACATTCTTTCGTCATTTGTCATTATGGTTTCGTTATTTATTCGTCCTCGTCTTTCACGCCCTGCATTCGCTTGGCCGGGCAGCCCGCGCGCAACCAGCCGTTCACGAACGGGTCCAGGTCGCCGTCCATCACGGCCTGCACGTTGCTCGTTTCCACGCCGGTGCGCAAATCCTTCACCATCCGATATGGCTGGAAGACGTAGCTGCGAATCTGGTTGCCCCACGAAATGCTGCCTTTCTCGCCGTAAAACCGTTCCATCTCGGCCTTTGCCGCGTCCTGCCGTTGCGCGTAAATGCGCGACAACAAAAGCCGCATCGCCGTGGCGCGGTTCTGGTGCTGCGACCGTTGCGTTTGCGACGCGACGACGAGGCCGGTTGGAATATGCGTTATGCGCACGGCGGTCTCCACCTTGTTTACGTTCTGTCCGCCCTTGCCGCCGGAACGGAACGTGTCCACTTCAAATTCATTCGGCGGAATGACAAGCTCGGAATCATTTTCCTCGATTTCCGCAATCACGTCCACGCTTGCAAAACTCGTGTGCCGGCGTTTGTTGGAATCGAACGGCGAGATGCGCACGAGCCGGTGCACGCCGCGTTCGGCCTTGGCAAAGCCGTAGGCGTTTTCGCCCTGAAGCAGCATCGTGACGCTCTTGAGCCCCGCGCCTTCGCCGGGCAGCGCGTCGGTGACTTCGACCTTCCAGCCGCGAGATTCGGCCCAGCGCTGATACATGCGCGACAGCATTTCCGCCCAGTCCTGCGCCTCGGTGCCGCCGGCGCCGGCGTTGATGCTGAGGATGCAATTCTTCCGGTCGTGCGGACCGTTGAGAAAGACCTTCAATTCCAGCGAATCGAGGTCCTTGAAAAATTTCGTGACGTCGCGCTCCAGTTCCTGCTCGACCTTCGATTGCGCTGCGGGCGGCTCGGCCTCGCCGAGTTCGAGCATCACGCGGAAGTCGTCCAGGTGTTTTTCAGCCTGGAGCAGCGGCTCGATTTTGTTGCGGAGGGAATTGGCCTCGTCAATCAGCGTCTGCGCTTTTTCGCGGTTGCTCCAGAAATTGTCGGCGGCCATGAGCGAATTGAGTTCGCCGAGGCGCTTCTGTGCGGCGGGCACGTCAAAGAAACCTCCGCAGGTGCGTGAGTTTGTCCGCTGCCGTCGTGATTTCCGATTTAACCGTTTCGAACATGGGGCAAAAATACCGGAGCCGGAGGCTGGAAGCCAGAAGGGAAAATTACGGAATCGCGAGGCGCGGTTTCATGTCCGCGAAACCGGATTTCTATTTGTGGCCAAGGAGCGAAAGCATGTAGAAGATGAGAACGATGATGAGCAAACCGGCAACGATGCCGATGATGAGAAAGACGGTGTTGACCTTGTTGGTCTTTTTGGAAAATTGCTTGTTGGTGTCGAAACCCGCGGGGCGTCCACCGCCCTTTTCCAAATCACCCAAACTGACGCCACGCGGCATGCCCATTGTGACATCCGTGGTTTTTTTGGCGGGCGCACCGGCCGTCGCCGGCGCGGGGGCAGGTGCGGATGCCGGGGCAGTTGAGGCGGGCGGCGCGCCGGTGTCCAGGCGCAGTTCCACGTTGCCGAGGCGCAGGGTTTGGCCGGGTTTCAAGGCGCTTTCGGCGATTTTTGCGTTGTTGATGAAAGTCCCGTTGGTGGAACCGAGGTCCTTGATGACAACGTCATTGTCGCGCAAAAGGACTTCGCAATGATGGCTGGAGACGGACGGCTCGTTGATTTGAAACAGGTTATCCTCCACACGGCCGATGGTGGTGCGATCCGCTTTCAACTCATGCGCCCGGTCGGTCATGCCCTGAGTCAGGATAACAAGTTTGGCCATAATTACGCTGAACCGATTATGACGGCTGCCCGTTTCAAGTCAAACGGAATTGTCATTGTCGCATCATCAGCCCCGCCGCTCAATCATGGCGCGGAATTCCGCAAACAACGGCGTCGAGTCGTGCGGCCCGGGCGAGGCTTCGGGATGATACTGCACGCAAAAAACCGGCTTCGTCTTGTGACGCAAACCTTCGACGGTCTGGTCGTTGAGGTTGACGCGATTCACGGCCACGTCCGGCGGCAGGCTGGCGGGGTCCACGGCAAAACCGTGGTTCTGCGCCGTGATTTCAACCCGGCCGGTCTCGAAATCCTTCACCGGCTGGTTCGCGCCGCGATGGCCGAATTTCAATTTGAAGGTCTTCCCGCCGAACGCCTGGCCGAGAATCTGGTGGCCGAGGCAAATCCCAAAAATCGGGATGCCGGTGTCCACGAGCGTCTTCACTTCGCGCACGATGTAATCGAGCGCCGCCGGGTCGCCGGGGCCGTTGGACAGAAAAATGCCCGCCGGCTTGTGCTTGAGCACGTCGGCTGCGGACACCGTCGCCGGCAAAACCTGCACGCCGAACCCGTGCTGCCGTAGCCGGCGCAGAATATTGTATTTCAGCCCGTAATCGAGGGCCACAATCGGAATGTCAGCGGGCGGCAGCGGCTTGCGATTTTGCCGGGCGTCAACGGCGGTGTCGCCGCGCGCCAGGTCAAACGCGCCGCTTTGCTCGTCCTTTTCGTCCCAGCGAAACGCCTTCTTGTGCGTGACTTCCTTGACGTAATCCACTCCAACGAAAATGAATTCCTTCGCGCGGCGCACGGCTTCCTCGTCCGGAATGTCTTCTGTGGAAATGAATCCATTCATCGCGCCGCGCACGCGGAGTTTCTTGGTCAACGCCCTCGTGTCAATGCCTTGAATTCCCGGAATACCGTTTTTCTCCAGGTATTCCGCAAGCGAAAAATCCGCGCGCCAGTTGCTGACGACCGGCGAAAGTTCGCGGATGACGAAGCCGGACACGTGCGGCTGCCACGATTCCACGTCCACGGCATTGACGCCGTAATTGCCGATGAGCGGATAGGTCATCGTGACTATCTGGCCTTTGTAGGAAGGGTCGGTGAGGATTTCCTGGTAGCCGGTCATCGAAGTGTTGAAGCAGACCTCGCCGCACGCGGAGGCGTGCGCGCCGAAACCCCGTCCGTGAAACACGGAACCGTCTTCAAGTGCCAGAATTGCTTTCATTGCCAGTCAACGACCGGGCGCGATGCTAGGCGCGTGACGCAGCGGGTCAAGCGCGAAGCTGAAATTTTCACGCGGCGACCAGTTCGGAATTTTCCGCCCAGACTTTTTTGCCGCCGACAATCGTCGCCACGGCTTTGCCTTTGAGTTTCCAGCCGAAGAACGGGCTGTTGGCCGATTTGCTTGCGGTCGCGGCGCGCTCGAAAATCCATTCGCGGTCGGGATCGAACACCGTCACGTCCGCATCCGCGCCGGCGCTGAGCGTGCCTTTGTTCAAGTTCAACAAGCGCGCCGGATTGACGGTGAATTTCGCGATCAGGTCCGGCAGCGAAATGCGTTTTGCGTGGACGAGCTGCATCAGCGAAAGCGCCAGTTCGGTTTCCAGCCCGGTGATGCCGAACGGCGCGTAGTCGAATTCCACTTCCTTTTCATAATCGCAGTGCGGCGCGTGGTCGCTGCACAAAATTTCAACCGTGCCGTCGGCCAGGCCTTCGAGAACCGCCTCGCGGTCGCGCACGGAGCGCAACGGCGGGTTCATTTTGAAGTTGGCGTCGTAGGAAGGCCAGTTGAGGGTTGAGAGTTGAGGGTAGAGAGTCAAAAGAGTTTTTCCGTCGCTGGCCCAGAATTTTTCGCTGCCGGCCACGGCGGCATCGGTCAGCGTGAAATGGTGCGGGCACGCCTCGCCGGAAATCGGCACGCCGCGTTTTTTCGCCTCGCGCAGCAGGGCCACGCTGCCCGCCGCGCTCAGGTGCTGGCAGTGGATTTTGGCGCCAGTCAGTTCGGCGAGCAGGATGTTCCGCGCAACGATGACTTCCTCGCCCGCGGAGGGCCAGCCGCGCAGGCCGAGCACGGTGCTCCAGTAACCCTCGTGCATCACGCCGTCGGTCACGAGCGAATAATCCTGGCAGTGGTCCATCACCGGCAGGTCGAACATTTTGGCGTATTCGCAGGCGCGGCGCATGAGGTCGTTGTTCTGCACGCAATGGCCGTCGTCGGTGATGGCCACGATGCCGGCGCGTTTCAGGCCGCCAATCGGCGCGAGTTCCTCGCCGGCGATGTTCTTGCTGATGGCGCCGGTCACGAAGACGTTGACGATTCCCTGCTGCACGGCGCGTTCGCGGATGAGCGCGACGGTGCCGGCATTGTCAATCGCCGGCGATGTGTTCGGCATGCAGACGACGGACGTAAATCCGCCGCGCGCCGCGGCGGCGGTGCCGGTGGCGAGGGTTTCCTTGGAGGTTTGCCCCGGTTCACGCAGATGAACGTGCAAATCAATCAAGCCGGGACAAACGACAAGGCCGTCCACCGCCATCCGTTCGGCGTCGCGCGGCGCTTTTTTCGCCGCATCCGCGCCGACCGCCGTGATTTTGCCCTCCGAAATTAAAACGTCTGTTTTTGCGTCGAGACGGTTGGCCGGATCCACGACGCGCCCGCCGGTAAGAAGCAACGCTGCCATGCGCGGCGACGATACACGCATGGAATTGACAAGGCAAGCGCTGGGATTATGATTCGTTTGGCCCGGCGCGGGCGTAGTTCAATGGTAGAACGGAAGCCTTCCAAGCTTCACACGTGGGTTCGATTCCCATCGCCCGCTCCACCATGCGACTTGACGGGTTTTAGTATGCCTAGTGAATGATGGCGTAGGCCACGCGATTGGAATCGGTGATTGCCCAGAGATTCAGAGGATCAACCGATTGCGGATATTTTATAAAGCGCGCGCTGGAATCTGCCATGGCATAATTTGAGCCGCCCGAAGTGCCCGTTTGATTGCTCGCCACGCTGCTGCTGTCGTGGCGTCCTTGTTCGGCAATCCCGGTGAAATCGTTGCCGTTGTTCTCCAATAAATCCATGTAGAAATCAACAGCGTCATGTGTTTTTTCCCCGAGAACAATCGTGTCGCTGGGACTGATAATGCCGCCTTCCTTCATGCTGTCACCGGCGTTCATGCCCAAAGTGTCGCTCGAATTTTGAAAATAATCGTTCCATCCGTTGATGAAATAACTGCGGGGCGAAGCATCAGGCACATTATAGACCGGAGACGAACCGAGTGTTGCGGGCGGGCTGAACAGAAGGGCGGTGTCGGTGGGACAAAGGAGAACATTCACGTTTCTGCCGTAGTTGTCGTAAAAATGATTCGGCCAGCTGTTGGTTTCATTGCGTGGCGGGTAGGCGCCTTGATTGTCGTCCACGTAAATTTTTGTGGCAATGCCGAGCTGCCGGAGATTGTTCAGGCAGTCAATGCGCCTGCCGGATTCCTTTGCGCGGGCCAGGACCGGCAGGAGCATCGCGGCCAGGATCCCGATGATGGCGATGACCACCAGCAGTTCGATCAAAGTGAACGCAACGCCTTTGCGCCCGAGGTTTTGTTTCAGGCTGGCCAATTGCATCTGGGCCGCTATTTTCATGACTGTTCATTCAATTCAAGCCGTGAATTGAATTTGATAATGCAACTGATGTCTGTTATAGGCGTTTTATGCCAAAAAAGCAATGGTTTCTTCTGGCCTTCGCATTGGTGCTTGCGGCTGTCTATGTTTGGGGGTTCACAGACTGGTTCCAGCACAAGGACATTCACATCTCGTCCACCAGCCGCGCCGCCCTCTCGCGTTTTCCTGTTCCCGGGACGGCTCCGACCGTCGTCTTTGCGCTGGATAAGGAATACGAACTCACCGAGTTGAAGGTTGTGCCGCTCGCGGCATGGCAGACCAACCAGGCCGCCGTTCCCGTCTGGCATTTGGCGGGCGAAAGCAGGTCCGCGCCGACAAAATTTTTTCTTTACGGCGAAAACATCGGCGGCATGCAACCGGTCATCCCGGGCGCGAAGCCGGAACCGTTGGAAAAAAATGTCACCTACCGCCTGTTTGTTTCCGCCGGTTCGGTGAAGGGGCAGCACGATTTCCAGATTGGTGGCAAACCTCCTGAAGCAACAGGTTCCGCGGTCCGCTGATTTTTCAGAGGCTTGGACAAGCCGCCGCGCCGGCTTGAGACGCCGCCTCAATCTTCGTTCCCGCCAGGTGGCAGGCCGCCCGGTGATTTTTTGCGACCTCACGAAATGCCGGGACCTCCGTTTTGCATCGCGCTTCGGCAATCGGACAGCGCGGATGGAACGGGCAACCCGGCGGCGGATGAATCGGTGACGGCACGTCGCCCGGCAGGACAATCCGCCGCCGCTTCGTTTCCGGATTCACTTCCGGCACGGCGGAAATCAGCGCCTGCGTGTACGGATGCTGCGGTTCGCGGATCAGGGTTTTTGCGCCCGCCGTTTCCACGATTTTGCCGAGGTACATCACCATCACGCGATGGCTGATGTGCTCAACCACGGCGAGGTCGTGCGCGATGAAAAGATAGGCGATGCCGCGCTGCTGCTGCAAATCCTGGAGCAGATTGATGATTTGCGCCTGCACCGAAACGTCCAGCGCGCTCACCGGCTCATCGCAAATAATCAGCTCCGGCTCGACCGCCAGCGCGCGTGCGATGCCGATGCGCTGGCGCTGCCCGCCGCTGAATTCATGCGGATACCGCTGCGCGTGAACCGGGTCGAGGCCGACCGCCTCCAGCAATTCGGTGATGCGTTTCCGGCGCGCCGGTTTGCTGCCGGCCAGCTTGTGGATGTCAAGCGCCTCGCCGACAATTTGCTCGACGGTCATGCGCGGATTGAGCGAGCCATAGGGGTCCTGGAAAATCATCTGGAATTTCCGCCTCCGCGCCCGCAGTTCCGAACCCCTCATCCGCGTGATGTCCTCGCCGTTAAGCAGGACGCTGCCCGCCGTCGGCTCGACCAGCCGCACGATGGCGCGGCCGAGCGTCGTCTTGCCGCAGCCGCTCTCGCCGACCAGCCCCAGCGTCTCGCCGGGCTCGATGCTGAAGCTCACGTCGTCCACCGCCTTCACAAATTCGTGGACACCGCTGAACAGCCCGTGCTTCACCGGGAAATGCACCTTCACATTCTTGACTTCGAGCAGAGGCATAAAACGCGTCCCTCAAAATTTGCCGTATTCTTCGCGCGTGCCAATCCAAATCGGACAAAAATGCCGGTGAACATGCCGGCGACGGCGCGTCATTTCACTTTTCCACCGGCCTTCTTTCGCCTAACTTGCCGGCATGTTCGAGCCAGCCGACTTGTTTGACCTCAACCAGACCGGACACGCCGCGATTTTTGCCGGTTGCAAATTCGCCTGGGACGCCCTCAGGAAAATCGAAGGCTACATCGCCGCGAATTTGAAACCCGGATTGCGGAACACATGCGACGGGCGCGCCTATATCGGCGAACAGGTTTTCATCGGCGAAGGCACGGTGGTCGAGGACGGCGTGATGATCAAAGGCCCGGCCATCATCGGTAAAAACTGCCGGATCCGCCACAACGCCTATCTTCGCGAGAACGTCATCATCGGCGATGATTGCGTGGTGGGCAATTCGACCGAAATCAAAAATTCGCTGCTGTTCAACCATGCCGTCGCGCCGCACTACAATTATGTCGGCGACTCGATTCTCGGCCACAAGGCGCACCTTGGCGCGGGCGCGAAGATTTCCAACTTCAAGATGTTCCCCGGCAACGTCGAGGTGGAGATGGACGGCGTGCCGTTTGACACCGGCCTGCGGAAGTTTGGCGCGCTGCTCGGCGACGGTGCGGAAGCCGGCTGCAATGCCGTGCTGAACCCCGGCAGCATCATCGGGCGCGGCGCGGTGATTTACCCGAACGTCTTCTGGCGCGGCATCCTGCCCGCGAACATGATTGCCAAGAACAAGGCGGGAATTGATGTCGTTGTCAAAAGGCCGAGGGAAAATTAAATCCGATGCGAAACAAAGGAAATGAGAATCGTTTGATAGTCGCTGAACCTGAAATTATTCTAGCGAAATAGAAGGATGCTCAAGTGAAATTCAGCTTCCCCAAATTCACGGTTTGTTTGAGCGCGGCATTTTTATTTGCCTCGATCTTTGAGTCAGGCGCATTTGCGTTGCTCGGTCCGGTCCAGCCGTGGATGCAAGCGAGCAATGGAGTTATTTTTCCCGGTGACATTGGTGGGCCGATGTGCATCGGCAATGAGTATCGTTGGAATGTGCCGGTAGTGACTTACGGCTTCGACCAATCGTTTTTGGATTACTTCGGTTCAAATGGCGTGGCTGCAGTGGAAAGCGCGATTCAAGTTTTGAATAATTTGCCGCCGGCCTCGCAGATTGTGCTGACCAATTATCCATTCGATTCACAACAGATATATTACGCCGCCCAGGCTCAACGGCTACTCGATTTGAAGTCGGAAACCCTTACATTGTTGTTGGAGCACCTTGGCTTGGCGCAGCCGATGCGCTATATTTATGTGCTGTATTACTGGGATGCCAGTTATTTCATAAATCCTTCTCGAAATGAGGGTATTGATATTTTCGGGATGCCAATTTCTTTGGAATTGGATCCATACGGCATCGACCCGGGAGCAAGTGGAGGAACACCTGGTTACATCACTAATTTTGTTGAAGGATTCAATTTTGATCCAGCAATCTTTGAACCAAGTGCTTACATAAACAATACGGGTTATGCCGGCTGGGTTTCTTTCAACTCGTCAGGTGAGCAATCTATTGCACCTTTCACTGTCAATCAATCAGCCAGCACAGATACCGCCGTTGCCGATTTTGGCCTGCTCGGGGGAGGATTTTATACTGGATTGACTTACGACGACGTTGGCGGATTGGCCTATTTGCTCTCCACGAACAACTGACGTGACTTCACTTTTTCGGGCCATCTGATGTGTTAGTCTGGGACCAAGAAAGGACCAGACAATGAAAGGCAAACGGTATACGACGGAAGACAAGATCCGCATCCTACGGGAAGTGGACGGTGGCAAGAGCGTGGGTGAGGTCTGCCGGGAAAAGAACATCGCCGAGCAGACGTTTTACCGGTGGAAGCGGACCTTTGGCATGATGGATGTTTCCGAGGCCCGGCAGCTCAAGGAGCTCCAGAAGGAAAACACCGAGTTAAAGAAGATGCTGGCCGAATCGCTGTTGAAGAATCGGGTCTTGGAGGCTGTATGCGAAAAAAAGTTGTGAGCCCGGCGCATCGCCGGGCGGCAGCACAACAAGTGGTGGCGGCAGGCCTGTGTTCCCAACGGGTTGCCTGTCGGCTCCTGCGCCTGGCGCGGTCCACTTACGGTTATCAAGGGCGAGCCCCCACCACGGCCGAGCAACAGTTAAGGAGACGGCTGCAGGAACTGTCGCAGGAGCATCCGCGCTACGGGTATCGGCGGATCGCAGCGTTGTTGCGCCAGGAAGGCTGGCGAGTCGGCAAACGGCACATTCAACGACTGCGCCGAGCGGAGGGATTGCGCGTCCCACCCACCAAACGAAAGGTAATTCGGCGCGGGCTATCCACGGGTTTGCCGACTACGGCCACGCATCGGAACCACGTATGGACCTGGGACTTTATCGCCGATGCAACGGTGCGTGGTGGGGCTTTGCGGATCCTAACGATCTTGGACGAACACACGCGGGAGTGTCATGTACTGCGGGTGGACCGCGCGCTGCGCGCGCAGGACGTGCTGACTTGGTTGCAGAAGGCCATCGAACAACAAGGCGCGCCGGAATATCTGCGTTCGGACAACGGATCGGAGTTTATCGCCAAAATCGTGCAGCGGTGGCTGGCGGAGAACCACATCAAGACGATTTACATTGAGCCGGGCAGTCCGTGGCAGAACGGCTTTGTGGAAAGTTTTCACGGTCGCTTTCGGGACGAGTGCTTGAATCGGGAGCAACTGTGGACGCTGACGGAAGCGCGAGTAGTGATTGGCGACTACCGCTGCGAATATAATCAACAAAGACCGCACAGCCGGTTGGGTTATCTGAGCCCGGCCCGGTTCGCGGCGCAACTCAGTCCATCCCCGGCGCCGGTCGGGCTCCGCCCTCCCTCTGCCGGGGATGGACAAAACCAGAACCAAAAACTAACATGAACCCAGTCTCAGGACTAACTCACGAAGTGGTACAGAAAAGTGAACCCGGTCACAACGTTAACTTTGAAACCTTGTTGCCGGGCGTTTGCGGCATTGGCACAAATGCGAATTCATTTGTCAATGGTGCGTGGCGTCCGGGCGTGGATAAAATTACGTTTATCCCACAACCTGTGGATTCACAGACCGGCGCATTCCTGCCAACGACCAATTGTTTTACCGACAACTACATCACCAATGGTATTTTGAAACAACAGCAAGTGGCGCGAATCATTTCGCAGCCTGATTTTCTTTTCAGCGCGGGAGACGTAACGTATGGCATCCCAGGAGCGGCAATTTGTACGCGCACGGGAACAACCAACTGGTTGAATAATGCCACAGCTAACGGAAATACAAATGGCGCAGGCCCGGGCGTAATCCAGCCGCAGGTTCAAATCATCTTCAATAAATTGGGACGGCTGTTTTCCACAGTTGGCAGCACTTCAGACACAGAGGCTGTTGACGAATCAGAATTCCTGGCGTCATTCGACGGTTCGACCAATGCGCCGGTCATTTATCCAATCCCGCAACCCGGCACAAACCAATTGACGGTTCGTATGTGGCTGATTTTACAGAATTTTCAAGAAAGTTTTGAGTGGCAACCAGATAGTTTGTCGGGCGCACAATTCGCAATGGAAACCTCCACCAATTTAATAGATTGGACAGCCTTGTTCACTGTTACAAACAACGGCAGCGTCTGCACTTATTTGAATGAAATCCCGGTCAGTACAAGCCGTTTTTATCGGCTAATCCAACAATAGTTAATTTTGTATCCGCAACTCCGCTCTCAAATCGCCTCGCAAATTTTACGCGCGCATTTTTCCAGCGATTCATCCGGCTTCAATTCAATCCATTTCAGATTTTTCTGGGCGCGGAACCATGTCAGTTGCCGCTTGGCAAACTGCCGGGTGCGGATTTTCACCAGCTCAACGGTTTCCTTCAATGATCGCTCGCCGCGCAGGTGTTCCACCACCTGCCGGTAGCCGATGGCCTGCATCGCCGTTTTGTTTTCCGCGAGGCCGCGCTTGAGCAATTCGCGCGTTTCATCCACCAGACCGCGCGCAAACATGGCGTCCACGCGGGCATTGATGCGGGTGTGCAAATCGGCGGGCTGGCGCGTGAAACAATAAAATTGAGTCGTGAGTTGTGGGTCGTGAATCGTTGAATCGGACTTCCACCCGGCGCGTTGTTCGGAAAACTTTTTTCCTGTCAGCCGGATCACTTCCACGGCGCGGATGACGCGACGGGGATTTTTTTTATCAATTGTTTCAAACGTGGCTGGATCGCGCTCGCGCAATTCGGCCAGCAGATTTTCCAACGGCATGGCTTCGAGTCCGGCGCGGAGTTTTGGATCGGCAGGCGGCATTTCGCCAAGCCCTTCGAGAAACGCCTTGAAATATAGCCCGGTGCCGCCGCAAAGGATCGGCACGCGCCCGCGCGACTGGATTTCCGCGACGGCGCGATGCGCGAGCCGGGCGAATTGGGCGGCGTCGAACGATTCGGCCAGGTCGCAGATGTCAATGAGGTGATGCGGCGCGCGGGCGCGCTCGGCGGGCGAAGGTTTGGCCGTGCCGATGTCGAGTCCGCGATAAACCTGCATGGAATCGGCGGAAATGATTTCGCCGCCGAGCTGTCCGGCGAGTTGCAACGCGATTTGGGATTTGCCGACGGCGGTCGGGCCGGCGAGGAGAATGGGGCGAGGATGGAGGATTGAGGATGGAGAATGGGAATGGGGTTTGTTTGCCATCTTCAATCCTCCATCCGCTATTTTCGTTTTGGTTCAACGCGGCGCGACAGCACCGCGGCGAGGGCGAGGCCGGCGATGAAAATGGGGACGCTGACCAGTTCGCCCGGCGTGAGGCCGAAGTGGATATGGCCGGCCGTATAATCGCCGCGAAAACTTTCCATGATGGTGCGGGTTATGGCATAGCCGATGAGATAGGTGGCGAACACCTGGCCGTCGAATTTTTTGTGGCGGAACAGCCAGGCGAGCAAAAGGTATAGGATGAAATTGTCGAGCGCGTCGTAAATCTGTGTCGGATGCACCGGTGCGCCATGAGTGACATGGTCGGCGGGAAACCGGATGGCCCACGGCAGGCTGCACGCGCGGCCGTAGCAGCAGCCGTTGAGCAGGCAGCCGATGCGGCCAAAGACATTTCCCAGAGCGATGCTCGGCGCGAGTACATCGGCGGTTTTCCAAAACGGCATTTTTTTCCAGCAAAGATAAATGGAACCGGCAAGGCCCGCGCCGATGAAGCCGCCGTAATAAACGAGGCCGCCGTGCTGGATCATGAAAATTTCCGAGAGCGGCTGGTCGGCAAATTCATCCTTCCAGTAGGTCGCCACATAGGCGAACCGGGCGCCGATGATTGAACCGGCCATCAGCCAGAGGACGACATCGGCGATTTTTTCGCCGGGGATGTTTTCGCGTCGGGCGCGGCGCGTGGCCGTCCAAAGACCGGCGAGAAACGCCAGCGCAATCATCACGCCGTACCAGTGGACCGTGAGGAAGCCGAGTTGAAAGGCAATCGGATGCACAAAGGAAAGCTAAGGCGGCGGGGCGGAAATGGGAAATTGAAATTCGCCGTTCAATTGTGATTGGTGGCCACCGCCGGCCCCGGCTCCGGCTGCTCCGCCGACTGCGGCAAGGGCGGCCAGTTGGGCACGTTGGCGACAAGGTCCCGCCAGGTCTGGCGTTCCTGCGGGGACATTTGCGACCAGCGCTCGGCGTTTTTCAAAAATTCCTGTTTTTCAGCCGCGTTCATGCTGGCAAATTTGGCAAACGCCCGGATGCACTCGGCTCTTTGCTCCGCCGACAAATTGTCAAACGCCTGCAGCGTGTTTCCCATTTGTTCCCGTTCGGCGTCGGACAAGGTGTTGAGTGTTTCCTGCTTTTCCTCCGGCGTGAGTTCAAAGAACTGGTTCACGCTCGCGGCGATTTGCTTCCGTTGGTTCTCGGAAAGCGCCTTCCAGCGTGCCAGATCAGAATCCGGCGGGGTGTATTCCCAGTCACCCGTCGCGGACGGTTCGTTGGTGGAATCCACGTGCGTGAAGTAACGCAACGCGCGTTCGTTATCGAGAAATTCCTGCTGCAACTGCGGCGGCAGAATGCTCCACTGGCTCAGGCGGGAGTTGACAAGGTCGCGCAAATCGTCCGGCACTTGCGCCAGTTGCGCGGCTCGGTCCGCCGGCGGTTCCCGGAGCAGCGGCAGCAAATACCAGCGCAATTCCGTCGCACGCAGGCGCAACTCGCGTTCATCTGGGTCAAGCTCCTCGTATTCCTGGATTTTGGCAACCAGCCGCTCCCGGATGGGCGGCGGGTAGATCACCAACTGCCGCTCGCGCTCATCGGGGGCCATGGCCAGCAATGCTCGGAAATATTCCACCGGCGCCGTCTGGCGCGGCGGAATGGCATTGGTCGAATCGGAAGCCGGTTTTGCCAGCGATGGGGCGTTGGTTGTCGTTCCGCCGAACAGCGGGAAAGCGACCAGCGACGCCACTGCGGCAAATACCAGCCACCCACGCGCCTGCCGCAAGCATTTCATTTGAGCAATGCCAGCAGTTCGACGTCGGCGTGCGGCGTTGCCTGGCTCATGCGCTGGATCGCGTCAAAATTTTTCAGCGCCTCGACGCTCGGCAACGGCTGTGCCTTGGTGAGAAGCGCAACGTCCCTGGCGAGTTGGGCGCGCTTGTCAAATTCATGGCGTTGATACGCCAGACCGGCGAATGCAACCACCGCCACCGCCATCGCGACCCGGGGCACGAGCACGCGCCAATACCAGGACACGCTTCGCGTTCGCGTGCCACGCGCCTCCTCGCGTTCGATGGACTGAAGGACGCGTGCGGTGAAATTCGACGGGACGGGCGCATCCGGCACGCGAGCGAGCGCATCGCTCAGGCGCGATTCAAGTTCGAGGCCGGCCTGCGCCTCCGGTTGCGCACGCAACTCCGCCCGCTCGGCCCCGGTCAGCTTCCGGCGCCAGGCCAGTTCGCGCAATTGGTTTTGAAGCGGCTCGTTTTTCATCGTGTCCTTTGAGTTAAAAACCGCCGCCCGGACAAAGTTGCGCCTGAAAATTTCAAAACCGCTTCTGTTCAAAACCCGCGCGATATGCTAAAACATTGGGTCGAAATGCAAACAACCGCTGCTCCCGCCGGTCCGCCCCGGCCCGCCGTCACCGCGCTGACCAGCCGCCGGCGTTTCCTCAACGCCTGTGCCTGCCAGCCGGTGGACCGTCCGCCCGTCTGGCTCATGCGCCAGGCCGGGCGCGTGCTGCCGGAATATCGCTCGCTCCGGCAGAAACATTCCTTTCTCGAACTGGTGCAAACGCCCGAACTCGCCGCCGAAGTCACGCTCCAGCCGGTACGCCGGTTCGGATTCGACGCGGCGATTTTGTTCAGCGACATTCTCGTCACCGCCGAAGGTTTGGGGCAGAAATATTGTTTCGACGAAAAGAATGGCATTCAAATGGATTTCGCGCTGCGTTCGGCGGCGGACATCGCGCGGCTCGACGCCAGGACGCTGCCTGAACGCCTGCAATACGTCCCGCGCGCGTTGCGGCTCGTCAAGGCCGCGCTCGGCGACCAGACCGCGCTCATCGGTTTTGCCGGCTCGCCGTGGACGCTGGCGACGTTCATGGCCGAGGGCGGCGGGGCCGAACAATACACCCGCGCGCTGGCGCTGTTTCGCAAGGATCGCAAGGCCTATTTTGAACTGGCCGAAAAACTCACCGCCGCCGTCGTTGCCCATCTGCAGATGCAAATCGAGTCGGGCGTGGACGCGGTCCAGATTTTCGACAGCCACGGCGGGCTGCTCGCGCCGGCGGAATTTCTGGAAGCTTCCGGCCGGTGGCTGAAGGAAATCGTTTCCGCGCTTCATGCCTCGCATCCGGCGTTTCCTGTCATCGTTTTTTCCCTCGGCACGCACGGCAACTGGGACGATCTCCTCGCCACCGGGGCGGGCGTGCTGGGGATTGACTGGCGTTTTCCGCTGGCGGACGCGCGCCGGTTGCTGCCTTGCGCCGTCGGTCTTCAGGGCAACCTTGCCCCGGCGCTGCTCCGCGACGCCACTCCGGAAATGGTCGCCGCCGAAACGTCGCGCCTGCTGGAGGTCATGCGCGGACGCAACGGTCATATTTTCAACCTCGGCCACGGCGTGCCGCCGGAGGCCAGACTGGAAAACATCGCCGCGCTGGTCGAGACTGTCCGTGGTTTCAAATGAGCACGCTCAAAGTCGATCTCGATCTGGTGCAAAAATACAACGTGGCCGGGCCGCGTTACACCAGCTATCCGCCCGCGACGAAATTCACCGACGCGATTTCGTGGGACGACCTTGCCGCGAAGATTGACGGGAACAACCGCGACGCGCGCGACCTCTCGGTTTATTTTCACATCCCGTTTTGCGAAACGCTCTGCTGGTTCTGCGGTTGCACCACCGTCATCACGCTGAATCACGACAAGGGCGGGGACTACATTGAACATCTCGGGCGCGAAGTCGCGAAGCTCGCGCCGCGCCTGAACAAGCAGCGCAAGACCGTTCAACTTCATTTTGGCGGCGGTTCGCCGACGTTTTTGCGCCCTGATGAAATCCGCCGGCTTGGTGAAATCATCCACAAACATTTCACGTTTTCGCCGGACATCGAGGCGGGCGTGGAGGTGGACCCGCGCCGGCTCACGCGCGACCACATGGTTGCACTGCGCGAAATCGGCTTCAACCGCGCCTCGATGGGCGTGCAGGATTTCA
This sequence comes from uncultured Verrucomicrobiae bacterium, assembly GCA_963764175.1. Classification (GTDB taxonomy): domain Bacteria; phylum Verrucomicrobiota; class Verrucomicrobiia; order Limisphaerales; family UBA11358; genus UBA11358. The sequence continues at coordinate 293,155 of CAVXRE010000013.1, read as the reverse complement.
ACCCGAAGGTGCAGGAGGCGATTCATCGCATCCAGCCCCGCGAAATGACGCAGCAGGCGATGGATTGGATGCGCGAACTCGGCTTCGGCTCGATCAACCTGGACCTCATCTACGGCCTGCCGCACCAGACGCCGAAATCGTTCGATGAAACGCTCGACACCGTGCTGGAGATGAAGCCTGACCGGCTGGCGGTGTTCAGTTACGCGCACGTGCCATGGATCAAGCCGTCCCAGAAAATTTTGGAGCAGAAAATCCTGCCCGCGCCCGAAACCAAGCTTCAGGTGCTCAAGCTCGTCATCGAAAAACTCACGGCAAACGGCCGGTACGTTTATATTGGCATGGACCATTTTGCAAAGCCGGACGACGAGCTGGCGGTGGCGCAGAAAAAGAAGCAGCTCCAGCGGAATTTTCAGGGTTACAGCACGCGCGCCGGGGCGGACATTTACGCCTTCGGCATGTCAAGCATCTCGCAGATTCCCGACGCGTACTGGCAGAATGAAAAGGAACTGCCGAAATGGCGGGAAGCCGTGGACGCCGGCCGGGTGCCGCTGCACCGCGCTTATTTCCTGACCGAAGAAGACAAAATCCGCCGCGAAACCATCATGCGCGTGATGTGCGACCTGTCGCTGGACTACGCGGCGATGTCGCAGAAGCTCGGCATCAGCTTCGAGCAGCACTTTGCTGCGGAACTTGCCGCGCTCGCGCCATTTGAAGCCGACGGCCTTGTGAAACGCACGCCCGCCGGTATTGAAGTCACCGACACCGGCCGCCTGTTCATCCGCAACATTGCGATGTGTTTCGACAATACCCTCTCGCCGTTGGGCGAGCGGAAGCATTCAAGGACGATTTGAAGATGGCGGCTCAAGATTGCGACAACCAAAAGCCAGTGAACAAACCAATTGACCAAAAATGTGTTGATCGGGTTGCTTCATTTATCGAGTCATGTGCTGAAATGCAGAAAGAACCTTTCTTTGGAAAAGATGAAAAATTAAGTTTCCGCAATTCGGGTAATCGTTGGACATTTACTTTTGGTGATCGATTCCATTTTCGGTCAGCGTTAATTTCATTTCGACGGCTTTGGATGCCAACTGAACCATCGAATTGGGAAGAAGTTGTAGAGATTCTTAAGAATCCAGAATTGCCAAAGGGGACAACTTTATCTGCTGAATATCACGAAAAAAACATCCGGGCAGTGATTTGTCGCGAGGTACATTGGTTGAATCTTAAAATGCCTAGCGATCGAGTTATTGATTTGTGGCTCAACACCGTGTTCGCGCATAGTGGCTTGGAAGGGAAAAACAAGCGCAGCGATTTCGAAGCAACGGTAGACCAATATGGACACGCTGTTTTTGAATTTTGTTTTCGGTCGCTTGTCCGCGAAATCGGCCATGAATTCCTAAACATCAGCAGCATGGCAGCAAAGCCAGCCTTGGACTTTTATAGTCAGAATGCAGGCTTATCTCCGTCTTTCCGAATTGGGGCAGCTTTTGGTGAAAAGCGAAAAGAACAAACCAAGGAAGGTCATCTGGTTATCAGAGAAGGCTCGTCTGAGTTTTTCTCCGAAGAAACAATGGAGGAAAAGTTTACTCGCATCCTGGAGCGATATGAAAACAGAGAAATTCAATTTGTGTTTAAACATTTGGATGTGAGCGTAAATGAACTGCTGCGTGCCACACTCAACCATCATTCTTTGTCGGAACTTCTAAATTCTCTCGATGGTCAGCTTGAAATAAAGGCGTTAAAATTTGGTGAAATTAAACCAGATCAAGGCTTTCGTGCTTCATGGGCGATTCAACATTCGCGCATGGATGTTTTAGATGATTGTGTTGTCGTTACTGATGAAGCGGGTGCAAAAGCTTTGGATGTGGCACTTGGAAAATTTAGGCAACAGCTATTAAAAAATTGAGAAAACAAAAATCAGTTTCATGAAGCCCGTCGCGATCATCGGGGCCGGAATCACGGGATTGACGGCGGCGTTTTACCTGAAACGCAAAGGCATCCCGGTCACGGTTTATGAGGCGGGCGGGCGCGTCGGTGGCGTTATTCAATCCATTCGCAAGGACGGATTTCTCGCCGAGGCCGGGCCAAACACAATTCTCGAAACGTCGCCGAAAATCGCCCAACTCGTCCGCGACACGGGTTTGGAACCGCGCCGGCTGGATTCCGACCCGAAAGCCGGGGCGCGATATGTCGTCCGTTACCGGCGGCCCATTGCGATGCCGTCGTCGCAACTCGGAATCTTCACGTCGAAGCTTTTGAGCGCGGGCGCAAAGTTCGCCCTGCTGCGCGAACCGTTCGTGCCGCCGCGCAGGGATGGAATTGAAGAAAGCGTCGCCGAATTTGTCGTGCGCCGGCTGAATCGGGAATTTCTCGACCAGATGATTGACGCGCTGGTTGCCGGCGTTTATGCGGGCGACCCCCATAAACTGTCGGTGCAGCAGGCGTTTCCCCGGCTTGTCGAGCTTGAGGCCCGTTACGGCTCGCTCATCAAAGGCCAGATTTTCGGCGCGAGCGAGCGCAAACGGCGCGGCGAAATTGCAAAAGACCGCGCGCCAAAATTTTCATTCGATGAAGGTTTGCAGGTTCTGCCGGACACGCTGCGGGAGCGCCTCGGCGACACGGTGAAATTGAACCTCGTTGTCGCGAAACTCGCACAAGCCGGTGATGAGTGGCGCGTGGCAACTTCCATTGGTGAATCAGCACATAGCGCAGTCATTTATTGCGGCACGGCGCACAAGCTGGCTGAGTTGAACGTGACGCTCCAGGAAAGGCTCGATCTCTCGCCATTTTCCGAAATCCGTTATCCGCCGGTGGCGAGCGTCGTTTTGGGTTTTCGTCGTGAAGACGTGGCTCATCCATGCCAGGGTTTCGGGATGCTGATTCCGAAGGTCGAGGGATTCAACATTCTCGGCACGATTTTTTCGTCGTCGCTTTTCCCGAACCGCGCGCCGGCGGGACACCTCACGCTCACCAGCTACGTCGGCGGCGAGCGCCAGCCTGAGTTCGCGTTGCTGCCGGCGGACAAATTGGTTGAACTGGCGTGCAAGGATTTGCGCGTTTTGCTCGGGGTGCGTGGGCAGCCAGCGTTTGCGCATTGCGTTGCTTATCCCGGGGCGATTCCGCAATATAATCTCGGTTACGGTCGTTACCGCGGGCTGCTGGCGGAAATTGAAAACAAGGCGCCCGGCCTGTTTTTTGCCGGCCACTATCGAGATGGGGTTTCGCTCGGTGATTCAATTTTGTCGGGTTGCAACATTGTCGAGCGCGTGGGAAAGTTCCTGACAGCCAAATGAACAAGGGCGTTTTACTGGTCAATCTGGGTTCGCCGGACTCAACCTCGGTGGCTGACGTGCGGCGTTATCTCCGGGAATTTTTGATGGACGGGCGCGTGATTGACCTCCCGTGGCCGCTGCGGGCGTTCATCGTGGGAATGATTCTCATCAACCGGCCGAAGCTTTCCGCCGAGGCTTACCAGAAAATCTGGACGCCCGAAGGTTCGCCGCTTGTTGTGACGAGCCGCAAGGTCCAGGCAAAATTGCAGGAGCGTGTCACCGTGCCGGTGGAACTGGCGATGCGATACCGCAATCCATCGATTCGGGAAGCGGTGCGCAGGCTGGCAAAGGAGAAGATTGGCGAACTGTTGGTGATTCCCCTGTTTCCGCATTACGCGATGTCGAGTTTCGAGACGGCCGTCGAACGGGTGAGGAAAGTCGCGGCATGGGCCGCGCCCAAAATGCGGATCCAGGTCCAGCCGCCTTACGGTGACGCGCCGGATTACGTCGCGGCGCTCGTGGACAGCGCAAGAAATCATCTGGAGGCGGGCTACGACCATTTGCTGTTCAGTTTCCACGGCGTGCCGGTGCGGCATCTCAGGAAATCAGACCCGACCGGCGACCATTGTTTGATCGCGCTGAACTGCTGCAACGTTGACAACCCGGCGCACGCGAAGTGTTACCGCGCACAGTGTTTCAAGACCGTTGCCGCATTCGTGAAGCAGGCCGGCGTGCCCGCCGGAAAATATTCCGTGTCATTTCAATCCAGGCTGGGCCGCGATGTGTGGCTGATGCCTTACACGGACGTAATCCTGGCCGGATTGCCCAAACGCGAGGTAAAAAAGCTCCTCGTCATCTGCCCGGCGTTTGTCTCCGATTGTCTGGAGACGCTGGAGGAAGTGGGCATTCGCGGGCGCGAGACGTTTTTGTCGGCAAACGGGAAGGAGATGGAGATGATTCCGTGCTTGAACGAACATCCGCTCTGGATCACGGCGCTGGAAAACATGGTCCGGCGGTTTTTGACCTGAACTGGCGGCTTACTTTCCCGACCCGGAAACGCCGAAGAACTGGGCCAATCGCAATTTCACCGTGCGATGCAGCGCCTGCAAAAGTGGCTGTTTCTTTGGCGGCGCGGCGACACTGATGAGTTCGCACTGATGGCTGCAGAGCGAGCAAAGAAACAGCGGCTGGCCGCCTTTGCGGCGGATCACGTGGACACAACTCCCGCACAGGACTTCGCCGCAATTCTTGCATTTATACGTGACCTGCATGTTTGGGTGGCGCGGACACAACATCACGCCGCCCGGGAGCACCACCGGCGGTTTTGGGCGATCGCGCTCATATTGGGGGATTGAAATGGCGATGTCGGTGTTTTCGACGAACAACGTCACCTCGCCCAGTTGCACCGTCTGGCCCGCGCGCAACCACGCCTCCTTGATTTCCTCGCCGTTGACGAACGTGCCGTTGGTCGAGTCGCAATCGTGAATCAGCACGCCGTCGTTGGACAGCACCAGTTCGCAATGCACCGCGGATATGCTGGGATGGGCGATGGGAAAATCACAGGCAGGGTCGCGGCCAACGTGATTGACGCCGAAACGAAGTTCCAGCGTCTGTTTTTCCAAACCGTCCGTTTTGATGAGCAGTCTGGCCATGGGGCCTCCTAACCATTCGATCCAACAACAGCATGCCCATTTTGAAATCAAAAGTCGAGAAGAAAATTTAATAAGCGGGATGTCCAGCCTGCCGCAAACTCCGGAGCGGCCCTACCGGCCGAGCGGGTTAATCGCAAACGCGAATTCCCCGACGATTTTTCCGCCAATGAGATGTTCCTGAATGATCCGCTCCAGCACAGCCGGCGCGCAGGAGTGATACCAGACGCCTTCGGGATAAACGACGGCAATCGGCCCGCATGCGCAGACGCGCAGGCAATTGGCCTTGGTGCGATAAACCAGCGGCTCCGGCCCGGCCAGGTTCAGTTCCTTCAAACGCCGTTTCAAAAATTCCCACGCGGCCAGTCCCTGTTCCTTTGCGCAGCATTTTGGCTCGGTTTGGTCGGCGCAAAGAAAAATATGGCGACGGAATTTTTTGAGGCCGAGCGATTCAACGGCGGTTCGCAGTTCGCTTTTCATAATGTTTTTTCAAGTTGGTTCAATGCCAAAACGCCAGGCCGATCACGCCTGCGATGGCGACAAAACCGCCGCCAAGCTCGCGTGCCGTGATTTTCTCACCTTCAAACACGCGCGCCAGCGGCAGCATGACTATGGGCGTCATGGCAATGATGGCGGTGACGATGCCCGTGGGCGTGGTTTCGAGCGCCCACTGCATGCAGCTCACGCCAACCGTCTGGCCCGCAATGCTGTTGGCCAGCACCCACGGCCAGAGCTTTATTTTTTCGCGCGGAGAAAATGAGTCCTTCATCTGCGCATCATCCGCGCGGTTGCGGGCGTGCCGCCACTTGACAATCAAAAAAACGAGGCCAAGCACGACCGCGCCGCCGATGACGCGCTGGTAACCGGTCGTGCCGGGATCGGGATGTTCGCCGGCCGCGTGCGCGACGGCGTAGGCTTTGCGGCTCAAGACCGCGCCAAACGCGCCGCCAATCGCGGCGATGGCGCTGGCCAGGATCCCCGGCCACAGACGGCCCGGCGCGATTTTCAAGTGGTCGCCCGGCGCCATCGCAATGGCCACACCGGTGAGAATGACGGCGATGCACAAAATTTCCACAGGATTCAGTTTTGTGCCGAGCCAGAGCCATTCAATCATCGCGGCGCACGGTGCGACGAGGCATTGCGTGAGGAGAACCGTCCGGCGGCTGCCGAGCCGCGGCAAGGCTTGAAAATATGCCGTGTCACCGAGGCCGATGCCGGCGAGGCCGCTCAAAACGAAAAAGGGAAACGCCTTGCCGGCGGTGCCCGTGCCGAAAAAATTCGCCCAGATCGCCAGGAAAAGAAACGCGCCGCAGATGCGCCAGAAATTGGCCTCGACACCCCCCAACCGCGTGGCGGTGCGATGCCCGCAAATGGCGGACGTGGCAAAAAGCAGGGTGGTCAGGAGCGCGGCAAACATGGCGGGTACGGACTGAAAAAGTTTGACGCGGCGGTTTTCAAACTGCCGCGGCGGGTCGTGAACGGGTGATTACAGTTGCTCGTAATAGTCGTCCGAGCCGAGTTGGTCCGCGTCTTCGGTTTTCACCCCGCTTTCCTCAAGGATTTTGGCGATGTCGGGCGCGACCCAGCGTTTGTCTTTTCCTTCCCTGGAAACAGGTTTGATGCGGTAGCGGCCTGAGGAGTCGCTTTGGAGAACGCCACGTTCCGCCATGCGCGCCAGGATGGGCTTGGCCCAGTCGGGGTCTTTGTGAAAGCGACTTTTGCCGCCCGCGCGCCGGGCGATTTCCACGGCATTGACAAAATCATCGCCCCGGCTCTTCAGAAACTGAAAAATTTCGCGCTCGTCTCCGTCCATGTCCTGAAGTTCGCAGAGCCCGGCTTGCGCGTCCAGAACTTAAAGCTTCGCCGCGATGAACTGTTCCAGTTTCACCGCATCAGCATTGAACAGCCGGATGCCCTCGGCGGTTTTCTCCGTGGCCATTGCGTTTTCGTTGAACAGCCAGCGGAATTTCTTTTCGTCCAACTGCAGCCGCCCGATTTGGCTGTCCCGCGCGAGGTCGGGACTGAGCTTGCGCGCGAGGGGCGCGGTGCTTTTTTGCAATTCCCCCATCAACTGCGGGCTAATGGTCAGCAAATCGCAGCCGGCCAGTTCGAGAATTTCGCCCGCGTTGCGAAAACTCGCGCCCATGACCTCCGTCGCGTGCCCGAATTTTTTGTAGTAGCTGTAAATTTCCTTCACCGACAGCACGCCGGGATCTTCGGCGGGCGCAAAATCCTTTTTCTCCCTGGCCTTGTACCAGTCCATGATCCGTCCCACGAAGGGTGAAATCAATCTGGCCTTCGCCTCGGCGCACGCAACGGCCTGCGGCAGCGAGAACAACAGCGTCATGTTGCAATTGATGCCCTCGCGCTGGAGGATTTCCGCCGCGCGCACGCCTTCCCACGTCGTCGCGATTTTGATGAGGATGCGCTCGCGCCCGATGCCGTGCGCCTTGTAAAGCTCGATGAACCGGTGCGCCTTGTTGATCAGGCCGTCGGTGTCAAACGCGAGATTGGCGTCCGTTTCGGTCGAAACGCGGCCCGGCACGATTTTCAGAATCTCGACGCCGAACAGCACCAGCAAATCGTCCATGACGCTCCGCAGCAATTTTTCCCCGCCGGCGCCGGATTTTTTGTTTTCAGCCACCGCCTTGTCCACGAGGAACCGGTATTCCGGCATCTGCGCGGCCTTGAAGATGAGCGAGGGATTGGTCGTGGCATCCTGCGGCGCGTATTGTTTGAGCGCGGCGAAATCGCCGGTGTCGGCGACGACCGTTGTGAATTGTTTGAGCTGGTCGAGCTGGTTCAACGCCGTTGACGCCGGCGACTTTTCGGTTGTGATGGCAGCATTCATGTTCGTTTGATTTTTAAGAATGACAACAATGCCCCGTCCCGCGTTCGATGACAATTCATTTGAAGGGGGGACGCGGCTGAAAATTATTGTTTGAATCACGGTGAAAACCGAATACTTGTTTGGCGTTGACAGTTTAATGATAAGCCAAAAGTGAAACCAACCGACCTGCGGGGCATCCTGCAATACATTCCGCAATTCCGCGAGAAGACGTTCATCCTCGCGATTGACGGCGCCATCGTCACCGACGAGAACTTCGCCACGCTGCTGCTGGACGTGGCGGTGTTGCGCTCGCTGAACATCCGCGTCGTGCTGGTGCACGGTGCGTCCGCGCAGATCAAGGCGCTCGCCGGGGAGCAAAATGTCCAGGCCTCCAACCTCGACGGCTCCGGTGTCACGGACGAGGCCACGCTCAAGCTCGCGCTCACGGCTGCGAACCGGCTCACGCACGAAATTCTCGAGGGCCTTTCGGCCAACGACCTCCGCGCCGCCAGCACAAATGTCATCATCGCGCATCCGATGGGCATCATTCAGGGCGTGGACAACCTGTTCACCGGCAAGGTTGAGCGCGTGGACACCGAGTTGCTCCAATCGCTGCTCTCACAGGGTGTCGTGCCGGTCATCCCGCCGCTCGGTTTCGACGGCGACGGCAGGACGTATCGCGTGAATTCGGACGGCGTTGCGGTCGCGGTGGCCGAGGCGCTGAAAGCCATCAAATTGATTTTCATCACGCCGCAGGACGGCATTCTTGTCCAAGGCCGGCTGATCCGCCAGATGCTGGTCGCCGACCTTGAATCCGTCCTCGCATTGCAAAAAAACGACATCGCGCCGGAACAGCTTTCCAAGGTGTTGCATGCCGTTGCGGCCTGCAAGGCCGGCGTGCCGCGCGTGCACATCATCAACGGCCGCGTGGATGAGGGGCTGCTGGCCGAAGTGTTTTCCAACGAAGGCATCGGCACGCTGATTTACGCGAACGATTACCAGCAAATCCGCCGCGCGATGAAGAAGGACGTGCGGGCGATTCAATTGCTGACAAAGGCGGCGGTCGAGTCGGACGAATTGCTCAAGCGCACCCGGGCGAGCATTGAAAAAAGCCTGGGCGACTATTTCATTTTTGAAATTGATAAAAACCCGGTTGCGTGCGTCGCGCTGCACATTTATCCCGAGCAGAAGAAGGCCGAGCTGGCGTGCCTGTATGTCAACCCGCTGCACGAAAACCGGGGCATCGGGCGCAAGCTGATTCAATACGTCGAAAACAAGGCGCGGGAGATGAACCTGGCCGAACTGCTCACGCTCTCGACGCAGGCATTCACGTATTTTCAATCCAAGGGCGGTTTTGCCGAGGGCACGCCCGACGATTTGCCGCCCGCGCGCCGCGAAAAATACGAGCAGAGCGGAAGAAATTCCAAGGTGCTCGTGAAGAAATTGAAGTGAATAACTTAACGAAAAATTCTCTTGCCCGTTTGAAATGTAATGAATGCGTTTAAGAAAAAATGTGTGGCTTGTGAAGAAGATCCTCCGTGTAATGATCCGAATTGTAATATTTGCCAAGATTGGGAAAGAATTAAAGCAAAGCTTGGCTATTAAAGAAAGGATGCTATGCGAATAAATAAATTCTTAATCCTGATTTGCGCTGGATTTTTTATCTTCGGCCTAACTCTACCGGCTCAAAGTCTTACAAATAAACCTCTTTTCGAAACAGAGTTTATTAAAGTCGTTGCTAACGAAAAATTTCCAGAAGACTTGGAGTCAGAAATCTTTGTTGGACCAAAGGGATCTCCATATTTTAGCACAGAAGGAACAGCGAACCGACTTAAGGCTGTCAGGTTGGAATCCATGGGTGCTGGGCCAGTAGTTTCTATGGTTCAAAAGGAAGGTGAAACAAATTCCTATATTTTGTATCTTTTCACCGGGAATGCAGAAGGCTTTTTCGACTTAAATGTTGACGGGATTTGGGATGTAAAAAAAACACCAACTCAAAATCAGAAAAATTTCATACTGTTCAAAGGCGAATGGTTGGCAGTAGATAAAATTGATGGGCTTCTTTCCAAAGCACCGACTGCAAAAAGTGGTGACAAGCAATATCTGTTTCAAGGAGCTTGGAAGTCAGCGAATTGATTGAAGAAAAATTTCTCGTAATCACACCGAGAGTTTCACTTATTTGCTTCACGCTGAAAGAAGAAATTCCGCCGTGACTGAATTTTGAATTTGAAAACTTTTGCCCATTCAACCGAACTGGAAAATTTTTTGCGCGCCTGCAACAGGAATGGTGTGGTTCCAACTCGCTTCGTACTCGTCGTCAGCGTCGCAAACCAAACCGTTTCACTTTTTGAGAAGGTTCGGAGTTCCGCCTTCAGGCGGTCAGAACCGGCTAAAGCCGGAACTCCAAACGAATACCGCATCGTCCAGTTGATTCGTTGCTCCACTTCGCGTTTTGGCGCCGGACAAAAGGAAGGCTCGAATTGCACGCCGCTCGGATTGCATCGCATTGCGAAAAAGATCGGCGCGGGCAAACCGGCGGGAACGGTTTTCAAATCGCGCAAAGTCATCGGTCACGTGTCACAGCCGGAACTCGCAGGCGCAAAAATCACCACGCGCATCCTGTGGCTGGAAGGTCTCGAACCCGGCTTCAACCGCGGCGGCAACGTGGATTCGCACGCGCGCTACATTTACATCCACGGCACGGGCGATGAGACGACGATTGGCCGACCGGCATCGTGCGGCTGCATTCACCTCGCCGCCAATGATTTGATTCCGCTCTTCGACAAACTGCCCGTCGGCACACTGGTTTGGATTGATAAACGTTGAACGGTTAGATCGTTGAACCGGCGCGATGTTTGGATCACATACCCGATGCAGCGATTCAACAGTTTAACGATTTTAACAAAGACAGCGCTTGCGATTCTACACTCCTGGTTTAATTTGTAATTGTGTTTGTCAGGCTCGGCAGAATTTTTGTGATCGTTGCGCTCATCGGGACCACCGGCGCGCATTGGGCCGTGCTGCAATCCGTGGCGTGGACGACGATGCTCGCGGACAATCTGCGCACGCACTCGCTTTCCGAATCCGTGGCCCGCACGTTCGATGGCAAATATCCCTGTCCGATTTGCAAGGCCATCGCTGCGGCAAAGAAATCAGAAAAGAAGGGCGAATTCACCTTGCAAACGCAGAAGCTGGAATTTCCTCCCGCGAACGAAAATCCGGTTTTGATTGCGCCTTCGGATTTTCATCTTTTGCCACAGCCGGATTTTTTCGCCGAATCTCTCACTCAAAAGCCGCTGCTGCCGCCGCCGCGCGGATTCTTCGCCTGATTCATTCTGTCTATTGAGGGGGACGGCGTGTTGCCGGTCCTTGCAAAGTTTTCTTTTAACCTTGAGAGCGTCGTGGTGCGTTCTCGCAACTTTGGAATTTAAAAATGAAAAACAAGAAAAATAATTCAGCAGCAGCAGTAAAAATGGGTTGTGGTTTGTTGGCCGGAATGCTCGCGCCAGGCGTTGTTCATGCTTGCGCGTGCGGATGCGGCGTGTTTGACGTGGCGACGAGTTCGATGATTCCCAATGGCACCGGTGGAATGGCCTGGTTGCAATATGACTATCAGGACCAGAACCATAATTGGAACGGGACTTCACAAGGGCAGGAGGGGAACAATGGTGACAGGGAAATTGAGACGCACTTCATCACCGCAGGTTTCCAGTACGTGTTCAATGACAATTGGGGCCTTCAAATTGAAGTGCCTTATGACTATCGCAAGTTTACAACCGTATCTAACAATCAAAATCCAAGCCTTCCAAACTATGGCAATCAAACCGCAACAGCATACTGGGGCGCGCTGGGCGACATCAGGCTGGAGGGCATTTACACGGGCTTCTTTGCGGACAAGTCCGCGGGCGTGACATTTGGCCTCAAGCTGCCGACCGGTGATTGGACTTACAACAATGCCTATGGTGATGTTGACCGGGACAGCGAGATTGGCAGCGGCAGCACGGACATTTTGCTGGGCGGTTTTTATCGCGGCAATCTGGACCGCGATCAAAAATGGGACTGGTTCGCGCAGGGGCTGCTGGATGTGCCAGTGCTGACCCAGGCCGAATATCGTCCGGGCGTTGAACTCGATACGGCGGCGGGAATTGATTACAAAGGATTATCGCTCGGTCGCGCAAGGATTTCACCGGTGGCGCAGGTGATCTTTTCGGAGCGCACCGGTGACATCGGTGCGGCTGCCAATCCCGCCAACTCCGGTTACCAGCGCATCCTGCTTTCGCCGGGAATCGAATTTCACATTCATCCGGTGATGGTTTATGCGGACGCGGAAATTCCTGTTTATCAAAATTTCACCGGCAATCAACTGGCCGCGCCGGTGCTGTTCAAACTGAGCGTAAGCTACATGTTTTGATTTTAACCCAACCAACATTCAACAAAATTCAATATGAAAAATCTGAAATTCATCCTCGCAATTATTCTGGCCGCAACCATCGTCGCCGTGTCATTGACATGCCGCGCCGATGACCAAAGCATGCCCAAACCGTATCCGCTAGACACCTGCCTCGTTTGCGGCATGAAGTTTGATTCGATGGGCAAGCCCTACGTGTTTGTGTATAAAGGCCAGGAAATCAAACTTTGCGACAAATCCGAGAAGGCGGACTTCGACAAAAACCCGGACAAATACATGAAAAAACTGGCGGATGCCGAAGCAAAATTGAAAAAGTAAATTATGCCCGCCAAAGCCGGTTCCCAACGACGCAATGACGAGCGACTGTTCCTCCAAGTCGCAATCATCATGTCCCTGGTTGTGGGAACCGGCTTTTTCATGCTGCTGTTCGCATTGAATGACCGGGACCAGGAACCGGCGGTGGAAAATTCCGGGTCGCGCTTCATATCGCCCGACCATCCGCGACAGCTTGTGGATTTTGCGCTCACCGATCGTACCGGCCGGACGGTCACGCGTTCGGAACTCGATGGCAAATTTCTGGTTGTGGACTTCCTGTTCACAAGCTGCTCGCTGACGTGTCCGGTGGTCAATCAACACATGGCGCAAATCCAGCAACTGACCACGAATCAGCCGGATGTGCGGCTCGTTTCTTTGACCGTTGACCCCCGCGATGACACGCCCGCCGTGCTCGCCAGATACGGCGAACGATTCGGCGCGGACACAAACCGCTGGCTGTTGCTCACCGGCGACAGAACCACGCTGTACGGTCTGATCGGGGCGAGTTTTCTCGATCAGGATTTGAACGGCTCGTTCAGCTACATGCCGGGTAATTTTTCCCACACCGAACGCATCGCCGTCGTGGACCCCCGCGGTCAAGTGCGGGGATATTTTGACGGGCTGAACGATGATGTGGGGTCCGCTGTTGCCGCCGAAATCAATAGTTTGCGAAAATGAATTTTATGCAGCCAACCACCATGACAAAAATCCTGAATTTCACCCGTGCGCTTTTGCTGTTCGTGGCCATCGCTGGCGACTCCATTTACGCCGCGCCAAATGCCGGCGACCCAGCCGCCAAATATTATGACGCGCGCGGTGTTGTCCGCGACATCGCCGCCGACCGGCGCAGGGTCACCATTCAGCATGAAGATATCCCCGGTTATATGTCCTCGATGACCATGGAATTTTCTGTAAAAGACACCAACGAGCTCAACGGGATTTCACCGTCGGACGAAATCACTTTCAAACTGGTTGCAGGCGAAAATGATTCATGGGTGGAAGGCATCCATTTCGTCGCGCACCGCGTCGAGGATGTGACCAACAACACCTACGTTTTTCATGTCCCATCGGCTGAACTTAAATTCGGCGACCTGCTGCCGGACTGCGAACTTCTTGCGGAGGATGGAAGCCGCGTTCGTTTTTCCGACTTCCGGGGAAAGGCAATCGCATTCACTTTCTTTTTTACGCGCTGTCCGCTGCCGGATTACTGTCCGCGCATGAACAGAAACTTTGCAGAGGCGCGGGAGTTGATTTTGTCGACGCCCAACCCGCCGACCAACTGGCAACTGCTTTCAATTTCATTTGACCCGGGATTTGACACTCCTGAAGTGTTGTCGAGCTATGCCAGCTTTTATCGCAAAGACGACTCCAGACATTGGCTGTTCGCCGCCGCGCCCACGAATACCCTCGCCAGCCTCGCTCCAAGCCTTGACCTGATGATCATGCGCGACGGCGGAAACATCATGTCACACAGCATGCGAACGGTCGTGCTTGATCCGCAGGGGCGGATTTTCCGCCAATTGGACGGCAACCAATGGGCGCCGCAAGAACTTGCCGGTGCGGTTCTTGAAGCCGCGCACAAACGGGGACAAATCATTCAACCGTGACCGGCGGTTTTGATCAGGGGGATAAAAGACGATTCGGGCGACAGCCGCCAAGGAGGTGGGGATGAAGAATCCCGCTGAAAAAACGGCTGTCCGCCCGAACCAAAATCCGACCTGCCCCTGTCCGCGCATCCAAAAGTGATGCGCAACGGGCTCTAAATTGAAAAGAACCAATCGGCCAGATTCACTCCGTAATGGAATCCGCCCTCATCTTCATAACCAATCGGCACTCGGGATTCGATCATGCCACACAACCTCGCGATGACGCGAAACGGCAGTCCGAATTGATGCCCCGCAATCCTTATGGTGTTACTGTCAACTGTCAGAGGCATCATTGGGTCAACATGTCCTGTTGCTAATCCATTGCCAGTAACCATGTTGCGAAGATCGCTGTTTAGACGAAAACATGCTTTCCGTTTTTTGGCAACAAATAGCCAAAAATTGCAGTTCTTTGGGGTGGCTGGGAGCTTTGGGAGAAAACATTCGCGGCAGGTTTTGAAGGCCGCCGGAAACTTCGCACTTTTCACTTTGGCTTTTTGGCTTACCTTCTCCCGGCATGACTTTGAACGAACAGATGACGCAATTGGCCAAACTGGCCAAGGCCGCGTCGCGTCAACTCGCCCAGCTCACGACGGGGGAGAAGAACGCCTGTTTGCTCGCAATGGCGGCTGCGCTTGAAAAAAACGCCGACGCGCTCAAAAAGGCGAACGCGCTCGACATGGACGCCGCCGAAAAATCCGGTCTCTCGTCGGCCATGCTCGACCGACTCAAACTCGACGGCAAACGCATCGCGGCGATGGCGAAAGGTTTGCGCGAGGTGGCGGCGCTGCCGGATCCGGTGGGAAGAATCCTGGACGAACGTGTCCGGCCCAACGGTTTGAAGCTGCAAAAAATTTCCACGCCCATCGGCGTCGTGGTCATCATTTATGAATCGCGCCCGAATGTGACGGCGGACGCGGCGGGTTTGTGCTTCAAATCCGGCAACGCGACGGTCCTGCGCGGCGGCAAGGAGGCGTTGAACTCAAATCAGACGATTGCGCGAGTCATGATTGAGGCGGGAAGACGGGCGCTCGCGAAATTTCCCGAACACGCGATCCAGATTGTGCCCGTGGCTGACCGCGAGGCGATCCCCATTTTGCTGTCGCTGACCCAATATATCGACCTGTGCATGCCACGCGGCGGCGAAGGGTTGATACGCGCCGTCGCCGAGTGTTCCAAGGTGCCGGTCATCAAACATTACAAGGGCGTCTGCCACGTTTTTGTGGATGCCGACGCCGATTTGAAAATGGCCGTGGCCATTGCGATGAACGCAAAGGTCCAGCGTCCCGCTGTTTGCAACGCAATGGAAACCCTGCTCGTGGACAAGGCGGTGGCTGAAAAATTTCTGCCTGTCATCGGAGCGGGGCTTGGAGAAAAAAAGGTAGAGTTGCGTTGTGATGAACAGTCCCGCGCCATTCTTCAATCCGCAATCCGCAATCCGCAATCCGCAATCCGGCCCGTGGCCGAGCAGGACTGGTTCACTGAATACAACGATTACATCCTGAATGTGCGGGTCGTGGACGGCGTGAAAGAGGCGATTGATCACATCAATCATTACGGCTCGGCGCATTCGGACAGCATTGTCACAAGGAACGAGGCGCACGCGAAGCAATTCCTGGCTGAAGTGGACTCGGCGGCTGTTTATTGGAACGCCTCGACGCGCTTCACCGATGGCGGCGAGTTCGGCATGGGCGCTGAGATCGGCATCAGCACCGACAAAATCGGCGCGCGCGGCCCGATGGGCTTGGAGGAATTGACCAGCTACAAATGGATTGGCATCGGCAGCGGGCAAATTCGAACCTGAGCAAGTCCCCTTTCCGGACGCCGATTACAGTTTTCGGACACATATCGTTCCCCTAAAATTTTTCTTTCTGCTCCGGCTGGCTACTTCAACGTAAACGTTTCGCTTCCGAAGTTGATTCAGACGCATTTTCGTTTGTTGGAATGTGCCATGCTAAGTTTCAATCCATGCGAAGTTGTTGTATCACCCGCCTGTTCGGAGTGATTCGGTTTGTCATCCTGTCCGGCATCGTCCAAGTCCAAGCCCAAACCAATCAAATCATCTATGACGATTCCCTGGAAAACGGATGGGCCGACTGGAGTTGGGCGACGGTGAATCTGGCAAACACCAGCCCGGTCCACAGCGGCTCCGATTCAATCAGTGTAACTTGCGGGGGCTATGCCGCGCTCTATCTGGAGCACACCGCTTTTGATTCAAGTCCATACACCAATCTGACCTTTTGGATCAATGGCGGTTCGGCCGGCGGGCAGGTGTTGACAGTGGAAGCCACCCTAAGCGGGGGGATGCAATCTGGTTATGTGCTTCCAGCCCTGGCGACGAACGCATGGGAACAATTCAACGTTCCGCTTTCCGCCCTCGGTGTGGCCGATCAGCCCAACATGGATGGTATCTGGATTTGGAACAACACGGCCGCCAGCTTGTCCGGCTTTTATGTGGATGACATGACGTTACAGGCGGGGCCGCCGCAGCCGCCTTCGACCAACGCAAATGTCACCATCCAGATTGACGCGCTGGCAAACCAGCATCCCATCAGTCCCTTGATTTACGGAGTGGCCTTCGCGTCGTCTAACCAACTGGCGGACTTGAATTTCACCGCGAACAGGTCAGGAGGCAACAGCGAGACACGCTACAACTGGCAGATCAACGCGCACAACCTCGCCGCCGACTGGTATTTTGAAAGTTATCCGGATGCGAGCGCGACCCCCGGCGCCACGGCGGATGACTTTGTTGCCGACAGTGAAAGTGGGGGCGCCCAGCCTTTGATCACCGTACCCATGATTGGCTGGATGCCCAAGCTGGGATCCGGTCGAGGCATCATTCCCAGTTATTCCGTGGCCAAGTATGGTCCTCAAACTTCGACTGACCCCTATCTTCCCAATGCCGGCAATGGGATTGCTTCTCCTTCGGGCGTGGCCATCACGACCAATGATCCCAATGATGCCAATTTTCCGACCAATTCCGCGTTCCAGCAGACCTACGTGCAACATTTGATCGGTCGCTGGGGTTCGTCCACCAACGGCGGCGTGCGTTATTACATCATGGACAATGAACACAGCATCTGGTTTTCCACGCACCAGGATGTCCATCCGGTGGGGCCGACGATGCAGGAAATCTGGTCCAAAATGCTCGACTATGCCGGCATGGTAAAATCCAACGATCCCAATGCGCTGGTTTGCGGGCCTGAGGAATGGGGTTGGTCGGGCTATTTGTACAGCGGATTCGACCAGCAATGGTCCGGCCAGCACGGAGATTACAACCCGGCGGATTATCCCGATCGCGCCGCCAACGGAGGCTGGGACTATATGCCCTGGCTGCTCAACCAGTTTTATCAGCACGACACCAATACCGGTCAACGGCTCCTGGATTATTTCACCCTTCATTGTTATCCGCAGGAAAACAACGTTGGTGGGAATGCCGTTGACGCCGCGACCGAGTTGTTGCGGAACCAATCCACCCGCCAGTTCTGGGACACCAATTATGTGGATCCGAGCTGGATCAACAGCGTCATCGCGCTCATTCCCCGGATGAAGAGCTGGGTTGCGACCAATTATCCGGGCACAAAGATTGGTGTGACCGAATACAACTGGGGCGCAGAACCGTACATCAGCGGCGCAACCGCCCAGGCTGACATCCTCGGTATCTTCGGGCGGGAAGGACTGGACCTCGCCACGCGCTGGACGACGCCGGCCACGAACACCCCCACCTATCTGGCGATGAAATTGTATCGCAACTACGACGGCAACAAATCCACGTTCGGAAACACCAGCGTGGCGGCCACCGTGCCCAACCCGGACAATCTTTCAGCATTTGCCGCGATCCGCACCAACGACAGCGCCCTCACGGTCATGGTCGTCAACAAAACCCTTACCGGACTGACACCGCTGACTTTGAGTGTCACCAATTTCGCCAACAGCGGGACTGCCCAGGAATGGCAAATCACCGCCGGCAATGTCATCAGCCGCTTGGCGGATGTTCCTTATGCCAACGGAACCGTGAGCAACCAGCTTCCCGCCCAGAGCATCACGCTTTTCGTCCTGCACACAGCCACCAACCTGCGACTCCGGGTCGGTACCAACGCCGCGCCCAGCCAGATGGAATTATGGATGGATGGAGAGGGCGGACAACGCTACATCCTTCAGTCGTCCACCAATTTAACGGCTTGGTCGGCAGTGAGCACCAACTTGTTTTCCAGCAATTCCTTCCGGGTTCTCGTGGGCACGACCAACTCGACTCGGATGTTTTATCGCGGCCTCCTGAACCCGCCCTGACGGAAACGCTTCTGGCAGCCCCGCTTTGGCTTTTTGACGGCCAACGTCAAATGCTCTATTGTCTGCCCATGCAGATGATTTGCGAGGACCGGTCGGTGGAAGTTTTAATTCGGGAATATTTGCGCCATCCGTTTGTTGCATCGTCGGTTTGAAATGCCCGTGGAATCCGCCCCTGCCATTTCTCCAGCCGAATCCGCAGCTGCGCGCGCTCGGCTAATCCGCGATTCACTGCCGCCGGGCGGTTTGTTCGCCGGACTTGACTGGCGAATTTCGCCGGCACCTTTTCCGCTCGGCGAAAATCTGGTGAAGGAGATCGAATCACTGGGCCGCGTGCTGCTGCAATTTTATCGGGCGGTCAATCTGCTTTACCGCAAAAGCGCCGAAGGCAAACAGCCGGAATGGGTCGCCCGCTGGCTCGATCTCGGCAAGCCGGCGGAACTCATCGCGCTCCAGCGTTCGCCCGCGTTTAAAAACGACGTGCCGCGCGTCATCCGCCCTGACATTTTGTTGACGGAAACCGGCATCAGCATCACGGAACTGGATTCCGTGCCCGGTGGCATCGGGCTGACGGCGTGGCTCAACAAAACTTATTCCGGAATGCGGAATGCGGAACGCGCTCCGGCCGGCGCGCAAAATCAATCCGAAATCCGAAATCCAAAATCCGAAGTTTTGGGTGGCGCGGACGGGATGTTGCGCGGGTTTGAATCCATCTTCGGCGACGCTAAAACGGTTCGCGTCATTGTCTCGGAAGAAGCCGCCACCTATCGGCCGGAGATGATCTGGTTATGTGAACAACTTGGTTCGCAATTCACGGTTCACGATTCGCAGTTCGCCGATTTCGTTGATGGCGATGCGGTTTACCGTTTCTTCGAGCTGTTTGATCTGGCCAACGTGCCGAATTCAAGAAGGATTTTTGAACTGGCCGCCGAGAAACGCATCCGCCTGACGCCGCCGCCCAAGCCGATGTTTGAGGAGAAAATGCTGTTTGCCCTGTTGTGGAACCGGAACCTGCAAAATTTCTGGCGGCAGGAGCTCGGCGAAAACTTTTTCAACCGGCTCAAAAAGCTGGCGCCATACACGTGGATCATCGATCCGTCGCCGCTGCCGCCACAGGCGGCGATTCCCGAATTAAATCTGACCGACTGGCAGCAGCTCAAAACCCTGTCGCAAAAGGAGCGCGAGTTGATCTTGAAGGTGTCCGGTTTTTCCGAGCACGCCTGGGGCGCGCGCGGGGTCTTTCTTGGCAGCGATTTGCCTCAGGGAGACTGGGCGAAGGCGGTGGACGAGGCGATTGAACATTTCAATCAGTCGCCACGCGTTCTCCAGCGTTATCACAAACCCGTGCTCGTTGAGGCGCAGTGGTTTGATTTCGGGAAGAACGTGGTGGAACCGATGAAAGGGCGGGTGCGTCTGTGTCCGTATTATTTTGTTTCCGGCGAAGGCGACGCGGCGCGTCCGCAACTGGGCGGGGTGCTGGCAACCATAAATCCCGCGGACAAGAAAATCATTCATGGCATGAAGGACGCGGTTCTGGCGCCGTGTATGATGTGAGTTGAGACGTTGACTTGCCAAATGGCCTTGCGCCGCGTAAAAAACAGTGTGGCAGCCAGCTTAGCTCAGCGGTAGAGCAACGGTTTTGTAAACCGTGGGTCGTCAGTTCAATCCTGACAGCTGGCTCCATTCTTGACTGCGCGCGCAGCATATCGTACGGCCGCCATTGCTTGTTGTTTGTTGCGCTTGCTTTGCTGCTTCGCTTTCAACGTTCACTTAGCGGGTGCGGCCCATTCCGCTCCCACGTATTGAAGATGATAGTTTTCACTCGCATCACCCTTTTCCTGTGGGCGGACAATATTGCCATCCCAAGTGCAATATCGGTGGATTGACAGGATTTTGGAATGGTGAGTAAATAAAAGGGTTGCGATTGGCAAAATAACAACAGTTCCACAGCCAGCTTAGACGAAGAGCCGTATCCTCTACGTGTCGGTTTACTGATGCAAAAAAGTAAGCCGACATAAACATCAAGAAATTGGCAGTACACCGTGAAAAACATCCCTCAATCTCAATCGCAAGTTTTCTGGCCTGAAGCGACCCTATGACATCGAAATCCAAATCCTCCATTCGCGCCGCGTGTCCTTCATCCGGCAGAGTGGCCTGTGCGGGAGCGATCATTCTGATTGCCGCCAGCGTGCAGGCGCAGAATCTGTTTGTCGCGACCAGCAGCGGCGACATTTATGAATTCACGCCGGGCGGAACGCGAAGCACCTTTGCCACCGGGTTGGCTGGCCCTGTCGGCCTGGCTTTTAACAGCATGGGTGACCTGTTTTATCGGAAGTTAGGCAGCCGCACCATTAATGAATTCACACCGGGCAGAGGGCAGGCATCCCTGCCTCCGGAATGGTTGCAAGCGGAGTCGCCATTCACAACACGGGCGATCAGTTTGAAGTGGATTGGGCCGGCGGCAACAGATGTGAGTTCGCGCGGGACGGAACGCGAAGCACCTTTGCCTCCGCGGTGGGTGCCGGTTGGACTGGCCCGTAACAGCGCGGGTGACCGTTTTGAGGCGGATTTCTACACCGGCGACATCTACGAATTCACACCGAGAGGAGTCCGAAGCAGCTTTGCCCGTGGATTATCTGGTCCAATGGGACTGGCCTTCAACAACGCGGGCGATCTATTTGAGGCTGATTACTACAGCGGCGACATTTACGAATTCACGCCGGGCGGAACGCGAAGCACCTTTGCCACCGGGCTGTCTGGTCCTGTTGAACTGGCCTTTCAGCCCGTGCCTGAACCGTCGGCCGTGGGTTTGCTGGCCGTCGGCTTGTCCGGGATAACTCTCTCGCGTCGACATGTGAAATGGTTTGGTATGCATGGGAGATAGCTGGAAGGATTTCCTTCCAGCCAAGATGACTTAAAGGGCCAACGAGTCAAGGTGTTTGCAATCTGGAAGATGGCCGATGAATAATTCTCAAAATAAACCCGCGAAAATTCCGCCCATTGCACCGACCTGCCGGGCGGAGCCGGTAGTTGGCAACGCTCAGTATTCCCGCTGCCTCGTTGATATCAACATCACTTGCTGGTATCGGGCCAGCTATTCCAACCAAGGCCGTTTTTGCCTGCATCCTCGTCATTTGGAAATAGTAGCGCGAACGGTTGGTTGATTGGAGCAACCGTTTTATAAGTGGCTCCATTTTTTGCTGCATGGAGTCAGGGTGTCGGGCCGGCTTCCGTAGCGAGGCCGACCTTGGTGATATCGAGCTGGCGGAGGACATCGAGGACGCTGATCATGTTCTGATAATTCACGTCGTCAGCGCCCTTGACGACGACGCTCAAGTCGGGATTGTCGGACTGCAATTGCTGCAGCTTGTCCTTGAGGGCAGGGATGGTGACGAATTCGTCGTTCAGGAAGGTCTGGCCCTTTGCATCCACGACAATCTTGTTGATCTTGGGTTTGGGCTGGTTGGTCTTGGGCGGGGGCTTGCCCGAGGGCAGCGTCATTTCCAGGTTGTTCATCATCTGGGGCGTGGTGATGATGAAAATGACCAGCAATACAAACACCAGGTCCAGCAGCGGCGTGATGTTCAGCTCGCTGAGCGAACTGTGATGGCTTTGTGAGGTCTTTTTCACAAAATCACTGGAGGATGGGTTCGGTCTCCTCCTGAACGTCAAAGCGCACCGTCACGCGCGAGGGGAAGTTTGTCGGCGGCGGCCGGTCGATGCGCGTCACCATCCTGAAAACCTGCCTGACGGAATCGTCCCAAAGCCTGTTTCCGGACCCTTTCTCCATGATGGGGTCGCTGATCTGGCCTTTCGGGTCCACCGTCACCTCCACTTCCGCCACATAGCTGTCGTCGGGGAGGTTGTCGGGCCGCTGCCACTTGGACCGCAGCGCGTATTCGACCTGGCCCTTGTAAAGTTGCACGGGATCGGAACTGGTTTCCACTTCCTTGCCGCCCTCGAAGGCAAAGGAGGGCAGTTCGGCGGCCGGCGGGGCGACGGTCGGGGGCGCGGCAACGGAAGGCGGCGCTTCTTTCGGCGGTTCGATCTTGGGGGCGGCAACAATTTTGGGTTGCTCGACCTTGGGCGGCTCGACCTTGGGCTTTTCGGGCGTCTTGGGCTTTTCGGGCGGTTTTTCCTTGATCATCTCCACCGATATTTTCTGGATTTGTCTGCCCAGCAACCCCTGGCGCGCGGCGAAATAGAGCAGCGTCAGCACCAGCGTCGCGTGAAAGATGAACGAGATGAGCAGGTTCACCTTTGACGAGTTGCGCTTCTTGCGGGCCTGGGTCTGGGGGAGCATGTCAGTTGGGGGTGGCGGTTTCGGTGGCCAGATCCACCTTGGGCACGTTGGCCTGCTGGCACACGTCGAGCACGGCGCGGATTTGGCGGTATTTGGTGTGGCCGTCGCCGCGGATGATGATGTTCAGGTCCGGGTCATCGGTGCGCAGGCTGATGAGGGTTTGAAGCATGTCGGGGGCGTCGGCGATCCTGGCCTTGTTCAGGTAGAGGGTGCCGTCGGCCTGGACGGTGATGTAATTGGCCTTGCGTGGAGGATCTTTGAGATGCTTGGCGGCGGTGGGCAGTTTCAAATCCAGATCGTTGACCGGCGGGATGGTCGTGATGATGAAGATGACCAGCAGCACGAACGCCAGGTCCAGCAGCGGCGTGATGTTCAACTGCGTCAACGACTCATGCGCAGATTTGGAACACTTCTTCATCGGTCAGCGAGCGCGGCGGCTTCATTGCTTTTCAGCGCTCCAACGATTCGCCCGGCCAGGACTTCATTGGCATCCCGGATTTCCTCGGCGAGCGGACGGTGATCCACATAAACGTGCTCAATCTGGTTGGCGTAGCGGCTGGCAAATCCATCGAGTTCCTGGGTGAGGTGGCGGATGGTGGTGACCATGAAATTGTAGGCGAACATGGCTGGGATGGCGACGAGCAGGCCGGTGACCGTGGCGACGAGCGCGGCGGCCACACCGGGCGCCATGGCCGTGAGCGTGGCGGCCTTGCTTTCAGCAATGCCCGCGAAGGTGGACATGACGCCCCAGACCGTGCCCAGCAACCCGATGAACGGCCCGCCCGCCACCGCCGTGGACAGAACAATCATGCCCTTTTCCAATGCCATCGCCTCCCCGCTGGCGGCTTCTTCCAGAATCACTTTTACCGCCTCAAACGACGCCATGCTGATTTTGATGGTGGTGGATTTGGCGAGATAATCGGTGTTGGTATGCTCAACACCTTCCACCGGGTTGAGCCTCCCGACGGATTGGACCTGGACCGGATTGTTTTTTAATTGATACGCCAGTTCATCCGCACCGCGGATGTAAAGCTGGTAGGCGGGCGCGCCGTCGTATTCCTGGCCCTTGCGCTGGATGTCCAGCGGATCGCGCGTGGAGTTATAGGAGGCGAAGAACTTTTTGGTCGCCTTCTGCGCAATCATCAACTGGCGGAACTTGGTGATGATGATCGTCCAGCTGAAAAGCGAGAGGACCAGCAGCACGAGGACGGTGATCTTGCCCTCGGTGGTGGCGTTCTGGATGGCATAGACCGCCGCGTTGGCGGCAAACAGGGGTTGAACAAACATGATGATTATAGTGGTTTGGTTGAGGTTTGCTTTTGGGATGAACTAGGCGGCGGACTCTTGGCCGGCAAAATCACGGTCACGCGGCTGACTTTCTGCGCCAGCGCAACTTCTTCTTTCTTCTTTTTCTTGTCGTCGTCATTGTCTTGATCGGACGAAGTGGTTGTCTGGCTGGCGTTATTGTTGGATGCGGCCTGGGAGGTGGCGTTGGCAGTGGTGCCTTGGCTAAATGTGGATCCACCACCGTTGGCATCTTGGGACTGAATGGTTGATGGATCAGCAGTCGGCGCAGTAACGCTCGGTGCAATAAGCTCGCTGATGGGACTAACGGGGCCATTTACTTGAATACTGCGTCCGAGTGCGATGACAATAATTGGGCCGGTGGAATCGAGAACGATGTTGTGTGCGCTGAATATGACACCCCTGATGCCACCGGTGGCCTTCAGCACGGCATTTTGCGCGATGATACCTGATCCGCCGATGTCAATGCTTCTGCCCAGAACCAGTATCGGGTCCCCTTGGCCATTGGGATATGGATGGCCGCTGGCGTCAAGGGGCTCAGTGACACTTACAGAATTGCCGATGGAATTAAGGTATGGCTGAATTTTGTTGCCGACGAACTCAACAATTTGCTGCGAGGCATCCAAAGTTTTCACATAAAGCGGATTGCCGCTGGAATCAAGGAGCGGATTGCCGTTGGCGTCGAGAATCTGGGTCAATGAAACCGGAGTACCTGTTCCAGCCGGAGTCACTTGGATCGTTGAACCGAGGCTGACAACATTCTGAGCGTCGAATACAGGCACCGGTGTTCCATTGGCAAGATTATCGGCCAAGACACGATTTCCATGCGCATCCCGCAGTTCGTATCCTGACAAAACTTCCACGGTTGCATTTGGGCTGTCCACTCCATTCAGCGGCACTTGGATTATCCCGCCAAGGCCGGCATTGATGTCTCCTTCGGGTGCTTCCACCAAAATATTGCCGACGACGTTGTTTAGTGATGGGAAAATGGAGCCCGGCAACGGCGGCGGAAAAGTCGTCGCGAGAATCCCACTGCCGGGAATTGCCTCGGTGGTGGTGAAAATCTCCCGTGTATGTGGATCCACATAAATCTCTTCCACGTTCACATAACCGTTTGCGCCGCTCCCGGCGTCTATGTTGCCATGCAGCGATTCCACCGTGACATTGCCGCCGTCGTAAGCCGCGATCCGCGAACCGTTCAGATTAATATCCCCGCCGGCCACAACCGTGACATCGCTTTTGGCGGCGGTAAAGATGCCACGCGCGAATTGGTCGTTGCCGGTGAATATGGGGGAGCCAACGTTGATGATGCCGCCCGCATTCACGTCCACGTCACCGCCGTTGAGCGAGGAAATGGTGGTGGAGAACATATCGAGATTGCCGGTCAGATTCACATTGATGTTGGCGCCTTGGAGAAAATAATTGGCCAGTGCTGGATCATCGAGCGGCCCCACCGACCGGATGCCCGCGGAAGTGCCCAAATCCATGTTTGCCGCGTTGATTGTGAAAGTGCCGCCACCTCCGATGATGAGACCGTTGGCGGTGGCGTTATTGGGAATCGCGCCAAGGAGGTTGTATTCAGACAATAGAGCATAGGCCACCGTGCCCGGCGTGTTCGGATTGCCAAAAACGGAAACGGTGTTGGGAGCCGGCAGCGGTATCGTATCAAACGGCGGTGTGCCTCCGGGGGTCGGTGGATTTTCCCATTGTGGAACCCCATTGATGTATTCCTGGACGGTCAAATTGTTCAGCAAATTCAGAACGTTGAGCAGGGACGCCCCGGTGATGTTTTGATAAATCAATGTTTGGGTCGCGGGATTGTAGTAAAAACTTGAGGCCAGCGTTGCGGCCGAGATGGAATTGTTTACTGATTCTGAAAGGTAAACAAGGTTGGCGGCTTCCTCCGGGGTGACTCCCGTGATGTCGGTGAAAATGCTCCGGTTGTTGATGTCGCCACCCACAACGAGGCTTGAGTCAGTGGCAGGATTCAAGAAGCCCGAGTTTTCCATGTTTTCCTTGGCGGTCAGTCCCACATTGATGCTTGTGATATCGTCGGGGTTTAGGTTCATCCCCTGAAAGCGGCTGTTGTTCATGTCGCCGACCACGTTGATTTGCGCCGCCTCGGGAGCGCCGAGAAGAACAAAATCCATGTCACCGCCGATGTTTAATTCCAACGGGGTTTCACTGTTGAGATGTACCGGCGTGGCAGCATGGTCGTTCAAGCCGAAGTCGCCACTCGATTTGTATTGGCTTTTGCCGCTGTCCGAAACGATCAGATTGAAAGTCTGGGGCGCTCCGCCGGAGGAAGGCAGGCCGCTTTTGAGCGAACCGGTTGTATTGATGGTAAGACTGCCTTCCGGGGAAGGAAATAGAATCAATTGGTTGTACGTTGAATCCCCGTTCAAGATCACGCCACCGTCACCCGCCGTGATGTTCAGGATGGAAGGATACACAACCGGTACCTGAGTCGAACGTGGCAACGTCGAGGAGGAGGCTCCCAACTGCACCATGTTTCCCGCATTCAAATCAACATAGTCGTCTAGCCCATAATTAAAGAGATGATTGTAAGCCGTTCCCCCCTTGGTATCAAAAACGCCGTTGGGATTGCGAACCTCCTGCAAATAGATGTTTTGGGCGGCGGTAACATTCCAGCCGCCGTTGATCAAACTCAAGGCCAGCGCATTTTTATTCACATCCGTCCCGGCGCTGCCCGAAGTGCCCAGCACATAATTCCCTGATGAATCCACGACTGGATTGCCATTGGCATCCATTTGCACCCCGGCGAAAATTCTGCCGGTACCGTTGGCCACAAGATAGTTGCCGGTCACATTGCCGCCAGCCACGATGGTCACATTTCCGAGTTGCGAGCCATAAGCACCGGAGCCCGCCGTGGAAAAATCGGTATGGCCCGATGCTATCGAGGTCAAGGTGCTGCCGTCATCTACAAAACCAATTTTGCCGGTCCCAACGCTGACAGGCAACACACTGGTCACATTGCCGCCGGCAATGAGTTTTACATTGCCCCCAGCGCCA
Source organism: uncultured Verrucomicrobiae bacterium (assembly GCA_963764175.1). Lineage (GTDB taxonomy): Bacteria > Verrucomicrobiota > Verrucomicrobiia > Limisphaerales > UBA11358 > UBA11358. The sequence goes on along the minus strand of CAVXRE010000013.1, from coordinate 266,110 downwards.
GTGCTGATGCCGCCCAAACCATCACTTAAATTATAAGCCTGGCTGAGGGAGCTGGCATTGGCCTGAAAAAAATACCCCTGCGCATCAGAACCCGTGTCAATGTTTCCCGCAAGAGCTTGGGCACTGACGCTGCCGCCACCGGTCGTGATGACGTAGCCCGAGCCGACCAGAATGTTCTGTCCGGCCTCCAAATTTATATTTCCGGCCGAGGTTTGTATCGAGCCATTGCCGCCATTCAGGAGTATGCTGCCCTGGCCGTAAAGAATTGTGTTATTGACGAAATTATACCCGGCATCCAGGGCCACGGACCAGTTGTTGCCATCAGAAATTGAAGAACCATTTTGAAAAATGATGTTGCCGCCGGCTTCCAGCGTCAATTGTCCGCTGGTCAGGCCGCTGCTCGCGCTCAAATTCCAGGCCGCCCCCGCGTTGAGCGTGATGGTGCCCGAGGCCTGCAACAGAATTTGAGAAAATCCGGCGAACGCGGTGTTCACGTTGATCGCGCCACCCGCGGTCGAGGTGCCCAGCACGATGTTCACCGGGTCGAGCAAAAATTCGCCGCCGCTCCAACCCGCCTGCGCGCCTGCATTCATGCTGGAATTCAAGGATAAAATGTTTGGCGCGCTGATTTCGACGTTGCCGCCGTTGCCGCCTTGCGCACCGCCGCTCACGTCAATCTGGCTGCCAACGCTGTCGCTGAAATTATTTCCCGATTGCAACGTGACGCTGCCGCCGGAACTGCCAGCGGAGGAATCATCGCCGTGCGCGCTGATTTTGGAATTCGCGCCGAGATTGAGCTGGTCGGAGGCGACGAGCTCGATGACGCCATTTTGATTTTGGACGGAATTGGCCTGAATGAGTCCGTTTTGATTCACAACCTGTGCGTTCATCTCAATCGTCCCGGCATCGGCGGTGAGCGTTCCGTAGTTGTTGACCGAGTGTTGTGGCAACGTGACCTGCATGCTCATTCCGCGCCCGTCGGGACGCTCGCTCAACAGAACGGTTTGGCCCGACGCGAGGCCGACGGTGCCGCCGGGCGCGGAAATGGAGCCATGATTTTCAACATCGTCGGCGATGAGAAAGGCCGAGCCATTCTGGCCGACTTGTATCTGCCCGTAATTGACAATGCTCTTCAGAGGCGGCGGGCCGTTGAATTGCCAGGAACCGCCGCTGTTCTGCGGTGGGATGCAATTCGCGGTGGAAACGATGAGACCGCCGGTTTTGACGAAAGCGTTTGGCCCGAAATAAAAGCCGGATGCGTTCATCAGCACGACCAGGCCATTGGCTTGCAGGCTGCCGTAAATTTGCGAGGCGTTGGAGTCGTGGATGTTGTTGATCACGACGGAATAGGCGGACGGCTGGTTGAAAATAGTGGTCTCGCCGGCGGCGATGTTGAAGGTCTTCCAGTTCAAAAACGCGCTTTGCGACGTGGTGATGGTGAGAGTTGAACCATTGACGGCGGGGGGGCTGGCGGAACCGCTTTGCACGGTCATGCCGGTCGGGTTGGCTGTCGCGTGCCAGCCCGAACTGAGCAGCAAAACGCCAGCAATCAAGCGCCAAGGCCAATAGTTGATCCGCCGGATTTTCATAAATTACCGTCCCGTGACTTCTCCAAATTTTAGGCCACTCGCGCAGGGCGGCACGTTACAAATCGGTGACAATTTGAGATTCATGTTTTTAAAATTGAGCGCCGACGCCAAAATAAACGTGCATATTGCGGCCGGGGGCAAATCCGGATCTTCCGGCCTCGTCCATCAGTGGAAACGCCATCGTGAAGCGGGCGTCCAAGTGATTGCCAATGTTGGCCGTAATGCTCCAACCTGTGCCCCAAAAACTCAAGCGGGATGGATTGCTGGGAAGAGTTCCGACCACTGGCCCGTTCACTGTGGCAGCTTCAACAAAATACGCCCCATTCAAGGCATAAACCTGGCCGTAATCCATAAACACCGAGCCACGTATCCAAAGCGGCGCGTTATCATCCACCATGCCGATGTTCATCAACGGTGTCTGTGGTTCGACCGAAACGCGCCAGCCTGTGTCTCCGTAGGCCTCGCCATCGGTATAACCCCGTACGCCGGCAGAGCCGCCCATGCCATATTGTTCGTTGCTGAACAGGCGGGTGTTGGCCCACTGGCCGTCGGCATGAAGCTTGACCGACCAGTCATGGTAGATCGTTTGCACCCGGTCGGCACCCACTTGCACGGTCACATAATGGGAGTGAACCGCATTGGTTGTGCCGATGGCCTTTGCGAAATCAGAATCACTCGAAAGGAAGGATAGCACGTTCAGGTTCACTTGGGCGTTGAAGTAAGTTGTTCCGTATTGATCCGGCAACGAACCGTTCAAGCCGATGTTGAAGGGAAAATAGTCCAGCGCGGTGAATTGCGGTGTCTGTCCCTGAGGAACGTGCTGGGGCGCAGGTTGTTCGTTTGGAGGCAGCAGGTGTCCAAAGTTGTCGTATTCGTGGATTTGAAGTATGGAATCGTTGGTATTGTAACTGGTCTGACGATAGCGCTTGAAGTCCACACCTATGGAAAATGTGCTGCTCAAATTTTGGAGTTGCGGCAGCGGCGTGGAAAAACGGGTGCCGATACCCTCATTCAATGTGATGTTTTCGCCCGGGTTTTGCTGATAGATGGTCAAGAGAGGGGTGTTGGTCACCAGAGTTTGCTGGCCGGGCAGGACTCCGGTGTCGGAAACGGCGCGGCTTGCGTAGAGCGTCAGTTCCGGCTGCCCGGTCGCCGGTGGCAGGTTAAACTTGTGCGTCACCTCATCGTAGCCGAATTGTCCGGGATTCGCGTCAATCTGTTCCTGCACCGATGTGACGTGACCCAGCGGCATCCGGTAATAGCCGCTGTAGTTGGCGACGAGCGGACTGTCGAACGGGCTGAACCAGTAATCGCGGGTAGGCCTGTAGTTTTCCAGGGAAAAACTGTATTGCAATCCGACTTGGTGTTCGAGACCCCAAAGATTGTCATATTGAGCGCTGAAATTGGCCCGCAAGTCAGGTGTGTTTGGCGTGTATTCGTTGTTCACCTCAACCCGCGCGTGCAATGGCAGGACGTCCTTGACCTTGAGCGTGAGTTCGCTCGTGCCCGGATCGGGGCCGGGACCGATGACCGGGTAAATCTGCCGGTCACGGCTGGCGTTGGCGAGGTCAAGCTCGCGCTGGAAGACGTGCGAGTTGAGGAGCATGTTCGTGTGCAGGCTCGGCAGTGCGCGCCGCACGTTTTCATCGCTGAAGTAGCGGTTGCCGGTGACGTTGATGGAGGCGAGCCGTCCTTCGGTCACCTGCACCTTGACCGTTGCATTGGTGAGTTTTTGCCGGGGCAGGCCAACGGACACGGTCACGTAGCCACGCTCGCGATAGGCCATCTGCAAGTCCACCAAGGCCGCGCGAATCCCGTCAAAGGTGACGTTCGTTCCAAACGCGCCGGGGATATTTGTGAAAATCTCGCCGATGTTTGCCGGCGTCAGGATGGAGTTTCCCATGAGCAGATATTTTTCCACGTCGAATTTTGGGCCGGTATTTTTGGAAACCGTGTGTGGATGGGCCGCCTGTTTCTCCTGTGCGTCCAGGTCGGCCATTTTCTGGAAAAGGGCGGCGCGCGCTTTGGCCACGTCAAATTTGGGTCCGGTATTTGGAGAAACTGCTTGCGACTGGGCTGACTGTTTTTCCTGCGCGTCCAGGTCGGCCATTTTTTGCAACAAAGCGGTGCGGGCTTTGTCCATCGCCGGGGTGTCACCAGCCGGTGGATTGGTTTGCGCAAGGACAGGCAGGGAGAAAACCAGGCCGAGCATTGCGAGCCAGACGCCGACGTGAACCTTCAGGCGCGCGAGATTTTTTCGCGGGCGGGCTGGCGGCTTTTTGTGGATATTTTGCTGTCGCCATTCGCTGGGTGTGAGACCGAAGCGTTTTTTGAACATCGCGTTGAACAGGCCGAGATGGCGGTAGCCGCTGTCGAAGGCGACGTTGATGATTTTGGCGTTGGAGTCCGCGAGCAACTGCCGCGCGCGCTGGAGGCGCAGTTCAATCTGCCGCGCCCGGAATGGCACACCGAATTCCGCGCGGAACAGGCGGCTGAAATGGCGTTCGCTGCAATGAAGCTGCCGGGACAGGTCGCCCAGAGAACATTCCGAGAGTTCGGCTTCAGTCATCTGGCCGACCAGTTCGCGGAAATGATCCCGGAGTTTATTGCTGCTGTCGGAAACGGGGACCGGCGATGCAAGCCAGCCGGCGATGGCGCTGGCCCAAAGTTGCAGCAGCCCGCAACGCATGGGCAGCCGGTTGTTGGACGGCTGCTCGGTCAGGCGCATGAATTTTTGTCCAATCGGCTCGCCGGTGGTGAAAAAGGAAACCGGCGACGAAGGATTCTTCGGAGCCACCTCCAGTTGATGCCATTCCGTCACGGTGAGCAAGCCGTTGAGATATTGCGGCAGGACGATGAAAAACTGCAGTTTCAACGGGCCAAGCTGGCTGGCGCGAACGACGCCGTTGGCGTTGTGCAGGACAATCAAACCGTCCCCGGCGGCCAGTTGCCGGGTCTCGGCGCCATGTTGCAACCAGTAGCCCGTGCCCCCGGCCACGCGCGCCACCAGCCATCCGTGATTGCGCGGAATCCATTCGGCGGAAGGCGGCAGGGTCAACTCTTGCAAAATGAGATGTCGCTCAACCGTCATCGGGCCAGAGGTTGACGGCTGATTGTTACAATCACATGTCGGAACGGGGACAATTTTGTGACAACCCGGATGTTTTGCCTTTGAAAGGAGATGGTTCAGTTTCGCAAGCAACAAAATGGACGTGCCAAAGTTCCCGACCTCCTGTTAATTGGGGGAGTTCATGCGCCTACGAGCGACGAAATCCAAACCCACACCGGCGGGGGGCGCAAGGCCGTTTATGACCGGGTCGCGCTTCCCGGCTTGGCTGATGCCGGCATTACTGGTGCTGGCGACGGTTTTCGCATATCAACCGGTATGGCATGCCGGGTTTATCTGGGACGATGATGTGTATGTCACCAATAATTCACTGCTCACGGCGCCGGATGGGTTGCGGCGGATTTGGTTCTCGCTGGATTCGCCGTCACAGTATTTTCCGCTGACCTACACCGTCTTTCGGTTCGAACATGCGCTCTGGGGGTTGATGCCTGCGGGTTATCATTTGGTCAACATCCTGCTGCATGCCACGAACGCACTTTTGGTGTGGCGGCTGTTGCAACGCCTGAGCGTGCAAGGTGCGTGGCTGGCGGCGGCAATTTTCGCCCTGCATCCGGTGCAGGTGGAGTCGGTGGCCTGGGTCACGGAACTCAAGAGCGTTTTGTCATTGCTTTTCGTTTTGCTGGCGCTGCTGGCCTGGCTTGAATTCATCGAGGAACAGTCCAAAACTTCATGGCGCTGGTATTTTTTGGCGCTGGCCTGCGCGACGCTGGCGCTGGCCGCCAAAACCACGGCCTGCACACTGCCGGCGGCATTGCTGTTGATTCTCTGGCTTAAACATAAACCCGTGGACTGGCTCCGCCTGGCAGAGGTGGTTCCCTTTCTGGTTATGGGTGTGGGAATGGGGCTGCTGACCGTGTGGTGGGAACGCTATCATCAAGGTACGCTGGGAAAGTTGTTTGCGCTGGGCATGCAGGAACGCCTGCTGATTGCGAGCCATGCCGTTTGGTTTTATTTGGGCAAACTATTCTGGCCGGCCAATCTGACGTTCAGCTATCCGCGCTGGATCATCAATCCAGCCGACCCGTTCGCCTACGGCTGGCTGGCGGCGTGCGCGGCATTGGGCGCGGTGATTTATTTTTTAAGGCGATTGGTTGGGCGCGGTCTTGAGGTTGCGGCGTTGTTCTATGTGGTGACGTTGAGCCCGTTGCTGGGGTTCATCATGTTTTACACGTTTCTCTTTACCTTTGTGGCCGACCATTACCAATACGCCGCTTGCATCGGTCCGATAGCTTTGACGGCAGCGGGCGTCAGCAGTGCGCTGAAAATTTTGGGGAAAGGAAAACCGTTGCTCAAACCGGCGTTTTGCGGAGCGCTGCTGCTGACGCTCGGCGTCCTGACTTGGAGACAATGCCGGACGTATGCCGACGCTGAAACTCTCTGGCGGACCACCATTGACCGCAACCCCGCCTGCTGGCTGGCGCGCATCAACCTTGGCAACGCCCTCCTCGACAAGGGCCAAACTGACGAGGCGATCGGCCAATTGCAGGAAGGCGTCCGTTTAAAACCGGATTACGCCGACGCCCACATTGACCTCGGTGTCGCCCTCCTTAATCAAGACCAGACTGACGAGGCGATCGTCGAATTTGAGGAAGCCATGCGACTTGAACCGGATATCGCCGAGGCCCATAACAATCTCGGTGTCGCCTTTCTGAGCCAGGGCCGGACCGATGAGGCGATAAGCCAATATCGGGAAGCCATCCATCTCAAACCAGATTACGCCCAAGCCCACTATAATCTCGGCGTCGCCCTCCTCAAGCAAGGCAGCACCGACAAGGCAATCAACCAACTTGAGGAAGCCATCCGATTTGAACCGGATTACGCCGAGGCCCACAACAACCTTGGTGTCGTCTTCCTCCAGCAGGGCCGGACCGGCGAGGCGATAACCCAATTCAAGGAAGCGGTCCGTCTCGAACCAGATTACGACGTTGTTAAAAAAAATCTTAAGGCGGCTTTGGAACTGAATGGCAAATCAAATGTGCAGACGCCAGGCCCCGGCAAGCCACAAGACTGAAGCGGCCAGTCAAAATAGACAATGAACCAGCCACACCAAGGCGGGCCACAGATTTTGTGAGATTGGCACGCATTCATCGTTTTCTTTTTCTTAATGGTGGCTAAAAACCCGCCGGAACGACAGAAACCGACGGGTGATTTGTTAGGATAGCCAAGGGTTGAAAGTGGAGATTCAAACGGCAGGTCAAATCATCGGCCGGCGATTTTTTCGAAAATAAAGGCGCTGGTGCGTAACGGACACCAGCGCCTCTATTAACCGCAGCTTGAACATCGGCAGGAACGCCAAACGCGCGATCATTCAACTACAGCCTGTCCTTTTCGTCAAAGACGGGACGGAAACAAGCGGGTGACATTTCGGAGAACAACGAAGGAGACCTGGCCCCCGCTTCCAAAATTAAACGAGCGGTCGCAACGCCACGAACACCTTTGATTTGCCTTGTCAGAAGCCTCCATAAAAAAACTGACCGGTGTGGATGAGAACCACACCGGTCAGAGTTGTGTCAGCGCCTTGATCTTACAATCCAAGGCGTAATCTTCAGAATGGCGAAATCACACCACCGACCGCTGAACGGTTGGATTTCATATCACTCCAACGAATGGCCGTGGCATAAGGTGCGACGGTCTTGCTCAACTCGATTTCATTTTCAATGCTGCCAACGACGGGTGAACCACCGTTGATGAACGTCTGCGCATTAAACACACCCAGGAAGGAGCCAGGCTGAGTCTGGCTGCCCAACTGATTTTCGGATATGTCCTGATCTGATTGTGAGTCCAAGCTGGGATCAACGAGATGGACCAGCACTTCATAGCCCCAGCACGGATAAAAGCCTTCGGTGATGGGCGAGTAATCGTTGGTGGTACTGGTGCCGGAAGTGATGTTGGCGCCAGCCGCTGTCGGCCATAGGCCCTCGAAGGATATGACCTGCGACCAATTGGTGCTGGTGATGGCCCTGGAGTCGTTCATTGACAAATAAGCAATGGCTTGGTTGTTGGAATTGTTGAGGCCCAGTTCGGTCGCGATATCACCGCCACCGATATAACCCGGACCCCAAGCCAGATTCGCACCACCGTTGCCGGGGCCTTCCGTGCCTACAACCTGAATGTTGGTCGCTGTGCTGGTTGAGCCTTGCGAGGCCTGCACCAGTGGGATGGTGTTTGAAGGGCTGTACCAGATGTTGTTTGTCGAGTCATAGATATAGACCCCGACCGTGTCTGTGAACAAATAATTCTCTGAGGATGTTTCTGTGCGGCGGGTGCCGGAATCAGCGGTGCGTTGGACCAAGTAGACAAAGTTGCTGCTATCCGTCAGTTTATAAGTCCAAGCTGAGAGCGGAATCTGGCCGACCGGGATGCCGTAATCCAGTTGGTCCCAAGTGATGTTGTTGATGTTGTTCATGACTCCACCAATCGCTGACTTTGCTACGACGAACGGCTGAACACAAACGGTTTCTTCAGCGGTATTGGCCGTCAACGGATAGGGAACGGAGGTGCTTGACGAGTCAGAAAAGGCAATGGTGGGGCTGTTCGTCACATAAGCGGTGGCATTTCCGTTGAGGGTGCCAACAGGGGCGGCCCAAATGAGTTGCTGATTATTTTCAACCGATTGAATGCCCTGAATCGAGCCGGTGAAAAGGCCGTGAATGACCAGCGTGTCACCTTGAAGATTTGTGAGCGCGGTGATGGGCGTTCCGGTCATGACCCAGGAGGCTGTTTTGGAACTAAACCCTGAATTGGCACCACCATTCGCAGCGTTGGCATAGTAGATGTTTGGGGCGCTGCTGTATAGTTTGGTGCAGGCGGTATAGCAGTTCGCACGGAACGCCGTGGAACCGGTTATATAGACGTCAACGGTTGACGCCATGAGAGACGAGGCGCCGGCGAGGGCGAGCGCCAGGGTGAGGAGCATTGTTTTTTTCATATTTGATTTTTGTTTTTGGTTGATATTGTTTGTTAAAATGTATTGTGGGGTTTTATGGGTTGGTTATTGGGCTTTTATGACGTAAAATTTCGGGCTGTTGGGATCTGTATCCGTAACGGTGTGGGTTGAATTATCTCCGGTGGACAAGGTGGCAACGGATGACCATGTTGATATCGGTGCCGTCAAACTATAGCTTCCAAGGAGCGTATAAGTGCCATAGGTGCCGGTCGTGTAAGTGATGGTCGTGGTGCCGCCCGAGCTGCTGATGGATTTAATGACTGGCGTGGATGTGGGATAGGCCACATAACTCATCACACCGTTGGTTGAAAACTCGAAATATCCCAGATATGTTCCCAATCCATAACCACTCGTTGGCGTCAACTGATAGAAATCCGAGCGAACCACCGTTCCAGATGTGGTGAAACTGGCCGGTGTGGCGTTTTCCGGGTCGCCCTGAAAGGTCCCGTCGAAATTATCAGCGTTTCCAAGGGCAGTTGCATAGCTCTTTCCTGTTTTATAATCAGGGTCGGTTGCAGTGTCATCTCCTTCGAGCACGGCGGTTGACGTGTTGAGAGTGCTGCCCGCACCCGACGGGATGTAACCAGCTTCATCCACCGCACCCAATGGAATCTTTTGGACATCCAAGGCGGTAAGTTGTTGATTGGCCGAAGTCTTGTCCACCCACGGGGAAGTCTGAACATTCAATGAAGCCCTGGGTCTGGTCACAAACAGCGTCCAATTGGGGCTTACCGTGTTGTCAAACCATGTGAAGGCCGACCAATCAACGGCGTTGGTGCTGACATAAGCTAGCTGGTCGCCGGTGTACTGGGTGATGATGTTCGTGGAATTGGGAGGATAATTGGTGAATGTGGAAATCGGCCCCGCGTCAACCACCAGATCGTTCGCCCCGCCGTTGCGGAAACATACCAATACGTCCCCAACCGAATAACTGCTCAATGTCCCTGCCATGATTTCACTGGCAGCAAAACCTACGAGCAAAGCAATCAGTCCTGTCTTTTTGTTTAGCATAGAATTTTACCTTTTTTTGTTTAATTAAACGTGATTTTCTTAAAGCCTTCCGTTCTACCGTGAAACCATTCTATCGGTTCTTCGGCACGCCAACCTCCAGAAACTGGCCAGCTATACTCAGTTTCGTGACGGGTTGTTTGCCAGCCCGGGGTCTCAAGCAGACCCGTTACAAAAGGCTTTTGAGCGCAATGTTTCAGACGTGTGACATCTCAACCGGTTGCGTAACCGAAATGTGACGGGACGATTCCGGGATTTGGTGAATATTTCCCCCACCTCTGCAAATGTCCGCAGGGCGGAAAACACACGACAGGTTTGTTGGGCAAGACTGGACACCCTGCCGGGTGTGCGGTGGAAACGGTGTGTTAACTCGGACCTGCGTTCACGGAATACCCGAAGGAAACCTTTTGGCTGGCTGCCAGCCGGTAAAATTGCTTACTTAACTTTCACCCGGAATGCGCTTGCCCCGGCGATTTTGCCAATATCGCCCTTGTAAAATTCATCGCGGTATTCCTCGGTTTCCAACAAGTGTTGGTCCAATTCCTTTTTGTCACGGCGGATGATGAATTTCAACTCGTCAAGATCATCCGACCAGCGGAAGCCGTTGAAAAATTCCGCGCCGGCAAATTGTGTTTTATACAGCGCCGTCTGCGAATAACACGTGCCGAGGTAGAACTGCTTGAAGCCGCGTTCGGCGAACAGCGCCACCGCCGAGGTCATCATGAACATGCCCAGATTGCGCGCGTAATAATTCAGGTCGTAGAACGCGTAGTAATAATAGGCCAGCTCCCTGCCTTCGATGTAAAGCGTCGCCACGCCGACTTCCGTGCCCGTCTTCGCGTCCGTGAACACCAGCAGGTGCGAGATGATCGGCGAACCGAACAGCGCGTCGAGCCGCTCAAACGTCATCACGTCCTTGCCAAATTTGATGTCCGCGTAGGTCTTGAAAAACTGGCGGCGCTCGGGCGTGTAATCATATTTGTCGCGCGGCACAAGCTTCACCTCGATGCCCGCGCCCTTGCGCAAAATGCGGCGGTTCTCTGATGACGGTTTGAATTTCGCGAGGTTCACGCGCACCTGCCGGCAGAGATAAAAGCGGTCAAGATTGCGCGACGACGGCAGGAATCCCGCATTGAAAATGTCCGACGGCGTTTCACCTTCCTCCGGCACGGCCCAGATGGCGTAGGGAAACTGGTAATGCTCGTAATCGGAATTTTGTTCGGAGAAAAGCAGCTTCATTGCTCATCCGTGGTGAAAAATTATCTCGCTGCCGCAGTTTCAAGTGGTCGAGCGGGTTTGATTTCGCCGTTCACTGATTTTCTCCGCAACCGCAGACGCCAGTTCGTCAGCACGTCGTAGCTCACCGAGTTTTTCAATTTCGCGATGTCATGCACGGTGATTTCCTCGTTGCCCTGTTTCCCCATCAGCACGGCCTCGTCCCATGTTTGCGCTTCGGGAATCTCCGTGATGTCCACCATCAGCGCGTCCATGGCGATGCCGCCGATGAGCGGGGCGCGCCGGCCGTGGATGAGCGCGCCGCCGGTGTTGCGCACGCGCGGGAAACCGTCGCCGTAACCGATGGGCAACACCGCAATCCGCCGCTCGGATGGCGCCGTGTAGCGCATGCCGTAACCGACAACCTCGCCCGGTTTCAATTTTTGAATGGCTGCGATGCGCGCCTTGACCGACATGACCGGTTCGATGCCCGGAATCCGGCGGCACACGGACGACGGGAAAACGCCATACATCAAAATCCCCACGCGCACCATGTCGAGATGCGCATGCGGCAGATCGAGAAACCCTCCGCTGTTGCAGGTGTGCCGCAGCTTCGCGGAAACTTTCCGCTGTTCCATCGCGCTCAGGACTTCGTTGAAGCGCGAGAACTGGAGATTGGCGAAGGTCTTGTCCGTTTCGTCCGATTGCGCGAAGTGCGTCATCACGCCTTCGAGCAGCAACGATTTTTCGGCGGCAATTTGTTCGATGAGCGGCACGGCTTCGTCCCAGCGCGCGCCGAAGCGGCTCATGCCCGTGTGGATTTTCAGATGCACCGGTACGCGCTTGTCATGTGCGGCGGCGATGCTCGCGAGCTTGCGGACGGTGTGGGGTCCGTTGATGCAGACGGTCAGGTCGTGCTCCACGCACCAGGGCAGTTCGGCTTCCTGCCGTTCACCCAGCAACAGCAATGGCGCCGTGATGCCCGCCTCACGCAGCGTCATCGCTTCTTCGAGCGTGCTCAAGCCCAGGCCCCACGCGCCTTCCTCGAGCGCGATGCGCGCCGCGTCGAGCGCGCCGTGTCCATAAGCCTCGTCCTTCACCACGGCCATCAACTGTACATGACGCGGCAGGTCGCGGCGGATGAGGCGCAGGTTGTTTCGCAGCCGCGCGAGGTCAATCTCCACCCACGCCGGCCGCAACGGAAAAATGGTCGAATCAAAATCCATAAACTTCAGGAACTGTTTAACCACGAATCAACCCAAAAGACACGAAAAATCCGGCGCCACCAAACCGGGAAACAAGGTTGGTTTGCGGACTTGCGTCGTCATGAATTTGAATTAGTCTCGCTGCCAGCAAGGTTTATCGCCATGACCTCGACAATGAACCCGCCTCGCGCCTCGTTCAAAAGTTTCAGTCTCTGGCTTGCGGCGTTGTTTTTGGTCGTGCTGGGCGCAAAACTCCGGGTGGTGCAGCTTTATGGGTCGCCCCTGCCGTTATGGGACCAGTGGTATGAAGCCGACGATTTCTTCCGGCCCTGGGTGGAGGGTCATTTCACTTGGCATGCCCTCTTTGAGCCTGACAATGGACATAGGATTGTCTTCACGCGCCTGCTTGATTTGATCGTCATCCAATTGAACGGGCGCTGGGAACCCTTGTTGCAAATGACGGTCAACGCATTCATCCACACGGCGTTTGTTTGCGGACTGGCATTTTGTTTGTGGGATTTTCTGGGTCGAAAAAACGGATGGTTCGTCTGTCTTCTGCTGGCGCCATTTTTCGCGTTGCCCTACGCCGGGGAAAACGCCATTTGGGCGATCACGCTTGAGTACATGCTGGACATATTTTCATTGGCGACAGTGGTTGCGCTGGGGTTTGCGAGGCCGGGCAGCCGGTGGTGGTGGCTCGGATTGGCCGTGGCGGTCATGGGCCTGTTTACCATGGCTTCGGGTTTGCTGGCTCCCGTGGCCGTCGGCGGGTTGGCGGTTTTGCGCGCTGCAAAAAATCGGCGGTTGGAAAAGGGAAATTTAATCACGCTTGTTTCCTGCCTGGCCGTGTTTGGTTTGGGTCTGGCCCTCCGCGTTTCAACGGACGTGGGCCGTCCATTGCAGGCGCATTCGTTGATGGAATTTGCCTCGGCGCTGATGCGCAATCTAACCTGGCTGTTTTTTGACGCTCCGGGACTGGCGTGTTTCATTTTCCTGCCGTTTGTTTTGCTGCTTGTCTTGTATTTTCGGCAAAATTTTCAGGAATCACGGGCGGCTGAATTGCTGCTGGGGCTGGGGCTGTGGAGCCTGCTGCAATCAGCCGCGCTCGCCTTTGGGCGCGCAAATTATGGTGATGTTTTCCCGATCAGCCGCTACCTGGACATCTTGAATGTTTTTGTCATCGCCAGTCTTTTCGCTTCGTGGCTGCTCGCGCAATTCTGGCTGCACGGAGCATTTTCCACAAAATTCGCACTGCTCCCGCCGCTCATTTTTTCCGCCGTGATTTGCGCCGGCCTTTGCCGCATCTCACACATCGTCGTGGACGAACTTTTGCTGCCTACCCGCATGATGAACTTGGTGGCCGAGGAGCGCGTCCAGACTTTCATGGCCACCGGCAACGAACATGATTTGCTCGAACCGCCCACCGTTCGCCCCAGTCCGGAAAAGGCCTTGAGGGTGTTGCGCAACGCAAAACTCCAGACCATTTTGCCCGCAGTGTGCCTGCCGGCGGCGGACGCGCACGTCACCGGGCGTTTCACCGCCGTCTCGCAATGGCTTTTGCGAAATTCCATATGGCTGTTGTATGGCGGGCTGGGTTTGTTCGTCGGGCTTATCGGATACGACTTGATTCGCAGCCCGCTGGGTCTGGCATGGGAAAATCTGCCGGCATCCATCGCCTTCCTGGCCCTTTTGGCGGCGCTGGGTTTTGTTTGGACCACGGCGCCGGTCAAACGCGAAACCATTGAACGGGACTTGGACTACAAGCTTGCCGTGTATTTCAAGTCCGTTGACAACGCCGGACGCGCGGGGATTTTCGAACACAAGGCCGAGCTGCTGAAGAATCAATAAAATGAAATATTTTGATCGCGACGGATACAAATTGACATGAAGAATTATTTTGGTCGAATCGAACCGTGCCTTTGCACAATTTCTTCAAAAACCGGAATCACATATTCCTTTAATTTTTCTCCAGCTTCCCAAACTGCCGGAGAAACTAACGGCAGGCAATCTTCAATCGGGTCATCTTTGTAAAGAATAGCGCGTTCATACTCTTCAGGATGTAATACCAATTTCCACCAATATCCCCAGTTGTCTTGACACCACAAGCGGCAGGTGCGGAATGCCAATGGTTTCGATAGGACAGTTCCCATTTCTTCACGGCCAATCATTGTCCATGGAGGTTTTTTTGCATCAAAGCTCCAACCAGCCTCTGTTGTAAATTCCTCCCTTGAATGATGAATCACCAAAAAAATCCAAAAAAATAATCCCGATTGATGCTGGTTTCTCCAAACATACCATCCCTGTGGAACAATTTGGCCCTTGTGCTCTTTGTAATCTGGAAACTCAACCGCCATCATTTTGCGAAAGAGTTTTCGACATTCTTTTCCAAGTTGACTTCTCATGATTCAAATCGATCCCGGCGGCCATAAACTTTGTCCGACGTCCGTCCGGAAATAACTGCCCACGACGCGGATTTTGCGGATGTTCGCGTAAGCCCTCGCAATGGCCGCGTCGAGCTTTGGCGCCAGCACAATCACGTCCGCGATGCGATGGCCCGTGGCAATCAATTTGCCGTCCGCGCCGCTCGCGACCTCGTTCCACCACACGTCGCAATCAAATTTGCCATCCGTTTCCAGCGGCAGATGCGGGCTGCGCACCTGCGTGAATGGATAGCCGTAACCCGCCAGCGTGAGTGAACAGCCGAAGTTCAATTTTTCGTTGAACTGCAATTCCAGTTTTTGGTTCCGCGCGGTCCGCAAAATAATTTCCGCCGGATTTTTGAGCATCCGCAAAATCATCGGACCGGAGGTGACGCCGATGCGAATGTTGTATTCGATGACATGCCATTTGCCGCCGCGCTTTACGGCGGTGACCTGCAACGGGCCGTTGAACCTGGATTTGCGCAGCCACGGCAGAAGTGGATGGATGAGCTGCCGCGCCAAACTGTATTTGTCGTTTTCGTCGCGTTCGACCAGACCGCCAAGCGGCGCGCCGGCGACGATGCCCTGGTTGCCGTCGAAGGCGTATTTGTATTCCTGGTTTGTGACGAGCGGATAAATTTCGCCGCCGCTCACCAGCGCGATGTGCCCGATCTCAGCGCGCCCGAGATATTCCTGCAAAAAAACGCCCTCGGCATAATTCACGTGCCGGAGCCACGCACGCGTGTCCTCGACCGTCTCGCACAAGATGGTGTGAATCGGGCTGGCCGGCGAGCAGAGCGGATTTTTGATGACGAACGGCTGCGGATGATTTGCCAGGATTTTTTCGGCCTCCAGCCGGTTCGACGCCACGTAAGCCTGCGGGAACGGAATTCTGAAGTCGGCGCACAGCTTGCGGGCGAAATCCCGTTCGCGCTCGATGCGCATCGCCTCGCGTGTGGGGCTGAAAATACCGGCGCCCGATTCCAGCAAATCCTCCGCCCACGGGGCCAGCGCCCAGTCAATGGACTGCGGAATGACAACGTCAACGCCGGTTTTCCTGATCAGCGGAACCGGACTGGGAAACGAGTCGCGCGAAAAGACCGGCCCGGCGAGCGACGGCGGGAAATGGCCGTAATTGCGGGTGAGATAGGTCGAGACGTTTGCGCCCGCGTCCGCCAGCGCCTGTCCGATGCTGTGCGCGAACGAGCCGACGCCGAGAATCATGAACGCCGTGCTTTGCCGTGGCTCTGAAATTTTGCGTGCCATGTGAAATTCCGCTGCGCGTCCATGTTTCACGAATCGGATGCGATGTGCAATGCCAAGCTCGCCTCGACTTTGCCCGCCGTTTTGTTACCTTGTGTTTTGTGAGTTTTGTCTCCGAGTTCAATTCGTTGCCGGCGCAGTCGCTGGCGCAAAGATCGCTGGAAGCCGGCGCCGGTTCGGTCCGTGAAAGCCTGGCAAAGCCGAAGTTGTCATTGGCCGATTTTGCGAGCCTGATTTCACCGGCGGCGGCTGGATTTCTGGAGCACATGGGCCGGCGCTCGCACACGATGACGCAGCAGCGGTTCGGCAAGGTCATCCGGTTGTTCGCGCCGCTTTACCTTTCCAACGAGTGCGTCAACAACTGCCAATACTGCGGTTTTTCCCGCGACAACCCGATCCTGCGCGTGACGCTGTCGCTCGACGAAGTCAAACGCGAGGCGGCGGAACTCAAATCGCAGGGATTCCGAAACCTCCTGCTCGTCGCGGGCGAACATCCAAAATTTGTCTCGAACAATTACCTGCGCGATTGCATCGCCGCGCTGCATTCCGGCTGGCCCGGCATCTCGCTCGAAGTCGGGCCGATGGAAACGGCGGATTATCGTCCGCTGGTCGAAGCGGGCGCGGACGGGCTGGTGGTTTATCAGGAAACTTATGACCGCAAAATTTATGCGGACATGCACACCGCCGGGCCGAAGCGGAATTTTGACTGGCGGCTCGAAACGCCGGAGCGCGCCTACGCCGCCGGTTTCCGCCGGCTCGGCATAAGCCCGCTTTATGGGCTGGCCGACTGGCGGTTTGAAGCCGTCAGCGTGGCGGCGCATGCGGATTATTTGCTGCGGAATTGCTGGAAGGCGCAATTGACGATTTCTCTGCCGCGGCTGCGTCCATGCGCGGGCGAGTTCCAGCCGCTCACGCACATGACCGACCGCGACCTCGCGCAACTGGTCTGCGCGTTCCGCCTGATGTTCCCCGATGTCGGGCTGGTGCTTTCGACGCGCGAACCGGCGAAGCTGCGCGACGGGCTGATTCCGCTGGGCATCACGATGATGAGCGCGGGGAGCCACACCGAGCCGGGCGGTTACACCGGCGCGGGCAGGGAAAAAATCCATCAAACCGTGCGCGGGCGGATTGTGGAGCTGGCGTCCGGCGCGAGCGAATGGGCGACCGCGCCGGAAAATGCGACGAACGCGACCGGGCAATTTCAAATTGCCGATGAACGCTCGTCGCAGGAAGTGGCGGATCTGATTCGCAAACTCGGCTACGAACCGGTGTGGAAGGATTGGGACGCGGCGCTGACGGCATGATTAAGCGGAATGGATAGGACACTACAAAAAAGAAAATGCTTACAGGCGAGAGCCGAAAACGATGCGGTTGCGGCTCTCGAACTCGCACGGAGTTTCGGTTTTGAACGTCCAAGGAGTTTTCGCCACGAGGTAGATTGGTATCGTCGCGCCGCAGAAATGGGAAATGTGGAAGCACAAAACTTGCTTGGCGAATGTTATCGAGACGGGCATGGAGTAAGGCGCAATCTGAAGCTGGGAATCAAACTTCTATTACTCGCCGCCAAACGAGGAGAACCAAACGCGCAAGTAAGCATCGGTTATCAATTATTTTATGGCGAACACATCAAACGAGACAGGCCGAAAGCAATTTATTGGTATCGAAAGGCGGCAGCACAAGGGCAGGTGAGGGCTTTATCAAACTTGGGTCTTTCGTATCAGTTTGGAAAGGGAGTGAAGAAAAATTACCACGAATCACTGATATGGTTTCGGAAAGCTGCGGCGCGAAATCATGCCCGCTCGTTATTCTGGATAGGCCATTCTTATTGGTGGGCTCGCGGAGTGCGAACCAATCTGCGACGAGCTTTCGAATGGTTTTGGAAAGCTGCATGGTTTGGTAACGCCGAAGCTAATACATATGTCGGTATGTGTTTTCATGATGGAGTTGGGGTAAGGAAGAATCTTAAAAGGGCGTTGAAGCATTATCGGCTGGCCGCGAAAGAAGACCCGTATGCCCAATACTGTCTAGGGTTGTGTTATCGGGACGGTGAGGGTGTCAAACAAAGCAGACAGCTTGCTTTTTGTTGGTTGAAGAAGTCTGCGGCAAATGGAGAGCCGGACGCCATTAAGACGCTTAAGGAATTTGCAAAAAGAAATGCCTTCGCAAAAACAAATCATTGCTAACGGAAAGTCTGTAGAGGCGAAGCTGCCGTGTTCGATTGAGGAATTTCTGGTTGCGCAAAGCCTGTTGCCGCGCAGCGTGGTCGTGGAGCACAACGGCGAGGCGGTTGCGCCTTCCGAATTTTCCAGACGCCGGCTCAACGCCGGCGACCGGCTGGAAATTGTGAAAATCGTCGCGGGCGGATGAATAGGAAGACTGAAAATGGCAGATGAAAGATGGGGATAATTTGTCTCCAAATCCGGTCAGCGGTCGCCTAAGCTGTGCCCAATATGGACTGGCTGATTCATCTCGTCTGGCAAGACTTCATCTGGCACAACGACAAATTATTCGGCATCGAGTGGAGCGTCTGGAAAGTCGTCGGCTGGCTGGGCAACGTGATTTTTTCGTCGCGTTTTCTGGTGCAATGGTATGCAACGGAAAAAAAGAGGCGGGTCGTGGTGCCGCAGGCGTTCTGGTGGTTGAGCCTTGTCGGCTCGCTGACTTTTCTCTGTTACTCAATCCACCAGCAGGATTCGGTTTTTATTTTCGCCTATTTGTTCACCTGGATTCCCTACACGCGAAATCTGGTCATCCACTATCGTTACAAGAAGGCGCATTCAGACTGTCCGGGTTGCGGCCGGAGTTGTCCACCGCAATCGAATTATTGCCCGAACTGCGGTGCGAAACTGGTGGCGCCTACTTCTTAGGCAGGGTCGCCGCCGGATTGAAGCCGTTTTTTTGGAGAATGGGACGGAAATCGGGATGCGTCTGCGCGTAGGCGGTGAGCTGTTCCACGAAAGTCTGCATGGCTGGCAGCTTTTGCCTGTACGCCTGAATGATCTGTTGCGCCTGCGGCTTGATGGTCGCGATGTCCTTGGCCGTGAGACTGGCCTGCCGGTACAAAAAAACGGTGAGCGTGCCGCTGACGACAATCAGCGCGAGCAACAGCGTGAAAACCTGCCGTTGCAAGGCGGCCAACTGCCCGCTCAAATCGGAGAAGGCGGGAGAATTCATTTCAGGCTCGTTCATGGCGGTCAGCGGGTGGCGGGTTTGGTCTCGGCGGCTTGAAGAATACGGGTGAGTTCCGGGCTTAGATTTTTCTGGTTGTAAACCTGCACGTCATTTGCCAGGGACTGGATCCGCAGGAAGGTATTGTTGGCGACGGTCGCTTGCAGGTTCAGCGAGCGAAACTCCCGCGTGCGGAAAATGGTTTGCAGCGCGAAGATCACGCCCAGCAGCGCGAGCACGCCCAGCACGAAGGTCAAAACGGTGTTCGTGGTTTCACATTTCATAATGAACACCCGGATTCTAGCGGGTTGGCGGCAAATGTCCAATGCCATTTTCAGCCGGAAAAGGGGTTGATTTTGGGCGGAACGATTGGCATTACTTGCCCGCCTTTAATCATGCCCAAAGAAGAGCCAATCGAGTTGACCGGCAGCGTCAAGCAGGTCCTGCCGGGCACAATGTTTCGCGTCGCCCTGCCGAACGGGCACGAGGTGCTCGCGCATATCTCCGGCAAAATGCGGAAAAATTTCATCCGCATCAGCGTCGGCGACAAGGTCAACGTCGAGATGTCGCCCTACGATTTGAACAAGGCGCGCATCACCTACCGGCATAGCTGAAGTTAATCCTCCTCGTTCCTCGTTCCTCGTTCTTCGTTCTCGCCTTCGTCCTCGAATTTTTCTATTGCGAGGACGAGGACGACGACGATGAAAAAAATCCGTGTCCATCCGTGTTCATCCGTGGTTAAATTTCCCCGCATGAAAATCCATTTCCTTGGCGCGGCGCGCACCACCACCGGTTCGATGTATCTGATCGAGGTCAACGGCAAGCGGCTGTTGCTCGAGTGCGGCCTCTTCCAGGGCCACCGCGAGGAGTCCATACAGCGCAACTGCTGCTTCCCGTTTGACCCGAAGCAGATTGACGCCGTCGTCCTGAGCCACGCGCACATGGACCATGCGGGCAACCTGCCGAACCTCGTCAAGCAGGGTTACACCGGCAACATCCATTGCACCTTCGCCACGCGCGACCTGTGCAGCATCATGCTCGTGGATTCCGCGCACATCCAGATGGACGACGCCGCGTTCGTCTCCAAACAGCGCGCGAAAAAACATCTGCCGCCGGTCGAACCGCTTTACTCCATCGCGGACGCGGAGAAAACGCTGCATCAATTCGTCGGCTTCAGCTACGAACGCCCGTTTCCGGTCGTGGACGGCGTCACCGTCACGTTCCGCGACGCCGGGCACATTCTCGGCTCGGCGCAGGTCATTTTGGACGTGCGCGAAGGCGGCCGAAAATTCCGATACCTGTTCAGCGGCGACGTGGGCCGTGGCAACGACGAAATTCTCCGCGACCCGGTGGCGAGCGAAAACGTGGATTATCTGCAAATCGAATCCACCTACGGCGGACGCGAACACGAAGTGCGCGCCGACGCCGACGAAACCGTCGGCCGGCTGGTGCTGGAAACCTTGAAACAAAACGGCAAGGTCATCATCCCGGCGTTTTCGGTGGGGCGCACGCAGCAGATTGTCTATGTGCTGAACCAGCTGACGCTCGCGGGCAAACTGCCGCGCGCGCCGATTTTTGTGGACAGCCCGTTGAGCGTGAATGCCACGGAGATTTACCGCCTGCACCCGGAATGTTTCAACGACACGATCAATAAATTCCTGCACGAAAAGGCGAATCCCTTTGGCATGTCAAACCTGACCTACATCCGCGAAGCCGACCAGTCAAAGAAACTCAACGATTTGAAGGAACCCGCCATCATCATCAGCGCGTCGGGCATGTGCGAAGCCGGGCGCATCCGGCATCATCTCCAAAACCACATCGGCGATCCGAAGAACCTGGTTCTGTTCATCGGCTACTGCGCGGAAAATACGCTGGGCGCCCAGATTGTGGCCGGGCAGAATCCCGTCAACATTTTCGGCGAACCGCAGCCGGTGCGCGCGAAAATTGTTTCGCTGGACACCTACTCCGGCCACGCGGACAGGAATGAATTGAAGCAATATGTGGAAAGAATTTCCGGCGACCTCAAAAAAATCATCTGCATCCACGGCGAAGAATCCCAATGCCTCGCCCATGCGGAAACATTGCGTCAAATGAAACCAAAGGCCGACGTCATCGTGCCGGAATACAAGCAGGTGGCGGAGATTTAATCCCTGAAATTCATCAGCGGCAACAACACGGGAAATTTCACAGGGTTGCGCGCATAGTCAGGCGTTTGCGCACCTTGTAACGAATATTGTCGAAAGGTCTTTCCACCAGCCGCACAAGCGCACCTGTGGATTTTACTGCAACTGACTGGCGGCTTGTCAAATTGCAATAAACCGGGAACTATTACTGAATGCCATCCAGCGGTGGATCTCGTGTGTTTAATCGAAAGACCGTTCAAGATTCGAAATGAACAGTCGCCTTGCAGTTTGTAATTTGGACTTGTGCTTTACGCCCAACCAGATGTCCGCCTTCCGGGAAATTTCCCGAGACCGGAATCCGCTGCATGTCGATCCGGAGTATTCAAGGCGGACCCAATTTGGCCGGCCGGTGGTTTACGGGGTAAGTGGTGTTTTGGCAGTTTTAGGGGCTTGGGCCCGAGGCCGATGGTTTGAACTGGGTTCCGTCCGGGCCAAATTTGACAAGCCGCTTTTTGTCGGGGAGCTTTACACGATTCAGATATCCGAGGCGGGTGAGAAGGTGGAGGTCAAGATTCTGAAAGGCAATCAGATACATACACGAATGCGCTTCACTTGGCGGGAGTGCAGTTCTGACCAGCCGTCGCCAATCCATTCCCCGGGGATATTCCAGCCGTTATCGGCGGCGAAAGAGTGGGATGGCAAACTGGACGTTCTGGGAAAGATTAAAGATCCTTTTCCCTATGAGCCGGACTGGAATGCAGCGGCGGATTTCGAGAAAAACTTCAGCCTGGGGGGCTTCCCAGTTTCCGTACGGACAATTAAGCGCGCTGCTGTGGAGCAGCTATTTCGTCGGAATGGAAATACCAGGTCAACAAGCATTATTCGCGGAACTCAATTTCACGTTTGAACCGAATAAATCGTCGGAAAGAGATTTTGAATTGCGAAATTTGAAGATGGCTTACGATGACCGTTTCAATCTGGTGACGGCTTCCGGCACAGGAACAGGAATCCATTCATTTCAGATCAGCGCCTTTCGCAGGCCCAAGCCGGTGCATTACAGCTTGGCGGATATCCGGAGCCGGGTCGGAGAGTCTTCTGAAATGCTGGGAAAGGCTGTTTTCATTTCCGGCGCCTCCCGTGGTTTTGGCGGAGTGCTGGCCAGGGCCTTTGCCCTACAGGGTGCAAATCTGGCGTTGAATTATCGCTCCAGTTCGTTGGAAGCCCATGAATTGGAAAAAGAGATCCGATTCCTCCCCGTCAAAGTCCTGCCATGTCTGGGGGATGTCAGTAGTGAAGAGGATTGCAAACGCATGAAGGACGCTTTTTTTTTACAATTCGGCAGGCTGGATTTTTTGATATGTAATGCTTTCCCTAAAATCGAGGCCCGGCAATTTCTGGCACAGACGCCGGTGGAATTTCTCGACTTCATTCAGCGCGCGCTGGCGGCAAGTTCAAAGCTTTTACATTCATTTCTCCCACAGATGGAACCGGGTGCGATCGTGATTCATATTTCAACTATTTTCACTGTCAAACCATCGGAGCAGTTCAGTCACTACGTGGCGGCGAAATCGGCGGTGGAAGGATTGTTGCGAGTGCTGGCACTAGAGTTCAAATCCATTCGCTTCGTCATCGTCCGCCCGCCAAGAATGCTGACTGATTCCACCAACCTGACTTACGACCTCAACAAGCCGGTTTCGGCAGTGGATGTCGCAGCGAAATTACTGGAAGCGTTGCGCGAGATCATGCCTGGCAGGAACCTTTTTGAGGTAAATCTCTAGTAACCAGCTTGATGCGGACTCCTTTCTGCGGATGAAGAAAGTTGAAGTTCGCAATCAAATTGTAAGACCCCATTCAACGCGTGCGATGGGACACTCCTTGGGTATAAGGTGGAGTTTGCATTTGTCTAATTGCGCTGTTTTCGCTTAAATGACCACACTATAAATGGCTCATGTCTGACAATCTGAACAACCTACCGGATATAGCCGCCTTATTGAAGCTCGCCAAAAAACCTTGCATTGATGCGCTGCCGAAAATACGTGCGGCCTTGCTGGCAGATACATCGTCCCAACTGCTGGCCGGTGTTTTGCGGGGCTATGCGCGGCACCTGGGATTTACGCTGGAGCTTTTCGAGGGCGAATTTGATCAAATCGAGATGGCCGTTTTTGACCCTGCTTCAGCCTTGCACGCCTTTCATCCCGGGACGGTCATCATTTATCTGGCAGGGGAGAAAATCGGGGTGGAGTTTGGGACCCGCCCGGTCGCCGAGCGGGGTGCCCTCGCCGACGGGTTTTCAAAACGGGTGCGCAGCCTGCACGAAACCCTGTCCGCCCGGGGATATCAGGTGCTGTTCTTTAATCTGGCAGATCCCGGCGACGGAGTGTTCGGAAACTATGCCAACAAGGTGGCCTGGTCCCTCCAAAACCAAATCCGGCGGTGCAATTTGGAACTGGCCCGGCTAGCGGGGGAGGCGGCTGATTTCCACGTCTATGACCTGGCGGCGTTGCAGGCGGAGATGGGCCGCACGGCGTTGTTTGACCCGAAACTTTATTTCACGTCCAAGTTCGCCCTGACTCCGGGCATTCTTCCGCTCGTGGCGCGGGATGTGGTCAAGATGCTGGCGGCACGCCAGGGTGTCTTTCTCAAATGCGTCATCCTGGATCTCGACAACACCTTGTGGGGAGGCGTGGTTGGGGACGACGGGCTGGATCGGATACAGATTGGCGATCTGGGGCTGGGGCCGGCCTTCACGGCGTTTCAGTCCTGGCTCAAGCAATTACGGGACAGGGGCATCGTGCTGGCCGTGTGTAGCAAAAATGACGACGCCAACGCCCGTGAGCCATTCCTGAAGCACCCGGACATGGTGCTGCGGCTGGAGGATATTGCCGTGTTCATGGCGAACTGGGACGACAAGGCGACCAACATCCGGCGCATCAAGAGCATCATTGACATTGATTATGGAGCAATGATGTTTCTCGATGACAATCCGGCCGAGCGGCAACTGGTGCGGGAGAGTTTTCCCACCATGAGCGTGCCCGATCTGCCGGCGGATCCCTCCGAATATGTGACATTCATGATCGGGTTGAATCCTTTCGAAACTGCGAGCTACACGCCGCAGGATGCGCAACGCACCAGCGAGTATCAAGTGGAGGCAAAACGTCACGCCGAGCGTGAGAAGTTCGTGGATCTGACGGACTTCCTGAAGAGTCTTGAGATGAGGGCGGTGGTGCAATCATTTCTGCCTTTCAATATCCCCCGCGTGGCCCAGCTCACGCAGCGGTCCAACCAGTTCAACCTCCGCACGGTGCGTTACACGGAAAAACAGATTGCGGAACTGGCCAGCTCCCCCGCGCATATCACGCTCGCCTTTGAATTGAAGGACCGGTTTGGGGATAACGGGCTGATCTCCGTCCTCATATTGGAAATCCAAGGCGATGCGCTCTTTGTGGACACTTGGTTGATGAGTTGCAGGGTTTTGGGCCGGGGCATGGAACAGTTTGTTTTGAATACCATTGTGGGAAAAGCCAGGGAACTTGGGCTGAAACGCGTTCGTGGCGAATACGTGCCCACGCTGAAAAATGGAATGGTCAAGGACCACTATGCTAAACTGGGTTTCTTGCAGAAAAAAGACAACCAGTGGGAGCTGGAGGTGGACAGTTATTTTGACCGTCCTCTAAATATTTCGCTGGACGAAGTCCGGGAGGCAACCAATGCTTAACGATTAATTGCAGTCTCCATGAGAACCCGGTAACTAATTTAAGGATGTGCGATGTGTTCGCCGTGCAGCCAACCAGATTGCCGGGCTTATAACCAACTGGAACGATATGAATGACAATTTGTGGAACGGTCTGACGGCAGTTTTCAGGGAGCAACTGGATAATGATTCACTCACTCTCACGGAAGCAACTACGGCCAAGGACGTCGATGGCTGGGATTCGATCACCCATGTATTGATTATGGTGGCGGTGGAGAAGAAATTCCGCGTCAAATTCACCGCCGGGGAAATTCAGCAACTCCAGAATGTGGGCGAATTGGCGGCACTGATCCACAGCAAACAGGCTTCATCACCGTCCGGCGGCGGATGATCCGCCTGCACCATGAATCATGGGCCTCGATAGCGCTATCTTCCTGCTGTTCTTGGGATGTATCGTCGTGGTCCACGCCTGGCTGCCTGGCCGTTGGCGGGTTGTTGTTTTGCTCTGTGCGAGCCTGATTTTTTACACGGCTTCGAGTGTAAATTATCTGTTCTTGCTGCTCGGTCTGTGCGGCCTCAATTACGTAGCGGTTTCAAGTTTAAGCCGGATTTCGGATCAGTTGCATCGTACCTTGATTTTTACCGGGACAGTAGCCATAAACCTTGCTGTCCTCATCGCCTTCAAATATGCGGGGGGCTTTGTCGGCGAAATCCTGGTCCGGTGCGGATGGCATGAACCGGGCGCTGAGGTGATACGATTGGCCACGCCCCTTGGCCTGTCCTATTTCACTTTCCAGATGCTGGCTTGTGTCACCGATGCTTATCGGCGGACTTGGAAACTGGACCAGGGTTTTGTGCAATTTGCCCTGTTTGGCTTGTTTTTCCCGCAGATATCATCAGGACCCATCCCTCGGGCGGAACGCCTGTTGCCGCAACTGACAGCCGGGGGCTGTCCCACTGCAGAAGACCGTCTGGCAGGTCTGCGAATGATTGCATACGGGTTCTTCAAGAAATACGTGGTGGCCAACCGGCTGAACGAATATGTCTCCATCATTTTTGCATCCCCGTCCGGCTTTGGCACACTGCCGGTCCTGCTGGCCTGCTGCTTCAATGCGCTGCAACTCTACGCCGATTTTTCAGGCTACGTGGACATTGCCATCGGCAGCGCGCGGCTTTTGGGCATCCGCTTGGATCCCAATTTTGACCGGCCGCTTAACAGCACTTCAGTGACCGAACTCTGGCGGCGCTGGCACATGACTCTTTCATTTTGGCTGCGGGACTATCTTTACCTGCCGATGCTGATCCGGATACGCACGTTGGGAAAACTCGGAGTCGTTCTTGCGTTGGTCATCACTTTTGCAATCTGTGGCATTTGGCACGCAGCAACTTGGACCTATTTGCTGTTCGGAATCAGCCAGGGGCTGGCCATGTCCGCCGAGTTTCTCACCAAATCGTGGCGGGCCAAACGACTAAAACGGCTGCCGCAGTGCCTGGTGGCATGGGCGGGAAACGTTTACACGCTGGGTTTCTTTGCCCTTACCCAAGTGTTGTTCCGGTCAACCAGTCTTTCCCAAGCCCGGGGGATTTACGGCCGCTTGTTTCATCTGCGGATGTCGGGAATGTTTGTCAGTGATTTACCCGAGAGCAAACCTTACTTCTTCGCGCTGGATTGCGCTGCCATCGTGGCTTGGATTGGCGTCGCTTGGTTTTACTACCGGACGTCAGACCGCTTAACGCCATGGTTTGTACTGCTCTGCGCGTTGTTGATTCTCTTCCTTGGGCACCTGGGGTCGGCACATTTTATCTACGCTGCGTTCTGATGTTATGAGATGGAAAGCTTGGATCATGGCCTTTCTGGTGTTCGCCGGCAGTTGCCTGCTGGCGGACTGGGGGTTCACGCACCGCATCATCTTGCGTCCGGTCTCAGATTGTGGGCGCATTCAGCATCTTTACCTTGAGAGTGGTGATGAAATTCCCATTTTCGGCACTTCGAAGATTCACAACATGGACATGGGCTCAAACACCTTTAATTATGGCATGGACGGCACCTCTTTTGAAGTGACGGATGTCCTTCTCCAGATCGAACTTGCCAAGCCAAAAACCACACCACTTGTCATTGAACTGCAATTTCATGATGCCGGCACCCTGGGCGATCAAGGCAAGTTGATTCCTTTTGCTTCCGACCCCAGATTTCGGCAACTATTAAGACGGTTCCATGCGCTGGAATGGAGGTATTTTATCCCCGGTATCCGTTACTTTGGATATTATGACTGGTACTTCAAGGATTACATCAACGAGCACTTCCACGTGACGAAAGTGACCCGGGGATTCGTCGAATTTTTACACCCACACCCGTTTGATCAAGCCAAGTTTGATGACATTGTGCGCGCACGGCTGCAAATGACCAACGGCTATTTCCCGGATGAGGACAAGAACCGCCGGTTGATCGCGCACATCACCGAACATCCACAGCGCCTGTTCTTTCTGGTCATTACACCCTACCATCGTTCGTACTATGTGAATTTTCAGAATGAGGAGAAGCTGAAAGGATTTGAAGCCAGGCTGGCGGCCTTTCCCAACGTGGTGGTGATCGACTGGGGCCGGATGTATTATCCGGATTCGTCGTTCGTGGACACACTGCATTTGCGGAGGGACGCTGCTGAGGATTTTTCCAAAAAATTGAGGGACAAAATCGGTCAGATACTACGCGAACGGAATGTAGCAGCTTCGCTGGAAAAAACCAGCAAACCGTGATTGCGCGGCATGATGACGCCATGAAAAAATCCGGCGTCGCGAACTGGTTTGTTAATCCCTGAAATTCACAAACTGGACGGGCACGGGAAATTCCTTCGCGCGCACGGCCCCGATGACGGTTTGCAGTTCGTCCCGGCTTTTGCCGGTCACGCGGACGGTATCGCCCTGGATCTGCGTCGTCACCTTGAACTTGCCGTCGCGGATGAAGCCGGTGATCTGTTTGGCGATGGTGGATTCGATGCCCTGCTTGATTTTGATGCTCTGCCGAGCGTGGCCGAGCGGCGAAATGTCCGGTTCGCACTGCTCCACGCTTTTTAAGCTGATGGCGCGCTTGGCGAGCCGGCCGATGACGATTTCGTTGAGCGTGGTGACCTTGAACTGGTCCCCGGCGGTGAGCTTGATTTCGTTTTTTTCAAGCACGATTTCCCATTTGCTGTTCTTGAAATCGAAACGGTTGGCCAGTTCCTTCTTGGCCTGGTTGACGGCGTTCTCGATTTCCATCGAGTTGACCTGCGAAACGATGTCGAATGAAGGCATGTTGAATTTATGATTTGCGATTGACGATTTACGATTTTGTGCGCGGGCGCAAACCTTAAATCAAACGCCGCCCGCAGGGCGCGGCTTCAGCAAAGCAATTAGATTGATTTCAGAGCGGGCGCGGCATAGAAATGGCCGGCAAAATGCCGACTGTCGTGCTCCTCTGGGTCTGGTTTTGCGCGTATCTCAATTGCGCGGGCTGGGCGCTCTCCGCGGTTCACGAGCTGAACCCCGGCGGCTATGTGGTTGCGCTGCTGATTGGGTTCAGCGTCCTTTGCGTTTGGAGGAAAAGAACGTCCGCGCAAATGTTGCCCCGGGCGCGCCTGAAAAAATTCCGCCGCCGTTTCCGGCGGCCTTTCCCCCTGGTGTTTTTGATTCTGGCGGCTCTGGCATTTTTGGGCGGCGCGCTATATCCGCCGACAAATTATGATGCGCTGGCTTATCGCATCCCACGCGTGCTGCACTGGCTCGCGGCGGGACAATGGCACTGGATTCACACCATTTTCGACCGCTTGAATGACCGTTCCTGCGGCATCGAATGGGTTTCCGCGCCGTTCGTCGCGCTGCTGGGAACCGACCGGGAGCTGTTTCTCATCAATGTTGTTTCATTTCTGCTGCTGCCGGGCCTGGTGTTCAGCGTGTTCACGCGGCTCGGCGTGCGCCGGCGCACAGCCTGGCATTGGATGTGGATTGTCCCGACCGGCTATTGCTTTTTATTGCAGGCGGGGAGCATCGGCAGCGATTTGTTCGGCGCGCCATTTGCGCTGGCGGCGATTGATTTTGCGCTGCGCGCAAAAAAATCCCGGTCCGCGCGCAATATTTTTGTTTCGATCCTGGCGGCGGCGATGATGACCAGCGCCAAAACCAGCAACCTGCCGTTGCTGCTGCCGTGGGCCATTGCCATCCTTCCTTCGCCGGGATTAATGTTGCGGCGGCCATTGAAAACGGCGGCGGTTTGCGCCATCGCGGCCTTCGCGTCGTTTTTGCCCAACGCCGTCCTCAATGCGCATTTCTGCGGCGACTGGACGGGCTGGAAAATCGAGGGGACGCCGCAAAGAAACGCGCCATTTTTGCGGGTCCCGGCAAATGCCGCGCTGATCACGGTCCAAAATCTTGCGCCGCCGGTTTTTCCTCCGGTCAATGCATGGGATCGCCTGGTCCAAAAAATCGTTCCCTCCGGTTTGAGCCGGCGCATGCGTGAGGCGGTCGTGGAACCGCAGGCCGCCGGATTTCACATCGAAGAAATGCAGGTCGAGGAAACCGCCGGCTTGGGTTTCGGCGTCACCATTTTTTTTCTGGTCAGCGTCGTGGCTGCCGCCGCGCGGCGCAGTGGTCCGCCTTGCCATTGGCCGTCCGGTTTCACCGAAGCCCTCTGGCTTGCCGGCTTGCGCCTGGCGCCGTGGATTTCGCTGCTGGTGCTGTTGAGCCAGTCGGAGGTTTATCCCATCGATCGCATCCTTGCGCCCTATTACGCGCTGCTGGCCCCGTTTTTTTTGGCTTTTCCCGGGCATGAACAACTGGTCAAAAAAAATTGGTGGCGTGCGATGGCGCTTCCAGTGTTTTTGATCGCGGCGGGATTGCTGGTTGTCTCGCCGGCGCGTCCGCTGTTTCCGGTCGGCGTATTTTTGGAAAAAATCCATGCGGCCGCGGAACAACATCCGTCGCTGGCGCGTGTCGAGGCCGTGTATTCCGTCTATCACGAGCGGAACGACGCATTTGCGCCGGCGCGCGCGGCGCTGCCGCCGGACTTGAAAATTTTGGGGCTGATCGCATTTGACACGCCGGAAACCTCGCTGTGGCGGCCGTTCGGTTCACGCCGCATCGAGCACGTCCGTCCCGGCGACCAGCCGGCGGATTTGAAACAGCGCGGCATCGAATACGTTCTGGTTAAAACGGACAGCTTTGAATTTTGGTTTGGGTGTTCACCCGACGACTGGGTCAGGCGAATGAACGCGCAAGTCATCCAAAAAATCCCGCTGCGTTTGAATGCCACGGGCCCCGGGACCGGCTGGTACCTGGTCAAATTGCCGTGAGCCAAAAACCCGCACTCGCCAAATGACCGGGCGTTTGGGTAAGTTTGACGCGTGACCGGAGCCGTTGAACTGAGCATCGTGATGCCGTGCCTGAATGAAGCGGAAACCATCGCCCGTTGCATCGAAAAGGCAAGGCTGGGAATTCAACGCGCCGGCGTGCCCGGTGAAATCATCATCGCCGACAACGGCAGCACTGACGGTTCGCAGGCCATCGCCAAAAACATGGGTGTCCGTGTCGTGCCGGTGAAGGAAAAGGGCTACGGCAGCGCACTGCGCGGCGGCATCCGCGCCGCCCTCGGCAAATGGATCATCATGGCCGACGCGGACGACAGCTACGATTTTTCCGAACTCACCGGCTTCGTCAAAAAATTTCAGGAGGGGTTTGAATTGGTCATGGGCTGCCGTTTGCCGGTTGGCGGTGGGGCCATTTTGCCCGGTGCGATGCCGTGGAAAAACCGCTGGCTTGGCAACCCGGTGCTGTCATTCATCGGCCGTTTTTTTTTCAAGTGTCCGGCGCACGATTTTCATTGCGGCATGCGCGGGTTCACCCGGGAGGCGTTTGAAAAAATGGAATTGCAGACGACGGGCATGGAATTCGCCTCCGAAATGGTCATCAAGGCCACGCTCCGGAAGTTCAAAATCACCGAGGTGCCCATCACGCTGCACCCGGACGGGCGCTCGCGTCCGCCGCATCTGAAGCCGTGGCGCGACGGCTGGCGGCATTTGCGGTTCATGCTGCTCTACTCGCCGCGGTGGCTGTTTCTCGTGCCGGGACTTTTGCTCTCGGCGCTGGGAGCCTTTTTTGCCGCCATGCTGTCGGTGAATGACATCATGATCGGCGGCATCGAGTTGAACGTGGGCACGCTCATGATGGCGTGCATGGCGGTCGTTGTGGGTTTCCAGCTCGTTGCGTTCGCGTTTTTCACCAGAGTTTTTGCCGTTGCCGAGGGGCTGCTGCCGGAGGACCCGAGACTCACGCGCGTCTTCAAAATTTTTACGCTCGAAAAAGGGATTGTTGCCGGCCTGGCCGTTTTGCTTGCGGGAATAATTTTATTTCTGCGCGCGTTGTGGCTTTGGAAACAGGCCCACTTCGGCCTGCTGCCGTCCATGGAGGAAAACCTGCGCCGCCTGATTCCGGCGGCAACGCTGGTGGTTGTCGGCGTGCAAACCATTTTTTCCAGCTTTTTCATGAGCGTGCTCGGCCTGAAAACCGTCTCGCGCCGGCCGCCCGCGGCCTGAAACCGGCCCCACCATCCGGAGTTGAGACCACGAAAGGACACGAAAATCAGACACGGATTGCACTGGTTTTCACCGGATGAATTCGTGTTAATCCATGAAATTCGCGTCAAAAGATTTTTTCGCGTGTGTATTCCGCGGTCAATCGGTTCAGGTCTTCAGGTTCAATCTTGCCGGCCAGCCGCCCGGCGATAACATGGAACCGGAATATGGAAGTTCGCAGCGTTGAAGCCATCGTCAAGGCGCTGAATGACGCCCGGGTGAAATATCTCATCGTCGGCGACCTGGCCGTCAACGCGCACGGATATGAACGTTTTACCAAGGATGTGGACGTCGTCATCGGCCTTGAACCGGAAAATATTGTGAAAGGTCTTCGCGTTCTGTTGAACTTGGATTACCGGATGTCAATTCCTGTGACACCCGAAGCTTTCGCCGATTCGGCAACCCGGGAGACGTGGCGCAGGGAAAAAAACATGGTCGTCCTCAAACTCTGGAGTGACGTTCACCGGCGCACGCCAATAGACATTTTTGTCTATGAACCGTTTGATTTTGCGCGTGAATTTGCCTCGGCCAGGTGGGAGGAGGTCATGGGAACCATCAAGGCCCCAGTCGTTGGATATGAATCGCTCATGGCCATGAAGCGCGCTGCCGGTCGGCCCCAGGACCTTGCCGATATTGAAGCGCTTGAAGAAGTGCGAAAGCTGAGGGATAATAAGACCAATGACTAAGGAAGAACTTTACGCGCATCCTGGTTGGGAATGGTGCACCTTTGAAGGGGCGCGGAAACACGTCCTGTTGATGGGGCTGCAAAGCACTTTCCGCGAGAAGCTGGAATGGCTCGAAGAGGCCGAAACCCTCACCCTGCGCCTGCGGGAAAGACGCGGGAAAAACCAACCGCCAGAATCAACCGGCGGCTGAAAACCAGGAAGTGTCGCACCCCTGTCACCCGCGCAAAGACCCCTGAAAGAAATGCCGTTCACGCGGTGGCACGCGCGTCTGTGCTGTCCCCGGTGCTTAAAGTCGCAATTTCCCGGCTTCAAACGGACGGCAAACCAAGCCCGCCGCCGCGTTTGGCGAAAAATCCGGGCTGGGATTTTGATGCATCAGGCTCACCACGCTGTCGCTGCGGAAATTCAAGCGCACGCCGCAGGCCTCCGCCGTCTTCAACCCGGCCCAGATCAACCGCCACGGCAGCGGGACAAATTTAACCTTTTTATCCAGACTTCGCGCAATTTCCGAAAGCAGTTGCCGGAACGGCCACAGCTGCTCGTGCGCCGCGGTCAAAATGCGCGGCGCAATTTCAATTTTTCCGGCGGTGAATTTTTCGATGAACCCGGCCAAATCCTCGTTGTGAACGAGAAACTGGATTTGCGAGCCGTCCCCAATCAACGGGATGACGGAGGACTTCCGGACCTGCGCAACGAGCCTGCCGAACATCCCGCCGGGCCCGCCGCCGTAAACCAGCCCCGGCCGGATCACCAGCGCGCCGTTGTCCAGCGCGATCTTCTCAATTTCCAGTTTCGCCCTGCCGTAAAGCGAGCGGCAGCCGTCGTAGGCGCTGATGGACGAAACGCAGATCATTTTGCCGATGCCCGCCGCGCGCGCGGCCTGAAAAAGTTTTCGCGTGCCTGCCACGTTCACCGCGCGGATTTCCTCCCAGCGCAGCGGCTGAAAGTCGTAGGCGCAATGCACGAGCGCGTCCGCCCCGGCCAGCGCCTGCGGTGAAATTTCCGCGCCGAGCTGGAATGCCACCGCCCGCGCGCCGGGCACGGGGCTTCGGGTCAGCTCCAAAACTTCCCGGCCTTGCGCCGCGAAATAATTCTTGAGGCAGCCGCCCAGGTAGCCATTGCTGCCGGTGATGGCGCACGCATTCTTCATGGTCGGATTATTGGATTATTGGATTGGTGGAAGCAAACCATTCATCCAGCAATCCACAAATCCATTCACCCAATTTTTTCCCCGGCGGTTTCCCAGCCGATGCGATGGGCGTTGGCCATGACGGAAAAAGTGATTGTGGTCGCCGGCGCGCCCGGCAGGACCGTCGCGTCCACCGCGTGAACGCGCGTCCAGCCGTGCGGACGCCCGAGGCAATCGCTCTCGAACGGCTGCGGATTTTCGCGCATCGGAATCGAGCCGCCGCAGTGGAAACCGCGGCCGGGCTCGGCCAGTTGCAGCATCGGCGGCAGAACGATTCCGCCGAGCCGGCGCGATTGCTTGAGCATTTCGCGCACAACGCGCCTGACCGTGCGGCGCGTTTCGGGATTGGGCAGCGCGTTCAAGTGCAGGCAATCCCCCGCGCCATCGCGTTTCAGGGTCATTTCAATCGTCCGCGATTCGTCCGAGTGCAGGTAGCCCTGCACAATCACCATGCGTTCTTCGAGCCGCCGCGCCAGGCCTTCGAGCGGGCGCGCGAGCGGACCGAAGGTTTTCCGCACCGCTTCCCCGATCAAATCGCTGTAGGTGTAAATTTGCAGATGGACGGTGTGGCGGCTGACTTGCGGGCGGCAAAGTTCGATGAAAACCTGGCTGAGCGTGTAAAGCGATTCTGTCTGGACGTCAGGCGACCGGCGCGCCAGCACGAGCGGGAAAAGAAAATACTGGCTGTCGCGCAGGCGCAGCGGCCGGTCGTAGGCGGATTGGGAGCGCAAAAGAATTTGCGCGGTCGGAATGACGCCAGCAGCCAGGTACGCGCGGTCCGCTTCAAACGAAAGCGGGGCGCGCGTCTGGCGGTGGAAGCCTTCGATGACAACCTTGCCTGGATCTTCGCGCACGGTCGTGACGATGACGTCGCGCTGGTACGAGAAATTTTTCCCCGCGCGCAATTCGCGCACG
Source organism: uncultured Verrucomicrobiae bacterium (assembly GCA_963764175.1). Lineage (GTDB taxonomy): Bacteria > Verrucomicrobiota > Verrucomicrobiia > Limisphaerales > UBA11358 > UBA11358. The sequence continues at coordinate 231,963 of CAVXRE010000013.1, read as the reverse complement.
ATGCCGGCGCTGTTGAAAATGCAGCCGTAAGGGCAGCCGTACATGCAAAAGCCGCAATGGATGCAGCCGATGCCGCGGGGGCCGTCGGCGGCGCGCACGGCCAGCCGCGCGCGGCCAAACCGCCAGCCGCGTTCGCGCAGGGCGTCGCGATGGCGGTCGAGGTTCTGGAGCAGCAACGCGGCCTGCCGGCTGGGCTGGAGCACGTTCGGATTGTCGCAATGCAGCGGAAACCATTCCTCCAGATCGTCGTGCTGCGCGGACAGCCCTGTGAGTTCGAGCACGGCGCGGTAATGATTTTCCAGTTGCGCGCTCTTGACGGGCCAGTCGGCGATCTCCGCGTCGCGGTACGGCAGCAGGGTTGCGCCCCAGACGTTGCTGAGGCCGCCGAGTGCCAGCGACGGCCGCACGCTGGTGTTCCGGCCTTGCCAGGGGATGTGCGTTTCAGTTTCGCGATAGGGAAAGTCCGAGCCGAACGCCAGCTTGAGCGGGATGCCCTTGGCGCCGGCGGCCATGCCGCCTTTCAACCTGTCACGGTCGCCCGCCTGCCACGCGGACGGTTTCGCCTCGGCAAATTGACGGACGATCCGGGTGCGGTCAGGCTCCAATTCGAGGCCGGCATCGAGCATCAGCACGGTTGCGCCGCGCGCCAGCAGCGCCTTGGCGCAGGCGACGCCCGCCGGACCGGAACCGATGACACAATGCATAGATTTACCTTTAATTACCTTTAGCTACCTTTAACCCGAAGATGCGGTTGAGGAATGGAATCAGAGCGGCATCGGACTGCAAGCACATTTGAGTTCTATCCATTTTGTGGATTCCTTCTTGTCAGCATGGGATTTTTTTCTACGATTCACGCGTGCCGGAAATTTCAAGTCAAACAAACATTAGCTTTTTCCACAAAAGCGAAGCGGCGCCATTGATCCACACGCTTTCTTAATGGCTTTAGATTATTTGATTGTCGGTTCCGGTTTGACCGGCGCAGTTATCGCACGAATGCTCGTCGAGGCTGGGCGATCGGTTTTGGTGATTGATCGCCGCGCTCATTGCGGCGGGAATGTCCATGACCATCATCATTCCAGCGGCATTCGGATTCACACCTACGGGCCGCATTATTTTCGCACCAACGACGAGGAGCTTTGGCAATTCGTCAACCGTTTTGCGCGATTTTACAAATACGAGGCCGCGCTCAAATCATTTGTGGACGGTCGTTGCGAAAACTGGCCGGTTGCCGCCGGCTACATCCGCCGCGTAGTTGGCGAAAATTGGAGGCCCGAATTCACCAGCGTGCCAAGAAATTTTGAGGAAGCGTCGCTGGCGATGATGCCGCGCGTCGTCTATGAAAAATTCGTCAAGGGTTACAACGAAAAGCAATGGGGCGTTCCGGCGACCCAACTTTATGCGGGCCTTGCCCGGCGCTTCGATGTGCGCGAAGACGACGAACCGCGCTTGATGCGGCACAAACATCAAGGCATTCCAGAAAACGGCTATGCGGATTTGATGCAAAAAATGCTCGAAGGCATTCCCCTGAAACTGAATTGCGATTATCTGAAAAATCGCGGCGAATTCAACGCTGTGAAAATGGTCATATTTACCGGGCCGATTGACGAGTATTTTGGCTGCGATTTGGGAAAATTAAAATATCGCGGCCAGCGGCGGCAACACGAGTACCTGGCCGGAGTGGAATTTGCGCAGCCCTGCGGACAGGTCAACAACCCCGACCCGGCCAACGGCCCGCACATCCGCACGCTGGAATGGAAGCACATGATGCTGCCGGAAAAAATCCAAAGTATTCACGGCACAGTGCTGACGCGCGAAGTGACGGTGACACCGGACGACCCGAACGATTTTGAGTATCCCTTTCCCGATGAGGCGAACACCAAACTTTACAGCACCTACCGTGAGCGGGCAAAAACAATGTCAAATTTGCTCATTGCCGGGCGGCTTGGCGAATATCGTTATTACGACATGGATCAAGCCATCGCCCGCGCGATGCTTCTCGCTAGGCGGATCTTGAGCGGACAAAAGACAATTGCGGATGATTGAATGGTATTTTAAGTCATATTATAACACTAACCATGTTTGTATCCGCTGTCATTGTCACATGCAATCGTCTTGAATTGCTCAAGGAAAATCTCGCGGCCGTGCGCGGTCAGACGCGCGTTCCGGATGAAATTATTGTTATTAACAACGGTAGCACCGACGGCACCGCGGAATGGTTGAAGATTCAAACTGGACTGACAGTCATCCAACAGGAAAACCTCGGCAGCAGTGGCGGACAATATGCCGGAATCAAAGCAGCCTTTGAACACGGGCACGAATGGTTTTGGTGCATGGACGATGACACAATTCCTGCGCCTGATGCTTTGGAAATGTTGCTGGCTTCAGCGCACGCATCCGAATTGGAAACCGGATTCCTATGCAGTGCGGTTTTTTGGACGGACGGAACATTGCATCGGATGAACATGACAGCCTCAACCATGCCGGCTTCCACCAATGATCCACGCTGGCTGCAAGGTGTGCAAACTGACGAATCATCATTTGTTTCTGTCCTATTTCGGCGGGAAGCCGTGCAAGCGTGCGGCCTGCCGCTGCGGGAAATGTTTATTTGGTGTGATGACAAGGAATTCACACTTCGCATCGCAAAAAAATTCAAAGGCTGGATCATTCCAACCAGCCGCGTCGTTCACAAAACCAAAAGGAACGTTGGAGTTGGGCTGGAGGAAATCGGAGATGCCAGTGTGGACAAATTTCGATACGGCCTGCGCAATATGGTCTTCATGCAAATGCGACGTGTAACAACCCATCATTTTTACAATGTCCGCGGGGCCATCCGGTTGATTCTTCGGACCACTCCAGCGCTTTTTCGTCAATGTAGTTTCAAAAATGCGCTGATATTGTTTCGAAGCATGATAGCCGGGCTGTTTTTCAATCCGCCGGTGCGATTTCCATGAACTTGCCGTTGGGTGGAGTTGTCACTAGCCTGAAGCAACAATGAGCCGCCGCGCTGTCGTCAATACCGCCTTTGCTTCGTATGTCCAGATGGCCAGCATCGCCATGGCGGGTTTGATGTCGGTTTCGCTGGCGCTCAAGTTTCTGGACACGGAACACATGGGGCTGTGGTCGTTCGTCGTCCAATCGCTCGGCTATTTTCTATTGCTGGATTTCGGCGTCACAAATTCGATTGGCCGTTTGATGGGCGAGCCGCTGCATTCTGGGGACGTAAAGGAATGCGGCCGCTGGTTGAGTCTTTTTCTGGTCGTCACCGGTTTTCAGGGCCTGCTGATTTTTCTGGTTGGATATTTTTCCACGGATTGGGTGATTGCCTGGTTCAACATTGCCGAGCCGCTCCGGCCTGAGGCGCATTCGTTGTGGCTGTGGATGCTCTCGTTGAACGCGCTGACGTTTCCACTGCGCATTGCCGGCGGAATCCTTTTTGCGCAGAACCGCAGTTACTGGCCGCTTCTGGCCAGCGCCGCGGCAAATTGGGTGGGCCTGTTGGCGTTCTTCCTGTTTTTGAAGGCGGGGACAGGCACCCTGGCCTACGCGTATTCCGCCGTGTTGACAACGCTGGTGTCGGGCGTTCTGCCGTGGCTGGCGGTAAAATGGGGGCCGCACCGTTTCAAGATTTCCTTCAGCGACATCCGGTGGAGCGATTTGAAGATGTTGTTCAATTTCAGCTCCGGTGTTTTTGTCATCGGCGTGGCGATACAGGTGATTTTTTTGAGTCAAAGCCTGATCATCACGAAGCTGCTCGGCCTGTCGGCGGTCACACTGTTCATGGTTTCATCCAAGGCGGGGACCTACGGCCTGCAAATCCTGTGGAGGACATTCGATTCGCTTTGTCCGCGCTGGCAGCAATTTTATGTGGCGGGCGACCGGGCGCATCTGGCGGCGAGTTTCCAGCGTTACACCGGGTTGACGATGAGCCTCGCGTTGCTGGGGGGAACGTTTTTAGTCGTGTTGAATCATCCGTTTGTGAATCTGCTGAACCTGTGGGCGCACCGGCCGGGCATTTACGCCGGCGCCGGATTTGACGCGCTGCTGGCATTATACATCTGGCAACATGCGTGGAACCATTGCCTGTCGTGCGCTCCCATACTGGCGAAGGACATCAGGGTTTTGTCGTGGGTCGCGGTTGTGGACATGCTGCTCAACATCGTGATGAGCGTCGCCCTCGCGCAAACGATGGGTGTCAAAGGTGTCCTCGCCGGCAGCATCATCGGCTCGCTCGTCTCGATGGCTTATCTGACGTGGCGCGCGCCGCGTTATCTTTCTCTGACGGCGGGGGATTTGATTCTGCCTTCACTCCGCCGCTGGCTGGCACTGGGTGTGTGCATGGTGCTGGCGGTTTTTATCTTTCGATTTTTTAATTCAGGCGGACAAAATCTGTGGCTGCGCGGAATTTTTTGCGCGCTGACGCTGGGATTGTTCTTCGTGCTGCATCGCGACGACTTGCAGGAATTCTGGGTGCGCGCGCGCCGGTTCAAAACGGCGCAGGCTGCGGCTTAATGCCGGAACCTCGCCGCAAGACGGCGGAGAAAACGCATCGCCGGAAAAAGGGATGGGATTGGACTCCCATGTTGAACCTTCCTGTCTCGCACAAAAAACACCGGACGACAGGCAACGTCAAAGGAAGGTAGAACGTCACCCGCCGTCCGGGTCCGCGGCGGATTTCTCCCGCCGGGAAATGTCCCTCACCCGGTCCCGCATTGGAAACAACCTCCACCATCAGGTGGGAAAGGACGGGGTGAGGTTTGTTGGGTTACGTCGCCATGAGCGAGGCCGGCACGCTCCAATCGCTGCGGCCGGTGCTGCCGCCAATCGCCCGCACCCGCGCGTAATACGTGATGCCCGGCGTCAGTCCCATCAGCACAATCCTGCGCGATTGCGTGTAGATGCCTGCTTCCGTCCATGTCTTTCCATCGGTGCTGGTTTGCACCTGGAATGAACGGACATTGGCCATCGGGTTTAAACGCAGCAGGATTTGCGTCGAGGCCAGGTTCTCAATGTCCACGATCACCGGCGCGTCCAGCGGCGCTTGGGCGCGGTTGGTGCTGACCACGTTGAACCCGGAAGACAGGGCCGTCTCCAGATCGTGATTTGCCTGAATTTCGACGTAATGGGCGTCTTTTCGCAGCGCATCAGCGAGCGCGGCGAATGCCTTGTCTTTTGCCGCAGTGGCCTGCGGCCCGCCGGATGCCGCAACGGCCATCGCCGTGCGCAGTCCCGTTGTCAGCGTCGCCAAATCCGCCGGTTTGACCGGTGGAGTGGGAAACGCGGTTGCATTGTCGGTGAGACCCTTGCCCACGCTGTCGCCCGTGTCGGCCAGGTTGGTGGCGGAACCGGTGGCGAAGTCGCGAAGCACCCTGAGGTTGGCCAGATTGGTTTGTGAGGTTGACAATTACTTCACCCGATGTTTATGAACGCTTTATTCCTGCTCGCACTCGATTCATAATGGGCAATGAAAAATAGCGATATAGCAAAACGGCAAGTAGGAAAGACAACCCTGCTGGCATAATTGTTTTGACCAAATAAAGAATCGCATTGCCATGTGTTTTCGGGCATAACTCTCTAAACAGAAAGATGACCGGTTGGTGGAAAAGAAACCATTCATAACTGACAACCCCCACAAAGCGGAGCCATTGGGTTGATAACAGCCGTGCGCCAAAACATTGCGGGTCGAAAAGGAAAAATAAAAGTAAGAAGCCAGAAACACCAATCAGTAAATGGTCGCTTTCGACCATCCACCTTGCTGGATGGCTTATAACATCAAATTGAGCCGTCCAGACCACCCCCAATACCAAGCTAGTTATGATCATGATTACACCGACATACCCCAAGAGACTGAAAAACCTCATCCCATTCTTTGGCACAGATAACCCTTCTGGTGGAATTGCAGACCAAACTCCGGCAAACAAAATGCCCCAGGCGAAATAATCAATCTGGCAAGGGAATCGGCTCATCAGAAAGCTGGTGAATTCGGATGGCGTCAACCCAATTTGGGCTTTAGCCCCAGCCAGAGTTAAATCAGACGGCCAAGTTAGTTCACGCACGAGCAATGGAACGAAGAAAAAGAGACCGAATATAATAATCAGACGTCTGCGAGCACACAGCTTACTGGTCAGCCAGAATAATAATGGTAAGAGCAGATAGAATTGAACCTCTACGACCAGGCTCCAATAGACGCCGTTAAAATATAAAGTCTGTGGAGTGAAATTATAAATGCCAGCCGCCCACCGGAAGGCAACCCAGATATATTCCGGGTTAGAAAATCGCAATAGATAATAGACGGTTAAAACAACCAAGGAGAAATAGAATGGCGGAATGATTTTGGCAACTCTACGCCGAGCATAGCCTTTAACATACCATGAGCTTATATCAGTTTTCCGCACTTTAAAAAATGGCAGTGAGATCAAAAAACCAGAAAGAATAAAAAAAATTTGCACTCCTACCCCCCCTCTATCATTCAGCCAGCCAATGCACCGAACCAGCAACCCAGATTGGGGATTAACATAAAAGTCATGATAACAAACCACCATCAAGATGGCAATACCGCGCAGTCCGTCCAGCAAATCAAAATGTCGCCCCGTGCTGGGTAATATCTCCCATTTCTTGATTTTATCCGGATTCATTTTTTTTCGTTTCAATTGGTTGCCTTAATGGAAAACTTTTTCACAAAACGACGAATCAAGCGCAGGGGCGGTAGGAATATCAGTGGGTATTTGGCCGGCAGCGGCGCGGAGATTTTCCAGCGAGTCGGCCACACGGGCGGCGCGGCAGGCGGTGTCGGAAAGGCAGACAACCAACGGTCGGTCATTGCTGCCACGGAAAATTCCGTCTTCACCCGCGCACGCGCGGCGGCGGATTTGGCGGCCAGTTCATCCCGGTGCTGGTGCAGATGAATGACGGCCAGCGCATATCCTTCCACGTCGTTCACGGGCACGAGGATGCCATTGGTGATGTCCACCACTTCACTGACGCCGCTTTTCAAATCGCTGACCACGGGCACCAATCCGGCGCCCATCGCTTCCAGCAGGCTCAACGGCAGGCCTTCAAACTCCGATGTAAGCAGGAACACGTCATGTTCCCGCAGGACTTGCGGCACGTCCCGATAAGGGATGCTTCCCGTGAAAGAAACAGTTTGCTCCGGTGGCGCGGGTTTCATGGACTGTTGCAAAAAAGCTTCTTCCTGGCCTTCACCCGCAACGGTCCAATGAAACGGGATGCCGGAGGATTTCAGCCGGTCAAAGATGACCGGCAACAGGCGGACACGCTTTTGCGCCTGCCACAGGCGGCCAAGATACAGAATGCGCAATGGTCCTTTTCGGTGGCCCGTATCATCCAGACTTTCCGGCAGAGGCACGCCATAGGGAAGATAATGCACCGGGACGCGGCCAAATTCCGGCATGGCCTCTGCCTTGGCCTTCATGGTCTTGGACACCACGGCCAGCAAATCCATGTGCGGTGCGTAATACCGCATCATCTCATAAACGTCCGGGTCATCGGCCTGCCCCACGCCCACTCGAAACACGCCGGCGGGAAGATACCGCAACACTTCAAAAGAAGAGGCCGACAAGGTGGCCAGAACAACGGCGGGCTTGAACCGGCCCAATTCGTTGAGGACAACCGCCAGCCGGTCTTCGTAAATAAAGCGCCGGTCATCCAGGCTTTGAACGGGGATGTTCAACCGTTGAAAGTCCGATCCGAGCGGATTTTCTTTTTCCAGGCTCAACACCCGGACAGGAATGCCGCGGCGGACCAGTTCACCTCCCAGGTTGCAAACAAATATAGTCGAGCCGCCAAGCGGCAGGCTGCCGCTCACAAAGGCCACACGGAGGGGAGATGAAGCAGCAACATCTTGAGACATGATGGGCAATTATTTCAAATTCATCCCCAAAAACAAACTTTTTGACAGCACGGCGCAAATCACAACTCCATCAAACTGGATACGGGCTTGTCTGTGACTGCCGCTTCCAGCAAGATGTTTGAAAGGGCAACCATTTGAAAATCGCGGGACTCATCAAACGTGTCGAACCGCTGGTGCTGAAACTGTCAGGGCGGCTGACGCTGTGTCCGTGGACCTCGGTTTTGTTTGCGCTGGATCCGCGCACACTGGGCGTGCATTCGCCGGAAATGAACATCGAAGTGACAGGCGAGGACGGGGCACTGAAGAAATTACGGTTCGGCAGCCGGCACGAAAGCTGGTTTCCCGCCAGCACGCGGGTCAACCTCGAATTGTGGAATGAATATCTTTCCGTGTTTTGGCAGCACCGATCCAACGCACATTTTTATCTCAACCACGGCACAGTCATCCGGCCGGGTGATGTGGTCATTGATTGCGGCTGTTGCGAGGGTTTTTTTGTGTTCCAGGCGCTGGAGGCCGGCGCGTCCAAGGTGATTGGCATCGAGCCGAACCCCGAAATGGTCCATTGCCTCGAAAAAACATTTGCGGAGGAAATCAAGGCCGGACGGGTGGTCATCCAGGCCGCGGCGCTGGGCTCATTTCACGGGCAGGCTTCCTTTTCGTTTAACGCTGCCTACCCGGCCTTCGGCCAGGTCGGTGATCAAGCCGGCGGCCAGCCCGTCGCGGTGGAAACACTCGTGTCAATCTGTGAAAGGTTGAAACTGGACCGGGTTGATTTTGTGAAGATGGACATTGAAGGCGCGGAAATCCAGGCGATGGAAGGGGCGCTGCCCGTTCTGGCAAAATTCCATCCCAAACTGGCCATCACCACCTATCATCGCGCGTTTGATTTTCGATGTCTTGAAGCCTTGTTGCGGACGGCTGGCTATAAGCACATTCGCGCCGTGGGAATCACCAAGTTCGGTGGGGACCATAACCGTCCCATCCTGCTGCACACGGCATGAAAAGATTTTGCTTGAATCGTTTGGATGTGTTTCCCATGCAACAAAAGTGTCCATGACCAATCCAGTCGCCATCTCCGTTGTCATCCGCACCCGCGATTCGGCCAGAACGCTGGATCAGGCCATCGGCGGGTTGGGGTTGCGCGAGCCGGACGAGGTCATTGTGGTGGATTCGGGGTCAAGGGATTCAACTTTGAAGATTGCCGAAAAGCGTGGCGCGAAAATTATCATTGCCGAAGGCCCCTTCAACTACAGCAAGTCGTTGAACCTCGGTTTCAAGGCGGCGAAGAACCCCTGGGTGCTGGTCATCAGTTCCCATACCATTCCGCTGGTTCCCGGTTTTCTGGATGTCTATCGCGGCTCAATCGCGGCCTTTGCAGATGATGTGGTTGTGGCCTATGGCCCCAACACACTGACCGGCAGGAGCGAACTCAGGCAGGAAAGCGAGGGGGTCGGTCTTTACGACCGGGAGGATTACCGCAAAATCGAGCCTGAAGTTGGGAACGGGAACGCCATTTACAGCAGGAGCGCGTGGCAGGAATGTCCCTTTAGCGAATCAATCAGGACCGGGGAGGACAGGTTTTGGCTCAGGGAAATGCTCAAACGGAATCATCGCATGGCCTATATTCCGGCGGCGCGCACCGTGAACAGGAATCAGGGGTCGCTTTTGTACATGTTTCGGAAGGCTTACAGCGAGGCGCGCACGGCGGAGCGGGGGCCGGATCATCACCCCATGAAATTGTGGCATCTGGGTGGTGCGTTGAAGAATCTGGCGGTGAAGAAATTGCGCGGCCAAATTGACATGGGCAACTGGCTGCGCTACAGCGCCCATACCTTCGGCCAGTATTTTGGTTCCTATGGCCCGCAAAACAACCGGCCCGATTGGAAGTGAACGTTTGAGATGCCAGGTCCGGGCGGCGGAAATATCTTGAATCGCCAACTCCGGCTCCTACAGTCTTGCGGCCAATGCAAGTTCTCCTGACGACGTGCGGTTCGTGGCATCTGCGCCGGACGGCCCGGGCGTTTCAAGAGCGGGGCGCGCTGGCCGGTCTGTGGATTTCGGACAAGAACAGCACAGGCCTGCCACCCGGCAAATACCACCGTTGCTGGCCGTTTCATCTGGCCATGAAACCGTTTTATCGCCTGACACCATGGTGGTGCTGGGTTGAAAAACCTTTTTATGCCCTGTTTCCCCTGTGGCGCGGATGGCTGAAGCGGCAGTCCCTGCCCAAATGCGATGCCGTCCATGCCATCATGGGCTTTGCCACCGAACCGTTTGACTGGGCGGACCGGCATGGCGCCTTGAAAGTGGTGGACGCCTCGAACAGCCACCCCACGACATATTACGGTTACATGCAGCGGGAATGCGACATCTGGTGTCCCGGCGAAAATGTGCCGAACCCGCGCTGGATGTTTGCCCGGATGAACCGCGAATTGGAACGGGCCGATCTGGTTCTGTGCCCTTCCAATTTCGTCAAGGACACAATGCTGGCGAACGGTGTGCCGGAGGATAAATGTTTTGTTAGCCCATTCGGCGTGGATACTTCAACTTTTGTCCCGAGAAAATCCATGCCACCAAAACCGCGATTCATCTCGGTGGGCATGGTTTGTTTGCGCAAAGGACATCAATATCTTTTCCGGGCCTTTGAACTGGTCAAGCGCGCCATCCCCGATGCAGAACTGATTTGTGTGGGCAATTACCGGCCCGATTTCCGGCTCGAACGTCCGCGCTGGGAAGGAACCTTCACCCATCATCCCAGTTTGCCGCACCAGGAGCTTGCACGGCTGTTGACCGGTTGCACGGCTTTTGTTCTTCCCTCCCAGGAGGAAGGATTTGCGCTTGTCATTCTGGAAGCCATGGCCGCCGGCCTGCCGGTTGTCACCAGCTATGAGAGTGGCGCCACCACCCTGGTCAAGGACGGGATTGAAGGTTTTGTCATCCGTCCCCGGGAGCCGCGGCAGATTGCGGACGCCATGATCCGGCTAGCGCAGGACCGTGCCCTGAACCAGCGCATGGGTGAGGCGGCTCGCCGGAAGGGCGCCGAAGGAAACACATGGCAGGATTATGGCGACCGGCTGCTTGCGGAATACAAACGTCGCATTGAGGGCAAACGGGCGGAAATCAAAACTGGCGAAACGGCCCGCGATTCAAGGTGATTTTGCCCCCCGCCGGGCGAGAATGTTGAACTCGCAAGGTTTCCAGGGTTCGTTGGTGTCCAAGAGCGAGGGAATGACATTCACAATCTGGAAACCGTGCCGCACAAGGCGGTCGAGCATTTCGACAAGGGGGCTTGATGTGCCAGCATTTCTTACGAGCGAGACTTCGATGATGACCGCGTCGGTTTTTTGCAGAATCTGTCCGGCGCCCTTCAGCACCTCGAATTCAAAACCTTCCACGTCAATCTTCAGCAGGTCAATGTGGTCAATTCCCATTTCCGACGCGGTTTCGTCCAGGGTCTTTACTTCGCAGAGCATTTCTCCCGCCAGCCGGGCCTGGGTATTTGCCCTCCGGTATTCCTCGCTGAACCCCACCAAACTGGCAATGTCATCGCGGCCTTCATCCACAAAGAGCGGGAGGGTTCCGCGTTCCGCGCCGATGGCGCAGGGCAGCAAATGCCATTTGTTTCGCCGGGCACGGATGATTTGCTCCAGGTACCGCTGCATTTTTGGCAACGGTTCCGCCACCACGACCTTCGCGTCAGGAAACCAAATGCTTGCCGCGTTCGCAAAATCGCCATGATTGGCCCCGACATCCACAATCAACTTCGCGGATGGCAGGTCAAGCTGCTTGATCCAGATGATGAACGAGTTGCAGGCATGGCGGGAGTACGGAACGCCGGGGCAAAGAGATTTGGGTATCAAGGGCAGCCCCCGCCAGTGCGGTGATCGGAGAGCGGCCGCCGCCTGCAAGTACAGCGTGAATTTGCCAAGAGTGTTCACAGAATGTAATTTTTGCATAATCAGGCGGTCTTGTGAAACATAATCTGCCCAATGGTTTTGTCGGAGGAGGCATCACTTGCACAATCTTTAACCCGCAAACCAACACGACGGGTAATGTCCCGATTCGGCTGTTGTAGTGTCGGTGCTACAGCAAATCAGGACTCTGCCACGGCGGGGCGACGCTTGCCCGACACGGTGCAATCTGATATTTATGGCTGAATGAAAATTGCGCTCCTGGCCATGGACCTTCGCGAGACTTATCGCCGCTATGCCGAGACGACGCCTTGTCTGCCGGGAGGAACCGCTTCCTTGATTGACGGTTTTGCGCGCCTGTCCGATGTGGAGTTGCATGTCATCTCCTGCCTGCAGCGGCCTGTGCAATCGCCGGAAAAACTGGCGGACAACATCTGGTTTCACCCGTTGCTTGTCCCCAAGATCGGCTGGTTGCGCACGGGATACCAGGGGTGCATTCGCGCCGTCCGCCGGAAGCTGCGCGAGATCCGGCCGGACATTGTGCAGGGGGATGGAACGGAACGGGAGTGCGCCATCAGCGCCATATTTTCGGGCCATCCCAACGTGGTGGCCATGCAGGGGAACATGGCCGAACTGGCGCGCCTAGGCCGGCCACACATCGGGAGTTACGCCTGGCTGACGGCGCGGCTTGAGAATTTTATCCTGCCCCGGACGGCAGGCGTGTTTTGCAATTCGTCCTACACCGAGAAACTCGTCCGGCCCCGCGCCCGGAGAACATGGCTGATGCCGCATCCTCTCCGGCGGACATTTCTGGATGCCCCCCCGGACACCGGCCCGCGTCCCTGTGTTCTACTCAACGTGGGCGCCATCTCTTCGCGGAAACGCCAGTTGGAATTGCTGGACGTGGCCGAGGCGCTCCACCAGCAGGGATTAAACTTTGAATTTCACTTCATCGGTTATGTTCACCCGTCGGGGGCTGATTATACCACGGCGTTTCAAAAGCGTATCAAGCCGATGGAAGAAGCCGGGTACGCGCGCTTTTTGGGCACGCCGTCCGAGGGCGAACTTCTGCATTACTACGATTCAGCGGCGGCCATGCTGCATTTCCCCACCGAGGATGCCGCCCCAATGGTTGTGCTTGAGGGGCTGGGGCGGGAGTTGAAGTTCTTTGGCGCACGCGTGGGGGGGATTGTGGACACTGCCGGGAACATGCCCGGAGCGGAACTTTTTGCACCGGACGATTGGGCGGGGTTGACCGCCGCCATTGCCCGGTGGATTTCACAAGGACACCCCCGCCCGATTGGCAATGCCGCCATCATCCGGGAACGCTATCATCCTGACGTTTTGGCGAGGCGGCACGTGGATATTTACGAGGAAGTGATAAAAGCCAGTTGATGGATTTGATTGTATCGGCGCTCTGCGAGCCGTGTGCGGCGGTCACCGACCGCTGCCACAACCAAACCTGATTTCCGGTCCGCCGCGGGAACAATCTGGTTGCCGAGATTTGGTGGATTGAGGTAGAGTAAATGGTGTTGCATGACCGTGTTCCACAGGTGCAGTTTGCAGGTTGATGAATAATGCTCCCGTCATCCTAAGGTCGCTCATCGTCTATGCGGTTTGCGTGCCGCTGGCCGTCATCGTCGGTTTTATGCTGACCGATCCGATGGATTATTCGACCCTTGGACTTTTCGGCGTCCTTGCGCTCTTGCTGATTTCACCCTTGCTGCTCCGCTGGCATCACCCGTTGCTCGTATTAAGCTGGAACCTGGGCATAACCCTGTTTTTTATAAAAGGAGCACCCAGTTTAGGGCTCGTGATGGTGGTGCTGAGCTTGGGGATATCCGTGGTGGAGAGGGCCTTGAACAGCCAGAGGCGTTTCATTCCCGTGCCCCAGATAACTTGGCCGCTGATATGCCTGATGGGCGTGGTGCTGGTTACCGCCAAATTTACCGGCGGGTTTGGTTTGCATGCGTTTGGTTCGGATGTTTACGGGGGCAAGAAATATATTTACCTGGTGATTGGTGTTTTGAGCTATTTTGCGCTCACGGCCCGGCGCATCCCTCCCCAGCGGGCAGGTTTATATGTGGGGCTGTTTTTTCTGGGCGGCTTGTCGAGTATTATCGGGGATTTGTTTCCCTTTGTGCCTTCGTGGGCTTATCCCATCTTCTGGTTTTTCCCGCCGACCGGCTATGCCTTTCAAAATTTTGAACTGGGAGAGACCCGTTTGGGGGGATTTTCCTCGGCCGGGGTCATGCTCTGGTGCTTCCTGTTGGCCAGATATGGCATTCGCGGCATTTTTCTTGAAGGCAAACTGTGGCGGCCAGTCCTGTTGATCTTGTCACTCTTGATGGTTTTTTTGGGCGGATTCCGCGGCGTGTTTTTGTTCGTCGTGCTGATTTTTGCCCTTCAATTTTTCATGGAAGGAATGCATCGGACCAGATTGCTGCCGATCTTCGCCTTTTTCGGGGTGCTGGCGGCGGTTGCCATCGTTCCACTGGCGAACAAACTGCCGTTTACCTTTCAACGGACGCTGGCCTTTCTGCCGCTGCAAATTAATCCCGCAGCCAGGGAGGCGGCGCAAACAACTGTGGACTGGCGCGTCAATATGTGGAAGGCCCTTATGCCGCAGATACCCCAATACCTTCTGCTGGGCAAAGGAATGGCCATCACACCCGAGGATTACAACGAGATGATGGGCCAAACGGCCCTGTCCGACGCTGCCGGTAATTTTGATCCGGGTCAAAACTCACTGGCGCTCGCCTACGATTACCACAATGGGCCGCTTTCGGTTATCATCCCCTTCGGCATTTGGGGGTGCATCACGTTTCTCTGGTTTTTGGCGGCCGGCTTCCGAGTATTGCGTTGCAATTACCGGTATGGCGATCCATCACTGCAAACCATCAACACCTTCCTTTTTGCGGCATTCCTAGCTTACGTCATCCAATTCATGTTTATTGGCGGCGCACTGAGTCTTGACTTGTCGAAATTTGTCGGTGCCATCGGATTAGGCATCGCCCTCAACGGTGGCATGTGCGAGCCGGCGCCGCAGCCGGTTCAAGCAAAGGAACCATTCCTCCGTCCGCGCGGCGCTTTGCCGGGTTCCCGGCCCGGCCCGGCCTTCACACGGTGATGCAACCCGCGCTCGTTCCATCGGCCCGGAACGCATCGTCAATCGTGAAATCCAAATTGCTCATCGTCGAACTCTGGGGGCTGGGCGACCTGGTGATTGCGACGCCATTCATCCGCGCCGTCGCCGAGAGATATGACGTTACTTTGCTGGCCAAGCCCTTCGCGCTCGATTTGCAACCCCGCCTGTGGCCGGAGGTGAAAGTCGTCACCTTCACCGCGCCGTGGACCGCGTTCAAAAACAAATATCATCTCTGGCGCTGGCCGCTGCTGGAAATGGTTCGGCTGCGCCGGAGGCTGGCGGCCGGCCATTTTGAAACTGGCATCTCCGCGCGCTGGGACCCGCGGGACCATCTGCTTTTGAAACTCTTCGGCGCAAAGAACCGGCTTGGGTTTCGGCGCATGGGCAGCCAGTGTTTTTTGACGCAGCCGGTCGCCCGCGCGGAACCGGAGGAACATCGCTATGAATCCTGGCGCGTCATCGGACGGGCCTTGGACGTGTCGCTCCCGTCCCGTGAAAAAGTCCTCCAGCCGGCCTCGCGTGGCGGCCGGAAGGTGCTGATTCACAGCGGCGCCGGCCAGCCGGTGCGCGTGTGGCCGTTGGAACGATACCGACAATTGGCCGAACGGCTGCGAGGGAAGGCGTTTTCTGTCCAGGTCGCTTGCGACTCCGACCAGCGCGACTGGTGGTTGAAGGCGGGCGAAGCCGGTGTGGCAACTCCGGCCAACGTGACGGAATTGATTGCGCTGATGGATGACGCGGGCGCGTTCATCGGCAACGATTCCGGGCCGGGGCATCTGGCCGCGTTTTGCGGGGTGCCGACGTTCACGCTTTTCGGGCCGCAGTTGCCGGAGTGGTTTGCGCCGCTGCACCCGGCGGCGGAGTGGATTGAGGGCAAATCCTGTCCTTACAAACCCTGCTCGGATTACTGCCGGTACGCCTCGCCGCACTGTTTGTGGAACATCACCGAAGAGGAAGCATGGGTGAGCGTTGAAAAATTCGCCGCCGCCCATCTGCGAAACCCGTCGTAATCGCAAGCAACTGTCCGCCTCGTCCGGCCAAAATCAAATTGTCTGCCACGAGACGGCGTGGCAGTCTCGTTTTAATTTATGCTGAACGCCGTGCGCGCCTGGATTCTGCTCTCCGCGCTGCTATGCGGCGCGGGCTGGGTTTTATCGGCGCTTCACGAATTGAATCGTGGCGGCTATCTGGTGGTATTTGCCATCGCCGCGATTGCGGGAGTTTGGCGCTGGCGAAATTTCAAATGGCAGTCATGGGAAACCATTCACCGCGCCAGGCATAAATTACTGCATCGTTTCAGACGCCCCGGGGCGCTGTTGTTCCTGGCACTGGCGTTGATGGCACTGACCGGAGGAATGCTGTACGTGCCGAACAACGGCGATTCAGACGCCTATCGCATCCCGCGGGTGTTGCACTGGCTGGGGCAGAACCAGTGGCACTGGATTCACACCTTTGATTTCCGCATGAACGCCGCGGCTTGCGGATGGGAATGGCTGTCGGCGCCGTTGATACTGTTCACACGCACCGACCGGTTTCTGTTTTTGATCAACTGGTTGTCCTATCTGATGCTGCCCGGTTTGATTTTCAGCGTCTTCACGCGATTGCGGGTGCGCGCGCGCGTGGCATGGTGGTGGGCATGGCTGCTGTCATCCGGCTGGTGTTACACGATGCAAGCCGGTTCGGTGGGCAACGACAGTTTCGCGGTCATTTACGCGCTGGCGGCGGTGGATCTGGCGTTGCGAGCAAGAAAAAGCGGGCGTACAGGCGATCTGTTGCTGTCCCTGCTCGCCGTCGCATTGTTAACCGATACCAAGCAGACAAACCTTCCGCTGGTGTTGCTGTGGTTCATTGCGGCGTGGCCGGGTTTGAAGTTGTTGCTCAAACAGCCGGTTGTGACCGTGGCAATGGTGGCCGTGAGTTTGCTTGTTTCCATCGTGCCGATGACGGTTCTCAATTTAAAGCACCAGGGAACCTGGACGGGAATTCCAATGAACGCCTCGAATTTGCACCTGGATTCCCCCTTCTGGGGAATTATCGGAAACGCGTTCTGCATTCCGCTTCAAAACCTATTGCCGCCTGTATTCCCCTGGGTGGAATCATGGAACGCAACCATGGAACATTTCGTGCAGACGCCGTTCGGGTCTCATTTTGCTTCGTTTGAATTTTTCGGCCGGTTGAGTTTTGGGGCGCATGGTGTCTCGGAAGGAAACGCGGGCATCGGGCTGGGAATTTGCCTGTTGACGGCGGTTTCCATCTGGGCCGCGCGACGTCCAGGAACGACGGCTGGCGGAGCGCGGGTTGCGGGCGGAATGCAAATGCGGATGTTGCGCCTGGTGCCGTGGCTTTTGCTGCTTCTGTTCATGGCCAAGGTCGGCACTTATGAGAACGCGCGCCAGTTGGCTCCCTATTATCCATTCCTTTTCCCGCTGCTGCTGGCCGGGGCAGGGCACGATTGTCTGACGCGCCGGACGTGGTGGCAGCGGCTTGGCCTGCTGGTCATGCTGTTCACGGCAATGTTGCTGGTGGTGTCACGATACCGCCCGCTGTTCCCAGCCCAGACCGTTCTGGGCTGGCTTCATCAAAAAAATCCGCACTCGGAACTCGCCACAAGAGCCTTGCAATCCTACACCGTCCGGTCTTCGCTGCTTGAAAGCCGGCGGTATCATATCGCAAGAGAGTTGCCACCGGACGAACGTGTCGTGGGCTTCGCCAGCACGCTCGGCGGAAGTGAGGTTGGACTCTGGTTGCCCTTCGGACAACGGCGGGTCGAATGGGTTTTGGCAGGCGACACGCCGGAACAATTACGACTGCTTGGGATTCATTATATCGTGGTGGAAGACAACGCGCTTCAAGCTGCAAATGAAAACATTGAACAATGGATGAGCCAGTATCAAGGCGACCTGGTTGACCAAGTGTCATTCACAATGCAGCCCGGACGACCGCAAAGACATATTTATCTGGTTCATTTGCATCAGGAATTACCCGGTGATTAAGGGCCTCTGCCCGCGTTGCACGGAAATAAATTTGACCGGGCCTGACGATTTCCACCGAGCGCGGTTCATCAAACTCAATACTTCGGCACGTTCGAATCAATTTCATCCGACCACGCGCTGATGCCGCCTTTGACGCTCTTGACGTATTTGAAGCCCTGCTGCTTCAAAAAATTCACCGCCTTCAACGACCGCACGCCGCCCTTGCAATGCAGATAATATTGCGTGTTCGGGTCCAGCTCGGTGAAGCGGCTTTGCAATTCGCTCAGCGGCAGCAGCGGCACGCCCCTGACCTTTGCGATGTCGTATTCGTCCGGTTCGCGCACGTCCACGACCTTGATGCCGAGCTTCGGGTCGTCCAGCGCCTTTTTCATGTCCTGCACCGTGACTTCATCGGGATTTGATGTTGGTTCCGGCTCCGGCACGATGCCGCAGAACTGGTCGTAATCAATCAATTCCCTGATGGTCGGATGCTCGCCGCAAACGGGACACGCCGGATCGCGGCGCAATTTCAACTCGCGGAACTTGAGTTCGAGCGCGTTGAACAGGAGCAGACGTCCGACGAGCGAACTGCCCCTGCCGATGGCGAGTTTCAAGATTTCCGTGGCCTGGATGCAGCCGATGATGCCGGGCAGCACGCCGAGCACGCCGCCCTCCGCGCAACTGGGCACCATGCCGGGCGGCGGCGGTTCGGGATAAAGACAGCGGTAACACGGCCCGCCCAGATGCGGCGCGAACACGCTGGCCTGCCCCTCGAAACGGAAAATCGAGCCATAGACGTTCGGCTTTTTGAGCAGCACGCACGCGTCGTTTGTGAGATAGCGGGTCGGGAAATTGTCCGTGCCGTCCACCACGATGTCGTAGGGCCGGATGAGGTCGAGCGCGTTTTCCGAAGTGATGCGGGTGTTGTACAGGACAACCTCGACGTTCGGATTGATGCCGCGGATTGTTTCCTTCGCCGATTCCGTTTTCGGGCGGCCCACGTCGGCGTCGGTGTGCAGCAGTTGCCGCTGGAGGTTGGAATAATCCACGGTGTCGAAATCCACGAGGCCGAGTTTGCCGATGCCGGCGGCGGCGAGATACATGGCGATGGGCGAGCCGAGGCCGCCGGAGCCGATGCACAGGACGCTGGCGGCCTTGATTTTCTTTTGGCCTGCCAGGCCGACTTCGGGCAGAATCAGGTGCCGCGAATAGCGGCGGATTTCGTCATTGTTCAATTCCATAAATCAAGTTGAA
Organism: uncultured Verrucomicrobiae bacterium; assembly: GCA_963764175.1. Classification (GTDB taxonomy): domain Bacteria; phylum Verrucomicrobiota; class Verrucomicrobiia; order Limisphaerales; family UBA11358; genus UBA11358. Next base: position 212,811 of record CAVXRE010000013.1, on the reverse strand, counting down.
CAAAGTAGGGCAGATGCGGAATAAATCAAGCCAACGCCAAATGAATCCAATTGGTGCACACCGAACAGCCGCCGCGCGGCTCGAAAAAGTTTCGCGGTTGCGCCCGACGCTCGCCATCGTTCTCGGCAGCGGATTTCATCACGTCCTGGCCAGATTGCGCGTGGAGGAAAAAGTTCCTTACGCGAAAATTCCGGGTTTTCCCGTTCCAACCGTGAGCGGCCACGCCGGGGAATTGTATTTTGGCCGGCTCGGCAAAACACCGGTTTTGGTTTTGAGCGGGCGCGCGCATTTTTACGAGGGCCATCCGATGGAACGCGTCACGTTCGCCGTCCGCGCGCTTGCGGCCTTCGGCATCCGCGATTTGCTGCTGACGAACGCGGCGGGCGGCATCAGCAAGAAATTCCGCCCCGGCGATTTCATGCTGCTGGCCGACCACATCAATTTCATGGGCGCGAATCCGTTGCGCGGCGAAACCGCGCCGGGCCTGCCGCGGTTCGTGGACATGACGCAGGTTTATGACGCGCGGTTGAACGCGTTGTTGCTCAAGGCCGCGCGCGCGGGCAGAATCAAACTTCGTCCGGGAGTTTACATTGCCATGGGCGGGCCGAGCTACGAGACGCCGGCGGAAATCCGCGCGTTTGCGCGGCTTGGCGCGGACGCGGTCGGCATGAGCACGGTGCCGGAGGCGATGGCGGCGCGGCAATGCGGTTTGAACGTCGCGGCCGTGTCGTGTGTGACCAATCCGGCCGCGGGGCGCGGAAAAGAAAAACTGTCCCACGCCGAGGTGCTGGAAACAGCCGGGCGGGTGAAGGTTCTGGCAGCGGAATTGCTGGTTAATTTTGCAGAATTGTATTCGGGAGGGTTGCCGTGTCGGCGACCCTGAATTGGGGACGGCGACCGTCCCTCCCAAAATGAAAATCAATTCCCAAACATTGATTCGCGCGGCGGCAAAGGCGCGCGAAGGATCGGTCGCCCCGTATTCCAAATTCAAGGTCGGCGCGGCGCTGCTCACGAAGTCCGGCGAAATCATCGGCGGCGCGAATGTCGAGAGCGCGAGCTACGGCTTGACCTGCTGCGCGGAGCGCGTGGCCCTGTTCAAGGCGTTGACCGGCGGGAAGAGGAATTTTGTCGCGGTGGCGGTCGTGGCGCGCGCGGCGGGCGGGCCGATGCCCTGCGGCGCCTGCCGGCAATTGCTGGCCGAATACGCGCCGGCCGCGAGGGTGTGGGTTGCGGACAGCCGTGATTTGAAAAAAAGCCGGGAATTTTCCGTGCGTGAACTTTTGCCGCGGGCATTCGTCATCGTTCCTTGAAATTTTCCCGGGGAATCGTACGCTGCCTTGCTTTTGCGATTTTAAATGAAGCCTGAAGTTGTATTTGGTCTGGAGGGCGCGGCCTGGCCGGCGCTGCTGTTGAACGCGGGCAGCGTGGTGCTGCGCGCTAACGCGGCTGCTGTGGCCACTTTTGGCGCGGTGCTGGCCGGCGAAGCGCCGCCATTGTCGGCGGTCTGGTCGCCGGAAAACACCGGGAACCCGGAGGATTTCTTCACGCGCTGGGAGCAATTGCCCGCGCCCGTCACCGAGTTGAAACTTCGCGTGGCGGATGGCACCGCAAGAAAATTCACGGCGGCGATTTGCGCCTTCAGCCGTGAAGGGAGCAAATGGTATGTCCTGCAATTGCTGCCCGCAGTCGAACCGGCGCCTGCGGGGCCGGGCATGCACGACGAAACCAGGGCCGCGGCGGACCCGAGCGGCGCGGTGCTCAAACAAAAGCTGGATTGCGCGCTGCAGCTGGCGCGGACCGTGTCGCTGGATTTCAACAACGCGTTGACGAGCGTGCTTGGCCACACCTCGCTGCTTTTGAGCAAGGCCGAGGCGGGGCATCCATGGCGGCGTTCGCTGATGGAGGTGGAAAAATCCGCCGAGCACGCGGCGGAAATCGCCAACGAGCTTCAGACCTTCAGCCGCCAGGAAAAGGAAACCCACCGCTCCCCGGCGGGCAACCTGAACGAGGTGGCGAACCGGTGCGTGGAATTTTTCCGCAACGCGCACGGCGCGAAAATCCAGTGGAACGTTCAACTGGAAAAGAACCCGTTTGGCGTGCGGTACGACGAGGCGAAGGTGCAGCAGGCGCTGACAAAAATTCTGGAGAATGCCGTGGAAGCGGTCGGCGATGACCGGCAGGGCGGGCAGGTCACCGTGCAGACGCGCAACGTGGAATTGACCGAGCCGACGCAGGACCGCAACGTGCGGCTGGTGGCGGGCACTTACGTTTGCGTGGAAATCACGGACAACGGCGGTGGCATTGAACCGGACGTGATGCCGCGGATTTTTGAGCCGTTTTTCACGACCAAAAAATCCCACCGGGGCCTGGGGCTGGCGCTGGTCTATGGCATCGTGACCAATCACGGCGGCGGCGTGGTGATTTCCAGCCAGCCCGGCGCCGGGACGTCGGCGCGGGTTTATCTGCCCGCGGAAAAGGAATACATCCACGAAAGCGCCGGCACGGAGGGTGATTTGCAGGGCACCGAAACCGTGCTGGTGGTGGATGACGAGAATCTGCTGCTGACGATGGCCGAGACGATTTTGACGGAATATGGCTACAAGGTTTTGACGGCGAACAGCGGGCAAAAGGCGCTGGCGATCTTGTCGCGGGATGACATCAAGGCAGACCTGGTCGTGACGGATTTGGTGATGCCGGGCATGGGCGGGCGCGAGCTCGTCGAGCACATCCGGCAACTGGCCCCGGCAATGAGCATCTTATGCACGAGCGGCTATGTCATGCCCGCCGACAAGCAGACGGGCACGTCGTATCTGCAAAAGCCGTTCACGAGCGCGGAATTGCTGGCCAAGGTCAAGCAAGTCCTTGCCAGAAAACACCCTGTTGACTAAAACTTGAATTTGTTGTTTAATCGCGCTTATGCAAATTGAAAGCTTGAAAGTGTTCTGCGACCTGGCCGAAACGGGCAGTTTTACCAAGGCCGCGCAAATCAATGAAGTCACTCAATCTGCCGTGAGCCAGCAGATCAGTTCACTCGAACGGCAGTTCAAGTCGCTGCTGATCGAGCGGAGCAAAAAGAAATTCCGCCTCACGCGCGAAGGGCAGACGCTTTACGATTACAGCAAGCAAATCATCCAGACTTATGAGTCGCTGCACAGCAAGTTGCAGGAATTGAAGGACATCATTTCCGGCACGATCCGGGTGGCGACGATTTACAGCATCGGCCTTCACGATTTGCCGCCGTACATCAAAAAATTCATGAAGCTGTACCCGCCGGTCAACGTCCATGTTGAGTATCGCCGCGCCAACCAGGTTTATGACGACGTGTTCAGCAACGTCGTGGATTTGGGGCTGGTTGCATATCCGGCCAAGGACGCCAAGCTCGAAATCGTTGCCCTGCGCAAGGACCCGCTGGTGCTGATCTGCCATCCGCAGCATCCATTCGCCAAGCAGAAATCCATCAAGTTCAAACAGCTTGCCGGGCAGAAGATCATCGGCTTCGAGCCGGACATCCCGACCCGCAAGGCGCTGGACAAGATTTTGAAGGAGCACGGCGTGGACCCGCGGCACGCGATGGAATTCGACAACATCGAGACGGTGAAACGCGCGGTGGAAATTGACGCCGGTATTTCCATCGTGCCGCAAGGCACGGTCGTGCAGGAAATCGCCAAGCAGACGCTTGCCGCCGTGCAGGTCGAAGATGGTTCTTATTACCGGCCCATCGCGGCGATCTACAAGAAGAACAAGGTGCTCTCGCCGGCCATGAAGCAGTTCCTCGCGCTGCTCAAGGAAGCGGCCTGAAGTTGACGGTCCGATTTGCAGCCGCGAGCTCCGGTTCGCGGCTGTTTTTTATTTCAGACTCGCCGGATTCAACTGCTTCAAATCCTTCGGAACGAACACGCCGTCCTTCCGGATCAGTTCGCCGTCGAACCACACCTCGCCGCCACCCCAATCGGGACGCTGGATCAACACCATGTCCCAATGCACCGCCGAGCGGTTGCCGTTGTCGCATTCCTCGTAGGCCTGCCCCGGCGTGAAGTGCAGCGAGCCGGCGATTTTTTCGTCGAACAAAATGTCGCACATCGGGTTCAAAATATAGGGATTGAAACCGAGCGAAAATTCGCCGACGTAACGGGCGCCGGCGTCGGTGTCCAGGATTTCGTTCAGCCGCTTCGGGTTGTTCGCCGTCGCGCTGATGATTTTGCCGTCCTTGAATTTGAGCCGGACATTTTCAAATTTTGTTCCGGAATAAATCGTGGGCGTGTTGAATTGAATGACGCCGTTCACGGAATTTTTCACCGGGCAGGAAAACACCTCGCCGTCGGGAATGTTCCGGTCGCCCTTGCACATTTTTGCGCCGATGCCCTTGATGCTGAACGTCAGGTCGGTTCCGGGCGCCTTGAGCTGGACTCGGTCGGCGCGTTTCATGCGGCGTTCCAGAGGGACCATCGCGCGCGCCATCTTCGCGTAATCCATCGTGCACACATCAAAATACAGATTCTCGAACGCCTCCGTGCTCATGCCGGCGGCCTGCGCCATGCTCGGTGTCGGCCAGCGCAGCACGCACCAGCGCGTCTTGTTGACGCGATAATCCATCACCGGCCGGTTGATGCGCGAATAAAGCTGCATCCGGTCGCCGGGGACGTCGGAATTTTCACTAGCGTTCCCGCTGCCGCGAATCGCGATGTATGCCTGCATTTTTTTCATGCGGAACAGCTCGATGTCGCGGACCTGCGCGGCGTGCTTTTCGTTTGTCCCGAGCAAAAGCTCGCGGGAAACCCGCGTGTGCCGGACCTCGGCAAACGGCGTCGCGCCCGCCGCGCGAACGGCGCGGATGAGTTCGATGGTGAATTCATCGGGCACGTCGATCATGTCGAGCAGGATGCGGTCGCCACTTTTGAGCGCGGTGGAATATTCCACCAGCAGCTTCGCCAGCCTTTTGTAACGCGGATCGGTCATAAATGTTGCACAGGGTAAAACGAATCGCCGGAATTTGCCACAGCAGAAAAATGTCGCGCGAAGAACGCGAGGGAAACGAAGGTGGGAAATTCCTTCGCAAACTTTACAGCCTTCGCGTTGATGTCCACGCTTTAGCGCGCGATTTGGACAAGCTGAAGCTTGAACTCCAACGTGCGATTGTTAATCGGAATATATTTATCGTTATACGATAAAAAAGACTTGACTAACGGAATTTATGGGCTTATTCTTCGCGTCATGAATGCGAATGAAATTTCTCCAAAAGCCGGTTCTCGATTGAATCGAATTCAAAAAGTCAGCACGGCTCTCCGAACTTTCTTTTTTTTCACCGCTGTGCTGGCCGGGCTTGGCGGTGCCTTGGAAATCATTTTTGGACTGGGATTTCACCAGCTTCATCCCGTGCAAAAAGCCGGTCTTGTTTGGGGCGGCGTGATGAATTTGGCTTGGGCTGCCGGCCTCTGGTTCGCCTACAGGCTTTTTAGGTTTTATGCCCGCGGCGAATTGTTTGGTTCGGGTATCGTCCATTGTTTGCGGCGAATTGGCGGCATGAGCATTTTAATAGGAATTCTGGCCTGCGTTTCCTCGGTGATTCAAGCCGCCAACCTTGATCCAAGGCCGCTTAATTTTTGGTCGGACACGGTGCCGCTGTTCATCCTCAGCTCGTTTTTCAGGATCATTCCCGGCTTTGCAATCATTTGCATCGCCTGGATCATGGACGAAGGCCGGAAAATTCAGGAAGAACAGGAATTGACCGTCTAAGCTTATGCCCATCATCGTCAATCTGGACGTGGTTCTCGCGCAGCGGAAAATGCGGCTGAACGATCTGGCCGAGGCAGTGGACATCACGCCGCAAAATCTGTCCATACTCAAAACCGGCAAGGCCAGGGCCATCCGTTTCTCCACGCTCGAAGCCATTTGCGACACACTCGACTGCCAGCCGGGAGAAATTCTGGAATTCCGTCCGGAAACCGCCAAAAAGAAACCGGCCGCGCGCGGTTGATTTGGATCTGTGGCAACGGACGTCAGTCCGCTCGCATTTTGCCGGGGAAATTTGAGCCGACTCACGTCGGCGGCCGCAAATTTTGCTTCGAGCGCGCTTTACTCTCAAGCGCGGCTCGTCCATTTTTCCGCGAATCAAAATGAACCGTGAAGCGCTGGACAAATTTTTCGAGCGTGGAATTCTGGCGCTCGTCCTCGCCATTCTGGTTTTTGCCCCGCTGGCAATGGGCGCGGTGGATGCGTGGGCGTTTCTTGTCGTGCAGGGGCTTGCCCTGGCCGTGATGCTCGTGTGGGCGCTGCGGTTGTGGTTCAGCCCCAAGCCGAAACTGCTCTGGCCGCCAATCGGCTGGGTGGTTCTGGCGTTTGCGGTTTACGCCGTGGCGCGTTATCTCACAGCGGACATCGAATACGTCGCGCGGCTGGAGATGATCCAGGTGCTGGTGTACGCCTTTTTGTTCTTCGCCATCGTCAACAATCTGTATCGCCAGGAGTCGGTGCAAATTGTGAGTTACACGATGATTTTTCTAGCCGTGGGAATTTCAAGCTACGCGGTGGCCCAGATGGGGACGCATTCGAACCACGTTTGGAATTTGATTTCGCCTTATCCCGGTCGCGCCTCGGGCACCTACATTTCGCCAAACAATCTGGCTGGATTTCTGGAGATGCTGCTCCCGCTGGCGGTGGCGTTTCTTCTGGTCGGGCGGATGAGCGCGGTTCTTCGCATCCTGCTCGGTTACGCGGTGCTGATCATGGCGGCGGGCCTGGCGGTGACGCTATCACGCGGCGGCTGGGTGGCGGCGGCGGCGGGATTGCTGGCGCTTTTGCTCACTCTGACCGGCCACCGCAAACATCGCTGGCGGGCATTGTTGTTGTTGTTGATTTTGCTCGGCGCCGGAACCGTTTTTGTCAGCAACTATTTGTCACAGACGGCCGGCTACATGCGGCGCGTGGAAAAAGGACAGAGCAGCAACACCCTCGATCTGGCCGTGCGATTCGACATCTGGACGGCAGCGGAGCGGATGTGGCTGGACCATTTTTGGTGGGGGGTTGGCCCGGCGCATTACGACTACCGCTTCCGCGAGTACCGGCCGGAAAACGTCCAGGCGCGCCCCGATCGCGTCCACAACGATTACTTGAACCTGCTGGCCGACTGGGGCGCCGCGGGCGGGATCATCGTTCTGGCGGGAGTGGCGATTTTTGTGGCCGGGCTTGCCAAAACGTGGCGGCATGTCCGCCGCTCGGAAAGGGATTTCGTCAGCGGGCAGAGCAATCGCTTCGCATTTTTTCTTGGCGCGGCCGCCGGCCTGTTTGCGCTGGCGGTGCATTCGGTGGCGGATTTCAACCTGCACATCCCGGCCAACGCGCTGGTCGGCGTGGCGCTGCTGGCCTTGTTGAGCAGCAACCTGCGGTTTGCAACGGAGCGTTACTGGCTCATGCCGCGGTTGCCGGTGAAAATTCTGCTGACAATTGCTCTCGCCGGCGGTGTCGTTTACTTGACCGGCCAGGAATGGCGTCGCGGCCATGAAGCCTTCTGGCAGGCGCGCGCAGAGCGGTTTCCGGATCTTTTTTCACCCCGACACACGGCGGCTTTGGAAAGGGCGTTTGCCGCCGAACCGAAGAATTTTGTAACGGCCTATGACATCGGCGAGGCCTGCCGCACGGAAAGTTTCAACGGCGGGGACAATTACGAGGACCTGGCGGAAACGGCGATGCAATGGTATGCACGCGCCCGGAGCCTGGACCGTTATGATGCTTACAGTTATTTGCGCGCTGGCATGTGCCTCGACTGGCTGGACCGCTACGACCAAGCTGGACCCTATTTCAGCCAGGCCGAGGCGCTTGACCCAAACGGTTACTACACCGTCGCCATCGTCGGCTGGCATTACGTGCAAACCGGAGATTATGCCGCCGCCAGGCCGTGGTTCGAACGGTCGCTCCGGCTGGAAGGCAATGGCAACGATATCGCCAGCTCATATCTGGATTTGGCGGGGCAAAAGCTCATTGAAAGGGCCTCCGGCAAGGGCATTTTTCCTGCGAATTTTTAAATTTGACATTTGCGCCCCGGCTTTTAATGTGGTATCAAATAGGCAGCAGTTTCTAGAAGACAATTATGAGAAACATACTTTCCGCAACCATGTGCGGCGCGATGCTCGTCTTGGCCGTTGCCGCTTCAGCCCAAACTCTCACGCCCGGTGTTGCCACCATTGTCCGCATCCAGGGCGAAGCCAGATACTCGCTGGGCGACGGGAGCTGGCATCCGCTTGTTGTTGGCAAAATGCTCGCCGCGGGATCCATCATTCAAACGGCCCACGACGCCGCGGTGGACGTTGTGCTGGGCAAGACCGTGGAGATGCCGCAGGCCGCGCCCGTGCCCGACCGGGTTGGACCGGCGCCGGACGCGAACATTCGCGGTTTGATTGACTACAGACCTTCCACCGAACAGAACATGGTCCGCCTGACGGGCGACACCATGATGGCGATTGACAAGCTGACTGTTTCGAACACCGGCCTGGATGCTGTCAGCGACACGGAACTGGATTTGAAGCAGGGCCGCATCTTCTGCAGCGTCAGGAAGCTCTCTGCCGCGTCCCAATACCTCATTAAAATTCCCAACGGCATCGCCGGTGTGCGCGGCACGCTGTTTGAAATTGACGCGAGTGGATGGTGCGCGGTTCTCAAAAATTCCGTGCTGCTCTCCATCGTCGGGCCAAGTGGCGCTCCGATGACTTATCTGGTCGGTGAAGGCAATCAATTCAATCCCCTGAACGGCCAGGTTTCCCCGTTGCCGCCGGACGTGCTCAACTTGTTGCAGCAAATCGCCACGGCGCTAGACACCGTGTATGTGGAAATTGTTTCGTTCACGTACGACGGGACTTTCTGCTTCATATCGCCGACTTCCGGTCATCATTGACAATCGGCGCCCCAGCCATGCCGGTTGTAAAACCGGCGCCTGCGCGGCCGTGGTATTAAAACCAAAGCAGCCTTGAGTTGCCTTGGTTTTTTGTTTTACTGGATGCGGTGAACTTGAAACCGCTCAAACGCACACCGGCCATTCTGGCGGTATTCGTCCTCGGCCTCGTATGCGGTGTCCGCCTGCTGCAATTTGATTTCTTCGAACGGATGGAGCGGATGACTTACGATCTCCGTGTTCGCGCGGCCCAAAATTTTCCCGCGCCCGCCGCCACCAACCTCGCCTTTGTCTCCATGGAGGAATCCAGCATCGCCGCCGTCAAAAGCGGGCGGCTTGGTTTCCATTACGGCCTTTACTGGCCGCGGCAGGTTTATGGCCGGCTCGTTGAGGAACTTTCCGCCCAAGGCGCCGAAGCCGTCGGATTCGACGTGCTGTTTGGCGAACTGCGTCCCGACCATCCGCCGGTGCAGATGGCCAGCGGCGGCTTGATGGAATCCGACGACTTCTTCGCGCTGCAAATGCGCCGTGCAAACAATGTCTTCATCGCCATCACGCCCGAAGTGACGCCTCCGGATTTGTTCGTCACCAACGCTCTGGCCATCGGTGACATCTCGACGGAAAAGGATTCGGACGGCGTTTTGCGCCGCGCCAAAGCCTTCCGCATCTACCGCCGCTGGCATCCGTTGTTCAAAAGAGTCGAAGCCGATCCGGGATTTGGCATTGACCTTCGCCTGGCGCGCATCGAGCCGGGACAAATCATTTTGCCGCGTTCAAACGGCGAGGAAATCAAGGTGCCGATTGACGCCCAAACCAATTTCGAGCTGGCTGCTTTCATCGGTGACAAGCTTCCGCCGGGCATGGCGCCGACGGCCAGGGCCTTTTCCGACGAGCGCGTCTGGGACATGGGCATCGAACTCGCCGCACGTGATCTGAAGCTGGATTTGGACCACGCTGACGTGGATTTGCCGCGCGGGCGCATCACGTTGCGCGGTGCAAATGGTATTGAGCGCATCGTTCCGGTGGATGCCGGGGGTTATTTTTACATCGACTGGCGGCTTGCGCCGAACGATCCCCGCCTGATGCGCGCGCCGATTGAAAGTTTGCTCTGGCAGGACCGGGAGCGGTTGCTCGGCGAAACCAATGAATTACGGAACAACTTTCATGGCAAACTCGTTATCGTCGGTTCGGCGGCGCAAGGCAACGACCTGACCGACCGCGGTGCAACACCGCTCGAACGCGACACCCTGCTCATCAGCAAGCATTGGAACGTCGCCAATTCCGTCATCACCGGCCGGTTTGTCCGCCGTGCTTCGCTGTCCATGGAGATCACGCTCATCATTTTGCTCGGCGCGCTGACGGCCTTTCTGACCTGGCAACTGCGCGCCGTTTCGGCCAGCGCCGCGGTTTTGCTGCTGATGCTTGCCTATGTCGGCGCCGGTTTTTTTGCTTTCATCCAATTTCAACTCTGGCTGCCGTTCGTTTTCCCGATTGCCGGCGCGATGCTGGTGGAACACATGAGCCTCGTCACCTATCGCGTCGTGTTTGAACAGAGGGAACAGCGCCGCGTAAAATCCGTCTTTTCAAAAATTGTTTCACCCGACGTGATGAACGAATTGTTGAGCGCGGAAAAACTCGCCCTCGGCGGTGCGCGCCGCGAATTGACGGTGTTTTTCGCCGATGTTCGCGGGTTCACGACGTTGACGGATGAAATGCAGGAGCGGGTCGCGGTGTTTGTGCGTGAACGGCAACTGGATTCCAGGACGGCTGAGGCCTGTTTCGATGAATTTGCAGGCGAAACGCTCAACACGGTGAACCTTTACCTCTCCGTCGTCGCCGACGCGGTGAAAAAACATGGCGGAACGCTCGACAAATACATCGGCGACTGCGTGATGGCGTTTTGGGGCGCGCCGACGCCCAATCCAGGGCACGCGCTGGCCTGTGTGCGCGCGGCGGTTGACGCGCAACGCGCCATCCATGAATTGAATCACAGGCGTCTGGGCGAAAATGCCTCGCGCGAGGCCGAAAACCGCGCGCGGCTTTCCGCCGGCCTGCCGCCCAGGCCGCCTTTGCGCGCCCTGCAGTTCGGCACCGGCATCAACACCGGCCTCGTCACCGTCGGCCTCATGGGTTCGGAAACGCACCAATATAACTACACGGTGTTTGGCCACGAGGTGAACCTTGCCGCCCGGCTCGAAAATGTTTCCGGCAGCGGTCGCATCATCATCAGCGACACAACCTACAACCATTTGTTGCGCGACGACCCGGCGCTGGCCGGCACGTGCCTCGAAATGTTTCCGGTCACGGTCAAAGGCATTCGCAGCGCCGTGCGCATTTATGAAGTGCCGTGGCAAACGCCAGCGTAAGCGAACTCCGCCCCGCCGGTGTCTGGCGGACCGGGTTTACCTTCCGAACTCGAGACGTTCGGCGAGGCGTTCGGGGAGGCCGGCGGCGAGGATTTTTTTCTGGGCGGCGGCGATGTCGTAATCCAGCCTGCGCAACTCGATGGTGCCGGCCTCCATGTCGTAAACCACGTAGGCGGCTTTGGGATTGTTGTCGCGGGGCTGGCCGACGGCGCCAACGTTGATGAAATATTTTTTGGCGGGGTCGATTTTAAATTTGGAATAGGTGCCGCCGCGCACAACGGTGTCGCGCATGAAGGCGACGGGCACGTGCGTATGGCCGAAAAAGCAGACCTGTGTGTTTTGATACGGGAAACTGGCGGCGGCGGCGAGCTTGTCGAAAACGTAACCCCAGCGTTGCGGCGCGTCGAGCGTGGCGTGGACGATGCTGAAGTTGGCAACCATGCGGGTATATTTCAGGTCACGCAACCATTGCTTTTCTTCCGCGCTCAGTTGCGCGCGTGTCCAGTGGACGGCGTCGGCGGCATGGGGATTAAAACCTTCGAGGCGGTCTTCGGTGGAGCAATATTCGTCGTGATTTCCCTTCACGCAGGGGACATTCAGATCGCGGACAATCTTGAGGCATTCCTTGGGATTGGCGTTGTAGCCGACGACATCGCCGAGGCAGACGATTTGCGTGGCATTCTGGGTTTTGATGTCGGCCAAAACGGTTTGGAACGCTTCCAGATTGCCGTGGATGTCAGCGATGATGGCGTATTTCATTCTTTAGTGAACAATCTCAAATCCATGAAAATCATTTTGCGCTTCGCTCCACGTGACGTTTTCGTCGCGGATGAAACCAGCAAGTCCCGCGCCACGAATGGCCTGGCGGAACGCCTCGAGTTCCTCGCGCGCACCCTCGGCGGTCAATTCGACCCGCCCGTCGGGCAGGTTGCGCACACCACCGGCAACTTCAAAGCCGGCGGCGGCGGTTTTCGCGGTATAACGAAAACCAACACCCTGCACGTGACCGGAATAAAGAATTTTCATGCGGCAACGGTTCATGCCTGCCACGGGGATAAAGCCACAACCGGAAGCCATGTGCAATGTTTTATTAGCCGGCTTGGCGGAGCATTTTTTAAACGATTTGGTTTGACCGGTGGAATAAATTGGCGTAATCAGCACGGGCTGCCACAACAAAAACTGCGAAAGTGCGGGCGTTCCGCGGTGGCAAACGAAGCAAGCAACAATGCTTAATATCAAATCATTCCTGGCGATTGATTTTGGGGCGGGCAGCCTTAAGCTCGGCGAGTTTGAAGTCAACGAAGCCGGTGGATTGCGTCTCAAAGGCTTTGCCATCAAGCCGCTCGGCCCCGAAGGCGCGCAGGAAACCACCCGCGAAGCAACCATTCTCAAGGCGCTTCAGGAAGTGCTGGTTGAAAAAAACTTCCAGTCCAAAAACACCAACGTTTGCGCGCCGGGCTTCCATGTGTTTTCCAAATTTGTCAAACTGCCGCCGGTGGACGCGGGCAAGGTGACGCAAATCATCCAGTACGAGGCGCAGCAAAACGTGCCGTTCCCGCTGGCAGAGGTGGTGTGGGATTATCAGATTCTCGGCTCGGCGCCCAGCGGCGAGCTTGAAGTGCTGCTGGTGGCCATCAAGTCCGACGTGGTTGAGGGCTTGTTCCGTGTGGCCGAGCAGGCCAAGCTGCGGCTGAACCTTTGCGACGCCTCGCCGGCGGCGCTTTGCAACGCCTTCCGTTACAACTACGGCGACCTGGAGGATTGCACGATGCTGTTGGACATCGGCGCCAAGACGAGCAACCTGTTGTTCTTCGAAAAAGGAAAGGTTTTTTCCCGCAGCATCAATCTGGGGGCCAATGCCATCACGCAGGATTTTGCGAACGAGGCCAAGTTGAAGTTTGGCGTCGCCGAGCAAATCAAGGTCGCCGAGGGCTTTGTGAGCCTGGGCGGCGCGTATGAGGAGCCGGAAAATCCGAATCAGGCGGCCATTTCAAAAATCGCGCGGCAGTTCATGACCAAGCTGCACATCCAGGTCAACCAGACGATACAGTTTTACCGGGGGCAGCAAGCCGGGTCGGCGCCGCAGCGCCTGTTCCTGTCCGGCGGCGCGTCCATCATGCCTTACACGGCGCAGTTTTTTGCGGAGAAACTGAACGTGCCGGTCGAATACTTCAATCCCTTCCGCAACGTGCAAATTGATCCGTCGGTGAACCTGGAGGAGCTCGCGCGCGTGGCGCATTCACTCGGCGAAGTCGTGGGCCTGGGCTTGCGGAACCTGGCGCATTGTCCGGTGGAAATGAATTTGATGCCGGAGAGCACGTTGCGCTGGCGGGCGTTCAACGAAAAGAAGCCCTATTTCTTTTGCACGGTGCTGAGTCTGGTGGGGGTGGCATTCGCGGTGGGATTTTTGTTCCAACAATTGGCGGGGTCCAAACAGAACGAAATTGCAAACCTGGAGCCGAAGGTGCGACAGTTGCAAGCAAGGACGGACCAGTTCAGGAGTGCCTATTCAAAACTCCTGGCGACCCGCAACGAGGCGAAGCAAACCACGACATGGATGGAAGAGAGGTATTATTGGGGTGACGTGCTGGCCGAACTGCGTCGCGCTCTCATCCGGGCCGAGGCCGACGTCAAGAAAAAGTATGTCGCGCAAAATCCGAAAATGGATGCCGGTGTTTGGATCGAACAAATGACGACGAAGCCGAATCCGGGCGGCAACGCAACGTTCACATCGAATCCCAGCGACAACGGAGCAGCGTCTGGCGCGGCCCAGCCCATCACCTTGATTTGCCGCGCGGTGGATTTGTCGGGCATTGATTCCGCGGCAAACAATGAAGTTGTTTACGCCGTCGAGCGTGAATTAAAAGCCAGCCCGGTTTTTGATCCCAAGTCGGTGCAGTCTTCCGCTCAAATCTCGCCGGTGGACGCCAACAGCACCTTCACATTCAGCATCATTGTCGCGCCGCAAAATCCACTGCAATTGTAATATGATGATTTGGATCAAGCGAAACCTGTTGTTTGTGATTGGCGGCGTCCTGGCCCTGGGAATGCTCGGCGCGGCGGGCTTTTACGATTACATAAGCTGGAAGGACAACTCGGTGGCGTTTGACAAATTGAACGAGGTTTACAGCACGTTGCGGGAACTGGCCAACCAGCACCCTTCACCGGGCAACGACAAGGTCAACAACATCGAAGCCGCCAAACAGCAGGAGGCCCGGGTCCGCGACTGGATCAACCAGGCGCAAAATTATTTCCAGCCGATTACGCCAATTCCCAATCCGACCAACGGCCCGATTTCGAACGAATCATTTGCGGACGCGCTGCACCGGACGATTGACCAGTTGCAGCGCGATGCGACAAATGCAAACGTTGGTGTCCTTCCCCAATACAGCTTTTCGTTTGAAGCGCAGCGCTCGCGGGTGAAATTCGCGCCCGGCAGCCTGGGCGCGCTGGCGGTGCAACTCGGCGAGGTGGAAACCATTTCGGAAATTCTTTTCGCGGCGGGCGTCAACCAGTTGGACGGCATCCAGCGCGTCCGCGTGTCGGATGATGACTTGAGCGGGCCGCAAACGGATTATCTCGCCGACAATTCCGTGACCAACGGGCAGACGGCGCTGACACCTTACACGATTACATTCCGCGCCTTCGGACCGGAAATAGCGAAGACGCTCGCCGGTTTTGCCTCGTCGCCATACGGATTCATCGTCAAAAACATCAGCGTCCAGCCGGCAGGAGCGGTGCCGATGGAAGTCTCGCCGGACATGGGAGGAGGCAGGGGCAGGGGCAGGGGAATGCCGCCGCCTCCACCCGCTCCCGTGGCGGGGGCAATGCCCGGCAGGGGCGGGTTGCAGACGGTGTTGCAGGAACAGTTGTTGAGCGTAACCATTGAGGTTGTGATTGTGAAAATGTTGCCGAAAAACTAAACGCATGGATTTCATCAAGAAAAACTACGAGAAAATCCTGCTCAGCGTTGTATTGGTGGGCTTGGTCGGGGCACTCGTGTTCATGGCGTTCGTCATTCCCAACGAGCAGGAAAAGGTCAGGGAAATCGGCGAGGGCATTATCAGCGGCCATGTCGTGGCACTGACAAATCTTGACTTGACGGAGCAAAGCAACGTCGTCGAACGCTTGCAATCGCCCTACGACCTGGATTTGGACACCACGAACAAACTGTTCAATCCGGTTGAATGGCAGAGGACGATGGACAACATAATGATCAAAGCGACCGGAACGGGCCCGCAAGCCGCTGTCGTCACCGGCATCACGCCGCTTTATACGGAGCTGACCTTGGATTCAGTTGATACGAATTTTGGCGCACGCTACGTCATCAGCGTGGAACGTCAGGCGGCGGCGTATCCTGCCATGCGCCGCAAGCAGCAGCGCTTTGTCTCCATGGACGATGCCAAGAAAGATATTTTTACCCTTGTCCAGGTCCAAGGCCCGCCTGAGAATCCCGATTCTCTGGTTTTGGTTCTCGCCGACACGGGCCAGTCGATTAGTTTGTCGAAAGACAAACCCTTTCGCAGGGTGGACGCCTACATGGCGGATTTGAAGTATGATCCCGAAAGCAGAAGCTGGTCGGAACAGCGCATCGGCGGTCAACTCAGGTTTGCAGGGGACGATTACACAATCGTTGACATCAACTCGAACGAAGTGGTATTGTCTGCCCAGTCAAACCAAAAAAAATGGACTTTGCGATATACGCCCTGAGTGTTATCACATTCCGGTTGTGCAGCCCTGATGTAAGACGAACCTGAAACATACCATGAGAAAGGCAGTATCCCTCTCGCTCGGTTTAATTTTGCTGGCGGTTTCCGCCGTCACGTCACAGGCCCAGAGCAGTAGCCCCCAGGACATAGCTGTCACCGAGGCGGTATTGCGGCAGGCCAACACCATCGTTCTGCGCCAGAAGCTGGTGGACGCCAAAAGTGCCGCCGCGCGGGGAGATTTGGCCGGCGCGGCCAAGCTTTACCAGGAAGCCTACGGGCTGGTGCAGGCCATCGGTTCGGGCATCGACGTTGAGACGGCGCAAACCATTTCGGGACTGGCCTCCACCCGTCTGACGCTCGCCCGCCAGGCGCAAAGCCAGGGCAAATTTCTTGATGCAGACACGCAAGTCATCCAGGTGTTGAAGGTGGATCCGCAAAACGCCGCAGCGCTCTCCTTCAAAAAACAGAACGATGAAATGCTTGCCGCCATGAAGGGTAAGATGCCCGACCAGGCGACTTTGCAACAAGTTCCCTACCTCGTGAATGACAAAACCGACGCGGGCACGCTCGTGCGCGACGGGAAGCTGCTGTACGAAATGGGCAAATTGGATGAAGCCGAGGTCAAATTGGATGAAGCGCTGAAATTGGACCCGGACAACATCGGCGCCTTTTATTACTTAAACCTGATCAAACAAGCGCGGTACAACCGCAATGCTCTCCAGCATACGGTGGACACCCAGTCGCGCATGGAGCAGGTTGAAAAACAGTGGGTGCAGCCAACGCCGCGCAATCCCCTGCCGGTGCCTAATCCTTATGCTGATACCAATTTGACCCACACCGGCCCCGGCCGTGACGTCATTGACAACAAACTTGCCCGCATCCGCCTGGAAAATGTTTCTTACGACGGCCTTCCTTTGAGCGAAGTCATCCGGCAATTAAGCGAACAGGCCAAGTTGCGCGATCCCGAAAAAAGGGGAATAAACTTCCTGATCAATCCCAACCCGGACACTTCCACAGAGATGGCTGCATTGACACCGACTGGTGCCGGAGGGGCAGGCGTGCCGACGGTCGTGAATCCAGCCACAGGCTTGCCGGAAGCCCAGGCGCCCGCCACTGGCGCTGGTGGTGAAGTAACGCCGGTAGATCAGGTTGTGATTAAATTGAGTTTGACCGACGTGCGCCTGGCGGACGTGCTGGATGCGATTGTGATGGTGGCCGATCATCCCATCAAATACTCGATACTGGATTACGGCATTGTCTTTTCCAGCAAAGGCGCGGAGACCCCCCAACTTTACATGCGGACATTCAAAGTGGATCCAAACACGTTTTATGCGGGCTTGGAAAGCGTCAGTTCTTCCAGCTTCGGCTCGGTTAACAACAGCGGCGGTGGCAGCGGCGGCGGTGGTGGTGGCGGTGGTGGCGGCGGTGGTGGCGGTCAGCAGAATAACGGCGCGGTCATCGGTGTGGTGAATGCGTTCCCCGGCGCGGGCGGTCTTCGCAACACAGGCGGCAGCGGCGGTGGCGGCGGCGGTGGCGGTGGCAGCAGTCAAGGCGCAGCCAATCCTCTCGGTGCCACGGGCGCGGGCGGTGCTGGAGGTGGTGTTACCGGCGGTCAGGGTGGTTTGCGCTCCATCACCACGATCAATCTGGCCTCCGACGTCAGCTTGGCGGCCAAAAACTTCTTCACCACGCTGGGAGTCAATATGAACGTTCCGGCGGGCAAATCAGTGTTTTTTAATGACCGTTTGGGTTTGTTGTTTGTGAGGGCAACACTGTCGGACTTGGACACCATTGAACGCGCCATCCAGGCCTTGGATCAGGTGGCTCCGCAAGTCCACATCAAATCCCGGTTCATCGAAGTGCAACAAACAGACCAGAATGCCCTTGGTTTTGACTGGTATTTGGGGAATTTCGTCAATGGCACGGTCGTCGCCAACGGCGGCAGCGCCCCTTCGCTCAATGTGCCGGTTTCAGCCGCCAATCCGCTTGGCACTTTCCCAGGCAACACGGCGATCAGCCAGATTGCACCTTCAGCCAATGATCAAAATCTGACCTCTGGTCTTCGCAATGCCCTCGGTGCTCCGACACTGGCAACGGTCACGGGCATCTTGACGGACCCCAACTTCCGTGTCGCGATTCAGGCCCTGTCGCAGCGCAGCGGAGTGGAAACACTCGCTGAACCGGAAGTGGTTACCATCAGCGGACGACAGACGCAGATGCGGGCAACACAGATCATCAACGTCATCACCGGCTTTAACTTCCAGCAGGGTGCGGCCGCCGCCACGACCGGGGGAACGGGCACAACTCCATAATTTTTTAATAACCAGAAGATATGAAAACTTTCAAATCAAGCGGAATTTACAAACTGGCGGTGTTGCTGTGCGCCAGTTTGGCCGCCGTCAATATGGTTCGTGCCCAGGGCAACAACGTTTTCTCGCCGGGAGTTTCGGCCATCACGGTTGATTATCAACAGGTCGAAATCGGCCCCATCCTCGACGTCGTTCCCTACGTTTTGTCCGATGGTTGCACGATCAATCTCACCTTGATACCGTCGCTGACCGATTTCAATGGTTACGACTCTCCGCCGTCCATTCCCAATGTCACCAGCGGCCTGAACGTCGTGCAGCTGCCGGTGGTCCTGCCGGATTTTACCATCCGGCAAGTCATTACCACCGTTGACATCTGGGACAACCAAACCGTCGTCATTGGCGGATTGATCACCTCGCAGGTTCTGAGCACCAAGGACAAGGTGCCTGTTCTGGGTGACATCCCGTTGATGGGCCGTCTGTTTCAGAGCCAGAGCAAGAGCGCCACCAAGAAGAATCTGATGATTTTTGTCACGGCCACCATCGTGGACCCGGCCGGCAACCGCGTGCATTCGGATGACGAATTGCCGTTTGCGCAAAATGCAATCCCGCCGCAGCCCGCGGTCGAAGGCCAGACCTTTCAACCCGGCCCGGCGACGATGACGAAATGACCGGCACGCAGTCGTCGGGTGGCGGGGACTGAATGAACCGGCGGGTCGGATGTGAACTCCCGGAAGAATTTGTGGATCGGTTGCTGATTATTGACGGTCACGCTTACGCCTATCGCGCGTTTCACGCGATACGCAGTTTGCGTTCGCCGTTGGGGCGGCCGACGAATGCCATTTACGGCTTCGTCAAGATGCTGGCGAAAATGCGTTCGGCCATTGGGCCGACGCATTTGATTGTCGTGTGGGATGGCGGGCTGAGCGCCGCGCGGATTTCGGTTTTGCCGGAATACAAGGCGCAGCGGCCCGGAATGCCGGAAGAGTTGAAGCCGCAACTGGACGAGATCGCCGGTTATTTGAAGGCGGCGGGCGTCGTTTCGTTCTGCCGCGATGGCGTGGAAGCGGATGATTACATCGCGTGTCTGGCGCGGCGCGCGGTGGAGGCGGGCATGGCGGTGGTCATCGCCAGCCCCGACAAGGATTTTATGCAGTTGGTGTCGGTGCGGATTGGATTGCTGAATCCGAACGACAAAAGTGAAACGGTCTGGACGGATGAGCAGGTCCGGGCCAAAAGCGGAGTGGAGCCGTCGCAGGTTGTGGACTGGCTGAGTTTGACGGGTGACAGCGTGGACAACATTCCGGGCGTGCCCGGGGTGGGTCCGAAAACCGCCGCCGGGTTGCTGAAACAATTTGGTTCAGTGGCGCAAATGCTTGCGCGGCTGGACGAGGTGAGGCCGGAAAAATTGCGCGCGGCATTGTGCGACGCGGCGGATGTGGTCCGGCGCAACCAGGAGCTGGTGAGGTTGCAGGACGACCTGCCGTGCGAATTTTCGCCGGAGGCGCTGGCGGAAAAACCGGCCGATGCCGGTTGTTTGCGCGAGTTGTATCGGCGCTGGGGATTCAATGGAATGCTCGCGGCGCTGGAAAAATTGCCGATCGAACGGCAGACGGTTTTGATTTAGAAAAATGAATTTGAGAAGCCGGATGGTAAATTCGTCCGCGGCGGTTGGTTGCCCGCCGCGATGGTCTTGTTTTGCCGAAGTAAATTTTGGACAAAGCCGCCATGCGTGTTTAGAATGGAGGAAACCTTTTATGTCCTCGTTGTTGTTCGCCCGCAGGGCCGCCATCCGCTTTTGCTGGGGGCTGTTTTTTTGCGTTCCCGCCGTTGTTTTTGGCCAGACCAATTATTACGCCACGAATGGAACCGAATACGCGATCATCGGCTCATTGCCTGGTGACCAGGTTTGGCCCGATGTGGCGGTGACGCCAGCCGGCGGTTTTGTGGTCTGGCAGGATAACATCACGGACGGCAGCGGATGGGGCATCAGCGCGCGGCGGCTGGACAGCACGCTGTCCGGCACCTTGAGCACCTTCCGTGTGAATGTCCAGGGCACTAACGATCAGGAAAATCCGCGGGTGGCCCTGCTCAAGAACGGCGGCGCGGTTTTCGTGTGGCAGGGCGGAATTGAGGGATTGAACCAGCACATTTATGCGCGCTTTCTGACCCCGACCAACAACGCGTCGAGCACCAATTATGTGTGGCTCAATCCCACCGCTACCAACGACATTTTGGTCAACACGTTCACCAACAATTTTCAGATCAACCCGGCCGTGGCCGTCCTCAACAACAGCAACGCGGTGGTGGTGTGGGCCAGTTACGATGAGGCCGGTTCCAACAGTTTGCTGGACGTCTATGGCCAGATGCTTTCGCCGGCGGGCCAGCGCATCGGTGGTGAATTTTTGATCAATCAATTCACTTCCTACAACCAGCGCACGCCGGCGGTCGCGGCTTTGGCCAATGGTGGGTTCGCGGTCGCCTGGGTGTCGGAACAGGAACAATCGGTGGCGCCCAATTTGGGGACCAATATAAATTATGTCGCGGCCAATGAGATTTCGGTCCCCAGCGTGGATATCTACGCCCGGCTTTACAACAGCAACGGCGTCGCCCAGGGCGGCGAATTCCTCGTGGACACAAACTCATTGAACCCCTGCGCAAACCCGGATGTGGCGGCGGCGGCGGACGGCAGTTTCATGGTGGCGTGGGGCGGGTTTGACACGGTCAATCCAACCAACGGCTGGGACATTTACGCGCGGACATTTTCCAGCGCTGGGATCGGCGGGGCGACGACGCTCGTGAACACTCATCTGCCGGGCAATCAATATGCGCCGCACCTCAGCGTGATTGGCGGGGATTATCTGGTGGTCTGGACGAGCCTCGGCCAGGACGGTTCGCGCGAGGGCGTGTTTGGTCAATTCGTGCATGAGGACGGTTCGAAGGTGGGTGGTGAATTTCTCGTGAACACCACGACCGTCGGCCAGCAAATGCAGCCGGCGGTGGCCTCGGATGGCGTCAGCCAGTTTTTGGTGGTTTGGACCGGGTTCACCCTCGGCCCGGACAGTTTTGATTTGTTTGCGCAACGTTACCTCAACGTGTCGGCGCTGCTGCTGCCCATTGACTCGTTGTTTGTGTATGCGCCGTTCACGGTGAGCAATGGTGTTTATCAACCGCAGTTGCAGGCTTCGTGGCCGCCGCTGCTGGGCATCTCCGTGTCCAACTATGAAGTTTATGTGGATGGCGCGGCGTCACCGGTCGCATTGACGACGAGCAACGTCTGGACGATGACGGCTGCAAACGGCCTGACGACAAACAGCACGCATTCGTTCCGGGTGGACTATGTGACGACGGCTGGTTTCCGTTCGCCTTTGTCACCGTCGGTCAGCGGCACGACTTGGAGCGGATTGAACTGGGGTGGCATTCCGTATGAATGGATGGCGGAGTTTTTTGGAGGATATTATGGCGGGACCTACCACACGAATGGCTGGCCGTCTCCCAACCAGCCGCCTCCGAACAGTCCATCCGGATCGCCAACCCTTTTGCAGTTGTTTTTGAGCGGTGGCATTCCATATGAGCCGGATACCTGGCTGCAAACGGTGCTCACCAAGACGGATGAGGGAATGTTCCTCACCTGGAACACCCAGCCCGGATTCACCTATCAGGTGCAGGTGACGGCCGATTTCGCCTCATGGACCAACGTGGGCGGGCCGCAGTTCGCGCCCGGCGCCAGTGATAGCATCAATATCACGGTTTTGGGTCAGACAAATGCGGCGGGCTATTATCGTGTGGTGCTCCTGCGCTAATGAAATGAGTATGCAGCAACTGATTAAACGATTTTCATGGGTTGGATTGCTGGCTTTGAGTCTGCAAGGCGCTTGGGCCTTTTCGCTCGGCGGGCCGATTGGCACCAACCCGAATCCGTCCGGAGGAAGTGGCATTCAAGGCGATTTATGGCAGCAGCAGATCATTGGCTACGGATTGCCCGGCGATGTCAATGCGCCCAAGAATTGGGGTGAGGGATATCGCCGCAACATACCGGTCGTATATTACGCCTGCGATGCGAATTTTCAGGATTACTTCGGCTCAAACGGCGTGGCGGCGGTGGACGGCGCCTTCGCCATCTTGAATGGCACGTTTACCAATAATCCACTGACGGGCCAATACCTGACCAACGGCGTGGACAGCTACAGCCCCACCCTGGCCGAATTTCCGGTCGAAACGCGGCACTTTAATTATGAGGCGCAGGCCTTGGGATTGTTCGATTTGCAATCGTGGACGCTGGGACTGATGGTCGAGCAGTTGGGGCTTTGCGATCCGGTGCGTTACGATTGGACTTTGCATGATCGGCTCCACGTCAACGGTGCTCCTGCTTGTCCGTCCGGCATGGAGTATCTCGTGGTGCAACGGAATTTTGACCCCAATGGAAGCCCAATCGCCGGCAGCCAGACGGTTTCAAGTGTGTATTCTCCCTACATCAACAATGTCCTTTACAGTTATTACATAGAGGAATTTTGCGCGGCGCCGACTCCGCCCCAGGCGGTAACCGTTCCCTTTTCCACGGATCCCCTGGCCGACAGCTATTCGCCGCTCGCTTCGCTTCCAACCATTGGCTTGACCTATGGTGGATTTTACTCGGGCCTGACGCGGGATGACGTGGGCGGGCTGCGATATCTTTTAAGCACAAACAACGTGGTTACTGAATCGCCGCCGGCCGACACCCTTCTTCAGAGCACCAATTATAACACGCAGCAGTTGCTTTACACCGCCAGTTTGGGGGCGCTGCTGTCGTCGGCACAAACCAATCCTCCGGCCACTCTGGCGGCTTTGTTTCCCGGTCTGACGGTGGGGAGTTCTTCCATCTATTTTACCGTCGCGACCAATCCGGTTATTGTCAGCTACTTCACCAACTATCCCGGCTCGCCCGCGGGTTCGCCGCCCGTGTTGATTCTTTACACCAATGGTTATACCTATTCTCCATTTACGAATTACGCGACCACTTTTGGCAACGTCATCGTCACCACCAACTATTTCGTCAACAGTTACTGGAGCAATACCAGCGCGCAACTGTTGACCGTGACGGTGGGCAAGCAAAATGGCGCGCCCGCCAACAGTCCGCTGGTCACGAATTCCAGTTCCAAGACGGTCACACTGACCAACGTGCCGTCGGGGGATTATTTCCTGATTCCGCCGGGGACTTGCGGGTTCAACATTCTCTCCCCGCAACCTTCGCATTATCCCATCCAGGTGGTGACTGCCACCACCAACCTCATAGCGATAGCCACCAACTCGGCCGGCTATTTCTATTCGCAAAGCCTGGTCGTTTATGCCACGAATCACATCTTTGTTGTGAACCCGTGCACTTTGGCGCCCAGCACGGCAGGGTTGTATCAAGGCATCGGCCGGATGCAATTTGTTCGCGCCGATTTCGATTCGTTGATCGGCCAGTCCTTCCAGCCTGTGACCAATACTTTTTCGATGATGTCGGTGACCAACAGTCAGGTAGTCAAGCTGACGTTCCAGCGCATAGTGACCACGCCTGATTTCACCTTTTCCGCGGCGGATATCGCGGCTGGGGCTCTGAATCCAAGCCCTCCCAATCCTTACGTAAGTTCTGTTGATCGCGGCGTCAGTTTTGACCCGTCTCATGCGTTGCTCGGACTGGACGGGCCGGGCCTCATTACCCCGCCCACCACGATCACTTTCGACAAGGTCGGCCCGGTTTATTTCAACTATTCTGGTTTGATGGATGGAACGCCCTATTTCACCGAAACCCCCGGCAATGACGGAAGCGATTTCTATTATTTCTTTTATTTTACATGGGCGTCCTATAACGGCACGACCAATGATCCTGTGGTTTATCCGGACGGCGTAAGCATTCAGAACCTGGAGAACGAGTTTTTGGTCCAGGTTGCCCCAACCAGTCTGTCGAATGGGACGAATGGCGTGGTTTACACGCCGGTAACCTTTACGGCCACGGGCGGCGCGTTTATCTATTCCC
The DNA here is from genome assembly GCA_963764175.1 of uncultured Verrucomicrobiae bacterium. Lineage (GTDB taxonomy): Bacteria > Verrucomicrobiota > Verrucomicrobiia > Limisphaerales > UBA11358 > UBA11358. Next base: position 188,551 of record CAVXRE010000013.1, on the reverse strand, counting down.
CGGCGCCAACATGGACGTCGTCGTCGCTTCCGTCGGTTCCACCGTCGTCGGGGTTGCCGCCGGGACTGGTATTGTCACCCTCGGGCACGCTCTCCGGCACGCCAACGCAATCCGGCACGTTTGATTTCTATCTGATAATGACCGATGCTCTGGGACACAGCGTGCAGTGGTATTATTCGGTCACCATCCAATGAGCGGTATGACACCCACGAATTTTTACAAAACTCCCTTGGGCGGGCTGATGAAATGGCCGCGGCTTTGCGCGCTGCTGGGCTTGATGCTGGCGCGCGCGGCGTCGGGCACGGACGCGCTGTATGAAAACGACGCCATCATTACTTATCCCGGCACGGTTGAGTATCCGCCCACGATTGACGCGACCAATTTCGTCAACACCGGCACGTTCATCATCGACACGGAACTTTACGAGACTTGGAATACAATCAACTATACCAATACCGGCACGATGGGCAGTGACGTCGGCTACGTGTTTGACACGCAGACCACCGGCGGCTCGCATTTGATGGCGGGCAGTTTCAACAATCAGGGTGAGGTGGATTGTGGCGATTACTTCGTTGTCACGGCGACCAACGTCGTGAATCCCGGGAAGGTGAACGTGCCGGGTGTTTTGACCATCATAAATCCTGGCACGGGCGCGACGGGCGTGGCCGGCTTGCTGCAATTCAGCGGGCAGAATGTGGATTTGACCCACGGCGCACTTGCATCGGCGGGCGCAACCGCCCAGGCAGTCGGGTTTTATGGACTTACCGGGACCTTCCCGACAAACAGCGTTTGGGATGCGAGTATTTATTTGGGGCAGTCGTATGCCTATCCTGCGCTGCCCGTACTCGGGCTTGCGCCGCCGCCTCTTGGTTTTGGTTTCCCGAACATCCCTCTGAATACCACCCCCTATTTTAATTTCGCCGGGGTGGGCACAAATCTCGTCATCATCAGGGCGGTTTTCATACAAGATACGAGTCTCAACGTTTCCCACAATGTTTACTTCGACAGTGCTGGTCTTGGAGTTGGCGGGGGCAGTGCCACCGTTGAATGGCTCGGCGGATACGTGAACCCTGCGACCGGCAATTCGGCCACCAACTACCTCTATCTTAACGACGATTATCTCGAGTCTGTCGCCACCAACGATATTATATTGAACGATGGCATACCGGAAAATTTCACGTTCACCGAAAGCCTAACACCGCTTATCTTTCTGGCGCCCACTGCACCCGGATTTTTCAACGTGTTCAGCGCCGGTGTTGTCACCAATAACTATGCTTACGTCAGTGCGCAGTTGGTTGCTACGACTTCGGGCACCAACAGCATACCGAACGGCGCCATAACGAATCTCCCCGCCCGCGTTCAAATCACCGCCGGCCGCGAGTTGAACCTGGCGTATGCCAATATTGCACAGCCGGATTATTTGTCGTTGCAGTCTTCCAATCAATATGACGGCAATACGGGTGCGATAATCGCTGCCCCGTTCAGCGACATCAATCTGGGTGTCACCAACGGATACCTCACCATCACCAATCTGCTGCCACAGTCGTTTCCGGTCTGGAGCGGCACGGTTCAGGCCTGGAGCACCCGCTGGCTGGTCCTGGGCAGCAACACCCTGGACGGCACCAACTTTTTTATTGTCACCAATGATTTTCGTGTCGAGATTGTAGCCAGCCAGCTTTCCCCGACGCTGGCGTCCCAGGTGCAGGACCTGACCCTGCACGCCACCAACAGTCTCATTATCAGCGACGCGTTCAATGTCATGCGCAAATTGTACATCGACGCGCAAAACCTGACCTTGACAACCAATGTGCCCGGCTACGGGGCGACTTCAGCCGAAGGCGAATTGAATTTGGAATCAGCCAATATTTTCTGGCCGAGTTCGCTGCCGAATCTGCGCTGGCTGACCAACAGCGGCATCATCAGCACGATGAATCTCACCTATTTTGGCTCCAGCGCGTCGCCTTATGGCGCCTTTGTCAATCGCGGGAGCGTGACCAATTGGGGCGGCTCGTACATCTGGGCGCAGGATTTTGAAAACTACGGCACGTTCTACTCCGGCAGTGGCAGCTTTATCCTGCAATCCCAGACCACCACGCTGACCAATGGCTCCATCATTGCCGGCGGCGATCTTTCCATCACGGCCGCCAGCATGGTGGTGAGCAACGTGGTTTTGCAGGGACGTTCGCTGACATTGCAGGTGACCAATTTGCTCACCGACACCAGCGTGACCAACGGCAACGTCTGGTCGCTGAGCGGGACGGGCTCGGTGGGGTTGAACCTGCCTCGCCTGCCCGGCAGTGGCGACCTGCTTGGCACGATGGTTTCCGTCACTTCGCCGCCGCCGAACAAACAGGTCGTGAACACGTGGGCCGGGCAGGACCGCGGGGCTTCCAATTCCGGTTATACGAACAACGTCGCCATCGGACAGCTGATTTTGGATGCGCAGGGGGCCGCCAGTGTGTTCACGTTCAACGGCACCGGTGCGAGCAACGCGATGTATGTGGATGAACTGGAGCTGTTCGATTATGCCAGCTACACCAATCATGATCTCAGCGGCAACCTGCCGGCGCTTGTTTTCAACACAAACATGGTGATTTATTACGCGCAGGCGCTCGCGTCGGTCTCCGGCGGAGGGATGTTGTCGGTGGCCGAGAAGTTGAATGGCAAGAACAACAACCACCTGCGCTGGGTCCCGACTTATGCGGGCCATTTCAGTTCCACAAACATCGTGTATCCCGACGGCACAACCAACGGCCCCTTCAATACCGCGCTGGCACAAAGTACGGACATTGATTCGGACGGCGACGGCACCGTCAATGCCTACGACCTCACGCCGTTCTTCGTGCCCAGCGAGTTGAATTTCACGGTGGCCTTGACCAACACCCCGCCGCCCAAGACGGCCGTCCTGACGTGGGACACAATACCACTGGCCACAAACTCGGTCCTTTACTCGACCAACCTGACCACATGGCAGGTATTGACGAATTTTGTTTCGCCGATTCCGTATCCCTCGCCGGCGACTAATGTCACGGTGTTTGATACGATTCAGGCTGGCAGTTCATCGCGGTTTTATCGGGTGCAGGTGACGCCGTGGTTGACGTATCCGTTTTAGTGGTCCGGCGCATGGATGCGCCGGTTGTTTGTTTCGATTGCCGAAGGTTTTGGGATGGGAAACCCCGGACCCGGTGAAGAACGTTGTGACCGAAACCCAGGAAAAATTTATGAGTTGGAAGCTGCAAAACCTCGCGAGCGGCACTGGCTGGGCGAAGCTGGGGTTGCTGATTTTGGCCGGTTTAATCATGGTCAACGCCGGCCGCGCGCAAACGAACCTTGCCTCCGCCCAGGTGCTGACGGGCGACTACGGCTCCGTTACCAATAATAATTTGCTCGTCGTGCCTGCTCCCGGTGCCCCGAACATCGCCGGCTTTGCCCCATTCGCGCCGCTTTGGTATCAATGGACGGCGCCCTCCAGCGGTGAAGTGGAACTCGACACCATCGGCAGCGCGGGCGCTGGCCGTGTCTTGGATACCGTGCTCGCGGTTTTTACGGGCGCCAGTTTCACTTCGCTGAACCAGGTGGCGGCCAATGACGACCTTTTCCCCATCAACAAGACAATTACGGCGTCCAGCGAAGCCTATACTGAAAGTGGCAGCGGCGATTACGCTCAGTTTGCCCCTCCCAACACCGAGCCGGTGTATGGTTACACACTGCCTTATTACGGCCCAAGCCATCTTCGTTTCAATGCGCAGGCCGGCGTAACTTACTACTTCGCTGTGGATTCCAAGTCCAGCAGGGGAAATATCGTGCTGAACTGGGCCTATCAATCCTCGGGCGTTTTCCGTTTTGCCACGGAAGACCTGGATTACACAACGCAGTTGCCACTTTACCAGACTTCCGAAACGGAAAGTGATTATGTGCCGCATTATGTTCCTAACGGCAATTCGGTGCTGTACACCTACTACAAATACAACGCGCCGGGGGTGCTCGTTACTGTTACCCGCGTCGCCGGTTCCACCGGGCGCGCCTGGGTGAATTACTCGACTGTGGATGGCGCCAACCTGACGAATTCAGCCGGTGCGCCGCTGCCATTGCCGGGCGGAGACGTTGGAGCGGTCGGGGGCATTGATTACACGCCGGTCAGCGGCACGCTGGTCTTCGATGATTACGAGATGAGCAAGACCATTCTCATTCCCATTATTGATGTTCCCGCCACCGCCCGTCCCGGGGACCAAACCAACCGGGTTTTTGGAGTTGAGTTGGCCAGTGCCACCCTCGATCCGCTGGAGTCGGGCGATGTCTCTCCGCCCCGCGTGGACCCCAACTTCGGCGTGGCCTTGGTGAAGATTTTGAATGTGGACGCCGATCCGTATGGTCCTGACGTGACTCCAAGCGTAACCACCAATTACCTGGTGGACACTAATTTTGTGCCGCCGCTCACCAATTTCGCTGCGCCCATTTACATAACCAACTTGATACCGGCATTGTACCCGACCAACCCCATCGTAAACTTTCAAAAGTGCAATTTCCGTGTTCCGGAAGACATCAATGACCCGGCCAATCCAAATAGCCAGACGACAGTCACCATTTATGTGGCGCGCTCCACCTATGCCACCAACACCTCGGCGATTAGTCTGCACTACCGCATCAATAATTTTCTTAATGACTCGTTCGATGCCAGCGAGGAGTGGAACAATTGGTTCCCCCTCCAGCCGGGCTCCGATTACGCCGTCCCCACCCCGGCAACTCAATCGGGCGATCTTCTGGGGACAAATTCCGACTTTAACATGGTCCAGGGCGACCTCTCTTTTCCCGCCAATGGTGCTGACGAATTTTACCAGCCCATCACCTTCACGGTCACCAATTCCACTCTGACGAAATTCAACAGGGATTTTAAAATCGAGTTCTATCAGGAAATCAGTGTCAACAGTCAAACTGTGCCGGCTCTGGCCGGCATGGTCGGCGAAACCACCGTGACCATCCTCTTCAACGACCAGCATCCGCCGGCCGGCTCGGTGGATGAACTTTACAACGCGGATTTCAACCGCGATCTGGCCTTGCCGCCCGCCATCGTGCCGATCACCACCCCGCAGAACGATCCCAACCCCGGCGTGGCCGGCTTGGTGAACAGCCTGCTGGTCCTGCCCAACAATGAAACACTCATTGCGGGTGATTTTTCCTCTTACAACGGATCCACTTTCAACAGCGGGCATCCCATCAACAGCATCGCGCTCCTTGCCACCAACGGGGCCTTGGATCAGTCGTTCTCCCCCAACTCCGGGGCCGACGACGGCCCCGTCAATGCGATGGCCCTGACTTCCGGCAATCAGTATATCGTCGGTGGCAATTTCACGTCGTTCAACGGCACGCCGCGCGGCTACGTTGCCCGCGTGAATGCCGACGGCTCGCTTGACATGGGCTTTAACGCGTCGGCGGACAACAACGTCCGGGCTGTCGCCGTCCAGCCGGATGGCAAGGTTTTGATTGGCGGCGACTTTCAAAACGTCAATGGTGTGCCGCGCAATTATCTTGCCCGGCTGAACACCGACGGCTCGTTGGACACCACGTTCAACCCCAGCAACACCTTGGGTGGTTCCGTTTACGCGCTGGCATTGCCCCCGGCGGTCATCACCAGCATCGTCCGCAACGCTGTCGGCAACAGCAATGAGGATGATCAGCCCATCAATCTCGGCAATTACACCTCCGGCACGCTGACGGTGAATTACAACATGTTCACCGCTCCCGATGACATGCGGATTTTTTACGGCGACACAAATGTGGCTGCTGGAAGCGGGGTTCTGATTTACGATACAGGCTTTGTCAGTGGATCCAACACCCTGGTGATTCCATTTGGCCCCGTCACGGGCACGAGCGGCCTTCTGACCACCAATCTTATTACCATTGTCATGAACCAGGGCGGTCAGACTGTCACCACCGGGTGGACGTACAAGGCCTCGGTGGCTCCGTCGGTTTCCTCAAGTGGAATATTTGTTGGCGGCAATTTTGGTGTAAGCGGGCAGAATTATTCTGATGTTGCGCGCTTCACCACCAATGGTTCGCTGGACACCACATTCAATCCGCTCTCGGGCGCCGATGACCCGGTTTATGCGCTGGGCTGGCAGGTCGATGGCAAGTTGGTGGTGGGCGGGGCGTTCACGCATTTCAACGGCATTTCTCTCAACCGTCTGGCGCGCCTGAACGTGGATGGCAGCCTGGACACCACCAATTTCTTCCCCGGCACGGGCGCCAACGACGTGGTTTGGAACATCACGCTCCAGCCTTTGGACGGGACAATGTATGTCGGCGGCCAATTTTCATCGTTCAACGGTACGCACCGCCTCGGCTTCACCCGTTTGTATCCCAACGGCACGGTGGATACCACGTTCCTCGACACCGCTTACAACCAGTTTGCCGGTCTGAAGAAGATTTATTCTTACGATACGCCGGCGGTTTATGCCTCCGGTGTCCAAAGCGACGGCAACGTGATGATTGGCGGCTCGTTCAACCAGGTGGGTGGCGGCCAGGCGGACGCCAACGTGTGCAATTCGTTGGACGACGAACTGGGGATACAGGAAAGTTTTGGCGACACGAATCTGTGGGTTGAGCCCAAGGTGCGTGACGGCGTTCGCAATCGCAGCGGCATCGCCCGTTTGATTGGTGGTTCGACGCCGGGACCGGGCAACATCAGTTTGCAGACCGCGAGCTTTTCGGCCAACAAGAGCCAGAGCGTCCTTTCCGTGGGGCTGGTGCGCACCAACGGTGTGCTCGGGCCGGTCTCCGCCAACTTTTCCGTCCAGCCGGGCACGGCCCAAAGCGGCATGGACTACCTTTATAACAGCACGCCACCTTTGTATTGGATCGCCTGGCGTTTCACCACGACGACCATCACCCGTTGCCGCGGAGACGGTCTTTTTGGAATTAATGGCTTTCTACAGGATGTCTTCGGCAGCTTGTCGCTGGCCGACGCTCTCATTAACAATCAATCGGACATCACGCTGAGCATCATCAAAGACACACAGAACCCGGGCAACCTCAATGCCCAGTTCCAACTGGCCAACCCGAGCGGGGCGAATGAATTTTATCTCGGCGGCCAGAACATTCCGCTCGGGGCTGCGCTGGGGCCGTCCGCGGCGCCGTTCACGCTGATTGATGACAGTGAACAATACGGCACATTTGGATTTTCCTCTTCCCTTTATGTGGCCACCAACATTTACGCCAACATCAACCTGGTCCGAAGCAATGGCATTTACGGCACCGTGACCATGCGGGCCGCCACCACCAACGGAACCGCCGTTGCAGGCACGGATTACAATGGCTTTACAAATCTGTTTGTGTCCTTCCCGCAGGGCACAGTCACCAATTCCTTCACGGTTACGAACAGGAGCAGCGGTCTGATTTCGACAAACTTTGTGGAAAAGACCGTCAATCTCCGTCTGTACAGCCTCGCCCAGCCCAGCGGCGGCAATGCCGTGTTTGGAATATCCAACGCCGTGCTGCGCCTCATCAATCCCAATTTCCAGGGTTATTTGACTCTTAGCGCCACCAATTACATCGGCAGCGAGAGTGCTGGCTTCATCACATTCGTGGTCAATCGTGTCGCCGGCAGCGCCGGCACCCTTGCCGTCCAATACGCCACCACCAACGGCCCGACGGCAACCAACGGCGTTGATTATGTTGGCTCAACCAACACGTTGCAGTGGAACAACGGCGATGCTTCGTCGCGCACGGTTACCATCCCGCTCATCAACACCGGCGTCGTGGGTCCCAATAAAAAGTTCGGCGTTACCCTGTTCAATCCCACGGTGAACGGCGTCAGCACACCGGGGCTTTTCTACGTCGGCACGCCGCCCACCAATTCCATCGTCAATGCCGCCTTGGTTATCACCAACGACAACAGCTACGGCGTGTTCCAGTTCAGCGCGCCCAGTTATATCGTCCACGAAAACGGCGGCTATGCCACCATTACCGTCCTGCGCACGGGTGGAGCCGCCGGCCCGATCTCGGTCAACTACGCCACCAGCAACGGGCCCAACACATCAAGCGCAAATTATACTCCGACCAACGGGGTGCTGGTCTTTGCCGCCAGCCAGACCGCCGCCAGCTTCAACGTGGCGATTCACGACGACGGCGTGCAGGACCCGGCCAATTTCTATTTCAACGTGACATTGTCGAACCCAACCAATGCGGTGTTGGGTTCGCCGAGCAGCGCCGTCGTCAACATTTTGGATGCCGAGACCTACAACTGGCCGCCCGGGACGGTCGACGGAACCTTTAATTCGGGCATGAACGGCGCCGTGCTGGCGCTTGCGTTGCAGACCAACGGGCAGATTCTCGCGGGCGGCGCTTTCACGTATGTCAATGGCGTTCCAGAAAATTACGTTGCCCGCCTGAACGCCGACGGTTCGCTGGACAGTGCCGGCTTCCTGAACGGTCTGGGCGGCGCCAACGGAACCGTGCAGGCCGTGGTCTGCCAGACGGATCAACGTGTGATCATTGGCGGTGCGTTCACCACCGCCGATGGCATTGCCCGCAATTACATCGCCCGCCTGATGACCGATGGTTCCCTGGACACCAGCTTCAATCCGGGTCCCGCCGCCGATGCTCCCGTTTACTCGCTGGCCGAGACCTTTATTAACGGCTCACGGGAAATTTACGTGGGCGGTGCTTTCAACAACATCAGCGGTGGTTACAGCCCCAACCTTGCCCGTCTCAACAATGGTGGCTCGCTGGACACGTCCTTTGCCACCGGCTCCGGCCCCAACGCCCCGGTCTATGCCATCGCCGTTTATCCCACCAACTCTCCGCTTGCGGGTGAATTGCTGGTCGGCGGCGCGTTCACCAACATCAACGGCTTTACCCTGGGTTGCATCGCCCGGTTGAACGGCAACGGGTCCGTGGACACCAACTTCGATTTGAATTTGGGGGCCAATGCCACCGTTCGCGCCATTGCGATTCAAAATGACGGACGCATCCTGATTGGCGGCGACTTCACCAGCGTCAACGGTGTGCTCCTGAACCATGTCGCCCGCTTGAACACCGATGGCACATTGGACACCAATTTTACAGCCAACGTGGGCGCTGGCGCCAATAACACCGTCCAAGCCATTGCGGTGCAGGCCGACAACCGGATTGTGCTGGTCGGCCAGTTCACCCAGGCCAATGGCGTCACCCGCAATAGCATCACCCGGTTGCAACCGAACGGGGCGATGGACCCGACAATCAATTTCGGCGACGGCGCCAACGGCACCATTGATGCGCTCATCGTTCAGCCTGCGGATCAACGATTGGTCATTGGCGGCGGCTTCACGCAATTTAATGGTCAGCCCGCCGCGTACATTGCCCGGATTTATGGTGGCTCCGTGACCGGTTCGGGCACATTCCAGTTCGTCTCGGCGGCATATCAGGCTAATGAAAATGGCGGGCAGGCACTCATTTCCGTCAGTCGCATGGGTGGCACCGCCGGCCCGAATCCGGATGGTTCTGGCAACATCTCTGTTCAATTTGCCACCACCGGCGGCGGTTCGGCCGTGGCAGGTGTGAATTACAGTAACATCACGGCCAGTTTGGTCTTCCCGCCGGGCGAGGTTTTGGAAACAGTGGCTGTGCCGGTGATGGACGATGGAGTTGTCACTTCCAACCTGACCGTGAATCTGGCGCTTTCCAATCCCACGCCTCCGGCGGGCCTTGGCTCCCAGCCCACGGCTGTTCTGACCATTATTAATGTCGAGAGCGCCGTGAGTTTCTCGGCTGCCAGCTATTCCGTCATCAAAAACGTGCTGAGTGGTTTTGGTACCCTTGATGTCGTCCGTCTGGGATCCACCAACGGCGCCTGTTCGGTGGATTTCATCACCACCACCAACGGCAGCGCGGTGCAGGGGGTGGATTATTACCCGACCAATGTGACCCTGACATTCAATCCGGGTGACAGCAACAAGCTGGTTCAGGTTCCGATCATCAATAACGACATACCCGAAGGTTATCGGACGGTGATGTTCACGTTGACCAACGAGGTGAATACGCTCCCGTACAGCCCGACCAATGCGACCCTCACGATCATTGACACGGTCAACGCGCCCGGCCAGTTGAGCCTCTCGGCCACCAATTACTCGGTCGGCGAAGCCAACAGCAATGCCCTCTTTACCGTCCTGCGCACCAATGGCACCTCCGGCTCTATTTCCGTGAATTACAACACGGTTGCGGGCACCGCCGTGCCGGGATTGAATTACATCACCACCAGCGGCACGTTGAACTTCAACAACAACGACGCCAGCGAGACCTTCCCCGTCCAGCTCGTGGCCAACAGCGTCGTGCAAGGTCCGGTGACCTTCTCGGTGGTGCTGTCAAATCCAACCGGCGGCGCAACGCTGGTTGCCCCCTCCAACAGCCCCGTGACCATTTTTGATAACAACACCGGCTTTGCCTTTGGCAACGCGACCAATACCATCCTCGAGACCGCCGGGTTCGTTCCTGTGAATGTCTTGCGTCTTGGCAACACCAACAGCACGGTCCAGGTCAACTACGCGACCGCCAACGGCACTGCCGCCGCCGGCGTGAACTACCAGTCGCAAGCCGGCACGCTGGTCTTTGCCGCCGGCGAGGCGCTGCGCAGCATTGACATCCCGCTGATTTACGATCCGCAAGTAACCGGCCCCTTGTATTTCACCACCGTCCTGTCCAATCCGAGCGCCGGAACCCAGATCGTGGCTCCCGCTACGAACACCGTGGTGGAGCTGGACGCTGACGCGGGATTGAGCTTCACCAATTCCACATACAACGTGTTGAAGAGCGCCGGCAGCGCGCTCATCACGGTTGTTTGCTCCAACACAGCCGTTGAACCGGTCGTCATCTATTCCAACGGAGTGCCGATTACGACGCCTTTGTCCGTGGAATACTCGACGACCAACGGCACCGCCACGGCCGGGATTGATTACGTTGGGGTCAGCGGCGTGCTGGTGTTCACCAACGGCATCGGCACCAACACCATCACGGTTCCCATCATCAACGGCGGTTCGGTGACGGGGAATCGCACGTTCTCCGTCAACCTCTTCAACCCGACGCCGCCCGGACAGGTGGTGGCGCCGAGCAATCAGGTCGTGACCATCATCGACAGCAATGCCGGCTTGAGTTTCTCCAGCGCGACTTACACGGTGCTCAAGACCGGTGTGGCTGCAACCATCAATGTTTTCCGCACCGGTTACACCGACAGCGTGGTTTCCGCAAACTTCCTTGCCACCAACGGCACGGCTTTGGCGGGCATTAATTACGTGGCCACCAACGGCACGCTCCTGTTCACCAATGGTGTGACAAACCTGACCTTCTCCGTGCCCGTTATCGACACCACCTTCGTCCAGCCGGATGAAACGGTGTTGTTGGAATTGATGAACCCCGTCAATGGTCTGCTGGTCGCGCCCAGCGCGGCGACGTTGACCATTCATGACACCACCGGCAGCTATGTGATTCCGGCCGGCTCCGCGCTCATTTCCGGGACGGGACCGGACTTTGCCAACGGGATTATTGATTCGAACGCCACGGTCACCGTGCTTTTCGCCTTCCGTGATGCCGGCGGCACCAACGTGGCCGACCTGACTGCCACGTTGCTCGCCACCAACGGCGTGGCCTCGCCAACCTCGCCGAATGGCACGCCGACCCAGGATTATGGCCCGTTGTCTTACGGCGGCCACTCGGTTTCACGGCCGTTCACCTTCACCGCTCATGGGACGAACAACCAGCAAATTGCCGCGACCTTCGTCCTCACCAATGTCACGAGCAACATCGGCATGGGTGTCTTTGGCTACACTTTGGGCACCTGGACCACCGTCGTTTCGAATTCCACGATGATCGTCATCAACGCTGACACCTTTGCATCGCCTTATCCGTCCACCATCAACATCAGCGGTTTGGGCGGTTCGCTCGTCAAGGCAACCATCACCCTCACCAATCTCTCGCACTCCTCGCCCGAGGACATTGATGCATTGCTGGTCTCGCCCAGCCAGCTCAATACGTTGTTCATGGCGCACGCCGGCGGTCAAAACGCCCTCCAAAATGTCACCATTACTTTTGACGATGCGGCCAGCAACTCACTGCCGCATCTGACCCCCATCACAACCACGCCCAACGCCGTCATCACAAACAAACCCACGGCATATCCGCCGGTGCCACCCTTCCCGTGATGCCATGATGCGCAACTTTGAACACCCACAGTTTTTATGAGGACGAGTTTATTGAAAATTTCCGTTGGCCTGGCTTTTTTGTGCGCCACGATTTTCTCCGGCCTTGCGGCGCAAGGCATGGTGGCGTTGCCCGGGCATGTGCCGGCGGCGGTGTCGCGGTTGAAGCCGGCGGGACTTTTGTCGCCGTCCGCCAATCTCAATCTGGCCATCGGGTTGCCCCTGAGGAACAAGGCGGCGCTCAACGGCCTTCTTCAGCAGATTTACGACCCCTCCAGCCCGAATTATCATCATTATCTCACGCCGGAACAGTTCACGGCCCGGTTTGGGCCGACTGAACAGGACTATCAAAAGGTGGTTGATTTCGCCCGGACGAATGGATTGACGGTGGTCAACACCCACCCCAATCGCATGTTGCTGGACGTGAGCGGCAGCGCGGCAACCATCGGAAAAACCTTCCAAGTCACGTTGCGCACTTATCATCACCCAACCGAAAATCGCGACTTTTTTGCGCCCGACACGGAACCGACCGTGGACGCCGCGTTGCCCATCCTGCATATCAGCGGCCTGGATAATTACTCCCTGCCTCATCCCGGGATCGAAGCCCGGCCTCTGAGCAAGCCGGCTGGCGGAACGCCCGCCGCTGGTTCCGCGCCGGGCGGGGCTTATCGGGGCGCCGATTTCCGCAACGCTTATGTGCCTGGCACATCCTTGACCGGGGCGGGACAGAGCGTTGGTCTGGTGCAATTCGACGGGTTTTATCCCAGCGATATCGCGGCCTACGAAAACCAAATCGGCCTGACCAACAACCTCCCTCAGCTTGTGGTCGTGCCGGTTGATGGCGGCGTTCCGGTGCCTGGGGGTGGCGATGCCGAGGTGTCCTTGGATATTGAAATGGTGCTCTCCATGTCGCCGGGCGTTTCGAAAATATATGTTTACGAAGAGCCCAACAACGGCAGTCCTTTTGTGGATGTCCTGAACCGGATGGCCAACGATAATCTGTCCAGGCAGCTCAGTTGTTCGTGGTATGAATTCGAAGGCCCGCCTGAGCCGGTGTCTGAACAGGTTTTTCAGCAGATGGCCTTGCAGGGGCAGACGTTCTTCACTGCATCAGGCGATGCTGACGCCTATACGGGACTGATACCGTTTCCGTGTGACAGCCCGCATATCACCTTGGTGGGAGGAACGACTTTGACAACGGGTTCCGGCGCCGGTTACACGTCGGAAACGGTGTGGAATTGGGATGTTGAGTATGGTCCGGCCTACGACGGTATTGGCAGCAGCGGCGGCATCAGCACCACCTATTCGTTGCCTAGCTGGCAGACCAACATCAACTTCACAACCAGCCACGGCTCGGCGATCATGCGGAATGTTCCGGATGTGGCGCTGACGGCGGATAATGTCTGGGTTGATTACGGCAGCGGCCAAACGGGCGTCTTCGGCGGCACCAGTTGCGCCGCGCCCCTGTGGGCCGGGTTCACCGCCTTGGTCAACCAGCAGGCAGCGAATTTCGCGCGCCCTTCTGTTGGCTTCATCAACCCGGCAGTTTACGCCATCGCCGCGGGAACAAATTACCTGAGCTGTTTTCACGACACCACCACCGGCAACAATACCTGGAGCGGCAGCCCGAATCTGTTTTACGCCGTCAGCAACTACGACCTTTGCACCGGCTTGGGCACGCCCAACGGGACCAATTTGATCAACGTCCTCGCCGCCTCCGTCAATCCCGTCACCCACCTTACTCCGCCACCCGCGCCCTATGGCACCAACCTGGCCGCCATGAATGGCAGCAATCCCAATGGCAACTGGTCGCTCTTTATTCAGGACGACCAGGTGATTGATTCCGGCGTCATCTCCAATGGATGGGTCCTCACCCTCACGACGGCCAACCCCGTCGGTGCGGCGGCAGACAATGAGCTTTTGATGACGGCCTCGTCCAACAGCATTCCGGTTGGCGGCAATGTGACCTTTGTCCTGACGGTTACAAATTATGGACCGGCCACTTCCACCAACGTCCTCGTTTCAGACTCGTTGCCATCGAGTTTCACCCTGGTTTCAAGCAGCAGCACGCTGGGTTCCATAATCCGCAGCGGATCAACGGTGAATTGGAATGCCGGCACCCTCGTCACCAATGCCGGCGGGCAGGCCACTCTGCTGGTGCAGGCCAATACCATGGGCACCTACGTCAACTCCGCGACTGTCAGCGCAACCACTCCGGACCCCAACCCGGATGACGACACGGTTTCCGTCAGCATCAACGTTGGCATTGTCGTTCCCCCGCAGATATCCGGCCTCGTGGCGAACGGCAACGGAACGTTCCAGCTTACCGTCACCGGCGGCGCCGGGCAGGAATATATTGTCCAGGCGTCCACAAATCTCGTGAATTGGGTTCCCGTCTACACCAACAACGGGACGTTCATATTCACGGACCCGAGCACGACGAGCTATCCTTATCGGTTCTATCGTGTCGTGTCGGGGCCTTGACGGATGGCTCCGTCTTTTAGCCGATGAAAGTCTGCGGTCTGACCGGTGGCGCGGGAATGGGCAAGTCCACCGCAGCGCAATTCCTCCGTGACCACGGCGTGCCGGTGATCGATGCCGATGAACTGGCGCGCCAGCTCGTCCAGCCCGGCCGGCCCGCCCTGGTGGAAATCCAGGCCGTCTTTGGCAAAGGCATTGTCGCACCCGACGGCAAGCTGCGCCGTGATGAACTGGCGCGAATCGTTTTCCCAGACCCCGCCGCCCGCAAAAAGCTTGAAGCCATCTTGCATCCGCGCATCCGCGAAGGCTGGCTCGCGCAAATTGAAACCTGGCGCCGGGAAAATCGCGCCCTCGCCGTCGTCGTTATTCCGCTGCTTTTTGAAACAAAGGCCGAATCGCACTTCGACAAAATCATTTGCGTCGCCTGTTCCGCCGCCGAGCAGTATGACCGCCTGCTGCAACGCGGCTGGACGCCGGAGCAGATCCGCCAGCGCCTCGCCGCCCAGTGGCCGGTTGACCCAAAAATCGCCCTCGCCGATTTCGTCATCTGGACCGATAGCTCGCTGGATGTCCACGCGCAACAAATCGAACGAATAATTGCTGAAGGGTAGCCGGCTCCGGAAGAACATTTCCCTTTGTCGCATTCATCTGTTAACTTGGGCCGCCATGATTCTTTCCCACGAAGAGCTGCGCAGCCTGGTTGAGTTGACGCATCAATCGCCTCACTCGCTGCTGGGCATGCAGCCGCTCGGGGATAAATCAGGCCTTGTCGTCCGCGCTTTTCTGCCCGATGCCGCAAAAGTTGAAATCCACCCCACGCACGAAAAAACCAAACCGGAGTTCGAACTGCAACGCATCCACGAGGCCGGGATCTTTGAAGGCGTCACCAAATCAGCCAATCGCGTTTATGCCTATGATCTGGTCATCACCAATCATCAAGGGCAGTCGCGCCGGACGCGCGACCCGTTTTCATTTCTGCCGACGCTGGGCGAATCGGATTTGTTCCTGTTTGGCAAGGGCGACGAGCGGCGCATTTACGAAAAGCTCGGAGCGCAGTTGCGCACGATTGACGGTGTTCCCGGTGTGAGCTTCGCGGTCTGGGCTCCCAATGCGCAACGCATCAGCGTGGTCGGCGATTTTAATGGCTGGGACGGGCGGTTTCATCCCATGCGCCTGCTCGGTGCGTCCGGCGTCTGGGAAATTTTCATTCCCGGCGTCGGCGTCGGCGCGCATTACAAATTTGAAATTCGCGACGCGCATGGAAACATCAAGCTGAACACAGACCCATTCGGGTTTTTCTTTGAGACCGCGCCCAAAAACGCCGCCATTGTCTGGAACACCCGCAAATTCAAGTGGACGGATGACACGTGGCTGAAAGAGCGGCGCGACCGTGATCCGCTCCGCACGCCGGTGAGCATTTACGAGGTGCATCCGGGTTCGTGGCGGAAAAAATCCATGAGCGAATCGTTCAGCTACCGCGAACTCGCCGCACCGCTGATTGAATACGTCAAGCGCATGGGGTTCACGCACGTCGAGTTTTTGCCGCCGGCGGAACACGCGTTTTATCCGTCGTGGGGTTATCAGGTGACCGGTTTTTACGCTCCGACCAGCCGCTACGGCACGCCGGACGATTTTCAATTTCTCGTCAATGCGCTGCACGAAGCCGGCATTGGCATCCTCATTGACTGGGTGCCGGCGCATTTTCCGCGCGATGAATGGGCGCTTGCCAGGTTCGACGGCACCGCGCTTTACGAACACGAAGACCCGCGCAAAGGCGCGCATCAGGACTGGGGCACGCTGATTTTCAATTTCGGCCGCCACGAGGTGAACAATTTTCTCGTCGCCAATGCCCTGTTTTGGTGCGACCGGTTTCATGTGGACGGCCTGCGCGTGGACGCCGTGGCCTCGATGCTTTATCTCGATTACTCGCGCAAGAGCGGTGAATGGATTCCAAATCAATTCGGCGGGCGTGAAAACATTGAGGCGATCGAGTTCCTGAAGAAATTCAATCACATCACGCACACGGAATTTCCCGGTGTCATGACCGTTGCGGAGGAATCCACCGCCTGGCCGCTGGTGACGCGGCCGCCGTATCTCGGCGGGTTGGGTTTTTCGTTCAAGTGGAACATGGGCTGGATGCACGACACGCTTGGCTACTTCGGGCGCGAACCGGTTCATCGCAAGTATCATCAGAACGACCTTACGTTCGCGATGCTCTATCACCATAACGAGAACTTCATCCTGCCGTTGTCGCACGACGAAGTGGTCCACGGCAAGGGCTCGCTCATTGGCCGGATGCCCGGTGACGACTGGCAAAAATTCGCGAACCTCCGCGCGCTGCTCGCCTATCAATGGCTTTTCCCCGGGAAAAAGCTGTTGTTCATGGGCGGCGAATTCGGACAGCGCTCCGAATGGAATGAAAACAGCCAGCTCGACTGGTGGCTGCTCGACGCCGGGCCGTTTCATCGCGGATTGCAAAAATTTGTCGAGGATTTGAACAAGTTCTACCTTGCCGCGCCGGGACTCTGGCAATCCGATTACGACCACGGCGGTTTTTACTGGATTGATTGTGCGGATCGCGACGACAGCGTGCTCTCCTTTGTCCGCCAGACCGCCGACGGTGCGAACCAGCTCGCCGTCATTTTAAACCTGACGCCGGTGCCGCGCCCGAATTATCGCATCGGCCTGCCGCGCGCGGGCAGATGGCGCGAGGTGCTGAACAGCGACGCGGCCATTTACGGCGGCAGCAATCAGGGCAATCTGGGCGGAGTCACCGCCGGGAATGTTGCCTGCCATGGCCAGCCGCATTCCGCCGAATTTTGCCTGCCGCCCTTGAGCGTCATTGCGTTCCAGCCCGAAGTTAAAGCGTGAGTTGGACGATCCGTTCCTGAATCTGGCTGTTCCAGCGGTTGAAATAACCAAACAGACGGTAAAGCTCCTCCAGCTTCGGCAAAATGTCCCGGTGCGTGGTATCGGCAACGCTCCACTTTTCGTCCAGCGCCTTCAGTTCGTTCGTCAAATTTTCGTGCCATTCATTCAGTTTCCTTTGCAGCAAATTCAGGCGCTCAATCCATTCCTGCGCGCGTTCGAAAAGCCGGACTTGAAGCAATGGTGAGGCGGCCTTGCTCTTTTCAGCCAGAAAAACGTCGGCGTTCCAGCAGGTCGTCGCAACCTCGGCAAACATATCGGCGAGGACGGAGGGGATTTGCTGGATGTCCTTCGGTTTCGCGCCGAGTTCCAGTTCGAGGAGATGCAGGAGCCGTGATTTCGGCGCGGCCAGGCAATTGTAAGCCGCGTTCAGCTCCGCATAATGGCGCGTGGCCCCGGCTTTTTCCAATTCGCCGGCACCGTGGATGTGGTCGGGATGGGCACCCGCAGCCAGCGCGAGAAATTTTTGCCTGAGCGAATCGGAATCAAGCCACGGTCTGCGCGGTTCATTCAGCAGGGCAAAATAATCGGTCATGGGAATTTGAAACCCTCAACTTTCAATCCTCAACCCCCGGCCAGCTAGGCGCTGAAGCTCTCGCCGCATGAACACGTCGTGGAGGCGTTGGGGTTCTTCACCTTGAACCCGCCATCCAGCGCGTCGAGATAATCCAGTTCGCTGCCGGTCACGTAAAGCGCGCTCTTCGGGTCCACAACCACCCGCACGCCGGCGGATTCGACGAGGATGTCGCGGTTTGCCGGCGCGTCCTGCAAGTCCATCTTGTATTGCAATCCGGAGCAGCCGCCGCCGATCACGGCCACGCGCAGAACGCCGTTCGGGCGGCCCTGCCGGGTCAGCAACGATGCGACCTTGCCCGCCGCGTTCGGCGTGAGTTTGACCAGCCTTTCGTCACCGACGCGGAAATTCGGTGCGCCTGTTTGTTTGCTGGCAATGTTGGCTATCATTCGTTGTGCAACAAGTTAACCGCGTTCGTTGTCAGCGTCAACGCACCTTGCCTCCTAATCTTAATCGTCATCGTAATCTTAATCCCTTCTGCGATCACGATTAAGATTGAATTTCAACATCCGTGTTTATCTGTGTTCACCCGTGGTTTATGCTTTGTGCCGTGAAATTGATTTCATGGAATGTCAATGGCCTGCGCTCTGCGCTGCGGAAGAACTTTCTTGATTATCTCGCCGCCGCGAAACCCGACGTCCTCTGCCTGCAGGAAACCAAATGCACGCCCGACCAGGTGGAACAGCTCTGGCCTGCGACCTACACGACGTTCTGGAACTCGGCGCAGAAAAAAGGTTACTCCGGCACGGCGATTTTCATGAGGAAGCGTCCACTGCAGGTCACGCCGCACATCGGTGTCGCCGAACATGACAACGAAGGCCGCGTGCTCACCGCCGAATTCAATGATTTCTTTCTCGTGAACGTTTATGTGCCGAACTCCAAGCGCGAACTGGAGCGGCTGCCTTACCGCCAGGTTTGGGACGCCGACTTCCTGCGCTACCTGAAAACGCTGGAAAGGAAAAAGCCCGTGATTTTCTGCGGCGACCTCAACGTGGCGCACACCGAGATCGACCTGGCAAACCCGAAGGCGAACGTCCGCAATCATGGTTTTACCATCGAGGAGCGCAACGGCTTCACCGCGTTCGTGAACGCCGGGTTCGTGGACACATTCCGTGAATTTGAAAAGGGCGGGGGACATTACAGCTGGTGGAGTCCCATGAGCGGTGCGCGTTCGCGGAACGTCGGCTGGCGCATTGATTATTTTCTCATTTCAAAATCGCTGCGCCCGCGCCTCAAACGCGCCTTCATCGAACCTGACGTCATGGGCAGCGATCATTGTCCGGTGGGCATTGAACTTGCCTGAACGGAAATGTTGAAAATTTAACTCGTGAAAAGTTTGTTCCAGGCTTAAGCTCACCATGACGGCTTGAAGTCGGATCATGAAAATACTGCTCGTCAGTCCCCGGACTCCTGACACGTTTTGGAGCTTCAAACACGCCGTGCGTTTCGTTTCCCGCAGGGCGTCCATGGCGCCGCTGGGCTTGCTGACTGTGGCGGCGATGCTGCCGCCGGAATGGGAACTCAAGCTGGTGGACCTGAACGTGAAACGTCTCAAGGACGAAGACCTGCGCTGGGCGGATTATGTGTTGCTGGGCGCAATGCTGGTGCAAAGGGAATCCGTCCACGAAATTGTGGCGCGGTGCGCGGCATTGAATAAAACCGTCATCGCGGGCGGACCGCTGTTCACCACCGGCCATGAAACATTCCCGGAGATCCAGCACTTCGTTCTGGGTGAGGCCGAGGAAGTGATGCCACGGGTCGTGGCTGACATGCAAGGCGGCCGGTTGCAATCCGTTTACCGCTGTACGAACCGGCCGGAAATCACCCAAACACCGGCACCGCGCTGGGACCTCATCAATTTCCGGCATTACGTCACGATGTCCGTGCAATTCTCGCGCGGCTGCCCGTTCGACTGCGAATTTTGCGACATCATCGTGATGAACGGCCGCGTTCCCCGCACAAAAACACCGGCGCAATTGATTGCCGAGCTGGACGCGCTGGCCCGGCGCGGATGGAAGGACATGGTGTTCATCGTGGACGACAATTTCATCGGCAACAAGCAGCGGACGAAAACGTTGCTGCGCGCGTTGATCGAATGGCGGCGGCGCACGCGGTCCCGCATCGGATTTCTCACCGAGGCGTCCATGAACCTTGCCGACGACCCGGAATTGTGCGCGCTGATGGTGGAAGCCGGTTTCAAAAAGGTTTTCGTGGGCATCGAAACGCCGTCAGTCGAGGCGCTGGAGGAATGTCACAAGCTCCAGAACCGGAACCGCGACCTCGTGGCCTCGGTGCAGACGCTGCAACGCGCCGGGCTGGAAGTCATGGGCGGATTCATCGTGGGTTTCGACAGCGACAAGAGCGACATTTTCAAGCGGCAGTTTGAATTCATCCAGCGCTCCGGCGTGGCGACGGCGATGGTGGGATTGTTGAGCGCGCTGCCCCAGACGCGGTTGTGGCAGCGGTTGAAGCACGAGGGACGGCTCGAAGCAGAAAGCACCGGCAACAACTCCGACGCCACATTGAATTTCAAACCCAAGTTGAACCGCGAATTTCTGCAATCCGGCTACCGCGAACTGGTGAAGAAGCTTTACGAGCCGCGGAATTATTACCAGCGCATCCGGACATTTCTCAAGAGCCATCGTCCGACCGGTCCGCGCCTGCGGTTGTCCCGTGCCGATATCATTGCATTTCTAAAATCCTTCTGGGTGCTGGGCGTGTGGCACCGGGGGCGCGTCGGCTATTGGCGGCTGTTTTGGGGCACGCTCATCCGGCGTCCGCGCCAGTTCCCCCACGCCATCGAACTCGCCATCCTCGGCTACCACTTCCGCCGCGTGGCCAACTCGCTGCGAGCGCCTGCCTCCGGCAAGAGGTGAAGGAATCAGATGGGCAAGCAATCCAAATCGCAATGGGACTTCGGTGAACTGTTTCCGGCGGAAGCGGGCCGGCGTGTGCTGTCGGTCAGTGAACTGACGACGCAGGTCAAACAGTTGCTGGAAAAACAGGTCGGCTCGGTCTGGGTGACGGGCGAGATTACAAACCTGCGCGAGCAATCCTCCGGCCACATTTATTTCACGCTCAAGGACGCCGGGGCACAACTGAGTTGCGTTTTGTTCAGCCGCGAGAAGATTTCGCATCGCGACTTGCTGGCCGACGGCCGGAAAGTTTTGCTGCAAGGCGACGTGACGGTTTATGAGGCGCGCGGGCAATATCAGCTCATCGTCCGCGCGGTGGAGTTGCAGGGCATCGGCGCGCTGCAAATCGCGTTCGAGAAACTCAAGCAAAAGCTCGCGGCGGAGGGGTTGTTTGCGCCGGAACGGAAGCGGCCGCTTCCAAAATATCCGCAACGCATCGGCCTGGTCACGTCGCCCGCCGGCGCGGCAATCCGCGACGTGCTGCACGTCGTGCAACGCAGGAATCCAGCGTTGGAAATCATCCTCACGCCATGCCGCGTGCAAGGCGAAGGCGCGGCGGCGGAAATCGCCGAAGCCGTTAAATTGTTGAATCGTTGGAACGCTGAATCGCCTCTGATTCAACGATGCAACGGTTCAACGAATCTCGATCTGATTCTCGTCACTCGCGGCGGCGGTTCGTTGGAAGATTTGTGGGCGTTCAATGAGGAAGCCGTGGCCCGGGCGATTTTCGAATCGGCAATACCGGTTGTGTCGGCGGTCGGGCACGAGATCGATTTCACCATCAGCGATTTTGTGGCGGACGTGCGCGCGGCGACGCCGAGTGCGGCGGCGGAAATCATCACCGAAGGCGTCTTTGCCAGCCGTGAGTTTGTGGCCGGGGTGCCGGATTTGTTGCGGCGGAGAATCCGGCAACGGCTGGAAGGTGTGACAGAAGATTTTGAGCGGGTCCAGGGACGGCTGGCACGGCTGCATCCGCGCCGGCGTCTCAATGAATCCTTGCAGCGGCTGGATGATTTGCAATCCGGGCTGTTGCGTTGCGCAAAGCAGGGCGCGCGTGACCGCGCGATGGCGTGGCGGACGTTGACCGACCGGCTGTTGCGCGTTCGTCCGTCGCAATTGTTGAATCAGAGGCGTGAGTCATTGGAAATGGGCCGGCGGCGTTTGCGGGAGTTGGCGCACGCCGGTTTGCGGAACGGGAAAAGTCGTTTTGAGATGCTCGAGGCGCGGTTGCATTTGCTGGGGCCGGAGCAGGTGCTGGCACGCGGTTATTCGATCACAATGGACGCCGCGAGCGGAAAGGTTTTGCGGGATGCGGAAAAGGTCCAATCCGGTCAGCGGTTGAAAACCCGCCTGCAGGCCGGCGAGATTTTGAGCCGGGCGGAGAAGGTGAAGGCCAAATAATGCCAATTCATTGGCGATTTTGGCGTATTCTCCAAACTGGACGAACGAATTTTTTCATTCTAATCTTTTCCCGTGCCAAATCCGTCGAAGAGCGCGGGCCAGAGTCCGGCCAGGAATCTGCCGTTTGAAGAGGCCTTGAAAAAGCTCGAGGGCCTCGTCGAGGCAATGGAAACCGACGATTTGCCTCTGGAGACGCTTGTGGCCAAATACGAGGAAGGCACGCGGCTGGTGAAAATCTGCCAGGATAAGCTGGCCGAGGCGGAGTTGAAGATCCAGCAATTGGAAAAAAATGCGGCGGGGGACCTGAAACTCAAGCCGCTGTCGCCGGGTTTGTCCGAAGACTGATTTTCCAGACCCCGAACCGAAAATCCAGACCCGGAACCAAAAGTTTATGAGCCGATATCTCGACATGGTGGCCGAACCGGCGCACGTCAAAAATCTGACGGCGTCGCAACTCCTGCAACTCGCTGATGAAATCCGGCACGAACTCATCACCGTGCTGGCCAAAAACGGCGGCCATCTCGGTCCCAACCTCGGCGTGGTGGAATTGACCATCGCGTTGCACCGGGTGTTCAATACGCCCAAGGACAAATTTATCTGGGACGTGAGCCATCAGGCCTATGTCCATAAACTGCTCACCGGACGCAAGGATCGTTTCGACACCATCCGCACCACCGGAGGCCTGAACGGTTTCGCGCTGCGCACGGAAAGCCCGCACGATTGTTACGGCGCCGGGCACGCTGGCACGGCGCTTTCGGCGGCGCTCGGCATGGCGGCGGCGCGCGACAAACGCGGCACGGACGAACACGTCGTCTGTATTTTTGGCGACGCGGCGTTGACGAACGGCATTTCGTTCGAGGCGCTCAACAACATCGGCCACACGACAAAGCGGTTCATCGGCATTTTGAACGACAACGAATGGAGCATCGCCAAAAACGTCGGCGCGATTTCGAATTACCTGAACAAACTCATCACCAATCCCCGCTACAACAAGCTTGCGCGGGATTTTGAAAATTTTGTTCGCCGCCTGCCCAAAGGCGAACTGGCCCTGAAACTCGCGCACAAGGCCGAGGGCGGTTTCAAGGGCGCCATCACCGACGTCGGCCTGCGGCAAACCGGCAATCTGGCGGACGCGGATGGCCGCGGCGGCTACGGCAGCCCGATTATTTTTGAGGAAATGGGGTTGCGTTATCTCGGCCCGATTGACGGACACGATTTGCCGTTGCTCATCAGCACCCTGGAATTTGCAAAGACATGCGATCATCCCATTGTGATTCATCTCCTCACCCAGAAAGGCAAGGGGTTCGATGCCGCGCTCAAATCGCCGGAAAAATTCCACGGCACCGGGCCTTACGACGTGAGAACCGGTGATTCGCTGCCCGCCAAATCCGGTGCGCCGCCGAATTACCAGGACGTGATGGGACAGACGCTGGTGAGACTGTGCCAGAAGGACAACACGCTCGTCGGCATCACCGCCGCCATGCCCAGCGGCACCGGCTTGAAACACCTCGAAAAGGCCATGCCGGATCGTTACTACGATGTTGGCATCGCCGAGGAACACGCCGTCATTTTCGCCGCCGGCATGGCCACGATGGGGTTCCATCCCGTCTGTGCGATTTACTCCAGTTTTCTCCAGCGCGCCTACGATTGCATCCATCACGACATCTGCCTTCAGGATTTGCCTGTGATTTTCTGCATGGACCGCGCCGGGCTTTCCGCCAACGACGGCCCGACGCATCACGGCCTGTTCGACATCGCGTATCTGCGCTGCCTGCCGAACGTCATCGCCATGGCGCCGAAGGACGAGGACGAACTGGTGGACATGATGTTCACAGCCACGCATCAGCGGCATCCGACCTTCATCCGCTATCCGCGCGGCGCGGCGGAGGGCGTGCCCATCAAGGAACAGCCCAAGCTGCTTGAAATTGGCAAGGCCGAGGTCGTTCAGAATTTTTCCGGCACTGCCGCAAAGCGGCACAAGGTCGCGCTGTTCGGTCTCGGCCCGATGAACATGCTGGCGCGCAAGGCGGCGGAACAACTGGCGGCGGAAGGATTCGATTGTGCCGTCATCAACCCGCGCTTCACCAAGCCGCTCGATGCCGGAACGCACGAATTTTTCGGCGAGGCGGCGGATGTGGTTGTGACGATGGAAGACCACGCGCTCATGGGCGGCTATGGCTCGGCGGTGTTGGAGCTGTTCAGCGAGAAGGGCGTGACGACGCCGGTTGTGCGGATCGGCTGGCCTGACCAGTTCATCGAGCACGCCTCGACGCAGGACGAACTGCGCCGCAAATACGGTCTGACGGCTGAGAACGCCGTGGTCAAAGTGAAGGCGCAGTTCGGCGAAGCTACCGCGAAAGTGACAAAGCTGATTGAGGTGGCGTAGGAATTAATGCCCGTTGCGCCCAAAATACTGATTGCTGGATTGGAATCCTGGCCGGGTGTGGCGCGTCTGCCGCACGCGCTGCAGGATGCGGGATTTGAAGTCGGGGTCGTCTGCTTCGAGGACAGTTGTCTTGCGGCCACACGTTTTCGCAGCCGCTATTTTCCCTGGCGTCCAGGTTGCCGGCGCGGCGGCGCATTATTGCGGCGGCTGAAAACGATCGTTGACGAGTGGCAGCCGGATTTTTTGGTGCCAGCCGACGATCCAACGGTGGTTTTTCTCGCGCGAGCCTTCGAAAGGCTGGGATCGACGGATCGTCTGACTTCGTTGTTGAAATTTTCCTTGGGCAATCCTGCGGCGTTGCTGGAAGCAGAGAGCAAACACGGCACGTTCGAACGGGCGCAGCGCTGCGGCATCCGCGTTCCCCGCACCCGGGCGGTTGCCAGCGAAGCTGAAATGCTTGTGTTTGCCCGCGAAATTGGCTTTCCCTTTTTGCTCAAACAATCCTTTGGCTGGGCCGGCGGCGGTGTGGCCATTTGCCGAAATGAATCCGAAGCGACCACCATTTGGAAAAATTGGCATCGGAGACCCGTGTGGAAACGCCGTTTTTATGCGTGGCGGAATTGTGTCCGGGGCCGGGAACTGAGCGCGAGCTGGTTGCCGGTGGACAGGCTGATTTTAGCCAGCCAGTTCATTTTTGGAAAACCTGCCATGTGCTTGCTGACAGCTTTTGAGGGCCGGGCACTCGCCGGGTTGACCGCGTCCAAGGAAAAGAGTTATCCCGATGATAAAGGGCCCAGCAGCGTGGTGCGGCTTTTGCGCCACCCGGAAATGCGTCTGGCTGCGGAAACGCTGACGGGTGTGTGGGGATTGTCCGGTTTCATTGGTTTCGATTTCATTCTCGATTCCCGCGGCGACGCTTGGCTGATTGAGTGCAACCCGCGCCCGACACCCATTTCGCACCTCGGCGGGCGGGTCGGTGAGGACATTTGCATGGCATTACACCGCCAACTTGCCGGCTTACCGTCGCTGCCCATGCAACAGAAAGGGACTTTGGTCATCGCTCATTTCCCATATGAAGCGTTGCGCGATCCTGCCAGCTCCTACCTGACCTCCGCCATCCACGATGTGCCTTGGGACGACCCCGGTTTGTTGCGGCGGCTTTCACAGGTACACAATATCCCGCTTCCGATTAAATAATTTTTCTGTTTTGGTTTCCTTCGCGTTTGGCAGTCGCGCGAATTTCTTGCAATGACAGTCGGGCTGTGATGCTCATTTGAAGAACCAAAAAGCAACTCTGGCTGTTCCTTCTCTCGGTAAAAAGTTCAGGATACGGGTAAGTGTTCTTCCGTCCCCGCCAATTTTCTTTCCTTGATTTTCCCGCGCGGGAACCGGACTCTGGCGCGTGTGGTTTTTGAAATCGTATATCGCAAATCGTAAATCCAAAATCAGATTATGGCATACAAGGATGTGACACCGCCCGCGGGCGGGAAAATTTCGATTCAAAACGGCAAGCTCACCGTGCCGGACAATCCCATTCTCCCATTTATTCGCGGCGATGGCACCGGACCGGACATTTGGGCCGCGAGCGTGCGCGTGTTTGATGCGGCGGTGCAAAAAGCCTACGGCGGCAAGCGCAAGGCCGTGTGGTTTGAGGTTTTTGCCGGAGAGGAAAGTTTCAAGAAATTTAACGACTGGCTGCCGGACGACACGGTTGAGGCGTTCAAGGAATATCTGGTTGGCATCAAAGGCCCATTGACGACACCCGTCGGTGGCGGCATCCGCTCGCTCAATGTCGCGCTGCGCCAGATGCTCGACCTCTACGTCTGCCTGCGCCCGGTGCAGTATTTTCAGGGCGTCCCGTCGCCGGTGAAACATCCGGAAAAGGTGAACATGGTCATCTTCCGCGAAAACACCGAGGACATTTACGCGGGCATCGAATACGCCGGCGGGACTCCGGAGAGCCAGAAGATTTTGGACTTTCTGGCCCAGAATTTTCCCAAGGAATTCAAGAAGATCCGCTTTGGAACCAAAGAAGCCACGGCACATTGGTTGAAGCAGCTTGAGGATCTCGGTGCCCCGTCCCGTCCGGCCGCGGTGGATGTCGGCATTGGCATCAAGCCGGTCAGTTATCTCGGGACGATACGCCTGATTCACGCTGCCATCCTCTACGCCATAACAAACAAAAGGAAAAGCGTCACGATTGTCCACAAGGGCAACATCATGAAGTTCACCGAAGGCGCATTCCGCGACTGGGGATATAAAATTGCCAGGGAACGTTACGGCGCGGTGGAGATTGACGGCGGACCGTGGTGCAAAATTCCCGAAGGCAAACCCGGCGCGGGCCTCGTCATCAAGGACGCCATCGCCGACATCACGTTGCAGCAGGTGCTCACGCGCCCGACGGACTTCGACGTCATCGCCACGCTCAACCTCAATGGCGATTATTTGAGCGATGCGCTGGCCGCGCAGGTGGGCGGCATTGGCATCGCGCCCGGTGGCAACATCAATTACGTCAGCGGTCACGCCATTTTTGAGGCCACGCACGGCACCGCGCCGAAATATGCGAACAAGGATGTGGTGAACCCCGGCAGCGTCGTATTGAGCGGCGAGATGATGTTCCGCTACATGGGCTGGATTGAAGCTGCTGACTTGATTCTCAAAGGTCTTAATGGCGCCATCGGTTCCAAGCGGGTCACCTACGATTTCGCGCGTTTGATGGACGGCGCGACGGAAATCAAGTGCTCGCAGTTCGGCGACAACATCATCGCGCACATGTAGACAGGGCGTTTGGCCTGTCCTGGCTTATCAAAACGAAAAAGAGCCGGAGGTTGTCCTCCGGCTCGTTGCTTTGTGGTTTGCTCCAAAATTATTGCGTCGAGACACGGATGAAGCCTTGCTTGGCAGGGCTGAAAACGGACAACGGAACAGGAATCGTCTTCAATGTGCCGTCACCGGGGATATTCGTATAAGTCTGCCACGTGCCCAGCACCAAATTCGTCCGGTATTGAACGGTGTTGGTGAAACCCGTTTGCGACTGGAAGGAGAACTGGAAATTCCCGCCGCCGGCCTGCGGACTCAACAGCGTGACGTGCGAGGCGCCGGCAGTGACGACGAAGATGGACTCGGCGGTGGTGTTCAAATTCACCGCAGCACTCCAAACGGCGGCGGTCTCTGAATCCGCGCTGTCCACTGGCACGGAGAATGACACACTGGGGAAATTGTTGGAGGCATAGCTGATGTTGCACTGGTTTGTGCCGACGATGAGTCCCGGAGTCCAACTCGTGGCGGTGACCGGCAAGGCGGCAGCCACAGAGGCGCTGCCGTCGATGTTCTGCTTGGAGACATTCAGCGAAGAATAATTGGCCGGCCCCAGCCACTGGATGGCGGCGGTGGACGGGAAGCCGGTGGCGCCATTCGTGGGCGCAATCATTTTAACGGCGGGAAGCAGGTTGGTGGCCAACCCGTTGATGGCGACGTTGAACTGGAATTGGCGCTGGTTCGGCATGCCGTAGTTGATGTAAAGGCTCCACAGACCGTTGGTGGATTCGTTGAGCACCGTGCCGAGGGAATAGAAAATGCCCGAACCTGAGCTGCCGCCGCCTTGATCGGATTGACCGCTGAAATAATTGTTGGGCGACTGGATGACATTGGTCGTGGTGCCGGTGGCCGCCGGGGTGACGGAGTTGAACGAGGGAAAGGCGGCATAAAAATCACCGAACGTCGGGTCCTGTTCGCGATAAATGTTGAAGGTGATGCTCGCGGACACGGGGTTGGTGTCGGGCGGAGTGAAGAGGACGTTATCCAGGAAACCGGCCTCGGTTGGGTCGGTATCGCCGTTGGCATAGACAATCCAGCCCAAAGTATGCTGCCCCGGCGGGATGCTGATGAAGTGGCCTGTGGTTTGTTGAATGGACTGCCAAGGATTGTCACCGTAGAGGTCGGTGATGTCATTGGTATTGGGATCGTCAATGTAAAATCGGTAGTCAAAGCCCTGATTGGGATCGTTGGCGATGCTCGACCAGTTGAAGGTGAGCGTGCCCGGACCGGTAACGGTGGCGGTGAGGGTGGTGGTCTGATAGTTGGTCACGCTGCCGCTTTGATCGGCGGCGGGTGCGCCATTGTAAGTATTGGTGTTTTCGACAAACCAATTCGCGTCGCCGCTGGTGGTCACGGCCAGGTTCGTGGTGCCGATGGCCCCGGCCAGCGTCGGGAGGTTCCCGCTGTTGTGCAGAATGGCCACATCGCTGGCCGAAAGGTTTGTCGAGTAAATACGCACGTCATCGAGCAGCCCATCAAAGAAGTTATAACCGCCGGCGATGGAGATATATCCCTGCGTGATGACCGGAGTGGTTATGCCGGTGCCGGTCGTCTCAAGGTTGCCGTCCACATACACGCTCATCAGACCGGAGGACATCTGGCGCGTCACGGCCAGGAAATGGTAGTTCCCGTCGTTGACGCTTGTTGTGGACTGCAAGGTCACGGTGCCCGGTCCCTCGTTCGCAACAACGGTGAAGGCGGCCTTGCTGCCCGTGATGGACAGGGGGATGGTGCAGTCGTCATTGTAATCGGCGCCGGCGAAGAAAATAGGCGCGCCGAAGTAGGCGTTGGCGTAGTCGGTGTTCACGGAATTGGTGGTTTTGACCCAGGCGGTCACGGAGAAGTTTCCTGACAACGCATTGGAAAAGTTTTGATAGGCGGGATTGTCCTGGGTAAAGCTGAACGAGGTGTCCCCAAAGAAAAGCCGGGCATACTGCCCCACGGCGTCGTCGGTGGAAAAGGTGTCGTTGGTGGCACCGGTGGTGAAGTAGTCGGGGTTGTTGTTGTTGCCCGAGCTGTCCGAGTAAGGATTATTCGTGTCCTCGAAATCGTAGCGGGCGACAAGAAATGGGTCGTAGTCATTGGCCGGCTGGCCGACGGTGAATTGGGAGTTATAATAAGTTTCGAGCGTGGCGGTGGAAACCCAGCCGCTGAGCGGTTGCAGCAGATTGTTGGTTGGAGTATGGGCGACAATCAGCGCGGTCACATTGCTCTGGTAATCCGCGCTGAAATTGTTGGTGCCGTTCGGGATTACCACGGGACAGGGCCAGTTGGTCTGACTGGCCGGCAGGCTGGCTGAGGCTTCGCCATAGTTGTTGCCGTTGGCATCGGTGAAATTTTCATTCACATTGAGTGTGCCCTGCCAATTTGTCGGGCCCTGCCAGGTAAAGGTCGGTGTATTGGTGATGGAAACTGCGCCATTGGCGGGGAATGTGACAATCACCGGGGCAAACTGATTGCTCGTGACTCCCGTAATACTGACCGTAAACGAGTATTGGTTGGTCGAAATATTGTTGGTGATCCGCAAACTCCAGTTGCCGTTGGTGAGTTCCTGGAAGAGAGATCCCAAGGTGCCAAAGTAACCGCTGCCGGCCTGCGAAAAAGTGGAGCCGGCGTCCAGCTCGCCGTGAATGTTTCCAGGCAGGGACGAGGCAAAATACGAATTCGATGGGTTGTTCGGAGTCGTTGTGTTGGTACTCAGCAACGGGAAACAAAAATACCCGTTGTTGTCATGATATAGATGCATATCAACCGTCAGTCCGGCACGCGCGGCTGGCGCAAACAACAGGCATGCGGTGAGGATTAAGAGTCCGAAACCGGGCAAACTCTTTGAAATGGCACGGGTTGCTGTCTTCATGGTGTTGACGTTTTGGGTGGGAATCCCTCGGTTGGTCACTGATAATTTAATGTTTTTGCGACAAGGGTTCAGTTGCTTCTGATTCTGAAAGCAAAACCTTTTCTCATTAAACAAATTCCGCATCATAAATCAAGCGAATAATTCGTTGCGACGACGGAAATGGAATGCCGCAATCCGGCGATAAGATTTTCGCGCACAAGAAACGCGGGGCAAGCAGTCCTGTCTGCCTCCATCCGGAAAAGTTAAAGATAGGCCGAAAGCCAGCCTGTTTTGCCGGCTCAAATCACCATGGAGCCTAAGCGGCCTCGAAATATTTAATAAGCACGGCCACGGTAAGGCCTGCCAGCAGGGCCACAGACAATTTGAAACGGTCGTGGGAATGAAATTGCAGTTCCGGCAGCAGGTCGCTGCTGGCGATGCAAAGGAACGTGCCCGCGCAAAACGCCAGCGCGCAGCCGAGAAAGGCCGCGTCGGAACCGGCAAAATGGCTCGCGCCGAAATAGAACAGAACCGCGCCGATCGGACTCACCAGCGCAAAAAGCCCATTCAAAATATGCCGCGATAGTCGCGAACTGCCGCCTGCCGTCATCAAGGTCGAGATTGCCATCGCGTCGAACGGCTTGTGGAGAATCACCACCAGGGCCACACCCAGGCCCGCCAGCTTGATGCTGCTGTGCGCTCCCGCCTCGACCGAAGCGGCCAGTGCCAGTCCATCGAGCAGTGAGTGCAAAGTCAACCCAAGCGCCGTGCCGACCCACGAGAGCTGCTGCGCGGATTTGTCGGCCAGCGTGTGGGCATGGTGCGCGTGGCCATGCTCGTGGCCCTCCGGCGCGGCATGTTCGCGGTCGCAATCCTCAGGATCACCTTCCGCCGAGTCGTGGTGATGAAAATGAAAAAACCGTTGGAGGAAAAACATCACCAGGAAACCGGCGAGCATCCACGCCGCCGTTCGATCCAGCGAATGCAATTGTTCGTCGGCGTCCGGCAGGAAATGCAGCAGTGCGATGCCGAGCATCAGGCCGGCCACGAAACTGATGGCCATTTGCAGCCGCGTGTGGGTGGGGCGGACGATTAAAAGCAGCCAGCCGCCTGCCAGCGATGCGACCAGCACCAACGCGCAGTAAATTGTCAGCAACCAGGTGGAAGAAATCATGGTTTGGTGAAATCTCGTTTATCGGTTGACGATCATTCCAAAACGCATTGTTTGTAATTGCAAATCTTTTGCAATTTAACAGAACGCCGGATGGCTGCAAGTGTTATTTGATCCGGCGGCCGCGTTCGTAGAGGCGGACCGCAAGGTTCACCGCCCACAGCACTGCTTGTATTTCTTGCCGCTGCCGCAGGGGCAGGGATCGTTGCGGCCCACTTTCGGGCCGGTGCGAACGGGCTTGGCTTTTTCCGCAGCCGCGGCGGCAGCTTCGCTGACGACGTCGCTGGGTTTGCCATGTGCGGCACCGCCGGAACTGGCAGTGGTCGTGCCGCCTCCAAAGGCGCTGGCAGATTGATGCATCGTTTGTTGCGGGACATTGCGCAGAAAATTCTCGAAGGCCATCATGGACGAGGCGCTGCGAAAGACGTTGTGGCAGATCTCGGTCTTCACGTTGACCATCAGTTCGTCGAAAATTTTATAGGCCTCGGCCTTGTATTCGATGAGCGGGTCGCGCTGGCCGTAGCCGCGCAGGCCGATGCTGTAGCGCAGGCTGTCCATCTCATAAAGGTGCTCCTGCCACAGCTTGTCAATCGCGGTCAAAATCGTGTAGCGCTCGACCGTCGCGAGTTTTTCAGGTTCCTCGAAGCTGATTTTCAACTCATACGCATTGCGGATGCGGTCGCTGATGAAATTGCAGACGGCGAATTGCGCCGGGCTGAGGCCGTCGAATAACGAGCCGGGCACGGGTTCTTCCTTGCCGGACTCGGCTGCCTTGGCGATTTCCGTTTCGGGCATGCCGAGCGGGAAATTCAAATTCACCCAGTCGGCCAACTGGCGGATTTTCCACTCGCCCGCGTCGAATTCGGGGGTGGTAAATTCCTCCACCTTCAGGATGACGACTTCCTCGATGATGTCCATGAGGCGGTCGCGGACGTCTTCGCCATTGATGATTTCGTTGCGAAAGCCGTAAATGACTTCGCGCTGCTTGTTCATCACGTCATCGTATTCGAGCGTGCGTTTGCGGATCTGGAAGTTGTGCTGCTCGACTTTTTTCTGCGCGCTCTGGATGGAGCGGTTCAGCAGCGGATGGGACAATTCCTGTCCCTCTTCCAGCCCCATTTTTTCGATATATTTGACGTAGCGGTCGGAACCGAACAGCCGCATGAGGTCGTCCTCAATCGAAATGAAAAAGTGTGACGAACCCGGATCGCCCTGGCGCGCGCAGCGTCCGCGCAACTGCCGGTCAATGCGGCGCGCCTCATGGCGTTCGGTGCCGAGCACGTGCAGGCCGCCAATCTCCTGGACGCCGGGGCCGAGTTTGATGTCCGTGCCGCGCCCGGCCATGTTCGTGGCAATCGTGATGGATCCGCGCTGGCCGGCGCGCGAAATGATTTCGGCCTCCTGCTCATGGTATTTCGCGTTGAGGACGGAGTGAATCAGTCCCTCGCGCTTCAACATCCGGGAGAGCATTTCGCTCGTCTCGACGCTGATGGTGCCCACGAGCGCCGGACGGCCTTGCGCGTGCAGATCTTTGATTTCCTTGACGACGGCGGTGAACTTTTCGCGCTTGGTCTTATAGATTGAATCGTGCCCGTCCTTTCGTGCCACGGGCCGGTTCGTCGGGATGACGAGCACGCCGAGTTTGTAGATGTCGAAAAATTCGGAGGCTTCGGTTTCCGCCGTGCCGGTCATGCCCGCGAGTTTTTGGTACAGCCGGAAATAATTTTGAATCGTGATGGTGGCGAGCGTCTGGGTTTCGCGTTCGATCTCGACGCCTTCCTTCGCTTCAACGGCCTGGTGCAGGCCGTCGCTCCAGCGGCGTCCGGCCATGAGCCGGCCCGTGTGCTGGTCCACGATGATGACTTTGTTGTCCTGAATGACGTATTCCACGTCGAGCTGATAAAGGCTGTAAGCCTTGAGCAATTGCGAGATGGCGTGAATCTTCTGCGCCTTGGACTCGAAATCCGCCTGCACCTTCGTTTTCAACTCCATGCGCTTGCGCGCGTCAGTCTCCGGGCCGACGTCAATGTCGTGCAATATCGTTGTCAAGTCCGGCAGCACGAAGGCGTCCGGATCTTTCGGGCTGATGAAGTTGCGCCCCTTTTCCGTGAGGTCGGCCTCGTGGCTTTTTTCGTCGATGGCGAAAAGCAATTCCTCCTTTTCGCGGTAAAGGTCCACTTTCTTCTGGTCCTTGTGCAGCTCCAGCTCGGCCTGATTCATCAACCGGGCATTTTCCGGATCCTCCAAAAGTTTCGCCAAGCCTTCCGAACGCGGCTGCCCCGTTTTGACGCGGAACAGCAGCAAACCCGCTTCATGTTCAAGCGCGGCGGCGTTTTCAACGTTTGAACCGTCGGCCGGATTGAGTTTCTTGATCAACTCCTGGGCCTCGGACAGGAACCGGTTGCAGAGCCGCTCCTGCGCGCGCACGAGAGATTCGACCGGCGGCTTCCACTGCGCATATTGTTCGTCGAAGGTGTGCAACGACGGGCCGCTGATGATGAGAGGGGTGCGCGCCTCGTCAATGAGGATCGAGTCCACCTCGTCCACGATGGCAAAGTAATGGCCGCGCTGGACTTGTTCCTCCTTGCGCGAGGCCATGCCGTTGTCGCGGAGGTAATCGAACCCGAACTCTGCATTGGTGCCGTAGGTGATGTCGCAGTTGTATTGTTCGCGCCGGACAGAAGGCGGCTGGTCGTGCAAAATGCAGCCAACGGTCAGGCCGAGAAATTTGTAGATCGCGCCCATCCACTCCGAATCGCGCAAGGCCAGGTAATCGTTGACCGTCACCAGGTGCGCGCCGCGGCCGGCGAGCGCGTTGAGATAAACCGGCATCGTTGCCACGAGGGTCTTGCCTTCGCCGGTCGCCATTTCCGCAATGAAGCCGCGATGCAGGCCAATGCCGCCGATGAGCTGCACGTCGAATGGAACCATTTCCCATTTGATCGGATGGTCGCGAACGGTGATTTCCTGTCCGCACAGGCGGCGGCAGGCATTCTTCACCACTGCGAACGCCTCGGGCAGAATATCGGCGAGGAGTTGCTGTTCGATTTCAAACGCCGCGCGTCGCTGGGTTTTGGCCTCCTCGGACTCCAGCTTGCGGGCCTCGGCCATCAACTCATGATAACCGTGCTGTTTGCGGCCCTCTTCGATGCGCGCCTTGAACTCGGCGGTTTTTTGGCGCAGTTCATCATCGGAAAGCTTTTGCAGGCCGGCCTCGATCTCATTGATCTGGTGAACGAGGGGCCAGAGTTTCTTCACTTCGCGGTCGTTTTTCGACCCGAAAATCCATTTCAAAAAATTCACAGTAAACCTAAACAGTCAGTTGAAAATAGAACCGACACGCTACGCGATGAAACGCGAAGCGTCAAAGCGAATCGCCGTGGTTTTGTCCTGAAAAAAGCGGTCGTCAGTCCGTGGGCGTTGGCGGGCGGGGTTTTTGCCGGGATGTCGAATCTTGAGCCGGTGGTGCGGCTTCGCGAATGAGGCTGGCGGCGCGCCTGGCCGACTCAAAGATCATTCGCAACTGCGGTTGGAGCGCCGGATCCTCCTGGTGCTTGTGCAACAGGCGATCGGCGTAGCCCTGAATGATGGTGAGGATGTTGTTGAGTTCGTGCACGACCGTCCGCGGCATCTGCTGGGCGGGGTCGAATTTACAGGCGGTGTCATGAAACCTGCCCGCACCGTTCTGTTCGAGCGACGCCATTTTTTTGTAGATGAATTCAGATGACGACATCGCCACACCATGGAGCAATTAGCAGGCCATCTTGCTTCACTGAAAACGTTTGAGTCTTTGAATCATTGCTTTTTTACTGTATCCCCAAATTGTCACCGAACAAGCCGGTCTGCTCTGAAGCAAGACGATCGGCATCAACAGAAGCTGGCTTCTTTTTTTTTGCTCCGTTATGCTGCGGGAGGCGAAACCATTTGTATGAATAGCGCACTCGAATCGCTGGGTCTCATTGCCGGCAACCGCTCGCTGCCACTGGAGTTCGCGCGGCAGGCGCGGGCCGCCGGCGTCAAACGGCTCGTCGCCGTCGCGCTTGAAAATGAAACCGATCCTGCGCTCGCGCCGCTCGTGGACGAAATCGTCTGGCTCAAGGTCGGCCAGCTTTCCAAAATGATTTCGGCGTTCACTGACCGCGGCATCAAGCAATGCGTCATGGTCGGCCAGATTGCGCCGAAGAATCTTTTCGACCTCCGGCCCGATTTGCGGGCGATGGGGCTGTGGCTGCGGCTTCAGGAAAAAAACGCCCACACAATTTTTGGGGCCATTGCCGGTGAATTAAAGAAGGACGGGGTGGAATTGATAGACGCCACGCCGTGGCTCAAGCCGCTCATGCCGGCTGCGGGATTTCATCTCGGCCCCGGATTGTCCGGCGCGCAACGCGCGGACGTGGAGTTTGGTTTTCGCATCGCGAAGGAAGTTTCGCGTTTGGAGATCGGCCAGACCGTCGTCGTTAAAAGCGGGACCGTGCTCGCGGTGGAAGGATTTGAGGGGACGGACAAATGCCTCGCGCGCGGCGGCGAACTCGCCGGCAAGGATGGCGGTGCCGTCGCCGTCAAGGTGGCCAAATCGAACCACGACATGCGGTTCGATATTCCATGCATAGGTGCCAGCACGCTCGACGTTTGCGCCGCCGCAAAAATTTCCGTTCTCGCGCTGGAGGCCGGCAGGACTCTGTTGCTCGAACGGAAAGATTGCGAAGCAGTGGCTCAAAAAAATAAACTCGCACTCGTGACCGTTGAATGAAATCCTGCTTCTGATTCAAATGCTGAAGTCATACGAACTTTTTGGTTTTATGTCACCCGCCCTGGCGGATGACATTCTCACATTCTCCCGCGAATCGGACAAGCCGGCTTACAAAGCCACGCTCGCCGCCGTGGCCCAGGCGCGCCACGTGCGTCCAATCTTTCTGGAACGCCAGCCGCGCTCACAACGGCATCTTGCGATGGTGGCAACTCTGGCGCGGCCTGCGCTGGATGCGGCCGCGGCTGGACTCATCCGCGCCTGGCTCTTGAAAAAACACAGGGCAATGCTTGTGGATTTTCTGGATGCGCTCGCCATCAAACACGAGGACGGGGTCGTCGAGAATTTGCCTGCGGAAATGGATGACGCGAAGCTGAAATCGGCGGTGGACATCCTGCTCGCCAAACATTCACAGGAAACGGTTGCCGTATATCTCAATGCCTTCAACGAGATGAATGAGGTCAACTGGGCGAATTTGAAGACAATGCTCGAGAGTGACGTGCGACTGCAGTTGGGAGCAGCCAAGTCATAGAAGCCGTTCCGATTGTCAGTCCCTTCCTGCTGCGGCCTGGCCAAGACAATCACCCGCTTAGTGTCCAGAAAGTGTTCAGATTTTTCACCCATCCAAGTGGTATTCGTTCGTTTCTTCAAGTTGCCATATTGGCCTTGATTATGCTGTGAAGAAGTCCCAGTCGGGCAAGAGGCAAGTATGGAGTGGTGAATATGAACGGAACCGAAAAGAAAATTCTTTTTGTCGAGGACGATCCTGTCGTGCTGACGCTGTACCGAAACCGGTTGCAGCGCGAGGGATTTGAAGTTTTGTTCGCTGAAGACGGAGAGGTTGCGCTCAGCATTCTCTCGCGGGTGCGCCCCGATCTGGTCGTGCTGGATTTGATGTTGCCCAAGGTCAATGGCGTGGACGTGCTCAAGCATATCCGTGGCGATGACCGCTTGAAATCAACGCCGGTACTGATTCTTTCCAATGCGTACATGACCGAATTGGCCCAAAAGGCGATGCAGTCAGGCGCCAACAAAGGCATGTTGAAAACCGAATGCACGCCCGCCAAGCTCGTTGAAGCCATACGGGACATGCTCGGTTACGACCCCTCGTTTGGCCTTGTCGCCGGCAGATCAGGCAAGAGTCAGGCCGAAGCGTTCGTCGCCGCCGCTGCCGCTGCGCACGCCGATGAAATGACGCTCAAGGCAACGCGCGAGGAGTTTATCAAGGATGCGCCGGCCGAAGTTGCCAAAATTCGCGATCATTGCCTGGCTTACATCAAGTCGGCCACCACGCCCGCGGGTCTGCAACAGCTCAACAACCTGTATCAGCGCGTGCATTTTTTAACCGCCCGCGCCGGACTGGCTGGCTGCGCGAAAAGCGCCCTTCTGGCCAGTGCATTCGAGGCCTTGCTCTTTGAGGTGGTTTTCAAACCGGCGAGCGTCACGGCTTCCGTGTTGCAAACAATAGCCCAGGCCGTGGATTGTTTGGGGCGCCTGTTTCAGAATGGCGACAACGGGGCTGCCGGATTAAGTCTCAAGGCCAAGATTTTGATCGTGGACGATGACGCCGTTTGCAATTACACGATGGTGGCGGCGCTGAAACGCGCACACTTCGAACCGGTCAGCGTCGAAGATCCCAATGTGGCCGTGCAAATGGCTCAAGCGACCCGCTACGACATCGTTTTGCTGGACATCAACATGCCGGGCATGAACGGCTTCCAATTGTGTGAGGCGCTTCGCCGCATGCCTCAATACAAGGAGACCCCGGTCATATTCATCACCGGCAATGGAGATTTCCAAAACCGTGCGCAAGGCATCCTTAGTGGTGGCAACGATCTCATCACCAAACCGACTTCTCCTTTGGAACTGGTTCTTAAAACGACAATGCATCTGCTGCAGCCGCAAGGCCGGCGGCCGGAACCAACTGCCGCAGCAGCGGCCCAACAACGCCTGGACGCACCACCAGTAGCACCGCAAGCTGCGCCGCCTGTGCAGCAGAACGGCCAATCTCAAAACAGTTTGCCACAAAACGGTTCGTCCGAGAAGCCTGTGCCTCAAAACGTCGCGCCACAAAACGGTTCGCCACAAGACAGTTCCCCACAGAATGTTGCGCCCCAGAACGTCGCACCGCAGAATGTTGAGGCAAAACTGGAACAACCTCAGATTCAAACCGGCTCCAACGTGGCCAGTGACACACCGCCTGCTCCTGTGGAAGCAACTCAATCACCCCAGACCGAGGGTCATATCGAAGTGCCCATGCCCGAGCAACAAAGTGAAATGGTCCCGTCGGAGGCTGGCAACGGATCGGTCCAGCCCGAGCCGCCCCAAGTTAAAAATGGATCAACAGTGCCCGAGATTCCCAATGATACACCGCCGTCCAGCCAGCCCATACCGTTGGCAAAACAAATGGCAATGCAACGTAATTCCCAACCAAACAACGACAACAGCAACCTGAAATTGAATATGGAAACGACAAACAAACCAGCCTTCGATGAGATCGCCCAAGGAGTGGCGCGAATCATCTTCGGAGACGAGAACATCACTGAAATGAACGTCCGGCTGACGCGCATTGCCCTGGAACGTTACAACGTTCCGCAGATGCAAGGCTTCGATGAGATCGCCCAAGTAGTGGCGCGAATCATCTTCGGAGACGAGAACATCACTGAAATGAACGTCCGGCTGACGCGCATTGCCTTGGAGCGTTACAAAGTCTCTGAGGTTCTCCGCCCCGCGGATTCGAACGGCTCATCCGGCAGCGTCTCCCGCCTGTCTTCGGTCTCCCTTTAAGGGAAGGTCCGGAGGGCGGTAGATGACCCGGTTGCACGGGCAGACGCAAAAGTCTGCCCGACGACTATTCACCGGGCCGGCCTTTTCGCCACAGCGCTTCTTCTTTCATTCCTTGCGCGGGATGATTGGCGATACGCTGCATTGTATCGTCATTTCGCCCGCTGCACCATGCTCCGCCGCAAATGGCGGACATGAGTTGGTAACCGCCAAAAAGCTGCTGGCACAGTGAGGCGAACTTTTGTACCGTGTTCACTTCGATTTTTAACGAGTACGATACACCAAATGGAACCAACAGCTGATATTGCGCTCATCGGTCTGGCCGTCATGGGCCAGAATTTGATTTTGAACATGAACGACCACGGTTTTACCGTGGCGGCCTTCAACCGCACTGTTTCCAAGGTGGATGATTTCATCAACAACGAGGCCAAGGGCACGAAAGTCATCGGCGTCCACTCGCTTCAGGAAATGGCCGCGCTCCTCAAGAAACCGCGCCGCGTCATGCTCATGGTCAAGGCCGGCTCCGCCGTGGATGAATTCATCGAACACCTGCTGCCGGTGCTGGAACCGGGCGACATCATCATTGACGGCGGCAACTCGCTGTTTGAAGACACGAATCGCCGCACAAAATATGTCGAGAGCAAAGGGCTGCTTTACATCGGCACGGGTGTAAGTGGCGGCGAAGAAGGCGCGCGTCACGGTCCGAGCATCATGCCCGGCGGTTCGCCGGCCGCGTGGCCGCACGTCAAACCGATTTTCCAGGCCATTGCTGCCAAAGTGAATGGCGCGCCGTGCTGTGATTGGGTTGGTGAAAATGGCGCCGGTCATTTTGTGAAGATGGTCCACAACGGCATTGAGTACGGCGACATGCAGCTGATCTGCGAAGCCTATCACCTGTTGAAGGACGGCCTTGGCATGACCGCTGACGAGATGCACCAGGTTTTTGGCGAATGGAACAAGAGCGAACTGGATTCCTATCTCATTGAAATTACCCGTGACATCCTTGCCTTCAAGGACACCGACGGCCAGCCGCTGGTGGACAAGATTCTCGACACCGCCGGCCAGAAGGGCACTGGCAAGTGGACGGTCATTTCCTCCGCGGATCTCGGCATTCCTATCACGCTGATTGCGGAAGCCGTGTATTCCCGATGTGTGTCAGCGATGAAAGACCAGCGCGTGCAGGCGTCGAAGGCTTTCAAACCCTCCAGGACCAGGTTTGCCGGCGACCGCCAGCGGTGGGTTGACGACATTCGCAAAGCACTTTACGCCTCGAAAATCATCAGCTACGCGCAGGGCTACATGCTCATGCGCGCCGCCGCGGAACAATACAAATGGAACCTTAATTATGGCGGCATCGCCCTCATGTGGCGAGGCGGTTGCATCATTCGGAGCGCGTTTCTTGGCGATATCAAGCTGGCGTTCGACAAAAACCCGAACCTGGCAAACCTCCTGTTCGCGCCGTTCTTCAAAAAAGCCATCAAGGGTTCCCAACGCAGTTGGCGCAAAGTGGTGGCCACGGCGGTCAAGAAAGGCATTCCGATGCCGGCATTCAGCACGGCGCTGGCATTTTTCGACGGTTTCCGAAGCGAACGCCTGCCCGCGAACCTGCTCCAGGCGCAACGCGACTATTTCGGCGCACACACCTACGAGCGGACCGACCAGCCGCGCGGCCAGTTCTTTCACACCAACTGGACCGGTCACGGCGGACGCGTCTCCAGCAGCGCCTACAACGCCTGAGCAGAAATGGTAATTGAAATCATCATTTATTTTGCGTAGGCTGCAAGCCCCATGCAAAAATACCTCACAGAATTCATCGGCACGTTTTTTCTCGTTCTGACCGTTGGCATGACCGTGATTGATCCGGGTGCCGGCAGCCTGGCCCCGCTGGCCATTGGCTCGGCCCTGATGATCATGGTTTATGCGGGCGGTCACGTTTCGGGCGGACATTACAATCCCGCGGTGACGACCGCCGTGTGGTTGCGGGGGCGCTGTCCCGCCTCAGATGTGCCTGGCTACATGATTTCGCAGTTATTGGGCGGCAGCGCGGCGGCCTTGCTCGTGATTTATCTCAAGGGCAATCCACTGGTGGCGCCGAAGGAAATAAGCGTCTTTCCTGCTCTGACAGCGGAATTGGTTGGGACGTTTGCGCTTGCTTATGTCGTGCTGAATGTGGCCACGGCGAAAGCCACGTCCGGCAACTCCTATTACGGCCTCGCCATCGGTTTCACGGTCACAGTCATGGCATTTGCACTCGGCGGAATTTCCGGTGGCGCATTCAATCCCGCCGTTGCCGTCGGCATCACCGTCATGCACCTTGCCAAGGCCACGGACCTGTGGGTCTTTCTCGCGGCCAATTTTGCCGCCGGTGCTCTCGCAGCCTTTGTTTTCAAACTCGTCAACCCCGGGGACAAATGATTTGCGGCGCCCGAGGGCGTAAAAAAACTTTTCATTTTCGCGCAGTATGTTTTAGTGGCCGCATGACACCCAATTCCCGGCGCTTTCTCGCCATCCTCGTTCTGTTTATGAGCGCAAAACTCGCATTCGCCGGTTCAACCGGGCTCGGAATTTTTTCGCGCCAGCACGACATCGGCAAAGTCGCCAGGCCCGGCTCTGTGAATTTTGATCCGGCCAAGGGCGAATACCTCATCGCCGGCGGCGGCGAGAACATGTGGTTCACCAACGACGCCTTTCATTTCGTCTGGACCAAAATGTCGGGTGATTTCACGCTGACGGCGGACGTTAAATTCATCGGCACCGGCGGCAATCCCCATCGCAAGGCGTGCCTGCTCGTCCGCCAATCGCTCAAGCCGGGCTCGGTTTATGCGGATGTCGCGCTGCATGGCGTAGGCCTGACTGCGCTTCAATACCGCGATACCCCGGACAGCCCGACGCATGAAATTCAATCCAACATTTCAGCCCCCGCGCGGATGCGACTCGAAAAGCGGGGCGATTACATTTCAATGTCGCTCGCTGCCGCGGGTGAAGACCTGAAACCGGCCGGCGGTTATCTGCGGATTCCGTTCAAGGGGAAATTTTACGTTGGCCTCGGTGTTTGCGCGCATGACAACAAGGCCATTGAGAAGGCGGTCTTCTCAAACGTCGAACTCACGCCGGTTTCAACCCTCACCAGCGTCCATCCAGTCCTCGAAAGCACGCTCGAAACAATTGCCGTCGCATCCAGCGACCGGAGTGTGATTTACCGCACACGCGATCACATTGAGGCGCCGAACTGGTCGCGTGACGGGAAATTTTTCCTGTTCAACAGCAATGGACGGATTTGCAGGCTGCCCGTGGCCGGCGGCACACCCGAGGTTCTCGATACCGGCGGTCAGGTTCATTGCAACAACGACCACGGCATCTCGCCCGATGGAACGCAACTGGCCATCAGCGATCAAACCAAGGACGGCAAGTCGCGCATTTACATCCTGCCGGTTTCCGGCGGCGCCCCGCGATTGGTCACGCCGCTGGCGCCGTCGTATTGGCACGGCTGGTCGCCCGATGGCAAAACGCTCGCGTATTGCGCGGAGCGGAACGGTCAGTTTGACATTTACACGATTCCCGTTGACGGCGGCGAAGAAACCCGTCTGACCACCGCGCCCGGTTCGCATGACGGCCCTGATTACTCGCTGGACGGAGAATATGTTTATTTCAATTCCGACCGGACCGGCCGGATGCAAATCTGGCGGATGAAGCCGGACGGCTCGGAACAGGAGCAAATTACATCCGACGATTATTGCAACTGGTTCGCGCACCCGTCACCCAATGGCCGGTGGATTGTTTTTCTTTCCTACGCAAAGGACGTGACCGGCCATCCAGCAAACAAAGACGTGGTGATCCGGCTCATGTCACTCCCGGACAAAAAAATCCAGGTGCTCACAAAATTATTCGGGGGGCAGGGTACGATTAACGTTCCGTCGTGGTCGCCGGACAGCCGGAATGTGGCCTTCGTCAGCTATCAAATGGTTTATCCATGAGGTTTTTCCATCCTGAGGAAAAGTGTGACTCACGATGACAACACGACGCTTCCCGGCTTCCTTTATGCACAACCG
This sequence comes from uncultured Verrucomicrobiae bacterium, assembly GCA_963764175.1. Lineage (GTDB taxonomy): Bacteria > Verrucomicrobiota > Verrucomicrobiia > Limisphaerales > UBA11358 > UBA11358. The sequence continues at coordinate 145,298 of CAVXRE010000013.1, read as the reverse complement.
GACGGAACACTGTTGTCGGTAAAACTGCAGCCGCGCGCCTCCGCCAATGAAGTCGGTAATCCGCTTGGTGACGAATTGCGAGTCAAAGTGACCGCGCCGCCGGTGGATGCAGCGGCAAATGAAGCGTTGATTAAATTGCTGGCCGAAACGCTTGACTGTGCCCGTGGGCGGATCGAATTGCTTCGCGGCCACAAGTCGCGGCACAAAGTCATCAAACTTCACGGCCTCACGCCGGAGGAAGTGCTCGGGAAATTGTAATTTGCCCGGCCAGTTCCTCGGCTGGATAAGTCCAGATTTCCGCCAGCGTCGGATGATAATGCGGCATCGCGGCGAGTTCGTGGACGGTCGTGCGTTTCGCCATCGCCGCGACGATTTCGTGGATCAATTCGCCGCCTGCGGGCCCGACGCATTCGCCGCCAAGGATTTCACCTGACTTCGGGTCGGCCAGCAATTTCACGAAACCATCCTTTGCCTCCATGATGAGCGATTTGCCGTGGTCATTGAATGGATAGCTCGCAGCCAAATAAGAAATGTTGCGCGCTTTTGCTTCTTTTTCGGTCAAACCGACAAATGCCACATGTGGTTCGGTGAACACGACCGAAATCAGCAACCGGTAATCCATTTTGCGCGGCCTGCTTGAATGTGCGATGTTGTGCGCGGCAATCTCGCCTTGTTGCACGGCGATGTGGACGATTTCGTGCGGGCCAGTGCAATCACCCGCAGTGTAAATATGCGGTGCGCTCGTCTGCATGAATTTATTCGCGACGATGCGGCCATCTTCCGTGGCGACACCGGCTTTTTCCAAATCCAGCGTTGCGGTGTTCGGCACACGGCCCAGCGCAAACAGGATTTCCCCGGCTGAAACTGAAAGTTCTTTCCCGCCTTGCTCGAATGAAACCATCTTTGACTTTCCTTTTGACTTCGCATCCAGAAGTTTTGTGCCGGTGAAAACCTTGATGCCTTCGCGACGGAAAACTTTTTCAATCTCGATGCCTGCATCGGCGTCAAATTCCTTCAAAATATGTTCGCTGCGCTGGATGAGCGTGACCTTGACGCCGAAGCGCGCGAAAAACTGCGCGAACTCGCAGGCAATTGCCCCACCGCCGAGGACGATGAGTGACTCCGGCAGCCGCTTGAGCGCCAGCGCGTCATCGCTTGTGATATAGCCAGCTTTGTGGAGTTGTTGCAGCGGCGGCGGCGCGACGTTTGAGCCGGTGGCGATGATAAAATGCGCGGCGGTGAGTTTTTGAAGGTGTCCGCTCGGAGTTCCGCCTTCAGGCGGTTCGGGCCGGCTAAAGCCGGAACTCCAAACTTGTGTATGCAATTCAACCGTATGCGAATCCACAAATCTTGCATTGGCGCGGATGAATTTGAATTTCCTGCCGTTGAGCTGTTTCACGCGATAATCGGCAAAATCCTTGATGAGCGCATTTTTGCGAGCCATGACCTTTTTGAAATCGAAGCCGACTTTTCCGGCGCGAATGCCCCACGGTTCAGAGTGGCCGGCAAGGTGCAACACTTCCGCGGCGTACAGCAGCGCCTTGGTCGGCATGCAGCCGCGCAGAATGCACAAGCCGCCGACCTCTTTGCCGCCTTCAATGACGATTGTTTTCAATCCCGCGCCCGCCGCCGTCCTGGCCGCCGCGAAACCGGCGCTGCCTCCGCCGAGAACGGCCACTTCATAATCAAATCGGTTCACGCGGAAGAAGATGGGTGCGCGCGGGAGAATTGCAAATTTCAAATTTGAAATATTTCACGCGTTTTCGGATGATGTCCGCATGAGCGAAATGATTTATCCGCGCAGCCCGCGCGAAACGATGGACGGCTGGATGTATCTGCCGCGTTACGTTGACAAAATCCGCCTGCATCTCGCGGGCAAACTGCATTCAGACTATCAGGAAAATTTCGGCAAGGGTTTTGACGGCATGTGGCTCAAGACCGCCGGCGTCATACACGAGCAGATGATTGAGCTCGTAAAAAAATCCGTCACCGACGGCGAGGTATGTGATTGGGTGCGCAAAAACGTGAAGAAATCCCCGGCGGACAAGGCCGCCCACGCCAAGGATCTGTTGAGCCGCCCGTTTCCAAACGATGAAGCGGCCCGGGCGCGGCTTAAAATGCGCAAGGAACAGTGCGGCGGCGCACACCGGGACGACGTCAAAACCTTCGTGGACGTGATTGACCTGGACGAGAAACGGATTTAATCCGCCGGAACAAGCCGGTTATTTGCCCGAGTAATACGCATCCACCTTGGCGGCGACATCTTTGTAGCTGATGTCCATTTCGTAGATGACCTTGAACTGTTCGAGCGCTTCGTCTTTTTTGCCCATGCTTTCAAAGACGCAGCCGAGATTGTAAACAAGGTCTTTCTTGTCGTCGTCGAACACCGGTTTTTCCTTGATGGCATTCTGGAGGGTGCGTGCGGCGAGGTCGAACATTTTGCGTTTGGCAAAGCATTGGGCGAGGTAACTCATGGCGGGGCCGCGCTTGTGCGGGTTGCTCTGCGCCTTCTGAAATTCCGCAATCGCCTCGCTGAATTTGTCCGCCTGGAAGTACAGCACACCCATCTCAAACCGGATCGCCAGGTCCGTGGGATATTTCTCGACCCGTTTCTGGCATTCTGTAATCTGGAAATTAAGTCTTTCCGCCTGGATTTTCGCCGACTGTTCGGCGTAGTCGGGCGCGGAGGCATCGAGCTGCTCCACCTGATAATCAAACCGCCGCACGACGGTCTCGGCGATGGAGCGTTCGAGCGACGGATCATTGCCCATCTCGGAACTTCTGATGCGGTCGTAAAGCGCCAGGGCGCGGTCAAACTGTTTTTTCTGCGCGTAAAGCTCCGCGAGCGAGCGGACGAGCTTTAGGTTTTTTGGCTCGGTTTCCAGGCGCGCCTCGTATTCGCCGATGAGCCGCTCGGCCACATCTCCGGCCTTCACCACGCGTTTTTCCTGCTCGAGCGAAATGGCCTCCTCTTTGTTTTTTAAAATGTCGCGAAAAGAACCCTGACCGCCCTCCAGCGAGCTGTAACCGCCCTTGTCCATCGTCTTGCGCGCCGACAAATTCTTCAACGCCATCGAGAGCTCGCCGTCGCCGGGGCGCGAGCGCAGGAGATCGCTCAGGATTTGTTCCCCAAGGCTGGCGTCTCCGCCGCTGGCGGCGAGCGCCTCGGCAAATTCTATCGCCAGGCCTTTGTCCTTGGGCGAGTTTTTCAACAGGGTTTCGAGCGACAGCACGCCCGTGTGCGGCAAATCCAGCGCCTGGGCCGCCTCGAGGATGATGCGGTGAGCGGCGGAACTGTTCGGGTCGCTGTTCAAAATTTGTTCGGCAATGGCCATGGCCTCGGCGGGATTTTTGCTCATCGCCATCTTGGCCTTGGCCACTTGCGGCGAGGAACCAGCGCCGCTCATCATCCTTTTGAAAAATCCGCCGCCGCCTTCGCCGGCCTTCCGAAACTGCGCCTCGCGCAAAGCCTTGCGGCACTCGAAAAAGCCCGGTTCCTTTTCCAGCACCTGGTTGAACAGCGCGATGGCGTAATCATAGTTTTCCCGCGACTGGGCCTCACTGCCCTTGGTGAAAAGCACGCGCGCGTCGCGCGAAATTTCGTTGATGCTTTTTTCTGCCATAATGTTTGCTTGTTTAAACTAAAATCGCGCCTGACGCGCCGGAAATCAACCCTGAACGTTCAGCGTCAGCCGCATTGTGCCTTGTGCCGCAGGGCGTGATCCGCCAGCACCAGCGCGGTCATCGCTTCCACCATCGGCACGGCGCGCGGCAGCACGCAGGGATCGTGGCGCCCGCGGCCCTTGAGGGTCGTGTTGTGAAATTGCTCATCCACCGTGTCCTGCTCGTGCATGACGGTGGCGACGGGTTTGAAGGCGACCCGGAAAAAAATCGTCTGGCCGTTCGAGATGCCGCCTTGAATGCCGCCGGAAAAATTCGTGGTCGTGAACACCTTCCCGTGCTTCGCGCGAAACGGGTCGTTATGTTCGCGGCCCGTGAGCATGATTCCGACAAAACCGGAGCCGATTTCAAAGGCCTTGGATGCGGGCAGGCTCATCATGGCCCTGGCCAGATCGGCTTCGAGTTTGTCAAAGACCGGTTCGCCCCAGCCGGCAGGCACGCCGCGCGCGATGCCTTCAACGATGCCGCCGACGGTGTCGCCAGCGCGCCGCATTTTTTCGATGAGCTGGATCATTTTCCCCGCCGCCGCCGGGTCCGGACAGCGGACGATGTTCGACTCGACGTCCTTGAACTTCACCCTGTCCGGGTTCACGTTTGCAATCAGCCGCTGGATCTGTTTGACGTAGGCCAGGGTTTCAACGCCGAACCGTTCGCGCAAAAGTTTCTTTGCAATCGCGCCGGCGGCGACGCGGCCGACGGTTTCGCGGGCGCTCGCGCGACCGCCGCCCTGCCAGTTGCGGATGCCGTATTTGGCAAAATAAGTGAAGTCCGCGTGCGACGGGCGGAACTTCGTTTTCATTTCGGCATACGCTTCGGGCCGCGCATCCTCGTTTTTAACCCACAGGCAAATCGGCGTGCCGAGCGTTTTGCCGCCGAACGTGCCGGAAAGGATTTGCACGGTGTCGGATTCCTTGCGCGGCGAAACAATTTTGGATTGGCCCGGACGGCGGCGATCCAGATCGGGCTGGATGTCGGCCTCGGTCAGCTTGAGTCGCGGCGGGCAGCCATCCACGACCACACCCACGCCGCCGCCGTGGGATTCGCCCCACGTCGTTATGCGGAACAGTTGCCCGAAGGTGCTGGACATGCCGGGATTGTGGAGAAAAAGTGCGGCGGGGTCAAATCCGGCTTTGTTTCGTGCGAAGGGCGCGAAGCCGGCGAAGGAAAACACAAATCCTTTCAACTTGAGCTTTCTTCGCGGTCTTCGCGCGACATTCTCCGGGCTTGAAACTTGGAACCTGAAACTTGAAACTCCCCGTCACATGAATCGCATCGTGGAACGTTTTGCGCGGCTCAAGCGCGAGGGCAAAAAGGGCTTCATCATTTATATCGGCGCCGGCGATCCGAATCTCGCCGCCACGCGCGAACTCGCCCTGGCTTTCGACAAGGCGGGCGTGGATATATTGGAACTGGGCGTGCCGTTCAGCGATCCGCTCGCCGACGGTCTGGTGAACCAGCTTGCCGCGCAACGCGGTCTCGAATCGGGCGCCACACCACCCAAGGTGTTGGAAACCGTGGCCGCAATCCGCCAGCGCTCGGAAATTCCGATCATTCTCTACATTTACTTCAACCTGATTCACAAAGTCGGATTGGAACGGTTCATCAAAAATGCGGCGCGCGCGGGCGTGGACGGTTTGCTCGTGCTCGATTTGCCGCCGGAGGAATCGGATAATTACGAGGCGCTGATGAACAAAGCCGGTCTTTGTCATATTTATCTTGTTGCGCCGACGACGCCGGAGGACCGCATCGAACTCATCGTCAAACGCGGCAGCGGATTTGTTTATTATGTCTCGCGCGAAGGCGTGACCGGGATGCAACAGCAGGTGGCGTCCAATCTCTCGCAGCAGGTCGCCAAAATCCGCAGGTACACGAAGTTGCCCATCGCCGTCGGTTTCGGCGTCTCAACGCCGGCGCAGGCGAAAACGGTTGCCTCATCCTCGGATGCCGTCGTCGTCGGCAGTGCGGTGGTGAATCAAATTGCCAGATATGGCAAATCAAAGGATCTGGTTTTTAACGTTGTCAAATTCATAAAATCAATAGCACAAGCCATTGATTAGAAGTGTCTTAAAGCAATTGAGGCTGCTCCAAGGGCTGCCAGGCAGATGCTTGTACATGGAATGAAGTATTTCGGGAATGCAAGTTGTACCACAATAGTTAGCTCTTATTATGATTAAAATGTGCTTGACTGCTAAATAACGGCATGATAGAAAGTCAGATGCCAAACGAAAAATATCTGGAAAACAGTTAGTCTTGGTTGGAGTTTGGCGGGCGAATAAATCAGTAATAATTGTTGTAACATTATGAAAAACCATTCAGACGGTAAACATAACTTGAGAAATGATCGTAGCATTTGGCTCACTGTGGCGGCAATTTTCTCGGGCTGTGCTCTGGCATCCAGTGCCAATGCCCAGCTCCTGATCACCGACAGTACGTCAGCTCCCAGTTCCGACATTTTGACATCCCAGCTCACGGATTTGGGGCCGGGAACGCAGGATAACAATCGGGATTACATGAATAATAATGGAGTTGTGGGTCAGACGTTCTCGGTTGGCCTAAACTCAACGCTGGATGCCATCACTGTCAAGGGTCGTGGCGATTCCGCGATGTATTATGCCGGAGGACCGCAGCCCTTTGTTGCCGGTGTGCAATGGGGCATTCAGATAACCAGTGTGGGCGCGGGGGGCCTGCTATCGGTGTTGGACACCGAAGTTAACAACACGTATGTACCCACTGGCGGTGGCGCTAGTGATACGGCATATCTTACTTATACCTTGGCAACTCCGATCAGCTTGCTCGCTGGACAGGAATATGCCTTCAATCTATACGTTAATGATACTGGTGCGACTCCCGGTGGAGCAGCCGGGCAGTCTTGGTTTGGGTTGGCTCACGCCGCCAATGGTGACAGTGCCGCCTATACCGGTGGAACTGCGGAGAACTCCGACCTTAGCAATGTCAATACCCCAGGCAACGGGAACGGTGAGGGCACATACGGTTCCTATGCCGCTCTGAACCCTGGGAATTATAGCTATGTTTTTGCTGCTATTGGGACCGTTTCGGTTCCGGAGCCAACTACTCTGGCATTGATTGGGTTGGGCGGTTTGGGATTGCTTGCCGCAAAACGCCGTCGCGCATGATGTTTTTTTAAAGAGATTTCAGTATCTTTAGCCCCCGGCTTTGCAAGAAGTCGGGGGTTTTCTGTTAGGCTGGAGAAGATCTCAAATTTGATTGTGAATAAAACCATTTTCAAACCGGCATGATCAAACGAGTGATTATTCTAGGTGGCGGCAGTGCGGGCTTTATCGCCGCCCTTGCCTTGAAGAGCAAATTGCGAGATCTCCCGGTGTTGGTGGTTCGCTCGAAAGACATTGGCATCATTGGCGTCGGTGAAGGTTCGACGCCGGCGCTGACCCGGTTTCTTCATGAGTACCTCGGCATGAACCTCAAGAAGTTCTTTGCCGTCACGCAACCGACTTGGAAACTGGGTCTCCGGTTTTTGTGGGGAACGCGGCCATATTTTAACTTCACGTTCAATGCCGGACAGATGGCCGGTGCGGCAAGGGGGTTGCAGCGAACGAGGGCGTGTTATTGCTGGGATGAAATGGAATGTGAAGACCCGTTGTCCGCACTCATGTCGCAGGGCCGGGTCTTTGAGAGGGCGCAGAATGGAGATCCTGTTCTTCATCCCAGCATCGCTTATCACGTTGAGAATGAGAAGTTCGTCCGTTTTTTGGAGGAATATGCCGTCGCCTTGGGCGTCACCATCATGGATGACACGGTCAAGGAGGTGGAACAGGACGGGTCAGGTGTGGCCGGGCTGAAGTTGGTTTCGGGCAGACGGGAAACGGCTGACCTTTACGTGGACGCGTCCGGTTTTGCGTCCGTGCTTCTGGGTAAAACGCTGGCTGAGCCGTTCGTGAGTTATGACAAGACTCTGTTTTGTGACCGCGCGGTGGTGGGCGGCTGGGATCGGAAAGACTCGGAAGACATGCCCGTCAAGTCTTACACCACCTGCGAAACGATGGACTGCGGCTGGTGCTGGCAGATCGAGCACGAAAACCGGATTAATCGCGGCTACGTATTCAGCTCGGGCTTCATTTCTGATGCCGATGCGGAAAAGGAATTTCGGATGAAAAATCCGAAGGTCGGGCCGACGCGCGTCGTTCGGTTTGTTTCCGGACGATACCGCAATTTATGGGTCAAAAACGTTGTGGCGGTTGGAAACGCGGGAGGATTCGTTGAACCGCTGGAAGCCACGGCACTGGGCGCCATTGCGTCCAACTGCATGATTCTGACGAACACACTCGTAGAATCAAATTGCGAAGTGACATCTTCGCTGCAACGGCAGTTCAACCGGCAACAAACGAGCATCTGGGATGAAATCCGGGATTTTCTGGCGGTGCATTACAAGTTTAACAAACGATTCGACACGTCTTTCTGGCGGCATTGCTGGGAAACAACGGAGTTGGCGGGGGCGGCAGAACTCGTGGAAGTGTACCGCGAAAACGGCCCCTCCCAGTGGCTGGGCCAGATGCTCAGCAGGGACAACCCGTTTGGCGCAAACGGGTACTTCGCACTGCTAATCGGACAAAAGGTTGAGTATCGCCAGCATTATCAGCCTTCCGCCGATGAACTGCGAATCTGGAATGCCGAGCGGCAAAAGTACCGGAACATGGCGATGCGCGGGATGACGGTAAGGGAGACGCTGGAAAAAATCCGCTCGCCGAATTGGGCGTGGCGAAAGTCGTAAACTCCCTGCTTTTTCGATAAACCGGAAAACAAATTTTGCGTTTTTCATTTTGTCGGTATTGAATTGGCTGAATGAAAATGCAAACCAACACCAAAGACCGTTTCGTCATCATCATGGCGGGCGGGCGCGGCGAACGCTTCTGGCCGGTCAGCCGCGAGAAAATGCCCAAGCAACTCCTCACGCTGCTCGGCAAAAGCTCGTTTCTCCAGCAGGCCGTGGACCGGGTGCTGCCGCTCGTGCCGGCCAAAAATATTTTTGTCATCACCAACGAGGCGCAATTGCCGGAAGTCCGCAAGCAGCTCCCGAAAATCCCGAAACAAAATCTCATCGCCGAGCCAATCGGCCGCGACACCTGCGCCGCCGTCACTCTCGGCGCGGCGCTCGTCGGCGCCCGCTCCACGACCGGCGTCATGGCGGTGCTGCCCGCCGATCACGTGATTCCCGACGGGAAAAAATTCCAGCAGGTTTTGAGCGACTCGTTTGATTTGGCCGGTCGCGGCCGGGCCATCATCACCATCGGCATCAAGCCATCCGGGCCGGACACGGGCTACGGCTACATTCACATCGGCCCGGAATTGCCGCCGGCGCAGGGCGCGAAAAAGACCAAAACCACTTTTTACCGGGCGGAACGGTTCGTGGAGAAGCCGCATTTCGACCGGGCCCTCGAATACGTCAACAGTGGCCAGTATCGCTGGAACGCCGGGATGTTCGTCTGGTCGTTTGTGACCATCACGGAAGGGCTGCAAAAGCATCAGCCCGAAATGTACGCGGCCTGCCAGCGCTGGTTCAAGGTGGCCAGCAACCCGCCGAAACTTGCCAGGGCGCTGGCGAAGGAATATCCCGAAATTAAAAAGGTCTCCATTGATTATGCGCTGATGGAGCACGCGCAGAATGTCATCGTGGCCGACGGCGCGTTTGAATGGGACGACCTCGGTTCCTGGACGGCGCTGGCGCGGCATCTCAAGGCAGACCCGGAAGGCAACTGCGCCGTGGCTGATTTTGTTCACGTGGATGCGGCGCGGAACATCATCTTTGATGCGCGCACCAAAGACCGGCGCACGCCGATTGCGGTGGTCGGTTTGCGGGATTCGATTCTGGTTCAAACCGACGACGCAGTTTTACTCGCCCACAAAAGCCAGGCACAGAAGGTCAAGGAGCTGGTTCGAAAACTCGGTGAGGATGCGAAATTGAAAAAGCTGTTGTAGCCCCGTTTTTACAAATCTGGCTGCGCAACATGTTGTTCAATTGCTGCCAGACGCTGCTTGACCTTTTTCCCCCGGATGGCATCCTATCCGGCTAGATTTTAAATTATGCAGCACATTAGGAACATCGCCATCATCGCGCACGTTGACCACGGCAAGACGACGCTCGTGGATTGCCTGCTCAAGCAGTCCGGCACCTTTCGCGCCAACCAGCACGAGTCGCAGGATGAGCGCCTGATGGATTCCATGGATTTGGAAAAGGAAAAGGGCATCACCATCCGCGCCAAAAATGCCGCGTTCAAATACAAGGATTACCACGTCAACATCGTGGACACGCCCGGCCACGCCGATTTCGGCGGCGAAGTCGAGCGCATCATGAACATGATTGACGGCGTGCTGCTGGTGGTGGATGCCGCCGAAGGTCCGCAGGCGCAGACGCGATTTGTTTTGCGAAAGGCGCTCGAAGCCGGCGCCAAGCCGATCGTGGTCATCAACAAGATTGACCGCGAGAATGCCAACCCGAAAAAGGTGCTCGACCAGGTTTTTGAGCTGTTCATTTCGCTCAACGCCACGGACGAGCAACTGGACTTTCCGTTCATCTATTGCTCCGCCAAGGCCGGTTATGCCAAGACGGAACTCGAACATGTTGCCGGCACGATGGAACCGCTCTTCGATGCCATCATCAAGCACATCCCGCCGCCGCGCGCGAAGGCAGGCGACGGATTCCAGGTGCTCGTCGCGAACCTGGATTACAGCGATTATCTCGGGCGCATCGCGTTCGGCAAAATCATGGCCGGCAAGGTGAAAGTCGGGGATGCGGCCTGCTGCCTGCACGGTCACGGCAAGGTCACTCCGGGCAAAATCACGATGATTTATCACTTCGAAGGCTTGAAACGCATCGAAGTGCAGGAGGCGCACGCGGGCGACATCGTGGGCATCACGGGATTTGAAGACGTGTTCATCGGTGAGACCATCGCGGACAAGCCGGAACACGGCGCGCTGCCTTACATACCGATTGACCCGCCGACGATCCAGATGGAATTTGCCGTGAACGACGGCCCGCTCGCCGGCCAGGACGGCAAGCTCGTGACCGCGCGGCACATCTGGGAGCGGCTGCAAAAGGAAATCCGCACGAACGTCGCGTTGCGCATCAAGCAGACCAGCGACCCGAAAATTTTCGAGGTCGAGGGCCGCGGCGAAATGCAGATCGCCATCCTCGTCGAGCAAATGCGGCGCGAAGGCTACGAAGTTTTGGTTTCGCGCCCGGAGGTGCTCTACAAAAAGGACGCCAATGGCAACATGCTGGAGCCGATTGAACGGTTGTTTCTTGAAATCCCGCAGGAATTCATGGGTGCCATCATGGAAAATCTTTCCGGTCGCAAGGCCGAAATCACCAGCATGAACCATCACGGCGACCAGGTGACCATCGAGGCGCTGGTCCCCATGCGCGGCCTGATCGGGTTTGAGACCGACCTGGTGAACCAGACGCGCGGTCTTGGCGTGATGAGCCACCTGTTTCACGAATATGGCCCCGACCGCGGGGAAATCGCCGCGCGCAAGAACGGTTCGCTGGTCAGCATGGAAAGCGGCCAGGCGATGGCCTACGCCATGAACATGATCCAGGAACGCGGACGGTTGATGGTCGAGCCGGGCGACGCCATTTACGCCGGGATGATTGTGGGCGAAAATGCGCGCGACAACGACATTCCCGTGAATCCCTGCAAGGCGAAGAAGCTGACCAACATGCGGAGCCAGGGTGATGGCAAGGGCATCCAGCTCAATCCGCCGCTCAAACTCTCGCTCGAACGCGCGCTGGAATACATCGGCTCGGACGAATATGTCGAGGCCACGCCAAAAAATCTCCGGCTCCGGAAAAAAATCCTCGATGAGAACAAACGCAAACGCTCTGAAAAATCCCGCGTGATAAAAATTCTTGCGGAGTAGCGGCTCGCGTCAGTTTTTCAAGCGGGCTTTCCGGTGTATTCCATGCCGACGAGGCAGACGTCGTCGGCGAATTCGTGGTCCACGGAAAACGCGCGGATGGCTTCCAGCAGGGTGTCGAACAACTCGGCGGTGGGTTTGGGAAGGCGGTTTTCCACGTCCAGCATCATCCGCTCCTGCGAATACAATTCCTCGTTCGGTCCCAGCACTTCGTAGAGGCCGTCGGTGAACAGCATCAACAGGTCGCCGGGCATGATGGTGGTTTCGGTGGTTTGATACGGCGAATCTTCAAACAGGCCGAGCGCCGGTTCGCTGTGGCCGGAGGCATTGGCGAGCGGTTGAACCAGGCGCGAGGCACGGCGCACCAGCAGCGGCTTCGGATGGCCGGCATTGGCGTAACGCAGGACGCCGGTCTGCCAGTCGGCCACGAGATAAAACGCGGTGGTGAGCATCGGGGAGCCGGTGGTTTTGAGGATGCTGCACAAATCGGAATTGAGCTTGGACAAGAACATCCCGGGGTCGGTCGCGATGGGTTTCAATTCCTCCACCAGCGCCCGGATCATGGCGGTGACGAGCGCGGCGCGGATGCCGTGGCCGGTCACGTCGCAAATAAAGACGGCGGCCTTCGTTTCCGAAAGCGCGGACACGCTGAAAAAATCGCCGCTGACCGTTTCCGCCGGATGATAACGGTGTACGAATTGAAAGGCGCTTTTTTCCGGCGTGGCGATGCGGGGGAAAACCGGATACTGCTGCGGCAGCATGGCGGACTGGATTTCGCGCGCCATGTGGAGGTTTTCCTCCATGAGCTGGTTTTTGGTGTGCAACTCGCCGCGGCTGCGGGCCAGCTCCGCGTTCGCGCGGCGGATTTGTTCCTCGGCAAGTTTCTGCGCCGTGATGTCCCAGAAAATCCCCTGCAAACCGATGATGCTTCCGCCCGCGCCGTACAGCGGCGTCTTGACGACCTGGACGATGGTTTTCTCCTGTCCCAGCGGTTGATGTTCCTCGATGATTTCGTAGGTCTGGCCGGTTTCAATTACCCGGTTGTCGTCCTTCTGGTATTTTTCGGCCAGTTCCTTCGGGAAAAAATCGAAATCCGTTTTGCCAAGGATGTCGTCGAGCCTGCATTTGTAATGTTTGCAGTATTGCTGGTTGGCGAACGTGAACCGTCCCTGCAGGTCCTTCCGAAAAACGTTTTGCGGCATCGTCTCGACAAGGGAATGATAAAGGGATTCCGAATTCCGCAGCTGCTGCTCCATGTGCCGGCGCCGCGTGATGTCCACGACCGTGCCTTCGTAGTAAAGCAATCTGCCCTGGGTGTCGCGCACGGCGCGGCAGTTTTCCGAAATCCAGATGACAATCCCGTCCTTGCGATGGATGAGGGACTCAAACCCCTTCAACGTGTCGCCTTCCTGCATCAGCCGGACAAATTCCTCGCGCCGCCCCGGCTCCACGTAAAGCCGCTTCCCGATGTCCTTGATGTTCGCCATGAGTTCCACCGGGGACTCATAGCCGTAAATGTGCGCCAGCGCCATGTTCGCCAGCAGATAACGGCCGTCGGGCGTCGTGCGGAAAATGCCTTCGACGAGATGGTCAAAAATGCCGTAGTAATTGTCCTTTTCATCGATCAAGGCGAGCCGCTCGTGGTGGCGCTCAATCGCGCAGCGGACGGCGCGTCGCAAACCGGCGGCGTCGAGATGTTCCCTGGCGAGATAATCCTGCGCGCCATTGCGGATGACTTCGGCGGAGAAGGTTTCATCGGTCGCCGTTCCGAACACCAGGACGGGCAGGCGTGGCGCCTTGGTGGTGAGCGAAGTGACCAGGGACAAGCCATCGGCGTTGTCGGCGGGCAATTCAAACATGACGGCGTGAAATGAACCGGTCGCCGGCAGCGCAAGACCGGCTTCAATAGTGGGCGCCGTCACGATCTCCGCAGGCCCGCCGGCTCGCAGGAGATCGGCGACGGCACGCACAAAATGCCCGTCATTGCCGATAAACAAAATTTTCAACGGTTCGGATTCCATAATGCGATGTGGCCCAGCGCCATCCGGCGGGACCAAAACCGCCCCGCGGTCGTTCCATGAGCATACAAGGTTGGCGCGCCCTCGCAAGTGGGTTGCGTTCGCCACGGATTTTTGGTTATCTACCGGCAGATGAAATGGCGTGCCGACAGTCGCGGGATTCATTTCCTCGATTTTTCACTTCTCCGGCTAGAAATGCCCGCCGTTGCAACCGGCAACTTTTGCCAGATTGAATTATGAAAACCTATCAACCAGCGGAAATTCGGAACTTTGCCATCGTCGGTCACGCCTCGTCGGGCAAGACAATGTTAAGCGAGGCCATGCTCATGTGCGGCGGCGTCATCTCACGCATGGGACGCATCGCCGACGGCTCCACGGTGTCGGATTATCACGTCAGCGAAAAGAACCGGCACATTTCGGTCTCGGCGTCGTTGTTGCACACCGAGTGGATGGGAAAGAAATTCAACATCATCGACACGCCGGGTTACCTCGACTTCATAAGCGAAGGCCTGGGCGCGCTGCGCGTCGGCGATTTCGCGCTGGTGGTGGTTCATGCCCAGCACGGCCTCGGCGTTGGAACCGAGCGGGTGTGGGATTACGCGACCGGCTATGGCATTCCCAAAATGATCGTGGTGAACGCCATGGACAAGGAGAACGTGGATTTCGACGCGGTGCTAAAGAAATTGCAGGAGCGTTTTGGCCGGCATGTTTTTCCATTGAGCGTGCCGGTAAATCCGGGCCCCGGCTTCAACCGCGTGCTGGACGTGTTGCGCAGCGAAATCGTGACCTACGAGGCCGATTACAGCGGCAAATACAAGGAGGAACCGGCCTCCGGCGAGTGGGAGGCAAAGGCCAAGGAGCTGCACGGCCAGCTCATCGAACATATCGCGGAATCGGACGACACGTTGATGAACAAGTTTTTCGAGCAGGGCAGCCTTTCGGAGGAGGAATTCCGGGCCGGCATTCACTCGGCGGTGCAAAAGGAATTGTTCATCCCGCTGTTCTGCGTATCGGCGGAAAACAACATCGGCGTGGCGCGCATGATGGATTTCATCGCCAAGTATGGTTCGTCGCCCGTGGACCGCAAGAAGGTCAAGGCCGTCAATGCCAGCGACGCGGAGGTGGAAGTTGGTTTGGACGACCCCGAACCGGTGCTTTACATTTTCAAGACGATGTCCGAGGCGCATTTCGGCGAGCTGTCATTCTTCCGCGTCTATGCCGGCTCGGTTTCCACCGGCATGGATTTGTACAACAGCGACCGAAAGGTGAACGAGCGCATCGGGCAGATTTTTCTGCTCAACGGCCAGAATCGCGAGGCGGCCAGCACGCTCGGTCCCGGCGACATCGCCACGGTCGTCAAACTCAAGGTCACGCACACCGGCAACACGTTGTGCAACGCGAAGAAACCCGTGACGCTGTCGAAGGTGGTTTATCCCCGACCCAACATCCACGCGTCGCTGGTCGCCAAAGTGAAGGGCGAGGAGGACAAGATCGCCTCCGGCCTCGCTGCTCTGCACCAGGAAGACCCGACATTTCTTTACGTTGTGGACGCGGAACTGCATCAGACGATCATTTCCGCGCAGGGCGAGTTGCATCTGGAAGTCGTCGCAGACCGTTTGCGCCGCCGGCACAACGTTCACGTCGAATTGGGCGAGCCGCGCGTGAAATACCGCGAGACCATCAAGGGCAAGGGCGATTCAAAATATCGCCACAAAAAACAGACCGGCGGCGCCGGGCAGTTCGCCGAAGTCTGGCTGCGCGTCGAGCCGAAGCCGCGCGACAGCGGCATCGAGTTCACCAACTCCCTCGTCGGGCAGAACGTGGACCGGGTGTTCGTGCCGTCGGTCGAAAAGGGAGTCAATCAGGCCTGCACCGAGGGCATTCTCGCCGGCTGCCGCGTGACGGACGTGAAGATTGATTTTTACGACGGCAAGATGCATCCGGTGGATTCAAAGGACATCGCGTTTCAAATCGCCGGTTATTTTGCGTTCAAGGAGGCGTTCACGGCCGCCAAGCCGTGCCTGCTGGAGCCGATTGAGACCGTCGAGATCCGCATTCCGGAAGATTGCATGGGCAAGGTGATGGGCGACTTGTCGTCCCGGCGCGGAAGAATCATCGGCATGGACACCGCCGGCTCGTTTCAAGTCATCAAGGCCAGCGTGCCGACGAAGGAACTTTACCATTATTCCAGCACGCTGCGTTCGCTGACCGGCGGGCGCGGTGTTCACACGGAGGAATTCAGCCACTACGAGGAAATGCCCCGCGACGCGGCGGAAAAAGTGATTGAAGAGGCGAAGAAACGCAAAGCCAGCCCCGAGCCGCATTGACGCGGCGGGAGCAGATGGGCGGCGCGGCGCTCAGTGAACGAGCGCGGCTTCGTTCTTGACCACGGCGGAATAGAGCGCGTCCTTCAATTTGGCGCGCTTGAATTTGAGTTCGTCGATTTCCTGATCGGTGGCGAACTCGATGTCTTCTTCGATCCGGCAGATGCTGTCGTCCAACTGATGGTATTCCTCGAACATCTGGCGGAACTGATTGTCGGCAAGGCGCAGCCTGCGGATGGTTTCGCGATGTTCGGGGAATTCACTCAGGAAGGGATGATGTATGTCCATTGGAAGTCCTCCAGGTTGAGGTTTGCGGTCGTTGCACTGCTTGCTTCGTTACCATTACCTGTGACTAATAAAGCGCAAGTCTCACGGTTTAGCCAGAAAAATTTTTCAAAAAAGTAACATAATTTTGCGCGCACGGTGTATGAATGGCGCCTTTCAGCCTTTTCAAGACCGCGCCGATGGCTTAATTTGCGGCTATTGTCGTCCAATGCCTAGTGTTTACATCAAAACCTACGGTTGCCAGATGAACGAGCGCGACAGCGAGGCCGTCGCCGCCCAGCTCGTGGCCAAGGGCTACACCCTCGCGCCGTCCGAAGCCTTGGCGGACGTGATTCTGCTCAACACGTGCAGCGTGCGCGATTTCGCGGAACAAAAGGCCTTGAACAAAATGGTGAACATCGCCGCGGAAACGCGCCGCAACCGCCCGGAGGCCGTGCTTGGTTTCATGGGTTGCATGGCGCAAAGCCGCGGACAGGAACTCATTGACCGTTTGCCGGACGTTGACCTCGTACTCGGCACGCAGAAATTTCATCGCGCGGCAGATTATCTCGGCGAAATCCTCGCCGGCCGCCGCGACAAAATCGTGGACGTGGCGGCGGAGCAGGGCAGCGAAGCGACGATTCGTGAACATCTGCTCAACGGCAGCGCCAAAAAAACCGTCACAGCGTTTGTCAGCATCATGCAGGGCTGCAACCAGTATTGCACCTTTTGCATCGTGCCTTACACGCGCGGCGAGGAACGCAGCCGCGGCATTCCCGACATCGTGGCCGAGTGCCGACAGCTCGTGTCGCAAGGCGTGAAGGAAATAACTTTGCTCGGCCAGATAGTGACAAGTTACGGAAAACGCACAATTTCGCAGAAAGACGGCAAATCAGCATTTGTGCAGTTGCTCGATGCGGTCCAAGAAATCAAAGGGCTGGAACGCATCCGGTTCACCTCGCCGCATCCAAAGGGTTACGGCGACGATTTGATCGAGGCTTACGCGCGGTTGCCCAAGCTGGTCGAAAGCGCGCACCTGCCAGTCCAAAGCGGCAGCGACCGCGTCTTGAAATTGATGCACCGCGGCTACACACGCGCCCGTTACGTCGGGATCATTGAAAAATTGCGCCGCGCCCGGCCGGAAATCGGCATCAGCACCGACATCATCGTCGGTTTTCCGGGCGAGACCGGGGATGACTTCGAGCAGACCCTGTCGCTGGCGCGCGAGGTGGAATTTGACCAGGCGTACATTTTCAAATACTCGCAACGCCGCGACACGCCCGCCGCCGAAATGCCCGGACAGGTGCCGCAAAAAGTCCGCGAGGAACGCAATAAACGCCTGCTCGAAGTCATCAACGAAATCGCCGGACGTAAATTCAATACATTCATCGGGCGGCAGATGCAAATATTGGTCGAGGGGCCGAGCAAAAAGAATCCAGCGCGGATGACGGGCCGGACGCGCTGCAACAAGATTGTGGTGTTTGATGGTTCGGAACGGCATCGCGGCCAGCTCATGGACGTGAAAATCACCCGCGCCGGCTCCTTCACCCTCTACGGCGACCCGGCAATCTTGGACTGAAAATCGGGCGGCAAGGTTGAAAATAATTTAGAAAGCGCGCCTTTTTTCTGCGCAAAAATTCCGTCAATTCATCATCCAGAACCGGGAACGTGGCCGCACGAAGCCGAGGCGCGGGTTTTGGAGAGCGATTCGTTTGTTGAAAGCAAGCCTGCCGAAATATCTGATCTAATGGTGGCACCCAGCCCTTATGCAATGTGCTTACCGCTGTTTGGTAATCTTTAAAAGGTGATGTGTTGCAACAAATTACGCTTGACAAACGCAAAGGCCCTGTCATAGTCAATAGTATCCATTTTGAGCCACTCCTTGTGGTGTCAGGCCTTGTCTTTCAGGAATGCTGGCACACACGACAAACTGGATCGGTTTGTTTACGAGATTTGAGAGATCAAACATTGCAAAGGCTTTTCCGTGGCTTTGGTTTGATTAAACAGATTTGAGCGGTATGTGTACACACTACAACTCAATGCCGACGGACAGAAATTCTTCCGCTGGACGACGGCACACCACAAACGACCCCAATCTCCTTGGGGGATGGAAGAAAATAACAGGAACGCATATGAAAAAAATGAAACTAGTCCTGGCGCTGGCGCTGGCGGCAGTTGTTTTGCCATGGGCCGCGCATGCGTACGTGTGGACGTCGTGTGCCCAGTATGGCACCTATTCGAGCGGTGGATACGAATTCTACTGCGACGAATGGGGCAGCACTGCTTCCGAGTGCTGCAATCTCAATAGTGTCACCTCCTGGAACGTGGTCAGCTCGGTGCCCACCGGCGGCGGCGTGAAGGGTTATCCCAACACCGCCAGAAACAACATCGGCAAAACCGTCAGTGCCTACACTTCATCGAGCAGTTATAACTGGAGCGCGCCCGGCGGTACGTATTGGGACGCTTCGTTTGACTGCTGGGTTCCCACCGAAGTGATGGTCTGGGAAGGTAACAGCGGCGGCGTGGGTCCGAGCGGATCCAAGGTCTATTCCAACCAATCCATTGACGGAGCGACTTGGAACGTTTACTGGCAGGGTGGCGGTCCACTGTCCTTCCTCCGCACCAGCAACTCAGGATCAGGATCGCAACACTTGGGCACGTTCTTCCGCTGGGGGGCCAGCAAGGGCTATTTCAGCAGTGGTGGCAACGTTGGCGGGGTCGGCATCGGATTCGAAATCTTCGGATCGGGCAGTTCGCATACTTGGTACATGAACAGCTGCTCCATCGGGACCTAATTTGTCTTCGATTGCAATTGGTTGCAAAGGGACGGGTCTTTGGGCCCGTCCCCCATTAGATTATCGCTTCGGTCAACGCTTGCCGTGAAAGAGCAGGCAATTCCGAAGACTGCGACAAACACCCGCACCTGTTTTTGCACCTTGAAAATTTGATTTAGTGACCATGAGCCTTCACACCTTTGAAATAAGTTGTTGCCTAGCCGGGCGAAATCTGGCTGCCGCCCTGGCAATTGGTATTATCGCGCTGGCTTGCCGGGACATGAATGCACAGGAACAATCAAAACAGGACGAAGTGCCCCGCCGGCCGGCAGCAGTGGCCGGGGACAGCGATGCCGGGCTGTTATGGCAGGAGCAAATGCACAACGCGTGGGTGGCAATGAATCAAAAGGCCTATGCCATGGCCGAACAGAGCTGCAAGGAGGCGCTAAAAACCGCCGGCACATTGGGTCCGACCGACGCGCACGTGACCACCAACCTGATTTTCCTGGCGGGAATTTATCAGATGGAAAACGAACCCGATCTGGCCGAAAAGGCGTTCCAGTCCGCCATCGCCAGCCGCGAGAAAGCGGTCGGGCCGGATTCCCTCGATTTGGTGATGCCTTTGGAAAAACTCGCCAACTATTACTATTTTGCCGAACGCCGATACGATTTGGCGACGCCGTTGTGCCTGAAAATTCTTCATATTGTCGAGAAAGCTTCGCCGCAGGATGAAGCTGAAGTGATCAAGCGTGCGCGCGCCGTGGCCGCCGTTTATCGCATTCAAGGTCAGTATGCAAAGGCGGAGCCATTTTACCAGCAGACCCTGGCAGTGGCCGCAAAAAACGCGGATGAATTGCCTGATTGTTTGCTCACCACAGCTGGCTTTTATCACGACTGGGGAAAATATGACCAGGCCGAATCACTGTGCAGGCAGGCACTTGCGATACGGGAAAAAGCCGCGGCGTCAAATCCCGGGCTCGAGTCGCGGATGAATTTGGCGATATCACTTTATGGTTTGGCGGAGAATTACCGTGGCTGGGGCAAACTCAACCAGGCGGAACAATTTTACAACCAGTCCGAAGCCATTGTGGAAAAAGCAAACGGGCCGGACAGTTCCGAACTCGCGCGGCCCCTGGCCGGCCTGGCCGCCACATTTGCGGATCAGGGCAAAACCAACCAGGCGGTTGCCCTCTACCAACGGGCTTTCGCCGTGACGGAAAACAATCTGGAACCCGGGGATCCCGTGGTGGAGGACATCCTTCACGATTACACCGCTTTGCTGGATCAAATGAACCGTTCTGGCGAAGCCAGCACTTTGCGGCAGGCCTATCAATGGCGCGTGCTGATGTATGGATCGTCGCGGGCACTGAGGATAAACAATTTACCCGAAGCCGAAAAGCTGGCCGGCGAAGCATTGAAACTGGCGGGTGCCTTTGGTTCCACCGACACCCGTCTGTCCAAAAGCCAGGTGCAGATGGCCGAGGTTTATCGTGGGCAGGGAAAAAAGGATCTGGCTGAGCAGAGCTACCAGGAGGCCATTGCCAGTTGTGAAAAGGCCGTCGGCCCCAAAAATCCGGACCTGATCATGCCCCTGCAAAGTCTCGCGAATTTCTATTATTATGCCAAAGTCCAGTATGATCAGGTGGCATCCCTTTATCAGCGGATACTGGACATTGTCCGGTCGGCTGCCGTTCCGGACCCGCTTGAAGTGGCCCGGTGGGAACGCAATCTTGCCGATGTGTATCATCTGCAAAATCAAAACACCAAGGCGGAAGGCTTCTATCAACGGGCACTGGCATCGGTCGAAACGGCCACAAATATGCCAGCGGGGGAAACGGTTCAGTATCTGCAGGCACTGGGTGATTTTTACCGTGGTGACGGACGGTGTGACCAGGCTGAACCCGTTCTGAAGCGCGCGCTGGCCATCCGGGAACAGGCCATTGGGTCCGATTCGGATTCGGATGCGGAACTGGACGTGGCGGTTTGTTGTGATTATCTGGGGCAAACCTACCTTGACTGGAACAAGCCCGCCCAGGCCGAATTGTTTTACCGCCGTTCCCTGGCGATAGTCGAAAAAATTGGGGGGAGCGACAGCCCTGATCTGTCACCGCGGTTGACCGGATTGGCCAAGGCCTTGCGCGCGCAGAAAAAATACGCTGAGGCTGAAAGCCAGTACAAGCGGGCCTTGGAGATCACGGAAAAAGGGTTCGGGCCCGACGCACCACAAGGCGCCGACATTCTCGACCAGTACGCCGCGTTGCTCGTCGACATGCATAAAATGGAAGACGCAAAAAATATGCACGACTGGGCTGATTCACTCCGCAGGGAAAATGCAGAGCAGTAGGAAGGATTCTGGAGACTTCTGATTATTACTCGAAGCAGCATGACATTTGAGGCGACATGAAGAGGCCGGGTTTCCTCGCCATTTCCTTGATGTGCAATCTGGTTCTGGTTGCCGCGTTTCTTGTGTTGCGGCATGGTTCAACGCCCGGCCCGGCTGCATCGGCGCCGGCGATGTCCCCCGCGGCGATTCCGGCAACTGCGCCCGCATTGTCGATCACCAAAGGGACGCCGGTGTCGGTGCTTCCTTGGCGTTTGATCGCGTCCACGGACTACCGCCAGTACGTCGCCAACCTTCGCGCGGTGGGCTGCCCGGAGTGGTTGGTTCGTGACATCATTGTCGCCGCCATTGACGATCTTTATGAGCAGAAATCCCGAACTGATTCGGTTTATTTTGCGCCCTGGCAGGGGGAAAATCAGCGGCGCAAGGCGGTTCGCAGCCGGTCGGCGAAATTGTATGCGCTGCGGCAGGAAAAACGGGAACTGGTCAAATCAGTGCTCGGATATGAGTGGGAGAACTATGGCGAAGAAGTCTGGAATCAGGATTTGCAGACGAGTCTGACGTTGGGCTTTCTGCCGGACGACAAAGCGACACAAATGTTGTCGCTCAAGGACAAATATGCCGAGACCGCCCAAAAAATCCGGGAAGACGCGAATTTTATTCTGATTGATGATGACCGCGCACATTTGCAGTCCATTTATGATGCATATGAATCCGATTTGTCCCAACTGCTCGACTCGTCGGAGTTTGATGAGCTGCAGTTGCGGGCGCAACAGAGTTTTCTGACGGCCAATGACATTCATTTTGACGGCGTCACCATCAGTGACGGGGAGCTGCGGGAATTGGTTCGAGCGTCGAAGGCATTCAAGGACATTGCGCAGAGCGAATTTGTTCCCGGCCATCCGCTGTCCGATGCGGAACAGGCCGATAAAATGACGGCGTTTGAGACACAAGTTAAGAACCTCCTTGGTTCGCAGCGATTCGCGGATTATCTGCGCGCCCAAGATTCAAGCTTCCGTGAAATCTTCGCGTTCAGCCGGCAAAACAACCTGCCCCAATCCGCCGCGGTCCAGGTTTATGAGTCCCGTCTTAATGCCGGCGAACAGGTGGATGAGATTCAAAACGATGGGAGCCTTTCTGCTGATGAACGCGCCACGGCCTTGGCCGTCCTGAAAGCCGCTACTGCGAGCGCCGTTTCTGCCGCACTTGGCGGCAGTTATCAGAATTATCTGCAAGGACCGGGACAGTGGCTGGGTGTTTCAGCCCGGCAGCCGGAAACACAAACCGAAACCAAAACGCAATGAAAACATGGCCGGTCATTGGGCTCTCGCTCGTGCTGAATGCGACACTTGTCGCCGCCATTATTTTGTCCTTAAAAAATCCCCCGTCCCCGGCGCAAGCGCCCGTTGCCGCGGCGACCGCTTCCGGCCTGATTGCATCTCCGCCACTGGCGGAAAGCCCGCCGTCTTCCGGCCTTCCCTTTCAATGGAGCCAGATTGCTTCCGAAGACCTGAAAATCTATCGCGATAATTTGCGCGCCATCGGCTGCCCGGAACTCACGGTGCGCGAAATCATCCGCGCCGTGATCAACGAAAATTTCAGGGCGCGTCGCCGGGAAATTCTGGTCTCGTTCCAAGACCGCTATTGGGACATGGTTTTGCGCGGGGAACTGGTCAGGCGTCAATGGCTCCCGAGGACCGAATGGGGTCTGGCGCTGACATCGCTGGCCGCGGAACGGCAACAACTGATTTCCGACGTGCTTGGCTGGGATGCCTTGACCACCGAGGCGGAGCGGCAGGCGCAGGAAGCGGATTGGGAGCAGAAATTCTCCTGGCTGTCACCGGAGAAACGCTCCCGGATGATTGAGCTTGGGAAAAAATACCAGGAGCAGATGGCCGGATGGGCCACGACCCTCGGTTTGCGGTTGAACGGGTTGCCAACGCCGGAAGACGAAGACGCTCTCCAAAAAATGCAACAGGACTTTGACGAATCGGAGAAGCAAATATTGACGCCGGAGCAGCTGGCCGAACTGCACCTGCGCGAGTCTGATGTGGCGAATTGGGCCGCCAGCCTGCCGGGCTTCGACCCGACCGAGGACGAATGGCGATCCTTGACCCAATTGCGGTCCCAATTTGAAGAATCCCAGAGGACGCTCGCCAATTCTGATCTGACCGATGAGCAACAGGCGGCGCAACAAAACGAACTGCAGTCGAATTTTGACAACTCCATACAGGGAACTTTGGATCCAGACCGTTTTGCCCAATACCAATTGGCGAACAACGACCAGTATCAGGCGCTGCACAACGTGACCCAACGCTACGGCCTGCCAGACAGTGTGGCTGCCCAAGGCCTCAACGTGCAACAGACCGCGCAAGCCGCAGCGGAGCAGGTGCGTGCCAGCTCAAACCTTTCATCCCAAGACCAACAGGCCGCACTGGCCGCCATCCAGCAGGAAACCGAACGAACCCTGGGCCAAATGCTCGGAGCCAACGTTCTCTCCACCTACAAGGAGTACGGTGGCGACTGGATCACGGGATTGAGTCAATTGAATCAACAATAATCCCCAATTCGGGATTGCCTGCACCTTTTGTAATCGCAGTGTTCTTTGTTCCGGGTTAAATCCTGCCAAAATTGAACGACAATCAATGGTGGGACAAATACGGGAACGGAACCGAAGCAACTGCGGACACGAGTTGCGACACAATTTTGCGGGGGCCAAAGTCTGTATTTTGAATTTTTCATGTCCTTTTTTGTCCATTCGTGGTTAGATTTCCACGATGAAATTGTCGTTGTTATCCATCCTGCTCGGGGCAGGGATGAGCGTGCCGCAGATTTACGGCCTGACCAAACCGGCGCAATTCGCCGCCGCCGCGCGCAAGTTCCCGCGCAACCTGCCGGTCGGCGTCGTGTTGATGCTGCTGGCCACCGCTTGGTTTTTGTGGAACGTCAACAAGGAGCCGATTGCAGATTTTTCGGCCTACAAACAGCCGATGATGGCCGCGTTTGCAGCGGTGGGGATTTTATCGTGCTTTGTCGTGCAGGATTTTCTTGCCGTGCGCGGTCTGGCCGTTTTGATGTTGCTGCTGGCGAAATTGATGGTGGACACCGGGCGTCCGCATCTGGGCGAGACGCCGTGGGTTTATGTGATTCAAATCTGGGCTTATCTGTTCGTGATCGCGGGCATCTGGTTCACGATTACACCGTGGAAGTTGCGCGATCTGATGAACTTCGCCACGGCGAACGAAACGCGTGTGAGATTGGGCAGCGCCATCCGCCTGGCGTTCGCGGTGTTCGTGATGCTCCTTGGTTTGACCGCGTTTCGCGCAATGTGAAACGCGAAAAACCCGGTGCGGCTCATTGAATCCATCCGGTGGCCTGAGCCAGCTTGACCAGCAGATAAGCCATGCCGCCGCTCGCCGGCAGCGTCATGATCCACGCCCAGACGATGCGTTCGACCACGTCGAGTTTGAGGTGATTGAATCCCTTCGCGCAGCCGACGCCCATGATGGAGGTGGTGACGGCGTGCGTGGTGGAAACGGGCATGCCGAGCATTGCGGTGACGAGGAGTATCGTGGCGCCGGTCGTTTCGGCGGCAAAACCATGCACGGGATGAAGCCGGACCATTTTGTGTCCGAGGGTTTTGATGATGCGCCAGCCGCCCACGGCGGTGCCGGCGCACATCGTCAGGGCGCAGAGCACTTTTATCCACGCGGCGATGTGCAGCGGTTGTCCTGCCACCGGTTCCCCCGTCTTCAGGAAATTCAGCCAGCCGGGAAGATGATCAAATACGCCGCTGCTGGTGCCGGTCAGCAGCGCCAGTGCGATGATGCCCATGGTTTTTTGGGCGTCGTTCATGCCGTGGCCCAGGCCCATGCCGGCGGAACTGAGGAGTTGCAGTTTGCCGAAGGTTTTGTTGACGGTGGCCGTCTGCCAGTTGCGAAGCAGAAAATAGAGCGAGCCCATGAGCAAAAAACCGAACACCAATCCGCAAATGGGCGATAGAATCATGGGAACTATGACCTTCCAAAGCAGCCCGGCGCCTTTCCACCAATGTTCGTGGTTCGGAACCGACCAGATCAAGACCCCCCAGTCGTTATGCGCGGCGGCCAGGCACGCGCCGCACAAACCGCCGATGAGCGCGTGAGACGAACTCGACGGCAGGCCAAACCACCACGTCAACAGGTTCCAGGCGATGGCGGCCAGCAACGCGCAGACCAGGATTTCGGACGTGGCGATTTTGGCGTCCACGAGGCCTGAGGCGATGGTTTTTGCGACGGCCGTGCCGATGAAGGCGCCGGCCAGGTTGGTGACCGCGGCCATCGCCACGGCCTGGCGCGGCGTCAACACCTTGGTGGCGACGACGGTGGCGATGGAATTGGCCGTGTCGTGGAAGCCGTTGATGTAGGTGAACACCAGCGCAGCGATGATGACGAGAAAGATGAGGGTCATCGCGCCGGTCAGGAATTTTTCAGCACGATGTGCATGACCACGTTGCCGGCGTCACGGCAGCGGTCGATGGCCTTCTCCATCAATTCATAAAGGTCGCGGATGACCATGGCTTTGGTGGCATCGTAGCGTCCGCTGTAAAGCTCCTTCAGCAAATCCATCATCAGCCGGTCCGCCTCATTTTCGAGATACTGCAACTTGGTGTTCAACTCGTTGATTTTCTCCAGATGCTTCATGTCCCGCAGTTGTTTCACCATGGCCAGCACCACGTCGGTGGACTGTTCCAGAATTTGAATCTGCCGGTTGAAATCCACGCCCTGGATGTGCTGATAACCGAGGTTGATGCGCTCCGCCAGTTTCTCGACCGTCTTGGGAATTTTGCGCAGCGCCAGTGACAATGCCTCGATGTCCTCGCGCTCCAGCCCGGTCACGAACGTTTTCACCAGCTCGGCGGTGATTTGTTCGG
Source organism: uncultured Verrucomicrobiae bacterium (assembly GCA_963764175.1). Classification (GTDB taxonomy): domain Bacteria; phylum Verrucomicrobiota; class Verrucomicrobiia; order Limisphaerales; family UBA11358; genus UBA11358. Next base: position 119,094 of record CAVXRE010000013.1, on the reverse strand, counting down.
CGATTTTTTTCTCCTTCCGCCGCGTCAGCATCAGGTCATCGAGGCTTTTGGCGGAGGTCGGCGCCTTGATCATCTCGATGACGAGCCGGACACTTTCGTGGGCTTCGCCGGCGGCGTCTTCCAGCAACTGATAAAACCGGTCGGCATTTCCGAAGAGCATTTGAAGCGAAAACATGGTGGAAACAGGGTCGTAAAAATGCGTCAAAAGTCGATGAAAATCTATGACGGCGACTAATTGCCGACAGCACGCAAACGGCGGTCTTCCAGCCTGAGTCTGCCAAAATTAATTCGCTGAAAATCCGCTGGCGATGTAAATTTCGTGCGCTATGGCACTGGCGGACACCAGACGGGAATACTCGCTCGGCGGCCTGAATCGCGCGGACCTGGACGCGAATCCGGTCGCGCAGTTCAGCCGGTGGTTTGCGCAGGCATCGACAGGCAGCCGCTGGCGGAAAATCGGCATCGCCCTCTACAAACTCTGGCACGCCATCCTCGGCCGCGCCCCGGCGGACGTGAACGCGATGGTGCTGGCGACCGTGGACAAGGCCGGCCGGCCTTCAACCCGCGCGGTGCTGCTCAAGGGCGTGGACGAGCGCGGCTTCATTTTTTTCACGAACTATGACAGCCGCAAGGGGCTTGAACTGGCGGAAAATCCCAACGCAGCGCTGACGTTTTACTGGGCGGATTTGGAACGGCAGATCTGTGTGGCCGGCCCGGTCAGGAAATTGCCGCAGGCGGAATCAGAGTCATATTTCAAAAGCCGGCCGCGCGGCAGCCGCCTTGCGACATGGGCATCGAACCAGCGCGACGTGGTCGCCGACCGCGCGGTGCTGGACAAGCGATGGGATGAAATGGCCGTGAAATTTCCAAACGATGTGCCGCTGCCGCCGAATTGGGGCGGTTACGTCTTGAAGCCGGAACGCATCGAGTTCTGGCAGGGACGGCCCAACCGGTTGCACGATCGGTTTTGCTACACACGACAGCCGGATGATTCGTGGAAACTGGAACGGCTCGCGCCGTGACCTGGAAATTCATCTAAAAAACGAAGGCTTTGGGTAATCCAAAGCCTCCGTTGCAATTTTCAGCTTAGAATTTGTAGGAGATGCCGCTGACGAGTTTCAAGTCGTCCTTCAGGCGTCCGGCTGCCGGTTCATTGTCATAAGAATCATCAAGATAGGTCTGCAGGCTCAAATGTTTGGAGATGCTCGCTTCCACGCCCACCTCGGCATTGACGATGTAATTGTTGAAGCTGTCAACCTGCGGCAGGATTTCGACCGTCTGCCAGACGCGCGCGCCGTGTCCGTCGAACTTGTGTTCAAACCGCTCCGCCAGTCGGAGCGTGGCATAGGTGCTGTCATTGGTCCCGAGACGCTCGAACACCGCGCTGCCACCGGCTTCGGCCGCAAGCGTGGTGTTGGTATCCTTCAGGAAATAATAACCGGCACCGGGACCGATCATGGCGCGATACTTGATGTCGGAAATTCCGTCGTGCAGGCCTTCCGCGCGCGCGTAGCTGAAGAATTTCTCGGAGAACAGGTGGTCCCACTGGGCGAAGCCATGCAGGCTTTCGGTGTTTTCAACGCCATTGTTCGCGCCGTACGCGGCGTCCGCGCCAAAAGACAATTCGTTCAAGTTGTCCTTTCTATCCGTCAGCACTTTCACGGTGAAAAGGGTGGTGTCACTGTTGCCCCGGGTGAGGGTTAATCCGAAGCTCGCGCTGCTTTCCCAAGGATATTTGGGTGGTGAGGCAACCTGATTGGTTTGTCCGAAGGCGATGAACCCATTGGTCGCATAGAATGCGACGGATAAGGCGATGGTGATGATGGATTTTTTCATTTGTTGTGATTTTCTGATCTTGTTTTGAATGGCTTGGCAATCCCGTCAAGCCGCCAAAGTGCCGCGAACGAGTCGCAGGCAAGAACCCGTAGCATGTGCTAAAACCATGCCGCCGTGCAATTCCTAAATTAATTTATTCGATGCTCCCTTGGGAGGCATCGGACGATTGCCCTTTGCGGTCCTGGCTGGAAGCCGAGATGGAATCGGCCTCCACCAATTCTTCCAACGTGATGAAATCCATTCCTGTGGTGGTTCGCAAGGCTTTGGATTGCGGCGGTTCGACCGGGAGTGGTTTTGGCGGCGGGGCGAGGGATGGGTTCCTTGCGGCCAATTTTCTGGTGACCAGTATGGTCTCATCGTCATCACCCGGACAATTTTCCTGCCCCTGCGCGCGCGCGCCTTCCGCGAGCAGCGATTCCCACTGGCGTTGCACGGTGCGTTTTGGGGGCGCCCGGAACGGTATCAGGCGGAATTCTCCATCGGTCAGGGACAACAATTGATGAAACGCCTTTTCTCCGGCCAGCTTTTCGGTCGAGGCATGAATGATGGCGCCGCTTTCAATGTAAATTTCGCCGGCGACCTGGTGGTTTCGGATTTCAAGGACCAGGGAGTTGCCACCCAGACATTCCAGTTGGATGACATCGAACAAGCCCGTCTCACTCAAGGTGCTGATAAAATCGTTGCTGTCCGACCACCGCAGGACGTTGGTCAGCATGTTGAAAACGAGCCTCCACTCGTCCTCGTCCCCCGGCTTTAAGAGGAAAAGTTCCGCGCCGTTGGCCAGACAGGCCACCCGAAGGCTTTCGTCACTTTGCGCGGTCAGGATGACCTTTTTGATGTTGGGATATTTTTGATGAATAATGCCCAGCAACTGGACGCCATCCAGCAACGGCATGCCGATGTCCAGCACGACCATGTGAATCAACTTTTGTTGCAGAATGGTCAGCGCCTTGTCTGCGGACGAGGCCGTATAGATTTCCCATTTTTTTTCCGCCTGGGCGCCCAACAGATCGTTGATCACTTCGAGGAAGGCCTGGCTGTCGTCCACGAAGAGCACGCGATAAGTTTTCAGGCTGTCCGCTGATTCGGTTATTTTTGCCGGGGCCGGAGAGGAAACACCGGCCGGTGCCGTCACGGTTTCAGGAGGCGCCGCCCCCGGTGCGGGTTCGGAAATTTCAAGGCGCAACTCCACCGTGCCCAGCCGCAGGGTTTGCCCGGGTTGCAGGACCGCCTCGGAAATCGTTTTGCCGCCGATAAACGTGCCGTTGGTTGAGCGCAGGTCGCGAACCACCAGTTCGTTGCCGCGCAGCAACACTTCGCAATGCTGGTTGGAGACCGACTTTTCAACGATTTGAAACGCATTCTTGTCACCGCGCCCAATCGTGATCCAGTGCCCGCCCAGTTCATGCGACAGACCGGACAATGCCTCGCTAATGACCACAATCCTTGACATGCAAATTCCAGTTTTTTGTCAGAGTTCTTATTGCCAAACGCCAAACGGCAAATCAAAAAGCCATCTCAGCAAATGATTTGCAATTTTTTTAATCACAATCCAGCCAGGCTTTGCGAAACCAGCGTTGGGACTTGTGTCCCGGCCAAAGGCACCATGCAAGCAGTGTCCATGCCGTCGGAGGCCGGGAAGCCCGGCCGGGATTGGCTTCGCCGGCCGGGAACGTTTTAACACTATTTCGCCGGTTCATCCTCGCCGGCGGCGGAATCTTCCTTGTCCTCGCCGATGACGGGTGCGATGGCTTGAAGCTTGTCTCCGGATTCCAGCTCGATGAGCTTGACGCCTTGCGTGTTGCGGCCGGCTTCGCGGATGCCATTGACGGAAATGCGAACCATCTGGCCCTTGACGGTGATGAGCATGATTTCATCCCCATCACGCACGGTCAGGGCACCGATGACCGCGCCGGTTTTCTCGGTGGTCTTCATGGTGATGATGCCCTTGCCTCCGCGCGACTGGACGCGGTATTCCTCGAAATCCGTGCGCTTGCCGATGCCATTTTCGCCGGCGACCAGCAGTTTGGCATCCGGCACGACGATGGCCAGGGCGACAACTTCATCGCCCTTCGACAATTTGATGCCGCGCACACCGCTGGCGGGCCGGCCCATGGAGCGCGCGTCCTCTTCGTTGAACCGGATGCTCATGCCGTCGCGGGTGATGAGCACAACTTCGTTCTGGCCAGTCGTGAGCTTCACGTCAATCAACGTGTCGCCCGGATCAATGCCAATGGCGATGATGCCGCCCTTGCGGACGTTGGCGAAATCGGCCAGCGCGGTTTTCTTGACCGTGCCTTGTTTCGTCGAGAAAAGGACAAACCCAGGTTGTTCCCACGTTACGTCTTCCTTGTTCGCGTTCGTTTTGGACAGGACGCGGATGAGCGCGGCGATGGTTTCGCCCGCCTTCAATTCGAGCAGGTTGGCGATGCTGCGGCCCTTGGCGGCGCGGCCCATGTCGGGAATTTCATGAACGCGCTCGACATAAACACGGCCCGTGTTCGTGAAAAACATCAGATAATCGTGCGTGCTGGCGGTGAACAGATGCTCGATGAAATCGTGGTCCTCGTCAGTCGCGCCTTCCTTGGTCGTCATGCCGATGACGCCCTTGCCGCCGCGCCGCTGCGCGCGATACGAGCTGACGTTCGTGCGTTTGATGAGGCCGTTGTGGGTGAGCGTGATGATGACACCTTCGTTGGCGATGAGGTCTTCGATGTTGATTTCGCCTTCATCGGGCACGAGGTCGGTCAGGCGCGGGGTGGCGTATTTCGCCTTGATCGCCTGCAATTCGTTCTTGATGATGGTGAACACGCGGGCTTCCTTCGCAAGGATGTCCATCAAATCCTCGATGCGCTTGAGCAGTTCCTTGTATTCGCCCTCGACCTTGTCAATTTCCAGCCCGGTCAACTGGTACAGGCGCAACTCCAGGATGGCGTCCACCTGCCGTTCGGTCAGTGCATAACGGCCCTTGGTCAGGCGCGCCTCGTTGCGGATTAAAATGCTCCAGCGTTCGACCTGCTTTTGCGTCCACTCAAAGGCGAGCAATTTGACCCTGGCCTCCTCGCGCGTCTTGCTGCTGCGGATTATTTTGATGAACTCGTCAAGGTTCGCCAGCGCGATGAGATAGCCTTCGAGGATTTCCGCGCGTTCCTCGGCCTTTTTCAACTGGAACCGCGTGCGGCGCAGCACCACTTCGCGCCGGTGCTCGATGTAGCAACTGATGAGCTCCTTGAGCCCGAGCGTCTTGGGCCGGCCATGATCGATCGCCAGCATGTTGACGGCAAAGCTGCTTTCCAGCGCGGTCTGCTTGTAAAGATTGTTGATGACGACCTTCGGAATCGCATCGCGCTTGAGTTCAACGACGACGCGCGTGTTTTCGTCCGACTCGTCGCGAATGGCCGTGATGTCCGTGAAGCCCGGCGTTTTTTCGTTCACCAATTCGGCGACGCGCTCGACGAGTACCGCGCGATTGACGTTGTAGGGGATTTCCGTGATGACGATCTGCTCGCGCCCGCCCTTGAGTTGCTCGACGCCGACCTTGCCGCGGACCTTGACGCTGCCGCGGCCGCCGGTGAAATATTCCTTGATGACTTCCAGCCCGCACACCATGCAGCCCGTCGGGAAGTCCGGGCCTTTGACGAACTTCATCAGCCCCTTGACCGAGATGTTCGGGTCGTCAATCTGCGCACAGATGCCGTCAATGATTTCGCCGAGATTGTGCGGCGGAATGTTGGTGGCCATGCCGACGGCGATGCCGGTGCCGCCGTTGACGAGCAGATTCGGAAACGCGGCGGGAAAAACGGTCGGCTCGGTGCGGGTTTCGTCGTAATTGGGGACGAAATCCACCGTGTCTTGGTCCATGTCCTCCATCAGCGCGCCGCCGAGGTGCGTCATGCGCGCCTCGGTGTAACGCATGGCGGCGGGCGGATCGCCTTCCACGGAGCCGAAATTGCCCTGGCCGTCCACGAGCCGTTCGCGCATCGCCCATGGCTGCGCCATGTGAACAAGCGTCGGATAAATCACTGCCTCGCCGTGGGGATGGTAGTTGCCGCTGGTGTCGCCGCAGATTTTGGCGCACTTGCGATGCTGGCGGTTCGGAAACAGCGAGAGATCGTGCATCGCCAGCAGGATGCGCCGTTGCGAGGGCTTGAGGCCGTCGCGCGCATCGGGCAGCGCGCGGGAGATGATCACGGACATGGAGTAATCAAGAAAGGAGTTCTTGATTTCGTCAGCGACGTTGACCTTGGCGATTTTTTCCCCGGCGGCAAACAACGGCGTGTTGGTCACCGGCAAATCGTTCGATGGTTTGGATTCAGCCATAAAAATTCCAGCAGACAAAAATTAAATGTCCAGGTTCCGCACGTTGAGCGCGTTGTCCTCGATGAACTGGCGTCGCGGCTCGACTTCCTCGCCCATGAGCTTGGTGAACATTTCCTCGGCGTCCACGGCGTTGGTCAGGTCCACGCGCAACAACTTGCGCCGCACCGGGTCCATCGTCGTTTCAAACAACTCCTTTGCATTCATTTCGCCGAGGCCCTTGAAGCGTTTGATGGACAGCCCGCGCCGGCCGACTTCCTTGATGCCCGCGAGGATTTCCGGGATGGAGAACAGCGGCTTGACCGTTTCCCGGTCGCCTTCACCCTCGCGAAGTTCAAACAACGGTTCGTTCTGCCCAGCGTAGTGCTCAATGCTGAAACCTTTCTTGTCGAGTTTGGAGAGCAATTCCACGATGGCCTTGTTTTCGTGCAGCTCGACGTGTTGTGCGCGCCGGGTCGAACCGTTTTTCTTCTCGGAGGCTGTTGTGTCGCCCTCCTCCTCGGTGCCGAATAATTTCAAATCGGCATTCTTTGCTCCGAATTGCGCCAGTTCATCTTCGGTGTGGAAATAATGCACCGTCTCGTCATTGCCGTCGCGCACCTTGACTAGGTATTTCGGCAGGTCACCGGTCTTCTTCTGGCGATGCTCGACGTATTCCGCGAAGTCGCCGCCGTGGCGTTTCAAGGCATTGGCGTACTTGTCGAGTGATTCGAGCAATTCGAGGATTTCCGCGAGCTGTTTTTGCGAAAGCTCCTTTTTGTCGGAAAGGTTCTTCAGTCGCACTTCTTCCGTGCCGAGTTCGAGCAGGATTTTGTTCAGCCGGGCGTCGTCATCAATGTATTCAACGCGTTTCTTGCGCGCAATCTGGTAAAGCGGCGGCTGGGCGATATAGACGAAGCCATTTTTGATGAGCGACGGCATCTGCCGGTAGAAAAACGTCAGCAACAACGTCCGGATGTGCGAGCCGTCCACGTCGGCATCGGTCATGATGATGACCTTGTGGTAGCGGAGCTTTTCGAGATTGAACGCGCCTTCACCCTCACCGTCGCCAATGCCCGTGCCGACGGCGGTGATCATCGTGCGGATTTCGTTGTTCTGAAGCACCTTGTCCAGCCGCGCCTTCTCGACGTTGATGAGCTTGCCGCGGATGGGCAGGATCGCCTGGAATTTGCGGTCGCGGCCCTGCTTGGCGGAGCCGCCGGCGGAATCACCCTCGACTATGAACAATTCGGTGTTGGCCGGGTCGCGGTCGGAGCAGTCCGCCAGCTTGCCGGGCAGTCCGCCGCCGGTGAGCGCGCCCTTGCGAACCGTCTCTCGCGCCTTCCGCGCGGCTTCCCGCGCACGCGCCGCGAGCAACCCTTTCTCGATGATTTTCTTGGCGACGCTGGGATTCGCGTCGAAGTGTGTCATCAACCCGTCATAGACAACGGACGAAACAACGCCGTCAATTTCCGTGTTCACCAGCTTCACCTTCGTCTGCGATTCAAAACGGGGATTCGGCAGTTTCACGCTGAGCACGCAAACCAGGCCTTCGCGGACGTCATCGCCGGAAATCGTCGGGTCCTTTTCCTTCAACAGGTTGTTCTGCTTGGCGTACTGGTTGATGGCGCGGGTCAGCGCGGAGCGGAAGCCGGTGAGATGCGTGCCGCCATCCGTGTTTGGAATGGAGTTGGCAAAGCAGAGGATTTGGTCGCTGTAGCTGTCGGTGTATTGCAGCACGCAATCCACAAACACGTCTTCGTCCTTGCCGTCGATTTTGCTGGGCCGTTTGCCCGCGATTGCAATCGGCTTGGGATGCAACGGCTGTTTGCTCCGGCCGAGCTGGCGGACGAATTGTTCGATGCCGTCCCGGTAAAAAAACGTCTCGGTCTTTTCGTCGCGTTCGTCCGTGAGCGCTATTTCGATGCCCGGGTTCAAAAACGCCAGCTCGCGGAGGCGGTTGGCGAGGATGTCGAACTTGAACTCGGTCGTGATGGTGAAAATTTCCGGGTCGGGCTTGAACGTGATCAAGGTGCCCGTCTTTTTCGATTTGCCGATGACTTCTAGCTTCTGCGTCGTCTTGCCTCGCGCAAATTCCATCGAATAAACCTTCTCATCGCGCGAAACCTCGACGCGGAACCATTCGGCGAGCGCATTGACACACTTTGCGCCGACGCCGTGAAGGCCGCCGGAATATTTGTAGGCGCCCTGGCCGAATTTTCCGCCGGCGTGCAGGTTGGTGAGCACCAGTTCGACGGCGGGCATTTTCCATTTCGGGTGCATGTCCACCGGAATGCCGCGACCGTCGTCGCGGATGGACACCGAGCCGTCCATGTGAATGGTCACCTCGATCCTGTTGCAATAGCCCGCAAGATGTTCGTCGATCGAATTGTCGAGCACCTCGAAGACGCTGTGGTGCAGTCCGCGTTCGTCCGGGTCGCCGATATACATGCCGGGCCGTTTGCGGACGGCCTCCAATCCCTCGAGCTTGTCTATCTTGGAAGCGTCGTATTTCTCTGCAGAACTGGTGGCTGCCGATTGATTTTTTGCCTCAGCCGGCTCGTTTGTTTTCGACATAAATTCTTTTAAAAACCCGTTTCCGGGCGTCAAATTTCAGGTGCAAAAATTGTATGAAAATTGCCGTTTTTGCACAACGTTAAATTGCGGATTTTTTGGGCAAAAATACCATTAGTTGTGGCGCGTTTTTTCCGCCTGCCTGACATATTGTATTCCTTTAATAGCCAGCAAAATGGGAGTGTCAGGCCGAAATCTCACTTGCTTTGGTGACCGCGAACCGTAATTTCACCAGATGTCTTTGGCCGAAAATCCGCTGCCGCACACCGACCCATTTGTCCGCCGTCACGTCGGCCCAAACGCCGCTGAAACCCGCGACATGCTCGCGCAAATCGGTTTCAAGAGCCTCGATGATTTGATTGACGCCGCCGTGCCGGGAAAAATCCGGCTCGGCAAAAAATTGGACCTGCCTGCCGCGCGCGGTGAATTTGAAGCGCTCGCCGCCCTCAAGCACATCGCATCCGAAAACAAAGTCTTCCGCTCGTTCATCGGCCAGGGTTACTACGACACCGTCACGCCGCCGGTCATCCAGCGCAACGTCCTTGAAAATCCCGGCTGGTACACGCAATACACGCCTTACCAGGCCGAAATTTCCCAGGGCCGGCTCGAAGCCCTCCTGAATTTCCAAACAATGGTCGCCGACCTCACCGCGCTCGACATCGCCAATGCCTCGCTTCTCGACGAGGCCACCGCCGCCGCCGAGGCGATGACGATGTGCCATTCGCTCAAGGATGGGCGAAGCGTTTTTTTTGTTTCGGAGCATTGCCATCCGCAGACGATTGAAGTCGTTCAGACACGCGCCAAGGCGCTCGGCATCGAAATCGCGGTCGGCGATCACGAAAAATTTCAGTTCAGCGAAAAGGTGTTCGGCGCGCTGGTGCAATATCCCGACACATTCGGCGCGATTCACGATTACACCGGATTTGTCGGACAGGCCCGCGCGGCGGGCGCGCTCGTCATCGTTGCCACCGATTTGCTCGCCCTCACGCTTGTCAAGCCGCCGGGTGAATTTGGCGCGGACATCGCCGTCGGCAGCGCGCAGCGCTTTGGCGTGCCGCTTGGTTACGGCGGCCCGCACGCCGCATTTTTCGCCACGCGCGACGAATTCAAGCGCCACATGCCCGGCCGCATCGTTGGTGTCTCCAAGGATTCGCGGGGCAAACCGGCGTTGCGGCTTGCGCTCCAAACCCGCGAGCAGCACATCCGCCGTGAAAAGGCCACGAGCAACGTCTGCACCGCGCAGGCATTGCTGGCGAACATGGCGTCGCTTTACGCGTGCTACCACGGGCCGGAAGGTTTAAAAAAAATTGCCGAGCAGGTTCATAGATTGACTCAATTGCTTGCTGCTGGATTGGAACAACTCGGATTGCGCGTCCTGACGAAAGAGTTTTTTGATACAGTCCGTGTTGAACTAACCGATCAATCGGTATCCAGCTTTTTCAAGGCTGCTGAAGAACGTCGGATGAATTTTCGAATAATTGATGAAAAATCCATTGGCATATCGCTCGATGAAACGACGAGCATAAAAGACGTCTATGAAATTTGGGATATTTTCGGAGCAGACCGGAAGGCGACCTTTGCTGTCATGGCGAAAAATGGAATTGCTTTCGCACGCACCTCGGCTTTCTTGCAGCACTCCGTCTTCAACCGTTACCACTCCGAAACCGAAATGCTGCGTTACATCAAGCGGCTCGAATCGCGCGACCTGTCGCTCACCGCTTCCATGATTCCGCTCGGTTCCTGCACGATGAAGCTGAATGCCGCGGCGGAAATGTTTCCCATTTCCTGGCCGGAGTTTGCGAAGATTCATCCGTTCGCGCCGTTGAAGCAAGCGCGCGGCTACCGGACGCTTTTTCAGCAGCTCGAAGACTGGCTCGCGGAAATCACCGGCTTTGCGGGAGTTTCGTTGCAGCCAAATGCCGGGGCACAGGGCGAATACACCGGCCTGCTCGTCATCCGCGCCTGGCATGAAAGTCGTGGCGAAGGACATCGCAACATCTGCCTGATTCCAACTTCCGCGCACGGCACCAATCCCGCCAGTGCGGTCATGGCCGGATTGAAAGTCGTTGCCGTCGCCTGTGACAAGGAAGGCAACATTGACGTCGCCGACCTCCGTGCAAAAGCCGACGCGCATAAGAATGCGCTGGCCTGCCTGATGGTCACTTATCCATCCACGCACGGTGTGTTTGAGGGAACGATCATGGAAATTTGCAAAATCATCCACGCCAACGGCGGGCAGGTCTATATGGACGGCGCGAACATGAATGCGCAAGTCGGCCTCTGCCGGCCGGCGGACATCGGCGCGGACGTCTGCCATTTGAATTTGCACAAGACATTTTGCATTCCGCACGGCGGCGGCGGACCGGGCGTCGGGCCGGTTGGCGTGGCGGAGCATCTCGTTGAATTTTTGCCCGGCCATCCGGTCGTGAATCTTGGCGGCGAAAACCCGATTGGCCCGGTTGCCGCCGCGCCGTGGGGCAGCGCGGGCATTCTGCCGATTTCCTGGATGTATGTCGCCATGATGGGCGCGGACGGCCTGACCGAAGCGACCCGGTTCGCCATCCTCAATGCGAACTACATCGCCAGACGGCTGGAAAATTATTTCCCGACACTTTACCGCAGCAACGGCCTCGTCGCGCACGAGTGCATCCTCGATTTGCGCCAGTTCAAGAGCGTCACTGTTGAGGATGTGGCAAAGCGGTTGATGGATTACGGTTTTCACGCCCCGACGATTTCGTGGCCCGTTCCCGGCACGATGATGGTCGAGCCTACCGAAAGTGAATCAAAGGTGGAACTGGATCGTTTCTGCGACGCGATGATTGCCATTCACGGCGAAATTGGCGCGATTGAATCCGGCACGGCAGACAAGCAAAACAACCTGCTCAAGAATGCGCCGCACACGGCGGACATGATTGCGGCGGACAATTGGAATCATCCTTACCCGCGCGAGCAGGCGGCGTTTCCGGTGCCCGGCCTGCGCGACTACAAATTCTGGCCGGCGGTTGGCCGCGTGGACAATGTTTATGGCGACCGCAATCCGGTTTGCACGTGTGCTGGAATGGAGGCTTGCCAGAGTTGAACTGCGGAAGATGCGGGGTAAATGGCTAAAAGAAAGCCAAGAAACGGTTGGCAAACCGGCGGTGGCGGCGGGATTGTAGGATGCGGACGAAAAATCAGTCCCAACAATGAAAATCACGGAAATTTTGGTGGCGGAACACGCGGTGTTCCACAATTTGTTCGATCACATCGAGAAAACCCTGCCGCGGCTCAAGACGCTGGCGGAGGTCAAATCGCTGGCCGCCACGCTGGACGCGCTCATGCGCCCCCATGCCTGCACCGAGGACGATCTGCTCATCGGGCCGTTGGAACATTGCCTGGAGCAGATCGGCCAGAGCGAAACCTTCCACGAGGAGCACGACGAGATTGACGCCCAACTGGCCGAGGTGCAAAAGGCGCGGGGACCAAAGCAGGCGCGCGACCTGCTGCTGCGGGCCGTGCTGCGGTCGCGCGAACATTTCGACAAGGAAGAGCGCGTTGTTTTCCCGCTCGCGGAACGGGTGCTGAAAGCCAAGACCCTTTCCGGCTTGGGTGATGAATGGATGAAGCGGCGGGAGACGGCATTGAAGTAAAGATGAACATGGAGCGCCGGTTCCACCTGGCGGGCCGGTGATTTCTCGTCACGCTGGTTCGAAATCCATTGACCCAATCACCCGGACGATTTCAGCGCCGTCTCCACGCCTGTAACAAGTGCGTTGACGCGGGCTGACATGGGAAAATCCGAAGGTGCTTCGAGGGTGTAGCCAAGCCGCGATTTGTGAATGATGAGATAAAACGCCTCGGCCCACTGCGGTCGCGTGCGCGGGTCGAGGTTCGGGCGGATGATGCCATTTTCCGCCGGGCGGTCTTCGATCATTTCCGATGGATCAATCGGACACATTTTTTGCACGGCATTGACAATGGCTTCCGCCAGCGACGGTTTCGCGTCGGGATTCTGTTCGTAGAGATAAAATCCGTGTGATTCCCAGTCTTCGTGGAGGCAGAGATACACATCGAATCGCGGCTGGTGCTCCAGCCACGCGATGTGCGCGCGGACCTCGGCGGTCTCCAAATGGCGGTAATCACGATTCAAATCCCTGCCGTCGGCGTTTTCGCGGCGGTTTAAAACGAAGCCGGCGGGATTCAGGCACGGGCAAAACAAAAGTTCTGCGTTTGGCGGCCATTTGTTTTCCCGAAGCAATCTCAACCCGGCAAGAGGGCCGGCTGGCTCGTCGCCATGGATGCCGGTGCTGATGTAAATTCTTGCTGCTTGCTCCTTGCTCCCTCCCTCAGGTTTCCGATGGAGTGCGAACCATTTAAACTCCGGCGTTAGGTGAAAGATTTCCGAAGTCCAGCCGTGCTGTTGGGCCGCAGTTTCGACGTCGCGCAAGACGGCGCGGATGTCAATCGTCTCGCCGTGGTAGCCGCCGTGGTTTTTGCCAAGTTTTTGCACGCGGAGAATTTCACGCAAAGCCGCCCAGACGCAAAGATGTTTTTGACACGAATTTCACGGATTCAATCCCGTTGGGATTGGCGGAAGGAGCGAAATCCTGTAGGGTCGATCTGTGACCGACGACGGCGCTGACACAGCGCCGCTACAACCGATGATGCCGCCCCGACGGGGCTGGGGAATTTTTGGTTTGGGTTTCTACAAAGATGTCGCGCCTGCGACACTAGGACTTATCTTGGAATATTCTGCCACAATCAAAACAAAACCAACCAGTCGGAATCACTGCAATTGAGTCGTTGTTGTAATAATCGTGCATATAATGTTCCCCAACGAAGGCTTTGCATTTTGGACATACGTTTGCTAGATAGCGGCTATTTACAGTTTTGCTGTAACGGACTTCAAGAATGCACCCTTGTTCTTTAGCTCGTTCGATTTCTTGCGGCGAAAAAGCGGGCGTTTGCAAAACCATTCCTTCTGCATCAATAAAAGCGACCTTCATCGGTGAGTGGCATCGGTAACAATCACCAACGACGATGTGCAGCATTTTTAAACCGAGTGGCTTACGGCAATTTGGACATTTCTTTTGCGTGCAGATGCTCACCGCATCCGGCTTCAATTCTCGTAATTCTCGAAAGGTTTCAAGAACTGCTCCGTCCTCAATTCTTATTTCTACAACTGCAATGTCATTCTTAGAGTAGAAATCATACGCGCTTTGCTCCGGTGCGTGCGTCACAATAACTTCAATTGCCACGACCGGCTTGCCATTTGAATCTTTCAGCAATAAATCAGGACGTGCTTCGCCCAAGACTTGTTCGAGCGCAACAGATACGGCCCTTTTTAGCAAATTGCCGCCGTGAATGCGGTGGCATTGACTGCACTTCCATTGCATTGGAAGCAGACGGCCTTCAGTCAATGCGAGGTCAATTGCATCGTAGAGCAATTATTCCCAAACCAATGTAAGGCGGATTCTTCGCTGCAATTTGTGCCGGAGTCGTGTGCGAAATGATGTTTTCGGAACTGCCCTTTTCTTGCAACCAGTCTAGTTTTACAGGCCGGACAAAAACAATCTGGCTGACGACCTGATTCGACTTCTGATATGTGGATGATTTTGTCTCCGCGAACTGCGAACGGAAGTTTTAGCATCCGGCTCATGAAGTGAAGATTGCCGATTCTGGCGAAGTTCGGGAATCTTTTTGTTCATTTACGCCATCGCCATTTTCGTCTCGCAATTTTCCTTTCCACACCCGCAGCCGCCTTCGTCCTGATCGCTGAAATCGTGGCTGTCCCAGTTCGGGTCGAGGCCGAGGTCTTTGAGCATTTGCAAATCCTTCTCCACCGGCTGGTTCAGCGTGGTGAGATAGTTGCCCACCATCAGCGCGCTCGCGCCGGCCATGAAGATCATGCTTTGCGCGTCGCGCAGGTTCACGGTGCGGCCGCCGGCAATCATGATTTCCTGTCGCGGCAGAATGAACCGGAAACAGGCGATGGTTTTCAAAATTTCCATGGCCGGCAAAGGTTCATTTTTTTCAAACGGCGTGCCGGGAATTGGATTGAGGATGTTGATTGGTACGACGTTGGCGCCGATTTCCTTGAGCGAAAACGCCAGGTCACAGCGGTCTTCGCGCGTTTCGCCCATGCCGATGATGCCGCCGGAGCAAATCTTGATGCCGGCCTTTTTCAAATGGCCGATGGTTTCCAGCCGGTCGTCGTACGTGTGCGTGGTGCAGGTTTTTGGGAAAAATCGGCGCGAGCTTTCCAGATTGTGGCCGTAGCACTCGACGCCGGCTTCCTTGAGCCGGTCGGCCACGCGCTGGCTTTTGATGATGCCGAGAGAAACGTCCGGGCGCGTTTTGCCGCCGGCCTTCAATTCGCGCACACGGTCGCAGACTTCGTCCAGCATCGGGCCTTCATTGAGGCCTTTCCAAGCCGCGACAAGGCCGACGGCGGTGACCTGGTTTTTATTCGCCTCGTCAGCGGCTTCGGCGACGGGTTCAGGATCAACGAAGCCATATTTGGGCGAGCCGGTCTGATAAAATGAAGATTGCGCGCAGAAGCTGCAATTTTCCGAGCACGCGCCGGCCTTGGCATTGACGATGGAGCAGAGGTGGATTTTGTTGCCCTTGAAATGTTCGCGGACGCGATTGGCCCAGGAAAGCAGGTCAAAGATGTCCGCCGAATTCTCGAGTTGGAAAAGCCACAGCGCCTCGCCGCGCGTGACTGGGCCACCGCTCAAAACGCGTTCGCCGAGGCCGGCAATGCGCGCGCGGTTTGTTGCGTCAACCAGTTTGACTGTCATGGTTGACAGCTTAACGCCGCTGGCGTCTGATGCAAGGCAGGACTGTCAGGTTCCGTTCTGAATTTAACGCGGGGGGCTGCAAATTATTCGATCACTTTACCAAGGATGTTTTGGCGCGGGACGGCTCCGAATGTGCGGCTGTCCATGCTGTTGTTGCGATTATCACCCATGACAAAGAACTCATCTTTGCCGATGCAAATGAACTCATCTTCGCTCTTTTCGTAGGCGTAGGTTGGTGTTCCGGTCAAAAGATAAGGTTCACGCAGTAATTGGCCATCGACATAGACTTTGCCGCTTTTGAGGTAAATGGATTGTCCAGGCATGGCGATGATGCGTTTGACCACCGGTGTATTGTCCTGCGGATCGTTGAGTGCAACGATGTCGTCCTGTTTTGGTTGGTCAATCAGGTAGGAAAATCGGTTCAACCAATAACATCCAGAGTCTGCCAATGTGGGATACATGCTTTCACCCACCACGCGAATCGGTTGGAAGACAAAACGGCTGATGACCAAATAACTGAATGTTCCTGCAACAGTCAAAACCACCACGACCCAGCATTGCCGGAAAAACCAAGACCACGACAGCCACAAGCGGCAATCTTTAAAAAAATAGGAAACGGAATTCAGCCATGTTCTGAAGGACACTAAAGTTGCCATAACTTCCCTATTTTAAGACTATTACTATTAACGACACTTTACTTCTCTGTTACTGCCCAGATTTTAGACAGTTGTGTCCAATTTGGCAACAACAAAATGTAAGATTAAGCGGGTTGGACAGAAGTTACTTATTCGCAGGAACTTGGGGTATAATTACCGCATCCAGATAAGCGACGATCGAGGCAATTTGGATGTCCGTGAGAGGGCCGCCGTCGCTGGTGGCAAACGCAGGCATGAGCGTAGCCGGTTTGCCGTGAGCGATCCATGTGCGCCAAAACTCATCGTTGGTCGGCGTTTTTAAATCGTGCAAATTCGGCACCATGGACGCGCGCTGCTCAGCCTCATGACAGATGCCGCAAACCGAATCAAAAAGGGGTTTGCCGTATTTGCCTTGGATATTGTTTAAATGGCATTTGGCGCAATCACCGCGAAAGACAGCCTGTCGGTCAATTTTCGCCGCAGCGATGTCGCGGGCGCGCTCCGCGTCGGTCATTTTGGGTGTTACCGGCGGCAGCATGTTGATGCGCAGCATGAGCGTTTTGCTTCCCTTGTCCGAGGTCAAGTAAACGGCTTTGAACAGGGTGCCGCTTCTTCCTTTGACATTCACGGTGAGGCGAATTTGGCCGTTTGTGCCGGGCGCGAGCGTCCATGGCAACGGCGGCATCTGGGCCGTGGTGCAGCCGCACGAGGGACGAACACTCAAAATGACGACGTTACCCGATGAAACATTCGTAAAGTTGAAAATGAAATGCGCCTGTTCTTGATCGGCGTCCGCATCCGTTGATTTCGAGAGTGCATCCCAGGCAAAGATGCCGTCCGGCAAAGGGTCCTTGGAGTGCGAGATGTCCGGCACATAAACCGGCGGAGTGGTCACGATGGTGTTGGTGGATGACTGCCCGGCGGCAAAAAATGCCGTGCCGATGAGAAATAATCCTGCGGCCGCAAAAAAAACTGTCGGTTTCAATCTCATAAAAACCCGGGAAAGCTAAACCACTTGCCTGATTTTGACGAGCGGGATTTTTTCACAATTGAACCGCGTCAGGAACGGTTTAAAGCGCTCAAGACGGCACGGACAGACGCAAGCTCAATGTTGGTGTCCACGCCAGCGCCCCAGCGGGTTTTGCCGTCGGCGGTCTTGATTTGGATGTAGGCGATGGCTTTGGCTTTCGCGCCTGAACCGAGAGCGTGTTCGCTATAATTAACAATTTCAAAACGGGGCACGCCAATTTTGCCGAAACCGTGGACGAGCGCGGCGAGCGGGCCGTTGCCTTCGCCGGAGAATTCCACCGGCTTGTCGTCGCGCAACAATTGAGCATGGCACTTGACGACGCCGTTTTTGCTCTCGGTTTCAAAACTCTTGAGCTGCCACGGCTTTGCGCGTTCTATGTACTCGCGCCAGAACATCTTTTTCAACTCGGCACCGCTGACTTCGCGGCCGAGTTTGTCCACGGCGTCGTTCGCGATTGGCCCAAACTCGCGCTGCATGTCCTTTGGCAATTCGATGCCAAATTCGCTTTCAAGAAGATAGGCCACGCCGCCCTTGCCCGACTGGCTGTTGACGCGGATGACTTCGCGGTATTCGCGACCGATGTCCGCCGGGTCAATCGTGAGATACGGTACATCCCAATGCGCGTGCCCGGCCTCCTTCCATTCGTTTAAACCTTTGCGAATGGCGTCCTGGTGCGAACCGCTGAACGCGGTGAAAACCAGTTCGCCCGCATAAGGCTGGCGTGGCGGCACCGTCATCCCCGTGCAACGTTCGTAAACCTCGATGATGGAATTGAGGTTCGTGAAATCCAGCTTCGGATCGATGCCATGCTGGTAAAGGTTCAACGCCACGGTGACGATGTCGAGGTTGCCCGTGCGCTCGCCATTGCCAAAAAGCGTGCCCTCCACGCGGTCTGCGCCGGCGAGCAAACCAAGCTCCGTCGCCGCCACGCCGGTGTTGCGGTCGTTGTGCGTGTGCAAGCTGATGATGAGCGACTCGCGGTTCTTGATGTTCCGGCAGACCCATTCGATCTGGTCGGCATAAACGTTTGGCATCGCGACCTCCACCGTGTCCGGCAGATTCAAAATCATTTGCCGTTTTGGTGTTGGCTGCCAGACATCCATGACGGCCTCGGAAATTTCCTTCGCAAATTCCACTTCCGTGGCGCTGAAACTTTCCGGCGAATACTGGAGCATGACTTCCGTGCCCTTGAGCCGGGGCAAACGTTCCTTGATCCACCGTGCGCCGCGCACGGCGACCTCGACGATTTCTTCCTTCGATTTTCCAAACACGACGCGGCGCTGCGCGGGCGAGGTGGAATTGTAAAGATGGATGATGGCCTTTTTTGCGCCGACGAGCGACTCGATGGTTCGCTGGATCAAATCCTCGCGCGCCTGCACGAGCACCTGAAGCCATACGTCGTCCGGTGCGCGGTTTTCCTCGATGAGCCGGCGATTGAAGGCGAACTCGGTGTTCGAGGCGGACGGAAAGCCGACTTCAATTTCCTTGAAGCCGACCTTCACGAGCGTCTGGAAAAGCTCGAGCTTCTGGCTGACGTTCATGGGCACGGCGAGCGCCTGGTTGCCGTCGCGCAAATCCACGCTGCACCAGATGGGCGCGCGCGTGAGGACACGGCTGGGCCACTGCCGGTCGGGAAGGGCGACCGGCGGGAACGGACGGTACTTTTTCGACGGATTTTTTTGCATGTTGTTTTTCAGTTGTGGCAGTGGCGCTTCCGTTTGGCAAAACAAAAAACCCCACCGCCGGTTGGCAGTGGGGTTTGATAAATTTTGAGACGCAATCAGAACCCAACCGCCGCGCGGCGCAGCAGCAGCGCGTTGTCAAGCAGCAGGTTTGGATTCAAGGTGCGATTCACGTTGCCAAGATAGCCAACCGGCTCCGGTTCGTCAAATTGTTTTGCAGCATGGCCTTCGCCTGGAAATTCATGGACAAGCGGTGTTGCATTCCCGGCGTGGGATGTTACCGTTTTTACTGTCGGAGGTCGAATTCCACTTGTTGCACCGTTGGCTGGGAAAGTTTTTGGGAGTACCAAAATGCACACTTTGCAAAGGCAGAAACGATGCCTTTTGATCGGCAAGTGGCTGGCCATTCTGGCCTGCCAGTGGCTTGGCTGCCCGGCATGTGCGGGTGTGCTTGATGCCGCCTCCGACCTGGCCGTCACCATCCAGAATCAGGCGGTAACCGTTTCGGTGTTGACGAACGATTCCGACGCGGGGAGCAATCAACTGGCGGTCCTCCAGGTCAGCGCGCCGGCCCATGGAACTGTGGTGATCAACTCAAACGCGCCGGTAACCACGCCCGAGCTGTCCCGGCTTTTCCAGTTTTCCGCCATCCAGCTCAGCAACACCGTCGTGCAAATGGGGAGCACCAATCTTTATCCGCGCAGCACGCTGACCAATGGCATGTGGAAAACGGTCAACAACTCGGATTGGACCAGCGGATTTTTCCCCGGGAGCCTCTGGTATTTATACGAACAGACCGGTGACCCCAATTTTGAAAAATGGGCGCAGCAATGGACGGCGGGCATCGCGTCACAGCAATTTAACACCAACACGGATGATATTGGGTTCATGATCAACACCAGTTTCGGGAACGGTTATCGGTTGACCGGCAATTCCGCCTACCAGTCGGTGTTGCTGCAAGCGGCACATTCGCTTACGAATCGGTACAATTCCATCGTTGGTTGCCTGGCCGATGACCTGTTGCTCGCCCCGACAAACTTTCAAGTCATCATTGACACAATGATGAATACAGAACTGCTCTACCATGGCACCGATATCAATGGGGACACAAACCTGTCCGTCAAGGCCATCAGCCATGCTGAACGCGCGATGACCAATCAAATCCGGATCGACAACAGCACTTTCCAGCTTGTCCTTTACAGCACCGTCAACGGTGCGCTCCTGCTTCAGGGCACCCGTGCAGGTTACTCCAACTCTTCCACGTGGGCGCGCGGCCAGGCTTGGGCCATTTACGGTTTTACCATGGCTTACCGTGAAACTGGTTATGCGCCGTTTCTTGACGCTGCCAGGCGGGTGGCCAGCTATTACCTGACAAATGTTCCGTCGGATTACGTGCCATATTGGGATTTTGATGCGCCTGACATTCCCAACGCGCCGCGGGATTCCTCGTCGGCGGCCATAACGCTGTCTGCCTTGGTCCAACTCAGCCAACTGGTCACAAACATGCAGGACAGCGCCACTTTTTGGGCCGGGGCGCACAACGTCCTCGAATCGCTTGGTTCAACAAACTATCTTGTACAGGGTACGACAAACAGCGGGATTCTCCTGCACGGCACGGGCGAACCACCGCAGTTTTCCTCTCCGGAGGTCAATGTCTCGCTCGTTTATGGGGATTATTACTTCGTCGAAGCCTTGAGACGCTACGCAGAATTTTACGGTCGCACCAACGTCACTTACACGCCCAATCCGGGCTTTACCGGGATCGATTCCTTCACCTATCAGGCTTGCGATAGTGGCGGAAATTGTTCGACGGGAACCGTCACGGTGTTGGTGGTTGGCACGAACGCGGTGCCGGCTTTTGACGCGCAATTATCCCTGGCGCCGGTCACGAGCTGGCCGATGATTTCATTCCCAACCGTTTCGAATCATGTGTATGAGGTGGATTACGCAGACAGCCTGGCGCCGCCGGCACTGTGGAATTCTCTCGCCCCGGATCAGACCGGTTCCAATTCCGTCATTTCGGTCAACGACACCAACCCGGCCCCGCAGCGGTTTTACCGGGTGAAGGCGTGGTAATTCAATCAGCCGATAAACGCCGCGTGCACGGCTTTCACCGCCTGTTCGCCCTTGGCCAGGTCAATCACCACCGAAATTTTGATTTCGCTGGTGGAAATCATGTCAATGTTCACACCTTCATTCGCGAGCGTCTCAAACAATTTGCCCGCGACGCCTGTGTGCGATTTCATGCCGACGCCGACAATGGACAGCTTGCCAATCTTCTCGGCGGTGATGACCTCGCGGTAGCCGATTTCCTTTTTCAAGCCGGCAATCACCTTCTGCGCCTTGAGCAAATCCGGCTTGTCGGCGGTGAAGGAAATGTCGGTGGCGGGCGTGCCCGTGCCGTGGCTGATGTTCTGGATGATCATGTCCACGTTGACGGTCGCGTCGCCGAGCGCCTTGAAAATTTTCGCGGCCACGCCCGGTTTGTCCGGCACGCCGACCAGCGTGACCTTCGCCTGGTTTTTGTCGAGCGCGATGCCGCGGACGACGACGCCTTCCATGCTTTTAGTTTCTTCTTTCACAATGGTTCCGGGGTTTTCGTTTAAACTGCTGCGGACTTCAAACACGACTCCAAACTTCTTGGCAAATTCAACCGAGCGGCTCTGCATCACCTTCGCGCCGAGGCTGGCGAGTTCGAGCATTTCGTCGTAGGAAATTTCCTCAAGCTTTTTCGCCGTCGGCACGAGGCGCGGGTCAGTGGTATAAACGCCGTCCACGTCCGTGTAAATCTGGCAAAGATCGGCCTTGAGCGCGGCGGCCAGCGCGATGGCCGTCAAATCCGAACCGCCGCGGCCCAGCGTGGTGATCTGGCCTTCCGGCGTTTCGCCCTGAAAACCGGCGACGATGACCACGTTGCCCTGTTTCAAAAGCTCGTGGACTTTTTTGGGGGCGATGTTGTGGATTTTTGCCTTCGTGTGAACCACGTCGGTCGTAATGCCCGCCTGCGCGCCCGTCAGGGAGGCGGCCTTGAGACCGAGGTTGTGCAGCGCAATGGCCGTAAGCGCGATGGTCTGCTGCTCGCCGGTGGCCAGCAGCACGTCCATTTCACGTTCGCTGGGCAACGGCATGATGTCCTTGGCCAGTTTGATCAGATGGTCCGTCACGCCGCTCATGGCGGAGACCACGACCACGACCTGGTCGCCGCGCGAGTGGTAATCCGCCACGCGTCGGGCGACGTTTTTGATGCGCTCGGTGTTGCCCACCGAGGTGCCGCCGTACTTTTGAACAATCAGAGCCATGTTGTGAACGATTGAAACCGGCAGGATGCCAGAACTGCGCCGGCAATCAAGCCGGCGTGTGCTGCTGAATCAAATAAGCCCGGAACTTCTCGTAATCCGCCTCCATCCGGTCAAAGTCCTCCGGCAGCTTCAACGCCGCCGCCATTCCGGGCGGAACATCCGGCGACCAGGTCATCATTTTGTGAATTTCTTCGGGAAATTTGGCCGGATTGGCCGTCTCGATAATCACGGCGGGCGCATCGCCAAGCGGTTCAACCGCCTGCCAGTCGAGAAATCCCTGCCAGGCAACCGCGCCATGCGGTTCCAGCAGTGATTGGAACTGGTCCCAGAAACTTTTCAGGGCCGCGCGGGTGCGGTCATCGGAAACCGACGTGGAAAACAAATCGCGGCGCATGGCCGCCAGGTCAGGCTGCCGGTGGATTTTACCGGTCTCATCCATCTGGCCGCCGTAAACCGCCACCAGCCGCGCGAGGTTGCTCGGGTGGCCGACGTTCATGGCATTGGAAACCGAGTTGCGCGAGGGCGAAATCTTTTCGTAGCGACCGCTGGCGAGAAAACACGGGAATTCGTCATTGGCGTTCACGGGCGCGATGATTTTTCTCACCGGCAACCCCATCTCCCGCGCGACGATGGCGCCCATGGCGTCGCCAAAATTGCCGCTGGGAATGGAAAAAACCATTGGCTCGCCACGTGGCGCCAGCCGCGACGCGGCGTAAAAATAATAAACGCTCTGCGGCAGCAGTCGCCCGATGTTGATGGAATTGGCCGACGAGAGGGAAATATGTTTCAACGCCGGATCCGCGAAGGCGCATTTGACCATCGCCTGGCAATCGTCGAATTTTCCGTCCACCGCGACGGTGCGGATGTTGTCGCGCAGCGTCGTCATCAGTTTGCGCTGGCTCACGCTGACCTCGGCGATGGGGAACAACACGATGACGCGGACTCCCGGCACCCCATGAAAGGCGTGTGCGACAGCCGAGCCGGTATCACCACTGGTGGCGGTAAGAATGGTGACCTCCCGGCCGTCATCGCGCAGAAAATGCCCAAACATCCGCGCCATCATCTGCGCGGCGAAATCCTTGAACGACGCCGTCGGACCCTGGTCCAGCCGCATCAGGAAAATCCGGTCGCGAATTTTTTCCAGCGGGATCGAAAAATTGTAAGCATCGCGGCAAAAGGCGGCCAGATCCTGGTCGGGAATGATTCCCTCGGTATATTTGGACAGAACGCGAAAGGCGATTTCGGAATAAGGCAGTTGGGCAAACCCGGCGATTTCGTCCGGTGCGATCTGCGGAAACCGCTCGGGCAGATAAAGTCCGCGGTCGGGCGCCAGTCCGGCATGGAACGCCCCGCGCAAATTGACCGGGGGCGCCTGGCCGTTGGTGCTGTGGAAAAGAATCATGCTCTGGTGTCGCGCGAAGACCGCGAAATTATTCGAAATTTTCCACCCGGATCATCACGGGCCTGCTCTTGACCACGGGCAGCCGGCCAATCCGGGCGAGCGCCTTCATCACCGCGCCGTTCCTGGCATCGTGAATCATGAAAATCAGCGGCACACTTTTGCCCTCATGGCCCTCGGGCTGGATGACCGAGGAAATGCCGATATGGGACTGTCCGAAAATGGCCGCGATTTTCGCCAGCGTGCCGGGGCGATCCACGACATTCAGCCGGACAAAGTACCGTGAAATGACGTCTTCAATCGGCACAACCGCGCCGGCGCCTTCATGCGGCACAAACGGCGGCACGCGGTGTTTGGTGCCGAATTTCAAGTCGAGCGCCGCGTCCGCGAGGTCGCTCAAGACCGCGCTCGCGGTGGCGTCCTTGCCCGCGCCGCGTCCATAGAAGAGCGTGTCACCCACGATGTCGCCCCGGACAAAGACGGCGTTGAAAACGTGGTTCACCCCGGCCAAAACATGCGCGTTCGGAATCAACGTCGGATACACGGAAACCTGCACCCGGCATTTACGATTTACGATATTTGATTTACGAGTCGATTTGCGGTTTGTCGCGTCAATCGCAAATCGCAAATCGTCAGTTCGTTTGATAATGCCCAGGAGCTTGATCGTGTAACCAAGCTCGTTGGCGAATTTAATATCCAATGCGGAAACATGGCGGATGCCTTCCACATGAATTTGTTTTGGCTTCACCCAGAAACCGTGCGCCAGCGAGGCCAGGATGCCGATTTTGTGCTGGGCGTCCCAGCCGTCAATATCGAGGTCCGGCGGGGTTTCAGCATAGCCCTGCTTCTGCGCGTCGGCGAGCACCGCGTCAAAGTCAGCCCCCTCAAGCCGCATCCGGCTCAGAATATAATTGCAGGTGCCATTGACGATGCCATAAAGCGCGTTGATGCGGTTACCTACAAAGCCTTCGCGCAACGATTTGATGATGGGAATGCCGCCGCAAACACTGGCCTCGTAATAAAGATTCGTGCCGTACTTTTTCGCCGCGGCAAAAAGTTCTTCGCCATGCGCGGAAAGCAACGCTTTGTTCGCCGTGATGACCGGTTTGCCAAGCTTAAGTGCGGTAAGAATCATCGTCCGGGCAATACCGGTGCCGCCGACAAGTTCGGCGATGATGTGAACGTCGGGGTCGTTGACGACGCTTTGCCAATCCGTGGTCATCAACGACCGTGAAATCGGGTATGGCCGCGGCTCGTCGAATGCCTTGACCGCGACTTTGCGCACGGCCACCTTCACACCGATGCGCGAAGCCATCAGGCTGCCGTTGAGCTGGAGCGCATGAAACACGCCGCTGCCCACGGTGCCGCCGCCAATCATTCCGAGGTTCACCTGCTGCATAGGAGCGCACAGCTTGCCGCGAAATGGAGCAGGGGACAATTCAATTTTACCGCCCGTTGAAGTTGCTGCCTGGGAATTTACGATGAAGTTGCCGGCTGGATTCCGCCCAGTTGCGTGCCGATGATTTGGCCAATTTCCTCCAGAAGATGCGTTTCATCGGGCGTGTAATCGTATTGGCGAATTGTGCCCACACCAATTGTCCCCACAGTTTTGTCAAGGCAACGCATTGGAACGCACAATGCACCACCTACGCCGGTTTGTTTCGCGCCGGGCCTGGCCACGCCGCTGGCGTCGGCTTGCAAGTCGCAGATCGTCACCGCCCGGTCTTGTGCAACGACTTGTCCGGCGATGCCTTTGCCGACGGGAATGGTTTTGACGACGTCGAGCATTTGCGGTGGCAAACCGACCTGTGCGGCCAGGTGAAGCAATTGTTTTTCAGCATCAAGCCAGTGAACCGTGCCGGTCTCCGAATGAAAATATTCCAGCACCACGCGCAGGACATGTTCCAAAACGGCTTCGCGGTTTCCACCGCCTTTCAGCAGTGATGAAATTTTTTCGTGCAGATCGATCATTGTTTCACAATCAGCACGCTGCAATGCGCGTGGTCGCTGATGCGGTCGGCGGTGTCGCCGAGCAGCCGGCCCCAAAGCTCCGAATGGTCGCTGTGACCGATGATGATCAGGTCGTAGCCGCCGTCCTTGGCGAAGTTCACGATGACCTTGGCGGCGTGGCCGGAACGGCTTTCGCAGCCAATTTCAATGCCCTGCTGTTTTGCCAGTTCCGCCACTTCGCGTTTGCGTTCCTCGAAGTAATCGGCGGCGGCTTCGGCTTCGCCTTCGGATTCGCCGGGCAGATCGGCGTGACGCGGCAGCGGCTGGCGCACCCAAAGCGCGGTCAATTGGGCGTGGTAATGTTTGGCGGCGACGGCGGCGCGTTCGAGCGCGGCCTTTCCGCCTTTTGAGCCGTCGTAACCCACCAGAATTTTCCGAAACATGGGCAGCATGGTTTCCTCACTTTCGCGTTGCTCCGACATCCGGTGCCGGGGTGTTTTTCTTGTTGTTGGTTCGTTCGCTGTAAATCTTGCCCCATTCAATCATGGATTCAATCGTCGGCTGGAAGAATTTCTGCGCGATGAGCGTTGGTACAAACGCGCTCAAAATCACGACGGTGACGAGAACCGTGTATTGCGACTGGTCAATGATGTGGTTCTGTAGGCCGAACAACGAGGAAATGGTGCCGAATGTCAGGCCTGTCGCCATCAGCAGCGTCGTGTAATTCGCCTCGCGGTTGCGCATGTAAAAATATTTCGTGGACGGCCAGACGCCGATGTATTTCGTCACCATTTTAATCGCCAGCAAAATGGCGATAAATCCCAACGAAGCCCACAGCGCCGGCAGCGAAACAAAAAGCCCGGCCTTGATGAAATAAAAGGGCGTGAACATGGTAAACGCAATGGTGCGCATCCGGTGAACCAGCGTCTTGTCGCGCAAGAAAACGCCGGCAATGACAAGGCCGACGAGGTAAGCGGGCAGGACGGCCTCGCTCTTGGCGGTGGATGCGAGTCCGCCCAGGAAAAACAACACGAGAAAAATGAATTTCACCTCCGGCTCACTCACGCGCGTCGTGCCGAGTTTTGAAATGATGAACCGCGTCCAAGCCGGCATATACCAGAGCATGACCGACATCACGACCACGAAGACCAGCAGCCAGATGTCGAAATCGGCGAACAGGGTGCCAAGCGCCAGCACCGTCCCGAAATCCGTGATGAAGCACGCAGCCAGAATCGTTTTGCCAAGCGGCGTCTGACCCTGGCCGCCTTCGATCATAACGGCATAGACAACCGCGACGGACGTGGTTGACAAGGCGATGCCCGCGATTTGCGCCTGGTGCAGCGGCCAGCCCAAAACAAATTGCGCAAACAGCCAGACACAAGCAAACGGCAGGGCAAAAGACAGGATGCCAATCGTCAGGCTGGCGCGGAGATTGGCGCGGAGTGAAACCGGATCAATTTCCGCCCCGGCCAAAAAAGTCAAAACGCCGCTGCCGAGCATCGCCAGAAAATTCGTCCAGTCGGTCGTTTGCAAAATGTGCGTGCCGTTGCCGAGATGAATGTTGCCGACAATCACGCCGACCACGATTTCGACGAGCGCCACGGAAATGCCGACTCGTATGGAAATCAAACTGGCCAGGAACGCCAGCCCCATCCAGATCGCGGCGATATACCAGATATTTTCTGTCATGGCTTGTTTTCAGATTTGAGCCGGGGGAATTTCTTCGGCGCGATAATCAATCACCTTCACTTTTTCGAGCGTGACGAGGCCGCCGCCCATCATATCGTCGAGGAGCGGGAGGAAGGTGTTGATTTTTTCCTCGCTGTCCACGATTTCGATGATCAGGGGCAGGTCCATGGAAAGCCGGAGGATTTTTGCCGTATGCAGGTGGCTGGTCTTGCCGAAGCCCATCGGCCCGCGCAGCACGGTCGCGCCGGCAAGATGCAGTTCACGCGCCTTGAGCACGATGGCTTCATAGAGCGGTTTGTGTTCCCATCGGTCTTTTTCGCCGATGAAAATCCGCAGCAGCATGGCGTCATGTGGAAGGTGCATGTCAGTTTCCTTTCATTGTGTTCAAATAAACCGCGAGCGCATGACCAAGCCACACGCCGGCCAGACACAGAACGACCGAGAACAAAATGTTCGCGCCTGCATAAAGCCATTCGCCGTCATTGACGAGATTCAAAGTTTGCAGGCTGAACGAGGAAAATGTCGTGTAGCCGCCGCAGATGCCGATCATAAAAAATGTGCGTGCGACCGGTGATACGAGCCATTGTCCTTCCGTGCCCGTTGCCGTGTTGAAAAAGCCGATGAACAAGCAGCCGGTGATATTGACGATGATGGTGCCCCATGGAAAGGTTGAGCCGAAGAGATTGGCGATAAGACCGGAAAGCCAGTAACGTCCGACGCTGCCGAGCGCGCCGCCCAAGGCTACAAAAAAATAGTTGAGCATAAAATACCTACCGAAACAAAACCGCGTTATCGGTAGGAGTCATCAGCTCTGAAATCGTCAGGCGGTTCACCCTTTCGCGGGTCGGCAAACTCCATTGCCGGGGGAAATTTATATCCGGCCAGCCGTGTGTTGGCAATCGCAAACCCGTTCTACGCCGCCAAGGGCGGCGCGCCGGGCATCGGCGGGACGGACGGCGGGAACACGTCATATTGCGGTCCAAACTGTGCGAGGTAATAAAGCGGATACGCCCGTTTGAATATCAGTACCGGTAGCAGCAACACCGTGCCCAGATACGGCAGCGCCATCAAACAGCCCGCGATGCAGCAGGTGATGATGATCGCGCCAAAAACTATGGCGCCGATGGCCATCGACAACACAATTTGAAACAGGATGTACAAAACAAATTGTCCGGAATTGGCCAAAAGCAGGCCGTAAAATTCCTTCCACGCCGCCCGGCATTTTCCGCCGCGCAGAAACATGATGGGCACGACGAAATCCACCGTGAATTTTTTGATGATCGCAAAAACAATCGCCAGGGCGAAAAACACCAGTGCCAGGCATGCCGCCGCTACGATGCCGGTCAGGTCCGGTTCTCCGTGATAAATCATCCGCAAAATCAAGACGGCGATGGTTGCCAGAAGCGGCAGTGTCAAAACCGCCGCGATCAAACTCAACACGATGCGGAACCAGAAAAGGCTGTTGCCCTCGTGCTCGAATTTGTCCCACGGCTCGATGACTTCCGCCTTGTTCAGCGCCACGCAGTGCAGGAACATGAACTTGCCGCGGGAGTTCAGCCACAGAAAGACCACGCCCAGGGCCAGGCACAGGAAGATGACAATGGCCGCCACGGGGACGATCCAATCAAGGTTGTTCAAGACAAAACTTCGAGCCTGTTCAAGGCCGTGACGAAAATCGGGCCCGGTCCCTTGCGAATGATTCCCTGTGTTGAAATTTCCACCGGGAAAACCCGAGCCCGCCTCGCCGAGATAGGCCAGCCACGCGCAAAAGCCGATGACGAACCATTTGCCGAAGTCGAACGGCCGGAACAGCATCAGCTTCATCCGTTCGAACGCCGGGCTGACCGGCTCGGCCACGCTGATTTCCCCGGGCCGGGTTGTGATGGGTTGAATTGGGTCCACTGGCTTTGAACTTTATTCCGCCCGGGCCGGGCAAGAAAGTACATTTTGAAATTGAAATTGTAACGGAACAAGGTTTTCCATTAGAGGCCGGACTGGAGATCATAAATGCGAATGAACCGCAAACGGTTTCTTGACTCGCCGCGATTTGTTTTTATCATGCCGGTTCGATTTTATGGCAAAAATTCAAAACATTCAGGCGCGCGAAATCCTCGACTCGCGCGGTAATCCAACCGTGGAAGTGGACGTGACATTGTGCTGCGGCGCTTTCGGGAGCGCGGCGGTGCCCAGCGGCGCCAGCACCGGCGAAAATGAAGCCATCGAACTCCGCGACGGCGACAAGAAACGTTTCGGTGGCAAGGGCGTGCTTAAGGCCGTCAAAAATGTGACGGACGTCATCGCGCCCAAGCTTATCGGGCTGGACCCGTTCGATCAGTTGACGGTGGACGCGACGATGCTCAAGCTCGACGGCACGGAAACGAAATCGAAGCTCGGCGCGAACGCCATTCTTGCCGTTTCGCTGGCGAACGCCAAGGCCGCCGCCGCCGGCCTCAATCAGCCATTGTTCCGCTATCTCGGCGGGCCGAACGCGAAGGTGTTGCCGGTGCCGATGGCCAACGTCATCAACGGCGGGGCGCATTCGGATGCGCCGATTGACTTTCAGGAGTTCATGATCATGCCGCTGGGCCTGCCGACGTTCAGCGAAGGGCTGCGCTCGATTGTTGAAACGTTTCACGCGCTGAAATCTGTTTTGAAGAAGAAGGGTTGCAGCACCGCCGTCGGCGACGAGGGCGGGTTCGCGCCCAAGCTGGGCAGCGTGGAAGAGGCGCTGGAAACCATCATTCAGGCCATCAAGGACGCCGGATACAAGCCCGGCAAGGACATTTACCTGACGCTCGATCCCGCCGCCTCCGAGTTTTACAGCGGCAACGCCAAATACACCTTCAAGAAGAGCACTGGTGAAACCGTCAGCGGCGACGACCTCGTGAGTTTTTACGCGAAGCTCGTGAATAAATATCCCATCGTCAGCATCGAGGACGGCTGCGGCGAAGGCGACTGGGCGACGTGGAAAAAGCTCACCGACAAAATCGGCGACAAGGTCCAACTCGTCGGCGACGATTTGTTCGTGACGAACGTGAAGTTCCTGCAAAAGGGAATCGAGACTGGCACGGCGAATTCGATTCTCGTCAAGGTGAACCAGATTGGGTCACTCACCGAAACTTTGGATTGCGTCGAGCTGGCCAAGACGCACGCTTACACTGCGGTTCTATCTCATCGTTCCGGTGAAACCGAGGATGCGACCATCGCCGACATCGCCGTCGCGACGAACTGCGGCCAGATCAAGACCGGTTCGTTAAGCCGTTCGGATCGTCTGGCAAAATACAATCAGCTTCTGCGCATAGAACAATTGCTCGGCAAGAACGCCGTCTATGCCGGCAGCAGCGCGCTGCCGAAGGGGCGGTAAGTCGAACCCGCATGACCGTTCATGAGAGAGCGTCCTCCGCATGACGGATTTTCACCGGGTAAAGAGCAGGGCGCTTCAGGCAACTCCGCGGCTTCTTTGTTGGGCAAGCCGCGGAGGCGGTTTTTTTTGTGGGCCTTCGCCCTTGCTGTGGTTTTGTTTGTTCTCCTGCACGAATCGCTCATCGGTGGAAAGGGGCTGGTTCCGGCCGACGGCGTTTTATACTATCCCCCCTGGAACCAGAAGGTGCCTGTCTCCAATTACCTGTTAGGCGATCAATATTGCACCTTTATTCCCCAGCACGAGTTCGTGCATCAGCAGGTGCTGCGGGGACATTTTCCTCTTTGGGATCCCTGCCTTGACTGCGGCAAACCCAACCTGGGTTCAATTCAGGGTGCGCTGCTGTTCCCGATTAATTTACTGCTGATGCCGCTCGATCCATTTTATGCAAGCGGACTGGCTGCTTTTTTAAAACTCTTCCTTGCCGGCTTGTTCACCATGCTTTACGTCCGTCTGTTGGGGGTGTCCCATCCCGCGGCTTTTCTATCCGGCTTGGTTTTCAGCCTGTGCGGGTTCATGATCGTCTGGCTGGGACATCCGCATGTAAACTGCGCGATGTGGCTTCCTCTGCTGCTGTACTTCATCGAAAAATCGTTCCAGATCACACCCGGCCAGGCCGCGAACCTCTTCTCCGGGCCGAGCCTGCGTGTCTGGGCCGGCTTTGCGGTGACCTATGCTTTGATGCTTCTGGGAGGGCATCCACCCACGATGATCCATGTCACAATTTTGGCCGGGATTTATTTCATGTTTCGCTTGATGGAGCATCGCAGGGAGCAACCGTTTCGGCGCATGGAGCTGTTGGTCTGCTCCCTGGCGATCGGGGGGTTCCTGGCCGCGCCCCAAATCCTCCCGTTTCTTGAATACTACCGACAAAGTTCCACGGATGCCGCTTCAGCCGCTCTCGACCGGTGGTCCGTATGGCTGACTCCCAACTCGACTGTTTTCTTCCTGCTTCCCCACCTCTCGGGCAGTCCGGCGGAAGGATTCGAGGATACGGCAAAATTTCTGGGGCTCGGAGATTTGCCGAATTTCAACGAAAGGACAGGATACGTCGGGATCCTGCCGCTCCTGTTTGCGGTTTGGTCTGTGGCCTTTCGCCGATGCAAATTCACCCTGTTCTATTTGTTCATCACGATTGGTTCCATTCTTGTCATCTACGGTGTCCCGCCGTTTCCGGCAATTGCGCGCATGCTGCCGGTTATCCGCGACATCTGTCAGACGCGTCTGCTCTTGTTTGTCGGATTTGGCATGGCCGTGCTGGCGGGACTCGGGTGGGACACATTCAGCCGGATGAAAGGACGCCGGAAGGTGCTTTTCGTCACGGCGGGTTTCTGGGTGGCCGTCAGCGTGGCGATGCTATGGCTTTGGAGCGCAGTCGGACCAGGATTCCAGGAATTGGATCAATCTCACCGGACTTTCCTTTCATGGCAGTTATTGGTGCCTGCGGGAGGGTTGATTGCAACAGGCGTTATGGTCCTCTGGCCTTCGCGCGGCGGCCGATGGATCCCAACCGCCGTCTGTTTGAGCTGGACTACATTTGATCTGCTTTGGTTCGGCATCGGATATAATCCAGCCATCCCGCGCGACCGCTACTATCCTGCCACACCCGCGATTGAATGGTTGGAGAAGGACAATTCAATCTTCAGAATTTTCGGAGGCGGAGCCGCGCTCATTCCCAACACCGCGGAAGTCTTCGGCCTGAGCGATGTGCGCGGATACGATTTCACGAGCGTGCGGCGCTATGAAGAACTCATCACGGGGACCGCGGGTGATTTCTTTTTCTACAGAGTGGCCGGCAACGTGCCGAATACATTGCCGCTCCTGAATGTAAAATACTTGTTGCTGTCGAAGCAGTTCGCATTGAATCCACAACTGTTCGAGCTCGTTTATACAAATGAAGCCGCCATCTATCGCTTCAAAGCCTGTCAGGAACGGGCGCTCGTGGTGTTCGATCATCAGGTTGGTGATGCAGCCACCATTTTGACCGAAGTCCGTTCACACAAATTTGATCCCAAACAGGTTGTTTTATTGGAAGAAGAACCGGAAATCGCGGCTGACAACGGAAGCAAAATTGCGGTGTTGGAGACAAATACGTCCGTGCGCATCACATCCTATGAACCGGATGAAGTGAGGATTGAGGCGTCGTTGCCCAAGCCGGGCTTTCTGCTTTTGCTCGACACATATTTTCCAGGCTGGAGTGCCACTGTGAATGGCCGGACGACAGAAATATACCGTGCGGATTACAATTTCAGGGCGGTCTCGCTGCCGGCGGGGAAATCAACAATACGCTTCTCTTACCGTCCGGAAGGCCTGAACTTCGGCATGGCGCTCTCGCTGACAAGTTTGCTGGCACTTGGCGGCGTATGGTTCTGGTCGCGGAAATCGCCGCCAGTTCGGCGGGAATAAACCCGGGGACGGCGCAAGACGAATGAAATGGCATGATTTGAAGACCCGGTTCGCCCGAGTCTTCGGATGAACTGGGGAAACCAGCAGAAGTCAGCGCAAGTCACCGCATCCTTTCCTCTTGAAGGATCCGAAATGTGAATCAAGGAAACCGGCTTCCGGTTTTGGTTTCAAAACATGAATCTCTTGAATATACGAGCTTCAAAAAAAACACGACAGGCGGAGCTTTGTCCCGCTTCAATATCCCTGTTTCAACAACCACCAGACGATGAGCATGATGGCGAGGCTGGCCAGCGACATGAGCATCGCGCTGACGATTAAAAATGACGCGGCGGTCATCGCCAGTCCGCCGAGAAATGGAATCATGGCCTTTTGCCGCCAGCCATACAGCATGTAACCGCTGGCGACCGCGCCCCAGATGCACGACGCCCAGAGATAATGTTGATTGAGCAAATTCACTGCTGGTCAATATGTCGCAGCCTTGTGCAATTCGCCAGCAATTGATTGGCGTGGACTCGCGGTCAGTGTGAACAAAGGTCTCAAAACAAATCAACTGCCAGCCATCTTTATCCGACAGATTTAATGTTGAAATGCGGTCACGATACGCCGCAAAGTCAAAACACCAAACAAGAGGAACATATTGACGATGCCGCTATGCCTTGATGTTTTTGGAGAAAAGTAAAATTCGATTTTTTCGTTTTCAGGCAGCGGTTATTCCGCCGCAAAAACGGCGTAGCTGTGCGGCAGGAGATGCACGGCGAAGGACACGCGGTTTTCCTCGTTGCCCCGCCTGCGGAATCCCGATTCGGGAACCGGCATCTGGCCGGTGATGACTTCACCGGTGACGAGGTTTTTCAATTTGGTGAAGCCTGTCGGCACGGAAATTTTCACGTCGGTTTCAGCCGGAAGAAAATTTTCAACAATGAAAGTGTGGTTGTCATACGCGAACAAGGCGACCTGGGCCGGTCCATCCAACCGGACGGGAAACCCGCGCATCAGGTAATTCTTGATGGCGGTGGTGGTGGCGGGCGGCAGGCGGTACAGATCCGCGAAGTTGTCGGGGATGGTCAAAACGTAAAGAACGCCCCGGGAGTAACGGTCCATCAGCAAAAGCGGATAGCCGTTGCCGCTGGCAATGGCGCGCACGAGCGGCCAGGAATCGTTAGTGAAAAAATCAATTTCCGGAAAAAGAATGTCCGCATCGGCCCCATCGCCAAGATTGCTGCCGACGCCGGCGCCGAATCCGCCGATGTATTCGTGCGCGAGGATTTTGCGGTCGGTGTACCGCAACTCAACGATGTCTTCGATGCCTTTGCCCTGAAGCGCTCGCAGCAAACCGGACGTGATGACAACGGACTTGCCGGCGCGCAACTGGCCTTTGATTTTGGCGACGAGCTGCGGGTCGCAGCCGGCGGATTCGGTCAGCAAAACCATGTCCGCATTGGTTGGGAACACGGGATAAAGCTCGATGGGAATTCCGATCATGCCGAGATAATTGTGCAGGAAATCCTCGCCTGTGGATTGATAAGGTTTGTAGCTGGCGATGCCAATTGGATTGCCGAGCTGGCCGAGAAAAACGTCCACCTGTTCAAGGGAATATCCTGCCACGCGGGCCATGGTCGGTTCGGTCAGCCCCGCCGGGTTGTTGGTGTTGAACGAAGCCAGCAACCGGCTGTAATCGAAGCTCGTGGGCAGGTTCTGCCAGTTTTCACGGTCGCCGGGCCGGATGGATTGCAGCATGGCCGCCCAATTGAACAGCATCATCTGCCCGGCCTTGGCAAACATCGTGTCCCAGAGCTGCTCGGCATAACGGTCAATGTAATGAATGCTGAAAGTATCCACCCAGCCGCCACCGTTGCCGCCGGGCTTGATATTGTCGAAATAGCGGATGATCTCGTAGCTTTCGTAAGGTTGCAAATGCTGGTCGGCGGTCACCGGATCCCGGGTTTCCGTGCCGGTATAAATGCCATCGAAAATTTTCGGCTCCTGATCCAGGTCATAACCGGAACCCTGAAAATGCTCGTACCAGTTTGGGAATTTAATGATCATTTTGACCCGCGGGTTGACGGCCCGGGCCGGTTTGACCAGGAGGTTCCGGGACGCATCACGCATCAGCTCCAGGCGGAATTGGGTCCAGCTTTTTTTTCCCTTGGCGGCGATGTCCGAATCGTTCTTGGTCGAGACAAAAAAGAAATCGTCCTGGATGACCTCGTCGAAATGCCGCGCGGCAAGCTCGGCGGTGCGCCGGATGAACTCCCGGTCCTTCGGATCGGTGTAGCAAAAGGAGCGGAACTGGCCGTTGCCGCCATCCGACAGTGCCATGCCGCCGGCCACGCGCACGCCCCGATCCAGGAAGAATTTTTTCACCCGCTCGAGCAATTCATCACCCGCCAGTTGCCGGTTGCGCTGGACTTCGATATAGACCTTGTCCACCTTCAACTGGGTGCTGATGCGCGTCCAATCATTCGTCAGAACTTCCGGGTCATCAAAACTTTGCACCGCGCCGACCGGTATGTAAATGGCGACGTCGAAGTTGGTGTAGTTGCCGGCGAGGCAGCTCGTGGCCGGGAGCGCGAGAGCGCAAAGGAGTTTCCAGAAAGACGGGCGGGTAATTTGGGTCCGGGTATTCATGGTCAGAATCGAAAACAAGCCTCATCACGCCGCTCTCCCATCGGCCGGGATAGGGGCGGCTTTGAGCGTGCAGATGGATAACGCATGTCTTTAAAAGCATTTTAGCGCACAGTCACTGCCGGGCGCAACGGAGCAGATTGGGTTTGGAGCTTCAGCACCCCTTGCGACAGGCCTGATGACGTCGCGGTCAATGTGATTTCACCGGGTTGATCGGTGGATTGCACAATCACCTGTGCCAGGCCGTTGAAGACGCTGCGTTTCCATTCCGGCGACTCGGGTTTTTCCTGGAACAACAGCGTGACGCCCTTGTTGACACCTCCCGCGCCGGAACCGTTCGCAACCGCCACCGCGATGGTGTTCGTGCCGGGATGCAGAAAGCTTTTGACATCAAAACTCGGTGTCTCCTGCCAGTTGTGTGATTCGCCGGCCTTTTGCCCGTTCACATAAACCCAGCCTTCGTCGTCAATCATGCCGAAACTCAGCTTGACGGTTTCCACCGCGAGGTCCTGCTCCGAGACGGTGACGTGGCCGCGGAAGACGGCGTTTTCTCCCTCCACCAGCGGCCCGGAGTCCGAGCTTACGTTGTCGTTTTCCCACGCCGAGTCGTCAAAATTCACGGCAACCTCGGGAAGGTCTGTCAGGCGCGCGTTGGAGATTTGGGTCCACTTCCAATCGGTCACTGCGGTGGAATGAGCCGGCGATTTTTGGAGAAACACATCCGGCTCGTGTGATGCCGGATCGCCGTTGCCGACGCCGATGATTTTGCCGGGACCTTGAATCCCGAATGAGATTTCGTTGCCGGCAATGGGCGACATCCGCCCCTGGGCATCATTTACCTGTACGGTGATGACCGAAACGTCCTCGCCATCTGCCTTGATGGCCGGGCGGTCTGGCGTGAGTTGAATCACCGCCGGTTCGCCGGTGGTTTCGACCTGGTCGGTGGCGATTTCCGTGCCGTCTTTATAGCCGCGCGCCAGCAGTGTGCCTGGTTCGTATTTCACCTTCCATTCCAGGTGCCCGTTTTTCTCCATCGTCTTCCGGCCCAGACTCAGGCCGTTCAGGAAAAGTTCGACCTCCTCGCAATTGCTGAAGCACGTGACGTCAATTTCCTGGCCTTCCTTGCCCGGCCAGTTCCAATGCGGGAAGACGTGGACCATTGGCTCGTCCATCCACCAGGCTTTCAGGTAATAATAGCTGTACTTCGGAAAACCGCATGTGTCGAGGATGCCAAATTGCGAGCTGACTGCGGGATAACTGAGCGGATTTGGTTCGCCGCGGTAGTCAAAACCGGTCCAATAGAACAGACCTGCAAGATATGGCCGCGCGGCGTAATGTTTCCATCCGGTTTCCATGTTACCGCCTGACACTCCCGGGTCAGGCGGCAGTTCCAACACGGCCGCCAGATGGCCGTTGGGCCGGTCACTAAAATAGATGCCGCGGGTCCCCCGGGCGGTGGATTCCTCGGTGCCCATGCCCGGTTGATCGGGGAACTGCGCGTGTTGCCGGTCGGTATCCTTGGTGTAGATGTAGTTGTAGCCCATGATGTCAATCACCGTGGATATGCCTCCGCCCCAGCCGCCGCTGATGGCCGCAGTTATGCCGCGCGTCGGATCGAGGTGTTTGACAAACGCCTGCATCGTTGAAGCGATGCGCGCGCCTTTTTCGTTGCCTTCGATTCCCCATTCCTCGTTGCCCAGCGACCATGCGATGACACAGGGATGGTTTCGATCGCGCAGGATCATGCGCTTGAGATGGTCGAGTTGATCTTCTGACGTTCCCATCTGGCGGTTTTCATCAAGCACCATCATGCCCAGCCGGTCGCAGGCATCGAGCAGTTCGGGCGCGGGCGGATTGTGTGAACAACGATAAGCGTTGCAGCCAAACGTCTTCAGCCGCGCGATGCGGAAATCCTGAAGCGCATCCGGGATTGCCGCGCCAACGCCGGCATGGTCCTGGTGATTGTTGGTGCCTTTCAACTCGACGTGCCTGCCGTTCAGGAAAAATCCCAAATCCGGATCGAACCGAATCGAGCGGATGCCGAAGGGGGTCTCGTAACGGTCCACGGCCGTTCCGTCAACGCGGATCGTGGTGACGAGTTTGTGCAGATAGGGCGTTTCGATGGACCAGAGCTTTGGATTGGCAACCGTCATCACACAGGAAAAATCGCCGCTGTCCCAGGACTTGAGCATGGCTTGCTTGACCTGTCCTTGAGCGACCGCGGTGCCGTCCGCATTAATAATGGTCTGCTCGACATCAAAGGTGGCGGCATTGGTGCCTTCGTTGACGACTGTAACCTGTGCGGTGACGTCAGCAGCATCATCCTTCACCTCGGACGTGACAAACGTGCCTTCGCGCGCGACGTGAAGCGGAGCGGTCTTGACCAGCCAGACGTGGCGATAGATGCCCGCGCCTTCGTAGAACCAGCCTTCCTCCATTGTGGCGTCCACGCGAACGGCGATGACGTTGTTGCCGCCGTAGTTCAGGAATTCGCCGATGTTGTAGCTAAAGCCGGTGTAACCGCTTTCTTCCCGGCCGAGATAGTGTCCGTTGACCCAGACAATCGAGTCGCGGAAAACGCCATCAAACTCGACGCTGATGCGCCGGCCAAGATCCGATTCGGGAATGAAGAAGGACTTGCGGTACCAGCCGACGGAGGTGTCGGGGAAATTCCGGCCAATGGCCTTGTAGCCGTGGCTGTGGCTGCCCCGGCCATCAAATGGCAATTCGACGGCCCAATCGTGCGGCAGATCGAGCATCCGCCAGGCCCGGTCGTCGAAATTTGCCGCCGCCGCGCCGTCGCCGTTTCCGGTCTTGGCGAAATAGGAGAAATAACCCGTTCCGGTGCCGAAATCCTTCTTCATGTCAGTCGGATGGCCGAAAGCGAAGCGCCAGCCGGAGTCCATGAGCAACCGTTCGCGCATCACCGGCGAGGAGCCCGGTTGCGAAACTTGGGCCACTGTTGAAGTCAGGCTGGGTGAAACAGCGAAAACAATCGCTGCAACAGCAAGGAACCAATTTGATCGTTTTTTCATTTGTTTATCAGGATGTTGATTTCTCTGCCGCAAACACGTTGTGCCCATGAGGCAAAAAAGTGTCGTCGAAATACATGCGCCGGTCACCGCCGCCAAACCGGCCGGACCCCTGCGTCCCGGGCTGGCCGGAGATTTTTTGCCCGCGACCAGATCGTGCAGCCTGTCAAATTCATCTGCATCGGATGCTTCCACATCCGCTCCTTCCGGAGGAAATGAAAGCATGGCGTTGTTTTATAGGTTATTTCGGAACGGAAGCCAGATCTCCGTAAATGACGCCCCGTCCGCCGGTGGCAAAGTAAACACGCCCATAAATGCGGGGATCGCCGATGACATGATTGATCCAGCCGAATTGGTGCTGGTCGTCGTTGATTCGCACCCAATTTTTCCCCTCGTCGTCGGAACGGAATAGCGCCTGGAGATCGCCAATCTTGCCGGCAAGAAAAAGAGCTGGATATTCCTTCCCCGGCGCCGCCTTTCCAAACCCGAGCGAATAAGCCTCCGACACGGTGTCCAGCTTTGTGAAAGTGCCGCCAGCGTCTGTGGAATGGAAAAGACCTTTGGAACGGAACGCCAGCCAGAGATCGCCTTCCGCGCCGGGCGTGGCGGACAGCATGGCACCTGAGCCGCCGCCGCCGCCGAACCCGCCGCGATAATTTTCGACCACGGGGAAGGAAGCCGCCGTTGCTGTAAAGGCGGCGGACCCGTTGGTGCTGACCAGGATGCGACCGGTATCCGGGTCGTAAGCATAGAAGCGCGCCGGATCGACCGGATCAGCAATCACCCTGGCACCGGATGAAAGCCCCGCACAAATTGTCCAATGAGTTCCTCGATCCACGGAATAGTTTGGTTCGCTGCCCCGCGGTGTCCACACGATGGTTTTGCCGTCCGCGGAGATGGAAATGGGTCCGGCGCCGAAAATGTCAGACGGTTCGCCGTTGAGAGTTTTCCAGGTCTTGCCGCCGTTCCTGGAAATGGAGGCGTGGATGACGCGATTGGTTCCGCGGCCTCCACCGGTGCCGGTGCGGACGATGAGGTTTGGTTTTTCTCCGGCAAACGCCAGGTCTTCCGTATTGCCGTAACGCTGGCCGGAGAAAGTTCCTTCCGCGGGTGATTGATCCAGATCATCATGCCTGAACCCGTCAATGTCGCCCAGCCCGCTCAACAGGTGCGGTCCCTTCGGCGGACTGATCAGCGTCAGCGGCACGGTTTCTTCCAGACCCTGGTCGAGAAAAACCCAGTGGGTTGCTTTGCCAGCGTCGGCGTCGGTCGCATTGGTGCAGCACCAGATGCCGTAGCCGGTGGTGAACAGCACATGGTCCGAATTAAACGGGTTGATTACAATCGTGCCCATCCAATGCGGCGAGCGGGTGCTGGTGTAAGGCGCACTCGAATGATCCCAGACGGTGGTGTTGGTCTCCCAGAGTTGCGTCCAGCTCGCGCCGCCATTGGTGCTGCGGAAAATTTCATCGTGCGGATGCCAATGGCAGAACGTCGTGGCCATGAGGATGGACGGATGTTGCGCGTCCACCGCGATGCAGCCATAGCCGTAAGTTTGGTCGGAATCCTTGGGTTTGACCGGTGTGATGTCCGTCCAGACGCCGTCTTTCGGGTTGAATTTCCAAACCGCGCCATCACTCATCGAGCCGGGACCGGGTTCACGGCCGTAACTCAGATAAAAAATCCCGTCCGGCGCCCGGACGAGGTGGTTGGGGCGCAATCCCACCGGCTGGTTTGAGACGGCCAGCCAGTTGACGCCGCCATCGGTGCTGCAAAAAAGATTGGTTCCCGTCGCGGCCACCGCGGCATAAAGCGTGGGGGTCGGACTGCCGGCTTTGCCGCTGGCGGGGTCAAACACCACGCTGACGATGCCGACGGCCTGCTGGAGAAAATTGCCGAAACGAGGACGGAAAGTGGTGGTCGTGCTGACAGCAGCGGGCGGCGTTTGGTTGGTGGTGATGATGTCGGGAAAACCTTCAACTTTCTGCCATGTCGCTCCACGGTCGGCGCTCTTCCACAATCCGTCCCGCCGCGAGCCGAAGAAAAGAATGTCGCCTTGATTGGGATCCACGGCGAGCCGCTCGCCGTTGAAACGGCCGGACTCGTTGCCGCCCATTTTGAATGGCACGTCGGTTCGCTGGAACGATTTCCCCTGGTCATCGGAACGAAGAATGGCGGCGTTGCCCCATTCGTAGATGCCGGCGGCCACATAGACACGCTGGGGATCGTTTGGGTCCACGGCGATGCTTTCGATTCCCGTCAGGCTCGCATCCGCCATGCCCAACCAATCGGTGATGGGAATCCACCGTTGCGCCGTGTCATCCCAGCGGTAGGCACCTCCAACATCGGTGCGCGCATACATCAAACCTTTTTGGCGGGGATGAGGGATGATTCCGGAGACGAACCCGCCACCGCCCATGACCACGTTGCGCCAGATGTAAGGTTCCGACGACGGCGGTTGTGAAGCCGTGGACTGTGCCGTTGCGGAGCAAGCCAGCCCCAGCATGACCAGCCCGAGGGCGCCATGAAATTTAAAGATTTTTTGCATAGGTCAATTATTCGACCGCGACGGTGGTTTTCAAACGGTCGTCGGCGGATGAACCGCCGACACGGATTTCAACCGTCCCGCTTTCGACGTTCCAAGCGTGTTTGTCTTCATCCCAATACGCCAGCGATTTTGCCGTCACTGGGATTTCAACCGTTTTTTGCTCGCCGGGTTGAAACGCCACCCGCTTGAAGCCGCGGAGTTCCTGAATCGGATGTTCCAAGGCAGACTGCAAATGCCTGACGTAAAGCTGGACGACTTCTTCACCCGCGCGGTTGCCGGTATTTTTTACATTCACGCTCACGGTCATTGCGCCGTCCCTGGCCAGCGTCGGCGCGCTGGTCTTCAAATCGGAATAATCAAACGTGGTATAGCTCAAGCCGTAGCCGAACGGATAAAGCGGCTGGTGTTTGAAGTACATGTAAGTCCGGCCATCGCGGATGTTGTAATCCATCATGCGCGGAAGCTGGTAGATGGATTTGGGCCAGGTTTCGACCAGCCGGCCCGCCGGGTTGTAATCGCCAAACAACACGTCCGCCAGCGCGTTGCCTTCCTCCTGGCTGCAATGCGTCAGGTGAACAATGGCCGGGACGTGTTTCTGCGTCCAATTGATTGCGTACGGAAAACTGGAAATGAGCACGACGACGGTGTTTGAATTTGCCCTATAAATCTGTTTGATCAACTTTTCATCCTCCAGCTTTATGGATTTGCGATCCACGGCTTCCTTGCCGTAACTGGGCAGGGCGACCCTGTCCCAATTGGTGAGGCCGCCCGTGGGATGGTTGCCCACACAAACAATCACCACGTCGGCTGACCGGGCGAGTTTGACCGCTTCGCCATCGGCGTTGTTGGTGGCACAGGTCACCGTGACGCCGGGGCCGACCTTGTCCCGGATGCCTTGCAGCGGCGTGACCGTGTACGGCGGCGTGCCGCTGTACCAGTCGAGCAGAACCTTGTCTGCGAACGGACCAATCACTGCGATGGATTTGATTTTTGTCCGGTCGAGCGGCAGCAGGTTTCCAGAGTTTTTCAGGAGCACGATGGATTTTTGGGTCACCAGCCGCGCGACGGCCTTGTGTTCGGGCGTGTTCCACGGTTCAGGCTCGGGGGCGGCGCCGATGCTGGCGTAGGGATTGTTCGTTGCCGGGTCCAGCAAACCGAGCCGGATGAAGACACGGAGGGTGCCTTTGATGACCTGGTCAATGTCGGCTTCGGTCAGG
The DNA here is from genome assembly GCA_963764175.1 of uncultured Verrucomicrobiae bacterium. Lineage (GTDB taxonomy): Bacteria > Verrucomicrobiota > Verrucomicrobiia > Limisphaerales > UBA11358 > UBA11358. The sequence continues at coordinate 76,673 of CAVXRE010000013.1, read as the reverse complement.
AGATTGTTCGACAACGCGCCGAAGACGCTCGCGCGGTGATTATCCAGAAACTGGTTGATGCCGGCCTTCACGCAGGCCGCCGCCGCTTCATTCGTGGTCGCATAATAATGGTGCCGGTTGACCAGGTTCCGCAGCGAGCCGCCGTCGGTGCAGATGATTCCGTCCACGCCCCATTCCTTGATCGCGACGTCCTTGATGACCGGCTGAACGGTGCAGGGGATTCGGTTCCATGCGTTGTACGATGCCATGAAACACCGCGCGCCGCCTTCCTCAAAGCCCATGCGGAAGGGAACCGAATAATACTCGCGGAACAATGCTTCGTCGAAATCGGATGAGGAACCTTCACGGCCATTTTCGTTGCTGTTGGCAAAGAAATGCTTCAGCAGCGACGCGGTCTGCCAGTATTTCGGATTGTCGCCCTGGAGTCCCTTGATGAAAGCCACCGCCATCGTCCCGTTGAAGAAAGGATCTTCGCCGTAGCATTCCTCGGTGCGGCCCCAGCGCGGATCACGGCCAAGGTCGGCGTTGGGCGCGCGCATGACCAGGCTGCCGCGGTGGTAGTTGGTGTTCTGGTACAGGTAACGCGCCTCGTAACCTTCCACTGCGCCGGCCTGATGTATCACGTCGGTGTCCCAGGTTTCAGCCATGCCAATGGCCTGGGGGAAAATGGTCGTGGGATAGGGAGGTTTGGGAGCCCAATTGCTGGGTCCGCCCTGGGCGAGACCGTGAAGTCCTTCCGTGTGGCCCATGGACTTGACGCCGAGACGCGGCACGCCGGGACGCGAACTCAGGAACGCCACCTTCTCGTTCAGCGTCATCAATGAAACAATGTTTGTGACGCGCACCTCCTCCGGCAGGTTCGGGTCTTGAAATGGATACTGATATTGGGCGCGAACCGCGGCGGCTGAGAACGCGAAAAACAGGCAAAGCGCGGGCAACAAATGTGGACGGCCATTCATGGTGTTAAAATTTTAAAAACGGATTTTGCCCGGTTGCCGGTGAATAAACAACGTTGCAAGCTCACCGGTAGCGGTACAGCTTGACGTGTTGGATGCTGTAACGGTCGGAGCGAAAGTGCAATGCACGCCATTCGTACACTTCGTCGCCGTTCAACCGGCGGCCCGGAACCCACCGGCCGTTTTCATAAACGCCTTCCTCATCCATGCCGACTCCCACGCTTTCGTTTTCGTTGGTGGCCGAAGTGAAATACACCGCCAGGTTTCTGCCCATGACGATGTAGTCATCCGGGCCGGTGGCAATGAAAAGGCCGGCGATGCGCTCCGGCAGGGCATTGGTTGCTTTCATCCAAGGGGGAGCCACCCAGAATTTCGCCTCGATTTTGTAATTCCCAAGCTGGAACGTTTGCGTCGCGTTGGTGGCATCCAGCAACACGGCCGTCATTGTACCTTTGCCCTGATTGGCCAGGATCAGCGGAGACACCGATGAAAGAAAATCATAAGCGCGCGCCAGCTCCATGTCGGACCCGGCGAACCGGTCAGCCCCGAAGGGAGAAAAGCCGATGGCATTGCCCGCGCCGAACGCATAAATCGCGTTGGCAGCCCCCCGCACGCCGGCCTCCGACTCCGGGATGAACAACGGATTGCCGTTCCAGGTGTAGCGTGCGCACGTCTCGGCGAATTGCGGGATGTAGAGGTCCGGCGACAGGATGTCAATCGCCGGTGCCCCAAACCTCCAGATGTCATGCACCTGGGGCACCGGCCCGCCGCTGGGATATTCGCCGGGGCGGGGACAACCGGGCTGTTGCAGCCAGGAATTGACATACATCGGGATGTCGTACTCCGCCTTGCCGGCGGCGGCCACTTTGTTGACATACATGGAATAGCGCCAGGCCATGAAGAATTCATCCGATGCCCAGTTCAACTGCCGCCAATAAATGTCCTTTTTGTCGTCGGTCAGATCAGGTCCGTATAGCTGGACCGAAGCCGGCTTGCCCGGACCAAAAACTTCCTCCCAGGTGCCGGAGGTTTTGAAACCATTGGTCGCCCAAGCTTTCAGCAATTCCGGCGCAAGCGTGTCCTTGTGCTGCACAAGATAATCCATCAAATCCCCGGGCACGGGCCGGACAAAGGCTTCGTTGGCAGCGGGACTGCGATCCCGGGAGTCGTCGAGCGTGCCGACCTCGTTTTCAACCTGGATCATGAGCACCGTGTGCTTCCGGCCATCCACCTCGCGGAGATGCCGCATGAGCGCAGCGAAGGCGCGTGCGTCGGCGTCCCGGTTGGCGTCGCTGAACGTGGTCAGGATCGGCAGGCTTTTGCCGTCCGAATTGCACGCCAGCGGAAAATGTTCCTGGTGGTCTTTGACCCAGAGCGGCTGGTAGGTGGACCTGCCGTTCTTCCAACTGCCGAACCACAGCAATACCAGGTGGAGGTCGTTCGCGCGGGCCTGTTGAAGCAGGCCATCCACCAGGCGGAAGTCGAACTTGCCTTCCTGCGGTTCGATTAATTCCCAACTCACCGTCGCGAGCACCGTATTGAGATGCGTTGCCACGAGTTTTGGCCAGAGTGGCTTCATATATTCCAGGCTGGAAGCGCTGGAATTGTTCAACTCCGCGCTCAATGCCATGAATGGTTTGCCATCCACGACCAGTTGCGTGGCCGTGCCCTGTTTTTCAAGATGCGGAATGGTATTGACCGGTGCTGCGATTCCCTGCCACGCCAACAGGCAGGCCGTGAGACAAACCAGTTGAGTTGAGTTTTTCATAATAGGTCGAATGTGATGGTTTCCCGACAATTTGCGCAATTACGGCTGACCGAATGGTTGTTTTATAATCCAGGCAACTTTGCCGGCCAGTGGATCATCCGCCAGTTTGAACGTGTCACCGGATTTGTTCAGAGACAATTCGTGCAATACATTGTCCGTGGGCAGACAAATCAGTCCTCTGGCTGTCTGGGCGTCCTTGGCGAAAACGACGAGGTCGAGCTTCGACCAGTCCATTTGCATTGTGGATTGGGCCAGCTTGATTTCCGGCAGCACTGTGCCGTCGCGCACGAGCATCACAACGGGAAGCTTCCCGGCCTCGATGTGCTGCCAGCCGCCGTCGTAGGCTTTGCCGGATTGATAATCAATCCAGCTTCCGGGCGGCAGATAAACATCGCGGCCCGTGGCGTTCTCGTGCATCAGCGGCGCAACCAGGATGCTGGAACCGAACAGGTATTCATCATCCACCAGCCAGGAACCCGGATCGTCCGGATATTCGATGAACAACGCGCGCACCATGGGCAGGCCGTGGTCGGAACAGTCCTTGGCCTGCGCATAAACGTAGGGCATGAGCCGGTACTTAAGCCCGTCTATCGCGCGGAATTCGTCCTCAAACGCGCTGCCGTAATTCCATGGCTCCTTCGGAGCGATGCCATGGCAGCGGCTGTGGGAACTCAGCATCCCGAACGCCAGCCAGCGCGCAAAAAGATTCTGGTCCATGTTGGTGACGGAGGTTGCCGTGAAGCCGCCCACGTCATGGCTCCAGAATGAAAATCCAGAAAGTCCGAACGACAGGCCGCCACGCAGTTCGGCGGCCATGCCGTCGTCGGTGCTCTCGGCGTCGCCGCCCCAGTGGATGGGATAACGCTGGCTGCCGGCCCAGGCGCTGCGCGCCCAGATGATATGGTCGCCGGTGGTCTTCAAGGTGATGTCAGCGACCGCCTTGTTGTAGCGAAGGGGATACAGGTTGTGCTCATAAAAGCCGGTGCGGCCGTCTGCGTAAATGCCGTCCTCCGGCGCGGCCTCGCCAAAATCCACCTTGACGGCGCCCACGCCGAGCTTTAGCAGGTTCGCCAGCTTGTCCTGATACCAGGCCACCGCCTGCGGATTGGAAAAGTCCAGGACCGCGTCCTCGCGGGGCAGGTTGCCCTTGGCGTCGCGGACGACGAGGTTCTTTTCCACCAGCTCGGGGAACAATTTGTTCTTCGGCACAAAATACGGCAGTTGCCAGCAGGAAATATGGAAGCCGTCGTCCTTCAGATCCGAAAGCATTTTTTGCGGGTCCGGGAAATGCGTGGGCGAAAATTCGTAGTCGCACTGCCAGTCAGTTTCGAACCAGCCGGTGTCGAGGTGAATCACGTCGCAGGGAATTTTGTCCGTGCGCAACCGGGCGGCGATGCTCCGCACCTGGGCTTCGGCATTGTAGGTGCAGCGGCTCATCCACAGGCCAAACGACCAGAGCGGCGGCAGCGGCGATTTGCCGGTGAGTTTGGTGTATTCATCCAGGATGTCCTTGGGCGAACCCAGAAACACAAACAAATCCAGTTCGTCATCACCGATCATCAGCGAATTGATGCCGGAAAAGGAATTGCCAAAGTCGCACGTGATGGGCGAGGAAGTGTGCAGGAACATGCCGTAGCCGCGGTTGCTCATGAAAAAAGGGATGGGCTTGTACAGGCCCTGGTTTTGAACACCGTTGGCGTCGTCCGTCCACAACACCACTTTTTGTCCGCGCTTGTCGAGGCTGGTGAAGGATTCACCGCAGCCAAAAATCTTTTCGCCGGGCGAAAGCAGAAACGCCGCGTCCATGCTCCGCGAATAATCCGCCGCGCGCCGCACAAACGAAAAGGGCAGGATCGGCGTGAATGAGCTGGCGTTGTCCGTGTCATGATCCGTCCGGGTGAGCAGCTTGCCCTGCGCATCGCGGAATTCGATGTGCCAGGGGTTTTCCATGATGGTGACCGAGCCATACGCGCTCGTGTAGCGGTAGCCGCCTTCAATCTTCTCATACTTCCAGGAATGATCCTGCGGCACCGGCACGGCCAGCATCAGTTCCTCCAATGGCTTGTGTACCTGCGGACCGCTGGTCATGCGGATGCGCACCGTCCGCGGGGAGACGAATTCGATGGAGAAGGGCAGGGTGGGATTGCCGGCGTATTGGTCGGTCGGAAATTCATTGGGCTCAACCGGCTTGATGACCGCCAGCATGTTGTCAAAGGCCTGCCGGGTGAAATATTCGGAGCGTTGATACGTGATTTCACCCTTGCCGGTGGCCGGATCGAAATCGGCGAGTTTGTCCGCCAGATAATACAGATCGGAAAAATCACGGAAATCGCCGCTGATATCCACCGGATCATTCAACAAGGGCAGGGTGGGGTTGACGGCAGAAAGCGCACGGGATTCACCGATCCAGACAGTTGCGCCAAGACAGAGAAGCATCGCGATGGTGTTTCGGATATTTTTCATGGACGAAGCGCCTTCATTTTGAGTGTTTAAATTTGATTGACCCAATGGCAATACGCTTAAACAAATTGGTTCGGTGACAAAACAATACCAAACAGCTGGACGAACAACATAAAAATATTTCCGCGCTGCGCTTCAGAAGTTTTACAGATTTTTGGGCCATGGTGCTGTTCTTTTTGTGGAACCGTCTTGTCATCAAAATTAACGAGTCAAAAAACAGGCCATTCTTTGGTAACATCGCTGCCGGACTGCTGTTTCAGGTCCGGTTTTATGTTTTGACCCAAGCAAATTGTCCTTGTACGCATGCAGCCTGGCGAACAAAATTCATTTATGCCGTGCCGGAATGTTTCCACTTGTTCTCCCAGCCGGATCATTCTGGCACTGGTTTGGTTGATGGGGGGATGGGGTTTTTCCACGCTGGTTTCCGCGTCGCCCAATTACGTTGTCCGTGCGTGGCAGGCTGAGCAAGGCCTGCCACAAAACAAGGTCACGGCGGTGGTGCAGTCCCAGGACGGATATTTGTGGGTGGGAACTTACAGCGGCCTGGCGCGGTTTGACGGGGTGCATTTTACCGCGTTTGACGAGAACAACACACCCGAGTTGCGCAACAGCCGCGTGACCAGTTTGTTTGAAGCGCACGACGGCACACTCTGGATCGGCGATGAAAGCGGCCATGTCACCCAATACAAGAACGGGGAATTCAAGGCGTCGGAGTTTCATCCAGCCTGGAACAGCGGCAAGATTTACGACATCGCATCCGATGAATCCGGGGATATCTGGGTGATGAATGAAGCCGGCCAGCTTGCGCGCTTTCGGGACGGATTGGTTCTGACGCCCCAAGCGGGCACGGCGGCGAAGGTGGTGAACATGACTCATTCGGCCAGCGGCATGATCTGGGTCTCGCGGGATGGGAGGGTGTCCGCGCTGAAACACGGCCGGTTGTATCCTCTTCAGTTCAACGAATCGGCAACCAATACTTATGTGCTGGGCATGGGTGCCAGCCGGGACGGGGGGCTTTGGATGGCTGATGACAAACGAATCAGAAAATGGAAGGACGACAAATGGGTGGAGGACCTCGGTCCAACGCCGTGGAACGGCATTGCGGTGACACGGTGGATTGAAACCCGCAGGGGCGTTTTGTTGGTGGGTACTCCGGATCGCGGCCTTTATCTGATGGCTCCCGGCACGGCGGACAAACCGTTGCACTTCGATCATGTCAGCGGCTTTCCCTCTGACTGGATTATTACCTTGTGCGAAGACCGGGAGGGAAATCTCTGGGCCGGAACCGGCAGTGGAGGTCTGGCTGTCCTCAGACCCAGCAACATACAAGTCGTCTCGCCGCCGGACCATTGGCAGGGGCGCGCGGCATTGTCGGTTTATCCCGGCCATGACGGCGCGTTGTGGATTGGAACCGAGGGTGCCGGATTGTATCGCTTGCAAAACGATGCCTGGGCCAATTTTGGTCCGGCCCAGGGAATCCTCAATCCCTACATCTGGTCGCTCGCCGAAGACAACCGGGGGCGGTTGTGGGCGGGTACCTGGGGCGGCGGTTTGTTTGTGCAAAATGGCAATCACTTCGATTTTGCTCCTGGCATGGAGAACATCTCTCCGCCCGCTCCGGCGCTTTTGAATGGGCGTGACGGTGGCATGTGGGTCGGCACCGCGGTCGGATTGCTGCATTACCAGGGAGGCAGGACAAATTGGTTCACGGAGGATAACGGGCGGGCACTGAGCGATGTGCGCACAATGGTGGAAGACAGCCAGGGCGCCTTGTGGTTCGGCATGGCCGGAGGCGGCCTTGCCCGTTTGAAAAATGGAAGCATTCAACGGTTCCGGACAACCGATGGGCTGTCCAGCGATTTCATCGAATGCCTGCACTTTGACAAGGAGGGCACGCTTTGGATCGGGACCTTTGGCGGCGGGTTGGATCGGTTCAAAAATGCGCGTTTCGCCGCGATCAATCGCAAGCAGGGATTGCCCAACAGTGTCATTGGCGATATCGAGGAGGACGACTGGGGATTCTTTTGGATGAGTTCGCATGACGGCATCATCCGGGTTAGCGAAGTGGAATTAAACCGTTGCGCGGACGGGGAAGCCGGCGAGGTGCATTGCCAGACTTACGGCATCAATGACGGGATGCCGACCATCGAATGTTCGGAAGGGTTGCAGCCTGCGGGATGCAAGACGGCGGATGGTCGTTTGTGGTTTCCCACCAGCAAGGGTCTCGTGGCGGTGAGTCCGCTGGACTTGGAACCCAATCCCTTGCCGCCGCCGGTCGTGATTGAGGAGGTGCGGGTGGACGACCGGCCGGTTGCGGAAGGGGAATCGTTGTCATCTCATTTGAAAATTCCGCCGGGGCGGCACCGGTTCGAGTTTCAATATACCGGTTTGAGTTTCGTTGACCCGGAGGAGGTGCGCTTCCAGTACCGCCTTAACGGATTCGAGAAAGACTGGGTCAACGCGGGCACCAAGCGGACGGTCAATTACAATTACATCCCCCCGGGCAGTTATTCCTTTCAAGTCATCGCGCGCAACAACGGCGGCGTCTTGAACGAGACGGGAGCCAGCATCTCTTTCAGCGTGTTGCCATATTTCTGGCAAACCTTGTGGTTCCGCATACTGGCTTGGGCCCTGATTGTTGCCGGCAGCGGCGGTCTGGTCTGGTTTAATACGCGCCGCCGGATGCGGCAGAAACTCGAACGCCTCGAATGGCAGCGGGCCATTGAACACGAACGCGCGCGCATAGCGCAGGACATTCACGATGATCTCGGCGCCCATTTGACCCGGATCAGCATGTTGAGCGAATCGGCCCGCGGGGAATTGGACGATCCGGGCCGGGCGGCGACCAGCCTTGACCAGATTTACGACATCGCCCGCGAATCAACGCGGGCCATGGACGAAATCGTCTGGGCGGTGAGTCCCCGGCACGACACTTTGGAAAGCCTTGCGAGTTATCTGGAGAAATTCGCCCAGGATTTGCTGGCCACAGCCGGCATCCGTTGTCGCCTGGATTTACCCGTGCAATTTCCGGACTGGCGGTTGACGGCGGAGGTCCGGCACAACCTGTTCCTCGCCTTCAAGGAAGCCCTGCACAATGTCGTCAAACATTCCGGGGCTTCGGAGGTGCATATCCGCGCCGAGGCCAGAATCGCGGCTTTCGAACTGGCCATCGAGGATGATGGCCGCGGCTTTGCGCCGGAGGCGGGGGGAAAAGATGCGACGGATGATTCGGTCCGCATTTGTCCGGGCAACGGGTTGAAAAACATGACACGGCGATTGACGGAAATTCAGGGGCGCTGCGATATCCAGTCGGCGCCGGGGCGGGGCACCAGGGTGATCTTCACCGTGCCCCTCAAATATTTTGCGGCGTAGGGGTCTGAAGTGAGTTGCTCCAGAACAACGCCGCTGCTATAGTTCAACCACAAGATGTACAGAATAATGTGAGCATCGTTATTTCAATTGTCGAAGACGACGCGCCTGCGCGAGCGATGCTTGTGGACTGGATCGGGCGTTTGCCGGGTTTCCGTTGTGCCGGTGCGTACGGCACCGCCGAGTCCGCCCTCGCCGCTTTGACCGCGGAAAAACCGTCCGTCGTCCTGATGGACATCAACCTGCCGGGCATAAGCGGCATTGAATGCGTGCGGCGGCTCAAACCGTTGCTGCCGGACACGCAATTTGTGATGCTGACCGTGTATGACGACTCCGATCACATTTTCGACGCGCTGGCGGCAGGCGCGAGCGGCTACCTGCTCAAACGGATGTCTCGCGCCGAATTGCTGGCGGCACTCAAGGATGTCCAGGCCGGTGGCTCGCCCATGAGCAGCAATATTGCCCGCAAAGTCGTGCAATCCTTCCAACGCCGGGATTCGCAGCCTTCAGAGGCGGAAGATCTTTCCCCGCGCGAACGGGAGGTTTTGGAATTGCTGGCCCGTGGCTATCTTTACAAGGAGATTTCCGAGTCCCTTCATATCAGCGGTCCGACCGTAAATACCTACATTCGACGCATTTACGAAAAACTTCACGTTCGTTCTCGCTCCCAGGCAGTGGCTAAATACACCCATGTCCCGGGTGCAACCGGCTCCGACGGCGCAAACGCACAGGGATTGCCTCACAAGTATGAGTAAATTTCATGGCTTGTAGTTAATTTTAACGACATGACATTTGGCTGTATTAGAGTAATCTCCATCTTACAAAGTCACCAAAAAACCAACTAAAAAAGGTGTCAAGTGTCATAGTTTGCAGTTGAGAAACGTAAAATCAGTAATAAACATTGAACCAAACCGTTATGAGAATAAAAAAATCAGCTATCCTGTCGGCAGCCCTTGCTGTTTGTGCTGTGATGATATCCGGAAACACAGCCCGTGCAAATCCACCATTGTTACTTGACGATGGCTCGAGCGCTCCAGCTCTGGCTGGGCCAATTGATATTTCCATGTTGGATGAAAGCGTTGGTGCCCAGTCGGACCCGGTAACTGCCGCTGGTGTTTTGAATTATTATTCAAACGGCGGTGGCACGGGTTATCCCGGTGAAATCTTTACCACTCCGTCCGGTCAGGCTTGGTACAGCTTGAACGCTGTAACCGTTCTCTGCGCAGGTTCTGGCGGTGGCAACGTTACAGGTGCTCAAGCTTGGAACCTGAATCTTTATACAATTTCGTTGGATTCAAATGGCCAGCCCACCAATGCGGCTTTTCTCACGACAGAAACCTCGCAAAATATTTTTACCTTCACAGAGGGCGATTGGATTACCTTTACCAATCTGCCAGTCACGCTCGCGGGCAACACCACGTATGCCTACACCATTCAAAACGACAGTCAGGGTTATGAGCTGATTGGTGCTGAGCCTACCTTCCCGGGAAATTCATTCGGAATAACCGGTGTTTTGACTTTTCCGCAGGCTGAGGCCGTGGGAATTCCATTATCTGGTGGGACAATGTCAACGAACAACTTGGACGCCCCCGGCTGGACGGCGGAATTTGACGTCAACTTGGGAACGACTGTCACAATGACGATTACTACGCCGCAATCCCTTACACCGGGAAATGTTCTCCCTGTAACTTCACCTACCGTGAGCACTGGAACAGTGGTCACTCTTTCGACAGCAGTTGCCGGTAACAATGCGGCAGTTACTTATACATGGTACACAGATGGTGGCACCGGCGGCTCCCTCAGCGCCATTCCTTCATCGAATGCCTCAACCTATAGTCCGAATACCAGCATACCTGGCGCTTATACCTTCCAAGTTTCAGCCACTAATTCTCTGGGTCAATACGCCATCAGCGGTAAATTCACACTGGTGGTTGCGCTCCCAAATCAGGGCGCGTTGCTTTCCGACGAAGGCAATACTGTAGTGTTCTCGGACTGCTACAACGAAGGCTCGCTGACGAATGGCGGCAGCGGCGATGGACTTAATTACTATGACAATAACATCTGGAACAATGGTGCTGCTCCCGCAATGAGCTTTACCACCGGCCCCAATGCGGATGGATATACGCTCTTTTCAGTGCAGCTTAAGACCGGCGGCGCTGGCGCCACCTCTGGCAGCACGCTTGTGCCGCAACCTAATTATTTGTTCGTCTATCAAATTCCTTCTTACAACACAAATGTGGCCACGCTGTTGCAGGTTTACACCAACGGCGCTTTCGCATTCAATTTCGGTGACTGGCTGTCTTGGAACGGTTTGGATACAGTGCTTCAGCCCAATGCCGTTTATGCCTACTCGTTTGAAAACGGCGGCAACGGCTGGGCTGGACTTGATACAAGCCCGATTACAAATACATTCCAAGGTGGCGTGATCTGCATGATCAGCCCATTCAACAGATCGGTTGCGTATGACCCAACCAACACCGCTGCGGCGTTTGCCTTGGGATTGGAAGCAATCGGTGCACCTGCCACTTGTCCTCCGTTCTTGCAACCAGTCTTATCCACTCTGACCCAGCCCATAGTTGGGACTCCTGGACTGAGCGTGACGTTTACCGAGAACGCCATCGGTGCAACCAGCTATACATGGCAGACAGACGGCGGCAGTGGCGGAACTCTTACAAACATTCCGTCCAGCAATTCGTCAACCCTCGCTGTGAATACCACTGGCTATAAAGTGGGTCAGTACAGTTATGATGTCGTAGCCGCAAATGGTTTCGGCACCAGCACCAGCGGTGTGGTCACTGTGACTCTTATCTATACCAACACGACCGCTGTGCTGACTGACATTGGCACTGCAATTCCCACTCCAGGGGCCAATGACATTTATCAGACCAATTATCCGACTCCGTTCCCGTCGGCAAGTGGCGGTGGCATGCCGGATGGTTTCAATTATTACATTGACGCTAACCCAGTCCCCGGTGAGACCTTCACCACAGGCAGCAATCCGCAGGGTTACACGCTCAATTCGCTGGCCTTCTTGCTGGCTGGTGCCGACGGTGGTCTCCCGACCAATGGCCAGGCCTACAGGTTGTACTTCTACACTGTAAATAATGTCACTTCAAACGCGGTGCTCTATGCATCCTATATCTCTTCAGTGACCAATTTCGTCATCCTGAGTGGTGCTGAAAATACTGGCACATGGACAACCGCAGTTACGAATTCCACAGACTGGTTCCAATGGACCGGTTTCTCAATACCGCTGCAGCCCAACACAGCCTACGCTTACACATTCGGCAGGGATAGCGCGCAGGGTTATGACGGCGGCTGGGACAACGTTGCCAATGCCGCCGGGACCAATTATGCCGGTGGCTTGGTTTGCGCCATCGGAGCAAATGGTGGCCCTATAGCGTACCCGCAGGTTGGTGGCGTGCCCGACGTAAGCTACAATGCCGTGTTTGATCTGGGTATAACGCCGATCTCGACGCCCACGATAACTATCGCAAAGGCTGGGACACAGGTGACGTTGACCTATACAGGTGTGCTGCGCAGTGCCACGAGCATTAGCGGCCCATACAACCTTGTTATTGGCGCCACGTCTCCTTATACGGTGACTCCATCAGGAACGGTGTTCTACCGGGCATCAAGTTTCTAACCGGAAAACCATTTGGCCTTGAGTGGCCAAACAAGTAAAACAAACAGCGGCCGGGGTCTTCGAGGCCCCGGCCGTTTGCTGTTGGTGAATGACGGAAATCCAATTATGATTCGTCGTTAATTTTGATGACAAGACTTTACAGAACATCTGAACTACCTATATTGCATGAACATGACCACAAAATATTTGAAGACGCTAAAATTTCGGAATGCTTTTACATTGATAGAATTGCTGGTGGTGATTGCCATCATCGCCATTCTCGCCGCGCTGCTGATGCCGGCACTGGCCAGTGCCCACGAAAAAGCCAAGCGAACGAATTGTTTGAGCAATATGAAACAATTGGGTGCGTCGTCAAATATGTATAACACCGACTTTCAGGATTACATGGTTTGGCCCAATTGGGGTAATGATGCCTGGCCGGCATGTCCTCCCGGGTGGGCTTATAGAGGAGCTTGTAACACCCCCCCCATAACCGATGGTGTTGGTGCCGCCACGAACCCACAATTGCAGCAAAACATGATTGCTCACCTCAGCCAAGGGGCCTTTTGGAGCTACATGCCGAATGCAAACGCATTCATTTGTCCGAGTGATCTCACACCTTCAGTCGGCGGCCTTTGGCCGAAGCGGACGTTCACCTTGTCCACTTACATAATGAACGGGTCGTCTTGTTATTTCCCCAATCCCAATAATCAGTTTAATTATGGAGTCTGCAAAGCGAATCAGGTATGGAATCAATTGTGCATTCTCATGTGGGAACCGGATCAGAACATAGACGCGGGTTGCTATAATGACGGATCAAGTTATCCCGGTGCTGGCCTGTATAATCACCCCCCGGAAGGTCTCGGTAATCTGCATGTCAAAGGCGGAAATATATTAACTGTGAGCGGGAGCGCCCAATTCATGTCGCCTCTGGAATATACAAATGAGGAATCTGTAGTCGGCAAAAATCTTCTGTGGTGGAATCCAGATAAGCCTGATGGTGAAGATCAGTGAGCGATTTTGGACGGGCGAATATCAAGGGCGCTGGATTATCCTGGAGAATGGGCTGATCCGCGCCCTGATGTTTTTCTCTTGATGGCAGCCGTCTGTAGGTCTTAAACGGCCCGAAAACTGGCTCCAGAGGTAGGGCTCGAACCTACAACCCATCGGTTAACAGCCGATTGCTCTACCATTGAGCTACTCTGGAATCCACAGGGAAACAAAATCTACAAACCCGCTGGCGGCGCGTCAAATGGTTTTCGCGTGCGCACAAGAAATCCCCGCAAATCCCGCCCGGCGCAATGGCTTGTCGCACGCCCGGTTTTTGTTAAGATGAGTGTGATGCGATGTTTTGCTTTGTTCCTCTGTCTTGGCCTGGCTGCCCGGATGTTTGGCGCAGAAATCAAAATTGATTTCAGCGATTTTGCGACCGGGCAGACTCCGTCCGGTTTTCACAGCGTGCTGGCCGGCAGCGGACAGCCGGGCGAATGGAAGGTCATCGAGGTGGAAGTGCCGTCACAGTTCGCGCCGCTCACCTCCAAGGCGTCCGCTGTCACGCGCCGTTCCGTCCTCGCGCAATTGAGCCAGGACCCCGCCGACGGCCGGTTCCCCATGCTTGTTTACGACGGCGAGACCTTCACGGAATTCAAGCTCTCGACGCGGTTCAAGATTGTCAGCGGCAATGCGGAACAGATGGCCGGCATTGTCTTCAACTATCAAAATCCGGCGAACTTTTTCGTCGTTCGCGCCAGCGCGCTGGGACACAATCTGCGCTGTTATCCGGTTGTCAACGGCCAGTTGAACACGCTCATCGGTCCGACCATGTACATTGCCACCAACGTCTGGCATGACCTGGTCGTGGAGCGCGAGGGCAACCGGCTGGTTTGCACCCTCGACGGTGTCGCGGCAATCAAGCTGGTGGACGTCGGTGCCGCCAACACCCCGGGCAAAATCGGTTTCTGGACCAAGTCCGACGCGGTGAGTTATTTCGGCGACACGACGATTGATTACAAACCGCGTGTGCCCGCGGCACAGGCGCTGGTGAACAGCATCATGAAGCAAGAGCCGCGCATCCTGACGCTGCGCATCTACGCGCCTGATGCCCAGGGCCAGCCGCGGGTCATTGCCAGCAACGATGAAAAGGAAATCGGCCAGCCCGGGACCGACGCGGAGAAAATCGCCATTCAAGACGGCACGGTTTCATACGGCAAAAGCCCCGGCGTGGTGGCCGTCACCCTGGCGCTCCGCGACCGCAACGGCGATCCGATGGCGGCGGTGCGTGTGCGGTTAAAATCATTTCTGGGTGAAACACAGGACAACGCGGTCGCCCGCGCCACACTGCTTATCCATCAAATGCAGGCGCAGGTCACCACCTCCGAAGATTTGATGCAGTGAGTGCGTGGTCCGTTTCGGAAGGCAGCCAGGCTCGCTGAGATACGTAAAATCATGACCGGGCGTGGACGGGAATCTGGACATTCGACGATGTTGTCGCCGCAACCAAGGTGCTTTCCAACAAACTCTAGGCTGCATCGCTTACGGCTTGGCGGGCATCGGGACCTCATCCGGCGGTTTCACCTGCGGCAGTTCCGCGGGTTTGACCCTGCGCACGCCGCCGACCACCGCGATGTCGCCGCTGTCATTCACGCTCAGGCGCGGGCGCGAGTTGAAGTAATCGTACATTTCCTGCCGGATGATGTTGCCATCGGGATTGACCACCGAATAGGTGAACGCCTGCGCGCCACTTTGGTAAAGCACGTGCAGGTTGCTGAGGCGGTCCAGTTGCGCCTCCGGCTGGCTGAAGGAGACGAGCGAACCAACCGCCGAAACCTTGAACACGCGCGCTTCCGATTCGTCGCTCACCTGCACGTAGAGCCGCAGTTGTGACCGCAGGTAATTGGCCTCGATTAAACTGTATCTGCGGACCTCCGGCGCGCGATTTGTCACACCGGGTGGCGCCGGCAGGCCAAAATCCTGCGACCATAATTTCGCGCCATTGATTACATCGAACCCTTTTGCGGGGCTGGCGACCTCTGAGTTCCATTCCCTGATGTGAACCGTTGCGATGATGTTATAGCGTCCCGTTTGCGACAGGACGAAATACGGCGCCAGGTCCACGCGCTTGGTCGCCATTTGCGACGAATCCAAATCGAATTCGCCGGACACCGGCACGTCCGAATTTTTGATGACGACGAAACCGTCCGCCGATTCCACGCTGAAGGTGAGCCAGCCAGAATCCGCGCCGAAATGCAGTGTCTGGCCCGAGCGATTCGTGATGCGCACGGCCACCGGCACGGATTCGCTCGGCAGAAATTGTTCCTGATCCAGCACGACATCCACGCTGACCTGCGCCCGCGTGTTGACCAGCGTCAGCAGAATCAAACCGAAAATGAACGGCAAAAATTTCACTTGAACCTGAATACTTTAAACCGCTGCCCGCGCGTGGCAACGCAAATCCGCGTCGGGACCAGGAGCAAAATCGACCACCAGCAAATCAACAAATTTTCCTCAAGCGCGCAAAAATTGCGCGGCGCCGGGAAATTGAGCAGCAATTGCGCAGCAAGTTTCATCGGTTCGTTGGGAAACAGCAGCTTTTTTCGCATGGCACATCGTTTGCAATCACACAACCAACCATCGACGGGCGGCAGAATGTGGCGTCCGCCGATGAAGCGAAAAGACCAAAACTTAAACCATCCACGAGAGGAAAATGTTCAATGAAAGTAAATCAACTGTTGACGATCTGCGGGGTCGCCGCCGCCCTGATGTTGGGCGCCGGCACTGTCTCCGCGCAAAATGACAACGGCGGTCCAGGCGGTGGACCGGGCGGCGGCCGGGGAAATTTTGACCCTGCCCAGTTCCAGCAACGGATGATGGACAATATCCGGGTTCAACTCGGCTTTACCAATGACACCGACTGGAACGCCGTCCAGCCGCTGATTCAAAAAGTGACGGACGCGCGCCGCGATGTCGGTTTCGGCGGCGGAATGGGGCGCATGTTCGGTCGCAACCGTGGCGGCAACGGTGGCGGCGGTGGCGGACGCGGTGGATTTGGCCCGCAACCGAGCCCGGAGGCCGAGGCCCTGCAAAAGGCGATTGATGACAATTCACCCGCCGCGCAAATCAAAGCCGCGCTGGCAAGATACGAGACCTCGCAAAAGGCCAAACAGGCCAAGCTGGTCCAGGCGCAGGAAAACCTTCGCGCGGTGCTGACCGTGAAACAGGAAGCCCAAGCCACTTTGCTGGGATTGCTCCAGTAACGAATCGAAAAACAAGAGAGAAGCTGGCGTTTGAACATGAACGAAACCGTCACACAGGATTCACCGTTGAAGCTGTTGCTTGACCGCATGGTGGCCGCCAGGCAACTGTCCGCGACTGATGCGGCTTCTCTGGCCGGCGGCAAGCCTCCCGTGCAAAATGAAGAAGACGTTCTCCGCTGGCTGGCCAAGGAATACGGCCTCGCTTACACGACACTGGATGACGTGGAACCGGACCGTCAGCTTCTCTCTCTTTTTCCCGCCCGCATTTTGCTGAAGGAGGAATTGCTCCCGCTCAGGCGTCTCAACGGCACGGTCGAAGTTGCCACCAGCCGGCTGTTCGCGACACAGGGGCTGGACGCGCTCAAAACGCTGACCGGCTTGAACCTCCGGCCCGTCCTCGCTTCCAGTGAAGCGGTCCAGCGCGAAATGAAAAAGCGCCTCGGCGTCGGCGCGGACACCATCGGCACGCTCGACGAGGACAAATCGTTCCAGGTCGTTGACGAAAACGCCGAGGACACCAACCTCGATGCCGCCGCCGGAGACGAAGCGTCCATCATCCGCTTCGTGAACCAGGTTTTGAAGGACGCCATCGAATTGCGCGCGTCCGACATTCATCTGGAACCGTTCGAGGACGAATTCCGCATCCGCTACCGCATTGACGGCGTGTTGCAGGACATTTCGGTGCCGGCGCAACTCAAGCGTTTCCAGCCGGCCATTGTTTCGCGCATCAAGATTTTAAGCCACCTGAACATCGCGGAAAAACGCCTGCCGCAGGACGGCCGCATCAAGGTGCGCATTGACGAGGCCGAGGTGGACATCCGCGTTTCCATCATTCCGATGCTGCATGGCGAGGCGGTCGTGATGCGCTTGCTCCGGCAAAACGCCACCTTGCGCGGCTTGAACGAACTCGACATGGACAAACGCGAGCTGGACTGTTTTCGCCGCGTGCTCCAGTTGCCGCACGGCATCATCCTCGTGACCGGCCCGACCGGCAGCGGCAAAACCTCCACGCTTTACACCGCGCTCAACGAAATCAACGACGCCGTCCGCAAAATCATCACGATTGAAGACCCGGTGGAATACCAGCTCAAGGGCGTCAATCAAATCCAGGTCTCCGAAAAGGCCGGGCTGACGTTCGCGCGCGGGTTGCGTTCGATTTTGCGCCATGACCCGGACGTGATTCTCGTCGGCGAAATTCGCGACCAGGAAACGGCGGAGATCGCCGTGCAGGCGTCGCTCACCGGACATCTGGTGTTTTCAACGCTGCACACGAACGATGCGCCCGGCGCGGTGACGCGCCTCGCGGACATGGGCGTCGAGCCGTATCTCGTCGCGTCGTCGCTCGAAGCCGTGCTCGCGCAACGTCTCGTGCGCGTGCTTTGCCCGCATTGCAAGCAGGCGGACAATTCGGCGACCGCTCAGGCGCTCAAAGAGAAGCTCGGCATTCCCGCAAAAACCACGATTTACCGTTCCACGGGCTGCCGCGAATGCCGCAACACCGGATTTTTCGGGCGGCATGCGATTTTCGAATGGATGGACAGCGACAGCGAAATCAGGCAGCTCGTCTTGAAAAACGCCTCGTCCGACCAGATTCGCGACGCCGCGCGCCGCGCCGGCATGAAAACGCTGGCCGAAGACGGATGGCGGCTGGTTCGCATGGGCATCACGACGGTCGAAGAAGTTTTAAGCGTGACCACCGCCAAGGAGGTGGAGCAGACGACGAAGGGCCGAGCCCCGGAGATTCAGGCAACCGCCATCTCACATTGAATTGAACCATGCCCACGTTTCAATACAGAGGATTGCAGACCGATGGCACGATCGCGGAAGGCCACCTCGATGCCGTCGGCCGGCCCGACGCGTTGCGCCAGATGGAGACGCTCGGCCTGCGCCCGGTCAGCCTTGCCGAACGGATTGCAGGGGCGGAATCAAAAAACGGTCCGGCCCTGCCTGCCGGTCTGGAAAAGTTCGGAAATATTTCTTTCAAATTCCAGACTCAGAAAGTTTCCGCGAAGGCGCTGGAAAATTTCACGCGCCTGCTGTCCAGCCTGCTGGCCGCGGGCGTGCCGTTGAGCCGCGCGCTGGTGATTCTTTACAAGGAAGCCTCGTCCCCGTTCGTTTCGGCGAAATGGAGGGAAATTCATGATTTCGTCGTGGACGGCATGTCGCTGGCCGACGCGATGGCAAAATCGCCGGACGTTTTTCCGCGCGTCTATGTCGCAATGGTGGAAGCCGGAGAGGCCGGCGGATTTCTCGACGTGGTGCTGGCGCAAATCGCCGATTTTCAATCGCGCGAAAAGGAACTGAAATCGAAGGTGTTGAGCGCGATGATTTACCCGTGCATTCTGTTCTGTCTCGCGCTGGTTGTGCTGACGGTGCTGCTGGTGTTTTTTATTCCGAGATTCCAGAAGGTTTTTGCAAGCGTTCACGGCACGCTTCCGTTGATCACCCAGATCATCATCGGCGTCAGCCACGTCGTGCGTTCCTATGGATTCTTTGTCGCGGCGGGCCTGGTTGGCGCTGGATTTCTGGTGCGCACCTGGTTTGCCTCGCAAAAAGGCCGCCGCATCTGGGAAGGATTGGTGCTGCACTCGCCGCTCGTCGGCCCGCTGGTCGCGCAATTCGCGATGGCCCGCTTCTGCCGGATGCTGGGCACGCTGCTCGGCGCGGGCGTGCCGCTGGTGCAGGGCTTGAACGTTGCGCGCCGTTCCATCGGCAACCAGATCCTCGTGGACGCCGTCGCCCAGTCCATCCAGCGCGTCCAACAAGGCGGCCGGCTCGGACAAAGCCTCGCGGACTGCAAGGATTTGTTCACCGGTTCCATTTTGGAAATGGTTTCGGTGGCGGAAGAAAGCGGCAAACTCGACACCGAACTCGTCCGCATCGCCAGCGTCACCGAGGCGGATCTGGACCGGAACCTGAAAACCGCGGTGGCGTTCGCCGAACCGCTGATGTTGTTTTTGATCGCCGGGTTCATCGGCATCATTTTCATCGGCATGTTGCTGCCGGTCTTCTCTTTGCAGGATTACATCAAATGAAATCCAACAACTGACAAACCATGAAAATTCAATTCCGAACTCCGAATTCCGAACACCGAACCCGCCGCAACGCGTTCACGCTCGTCGAAATGCTGCTGGTCATCACCATCATCGGCATTCTTGCGGCGCTGGTCGTGCCCAAAATGGTGGGCCGCAGTGAACAGGCGCGCGAGGCGGCGGCCCATGCCGACATTTCCTCGATCAAAACCGCGCTCGACGCGTTCGAGGTGGACAATGGATATTACCCCAAGAGCCTGGGAGATTTGCTCCAGCAGCCGGGCAACGCCAAAAACTGGCACGGGCCTTATCTCGATAATGTTCCGCAGGATCCGTGGGGCAATCCTTACGTTTATACCTATCCGGGCAGGCACAATCCCAGCGGCTACGACCTTTTCTCCGTCGGGCCGGATGGCAAGGCAGGAACCGACGATGACATTGGCAATTGGACGAAATGAAAATGCGAATGACAGGTGACAAGCGGCAGATGACAGGCGGCGTCCGCGGTGCGCGCGGCGCGAATGCCTGTCGCGCGTCCGCCTTCACGCTGATTGAATTGATTCTCGTTCTGGCGCTGCTGGTCATCGTCACGTCATTGGCGGCGCCGGCGATGTCGAATTTCATTCGCGGGCGCGCGTTGGATTCGGAGGCGCGGCGGTTGATGGCGCTGATTCACGCGGGCCAGAGCCGCGCTGTCTCGGAAGGCATGCCGATGGTGCTTTGGGTGGATGAAAAACATGGCGCCTACGGGCTTCAAGCCGAAACGACCGGTCAAAACGGCGATCCCAAGGCGGAAGACCTGGCGCTGGACGAATATCTGCAAATCGCGGCCATGAACACCGGGACGACCGGAACGGCAAAATTTCACAATCTGCAGGCCATCCGGTTTTTGCCGGACGGCACGGTGGATGAAACCAGTCCGCAAACGTTGCGGCTGATTGACGCCAAGGGCAATGCGCTCTGGCTGGTCGAATCGCGCAACCGCAATGGTTATGAAATTCGGGACACCGGCAAATAAAAAGCGCATCACGGCCTTCACGCTGGCCGAGGTGCTGGCGGCGATGCTGTTTCTGGCCATCGTCATTCCGGCGGCCGTGGAAGCGCTGCACGTCGCCAGCCTCGCCGGCGAGGTCGCCGCGCGCAAAGGCGCGGCGGCGCGCGTTGCCGACCGTGTCTTGAACGAGAGCATCGTGATGACCAACTGGAACACGGGTTTGCAAAGCGGAACCGTCACCGAAGGCACCGAGGAATTCCGCTGGACGCTGAACAGCCAGAACTGGCCGGTGGACACGATGCAATTGCTCACGGCGGAGGTGAAATTTTCGGCCCAGGGCCACGATTATTCGGTCAAGTTGAGCACGCTGGCGAATTTGCAAACGCAGCCCCTGACCATGACAAGTTCACGCTGATGAAAATCAACCGATCCAACAACCGGGCGTTCACGCTGATCGAAATGATCCTGGCGGTCGGCGTCGCGGCGCTGGTGCTGGCGGTCATTGGAGGCGTTTTCTTCGCCGCCTTGCATCTGCGGGAGGTGACGCAGGCGGCGGTGGACGAAGCAACGCCGGTGGACCAGGCGCTGGCCGTGATGCGCCGTGACCTCCAATGCGTGGTGACACCCACCAACGGCACCAGCAAGATTTTGTCCGGCGATTTCCGGGTTGGAGCCCTGACCAGCGCCGGCATCAGCCAGCCCGTGGCCATCGAAATGTTCACGGCGACCGGCGCCCTGAGCGATAACGCGCCCTGGGGTGACATCCAGAAAGTCACCTACGAACTGAAAGACCCGGCCGACCGCAACGGACCAGGCAGGGATTTGTATCGCAGCATCACGCGGAATATTCTGGCCGCGACCACGCCGGATGTGGAGGACCAATGGATGCTGGGCGGCGTGCAAAGCATCGAGTTTTCGTGTTTCGACGGTTCGCAATGGTCCGACGTCTGGGACACCACCGGCGTCACGTCTGTGAGCACCAACCTGCCGGTCGCCGTCCGCGTGCGGATCCAACTGGCGGGAAACAACGGAGCCAACGGGGAGCCGATTGAAATCCTCGTGCCAATTGATTCGCAATCGCGCACGAACGCCACACTCAACACGACCACCACCGGAAGCTGAAATGAAATTGCGCAATTCGAAAATCAAGCCTGATGAGCAGCGCGAACGCGCGTCGGTGCTCATCATCGTGCTTTGGATTGCCATCGGCCTGGTTAGCATCGCGCTGTATTTCGCAAACGCGATGACGTTTGAACTGCGCGCGTCGGACAACCGCGCCTCCGGCCTCGCCACGGACCAGGCCATCGAAGGCGCGGCGCGCTATGTCAGCTACGTGCTGGCCAATTTCTCGACAAACGGCGCGGTGCCTGCCAAGACCCAGTACTCCTGCGAGGCCGTGCCCGTTGGCGACTCGCGTTTCTGGCTCATCGGCCGCGACCCGTCCGGCACGCCTTCGTCGGAACCGTATTTCGCCCTGGTTGATGAAGGCTCGAAATTGAATTTGAACACCGCCAACACCAACACGCTTTCGTATCTGCCCAACATGACGCCCGATTTCGCGGCAGCCATCACCGACTGGCGCAGCACCAACAGCTCCGGCGCCTACGCATTGGATTACGCGCAACTGGGCTACGAGGAAAAGAACGCGCCGTTTGAAACGGTGGACGAGCTGCGGCTGGTGGATGGCGCGACGATTGACCTGCTGGTCGGCGAGGACATCAACCGCAACGGTGTGCTTGACGCCAGCGAAACGGATTTGAACGGCAACGGCCAAGTTGATCCCGGATTGTTTGAATACGTGACCGTCTACACCCGCGAACCGAATTTTCATTCCGATGGCACCACGCTCACCAACGTGAACACGGCGACTGAATCCGAATTGCGGACGTTTTTCCAGAATGCCGGTGTCGGCAACGCGAGCGGCCTCGCCACCGCCATTTACAACCGCACTCACCCCGGCACCGGCTCGACGACCACATTCCCGGGTATTTTGAGTTTTTGCCTGTTCTGCCGGAACCGGGGCATGACTTCGGATGACTTCGCAAAGATTTACGACGACGTCACCACCAGCACCTCCGCCTACATTCGCGGGCGCGTGAACATCAACACCGCCGGCGCCGGCGTGTTGACCGCGTTGCTGACGGGAGCCGGGCTTGACCAGAACACCGCGTCGGGCACGGCACAATTGCTCATCACCTATCGCCAGCAAAATCCAAACAACCTCGGCTCGGTCTCGTGGCTGATTGACGCGCTCGGCACCACCAGCACCGCCGTCAGCGCCCTGGCCACGGGCGATTACGTCACCACGCGCAGTTTTCAATTCACCGCGGACATCGCCGCCGTCGGCCCGTTCGGACGCGGCTATCGTCGGGTGAAGTTCATTTTCGACACCAGCGACGGCACCCCGAAAATCATTTACCGCCAGGACCTCAGCCGGCTCGGCTGGGCGCTCGGCGAAAGGGCCCGCGAAACCTGGGTCACAAAGGCTGCGCAATGAACAACGTGCTGGAAATCCATTTTGGAAGACACAAACGGCTGACGAGCGTGCTTGGGCTGGCGTTGGACGGCAGCCGGCTGGAAGGCGTGGTGCTCCGCCGCACCAACGGCGCGCTGCAACTGCACCAGACCTTTTCGGTCAATCTTTCCCTCGATCCGCTGACGGCGGCACCTGAACTCGTCGGTCGCGAGATTCGCAATCATCTCGACGCCGCCGGCGTGCGCGAACGCCGCTGCGTGGTGGGCGTGCCTCTCAAGTGGACGCTCACGGCGCATACTGAATTGCCGCCGCTGCCGGAGGCGGACGCCGCGAGCCTGCTGCAACTGGAGGCGGAGCGCGGTTTTCCCTGCGACGTCGCCACGCTGCGGCTGGCGAATTCGCGCTGCCCGCTGTCCGCCGGCAAACAGCTCGTGACGCTGGCGGGAATTCCCAACGCCCACCTCGCGGTGCTGGAACAGGTTTTGGCGGCGGCAAAATTAAAGCCGGTCAGCTTTGCACTTGGACTGGCGGCATTGCAGCCGCCGGCCGGGAAGGCGTCCAGCGGAGTGCTGGCGCTGGCGGTGGGTGAAAGCCAGGTGTCTTTGCAAATCACCTGCGGCGGCGGCGTGGCCGCCCTGCGCGGGCTGGAAGGCGCCATCGAAGACGAGGGCGGGCGGCGCAGCCTCCACCCCGACCTCGTGGCGCGTGAGGCGCGCATCACGATGGGACAATTGCCTGCGGAATTGCGTGATGCCGTGAAGCGCATCCGCATTTTTGGCCCGCGCGAACTGGCGCAACAACTGGCCGACGAAATGGAATTGCGGTTTGAACCGATGGGATTGAGCATCGAAATTGCCGCGGCTTATCCGCCGGATGAATTTGGCGTGCAGCTTCCGCCGGGAGCCTCCGTTTCACCGGCATTCAGCCTGGCGGCGCGTTTGCTGGCGGGACAAACACCCGTGTTTGAATTTTTGCCGCCGAAGCCGACGGCTTTGGAACAGATCGTTGCCAGGTATTCCTCAGGCCGGTTGCGCTCCGCCGGCGCGGTGGCTGCCGGGGTGGTGGCGATTGTCGGCGGATTGTTTTTGTTCCAGGAATTTCAGCTCATCCTGCTGCGTTCGCAGTGGTCGGCCATGTCGGCCAGGGTGCAGGAACTGGACGGGTTGCAGCAGCAAATCCAGCAGTACCGCCCGTGGTTCGATGATTCATTCCGGAGCCTGACGATTTTGCGCCAGCTCACGCTGGCGTTTTCCGAGGACGGCGCGGTCACGGCCAAGACGGTGGAAATCCACGACGGCAACACGGTGACCTGCTCCGGCACGGCGCGGGACAACGCGGCGCTGCTGCGGACGTTGAACCAGTTGCGCACGGCGGAGGGCGTGACGGACGTGAAACTGGGGCAGATTCGCGGCAATTCACCGATGCAATTCACATTCGACATACACTTCGGCAATGGAGGCGGCAATGGAAATTAAAAATCGCCAGCAATTTCTGGTCGTGTTGACCATCGGGGTCGCCGCGCTGTTCGTCTGCGACCGGCTGGTTTTCGAGCCGCTCGCAAAATGGTGGAAAGTTCGCGCGACCACGGTCGCCGGATTGCGCCAGCAGGTGAACAACGGCCGGCAATTGCTCAGGCGCGAGCAGGTCATCCGCAGCCAGTGGGATCAAATGCGCACGAACACGCTGCCCGCCGACACCTCGGCGGCCGAGCAGCAGGTGCTCAAGGCGTTCGACAATTGGGCGCAGGAAAGCGACACCAGCATCACCGGCATCACCCCGCAATGGAACGACGACGCGACGAATTACATGACGGTGGACTGGCGCGTGGAGGCGTCCGGCGACCTCGGGACGCTGACCCGGTTCCTCTATGACATCGAACAGGACCCGATGGCACTGAAACTGGAATCCGTGGTTCTCAGCGCACGCGACGACACGGGGCAGCAACTCACGCTCGGCCTGCAAATCAGCGGGCTGGCGCTCACATCGCAAACGAAATGAATTTGAAAATGTCACAGCGAAAATTTGCCGTTCCGGCGATTGCCGGGGCCGTCGCGTTGCTTGTGGCCGCCTTTTCCGCGGCGGCGCAGACGACCAACGGGACGGATTTCACGGCGTTCCAAGTCATCAGCCAGCGAAACATTTTTGATCCCAACCGCGTGCCGCACACGCATTTCAATTCGTCGCGCGCCGGCGGGCGGGTCCCCGATTCCTTTTCGTTCCTTGGCACGATGAGCTATGAAAAGGGCAATTTCGCGTTCTTCGACGGCACCAGCCCGGATTTTCGCAAGGTTCTGGAACTGGACGGCGACATCGCCGGTTTCAAAGTCACCGCGCTTGCCCCGAAATCCGTGACGCTTTTGTCAGGCACCAACGAAATGGTTCTGCCGGTCGGCACGCAGGTACGCCGCGATGACGATGGCCACTGGGTGGTCTCGGCTGAATTGGCATCCTATTCCGGCCCGGGATATTCCTCTGCGACCGGTTCAGGACGTCGTCACCGGCACCAGGACGGTAATTTTTCAACAGCTTCGACAATGACCACTGGCAATTCACAGGCGGATGATTCAACCGCGACCGATTCAGGAACCGACACCAATGCGCCGGATGCCTCGACACCGCCCAGCGGTGGAGGGAATGACGCGCTGACGCGCTTGATGCAACAACGGGCGCAGGAAGAACAACAATTAGGACCAGGACAATGAAAACAACCATGACGTTTCTATTGGCGGCGGTTTTGACCGCCGGAACTTTCAGAACCGACGCGCAGCAAAACGGCGCCGCGCCGCCAGTCCCGGCCCAGCCCGCGGCCGCAAGCCCGGCGGACGCGCAGGTGGCAGCGCCATCCGCCCCCGCACCGGAACAGGCTTCCCCGGCGGCGCCGAACACGCCGGCAGTTTCAACGGCGGGCGGAAACGGCACAAACGATTTGCGGCTGAACTTCCGCGGCGTGCCGCTGGAGATGGTGCTGGATTATCTCAGCGACGCGGCGGGCTTCATCATCGTGCTCGACACGCAGGTGAGCGGCCACGTGGATCTTTGGAGCGACCAGCCGGTGACAAGGGACGAGGCGGTGGATTTGCTGAATTCCGTCCTGAACAAAAACGGCTTCGCGGCCATCCGTGACGGACGGCAGTTGACGATTGTGAGCAAGAACGACGCGAAGACACGCGACATTCCGGTAAAGACCGGCAACGATCCCTCGGCCATTCCCAACAACGACGAAATTGTCACGCAAATCATCCCCATCCGGTATGTGGAGGCCAGACAATTGGTTTCGGATTTATCGGCGTTCGTTTCCCCACAGGCGACGATTGTGGCGAACGAGGCCGGCAATTCAATCGTCGTCACCGACACCCAGTCGAACATCCGGCATCTGGTTGAAATCATCGAGGCGGTTGACGACAGCGCCGAGGGGGAAACTGAAATTCGCGTCTTTCATTTGAACCACGCCAATCCGGCCGACGTGGCCAGCGAGTTGGGCAGCATTTTCCCCGGCAACACATCGGGCAACAACACCCAGACGCCAATCCAATTTCGCGGCGGTGGCGGCGGACCGGGCGGATTCTTCCAACGGATGATGGCGGCGAACACCGCCGGCAACACGGGCGGCAGCCAAAATTCCAGGATCCAGAAACAGTCGCAGGTCATCGCCGTGGCGGACCCCCGCACGCAGTCGGTCATTGTGACCGCCTCAAAGGATTTGATGGAGCAAATTGCCGGGATGATGGAACAACTGGATGTGTCTTCGGACCGCGACCAGGGCGTTTATGTTTTCCAGATGAAGAACGGTGATCCGCAGCAGGCGGTGCAGGTCTTGCAAAGCATGTTCCAGAGCAGCAGCACGTCACGCAGCGGCACGAGCACAAGTTCGTCCCAAAACAGCGCGCTCCAGCAACGCGCCGTGAACGCCTCAACCACGATGGGCACGACCACCACCACCACGGGAGTCGGCGGGACCGGTTACAGCGGCAGCACTGGCGGACGGACGTTCTAAACAGGAAATATTTTCAATGAAAAGGCAAAATATGAAAACGAACAGTTTCAAAAGGCATCTCGCTGGCGCTTTCGGTCTGCTTCTCTGCGCCGCGATGGAAATTCATGCCCAGCAGCGAACCGGCGGCGGCGGTGGCGGTGGCGGGTTTGGCGGGTTCGGCGGCTTTGGCGGCTTCAACAACGCCAACCGCAACAACGCCGGCAGTTCCAGCACCAGCGAATACAACAACAACGGCCAGGTGGGCAGCGCGGTCATTTCCGTGGACCCGGTGACTCACAACATTGTCGTCATCGCCGACAAGGAGACCAGCGAGCAAATCCGTCAGGTTCTTGACAGCCTCGACGCGCCCGAACCGCAGGTACTCATCAAGGTCGTCTTCCTCGAAGTGCAGGATAACACCGCGTCCGACATCGGTGTTCAAGGCTCCTACACAGGTTTTAGCCCGAAATATTCGCAACTCATCGGCTTTATAACCAATGGGTACACATATCAACCCGTTACTACCACCGCAAATGGTGTAACAACTACGACTCCAACCCTCACCCCCACAATTGTCCCAGTGAACCAGACCTTGAGTGTGAACAACAACTTTGGTTTGCCCCAGTCTTTGGCGGGAGCGGCAGGGACCGGCGGGCTCTATCAATTTATGGGCAGCGATTTTAATGCGACGCTTCAGGCCATCGCCACCGCCGGCAAGGCGCAGGTGCTGTCGCGTCCGTCCATTCTCGCGCGCGACGGCCAGATGGCGGAAATTGTCGTCGGCCAAAGCGTTTATCTGCCCAGCGGCGTCAGTTTCAGCGCCGTTGGCGGCACCGCCACAACCATTCCAACCATCAACGGCAGCTACCAAAACGTCGGCATCCAACTGGACGTCACGCCGTTCATCGGGGCGAACAATCTGGTCCAGATGATTCTCGAGCCGCAAATCACGTCCATTGACACCTCGACACCCGGCCAGGTCATCGAAGGCGGCAGCCTGATTTCGTCCGCCGTGTATGCGCCCAACATCAACAAGCGTTCCGCCAACACCGTGGTTGTGACTCCCGACGGGCAGCCCGTCGTCATTGGCGGCCTCATTTCCCATGAAAAGTCCTCCAGCGACAGCAAGGTGCCGATTTTTGGCGACATTCCGCTGCTTGGCCAGCTTTTCAAATTCAGCGCCAAGTCGAACCAGAAGACCGAGTTGCTGATGTTCATCACGCCGCACATCATCCAGATGCCGTCGCAGCTCGCCGCGATGTCCGCGAATGAAACGGGCCAGTCCCAACTCATCACCAATTCGATTCCGGAGCAGGAACTGGATCGGTTTCTGGAACGCTTGCCGATGAAGAAAAAATAGCGGGTTGAAGTTGAATTTTCCCCCGCGCAATGTCTAACTGAACACAGATGCAAGCTGGACGAAACAGCACGTTGATTTACGGCCTACTGCTGGGGGTCTGGGCGCTCGTGATTGTCTGGCAGGTCGAAGAGCACGTCCGCGTGCGAAACGCGGCCCGCACCGCGCTCGTCAACCGGGCGAAGGACATTTCCTCGACGCTCGGCATCGTGCTGCGCTCGCAGCGGCGCTTCGGCGGCGTGGTTTCCAAGGAGCGCATGGAGGCCTCGCTGGCGGAACTGGTGAAACAGGAGTCAGTGGAATTAAGCGGCATCGCGCTGTTGAACGCCGCCGGTGAGATGGTGGCTTCAGCCGGAACCGGGGCGGATTTCCAAACGAACGGAACCACAGGCACAACTGAACGCTGGGACTTGAAGACCGTCACGCTGGCGAATCCGGTGGACCTGGGCACGAACCTCACCTTCGACATTGAAGGCACCAACCCGCCGATTATTCTGTCCCGCCAGGATTTTACAAACCGTTTTGCGACCAGTCGGAATGGGACGCCTCCGCCGCAAGGGCCGCCGCCGGGACCACCCAATGGACCGCCGCCGGAACACGGTCCGGCGGAAAATGCGACCAATCTTGTCTCTGCCGCCGGGGCGATGCCGGCTCCATCCGCAATGGTCACCAATCGGGAGCCTCCACGCGAAGGCAATTCCCGGCCACGTTTTGGCCGGCCCCGCTGGATGAGCGAAGAGGAATATCAGTCCCTGCTTCAAAAGCAGGGCGTGCGCAGTTTTGTCATCGCCATGTCCACCCAGCCCATTTATGACATTTGCAACCAGGACTTCTGGCTGCGTTCCATCATCGTCCTGCTGGCCACGATTTCAGCCCTCGGGTCGGGGCTGGCCTGGCGGAACATTTCCAAAACGTCGGAGCTGCAAATCCGCCTCGTCCGCGCGAGCGAAATGAATTCGCACCTCAGGGAAATGAACCTCGCCGCCGCCGGCCTCGCGCACGAGACGCGCAATCCGCTCAACATCATCCGCGGCATGGCCCAGATGATTTCCAAGCAAACTGACACGCCGCCGGAGATTCGTGAAAAATCGCGCGCCATTGTCGACCAAACCGACAAGGTCACCGCGCAGTTGAACGAGTTCATCAATTACTCGCGTCCGCGCGAGGTCCGCCGCTCAAAAGTCGTGCTCATCTCCGCCGTGAACGAGGTGGTGCGCACGCTGACCCACGACATCGAGGAAAAGAAACTGCGCGTTGAGACCGGCGGCGAGCCGATCGCCATCGAGGCCGACGACCAGTTGTTGCGCCAGGTTTTGTTCAACCTTCTGATCAACGCCATCCAGGCGGTGGGCGCGGGCGGGCAGATTCAAATTCTGGCACGGCGCGTCAGCGCCGCGGAGGCGGCGCTCGAAATCCGCGACGACGGCCCGGGCGTGCCACCCGGGCGCCGCCAGGAAATTTTCAAGCCGTATTTCACCACCAATCAAAAAGGCACCGGCTTGGGCCTGGCCGTTGTCCAGCAAATCGTCCTCGCGCACAGTTGGGAAATCGAATGTCTCGCCAACGAACCCAGGGGCGCCGTCTTCCGCATCAGCCATTTGAAGCTGATGGCTTGAAAATTCTTCCAAGCAATGACGGGAGTCATTGCCGTTGTCTCCAGCTCAACCGGAACACCGATTGCCTGACCGGCAGGCAGGCTGGGTTTGAGCCGATTCAGCAAACAACTCTTCCACAGCCGCCGGAATTTGGCGGCTGCAGAGCGTCGAAACTTTCAACGAGAGCGGGCATTGCCCGCCCGCGGCGTTATTGGAGTTGTTCCGCGCGGAAGAAGCGGTATGGGAGCATGGCGTTATTTATACCATGCGGGAGGCGGGAAACGCGGAGAATCGCTTCGCAACAGCTTCTTGGAGTTCGTTGACGGGTTTTGCGGCCAGCGGCGGACGCGCTCGAAAAAATGACCAATTGAAAATTTCTTTTGGCGGTTGTTTGAATCGGATAACTTGAAGGCATGGCATCCGAAACGCCGCGCATCCTGATTGTGGACGACGACCCCGGCCAGCGCAGCCTGCTGAATTCGTTTCTCCGCGGCCAGGGTTTTGAAACGTCGCTGGCGGATTCGGGCGAACGCGCACTGGAAATGCTGCGCTCCGGGAAATTCGCCATGATGATTTCCGACGTGCGGATGCCGGGCCTGAGCGGCCTGGAAACGTTGCGGCGCGCGCGCCAGGAACGGGTCACGCTGCCGGTCTTGCTCGTCACCGCCTTTACCGACATCCGCGATGCCGTGGCCGCGATGCGCGATGGCGCGGTCAATTATCTGCCCAAACCGATTGATCTGGATGAACTGCTCAATTCGGTGCGGCAGGCCGTCGGCATTTCGAAGGCCGATCCGCTGCGATTCAACGAGGAACAAAAATTGCCGGATTACGTCGTTGCCCGCAGTCCGCTCATGCAGACGGTGTTTCGCGACGCTTCCTTGATCGCGCCGTCTGAGACCCGCATTCTCATCACGGGCGAAAGCGGAGTGGGCAAGGAGGTGGTGGCGGACGTCATCCACGCCTGGAGCACGCGCGCGGCGGGGCCGATGATCAAAGTCAATTGCGCCGCCATTCCCGAAACGCTTCTCGAAGCCGAATTGTTCGGGCACGAAAAGGGCGCGTTCACCGGCGCGCACGTCCGGCGCATCGGGCGCTTTGAGGAGGCGAGCGACGGCACAATTTTTCTCGACGAGGTGGCCGAGATGTCGCCGGCACTCCAGGCCAAGCTGTTGCGCGTGACCCAGGACGGGCGGTTTCAGCGCGTCGGTTCGAACCGCGAAATCCGCACCAACGCACGCATCCTTGCCGCGAGCAATCGGAACCTGGAGGACGAAGTCAAAGCCGGCCGTTTTCGCGAGGATTTATTCTACCGGCTGAACGTGGTGGAGTTGAATGTCCCGCCGTTGCGCGAGCGGCGCGAGGATATTTTGCCGCTGGCCGGCCGTTTCATTGAGGAAATTGCAAAAGGCCGGGCGCGGTTTTCGGACACGGTGGCCGCCTGCCTCGAGCGGTATCCGTGGCCGGGCAACGTGCGCGAATTGCGTAACGCGATGGAGCGGGCGGTGCTGCTTTCCCACAGCGAATTGATTCTGCCGGACCATCTGCCCACGCGCGTCCGCGCCGCAGCGGAGAATCCTCCGCCGCCTGAAACCGCCGATGTGGAACGGCTGGCGGAAATCGAACGCCAGGCCATCATGCAGGCGCTTCGCCAGCACGATTTTAACCGCACCGAAACGGCCAAGGCGCTCGGCATCAGCCGCCGCGCGCTGCTCTACAAACTGCAACGATTTCGGGAACTGGGATACAAAGTGGAATGAACGGTGCCGGCGCGAACATCAAAAACGCGGCTGATGGTCCAGTTCGAAATCGTTGGCAGTGCCATAATCGGGGAACAAACCACACTCCAGGCATGAGCGCCAAGCCGGCGTTCAGCCTGTTCCAAAAATTTCCAACCCCCAAAATCGTTTGCCGGGGCAAATCGATGATCAACTCTTGCGCAACACAGCCAGAACGGTGAGAACGACAATGACGATGGCCCCGCTTGGGGCAACCCAGACGTCACTGGCAAGGATTGGTGAGAATAATAACAGGTGCATAGTTTTCCTTTCGCTTTTGACGACAATGGATTTGCCATCAATGGTTGTATAACTAACTCCGAACTAAATAATTAGCAAGTCAAATAAGCCGTGATTTGTTCCAGTTTCCAAACGGGGGCAATGTGAATCTTGACCGACGAAACGGAACTTCGGGAATTCGTTTGGAAGGACGGGACAAAATCCTTTGATCGGCGTCGCGCAGCCGCCAAAATTGATTCCAATGGCAGTCCGTGTGACTTCACCCATTAATCAGGCCCCCGTTAACCCATATTGTGGCCGGAGTGCTACATCTGAATTTTGCGCAAAAGTGCAAGTGCCTTTCCGGTAGTGTTTTTCACCTCGATGGAACTCGTTAGGATCGGCATCCGCGGGGTTGTGCGTGCTATACATTCGTTTCAAGCACGGCGAGGTGATCCAATTCTTGGCCACAAATGCAGTGACTCTCGGCCACTTTATGCCTTCATATGCTGTTCCCGGCCACGTTATGGGTTCAAGATTTTGTGGCCTCTGCCTTGCCGCAGGATGCTGACGGACAACCTTGGACGGCGGCTCGTTTGCAGCAGGCTTTGGATGCTTATCTATGAGATCAATAACGGCAAGGTGCTGTGCCATGTGTTTGCCGGGGACAAAAGGCTGGCGACGTTTGAACCTTTGTGTGGTGGGCTGCGAACCGTAGGACGTGACGGCGTAGCCAGGCGAAAATTCGCGGTAGCTCTTATCCAGCACCCGGCCATCGGTCAGCTTGATTTTCCCGTCCGCCCCGACTGACTTGACCGTAACCAGTTCGCCGTTGGTCACGCGGCCACCGGCTGCCAGCTTGCGATTGGCTTTCAGGTGCAGCCGGTCTTTTTCAGCCACCTTGATTTCCTGCGGACGGCAGACGGTGATTTTGTCGAGCAGTTTGTTCGAGACCATGACAAACCGCCCGTTCACTTCCACCAGCACGCTGGCCTTCACAATGCCGCCTAATTTTCCTTTCGCACCAGCATCCGTCCGACGCACCTTTTGATTGAAAACAATGACGGCATCGGACGGATAAAACCGTTTATCCCGTTTCTGCGCGTTGGTGAGGTCAATCTTTTCCAGCGTTTGAACCATCACATCATTTGCGCCGAGCAGTCCCTTGGATTTCAGTTTGTCCCGCACGTGTTCGTTGACGCGGTGGACTTCGGCCCAGGTCTGCGACACCACCACGGCGGAAACATTTTTCTCCGCCAGTCCAAGATATTCATCCGCCAGCTTGACGGCTTGATCGGCCAACCCGCACGACACCACCGCGCTCATCTTGTCGAGTTGGGAAAATGACTCATCGAATTTGCCATCGGCGGCCAGTTTAACCGCCTGCCGGTATTGCTTGATATGCTCCCGTTCGTCCACGGTTTGACCGCGTGCCGGGTCCTGCCGGCGGATGTTGTGCAGTTCAATGGGCCGGACACCGGAATGCCGTTCGATGGCCAGCAACGCATCCGATGCCTCGATCGCCCCATGCTGGCGAGTGTCACCCGACAAAATCAGCCGCGCATTCCGCTCGCGCGCCAGCCGGATCAATTCCAGCATCTGCCGTCCACCAATCTGCCCGGCCTCGTCCACGATGACGGCGGCGCCTTCGGCCAGTTCGCGTTTCATCAAAAAACTGGCGACGGTTGCCGGTAACGGGAAACCCGCCCGCTCCATGTCCATAACCTGCTGGCGTTGCGGTGCCAGGACAACCACCTTTCTGCCGCCGTCGCGAACCTGCTCGACCAGTTCACGCAGGACAAAACTTTTGCCTGTGCCAGCGCCACCCCGAAAAATTGACACCCAGTTGGTGTTGGAAAGCAATGCACCCAATGCCAGGCGTTGCTCCTCATCCAACTTGGGATTAACCGGACGCGGATTCCAGACCAGCGGATGACAGTCGCCAAAACCCGCCTTGGCAGATTGGACAATTTCCCATTCGCGCATCAAATGTTCCCGCGTCGTCACCTTGCCGGGGTGTTTATCATCGCGCAGATAATTGCGACGGTTTGTAACGGCTCGAATATCGGTAACCGCAACCTCCCGGCCTCTGGCATGTTCCAGTGCGTGACGCCACAGCTCGTGCTCGTGGACGACCGACCGCCGCTCAAATAAATGTTCCTCGGCCCATGCCACGGACATTTCGGCCACATTTTCGCGCTCATCGGCAACGACCGGCTGCTTGGAGGTTAGATGGCGCAACGATGCTTTTTCCGGTGAAGTCATCTGGCCATCCCAAATTGCTTGCAGCTTTTCCAAACCGATGTCCCGAATTTTCCGTGCCCGTTCCTTGTGTGCGATGTTTTCCCGAATCGCCGCCAGATTGCCCTCGGCCTTTTCCGGTTCACGTTCCAGCAACTCGCGTGTCTTCTGGTCAATCTCGTCGTGTCGTTTGGAAAACTGTTTGACTAGCTCCGGCGAGACGCCTTTGATTTCAAAATCGCCACGCGG
This sequence comes from uncultured Verrucomicrobiae bacterium, assembly GCA_963764175.1. GTDB lineage: Bacteria > Verrucomicrobiota > Verrucomicrobiia > Limisphaerales > UBA11358 > UBA11358. Next base: position 42,328 of record CAVXRE010000013.1, on the reverse strand, counting down.
TTTGTTTTCGATCTGGTAGCCCAATTTGACCAGCGAGCGGGCCAGTTCGTGGTAATAGACATTTTCCACGAACTTTTGTGCCGCCAGCATTTCGTAATTTTGCAGCGCCTTCCATTTTTTCTCGACCGGGTCGAACGTGGCATTGAACAGGATGCAATGGCTGTGCAGGTGCGGGTCCAACGCCCGCGAGGTTTCGTGTTGGAATACCGCCGCCACGATGTTGCCAGTGAGTCGGTCGGTGCATTCCCCGTTTTTACGCACCCGCGTCGCGGCAAATGATTGCAACTGTGACCGGGTTCACTTTTCTGTACCACTTCGTGAGTTAGTCCTGAGACTGGGTTCATGTTAGTTTTTGGTTCTGGTTTTGTCCATCCCCGGCAGAGGGAGGGCGGAGCCCGACCGGCGCCGGGGATGGACTGAGTTGCGCCGCGAACCGGGCCGGGCTCAGATAACCCAACCGGCTGTGCGGTCTTTGTTGATTATATTCGCAGCGGTAGTCGCCAATCACTACTCGCGCTTCCGTCAGCGTCCACAGTTGCTCCCGATTCAAGCACTCGTCCCGAAAGCGACCGTGAAAACTTTCCACAAAGCCGTTCTGCCACGGACTGCCCGGCTCAATGTAAATCGTCTTGATGTGGTTCTCCGCCAGCCACCGCTGCACGATTTTGGCGATAAACTCCGATCCGTTGTCCGAACGCAGATATTCCGGCGCGCCTTGTTGTTCGATGGCCTTCTGCAACCAAGTCAGCACGTCCTGCGCGCGCAGCGCGCGGTCCACCCGCAGTACATGACACTCCCGCGTGTGTTCGTCCAAGATCGTTAGGATCCGCAAAGCCCCACCACGCACCGTTGCATCGGCGATAAAGTCCCAGGTCCATACGTGGTTCCGATGCGTGGCCGTAGTCGGCAAACCCGTGGATAGCCCGCGCCGAATTACCTTTCGTTTGGTGGGTGGGACGCGCAATCCCTCCGCTCGGCGCAGTCGTTGAATGTGCCGTTTGCCGACTCGCCAGCCTTCCTGGCGCAACAACGCTGCGATCCGCCGATACCCGTAGCGCGGATGCTCCTGCGACAGTTCCTGCAGCCGTCTCCTTAACTGTTGCTCGGCCGTGGTGGGGGCTCGCCCTTGATAACCGTAAGTGGACCGCGCCAGGCGCAGGAGCCGACAGGCAACCCGTTGGGAACACAGGCCTGCCGCCACCACTTGTTGTGCTGCCGCCCGGCGATGCGCCGGGCTCACAACTTTTTTTCGCATACAGCCTCCAAGACCCGATTCTTCAACAGCGATTCGGCCAGCATCTTCTTTAACTCGGTGTTTTCCTTCTGGAGCTCCTTGAGCTGCCGGGCCTCGGAAACATCCATCATGCCAAAGGTCCGCTTCCACCGGTAAAACGTCTGCTCGGCGATGTTCTTTTCCCGGCAGACCTCACCCACGCTCTTGCCACCGTCCACTTCCCGTAGGATGCGGATCTTGTCTTCCGTCGTATACCGTTTGCCTTTCATTGTCTGGTCCTTTCTTGGTCCCAGACTAACACATCAGATGGCCCGAAAAAGTGAAGTCACGTCACAGCCGGCACGGTCATTTTGCGGCCAACTTGGGACGGACATGAATTCCTCGACGCCGCCCGCAACGACACGATCTGGCGCAAGGCCGGTGAACAGATAAAAAAATCCGGCGTTGATGTCACTCTTTCATTGCTGAAGGAGATCCTGAATCAAATTCTCAAACAATCGCTTGGATTGCTGTCGTCCTAAAGTTTCATGAGTCACACCCTCGATCTCCGCCAAGTCTGCCACCCTCAATGCCAGGGTTGCGACCGCGCCGAGCGCGAAGACATTGACGCTGACGGCCTTTGCACCAAAACCATGTCCACGTTGGACAGTTTGCCGGTTCGTTGCGTCGGTGAATGGGCCTACGAAAAAATTTACAGGTTGGTTCAATATTTCGGCATCTTTGCCGGCGGCATGAGTAACCGCTGGAAAGGATTGAACTACGTTGAAATTTGCAGCGGCCCGGGCCGGTGCATCACTCGCAACGACCGGACCGAAATGGACGGCACGGCGCTCGCCATCATCCGTTCCAAACAATTCCCCAAATTGAAAAAGGGCATTTTCATTGATGCCAGTCCCCGTGTCGTTGACATCCTCAACCAGCGAATCAAGGCATTGAACGCTTCACACATTGCCGAGGCCGTTGTCGGCGACTACGGCGATGGTCCCGGAATTTGTCGCATCCTCAACCGCCTGCCGGATAGCTGCCTGAATCTCGTTTTCATTGACCCGACCGAATGCGATGTTCCGTTCACGACCATCAAACGGCTCGTGGAGTATTTGCAAAACGCGGACCTGCTCATCAATGTTGCGCTCGGAACCGATGTCACCCGAAATATAGTCCCCGCCATCCTCTCATCCAGCCATCGAACTGTCCGTGCAAAATATGAAAGTTTTCTCGGTGTTCCCGGCTTTTGCCGCCAACCCGATGTCATCAAACTCGCCAAATTATCCGACCACGACGATTTGCGCCGGAAATTTGCCGACACCTACAACCAAACTCTGCGCGGCGAAGGTTATCAATACACCGATGTCCGCGCCGTAAAGCATTATTACTACCTTCTTTTCGCATCGCGCAGTCCGAAGGGATTGGAGTTTTGGAACAAAGCTTGTGCGATTGCGCCCGACAACCAACGCGAGCTATCCTTGTAACACAACATGGCACTGCAATCGTCAATTGAATGGACCGAGGCAACGTGGAACCCCGTCACGGGTTGTTCCAAGATCAGCCCCGGCTGCAAACATTGCTATGCCGAACGCATGGCGTTCCGGTTGCAGGCAATGGGCAATCCGCATTACCGCAACGGATTCAAAGTTTCGCTTCACGAAGACGCGCTCGATTTGCCGCTCCGCTGGAAACGAGGCCAGACGATTTTCGTCAACTCCATGAGCGACCTCTACCACCAAGACGTTCCGCTGTCGTTCATCCAAAAGGTATTTGCCACGATGCACCGTGCGGATTGGCACCGCTACCAAATCCTCACCAAGCGCGCCGAACGGCTTTCGGAACTTGATGCCAAACTCGCCTGGGCGCCGCATATCTGGCAGGGTGTCACTGTCGAGCACCCGGATTTTGATTTCCGCATTGACCTGCTTCGTAAGACCGGCGCGCACGTCAAATTTCTTTCACTGGAACCGTTGCTGGCCCCGATGCCGCGCCTTAAATTGCGCGGGATTGATTGGGTGATTGTCGGTGGCGAGTCTGGCCCCGGCGCGCGGCCAATGGCCGAGGAATGGGTGACGGAAATCCGCGACCTGTGCCGCAAGGCCGGCGTCGCGTTCTATTTCAAGCAATGGGGTGGTGTTTTCAAGAAGCGCAATGGTCGCCATCTTGAAGGCCGCACCTGGGATGAAATGCCCGCCGTCAGTGAACTGGCTATTGCCTGACAATTTCCTGAGTCAATCCACATCTGCTCGGCGCACTGCAATTATTCAAGTTGCTTTCCGCCAACCTTTTCCGCTTCTTTTTGAAGCTGCTCGACGACTGCGGTGACCACCTTTTCGATTTCCTCCATCCACAATTCAGAAGCCCGATCGCTACGCGATTCTGGCACCGGAACTTGTGCATGGAAAATGTTTCTCACATTATGCCGGCGTGTGACAGTTGTTCCTTTGCCACGCAGACCGTATGCATCCTGCCACGCCTTTAGCGGCAGCTTGCGCAGCCGTTCTTCCGCGATGCCTGCCAATGGTTCGGTGATTCGCTGCTTTAAGCCATCAAGGATGACCAATTTTTCCTCATCGGAAACAGGTTTGCCACCCCACTCGATAGGGTTATCCAGAAACTTGGTAAGAACATTCCGCAAGTTAGCCGTCAGTTGGTCAATTGGACGCAGCCAGTATCCATCTCGCAGCCAGCCTTCGGCGTAGCGATGCGATAGGGCTTTCAAACTCTGCCAGGGAACGGTGGTTTCACCGTCCACATATTTGAATCCAAGCTTGGCTTCCCAACTCTCGATGAATGCCAGACTCGCTTCGCGCACCGCCAACCCGAGGCTGCGCATACTGTATTTGGGATAACCCGGCAAACGCAGGTCCGGTTCCCTCCGGGCAGCCAGACAAACGGTGAACTCCATGAGCTGATGGCCGAGGCGCTTTTCAAATTTTTTGATCTGCGCTTCGTCCTTCGTCGGAAACTTGCCGTCCAGGTGTGCAAAATAAAACGTATTCGTTTGCAGCTGTGTTTCGAGATGACGGGCTGCATCCCGGCTCAGTGTCTTGGCGATTTGGTTATCCAACACATTGCGCACACCACCAAAGACCTTGTCCTTTTTGGCTTTCCCGTCGCGCAAATCCTCACCGCTCGCGTGGTCCATGTGTGTAAACACCAGCGCAAAACTTTTCGTATAGCCAGTGCTCGCCACAGCTTCAAAGGCTTTGGCTGCGGCGGGCGAACTCAACGCATTTTTGGCCGACTCCACCAGCAGAATGGAATCCATTCTTTTGAACAATTCGGTAAGCTCCGCCGGCACGTCCGCGTTCGCACGGCCGTGCAGCAATCCCTCGGTGTCAGTGAAAACATGCTCGTAGCTCGCCGCCGCCCATTCCGGACGAAACGGGCCGTGCACCCGAACACCATTCACCAGCGGAGTCAACAGCGTGCCCCATTGGGGCTTGGAGTTGCCCGTGAATTTGCGAAGAACCTTAAAAAAGTTTTTCTTGTCATCAACTATTGCTGATCCTTTCCATGCCAGCGGCCAGCGCGTGGAACTTTTCGTGAACTTGCCCTCGGTGACTCCATCAAACCGGGCGATAATTTCTGCCATCACTTCGGAAACCATGTCGAGAAAAGCATCCGATTGTTCCGCCGCTTCTTGGATTTCATCCAGGGCGTAGTCGAGATCATCGCCCATTAACTCTTCGAGTTTGCCCAAGTAAGGTTCCACGGAGGCGCGGGCGGCTTCAGCTACCACGCGGATTTGCTTCAACAACTTCTCCAGAAAGGCGCGTTGCGCTTGCTCGTCGCTGGTAATGTCGTCCGTATCCTCTTCTTCGCTGTCACTCATCACAACGAACTCATCGTCCGAATCTTCGTCATCCCAACCGCCCAGGATGTATTTCAAACGAAACCGCATGTCGCTTTGCTCCAATAGCTCCGCCATCACGCGACCGTCTTTTTCGCCCTTCACGGCCTTGAGCACTGCCGCCGACAAAGACTCGACCACTTCTTGTTGAGTCTGATGTTGAGAAATGAATGTTACCGCCGCCGAGTAGTCCACTCCGCCGGTAATAATTTCAAGTTGGCAGGTCGTGGTGCGGTTGATCGAAGTGGCGGGAAAACGGTCGGCGCTTGAACCAATCAAACGCCGCAGGAGTGTGCTCTTGCCCGAGCCGGTGATGCCCATCAAAAGGTTTTGCGTGTGGCCTTCGGGAAAAGGCAGCATTTGGTCACGCAGTTCGCGATGGTTCGAGGCGGCCGGCTCAATGCTTTCATAAAATATCTCGATGATCCGGGGATCGATGCCAAGACGTTTTGCCTCCTGTTCGCTGGCTAAGGCGTGAAGCGCCGGCGTTGAAAGAATCAAATTCAAATCGGCAACCAGCTTGTCGGCCTCGGCTTCATTGTCAGTTCCAAGTCCTTTTGTAATTTGCCGCCCTGGCTTGCCCTTGTCTTGTTTCAAAGGGTGCCGAAAGGCGACGGTGAAATAATTCCTTCCCTCGATTTTCTGTTTGCGAGCTGTGTAAATGTGATGTTTCATAAGTAATGCAGAGTATTGCAGCCAATTGGCAGGCTGTCAAACTTTTTCTGCATTACTTTGGGATACTAGCGATTTTGTGGGGTTTTTTGCAGTTTATACGATCCCTACGCCCCTTTCTGTCGCCGCAATGCCTTCAAATTCCGCGAGCAAATCTCCGTGATGCTCCCGCAAGTGCCGGAGCACCCGGCTGTTTTCCAGCAGCCGCTTGATGTATCCCTTCGCCAGCGTCAGGCTCATCATGTTTTCCGTGTAGTTCGCCTCAATGCCCTTGAAATCCTTTTCCAGCGATTCCATTTCGCGTTCCATCCGCGCCAGTTCTTCCGCCGTCATCCCGACTTTTTTCTTTGGCTCTTGGGGTGCCACCATTTGATCCATCGGTGTCGCCAGCATCAGCGCTTCCGCATACGATTTGGTGAAGTTGTTCGCCGACACCATCACCTCGGCGATTTCAATCTGGCGCAACCCCGACACTTTTCGCAGCAGGCGAACCGCGTCCACTGTGATTTGTTTATCCTTCAACAGTTCCACCGCTTCGGGATTGATGCCATCCAGTAGGTTGAGCAGCGCCGCCACGACGTGCATCGGCATGGAAAGTGCCTTCGCGATTCGTTCCGGTTTCACGCCGTTCCGAACCGCCTTCACAATCATCTTGTGCGCCTGAATCGGCGGCAGCCGGTTCACGCGGGCGTTGTAAGTGTAACGGTCGTCTTCCGTGGCGACGATGACCTCCACAGCTTTCCAGCCCAATTGTTTCAGGGCCAGCAAACGCAGATGCCCGTCAAGCACCAGCCAGTTGTCGCCGCTCTTTTGCGGATAAACCATCAATGGTTCAATCAGCCCGATTTCGGGAATGGAATCCACGATGGCCTTATATCGTTGCAGATTATGCGGGTCTTTGATCAGTTTCGTCGGAAGTAATTTCGCCAACTCCACTTCACGCTTCCGCATCTCAAACGCCACTTTGCCTTTGACCTCGTTCATGCTGCCTCCGCCGGTTTTTCCGCGACGCGCGCCCAGATGTCTTTGGGCATCGTCGCCAAATCTTCCGCTCGCAACAGAGTCACGAAATGCGCGTCCAGCATCAGGCGTCGCAAAGCGGTCACGACGAATAATAATTTTGCTTCGCAGACGTGCGCTTTCTTGACCATCAATCGTTGCTTCTGGCTTTCCTGGCGGAAGACGTTCACCAGGCTTTCCGCGCTTGTGCGGTTCTGCTTTTGCTCACGCGGGCCGTTGCCGCGTTGTTTGCCGATGAGCCGCCGCCGTTCCATCACCCGACGGATGGTTCGCAGCGCGGCTTGCGTTAGTTTCCGGCTCTCGCACGCCTTCAACAGTTCACGCTGCATTTCAATCCCTTCCGTGCGGGCAATTTCCACCGCCACGCCGACCGGGATACGCCCGTTCACCACTGCGTCCAACACCCGAATTTCACCCGCGCGCTTCAATGCAATCAGGCCGCTGATGGTCGTTGTGTCCACGTCAATTCGGGCGCTGATTTCCTTCAAGGTCAAGCCCTCCTTCTTCAACCGTTCGATTTCCGTCAGCACTTCCATCGGCGCTGGATTGCGGCGCGCCATGTTCTCCGCCAGGCTGCGCAACAGCCGGTCCTCCTTGCTGATTTGCACCACCGCCGCCGGAATTTCCGGGTAGCCGAGCGCGCGGAAGGCTTCCATGCGGCCTTCCCCGCAAATCAGGTCATAAGGCGGCCCGTCCCCTTCATCCGCCGCCCGCAGGCTGACCTGAATCGGTTTCTTCAATCCGAGATTCTTGATGCTTTGCACAATCACCTCGAATTTCTTCTGGTCGCGATAGCGCGGGTTCAAAACCCGGATTTGGTCGAGTGGAATCATTTTTACTTCATCGTTCATGCATGTCCTCCAAATTGATGCGTTCTGTCAGGCTGAAAAAATAGTCGAGTGTGTCGTAACGGTAGGTGTCCAGATAAATGCCGTTGGCTTCCGCCACGCGCAATTTTCCCCAGGTCATGTCCAGCCCCGGCAGCAGGTAATAATCCCGGATGCCTTCGTTGTTTGCGTCCATCCGCACCGCAATCGTGAGGTCCGGCTTCAATCCCGCGTCCAGACGGATTAACCAGCGCGAGGTTCCGGCGGGCGTGAGAGTGTGCCGGCACAAAACGACCGACACACGCAATTCTCCGTTCACCAAAAGCAAATCAGTCGCGTCATCCTCAATGGCGGTCCCGCCCAGCGCCATGATTTGCTGCCGCACCGAAGCGACGATGTCCGGCCGCAGCTTGCGCAGCCGGCGGTTTTCTTCGATGAAACGAAAATCAATGCCGGGGTCATAGCCGATCAGCCGGTAGGCGTTCACCAGCGAGCCAAAGCGATGGCTGAATGCCGTGCTTGACGGCAGCCCCTCCGACTCGTCAATCAACATGCCCGAAATGCGGCCATGCTGCTTGAGCACATCGCGTAACTTTTCCAGCATTTCCACATTGGTGAATTTTCGGCTCCGTTCCAAAATGATTTCTCGCGCCCGCAGGAATATTTCCGGTTCGACAATACCTTGGTAGGCTTTCTCTTTACGAACCCACTTGTCGGGCGGATTCACGACCAGTTTCTTTTTCAGTTTGCACGAGGTCCGGTGATAAACGTTGTTGCCGATGTATTTTTCGCTGATGAGCACTTGATGCACCGTTGCCCGGTTCCAGTCCCGTCCGAAGTCCGTCTTGACGCCTTGCGCGTTGAGAATCGCGGCAATCTCGGATTCGATCTTCCCTTCCACGACAAATGCGTGATACATCCAACGCACAATTTTGACTTCCGCTTCCGGCCCCGGCACCAGAATCACGCGGTCAGTCTGGATGCTTTTATGTTCGCCCATCTTGAGTTCGCCCTTGATCGTGCCGCATTGGTCTATCAGCACCCGCCTCAAGCCGAATCCGGCCGTGCCGCCTTGCCGGAAACCCAGCGTCACGAGCCGGCACGCGCCCTGGAAGACTTTCGCCGACAATTCGCGGCTGTATTCACCCGCCATCATCCGCTTTACGCCCTTGATAATGGTGCTTACCGGAGTGCCGTCGTTCTCGAATTGCTCCGCGCAGAAATGCACCGACACGCCGGCTTGTCGGCAGATAAACTCATAATGAGCGCTTTCGTCCGCGTCCTGAAAACGCCCCCACCGGCTCACGTCATAAACCAGAATGCTTGAAAAATCCGCTCGCCCCTCTTCCACGTCACGAATCATCTGTGCCAGTGCGTCACGCCCCTCGATGTTCAACCCGCTTTTCCCATCGTCTGAATACTCTTTGACGACTTCCAAACCGCGCCGCTTCGCATACTCGCGGATGACGTCCCGCTGGTTGCTCGTCGAATACTGCTGATGCTCCGTGGACATGCGCACATACAGAGCCGCCCGGTTCGCCACAAGTTCTGCGTCATCCCGGATCATGCGCCGTGATGTCCGGTTTGTATCTTACCTGCGTCAGCATACTGCTTCACAATTCTCAATCCCTGACGTTTGGCGTATTCGTGAATGGCCCTCATCTGTTTGCGGGTCGAGCATCGCTGACGGTTCGCGGACACCCGCACATAGCCGGCGGCCCGATTCAAACGGCGGTTTGTGTTCTTTCGACTCATACAATCTGGCTTCTGGTTTGTTCATGCCTGTGTCACACCTCCCAGCCAGAAATCTGAAAAGCATTTGTTCAGGATGCCAGAGGGGGGCGAACGGCAACGATGAAATCTATGTAGCGCAATTTCATGCCCGTAAAATCAGAGGAAACTGCGTTTCCAGTATTTCGGATGGAGCTTGCGCCAAGCCCGGACCCGTTCTACTTCAGCCGGTCCACCCCATAGTTTCCAATCCCTTGGTTTTGCCAGCCACTGCTTATGGCTCAATTTTTTGCTGGCCTTGCGGCAGCGCGCCCGCGTGCAAAAACGTTGGTGATGATGGTTGCGCGGATCAGTGGTGAACCATTTTTTACAGCAATGGCATTTTCGACGGCGGTGTTTGTTTCCCATACGAAACACCACCGACCGACATTATACAGAAACAGCTTAAACATTGAACGCACACGCTTATCGGGAAAAAGCTGGAATAAATGCTCGTTGGATTTCGCATCCGCACACCGAGCGTGCCTCGTGCCTCCATTATATGGCTCGCTCACGCCGTCAAGGTCGTGCGCCCCGCCGCCCCGCGCCTCCACCTTGACCGCGTTCGCTTCGCCAAAGGATGGCATCTAGGAAACACGCTCGGAATCTGCATGTCTCGTTGAGAATTTGAACTTCAGCGCGCGGGCAGCAGGGAAAGCAGTTTGGCTTTCACATAGGCTCCGGCTTCCTGCGGGTCGTAGGTGATTCCCACTCGTAGCAATGAATTCATGTCCGAGCAAAATCCTCGGTCGGCCAGGTGCGCGTCCAGCAGCGCAATAAACTCCGACCGCCCGGCTTCACTGCCCTCCAATTTTAGATAGTATTGAAATGATTCGATGACCTTGGCAGGAACAACCGGCGGCTTGGCCAGCGTCAGCGCCCAATACAGATCAAATAAATCCCGTCCGCGCCGACGTTGAAACAATGCTCGCAATTTTGTCCCCAACATTTCGTGAAGGTCATAACCGTTGACCTGGGTGCTGACCACCGAATCACGAAACGGAAATTCAAACGGAATTTTCACCACTGGACGATGCGGCTTGCGCTCGGTGACATTGGCTTCCACCACGATTTCCATGTTCGTTCCGGGTTCCATCAAGGATGGAATTGCATATGTCATCCGCAGCACCCGCGAGGGTTTCACCGTGTTGCGAATCGCCAGTTTCAGATCGCCCCACGCGGACTGTTTCGGAGTCCCTAGCACCTCCTTCAAAACGCGATGGAGCGCCTTGCGAATGTGACCCTCCGGGCGTTCACCGACCACAACCAGATCAATGTCCTCGCTGTAACGCGACGGCGGCGCGAGGTGAACCTTGTGCAGCAACGTGCCGCCGCGCATGGCAATCTGGCCCTGCAAAAATTTATCGGCGAACAACACGGCCATCGCCCGACACAACAATAAATCCTGCTCGACTTGAATCTGGCTCGGCCACGGAACGACCGATTGATGGGCGATGACATCCCGGCGGGTGATGGGCGTTGTCATCGTTCAAACTCCACGGCGTTGTTCAGAATTCTCCATCGTTTGATTTCCGGCGCATCACGACGCAAACCGGGAACCAGCGGCACAAATATCAAATCCGCCGGCAGCCATTCGTGAACGACCCTGGCCAGGTCGGTTGCCTTCAATTTTTCCAGCACAAACCCCAGGCGCTGGGCCGTGGCTGCCTCGTCCTCAATTCTCAATACCTTGCGTAATTCGGCGGGACGCACGAGCGGCAAAAGCGGAGCGATGGTCTCCGCCGCCCGGCCAACGCCGCCGATGCGCGTGGCATAGCGGATCAAATCAAAAGTGGTTGCCTCCGGCGTGCTGACTTGCAACGGAGCAAAAGCATTCGCCAATGGCTGCGTGGGGGTCAGTTCCACGGCGCGTTTCACGAAGAATTGGAGGCGAAGGCGACCGACTTCAATCTCGCGGCGCGGAATTCCGGTCATCACCTGTGTCACCTGCAATGCCTGCGGATTGGAACCGAGGGCGCCGGCTGCCGACTGAAGCGCCAGATAATACGGCTCGCCTAGCCATTGGAAATAATCGTGCAGCCACCACGCCACCGGCGGCGCTCCCATCGCCCGATGCTCAGGGCTGATGATCAGAAAAAACTGGTGTCGCGGCGAAACTCTCGTGACTCGATTTTCCAATCGTAGCAACTGGTTTCTGGCTGCCGTGACCGACAGTCCGGTTTCCTTGACCAAATCCGCCAGGGGGAAGGCCACCCGGCCCGAGGTCAGCCGCCCGTCAATGAAGACGTCCGCCGACCCGTCCATACGGGTTTTGGATTTGGTTTGCTTCATTTTTTTCGTTTGCACATTGTAGTGAACTTCGCTTCATTGTGCAAACGGAATAAATCAACTTTCAGTCAGGCAGAATCAAAAAAGTGCCAGCAAAAGTGCCAGCACGGAGGGGTTTAATCAGGCAAAAACCGATACAAAAAGATATGTTCGGATTAGGGTTGACAATCGGCGCAACTCGTTTATAGTCAAACAGTCAGCGATGCCATAGACGATTGATTTCGAGTGGCTTGTGGAAAGCGAGACCCGGTCGATTCCGACCCTCGCCTCAAATGTTGATTCTAACCAATAGAATCAATATGTTAATGAGTTCCTTACAATTTCAAAACGCTCCACTGCTAACGCCTACTGCTAACAAATTTAAATTTGTTCAAAGGTAGCTGTCACCGTCTAGCGGTGGTCTGTTGAACTCGTCCTTGAGTGAAGTGACTTCGCTTTTTCTGGCCACCTGATGTGTTAGTCTGGGACTTAAGAAAGCGTATGGCCGCCGGATTCGTATCCGGGCGGGAGGCTCACTTGGCCTCCTTGGAAACCGTAACCTTGCCAGCAACGAGGCTGCGCCAATCGGGGATCACAAGGTTCAACGCGCCGTTAGTCAGGCGGATGCGGCTGTCGGCTGTTAACTGGGCGAGGTACTTCTCGCTCCGCAAGCTGTTGGGCAGACAGGCAAGGACAATCACTGCCGTGTCCATGGTCTGGGCGAAAAGCTGCCGAAGCTTGCCACATCCTTCATCAGGCGGTTTCCACAAAGTCACTTCCTTGGGACGGGTCCTCGCGACGCGTCCGCTCGAGTAATCCACGTTGAAATCCAGCCTAGTCAGTTTCCCCAACTCCCGCTCAATAAGCTGTGCAGCCGTGCCCTCCTCAGCCAGCAGACCCTCGACAACACGTTCGGCTCTCGATTTTCGTTCGGTGGCTTCACGTTCAAATCGCTCAAGGCGGTAAAGGGTTTTCGCACTCGGGTTTCGTTTCCCGCGCTTAACCATCATGAGCATGCTGACGCTGACGTTGAGCTTCTTCGCGACCTGGCACCACGTCAGTCCCTCGCTCACCTGAAATTGCCGGAGGCGCTGAAATACTGGGTTTTCCATGCTAAAAAAAGGCCTTGCGTATGTGTTATAATGTGCTATTTTGTGCTATACAAATGATTAACGAGACGACACTGACATCCGCTCCAGCCGCGCTGGAGATCACTCAACCCAAACCGTCACCCTGCCACGAGCCGCAAAGTGATGGCGACGCGGACATTGTGCTGCACAACGCCCGTGATGCAAAAGAAAAATTGGCGGTCGCGAAAGCCACAGAGGAAGTGGTCGCCGCCATCATGGCGCTGGGACAAAAGAGACCGGCGCTCGGGTCGGCATTGGTTGACTGCATCTGCTCCAACGCCGCCGCAAAAGCAATCGCCCACAAGTATTTAATTCACCCATCAGTGCTCAGTTACTGGAGCCGGCGGCTCGGCCTTCCGGATCGCGTGATCACGGACAACGGCGGCGAATTCTCAAGTTTCGACTTCGAACTGCTGGCGGCCCGTTATGAAATGGCAATCGAGAAGCGACCCCCGGCAAAGCCAAGGTTCGGGGGCGTCATCGAGCGGATGTTTGGGACGATCAACACCCAGCTGCTTTACCAACTTTGGGGAAACACACAGGCGACTAAGGCAAACGCGCGCACGGTAACCAAAAGCAACGACCCCACCCGCCTTGCTTGCTGGACGCTCGCCGAGTTCGATCGGCTGTTCGGTGAGTACGTCTATCGCGTGTACGACTCGGCGGCTCATCCCGCGCTTGGGATGAGCCCGGCCGAGGCCTTCGTGAAGGGCCTGGAAAAGGGTGGGCACCGACCGACACGATTAGTTCCGTATGATGAAAGCTTCGTGGTGTGGTGTTTGCCCTCAACTCGCACAGGGTTGGCTAAAGTGCAGCCGCGAGCCGGCATCAAGGTGAACTACCTCTATTACTGGAACGACAGTTTCCGCAGCGCCGAAGTTGAAGGGACGAAACTTCGCGTGAAGGTGGATCCTTTCAATGCCGGCATCGTATATGCCCTCCTGAAAAGGCGGTGGCTACGCTGTGTGTCCCAGTACCACCATTTCTTCAACGGGCGTTCGCTCAAAGAGGTCATCATCGCAACCGAGGAGTTGCGGAAAGCCAAATCCGGTGTGGCCGCCAGTAAGCTTATCTCGGCGAAAAAGCTGCTCGATTTCATGGCTGGCCCTGAAGAGGTCGAGCGATTGAAACAGCAACGCGAAAAGGACAAGGAACGGCAGTTGGCGGCGGGCCTAAACGAAGCGCCACCGGATCCTGAAAAGGTTATGCCGTTCCCGGCGGCTGGCGCCGCGCTTGCGGAGCAGCCCGGGAACTTGAACCTCGATCATGATTTCAAAGAAATCGAGGAGGCGAGGGAGATATGAGTACCCAATTTGACTGTTCGGAACTGCACGAAATGCTGAAGAGATCCAACTCCGAACGCATGGACTATTTCCGCAAGAAGCGGATAGCCCACCCGACCCTGCTGGCCGTGAGGGATCAGTTGTGTTCAACCATCAAGCTCCGAGCAGGAGTCGACCTCGCCATCGTGGCGGGCCCCACAGGCGTCGGCAAAAGCACCTTGATCAATATCCTTCGGGACCAAGTCGAAGGAGGCCAGATTGAATACCTGCGGGCCGACCCAGGTTGTGTACCGGTGGTTGTTGTCGAAGCTCCTGCACCCGAAACTTCGTTATTCGGCTGGAAGGATTTCTTCATACGCATCATGGAGGCCCTTGGGGAACCCTTGATTGAAAGAAAGGTGAATGTCGAGTTGCTGGGCGGTCCAACCAAACTGAACTTGCGGCACCCATCGTTGAGCGCGGCAGAACTGCGGCGGCTTACTGAAAAGTGTCTGCGCTACCGCAAGACCGCTGTCTTGGTCGTGGATGAAGCTCAGCACATGTTCCGGATGGGCAGCGGCCGGAGGTTGCTGGACTGTCTTGAGACACTCAAGTCGTTTGCATCGTATGGGACGGTGTTCGTCGTGCTGGTCGGGACTTACGATCTAACCAATGTGCTCGAACTGAACGGTCAGTTGGGCCGGAGAACGGCGCTTTTCCACTTCGCGCACTACGAACGGGAGGGAGGATTCCGTGGTTTCCTGGCTGCCCTGAAGGGTTTCCAGGATCGTCTTCCGGTCCACGTGCCAGCTAACTTGCTTTCGCATGGTGAATACCTGTATGAGACGTCGCTTGGTTTGGTGGGGGTTCAGAAAAATCACCTTGAACGTGCGCTTGCTTTAGCCCTTGGCTCTAGTGCCGACACGATCACGTTCGACCACCTCCGGACCTCAGCCTTACCCGCGAGGGTGCGACTGGAGATTGCACGGGAGATTCAGCTGGGGGAGGAATTTTTCAAGACAACTGCAGATGCGGAGGCGGAAACGCGCAAGATCCTTGGCTTGGAACCGGCAATCAATCCAATGCCTACTGACAAATCTGTACGACCAAAACGCAGGGTGGGCGAAAGGAATCCACACCGCGATGAAGTCGGCGTTGGAGAGGAGGCCGTGTGAGTGCATTTCTCGGCATTGAAGATGTAACTGAGCTTGAGGAGCGACCAGTTATTCCATCGCGCAGTCGGCTCTACTGCCTCGAACCGGCGGGCTTGGGTACCGGCATGGTCGAATCACTGACGAGTTATCTCGCCAGGTTGTCAGCAGCGCATAGCCTGACGCTGTCAACATTCGTCAGCAAAATCCTGGCCCCGATGAGCACGGTTAAGGGATTGATAGGATTTGGCGGTAGGTATGATGTGCTCCGCCGCCTCGGTGCGAGCCTGAACGGTACCGGAAACACAAGTGCCGATTGCGCACGGGTCATCGAAATGCTGACGCGAAGGGTATCGTTGTCAGGACAGACAATGCGGTTCGGTGCCAAATGGCTGTCGCAACGGGCGCTGCTGTGCACGCACCAGAAGTGGTGTCCACGATGCTTAATGGAGTGGCAGAATCGTGGAACCACAATTTACTATCCACTACTTTGGCAGTTGGAAGCTGTTCAATTATGCGCGGATCACCACACACTCTTGGAATCGCGATGTCCGCACTGCAATAAGCCCCATCGCCCTCTCGGAAAACACTTGATACTTGGCCACTGTCCACATTGTTTTGGATGGCTCGGTGTCAACGATAGGACGGTGCGCGACGAGGGGGATGAAAACGCCGTTCATCAAGCCCGCCAGTTTGTCGCGAACCAGTCACGAAAGCTGATCGCCTCAGCCACGGTATTCGATAGCCACCAACACTCGGTATGGTCGCCAAACATCAAGTACTTGGTGCGACAGTCCGCCGGCGGTGTTGCTCATCGACTGTCGCAATGCGTTGGCATTAGCCACGACACCGTGAGTTGTTGGATCCAGAAGGAGCACGTACCGACGCTGCCGTCCGCCTTGATGGTGGCGTATGCGTTCGACTTGAACCTGGTGAATCTCCTTACCGCGCCGCTGAGGGGGGAGGTAAGATTGGTGCGATCGACGAGGGCTTTCGGGATATCCTCGTTATTCCGTGCAAAGCTTCGACGGCACGATGCAAAAATGATCATGGAGATCCTGACGAGGGCGGCAGAGCGTCCGGCAAATCCACCTCTGTCGCTGATGCGGGTCTGCAAAATGGCGGGATGCGACCAGAGCTACGTCTCGCGTAAATTCCCTGATCTGGCTCAGAGAATCATCGCGTGTCATCGTTCCTATGTGCAAATACACAAACAGCAAAGGCACTTTTTTACTGGCTTGGTTACGAAATCTGTCGCCTCACAGCTGGCAGCTTCTGGACAATACCCCAGCTGCCGGAAAATGGACCAAAGCCTGCCGTCAAATATTTCGCTGCGGGATCCGGTGGCAAGGAAAGCGTGGCTGGAGGTGCTGGACGAGTGGGGATGGAAAGAAGGCCGGAGTGAATCGGCTAATCGAAGCAGCTAATTTGCAGGTGGTTCAGTCCCGGAGTTCAACCACAGCAAGGGTCCATCGGTTCAAGGATTACCTGGCGTCGCCTGGCCGAGTATCAGTCAAAACTCGTCCGGGAGAAAGTGCCCAAAACCTGTCTGAGAATAACCACTATTTCCACCGCTTTTGCGTCCTCTAGGTGCACTTAAGAAGGAACGCATGTCGTCGCTGAAGCGCGCGGAGGGCATAACCTGTCGAAAATGCATAATTTATGGCTGAAGTCATCGTCCGCCGGGCTCCGGACGAAGGCTGGGGTGGCCGACGGGATTCGAACCCGCAACAACAAGCTCCACAAGCTTGGACTCTACCATTGAGCTACGACCACCAACCGGATGACAAGCTAGTTTTTTCCGGCGTGCGCGTCAAGTTTCGGCCGGACACAGGGCCGGTCTATTTTCCTTCCACGCCTTTGAGATAGGCGAGAATGAGTTTGGGCAATTCGCCGCTGTAACCGCCTTCGAGCACGCTGAACATCGGCACACCAAGTGCGCGCAATGATTCGCCGAGCCAGTGAAAATCCTCCAACTCCAGCACGCCCTGTACGAGCGGGTCATGCAAGTAGGCGTCAAACCCGGCGGACACGGCGACGAGGTCGGGCCGGAATTTTCTCAAATCGTCGAGCGCGCGGGCAAGCGCGGCGCGGTAGGTCTCACGCGGCGTGAAAGGCTGGACGGGATAGTTGAAACAGTTTTTGCCGGCGTTTGTCGCGCCCGTGCCGGGGTAACAGGGATATTGATGAATTGAAAAGACCGCGACGCCGGGCTGGTCGAGCAAGATGGCTTCCGTGCCGTTGCCATGATGCACGTCGAAATCGTAAACCGCGACGCGTTTCGCGCCGGTGGTTGCGGCCTCAAGCACGGCAATGGCGATGTTGTTCAAGTAACAGAAACCCATTGCCTCGTCGCGCGTGGCATGATGGCCGGGCGGGCGCATGAGGCTGAAAACATTTTCACCGGCGCGCGCCGCTTTCAACGCGTCCAGCGCGGCGGCGGCCGACGCACGGGCATATTCGCCGATGTTTTCGTAGAACGGCGTGTCGGCATCGAAATCCTGCGGTTCATTCAAGCGCGCAAGAAGCGCGGCCGAATGGGCGCGGAGGATTTGCTCGTCGTTCACCCGGCCTGGAGCGGCCCAATCCACCGGCAGTCCGGCCTGGTTTCGCAACAGCTCAAGCGTGCCGAGGATGCGCTGCGGGCATTCGGGATGCTGTGGGCTTGAATAACCTGCGCAGTGTTCATCGGTGATGATTTTCACGGGCGCGAATTTAAGCACGAAGGTGTGCGAATGAACACGAATTTTGGTGTGCCCTGATTTGAGGGAGCGGATTATTTTGGCATCGGCGGAACATTCCGCTAAAATTGACGGCGGCAGGAATTTGATTATGAAAAGAATACTGTTCGCATTGGCGGCCGCGCTCGGCGCGTTCACCTTCAATGCTGGCGCGTGGGATTACGAGGGACACCGCGCCATCAACGAACTGGCGCTCGCGTCGTTGCCGGCGGATTTTGGCGGATTCACAATGTCACCCGAAAGAAAGGCGCGCATTGCGTTTCTCGCGGGCGAGCCGGACCGCTGGCGCAACGTGGGTGATTTGCCGCTGAAAAACGTCAACGGGCCGGACCATTACATTGATCTCGAGGATTTGAAACTTTATGGACTGGCGCCGGAAACACTGCCGCTCATGCGTTACGATTTTGTCGCCGACATCGCGCGGGCACGGGCGGCGCATCCTGAAAAGTTTCCGCCGATTGACCCGGCAAGGGACGCCGACCACACCCGCGAACTGGACGGGTTTCTGCCGTGGTCCATAACGGAAAATTATGAAAAATTGAAATCGTGCTTCAGTTATCTCAAGACCTTCCAGAAATACGGCGGCACGCCGGCGGAAATCGCGAACGCGGAGGCAAATGTTGTCTATGTCATGGGTGTGATGGGGCATTTTGTGGGGGACGGTTCGCAGCCGTTGCACACGACGGTGAATTTCAACGGCTGGGTCGGCGACAATCCGCACGGTTACACAACCAGCCAGAAATTTCACGCGTGGATTGACGGCGGTTACTTTCGCCAGACCGGCGGAATAAAAGTTGAGCCGCTCGTTGACGGAATTCATCCCGCCGAACGCATTGCGAATGCGGATGCGCCGGACGGAATGTTTCGCGCCGTGGTGGCTTATCTGGTCGAGCAAAACAAATTCGTCGAACCGCTTTATGAATTGGAAAAGGAAGGCAAGCTGACCGGTGAAGGCGACAAGGGTCTGGAAGGCCGGGCGTTTCTGGAGGGCCAGCTCGTGAAGGCCGGCCAGATGCTCGGCAACATCTGGTACACGGCGTGGCTCGAAGCCACGGACGACCAATATCTCCAGGCGCAACTGGAACAACGCAACGGGGCGGATTTGCAACCGAAGTAAGACAGCGGGTTGGACCGGCCCGCCTTTGTCATCTTTGCCTTGCCCATTTACGGTCAGGATTTGTCAGGGGAAACGCTGAATTGATATTTCCCTGAATCAATCTCAAATACTGCGTTCCCTTTTTCCTGGCGAAGAAACCTGGCGTGCGGCGATGTCAAGGCGGCGATGCCACCTTCGGTTACATCTTCGGCCCGTTGCGCTGGAACAAAGACCGTCGCAGTTGTGCTGGGAGGAATTGTGATTTCGAGGATGAGTCGGTCGGATTCGCGCCTCCATCCGGTTGTGATCGGGCCGCGAACGGAATCAAATCGTCCCTTGACCCAGGTGAGATCGCCGACGATGGCGGGCCGGATCACAATTTTTTTGAAGCCGGGTCCGGACGGGTCGGTGGCGATGCCCGCGAGGTCGGCGTAAAACCATTCCATGATCTGGCCGAGCATGAAGTGATTTTGAGACGAGTTGCGTCCGGCGTCCCACGCCTCAGTCAGGCTGGTCGCGCCTTTTTTGAGCTGCATGCCGTAGCCCGGTTTGCCCGACTGGTTGTTGATGTCGAAAATCACGTCGCTGCGCCCGCCGTCGGCGAGCGCGCGGAGCAGGTAGCGATAGCCGATGTCGCCGGCGGTCAGCGCGTTGCCGCGAGAGCGGACGTCCGCGACAAGCGCATCAGTGACGGCGGCGCGGTTCGTCGGTTCGCAAATGCCCATGACAAGCGGGATGGAATTCGCGCATTGCGAATCCGTCGCGTAAAAACGATTTGTCGGGTTGTAGAATTTTTCGTTGAACGCGCGCCGGATTTTTTCCGCCAGGCCGGAAAATTGATTTGCATCATTCGTTTTGCCGAGCAGCGCGGCGGCGCGCGACATGATTTCGACGTCTTGAAAATAAAACGCCGTGGCTGTGAGCGCGATGGGTGTGAGCTGTGCGACGCCGGGGTTTTTCGGGCCGACGTCATACCAGTCGCCAAGGCCGTAATTGACGATGCCGTTGTCCGCGCGGCTGCCGAGGTAGGCGAGATAATTGGTTATCGCGTCGTAGTGTGTGCGGAAGAGATTCAGGTCGCCGTCGAATTCGTATTGCTGCCACGGCACGAGGATGAACGCGCTGCCCCACTCGGGCGAATCGCCAAAAATTCCCCGTGAATTGTTCGCGGCGCCACGGTTGCCGAAAATGGTGTATTCCGGCGCGGTCGTCGGCACGAGGCCGTTGGTGAGTTGCGAGTCGGCCATGTCGTTCATCATCTTGGTGAACAGTTGCGCGAGGCCGAATTCATAGCGCAACGCCGGGCCGTTCAAGTGGTCTTCCTCGAGCCAGCCGCGTTTTTCGCGCTGCGGGCAGTCGGTCATCACGCTCATCATGTTGCTGCGCTGCGCCCGGCGGACGAGATTGTGGATGCGGTTGAACAACGTGCTTGAACATTCAAATTCACCGATGGGTTCGGAGGAGGATTGAACGACGATACCTTCAATGGATTTCACGGCGGGCAATTTGGTTCCGTCTCTGGCTGGGAAAAATTTCACTTCAAAATACCGGCAGCCGATGTAGAAAAATTTTGGCGACCACGTTTCCACGCCGTCCGTTGCCTTGGTGAAATCGCACCAGATCGCCGCACGACTCGCACCCATCGAGCCCTGGTTTGCCGAGCCGTAACTGTTCGTGAGTTCCGATGGAATGATGCGCACTTTGCTGCCCGCCGGGCCGCTGACGGAAATTTTCGGGATGTGCGAGGCGTTCTGGCCGAGGTCAAAAATCACGTCCCCGTTCGTGAGCGTGCGCGACAAAACCGGCTTGTGAATTTCATATTCACGGATCGGCGGCGCGGCGCGGGAAATTCCACGCAATTCGCCGCCCGGCCCGTTGACCGCGATTGCGGGCAGCCATTTTGAATCGTTGAAATTGACTTTGTTCCAGCCTTGCTGCACAAGCCGCGCGTCAAAATCTTCGCCACTGTAAATGGACGATGAAGCAATCGGGCCGGGCGCGGCGCGCCAGCTTTCATCGGTGCCAACGGTCTCGACCGAGCCGTCGGCATATTCCAGCCGGATTAGCGCGATGGCCTTGAGTGGGCCAAAAGAGTAGGGCTGATAGCCCGGCGGTTTGAACCGTGTCGCCGGAATGTTATACATGCCGTTGCCGAGTTCGATGCCTGCGGCGTTTTTTCCCTCGCGCAGCAGATCGGTGATGTCGCGCGTGTCGTAAAGGCAGGTTTTGTCATATTTTGTCCAGCCGGGCGAAAGAAAATCGTCGCCGACCTTTTTTCCGTCGAGCGTCAATTCGTATTGGCCGAGGCCGCAGACATCGACGAGCGCGCGCTTGAGTCCCGGCTTTACGACGAATTCATGGCGCAAGAGAAGCGAAGGAATGTTCGTGTCCGCCGCGCCGATCCATCTCGCCTGCCAATCGTTTGTGGAAAGCAGGCCCATCGTCCATGTCGCGGGTTTGCTCCACGCGGAGACTATTCCACTGACGTCCCACGCGCGCACTTTCCAGAAAACCTGCTGTGACGATTTTAATTCGCTGCCGGCGTAGGCAATCTGGATTGTTTCATCCAAATCAACCTTGCCGCTGTCCCACAAGTCACCCGTGTTTTTATCCAGCAAGGCCCGGCTTGAGGCGACGAGGACCTGATAAGCGCTTTGCCCGTCGCCGCGCTGCGACGATTGCAAAACCCAGCTCAGTCGCGGTTGCGAAAGATCGATGCCAAGCGGATTGACGCAATGCTCGCAGGACAAATTCCCGACGGTCATCGCAACACCGGAAAAAACAGCCAAAAACAAGATGGAAGCTGGAAGCAGACAAAATCGTTTCATAATCGAATCGCGCGCGTCCAAAACTGCGGTGGATCGCGCCGCCAAAATCATCTACCATCTTGCTCCGTAAATGCTCCTTTTGCCATCAGAATTCTGCGTCGGGCTTTGCTTGCCCCGGTTCTTTGGCTTGATTATTCTCAATCCACCGATTTATGAACTTTCTAAAATACTCGCTGTTGTTGCTCATTGTCAGCCCGCTTGCCTCATCTGTCGCCTTGGCCGGGAATCCGCTGGTCACGAACATCTTCACCGCTGATCCCTCGGGCCGGGTCTTTGGCGATCGGCTTTATGTTTACACTTCGCACGACCTGCCGGATGCCACCTACTGGGACATGGTTGACTGGCGCCTGCTCTCGACCGCCGACCTGGTCACATGGAAGGATCACGGTTCGATATTTCGCGTGAAGGACTTCGCGTGGGCGACCCATTGGGCGTGGGCGCCGGATTGCGTCCAGGCGAACGGCAGGTATTATCTCTTCCTGCCGGTGGATCGCACCAAGATCGGCGTTGCGGTCGGCGATGCTCCGGAAGGACCGTTCAAGGATGCCATCGGAAAGCCGCTCATTGACAATGCGAGGATGCCGGACGCGGGCCCGGAGCCGATTGATCCCGCATTGCTTCAGGACGATGATGGCCAGACCTATCTGTATTTCGGCTGCCGCAAGCCGGAAGTTGTAAAGCTAAGCCCCTCCCTCACCGGGCTGGCTGGCAGCCTTCAAACCGTTTCGTTTCTCGATGCGCAAGGCAAACCGGTTCCGCTGGCGGCTCCAGGCACGAATCCCGTCCTGCCTGAAGGTTACGGCGAGGCGCCCTTTGTCTTCAAACGGGCCGGGAAATATTATTTCGTTTATTCCAATGGCTGGGCACCAACATCCACGCAGGTTTATGCCGTCGGTGATAATCCCTTGGGACCTTTTACCTATGCCGGAAAAGTGATGGAGCACGCCGCTTCCGTGACGCAACACGGCTCGGTCGTCCAGTTCAAGGGCAAATGGTATGTCCTCTATCACACCAGCGAACTCTCGAACGGAAATGCCTTCCGCCGCTCGGTGTGCATTGATGAGTTGACCTTCGACACGAACGGCCTGATCAACACCGTCATCCCGACCAAGAACGGCCCGGCGCCAGCAGTTGCCGGCACAGATTCCAGGTAGTTTTAGAGAAAGCTCGCATTTTGTCCCAACACGAACCCTGACACCGTCAAACGTTCCGGGTTCCAAACAAGATGCAGGGCTCCGAATTTTTTGTCGGATCTGCGGTCCAGTGGCGCTTTACGAGTGAAAAATGGCAGATCAAGAGAAATGGCTTGCGGACGGGCCGGCGCCCTTTTGTCAGTGCCTGCTTGAATCAATCCGCAGTGCAGTTTTATTGCTTTCCCGCCCAATCTTAAATAGTTTTGACCAATGAAAACCACGTTCCCTCGCATTTTGCTTTGTGTCCATCTCCTGCTCGCGGCCGCGAGTTTGAATTTGTTCGCCGCCTCCACCACCAGCCCGCGCGAACGGTTGCTGCTGGATTCCGGCTGGAAATTCCATCTGGGCAACGATTGGGGCATCGGCCAGAACCTGTCCAAGGCCGGCAGTGGCAGCGGCCCGGCCAGCATGTGGTTTGGCGACGCGAGCTGGCGCACGGTGAATCTGCCGCACGATTGGGCGGTGGAATTGCCTTTCGATAAAAGCGCGGACAGCGCGCACGGTTTCAAGGCGCTGGGGCATGGGTTTCCCTCCAACAGCGTGGCGTGGTATCGCCGCAGCTTTGATTTGCCGAAGGCCGACGCGGGCAAACGGCTCTGGCTGGAGTTCGACGGCGTGTACCGCAACTGCGACGTGTTTGTGAACGGCTGGTTCATCGGCCATCATGTCAGCGGCTACAGCCGGTTCCGCTACGACATCACCGACGTGGCCGATTATGGCGGCAACAATGTTGTCGCCGTGAAGGTGGACGCCTCGGATTTCGAGGGCTGGTTTTACGAAGGGGCGGGCATTTACCGGCACGTGTGGCTTGTGAAAACCGCGCCGGTTGCCATCGCGCCGGACGGAATTTTTGTGAGAAGCTTGTTCAAGAAGAATATCCCCAAAGGCCCGGCAAACATAATTGTTCAAGCTGATTTGCTGAACGAA
Source organism: uncultured Verrucomicrobiae bacterium (assembly GCA_963764175.1). GTDB lineage: Bacteria > Verrucomicrobiota > Verrucomicrobiia > Limisphaerales > UBA11358 > UBA11358. The sequence goes on along the minus strand of CAVXRE010000013.1, from coordinate 18,368 downwards.
TCAACCAACTTGTGCGCCAAAGGAACGGTGAAGTGCGAAATCATATCGCCGGATGGAAAATCTGTGGCAAAGTTCAAGGAATCGACAAGAATCCTTCCAAGGGGGACCAGGCTGGCACTCGCCACAAAAATTGGATCATACGAACTCTGGTCGCCGGAATCGCCCAAGCTCTACAAGCTCGTCACAACGGTTGAAATCGGTGGACAGGTGGTCGACTGCCAGGAAACCGAATTTGGCATCCGCACCGTCGCCTTTGACCCGGGAAAAGGATTCTTGCTGAATGGACAGCCCTACAAAATCAAGGGCACGTGCAATCACCAGGACATGGCGGGCGTCGGGGTGGCATTGCCGGATGCGTTGCAATGTTTCCGCGTGAAGAAATTGAAGGAGATGGGCTGCAACGCTGATCGCACCTCACACAACGTCCCCACGCCGGAATTGCTCGACGCCTGCGACCGGCTCGGCCTGTTGGTGCTGGACGAAAATCGCCTGGTCGGCAGTGACCCGGCCAATCTCGAGCGCCTGAAGGACCAAATCAAACGAGACAGGAATCATCCAAGTGTTTTTGCCTGGTCATTGGGAAATGAAGAATGGAACGCCCAAGGCACGGCGCAGGGTGCGGCGGTCATCCGGACGATGCAGGATCTCGCGCACCGGCTGGATCCGACCCGCGAATGCACCGCGGCCATCAACGGTGCGTACGGCGACGAGGGCTTCGTCACCGTCCTGGATGTCAAAGGATTCAATTACAACCTGGGCGGCATGGACGCCTACCACACGAATCATCTGGGCTCGAACTATTTGGGAACCGAAACCGCCAGCACGGTGACGACCCGCGGCATCTACACCAACGACACAGCCAAAGGTTATGTGAGCGCCTACGATTACATCACCACCCGCCAGAGCCCGGATTTTCCCAACCCTGTCACCTGGGGCGAAACGGCTGAAGACTGGTGGTCCTTTTACGATGCCCGGCCCTGGTCGTCCGGCGGTTTTGCCTGGACGGGCTTCGATTATCGCGGGGAGCCGACGCCGTACAGCTGGCCGTGCATCAATTCGCACTTCGGCATCATGGACATGTGCGGCTTTCCCAAGGATAATTTTTATTATTATCAGGCATGTTGGACGGACAAACCGGTGCTGCATTTGCTGCCGCACTGGAACTGGCCGGGAAGGGAGGGCCAGAACATTGACGTGTGGTGCTACAGCAATTGCAAGGAGGTTGAATTGTTTTTGAACGGCCGAAGCCTGGGCCGGAAAACGATGAAAAAGGATTCGCACCTGGAATGGGAGGTTCCCTACTCGCCCGGCACGCTCTCGGCCAAAGGTTACTCGGATGGCAAGGAGATTGCCGAAACGAAAGCGGAGACCACTGGCGCCCCCGCCGCCATCCAGATCACACCCGACCGTTCCACCATCCATGCCGATGGCGAGGACGTGAGCGTGTTCACGGTGGCTGTGACCGACGCGCAGGGCCGCGTGGTGCCGGGGGCGGCGGACTTGATTCATTTTGAATTGAGCGGTCCCCAGAAAATTCTCGGTGTTGCCAACGGCGACCCCAGCTGCCACGAACCGGATGTTTATCTGCCCGTTTGGACAAATTATTCCGTCGCCGCAAACGACGGCTGGCACTGGGAAAAGATTTCCAATCCGTGGAATCCCAATCTCCCGGAAACCGCCGTGGCATTTGATGACTCCACCTGGTCCAAAGCCGACGTCGAATCGGCTTCCGGCCCGCTGGGTAACGGGCAGCACGCCGTTTTCCGCGGCCATATCAACGTGACGGAAGCGGAACTGGCCAGCGAAATCGTCGAGCTTTGCTTCGGTTCCATCAACGGCGGCGGGAACATTTATCTGAACGGCCAAAAAGCCGGCGAATCGCATGACGGCGGGATGGTGGTGGCTCTTGACGCGAAGCGGCTGCTGCATCCGGGCAACAACACAGTCGCCGTGGTGGTTTCAAATTATTCCGAATCCGGCGGCCTCAACAAGGGGGTGAGCTTGCGGATGCAGGACAAGGCGATCCTGCCCGAATGGAAGCGCAGCGTTTTCAACGGCCTTGCGCAAATCATCGTGCAATCCACCAGGGATCCAGGCGAAATCAGGCTGACCGCCACCGCGGAAGGTTTGACGCCGGCGACGGTGTCCGTTCAATCGCAGCCCTGCACGCCGCGGCCATCGGTGCCGTGAGCAGGATTCGCGTCCTTGACCGCGCGGAAAAAATTGCAGCGCAGTGTGGCGGCAAAACAAATTTGTCGAGCTGTCCGTGAATGATGAGGCCTGTGCCGTCTGCGGCCGGTTCAGCAAGGTCGGGGGGAGAATGAAAACTGGTGGGCCCGCTCGGATTTGAACCGAGGACCAAGCGATTATGAGTCGCCTGCTCTAACCGCTGAGCTACGGGCCCGAAGTGAAAACATTTTGCGCCGGCCCGGGCGCGCGACAAGTTTATTCCACCGCCGGGTTCAGCTTTTCGATTTCCAGAAAGCCGTGCAACTGGCGGATGCGCGTGGGGTGGCGCATTTTGCGAAGCGCCTTGGCCTCTATCTGCCGGATGCGTTCGCGGGTGACCCTGAAATTCTGGCCGACTTCCTCCAGCGTGCGCGGGCTGCCATCCACCAGGCCAAAGCGTTGCTCCAGAACGTTCCGCTCCCGCTCGGTCAAACTGCACAGCACGTCGCCCAGCTTGCCCTTGAGCAGGCTGAAGCTCGTCATGTCGAGCGGGCTTTCGACGCCCTTGTCCTCGATGAAGTCGCCGAAGTCCGTGTCTTCGCCATCGCCGACGGGCGATTGGAGCGAGATCGGTTGCTGCGCCATCTTCAGGACGGCGCGCACGCGGTCCACCGGCATCTGCAGGTCGTCGGCAATTTCATCCGGCGTCGGTTCGCGCCCGAAATCCTGCAGCAGGCGCTTCTGCGAGCGCATCAGCTTGTTGATGATTTCGATCATGTGCACCGGAATGCGGATGGTGCGCGCCTGGTCGGCAATGCTGCGGGTGATGGCCTGCCGGATCCACCAGGTTGCGTAGGTGGAAAATTTATAGCCGCGCCGATACTCAAATTTTTCCACGGCCTTCATCAGGCCCATGTTGCCTTCCTGAATCAGGTCGAGGAACGACAGGCCGCGGTTGGTGTATTTTTTGGCGATGGAAATCACGAGACGGAGGTTGGCCTCGACCATTTCGGTTTTGGCCTGGAGTGCCAGGGTGGAAAAATCGCGCAGGCGGCAGAAGTGCTTGAGGAAATTTTCGTGCGGCATCCGGACGAACTCCTCCAGCGCCCTGATTTTTTGCCGCTCGGCTTCCACCAGATGCTGCTGCGCGCTGGATTCGCGCTGATTTTCCGCGTCGGCAAGCGCGCGCAGGCTGTATTGCAATTTGTCGTGAATGTTTTCAGCCACGAGCGTCATTTCCTCGATGACCTTCAGCTTGAAGTAAAATTTGGGGAACAGGGCCAACAGCTTTTGATCGGCCCGCTTGAACGCCGCCAGCGCCCGGCGGCGCTTGGTTTGGGAATGCGCATCCCGCCAGGCATTGTATCTGGAATCCACCTCCAGATCCATTTCATGGACGCGCACAACGAGCCGCCGCAGGGCGCGCAGGTGGGCTTCCCGGCCCGCAATTTTTTTGTCGAGCACGACGCGGTCGAACCGCTCGCGGGGCGGGTCGGCGAGAAGTTTTTCCGCCAGCGCGATGTGTTCCTTGCCGGCGAAGCCGATGCCGTAAATGGTTTTGCGGACCTCGTTCTCGGCGGCTTCGATGCGCTTGGAAATTTCCACCTCCTGCTCGCGCGTCAGCAGGGCCACCTGTCCCATTTGCTTGAGATACATCCGCACCGGGTCGTCGAGAATGTCGAGCCGGTCCGTGTCGTCCTCTTCGGCTTCGGGAATTTTGACGTGATCCACCTCCGCCTGGTCCACGATGTCGATTTCCAATGTGCGGAGCCTCGCAAAAAGTTCGTCCAGTTTCTCCGGCGTGGCGCAATTTTCCGGCAGGAGATCGTTGATGTCGTTATAGGTGAGGTGTCCCTGTTCCCGTGCGAGGCGGACAAGTTCCTTGATTATCCCGGCCAGATCCGTGTCCGGATTATTTTGTGCCGCACCGTCGATCAAGCGCGCGGCTTCCGTTTGAAACGATGCAGTCGTGGAAACACGCCACCTTCCCTTTTTCAAGGACAAATCCTCCCCGGGTTTACCAGTCTTCGATTTGGGCATACAACAATACAACCTGCTCGTTTAGCAAAAGCGGCAGGCTAATATCAATTGCCATTTCAATTTCGTCAAGTGGGGAAACGCCGATTCCGAAAATCAAGTTTGCCCTGTCATTTATATGTCATCCACGATGTAAATCTGGCGTTTTTTGAGGTGTTCCAGAATCATCTCCATGGTGCGGTCAATTGCGCCAAGGTTTTCGTGAACGACCTTGAGCGCGTTGCGACCCAATTCTGCGCGCCGCGTTTCGTCGGCGAGCAATCCGGCGATGGCGGTCTCCAGCGTTTCCGCGTCCTGCACCTGAATCGCCGCGTTTTGCGCCACAAAATTCCGCGCGATGTCCGCAAAATTCTGCATGTTCGGCCCGAAAATCATCGCCTTGCCCTGCGCGCCCGGCTCAATCGGGTTCTGTCCACCCGTGGCGGACAGGCTTTTGCCAACGAACACCACCGTTGCCGGCCGGTAAAAAAGCCGCAGTTCGCCGGTCGTGTTGACAAGCAGGCAATTCACCTCGCCCTCGCCAAATTGCGTGGTCGCGGCGATTTCATTGCGACAAACATACTTCACGCCGCACTCACGCAATTGCCGGCCGACGTCGCGGCAGCGTTCAAAATGCCGCGGCACCAGAATCAGAAACAGATTCGGGAACCGCGCCCGCAGCCGTCCCGCGACACCCGCCAGAATCATCTCCTCGCCGTCATGCGTGCTGCCGCCGATCAAAACCGGGGCGTCCGGCGGCACGCCTAGTTGCTGCAGCAGCGCGGGGACATCCAACCTGCGGGGCTCATCCAGTTGCGCCGCGTCAAATTTCAGGTTGCCCACGATGTGAATCGCCTCCGGCCGGCAGCCAACCTCGCGCAACCGGGCGGCGTCCTCCTCATTTTGCGCGCCGACGCCGGCAAAGGAGGCGAAAAGGGGCCGGAACAGAAACCCAAAACGTTTGTAGCCGCGAAACGAGCGGTCGGACAGGCGCGCATTGGCCAGAAACACGGGAATGCCGAGCGCCTGCGCGCGCCAGATGAAGTTCGGCCAGATCTCGGCCTCCACGAGGATGATGGCTTGTGGTTTGATGGTTCCCATGGCGCGGGAGACGTAACTGCGCCGGTCAATCGGATAGTAGATTTTGCCGATGTACGTTGGCAAATGGCGGCGCAGCTCGGCCATGCCGGTGGTGGTGGTGGTGGACACGACGATTTTGACGTTGGGCAGCCGCGGTTCCAGCGCGCGGATGAGCTGCGTGCAGAGGTTGACTTCGCCGACACTGACGGCATGGAGCCAGAGGACATGACGGTTTGTCAGCGACTGCTTGAAGTTCGCGTCGAAGCTGCCAAAGCGCTGGAAGAAGCCGGGAGACCAGTTGCCGCGCCGCCACATTCGCAAGAAATAATATGGCGACGACAGCACGAAAAAAATCGTGAACAGGATGTTGTAAAACGTGCGCACTCCGATGTCTCCGGCTGGCAACGGCCCATTTTCACACAAAGAAACGTCCCACGCAATTTCAAGACTGTAATTTTTTCAGCCGCGAAAGAAAAGCAGCCAGACCGCGAGCAGCGCCGGCAGCAGGAACGGCAGCGTGAATTTGAAAACGAATTCCAGGAACGTCGGCATTTGGATTTTCTGCTGGCCGGCAATGGCCTTGACCATGAAGTTCGGGCCGTTGCCAATGTAGGTGGCGGCGCCGAAGAACACCGCGCCGACACTGATGGCGATCAGGCTCGCAGGGTTTTGATCCAGCAAACCCGAAATTTCCTTCGCCCCAGTCACGCCGAAAAGCGCATTCAGAAAACCGAGATACGTCGGCGCGTTGTCAAGCCCGCTGGACAAAATGCCCGTGCCCCAGAAAAAAACTCCGGGCGGGGGATTGTTTCCGAGCAACGAGTGGGCGTTGAGATTAAGCCAGTCGAGCGCGGGCATCATGGTGGCAAAAATGCCGGCGAACAGGACGGCGACCTCCCGGACCGGATGAAAATTGAAATCGTTTGCCGCGTGAACGGATTTTTTGGTGGTGAACCAGGAGCCGAGCGCGGCGGCAAGCATCAAGCTCTCGCGGAGAAAAACCGGGCGGTTCACAAAAACCGCGCCAAGAATGACCGCGAGGAAAAACAGATTCGGCAGGCCGTCAAAGTGCCACGTTTCTTGCGAGGCTTCCTGTTTGTGCGGGGGGCGCGGCGCGCGAAGGAAATGGATGCGATCCACGATATAAAAAATCGCCAGCAGGATGCCAACAGCCGTCGCCCACATCGGCCAGCAATTCTTTGCGATCCACCAAAACGGCACGCCCTGCAAATAGCCGAGAAACAGCGGCGGGTCGCCGATGGGCGTGAGGCAGCCGCCGGCGTTGGCGATGATGAAGATGAAAAAGACGATGTGATGCGCCGTGACGCGGCGCCGGTTCATCCGGATCCATGGACGAATCAGCAGCATGGCCGCGCCGGTTGTGCCCAGAAAATTTGCGACGATTGCGCCAACGAACAAAAAAATGACATTGGCCAGCGGTGTGCCCCCGCCTTTGACGCCGATGTGGATGCCGCCGGAAACGACGAAGAGCGAGCCGATGAGCGCGATGAAGCTCGCGTAATCGTGCCCCGTGTGCAGCGCACGCGGCGCGTCCCGCAAAATGAACAGGTAATAAACGAGCGTGACGGCTCCCAAGCCGAGGGCAACCTGGGCGTAATGGCGCAACCACCATTGGGGCGCACGCAACGGAGCGAACGCCATCGCGCCGAGCAGAAGCGCAAACGGCAGAATCATCCAGGGATTGGGCGCGGCCATTTGTGTGCAAGGTTGCTCGGGCGGAGGAAACCGGGTCAAACAGAAACGTTCATAATTTGAGTTGAATTCGGGCGGATGGTTCGTGAGAATGCGCGCCGCCTGTGAAGTTTCGGAGGATTAAAAATAATAAGCCATTGAATTTACATTTATGAAAAAAGCCCTTTTGAAGGTTGCCGGCCTGGCCGCGTTGCTGGCGTTGGCTCAAAATCTGGTGGCGAGCGAGGACGAACCGCGCCGCCCGTTTGCCGAATGGGCGGACGTGCCGCAGCAGGGACAATTGATTTTCGGCACACTTTACGAACAATCCGAAGCCTACCATGTCTGGGAAATGGGCAACAACCGGATGCCGGCCAATTACCGGACCGACGACGAAAATTACGGCATTGATGTTCGGCAGGGGTATTTCACGTTTGACTACGGCATCACCGAAAAATGGGCGGCAGACTTGAATCTTGGCGCCACCACGGTGGGCTGGCGTCCATTTGACAACGGCAACATCCAAAAAACCACCGGCGTCATTGATCCGACCTTCGGTGTTCGGTACCAGATTTTCAACGAAACCAACAATGACACCGGCTGTCCGTGGTTGCCCACTTTGACTTTCCGGGCGGGCGCGATTGTGCCAGGAGTTTACGACCGAACCGTTGGGTTTGCGCCCGGCAATCACGGCGTGGCGATTGAGCCATCCATCCTTCTTCGCAAACACATCGGCTGGCCGGGCTTCGGAGTGTGGGGCGATTTGCTCTATCGCTGGGAACACACCAGCGGCGCCGACCAATACATCGCGGCGTTGGGCGTCTTCCAGCAAATCAAAGGCTGGGAACTGGACGCGGGCTACCGGCATTTGCAGACACTTTCCGGAGAAGACATCGTTCTTGGACCATCAACAGGTCCAGGGACCTATAACAGCCCGGTAACGGTCGGTTCCAACTGGTATCCCACGGATGTGCGGGAAATCAGCGACTCGATAGATGCCGGCTTCAGCTACACTACTTCGAAACGTCACTGGAAATATGGATTTCACTGTCGCAAGACGTTTGACGGCAGCAACACAGACTCGGCGTTCTGGCTGGGGGCTTCCCTCGACGTTCCGCTCAATTTGTTCATGTCAAAATAATCGGAGCCATCGCGTGCGGCAAATCCGCTTGTCTCCCGGCGGTTGATTTGTTCAATTGCTGCGCATGACGCCGCCCACCGTCGCGCCGACCGCGCCACCCGGACTTTTTCAGCGGCATTGGACTTGGTGGTTCATGGTGGCAACGATTGTCATCGTCGCCGCCGTCCGGTTGCGGCTTCTGAACCTTCCGCTGGAGCGCGATGAGGGCGAATACGCCTGTGCCGGCCAGCTCATGTTGCAGGGCATCCCGCCTTATGAACTTGCCTACAATATGAAATTTCCCGGCACGTACGCCGGCTACGCGGTCATCATGGCGCTGTTCGGCCCGACACCGGCGGGCATCCATTTCGGTGTGTTGTGCCTGACCACGCTGACGGCGCTGATGTTGTTTTGGCTTGGAAAAAAGGTCCTCGATCCCACGGCGGGAATCGTCGCTGCCAGCGCCTATGCCGTGCTGGCGGCCAGCCCATCGATGCTCGGACTGGCCGGACATGCCACGCACTTCTGCGCGTTTTTTGCCACGGCCGGGCTGTGTGCGATGTGGCAGGCGCGGCAAAATCGAAGCTGGCTTGTCATCCTGTCCGCCGGACTCCTTTTCGGCGCGGCGGTTTTGATGAAGCAACAAGCCGCGTTGATTGCGTTCTGGGCATCACTGGCATGGACGGCCTGGTGCTTTCGAAAATCTGAAATTTCGCACGGCAATCGGCTGGCGGCACTGGCGGTTTTTGGCGCGGGAATCATCCTGCCCTTCGCGCTGTGCTGCTTGATTTTGTGGCACGCTGGCGTGTTCAGAACATTCTGGTTTTGGACGGTTGACTATGCGTGGCAGTACGCCTCGGTTGTGCCGCTGAGTTACGCGCCGCAATTGTTCTGGAAGGGTTTTCTTTGGGTGACGAGGCCCGGATTTTTGCTCTGGCTGATGGCTGGCGCGGGATTGATCCTGCTTTGGCATGACGAACGGCTGAAACCGTCGCGAGGGTGGATTCTCGGATTCTGCATCGCGTCCGCGCTGGCCGTTTGTCCCGATTTTTATTTTCGGAAACATTATTTTTTGATCGTGCTGCCCGCAGTGGCATTGCTGGGGAGTGTCGCCGTGAGCGTCGCAAGCCGCTGGTTGGCGCAAAAGAATGGAAATTCCCGGACAACCTGCTGGCCGGTCTGGATTTGCGTCGCGGCGGTTGCGGTCACGATTGCGGCCAACCGTGGAATTTGGTTCCGGTTGACACCGGTGCAAGCCACCTGTGTGATTTACGGCCCGGATCCGTTTCCCGAAGCGGAGGTGGTGGCGGCATACGTTCGCGAAAAATCGCCGCCCGCCGCGCGCCTGGCCGTTCTGGGGTCGGAGCCGGAAATATATTTTCTCGCCCGCCGCCGCCCGGCCACCGGCTACATTTACACCTACGGGCTGATGGAACCGCAGCCGTTCGCCCGGAAAATGCAGGACGAAATGATTCGCGAAATCGAAACCAACAAGCCGGAGTTGGTCGTGTTCGCAGATAATCCATTGTTTTCATGGGGACGCCAGCCGGATTCCGACCCGAAAATTTTCGAGTGGTGGGATTCCTACCGGACCAACTACACGCTGGTCGGGCTGGCCGACGTCATCTCCACCACGGAGACGAAATTTGACTGGGGCGCCGAGGATGCGGCGCGTTACGGAAAAATCCGCGGCATCGGCCTGGAAATATTTCAACGCAAATAATCCGATGACCCCGCCGCCTGAGAAAAATCCATTTCACCGGACTGCCTGGCTTGCAGCCATCTTGATGACCATCATTGCCGTCTGGCTGCATTTCTATTTTCTCTTTCACGCCGGCGGCCTGTGGCGCGACGAAGTGCAAGTCGTCAATCTCGCCGGGAGTCATTCTTTGAGTGACTTCGCCAAGGATTCATTTCCCGCGCTGATGCCCCTGCTGATTTGCGGCTGGTCGGCCCTTGGCCTCGACCGGAGCGACTTGAGCCTGCGGCTTCTGGGGGTTTTGATCGGCTTGGGAATTCCCGCGGCGCTTTGGATCGCGGCCTGGCCGGTCCGGCGGCCGCCGCTCCTCAGCCTTGCGCTCGTGGCGCTGAACAGCCTGGTCATTTTTTACGGCGACTCGCTCCGCAGTTATGGGTTGGGGGGTGTATTCATCATATTGGCGGCGGGTTTTGCGTGGGCGTTTCTGAAAAAGCCGACCTGGGCGCGCGCCGGAATTTTTGCAGCGGCGGCAATTTTGAGCGTGCAGGCGCTTTACCAAAACGCCGTGCTCCTGGCTGCCGTCTGCCTTGGGGCGTGGATGGTTTGCTGGCGGCGGAAAAATTTCCCCGCCGCCATGAAAATTCTTCTTGCCGGGCTGGCCGCCGCCGCGTCGCTGTTGCCGTATTGGACCTACATTTCCATGCTGCCGAAAACCAGCACGTCGCTGCGCATGGGCTTTTATCCGGGCATCGCCTTTGGCAACTTCGATTCCATCGTTGCCTTTCCGCTGGCGAAATACCTTTACGCCTGGGAATTTCTTGCGCTTGCCGTTGTCGGTTTCGGCATCGCGGCAGCGTGGCGCGCGGCCCCTTCAAAGCCCGCCACACCCGAAGGCGGAGCTTCGCGGGGCGATTTGCCAATGTTCGCCGCCGCAACCTTGCTGGCGGCAATTGCCGGGTTCACCGGTTTTTTGTGGTATGCAGCCCTGCCGACGCAGCCGTGGTATTTCCTGCCGCTCGTCGCCTTGCTGGCGGTATGCTTTGACTTCGGTGTGCCGGTGGCGGCACTGCCGCGTCATCTGCGCGCGGTGCTCTTCGGTTTGATTGCGGCGACCGCGCTCATTGCCGCGCCATTCGCACAACGGGATTTGAGCTGGCACTTCACCAACGTTGACCGGCTGGCACGGCAACTGGCGGGAGAAGCTGCCGCGCAGGACTTTGTCATTGTCACTCCGTGGTATTGCGGCCTTACTTTTGAACGCTACTTCACGGCGCCGACGCCGTGGCAGACATTGCCGCCGCTGGCCGACCATTCGCGGCACCGTTATGATTTGTTCCAGGAACAAATGAAGACGCCCAACGCCCTGCAGCCCGTCTTTGAAAAAGTCGCCGCCACGCTCCAGTCGGGCCACCATGTGTGGGTCGTCGGGCTGATGCAGATACCCAAATCCGGCGCGCCGTTGCCGGAAGATCTGCCATTGCCGCCGTTGGAAGGTTCCGGCTGGTCCGACCTGCCTTACTCCGTGAGGTGGACGGCGCAAGCCGCCGGCTTCCTCGAAAATCACAGCCTCCAATTTGAGCGCGTGGATCATGAGACCAATTCAAACGTGAGTTTCAACGAAGACCTGGAGTTGTTCGAGGTGAATGGCTGGAAGGATTCCGGTCCGGCAACAACCAAGCCTTGATTTCACCGCACTGCCCCGGCTTGACGCCGCCGTTCATCGCTGCGAACTTCATCTTGCTTGGCGCAAAACGCGGCAGCGTCGGCGGCAAGCAACTTGTTCGCTGACATCTCGAAAGCTCCCGCCGTGCAGTCTCTCGCGCGGCGATTGGAGAATGGCGGAGTGTTGTCCTGTCCCGGTGTTTGCCCGGCGGCGCAGCCGTTTCTTGCGGTTTTGATTCAAAATATTTTTCCACAGCGGCCGCTCGTTGTCGTCGCGCCGGATTTGAAAATTCAGGAAAGCCTCCAGCAGGACATCGAGACGTGGCTGCAAGCTGACTCCAAAGCCCGAAGCCCGAAGCCCAAAGCCAGTGATTCACAACTCCCGGATCCCGACTCCCAACTGCTATTTTACCCGGCCTGGGAAGTTTTTCCCCACGAGGGCAAGCTCCCGCATGCCGACACCATCAGCGACCGCCTTCAAACACTCGTCAGCCTCTCAACCCTCAACTCTCAACCTTCCACCTTGGTGGTCACGAGCGTCACCGCCCTCCTCCAGAAAACCTTTCCGCCGGGTGAAATTCAAAAACGCACTCGCAAACTGCAGCGCGGTGACAAAATCATTCCGCTGGATTTAATCGAATGGCTGGAAGAGCAGGGCTACGAATCCGAGGCGCAGGTCACGCAAAAGGGTGAAATCGCCCTGCGCGGAGGCATCCTGGACGTCTGGCCGTTGACAAGTCCGTGGCCGGTGCGGCTGGAATTCTTTGGCGACGAATTGGAATCGCTACGACACTTTGATCCGCTCACGCAGATTTCGCGCGGGGGAATTTCAAGCATCACCATCCCGCCCGGTGGCGAACTGGGGATTTTAAAGTCCAAAGTCAGCGAACTGGCAACCTTGCTTGATTATCTGCCGCAAAAAGCCATTTTCATTTTGTGCGAGCCGGAACAACTGGCTGCGCGTGCTGGTGATTACGGGTCGCAAACACCCAAAGACGATCCATTTTTCATTTCGTGGCCCGATTTTCTGGCCGAATTGATCCGTCGCGATGTTACGTCGGTTGAACTGGTTGAAGTCGCCGAATCGGGCGATACCAATCCGCAATCCGCAATCGCCGGCCCGAAATTTGATTCACTCGATGCCCATCGTCCGCTGGCTGAACGCGCTCCCGAACTGCAAATTGCCGAGGCGCAGCGCCGCGAATTTTTCCACCAACTGCATCGCTGGCTGCGGCAGGGCCATGCCGTCAACGTTTTCTGCAACAATGCCGGCGAGCAGCAGAGATTCGAGGAAATCTGGCAGGAGCTGGGTCTTGGGTCTGGCGTCCCGGATTCAGGGAAGGACTCCAGCGCGGCGAGCCGGACCTCAGTCGCCCGGCCCAGGACGCAGATTGGTTCGCTCTCCCGCGGTTTTCTTTGTGACGAGGCCCGGCTTGTTGTTGTCACTGACGCGGAGATTTTTGGCCGCTACAAAATCCAGCGTCCACGCCGCTTGAAATCGCCGCACGCGCTCGCCACCCGCTCCGCGCTCGACATCGATTTCACCGAATTGGAAGAAGGCGACCTCGTTGTCCACATCCAATATGGCATTGGCCGCTTTCTGGGCTTGAAAAATCTGCCCTTTACTTCGGATAACCGGCAATCGGCAGCCGGGACTCAACAATCTGAAACGGAGTGCCTCGTCATCGAATACGCCCCCGCCAATCGCGGTGACGAAGCGCCGAAACTTTACGTTCCGGTGACCGAAGCGCATCTGGTCGGCAAATACGTTGGAGCCGGCAAGGCGCATCCGCCTTTGAACACCCTCGGCGGCACGCGCTGGCGCAAGGCCAGGGAACAGGCCGAACGCGCCGTGCGCGACGTCGCGGCTGAATTGCTGCAAATCCAGGCCGTGCGTGATTCGCAGGCCGGCCACTCGTTTCCGCCGGATGTCCCGTGGCAGCGCGAATTCGAGGGCGCCTTCATTTTTGAGGAGACTCCGGACCAGCTTCGCGCCATTGGCGAAACAAAATCCGACATGGAAAAACCCAAGCCGATGGACCGCTTGATTTGCGGCGACGTCGGTTTCGGCAAAACCGAAGTCGCCATCCGTGCCGCGTTCAAGGCCGTGATGGATGGAAAGCAGGTCGCCGTGCTGGTGCCCACGACCGTGCTGGCACAGCAGCACTTCAACGTGTTTCGTGAGCGCATGGCGGATTATCCGGTCCGCATCGAGCTGCTCTCGCGCTTTCGCACGCGCCGCGCGCAGCAGGGTGTCGTGAAGGATCTGGCCAACGGCGGGGTGGACATTGTCATCGGCACGCACCGGCTGATTCAAAACGACATCATTTTCAAAGACCTCGGCCTGGTGGTGATTGACGAGGAGCAGCGGTTCGGCGTGTTGCACAAGGAAAAATTCAAGCGCCTGCGCACGCTCGTGGACGTTCTCACGCTCAGCGCCACGCCGATTCCGCGCACGCTTTATCTCGCGCTCACCGGCGCGCGCGACATGAGCACCATCCAGACGCCGCCGCACGACCGCCTGCCGGTCGAGACCATCGTTGTGCAATACGACGAACGCGTCATTCGTGATGCCGTCCAGCGCGAGATGAACCGCGGCGGGCAGGTTTTCTTTTTGCACAACCGCGTGATGACGATTCAAACGGTGGCGGACCGGCTGAAACGACTTTTGCCGCACGCGCGCATCCTCGTCGGCCATGGCCAGATGGACGCGGACGAACTGGAAGAGGTCATGACAAAATTTGTCAACGGCGGGGCGGATGTTTTGCTTTCCACCACCATCATCGAGAGCGGACTCGATATTCCGAACGCGAACACCATCATCATTGATCGAGCCGACCGCTTCGGCCTGAGCGATCTTTACCAGTTGCGCGGGCGGGTCGGGCGTTACAAGCACCAGGCCTATGCGTATTTGCTGTTGCCGCGCCACGCGAGCCTGCTGACCGACGTGCGCAAACGCATCAGCGCCATCCGGCAATACTCCACGCTTGGCAGCGGGTTTAAAATTGCCATGCGCGACTTGGAAATCCGCGGCGCGGGCAACCTGCTTGGCTCGGAGCAAAGCGGGCACATCACCGCCGTCGGTTTCGAGCTTTACTGCCAGTTGCTCAAGCAAAGCGTCAGTGTGTTGAAAGGCGGGAAGGCGAAGCCGCGGGTCGAGGTGGGCGTGAAGCTGGATTTTCTGAACAAGTCAGAAGTTGGCAGTCAGTCGCCGGCAACTGCTGACTACGGACCACTGGCTGCTGGCTTACCCCATGGCTACGTCGCCGAACCGCAGCACCGCATCGAAATCTACCGCAAACTTGCGCAGGCCACGGACAAATCCGCGTTGGAAAGTTTGCAAAGGGAAATGCGCGACCGCTTTGGCCCGCTGCCGCCAGCGGCGGAACTGCTGTTGCTCGTGGCCGAACTGAAAATTCTCGCCAGCGAAAAATCTGTGACCGTAATTGAGGTCAAGGACAACAAATTGATGCTCACGCGCCACGGCGATTTCATCACACTGGGCGGCAAATTCCCCAGACTCGCAAAAAAAGAAGCGAAGGCGCGATTAAAGGAAATCAAACGCCTGCTGCTGGCGATATGACAATCCCGGACGGGCTTGCAGCCCATCCGGGATTTCATATTGGTTTGCGGCCTGAATCAACAAACTGTTTGGTGCCTACGGGAGCGGCGGGCCGATCTTGATGCGATAGAATTGCGCTGCCGCCGCGGCCGCATTCGTGTCGGTCCACTGGAAGGAGGCCGTCGGCGGGGAGTTGGTGATGAAGAGCGTGCTCCAGTTTAACAGGTTCGAGGACGCCTGCACCGCATAGTCGGGTCCAAGGATGCTGTTCGTCACGAGCATTGTGAACTGGCCATTGTTCCAGCCAAACGCCGGCACCGTCGGCAGCGCCAGGGGATTGACCGTGATCGTGAAGCTCTGCGTGGCGCTCAGGTTGGGTGAGCCGCTGACCGCGACCACCAGAGCGACCGGGTTGGTGGTATTGGCGTCGGTCACCTGGGGCCGCCAACTGAAGCTGGCGTTGGTGTTGTTGATTTGAGCCAGCGTGGCACTGGCCGGCCCGCTGAGCAGGCTGAAATTCAGCGCAGGTTGCGGCGAGTTGGTATCGGTTGCCTTGGCGGTGAAGGCGACCGTCTGGCCCACATTAACGTCCTGATTGGCGATTGGCGCAAGCGTTGGCGCGGTATTGGTGGGCAGGAAACTGGCGCTGACGCTGTCAATCACCGAGGTGTTGAGTGCGGCATTGTTATGCGCGCACACTGCCAGGCCAATGTAAGCGCCGACGGCCATGGTGATGTTGGTTGGCGTTCCAAGCTGCGTCCAAGAATTGCCGTCGCTGGAATAATACGCGGTGAAGGTATTGTTGGTGCGTGTCAGGCGCACCCAGTTTGGAGGAGTTCCGGAGGCGGTCGAAGAACTGCTCGTTCCGCCGGTGGTGCTCCGCCAAATGAATTCGATTCCTGCGCTATTCTCCCCGTCCGCCAGCACTTGCCGGGAGTTTGC
Organism: uncultured Verrucomicrobiae bacterium; assembly: GCA_963764175.1. GTDB lineage: Bacteria > Verrucomicrobiota > Verrucomicrobiia > Limisphaerales > UBA11358 > UBA11358. The sequence goes on along the minus strand of CAVXRE010000013.1, from coordinate 2,426 downwards.
GGCCAGGGATTCGCGGATCATCACGGCGGCCTTGGCGTTGCTCGAAGTGCTTTGAACGCTCACAACGCGGGCGCGGACGTCGCAGTTGGTGCTCACTGGCACGTAAATATAGACAAATTGACATGCGTCCGTGGTGCCCCAAATGTCGGCGCCGGAACCGGAGATGGTGAATTGGCCGTTGCAATATGTGGCACTGCCGGGCAATCCCACCGCTCCGATGTCCGTGTTGAGCCAGGGCGAGGGCAAGGCTCCACCCGGCCCTGATGCGCTGGCCTCGGTCGAGGGCAGGCTTTCAAAGCTGCCGTTGGTGACGGTTACCACATAAAAATATGTCTGGCACGAAACCACGTTGGAATCGTTGTAATTGGTGGCAGTGATTGAGGAGGCGATCATGTTATAAGGCCCGCCGGTGACATCTGAACGCTTCACATTGTAATTGGCGCCGGGTGAACCGCTCCAATTCAATACTATCTGGCCATTGGTGGCCGTCGCCGTCAGGCTGGTCACAATGGCTTGCGGGGTGGCTGCAACTTCCGCCGAATTGACACTCGTGCCGTTTCCATTGGCAGTGATGACATAATAATACGTCGTCAGGTTGGTGACGTTGCTGTCAACATAACCCAGGTTCACGCCCCCGATGTTTCCAGCGATGAGTGTGTAGGGACCGCCGTGGGTCGTGGCGCGCCACAGATTGTATGTGATGGCGCCTGGCAAGATATCCCAGGTGACTGTCACCTGCGAATTCCCTCCGACGGCTGCCACTCCCGTTGGGGCAGGGGGAGCCGGCAGGCTGGCCGCTTCCGTGATGGTGATGTTGGTTGAAGTCAAACCGGGTGAAGCCGCAGTGAGGGTGATGGAACCGGGTTGACTGATTGACTGAACGATGACTTCAGCCAGTCCATTGAACACCGCGCGCTGACTGCTGTTCTTGTCCGCTTCGTGAGAGCTGGGGTTGCCATTGCCGACCCCAAGGATGGCGCCGCCGTTGACCGTGAAATTAATTTCATTGGTTGCCGTCGGCACAACCAGGCCCTGGGAATCCAGGACGGCCACGGTCACCACGGACACATCCTTCCCATCGGCCAGGATGGTGCTGCGGTCGGGAATCAGCGAGATGACCGCTGGCACTCCTGTGGTGACAACGGTGTTGGTGACGTGACTTCACTTTTTCGGGCCATCTGATGTGTTAGTCTGGGACCAAGAAAGGACCAGACAATGAAAGGCAAACGGTATACGACGGAAGACAAGATCCGCATCCTACGGGAAGTGGACGGTGGCAAGAGCGTGGGTGAGGTCTGCCGGGAAAAGAACATCGCCGAGCAGACGTTTTACCGGTGGAAGCGGACCTTTGGCATGATGGATGTTTCCGAGGCCCGGCAGCTCAAGGAGCTCCAGAAGGAAAACACCGAGTTAAAGAAGATGCTGGCCGAATCGCTGTTGAAGAATCGGGTCTTGGAGGCTGTATGCGAAAAAAAGTTGTGAGCCCGGCGCATCGCCGGGCGGCAGCACAACAAGTGGTGGCGGCAGGCCTGTGTTCCCAACGGGTTGCCTGTCGGCTCCTGCGCCTGGCGCGGTCCACTTACGGTTATCAAGGGCGAGCCCCCACCACGGCCGAGCAACAGTTAAGGAGACGGCTGCAGGAACTGTCGCAGGAGCATCCGCGCTACGGGTATCGGCGGATCGCAGCGTTGTTGCGCCAGGAAGGCTGGCGAGTCGGCAAACGGCACATTCAACGACTGCGCCGAGCGGAGGGATTGCGCGTCCCACCCACCAAACGAAAGGTAATTCGGCGCGGGCTATCCACGGGTTTGCCGACTACGGCCACGCATCGGAACCACGTATGGACCTGGGACTTTATCGCCGATGCAACGGTGCGTGGTGGGGCTTTGCGGATCCTAACGATCTTGGACGAACACACGCGGGAGTGTCATGTACTGCGGGTGGACCGCGCGCTGCGCGCGCAGGACGTGCTGACTTGGTTGCAGAAGGCCATCGAACAACAAGGCGCGCCGGAATATCTGCGTTCGGACAACGGATCGGAGTTTATCGCCAAAATCGTGCAGCGGTGGCTGGCGGAGAACCACATCAAGACGATTTACATTGAGCCGGGCAGTCCGTGGCAGAACGGCTTTGTGGAAAGTTTTCACGGTCGCTTTCGGGACGAGTGCTTGAATCGGGAGCAACTGTGGACGCTGACGGAAGCGCGAGTAGTGATTGGCGACTACCGCTGCGAATATAATCAACAAAGACCGCACAGCCGGTTGGGTTATCTGAGCCCGGCCCGGTTCGCGGCGCAACTCAGTCCATCCCCGGCGCCGGTCGGGCTCCGCCCTCCCTCTGCCGGGGATGGACAAAACCAGAACCAAAAACTAACATGAACCCAGTCTCAGGACTAACTCACGAAGTGGTACAGAAAAGTGAACCCG
>CAVXRE010000012.1:0-566553 GCA_963764175.1 uncultured Verrucomicrobiae bacterium | reverse complement strand
CTGTCGCCTTGAAGACGCGGTTTATGTGCCTCCGCCTGTTGATGAAGTGGACACGCTGCTGGATGACTGGGAGAAATTCGCGCATAAGCAAGCTCAGATGCCTCCACTCATTCAGTGTGCTATTCTGCACAGTCAATTTGAATCAATTCACCCGTTTCTTGATGGTAACGGGCGGGTTGGGCGACTGCTGATCACGCTTTTTTTGTGTGAACGAGGACATTTATCGCAGCCACTTCTTTATTTTAAGCGAATATTTGGAGAGAAACCGGAGCGCATACTACGAATGCCTTCAACAAGTCAGGGAAGTTGGTGATTGGATCGGCTGGATTGAATTCTTTCTCCATGCGGTATCTCAACAGTCATCCGACGCAATTGAGTGCGCAAATCGAATTTTGAAGCTGAAAGAAGCCTATCGAAGCCGATTGCAAAAGAAATGGTCATCCGCTGCAATTTTGACCTTGTTCGGACGGCCTGTTTCTTAATCCATACGTTACCGTGGGTAATGCAGCAGAACGAATGGGCGTGTCCTACAATGCAGCGCAAAACGCTTTGGACAAGCTGGCGGTGCTGAAAATCGTCAAGGAGATAACGGGACAAAAGCGGAATCGAATTTATTGCGCGCAGGTATTGTTGCGTGTGATCGAAAGCGCAGATTCAAAGAAAGACTGATTGTGCCACGCAAACGCAAAGACGAAACCGCGCAGCTTGGACTTTTGGAAGCAAAAGTTTCAACCGCGCCGTGCGTGCCGGGCATCCGCGAGAAGGTTAAAGCGTGGCGCGACGGTGGATACAAGGGTGCGACGGACACGACGCGGCTTTTGTTGAATCACTGGTTTTGCACCGATCCCGGCAACCGAACGGCTTCAAATTCAAATACCACTATTTCCAACGCGAGGCGGTCGAGACGCTGATTTTTCTTTATGAAGTGGCGAACATCCGGCGGCACAAAAATCTGGTGGAGACATTTGCCACGCGGCGTGATTTGCGCCTGCTGCAATATGACGAGTTTGCCCGTTACTGCGTGAAGATGGCGACGGGCAGCGGCAAAACCAAGGTCATGTCGCTGGCGGTTGCGTGGCAGTTTTTCAACGCGGTGGCGGAAGCGCGGGATGATTTTGCCAAGACGTTCCTACTCATCGCGCCAAACGTGATTGTGTTTGAACGGTTGCGGACGGATTTTGAAGGCGGGCAGATTTTCAACACCGATCCCGTTATTCCAAACGAGCTTCGCGTCTATTGGGATTTCCAATGTTACATGCGCGGCGAAAGCGAGCGGGCGGGTTCGCTGGGGGCGTTATACCTGACCAACATCCAGCAATTTTACGAGCGGCAGGAAAATGGTTCGGATGAACCGGACGCGCTGGCGGCTGTGCTGGGTTCAAAACCGCCCGCCGAAAAATGGCGGTGGAGGCGATTGACAAGCGAATCATTGCGCGGGGCGGCACGCTGGCCGTGCTGAACGATGAGGCGCACCACACACACGACGAGGAAAGCAAATGGAACAAAATCATCCGCCAGTTGAACAGGGATATTCCGAAAGGCTTGGCCGCGCAGTTTGATTTCACGGCCACGCCGCGCCATAGCAAGGGGCAGTTGTTTTCGTGGACGATCTTCGATTATCCGCTCAAACAGGCAATTCTGGACAACGTGGTGAAACGGCCATTGAAGGGCATCGCCAAAGGGATTGCGGAGCAACGGTCGGACATCGCCAGCACGCGCTATCAGGCATACTTGGCGGCGGGTGTCGAGCGGTGGAGGGAATACCGTGAGCAGCTAAAGCCTCACAATAAAAAGCCGGTGTTGTTTGTGATGATGAACGACACGGAAGACGCGGACGACGTGGGCGACTGGCTGCAAAAGAAATATCCGTCCGAATTTAGCGGTGAAAAATTGCTGGTGATTCACACGGACAAGTCCGGCGAGGTTTCAAAGAAAGATTTGGACAAAGCGCGCACGGTTTCGCGTCAGGTAGATCACGAAGCCAGCCCGGTGAATTGCATTGTTAGCGTGCTGATGTTGCGCGAAGGCTGGGACGTGCAGGGGGTGACGGTCATCGTCGGGCTGCGACCTTACACTTCCAAGGCGAACATCCTGCCGGAACAAACGGTCGGGCGCGGCTTACGCTTGATGTTTCGCGGCTCCGGCTCCGGCTATATCGAGCATGTGGACGTGATTGGCAATAACACGTTCATCGAGTTTGTGGAGCAATTGGAACGCGAGGAAGAATTGCAGTTGGAAACTTTTGAAGTCGGCAAGGAAAAGGTGGTGATTGTCACCGTCGCGCCGGACGAAAAGAAAAAGGACAAAGATATTCCCATTCCGGTTTTAAGTCCCGTCCTGACGCGCAAAAAGTCTCTGGCAGAAGAAATTGCGGAAATGGACGTGAGCAAATTCGCGTGTCCGGTTTTGCCGCGCAAAGCGGGCGATGCGGTTGCGAAGATGTTCCGTTACGAAGGTTACGACATCATCACGCTGCAAAAGCTGATTGAGCGGCAATACAAAATCCCCAAACCGCAGACGGCGGATAAGTGATCGGGTATTACGCCCGGCGCATCGCGCAAGATGTGAAACTGCCGTCGCAATTCTCCGCGCTCGCACCAAAGGTGCGGGAGTTTCTGGAAAAGAAGGCGTTTGGTCAGCCGGTTGACTTGAATGAACCGGCGATATTGAAGGCGATAAGCAGCAACGTCGCGCAATACGTCACGATCAAAACTTTTGTCGAGGCGCTCCGCAAGTTGGTGCTGTCGGAACTTGAACCGCAACTGCTACACGCAGGGCGTGCATTGTCCGAGACGCCGCCGTTCCCGTGGTCACGTCCGACAATAAAGGCGAGCAAGTGCGTTTTCAACCTCGTGCCGTGCGACAATGAATTTGAAAAGGAGTTCGCGCATTTTTTGGAAAAGGCGGACGACGTGGTACGGTTTGCTAAGCTGCCGGAGCAATTTGGTTTTGCGATTGAATACACTGACAACGCGGGCAACTTCCGCCATTACGAGCCGGATTTTGTGGTGCTGACAAACGACGGTACGCATCACATTGTCGAGACGAAAGGATTGGAAGACGTGAACGTGGCCAACAAAGACCGGGCCGCACAGTTATGGTGCGAGAACACGACGCGGCTCACCGGCAAGCCGTGGGCTTATATGAAGGTGTTGCAATCCGAATACAACAACCTTCAGGCGACGCAATTTTCCGATTTGCTGGTTTTGGGTGGACGGCAACTCTTGTAAAGAATTTCGGTAAATCTTAGCCCGTGCAAACGTACACGCCCCCCCAAAAACCCAAAGTGTCCTGCACCTGAATTTGCATCGGCAGTATTTCGCGGCGATTGCTGCCGGAACAAAACGCATCGAATATCGTCAGCGCACCGCCTATTGGCGTCGCCGTCTCGAAGGCCGCCATTATGACATTATTCAGTTCCGCAACGGCTACGCCACTCAAGCACCGGTGATGGTGGTGAAGTTTTGCGGGTTGCGGCGTTATGGCAAAGGCCGCTCTGCGTATTACGCCATCCGCCTTGGCCGCGTGTTGAGCCTCAAACGCTGGCGCGGGTGAACTAGAAACAGCATGAATATTCCTATGGCCGACAGCATGGCGCCATTTAGTATTCATCGAAGATTGTTGCCTCCATCTCCGTTGTCGTCCAGTGCCGTTGAGCCGCCCAAACAAGTATTGCCGTCATGTAACGTGAATAGGCAGCAAATGAGTTGCCCCGCCAGCCATCGGGCCGCTGAACGTCGTTGGGAATTAAAGCGATAAATGCAGGCCAGACATGATTGAGGATGATGGCATTGTCGAGTGGGACTGGTGGATTCTGATGGAATCCGAGGCTGCGTGCCAGAAAATGAAGGGTCTTCGATGCCAAGACCGGTGACCAGCGGAGTTGGTGCGCGCCCGTGCCGGTGAGCGCCTCCCATGCGGCCTGAATAGAATGTGTCCGTTGAATTAGCTGTGCGCAGTGCTGAAGTGTTTGCTGGATGTGAATCAGCCCACGATTGCCATAGATGGCGTCAGGATGACGCCACATTGTCCCCCAAGAAATGACCATGGCCAATGCCTCAAGAAAAGCCTCCCGATGAAAGAGTGCGATAATGTTGTCGGGACTTGAGCGCAGCGGATGAACAGCGGGCCACTGTTGCTGGAGCGTCCGATGATTCCAGTTTCCGGGGTTGAAATCGCGTCCGTCGGACTGCGGCGCTGGCACATGCGCGACGAGTGGCAGCACGTTGGCCGCTGCCACTTGTGCCGTTACTGCATCTCGTTGCCAGTTCATCGGATACGTGCGGATTGGCCTAATGCCGAGGCACCCACCGCTGGCAAGTCAGGTTGAGGCCCGCCGTGGTAGGAACGCGTTTGAGGCCCAACGTTGATGGGAGATGAGGTGCGACGGTTCGCCTGAACGATCTTTTGGACGGCATGGTCATAACTCAAAACAGGCTACGCAAAATAAAAACTCTGACCCGGACGCGGCGTGACTGGTGGCTGCGCATTCAGCACTTGCTGGTCGGCAAACCTTACCAACTTCGTGTGCCGGTCGACTGGATCAACCCGCACTAATGAAACTGAACAGCACACAACCGGATGTTCATCTGCCCAACCACAGCGATGCACGTACACAGGCTCACGCTTCTGCTGCGCGTCCTGACAGAGCCGACCGATCTCGACAGTCGTAGTGATGGCATCTAACCGTTCATCATCGAGCCAACTATTTACAAACCGTTGGTCTGGGTCTCGCCCGTGGTGAACGACCAAGTAAAGTTTCTGTGCGTCGATGCTCATGGTGCGAAGAACTTCGCCTCACGACCAGTACTGAGCCACAGCCGGGCCATTGATGTCAATCCCGACCTGTTGGGAAACAGAAGCGCCATCCCTTACTTTGCGTCGGATTGATTACAGTTTCCGGTGCCAGCGACGGTTTACGTCTTCAATGTTTCTCATTAAAAAGATCGGACACCCTGCACTTCATACGATCACAGATTTGTTCCAGAGTCTTCAGCGTTACGTTCTGCGCGCCCAGTTCCAACCGGTGCAGTGTTGAATCGGAAAGCCCTGTCTTCCGGGCAAATTGAGCATAGGTGAGGTCTCCGCGCTTTTTACGGAGGAAGGCTGCCAGTTGTTTTGCCAGTCGTTGCCGGGCCATGACCGGATAGTGCGACGACCTCTATCCCTCATATGGGATATTTTACTTGAATAAGTCCCGTATGTGGAATTAACGTCGGTCGTTAGCCATGCCGACGCGGTTGGAATCGCGTTATGATGTCCGTTAACAATCGCAGATTGAAACAAAGTCGATGATATGCCAAATTCCGACCCAGACGACCTCATTGATCCCGGTATTTACGTTGACGATACTTTTGACCGTCAGAAACAGGAGATCAAAACCGTGCTGCGGAACCTGAACAAAACCGGCGCGCTGTTCTATCCGTCCAGCGGACTCAACTGGCAACCGCTCCATTCCTTCAGGAACGTGTGTCGTTTATTCATCTATTGCGATTGGTCAACACGGTGGACAGATTTCAATGCTGCGATAAACCAACTGGAGTACCCGTCATTTGCGGAAAAGCCGTTTCTGTATATGCGGGAGTTGGTCGAAGCCGCCATCAAGCGCCGCATTGTAAGATTGCCGTACATGACCAATTTGCCGTGGCCGGTGGTTACACCGGATGGACTCCCAATCAAACCGTGGTGCGAAATGGCGAAGCTGATCTTCCGGGATGGCGATGCGATCCAGCCCGTCTGGATGCTGTTCATTGCTGGAAATGCAGTCCAGTGTTACAGGAAAATTTTTAGTCGCAATCACACCGCACCCAAGTTTGTATACCTTCGGCGGCCAGCAGGCGTCCCGGTGGACGCATGGGATGAGTTTGTCGCCGCTGATGGGCCGCTAGCAACCGTGATTCATCACAACCCGCGCAGGCCACTACACGTGCTCAATGACATCGGCGAGGCAGCCTTGGAGTGAACTGACCGTATGCCTAAAGATCGAGAACGCCCAGTGCAAAACATGCCGAACACCCCGCATCCAACGCCGATCACTCCAGAGGAGCTTGTCTGGGTGCAATCGCAACCGGTGGTTGGCAGGCCCGGTATGAATCGGCTTACTGCCGCGCTGGAGGCGGCGGGTCTGAAACCAGTTGAGTTGGTGATGCACGATGAAGGTGAGCGTGTTAATTTTAATTTAGTCCGAATCGATGCAGTGCGCAGATTGGATTCCGAACAAACGTTGCGACGGCTGATCGCGATTTTCCGTGGGGCGGGTTTTGATGTTGGACTCAGCGAAGTGGGCATCGCCGATTTCGACCAGCAGACCCTGTTTGGCAGCACCTTGACCGGGCCAGTGAACGAGATATGCGAGCAGGGCGGGATTAAAATTGATCCTTAATTGGGATCGTCATCGGCTCCGGCTGGGCTGGAATTGGCCGCGTCACGAACGTCGCCGTACATGATGCGGATCATCACGCTTGGCTGGATTAGCCCGTGAACCTTTTTCTTTGCGTTTGTTCGCGTCGGGTTCAGCACGCGCCAAAAGGTTTTTAACGCTCTGCGGCTGGAACGCTTTGCCGTTCGGTGTTTTGAATCCACGTGCATTCAGGCACTGGGCGATCCCCCTCAAGCTGGCCACGTGCGCCGCCCGGATTTCCTGTACCACCGACAACAAATTTTTGGCGTAAGCGTCGGCCCGCGCTGAATTGCGCTTCCAAGCAGCTTTCAGCGCCTTCGCAGGGTGTGGATTCCCTAATTTGATGCCACGTCGCCGGGCGGCAGCGAGTGCGTCACGTGTGCGTTGTGAAATCTGGTCACGCTCTTTTTCAGCCACCAATGCCATTATGCCAACGGTGAGCTTATCGGCATGGGGCATATCCACGGCGATAAAATCCACACCGCCGTCACGCAGGTTCAGCAGGAAAGCCGCGTTCCTTGCCAGCCTGTCGAGTTTGGCGATTAAGAGGGTCGCGCCTTCTTTGCGGCACAGGGCGATGGCCTTTGCAAGTTCCTCCCTGTTGTTTCGTTTGCCGGTTTCAACCTCTGCAAACTCGGCAATCAGCTTCCAGTTACCGCCGTTCAGGTAGTTCATGACCGCGTTACGCTGCGCGTCCATACCGAGACCATTGATGCCCTGCTTTTGGGATGATACGCGGAGATAGGCGACAAATTTGCCCTTCATAATCACGAATATGCCTGAAAATAGCCATTCGTCAAATTATTAAACGACCGTTTAATGATTTGACATCAAGCCTAATCGCGGTCTCTCAAGGGCAAGATTTTTGGCTTTGGCCATTTTTCAGCGGATTCTGATGGCGACCAAGGGAGGACTAAACCGATTTTAGGATTGGAGACCCCACTTGGTCGCAAGGGTAGTGGGTGCATGAGCACTGACCCAAAAACTCCAAGCGTTTATGGGGGTGGACTTCTCCGAGGTTTGCGTCGTACACCTACTTCCTGATGAAAGGACTGTTCAAGGTGAGGTGCGAATGGAGCCTGATGACGCTGGCCTACAACCTCAAACGGGTGCTCAACTTGGTGAGCTTTGCCAATTTGATGCAAGCGGTGGGCATGAAAGCAACACAAACGGCCTGATGCAGGCACACGCACACTTTTTTACGTCGCAGACCCTCTGATCTTCCCCAAACGCTCTGGGCACCGACGGGAACTTCCGGGGAAAAACAAACCAGCGATTCAAACTTCAGACCGCCGGGGAAACATTTTCGCACTCACCGCGCCAGACTTTTCACACAGCCTCGCGCGGTGTTAGGCATCGTCATGTTTGTGTCTCAGCTTTCTAAATGCTCGCCAAATCTTCGCTACCAAATGCGCCGCTGTCCAGACGACGGCTGCATAAATGCAAAGTGCCGCTACGATGACGCCAAGCACCTCAAGAAAAACTCGAAATAGCTCCCAGTCACCCGAAAAAAGTGAAATCAGAAAACTACCTGCCAAGCCGACAACAACCGCTCCGACCAGAAACCGGTAATTGGCCTGCTGCCATCTTGGGTCTTCTTCCCACATAAACTCTCGATGCCTAACGAAAAAAGCTGAGCCACCGCCGACTCGCGGCGTGAACCGCGATAGCGGAACGGACAGCGCCAACGGCGGTTGGCTCCGGCGACTTGTTAGGCCTTTTCATTTGGATTCAAAAATAACTCCGTCTTTCACATGGAAAGTAACTTGAATGGGCACTGATGGACAACACGCCGCATCTTTAGCTCCATACTTCTTCCCGCTTAAAGTAATGGAATCGGTGCCGATAATAATCTCCTGCCAGTCAAACTCACGCCACATTCTGCCACCGATTTGAGCGACCGCAACAAGGCGAAACGGGCGAGGCTTAAGCGCTGAATCTGGAGGGACAGCCTCAAAGAATGCTAAATATTGATGGTCATCGTTCCCACCGTCAAAACCCTCTAAACTAAAAATTGCCACTGCGTCTTGTCTGCCGTTTCCAAAAATCTTGCCAAACTCAATGTGCCAATATTGAGGATCACTTGTGGCCAGGCCATCGCTGAACAGCGTCACGAGTTTGCCGATGTCCTTTTCAATTGGAGCTTTCGATGGTGGCGCAGCGCCAGCAACAAAAGCGACTACAGCGATAAGGATGATGATTGTTCGACGCATGGCAAAAGGCCTAACGAAAAAAGCTGAGCCACCGCCGACTCGCGACGTGAACCGCGACAGCGGAACTGCCAGCGCCAACGGCGGTTGGCTCCGGCGACTTCCATGAGAAGGCAGTCAAGGTTAAGTTTGTTGGCACATGGGTTTTTTAGTCGGAATCCGGGACGGTGGCAAGGCGGGAAAGGATCTCGCTTCCATCCGAACTCGCTGGGAAAAGCGGTTCATGGTTGGATCCGAAGTCCTTGCTGGAGAAGCGTGACCATCTTGTTATCGAACTCGCCGGGCGGCGGTTCTGTCGCCTGACCGTCATCGCTCCAAGATCAGCGTCCATGTTTTCCTCCTAAAAGCTTTTTGTTTTTGGGTTCAGACCGGCGTCATTGCAGCGGTGGCGCGCGGTTCGTAGTCGGTGCCGTGTTTCCAGAGGGACAACAGCAGCACGGCGAGTTTGCGGGCGACGGCGACGACGGCGCGCTTTTTCTCGCGGGCGCTGCCGGTGCCGGTCAATCGCTGACCCTGTTCGCGCAAGGCGCAGGCCGGGCCGAAGGGGCCCAAGACGTAATGTGCGGCGCTGACGAGCAACCGACGCAGCAGGCCGTCGCCGCATTTGCTGATGCGCAATTGTTTGTCCGTGCCCCCGCTCTGGTCACGACGGGGACACAGACCCAGATACGCGCCCACGTCACGGCTGCGACCGAACCGCTGCGGGTCGCCGATCTTGAGCACGAAGCACAACGCGGTCAGCGGGCCGACCCCGGCGATCTGCTGGAGCCGTTGAGTGGCGGGATAGTCTTTTGTGCTGCGCTGCACGAGGTCGTGCTCCATCCCCTTGATTTGTTCGGTCACTTGGGCCAGCACGGTGAGCAAGGGCTGCACCACCGCCAGACAATCCGCCGGGATGTCGGCCAGCACCCTTTTGTGAAAGGATTCGCTGGAGGGATTGCGCACGGGATGGCCCAGACTCTTGAGGGTGAAACGGAGGGCGTTGATGAGGTTGACACGCGTCCGCACGAGGGCATCGCGGAGTTTGAGGCCCAGCAGATCGTGCTGGGCTTGAGCGGAGCCGTGTTGGATGGGGTGCAGCAAGGCCGGGTCAACGCGGGCCAGCCGGGCCAGCATCTGGGCGTCGCGCCGGTCGCACTTGCGTTCGCAACGGGAGATGGCGTGCAGCTTGCGCGGGTTGGCAACGACCACCGTGGCCCCGTGCTCCTCAAGGAATCGGCTGATCCACGGGCTGTGCGTCCCGGCTTCCAACGCCACCGTGGCGAGGGGGAACTCGGTGAGCAGTTTCGCCAGTGCCGGACGGGTGTTGGGCAACGCCCCCTCGCGAATGACCTGACCGCTGGCATCCAGAACGCAGACGTGATGACCCCGGTCACCAAGATCAAGGCCAAGGGTGAACCCGCCGGGAGTAACGGTCGTGGGTGAAGTGGGTACGACGAACGGAGTAGTTTTAGTTTTCATAGGCAGACTTTATCACACGGCACTTCTTTGCGCCGCTCTCTGCCTTCTCATCTAATCTTGTTAGGCGGCATCATCTTCTGGCTGAATAAATGATAGTATCATCGCTCTCGGCAGTAGTGTGCAACATCCAAATATTTGTGTCTCGGTTGGTGCCGTCCCAAATCGGGTCCCATGTCAAACCAAACCCGGCATGACTATCGTGAAGTAGCAACATCCAAAACCGCTGAGGGCCAGCCTGAATCTTCAGAGGGTGCATATCTGTGATAATCTTCGGAAGCGATGGGTCTGTCACCGAAACTGCGATGCACTCATTTGTGCCAGATGGGTGACTCGCAATAACTGAATCACACGCCGCTGTAAAATCCTCATACCACTTCGCGCTCTTATGTCGTAACCCAAAATATACTGGGTTAAGTAAGTATGGCAGGCACCAGAGAAATCCGATGACACAAGCCACAATCACAAATACAACCAGTATGGTTTTGGATGCGCGCATGTGCCGCCTAACGATCCAAAGCTGAGCCACGCCGACGGGCGAGCGGCTCCGCAAACTCGATAATCGTTCTATAACTCAAACCATCCATAAACTCAAGGCGCAGTCGGCGTTGGCTCCAGCGCGGTGTTAGGCAGCATCATGGAAATGAACCATCAAGCTTGTAATCCGCAAAAATACAAAATGCAACGGCGACGGCAAAATAGATGAAATAGTCTCTAAACCGAAAAATCCGCCGGTAAATCTGCCACGCCAAACGGCAAAAAATCAATAACACAAGCGTCAGCTTGTATGCGCCGCAGACATCGCCTCCGACTTCCAGAACTGGCAAAGCAAGCATACCGCAAATAATCAGAAACAGGAAAAGTGCAATCAACTGCATCAGCAGGCTACGCTTGCCAACTCGCGGCTCTTGCATTTTAAGTGCTGCGTCCATGCTGCCTAACATAGGGTTAAGTCTCAATTCTGTGGCTTAACCCATTTCTCATTTTGACATCTTTTTCAGGTTCAGGTTATTTATCCACAACAACTTATACCGCAAAATGACCTCTATTATTGAACCGGCAAAGGCCGCATCCGTTCCGACCCCGCTTTTCCCTGATCCAAACCTTAAACTTCGTGACCAATTGCGTCAAGTCATGCGCCTCAGACACATGGCCCTGTCCTCTGAAGACGCTTATTGGTTTTGGATTCGCCGGTTCATCCTCTTTTACAACAAACGCCATCCCCGTGACATTTCCACCTCCGAGGTCAAAGCGTTTCTGGCTCATCTGGCTGAACATCAAAATGTCGCCGTCGCCACCCAGAAGCAAGCCCTCAACGCCTTGGTCTTCCTCTACCGCGAAATCCTGCATCAGGATTTGGGTGACCTCGGTCACTTCGCCCGTCCCACCCGGCCTCCCCGCATCCCCGTTGTCCTGACCTGCGACGAAGTGGATCGCTTGCTGGCTGCCCTGCCCCTGAAATACCAGTTGATCGGTCAATTGCTTTACGGCACAGGCATGCGCTTGATGGAAGGGCTGCGTCTCAGGGTCGGCGACATTGATTTTAACCGCAACCAGATCGTCGTCCGCGAGGGCAAAGGCTTCCGAGACCGCGTGACCATGCTGCCCCAATCCCTCAAGGAACCGTTGCAACGCCAACTCCAGCGATCCAAGCTCATTCACGACGGCGACTTGAAGCTCGGTCTGGGTGCCGTTTATCTCCCTTACGCCCTGTCGCGCAAATATCCCAACGCCAACCGCCACTGGGTTTGGCAATATGTGTTTCCGTCCCATAAACTTTGCCGCGACCCGCGCGACGGAACCGTCCGACGCCATCACGTCAATGAAGCAACCCTGCAACGCGTCATGCTGGAGGCCGTCCGTGTTGCAGCCATTCCCAAGCGGGTCGGTTGTCATACGCTCCGCCATTCATTTGCCACCCATCTGCTCGAAGCCGGTTACGACATTCGCACCCTCCAGCAATTGCTCGGTCACAAAGAACTGGCCACCACGATGATTTACACCCATGTCATGTCCACGCCGGGGCTGGGGGTGTGCAGCCCCTTGGACGCGCGCATATCCGTCAGCAGAAGAGTATCGCTGTGATCCCACATCCGCTCCGTGCCGTAGTCTAATCAGCGCGCCGTTTCAGCCGCTAAATTCGGGCGTCGCACTGGTGGATGAACGAGCCAACGTCATCGGCATCGTGTCGGTCAAACTGGACGCGTCAACGGCGCTGGCGTTGGCAGCATTGAACGTGTCAATGCTGCCTGCCGTTGGAAACCCAACCATTACCGGTGTGGCTATAGCCACTGCGGGCGTAAAACTGTATACGGCGATCAGGATGACCGAAAGAAGGTTGCTTCAATTGAGCGGGACGTGAATTCTACCAATGGGCTGCTGGAACGTGCGGAAATTATTGGTGTTTTAAAGTGGAGGCTTTTACTTGCTGTTATTGCATCCTGATTCCAATACGGCGTACATAAATTTTCCTGCAAAAGGGGTCTGATTAGACTAGAAATGCGCGGGGCTGTCAATGTTTGATTTTTGGGAAATTGGCTTCGGCCAGGACCGGTATTCCACAGCTCAACAGGGTGTCCATGGCATCAAAACCCAATATAAACCGAAGGAATCACACGTGATGAAATTTGCTTGCGCCATTTTTCGAGCCGGGGCTATATTGCGCGCGTCTGTGAGATAACCTGACATTTCAGGTCATGGCAAATCTTCAGGTGAACTAGGTTCAGTGATGATTTGAAACCCGATGGTCGGGAACAGTCCGGAAAAGCGGTTAGTCTTGAACAGCAAATCATCGAATATGAGCACGAAATTGTTTGTTGGAAATCTTTCCTTCAACACCACTGAGAACGACCTGCAGGAGGCGTTTGCCGCCCACGGCACGGTCGTCGAAGCCAACCTGATGATGGATCGCACGAGCGGGCGCTCGCGCGGGTTTGCCTTCGTCACGATGTCCACGCCGGAGGAAGCGCAAAAGGCGATCCAGGCGATGAACGGTTCGACGCTGGGCGACCGGGCGCTGACGGTGAACATTGCGCGTCCGAAAGAGGAACGTCCCCGCGGTGACCGCGGGCCACGGCGGGACTTTGGCGGTGGCGGCGGCGGTGGTGGCGGACGCCGGGATCGTTACTGATTATCTTGCCGCAAACGGCTTTTGGCGGGGCGACGTTCATCCAGGACGTTGCCCCGTGTTCTTTTGTGCGAGCAGGATTTTTTGCGGTTTCTGATCACCGCGTTTGGGAACAGGCTGGAATCGGGAAATTATCTGGCGCCGCCGGGCGCGCCGAAGCAATGCGAGTGTCGTTTTGAAACGCAGACGAGGACGGTTGACCTCGGAGAAATGGGCACTTAGCCTTCGTCGCGCTTGACCAAAATGGAAATCTGCCCATTTTCATCCCCCTGAATCACCAGCGGTTTACCGAAAGTGACGATGAACGTGGAATCCAGCCCCACCGAAAGTTGTTGGTAAACCGGTGGAGTTGTTCCATTTGGTCCCTGGGAAGCGCCGGTCATGTAAGGCACGGTGCGCCCGATGAACAATTTGAGCCGGCCCTTTTCCGGGCTCAACAAGGCAAGACTGCCGGAAAGTTTGAGCGTAGTGGGGATTTCCGGACCGTTAATCTTCATCGTCCCGTGCTCAAGCGCATCGAGGTTGAACGGGCCTTCGGCGGTCATCATCTGAACGAAACTGCTGCCCAGCCTGGTATCCTTCCATTGCACGCTGATGACATAATTGGCCGGCTCGTTTGTGCTCATAACCGGGGACGATGCCGCCGGCGGGAACGCGGTTGGCGGTTCAGCTTGGCACACGGCCACCCAAAGGGTGGCAACAATAATGGAATGCAGTGCTTTCATCGCGGGCCAACATTCCAGCCGGGCGGCAAAATCGTCAAGCAGAAATAAAATGTGGCTTCAGGCGATGGCCTGGAAGGGAGAAATTGTGTGCTGCCTTTTTCGTGCATCGGCGTTTTGTGCCCGGCCTCATTTCTCTTTCGGCGGACTGTTGGTTTCGGAAGGGGTGGCTGGCGGTGTGTAGAGTCCGGCTTTGATGAAGGGCGCGAGTTCGGCGCCATAGCCCTCCGCCGCCATTTTTTCCACCGGGATAAACCGCAGGGACGCCGAATTGATGCAATAACGCAGATGCGTGGGCCCCGGACCATCGTCGAACACGTGGCCGAGATGCGAATCCGCCAGCTTCGAACGCACCTCCGTGCGCTCCATGAAATAGGAATCGTCAGTGCGCTCCGCGATTTTTGAATCCTCCAGCGGCTTCGAAAAACTCGGCCAGCCGCAACCCGAATCAAATTTGTCCAGCGAACTGAACAACGGCTCGCCCGACACCACGTCCACATAAATGCCCGGCTTGGTGTTGTTCCAATACGGGTTGTGGAATGCCGGCTCCGTGGCCGATTCCTGCGTGACCGCGAACTGTTCCGGGGTCAATTGCTTTTTCAACTGCGCCGCATCCGGCTTCTTGAAATCCTTCATATCATTCAAATTGAATGGTTGATTGGTTGAAATGTCATCCTGTTGCCCGCCACCCGCGCCGCGCATTGCCACCATGCCTGCCACCAGCATCACGGCGGCGGCGATGCCGCCGATTCCGATCCATTTCGTTCGTTTCATATTCCTTCCTTCCCGGCCCGAAAAATTCCTGCCGCGCGATGCGACAAGCTGCGCACCCGGCATGGGAGGCTTGCTCGCCGCCAGACCATTTCCAGCCTGTCGTGGAAATTCGTGAATTTAATGCCGTTCATTAAATCTGGGCAATATAAACCCACTGCCGCTCCTGTCAAAGAGCCCACTGACAGGCGGCGTCTTGGTTTGTCCCGCCGCCGTTGAAAGCGGGGACCGATGCCGGACTCAGTCTCACAATTTTTTGGAAGCCGTCATGGCGCGATAGGTCACCGGCACCTGCCAGTCGGCGTATTTCGCATCGAAGGCTTTCATGGCACTGACCATCTGCTGGCGGAACGTGGTTTCAATCAGGCTTCCCTGTCCCGGCCAGATTTTGAAGTGGACGCGCAGAAAATTCCAGCCGCCACCCTCCGCCGTTTCCACCGGACCGATGACCGGCTCGCTCAAAACAATCGCGCCGAACTGCCGCCACATTCCCCTGGCGACGTTCGTGACAGTCTCAACGGCCTTTTCGTGGACGACGCCCGGCGGAATCTGGATGTCCGCATACGCAAAAACACCGCCTTGTGGAAACCGGCTAACGTTGGCGATGGTGCGATTGGGGATGAACACCACCTGGTTGTAAAAATTGCGGAGCGTGGTGAAACGCAGGCCGATCTCCTCCACGCGTCCGACGACGACGACGGTGCCGGCGATTTCCACCATGTCGCCCACGTCCATCGCATCCGAAAAAATCAGCGTCAGGCTGATGACCACGTCCTGCACCAGCCCCTGCGAACCGAAGCTGATGGCCAGTGCGATGATGGATGCGCTGGCCAGATACCCGGTCAGGTTCACTCCAAATTCCTCCAGCACCAGTCCGATGGCCAGAAAATACATGATGAAGGTCACGCCGTTGGCGATGAGCTGGATGAGCGTGATGAATTTCGGCTGCTGGACAACGAAGCCGAGCGGACTTTTTTGCGCGTGACTTTTGCCGATAAGCCATTCACTGAACCCCCGTATGGCCTTGACCGCCAGATGCAGCACGATGGCGAGTGCCACAATCAGCAGGAGCCGCGTTCCGGTTGACGACTCATGGCCGGAGACAAAATGATAAGCCCGCGCCATTACCGTCGCGGTGGCCTGGTTGGTCACGTCCATAAAATAATTCCTTTGGCAGATTAAATCAGCGTCCGGACTGCTTTGCGTTTGAGCCGTGCGCCCCGGGTGCCGGCCTGGATGGGATTAAACACGGTTTTGAAGACTTCGCAAGATTGCGCGCGTTGCGCCGGGCTGGCAGAGCCATTCCTAAAGACCGAGTGCTTTGGCCGCGTCGGCAAGATTTTGGCAAGTGACCACCTGGGGACGATGCGAGTAATGAAAAACCGTCAGGATATTCATCCCGATGTCCCGGCTCGGCTCAGGAATGACCCGCACCACCAAGCCCACACCCGCCTGGCCAATCAAATCCATCATCCGGCCAAGCTCCGGCGCGCAATCCAGCCCCATGGACTCCATCCGGCTGAAATCCGCCAGCAAACGAAATCCCGGCGACAACTCCCCCAACTGCGTCGTCAGGTCTTCCCGGCTGTGCTGAAGTTCCTCCAAACGCACCGGCCCGATGTAACTGATATGTAGCAATTGCTTCGACTTGTTCGATGTGACCAGCAACATGGGAATCACCCTAGTTTGCCCCGGATAAAAATTCGAGCGAATAAGCCGGCCAAGTCACGCGGCCACAAACAGGGCGGGACGCTTCAAGCCGTCGCAGACTGCGGCTTTTTCAGACGGGGCTGCACGTCGGGCACGGCCGGTCCGCGCGCCTGCTTGAAATGCACCGGCGCGCGCAGCAGCAGCGTGCCCAGGAACAAATCCGCCAGCGGCAACACCACGTTGAAATTCCTTTTCATGTAACGATGATGCAGCAGGTGATGGCCGTTGAGACGGAAGAAAATTCCCGACCGTTCCACCGCCCGTTTTTTTGGCAGGTGCATGCACCAATGCATGTATTCGTAGGCCGCGTAGTAGCCCGCGCACGCCAGCAGCGCGCCGCAGGGGAAACCCCAATTGCCAAGAAAAAGCGCGGCCAGGATGAACGGCGCCAGCCCGACCGCCACCAGCACCGGCCCGTTCCACCATGCCATCGGAATCGTTTTGGCGTCCTTCGCGTTTATCAAATGGTACGTCTCGTCCGCGCGAAAGACGCGATGATGCACCAGCGCATGGCTCTCAAACGGATAACGAAACCTCCACAGCGGCCGGTGCATGACGAACCGGTGCAGCGTCCATTCGAAGAACGAAGCATAGATCGTGGCGACGACAAAACCGGTGGCCATCCAGAACATAAAACCTGAAATCAGAGTCATGAATGTCAAAGAGTAGCAGGAAGCCTGCCCTAAGGAAGGGAATTCGCATTTTTAATTCAACGCGGCCTTTCGC
This sequence comes from uncultured Verrucomicrobiae bacterium, assembly GCA_963764175.1. Taxonomy (GTDB): domain Bacteria; phylum Verrucomicrobiota; class Verrucomicrobiia; order Limisphaerales; family UBA11358; genus UBA11358. The sequence goes on along the minus strand of CAVXRE010000012.1, from coordinate 549,429 downwards.
GCCTGACGCCGGCAGAAACTTTTGTTCGATGCGCCTGTCCCAACCCGAACGAGGTCCTCTGAACAAATCGAACTCAACCGTCTCCATACAAACGCCAGCGACGAAGACGTCATTGACGGCACCCGACTGCATGGCCGCGGCAATTTTGTCGCGATGATGAACACGTCCTCCCGGACTTGCTGGAAAAAAGAACCGCCCGGTCTTGGACAATTTTTGATGGGAATTTGGCAAAAAGCAGGTGGCGCGCGAATTCTCCCGGGGTACATTCAAGGTGGAACAATTCTTAACCGGGGAGATCAACCGGTCAGGCTGACAGTGACTGCCGCCGGCGGCAAGGTTCGGCAAGAATCAAACTGAATCCAAGCATGGTGTTATGGAATGAACAGTTCGCGACCGGTTCCAGCAAGCTTGACCTGCAGCACCGGACGCTGATCAACAACATCAACCACCTGGAGGAGATGCTGACCGCCACCAATCCGACCCGGGAAGAATGTGAATTTTTGATTCATCTGGTGGGTTTTCTGGAAAGTTACGCAAACACGCATTTCAGTTTTGAAGAGCATTGCATGGAACGTTTCCGGTGCCCGGCCCATCAACAAAACAAACAGGCCCATGAACGGTTCCTGTCATTTTTCCAGCACTTCAAGGAGCGCTACCAGAAGGAAGGTTTTCGCCGGGAAATCCTCCTGGCCTTGCACAAGATGCTCAGCCTGTGGATTGAGGAGCACATCCTGCAGGTTGATGCCCAGCTCAGGCCGTGCATCAAGGGTTGAGATGGCGTGTCGTTGATTTGATTGCCACCGCCCGGTTGCCGGCCTCTCACTGGATGCCGCTCCTGTGAACAGCGGGGAATGATGAAATGCTTCGCACACGGAGACTTGACAGTTCATGGCTGCCTTCGTTATTCATTCGATAAGATTTTAAAATCTTGTCTTTTCCCGGCTATTCGCGGGTTTGCCAAACAAGGTTGCTTTAACCAAAAATCATGAAAACAAGGGTCCAATATTCGGTATTACACGTTGCAGGCTGCTGTGCCCTCGCGGCGGGAGCATTGATGCTTTACGGCTGTGTCAGCACCAAATCCGAATCTTCGGCCACCGGCGAAACTTATTTGATCAACCGTCCGCCGGTGGAAGCTCCGCCTTCGGTCAAAGCCGGTGACTTCCGGCTGAGCCCGCCGGAAGTGCAGGACATCACGGTTCAGAACCTTGGCAACGGCCAGGCTCTGGTCGCGGTCAAATTTGCGAATGACAGGCGTTTGGGCCGCCAAGTCACCATCGTCACTGACGAACGTCCGGTGGTGCTGCACGACGACGGACGCGATGGCGATGAAAAGGCCGGTGACCATGTTTATTCAGCGATCGTGTCTCTGGATGTGGACGCGCTGGTGGCCGGACAGGAACGCGAACTGGTGGCGCTGGCGAAAAGCAAGAAGCCGCTGACCATTCATCAATTTCGCGGACGCGACATCGCGGGGGAGGAAAAAATTGACATCGCCGGCCTGCTGGACCAGTTGCGCAACGCAAAACCAAACGGCCCCATCCGTGTTTCCCCATTTGGGCTGGGTTGGGCATCGGTGGACCCGGCCAGGTCTTTGTTCATCACGGACACCAACGTGGTGGACGATCCGAACCGCACATTTGATCCCTGCACGGGCACGGGCACTCCGATGGGCGAATGGACTTTTGGCAATTTGATGCAGCAGATGGCGAATCAATCGAAAACCGGCATCGATCCCTCGGATTTTGTCATGAACTGGCTCACAAACTGGCTGGGTGCCCAAACCGTCAATGGTTTTTCCGTGAAAGAGCGCTCGGCGATGCAGGCCCTGGTCATCGATCCGTGGCCAAAGCTGCCCAACGGCAAGCTGGATTTGTCGAAGGCTCCGATGAAGTTGCTGGCCATTGTTAACCGCATCGACCTGGCCGCCAATTCTGCCTACGGAGCGGCGGGGGGCGCCGAAGGCCGGTTTGTTTTCGGAGTCACAGGCTCAACCAATCCCCTGTCCAACGTTTGCTCCCCGCAATTGTTCACGGTCATCATCGAGTACGGCGTGCCCATTGACAGTTGCACGGGCATTCGCAACTGGGCAAACCAATGGCTCCAACTGGCGAATTTCACACTGGGTTCACCGGCGTACAACGCCGCGCTGGAAGCCATCACCAAACAATTCACCGACGCCGATGCCGACCCATCCAAACCCAATGGCAGCGCCCTGGACCAGTTGCGCACGGATGAATTTGAACTGGCTGGCGTTTGGGAATTGCGTGAATTTCACATCTCCCCCGGCGACGGCCAGTTGCATGAAGCCACCGTCGCCCAGACACCGGATCGTGGAACCTATGACCCGGCAATTTTCCCGGCGGCGCCCGGCGCGGCCAATCTGGCCGTTTGGATCAATCAGAATTCAGCCGCCGTTGATTCCGTCACCTACACCGTGCCGCTCGATATGCCGGCCCCGCCGGCCCCGGCCCCACCGCCGTCGACACCGTTTCGAGGCGGTGAGGTGACCAATGTCCTTGATATTTGGAATGCGCCGGGCATCACGGAAACCAACCGGCACAACTTCTCACTGAACACCTGCAACGCCTGTCACGGTGCCGAAACCGGGACGTTCTTTCTCCAGGTTGCCCCCGGTGGACCCGGGCCGGCCTCTTTATCCGGCTTTTTAACCGGCATCACCCAGACGGTTCCAGTCAATGGCCCGCCTGATTCCGGCAAGGACATTCATGGCAATTGGATAAACCCCGCCTACACTTACAATGACCTTGAGCGACGACAGCAAATTCTCTACGAGGACGCCAATTCATCCTGTCTCTTTCGAATCCGCATCCCGGTACTCCTCGTGTCACACTGAAATTGTCAAAGAATTCATCCGATCCCGGGCGCATTGACGGCATCCGCGGATTTCACCGGTTTTCGATGATCCGATTTTTGTCTGTGACGCGGCAAAACAGGCAACCGATATGGAGAACATATATCGGAATATACAGGGCGCTTTCCTTGATTGCGGCGTAGGTTGCAACATGCAGAACAATGTCCAAGAATTTAAAAAGAAGGAATACGGATCATTGCCGGTTATTGGCCTGCCGGTGCAAGTCCAATGCGACGGCTACAAGTGCATGGCCTTTCGCGACCGGGAAGGCCGATGGGTGGATCTTTTCAGCCGTAAATTCGTACCGCGAGTCCTTGGCGTGGTCCCGGCCTGATTGCGTTGCCCGGTTTTATTCACCCGCGCGACGTAGGGCGTGAGGATATTTGCAAACACCCGGGCCTATGTGCCGCAATAACCTGATTAACGCTGGTTGCGGTCCTTCTGGCAAAAGGCCAGATAAATGATGGGCAGGATGCCGATGGTGTTGAAGACGGCAATGCAGATAAACCAGGCAAGTTGCTTGTTCCGCGCACTCTTCCACATGCCAACCACTTTCCAGACGCCGTCCCAGATCGCCAATAAAATGATGACCGGCAGAAGCAGACCCAACCACACGGGAAGTTGATGGTTCATGACCCCGAGATTGTGCCAAACCGCACCGGCGTCAAGCCCAAATCGGCAATGTCACGGCTGATGACAGCAGCCGCGTCCTTGTCTCGTCAAAACGAAACGAAGACGGACGGCACTGCCGCAATAATCCCGCGTCGCGCCAAAGTGCAACAAAGGCGGACGTCCCGCCATCCTACGGGCTTCTCGTGCGGAATCCGCCCAAGGCATAGATGACAAGGCATATCAGCAGAATCAGGCCAAGCCCGCTGCCGCCGATGATGGGACCACCAAAGTAGAACCCACCGCCACCAAACAGGAGAAGAAGAACAACCATGAGTAATAATATATTCATGCCGGTAAGATAACACGCCGTCACACGCTGCCTATGGGGTCTTCACCCCAGAGGCGGAAATCAAAATCATCTCACTGGGCCGCGTGCTTTTTTGACAGAATTAACAAAATGAACATGAATCAATTCCGAAATATTCTGTCATTCTTTCCAAAACCCCATTCACGGCAGACGCCAAGCGGCATTGCCAACGTGAATCAATAAATTTGCGTCGCGAAGAACATGAAATCGCTGGCGGAATTTGTACGGACTTGCTTTTTCGACAGAATGAACCCAGTGAACAAAAATCAAATCCTGCACCATTCTGTCATTCTGTCCAAACCCCCTTCACGGCAGAAGCCAGATTCGATTCGGTTTTCGGGATGGAGCTTTTCCAGTTTGCGCGCGAAGGCGTAAACGTCCTCGTTCCTAAAATACCTGACGCAGCCGGTGTGAGCGGCTCCGATTTTGGGATGAACGAACCTGCCTGTCCGCTACGCGCTTCGGCGCAGCAGGCGTCAACCGCCACGGTTACCGCAGGATTGGAACCGGGACAGGACTGCGCGATGTTGCTGACAGGTTCCGCACGCGCGCGCCATCGCGAAACCTGAACCCAAATTGTTATTGGGTCTGCGTGGTGGTGGTCGAGGTCGCGGGAACGGCGGGAACGGCGGGCGTCGTGGTGGTCGTGCTGGTTGTGGTTGTCGGAGCTGCAGGAGTTGCGCAGCCGGACAGCGACAACGCAACGACGGCGGCGGCGAAACATGCGATGATGAGTGTTTTCATAAGTATGATTTTTGTTTGTTTGTTATTTCAACAACACGTAAATACGTCATCGGTTGGTCGCAGGCTATGGGGTGAAACCCTACCTCGCCGCAAATGCCAGACACCGCGCCCCTGTCGCGTTGAAGCGAAGGCGGACAACGTGAAACATCTTCGACAGAATTGACTGAATCGTCACAACAATTCAGTTGCATCCTGGCAGCTTTTGGGGAAATTCACCGGGAACTTTAATCATTAAAAATTATGAGCGCTGAAGAAAATTGCCCCAAAATTGGCGAGTTCAGTTGGAACGAACTCGTGACCCAGAACGTTGCCGCGTCCAAAAAATTCTATACCGGCCTGTTCGGCTGGAAAACCCAGCCCTTCGGCAAGGGCACGGATTACACGATCTTCAAGCAGGGCAAGGACATGGTCGCCGGCTTGATGAAATGTCCCAAACCCGGCGCGCCATCCCACTGGCTCGCCTACGTGACCGTCGCGGACGTGGACAAGACCGCCCAAAAAGCCAAAAAGCTCGGCGCGGAAATTGTGGTGCCGCCGTTTGATGTGCCGACTGTCGGGCGCATCGCCGTCCTTGTTGACCCGCAAGGCGCGGCCATCGGCATTTTCAAGCCGACAATGTGATACCACCACCCAAATGTGTGAAAGGACTTGACAACAAGTCTGATTCTTGGTACAAAAGCCGAGGTTTTCACATGGGCAAGGGCTTTTGCCGAGGTGACATCAGCCTGAAGGAATCAGAGGAAAAAATAAGGGAACAAAATCGGTTTTGGTTCATCTCAAGCTTGTGCCGATTTTAAACGTTCGATTTTGTGGACAGCCTATGAAGACAAAAAGTTTCTATCTCGTTGCTGCAGCGAGCCTTTTGGGATGGTCAATCAGCAATGCAAGCGTCACTTCTGTTACAGATGCGGGCTGGACCGGAGGAATTTACTGCTATTCTCCCATGACCTTTACCAATGGTGACGTCAGCATGGGCGCAACCGAAACAGGAGACGGGAAGGCCTGGGCAACAATCAATACCACTGGCCCGTTTGATCCAACCCTTACAATTGATAACGCCGTTGATAATGACACGGCGTTTGTGTGGACAGAGTACATCGTGGACGTGTCCCTGAATGCGGATTTCACAATTCAGAGCGCAGCCGTAACCGCTCCCGCGTCGGACTGGGTGGCCAATATCACCCAACCCGGAGCACCGGTCGCCGGTATTTATACCGGGGTCATTGATTATGTGTCCGGCACGCCTGTTCAGATTGCTCCCGGTCCCAACAGCGAGTTCGATTTCAATTACCAGATTATGTTCTCGGGACTGTCGTCCTACAGTTTGTCGGAGACCGTGACTCCTGTTCCTGAACCAGCCACTCTCAGCCTGCTGTTGGTGGGAGGTCTCTTGTTGGGCGGAAGAGCAATGCCCAAACGCCGTTAAGAAGACCCTCTTTGGTTTTAAACCGCCAGGGCGCTGAAGGCCCCTAGGTTTGAACCACAAATTCGCACAGGTGTTTTTACCTGCGTTCCATCCGGATGTAACGGAATCGTAACAAATCCATTCTTGTCCGATCGGTTTCGCGTTTGCGAAGGTTTCGGCAATGAGTGGACGCGCATTTCATTGCATCGCGCTGCTCGCCTTATGAAATATTATTTGACCATGGCCCTCGCAGTCGCCTGCACCGCGCTGGTCATCTCGATCATCGGGATCAAACGGAGTGATAATGCGCAGCTTGAAATCGAAGCCGTCGCGATTGCCGATTATTCGAACCAGTTGGACACGGCGCAGATACAAATCGCCACCTGCAAGGGAGCGATGCTCATATTATCCAACAGCCTCGACTCATATCAGTCCGCGACATCGACACTTTCAAACCTGCTGACCCAGGCCGGGGCCACCATTGATTCCGACGCGGAACAAATCACCAACCTGAACCGGCAGGTCGCGGAAGTGGAATCGGAAAATCAAACCTTGAGCCAGCGCGTCATGGATTTGACCAACCAGATGGCCGGTCTCACGGGGCAAATCGCCTTGACCGCGACCAATCTGGATCAGGCAAATAAAGACTATGCCCTCCTGGAAGAACGTTTGCGCGAAGACGTGGCCGAGCGCGTCGTTGTGGAACGAAAATTTTTCAATCTTTCGGAACTGCAGACTCAACTGGACTATTTGAAAACGCATCCGGGCGGGGATGTTTCCGCCGAGACCATCTATGCCGATTTGGATGTGGAGGTGAAATCAAACGCCGTCCATGTCCTTTACCCGAAATGATCCGGGTCTCCGTCCCCGTCCGAAATTTATTTCTCCAGTTCGCGGGCGTGGGCGTAAACATCCTCGTTCGTGAATTCTTTCCAATACTGTAGCGGCGCTCTGTGAGCGCCGGAGGATTTGCGACGGTCGCAGACCGCCGCTACAACATTCAACACGTCCAGCGTCCAGCCGCGTTCCTTCACCGAAAATTCTTTGAGCGGTTTGATGCGCTTGAATTCTTCCCGCACTTCATTCGGTGGAATGATGATGGTCTTTTGGCAGGGCGCGACGTCCCTGCAAAATAAGTGAGTTAACCCATACTGAATGGTTGCGCCGGATTTTTGGACAGCTTTTCGACAATCATAGGATTGTGAATAAGTTTTTAGTCCTAAAGCCAGCTAAAAACGGGCGCTTTCGGGATATTATTTTGCACAATTAGTTCAACATCAAGCAGTTGTATTGTTTTCTGGCCGGGAGAGCATGTCCGTCATCAGGATAGGCAGAATGGGCGATTTTCCTTGATTTTTTTTTGCTCCTGATGTCTAATGAGTCAAATCAGAGGTATAGATTTATGAAATCATTATTGCAAACTCGGTCCGATAAACTTGCCGTGAATTTCTTTTCGCGGATTGCCATGGCCGCAGTGCTGGTGTTCATCGCTTCGGCACCGGCGGCGGTCGCCCAAATCTACACTTTCTCGTTCATCGGCAATGATGGCATTGATGCCTCGGGGACAATTGCCATCTCAGGTGGAGTCGCTATAAGCGGTTCAATCAATGTTGTAAATGTTCCACTCGAATCTTTGCCAGGCACCACCACCGCGTCAGGGGACTTGCTTACGGCGGGCGGGGACGTCAGGAATCATGATGGCGACGTGATTACTTATGACACGGTCGCCAACGCTTTGAATGATCCCGTGTTCGATAACACCGGAGTGTGTTTTGCCTCCGGCTTTTACGGTTATGATGGCGGCACGCCTGAGTACAATGCGCTTGTAAACATTTGGGGTAATGGCCCAGGTTCATACAGTATGTTCATTGGAGAAGCGAACCCGGCTTACTTGAACCCTGATGGAACTGCGATCGCCGGAGCTCCCCACAATGAGATTCAATGGGTTTACGTGTATGATGAACCCGGCACTTTGACTCTGGCCATGGCCCCCGTCCCCGAGCCGGCCACCGTCGGGCTCGTTTCCGCAGGGTTGCTCGGCCTGCTGGCACTCCGCCGCCGCAAAGCCTGATTGGCCGTCCACAAGGACCGGTTGTCGGGATGCAATTTCTCCAGTTCGCGGGCGTGGGCGTAAATATCCTCGTTCGTGAATTCTTTCCAATACTGTAGCGGCGCTCTGTGAGCGCCGGAAGATTTGTGACGGTCGCAGACCGCCGCTACAACATTCAACACGTCCAATGTCCAGTTGTGTTAAGCGCTGGCAACGCGCTGGCAAACGTGGCATCCTTCACCTATTGGAAAATCCAAAAACCAAAGGTCTCCTGACGCGCTTGATTGGCCTGGGCTTGTTCGGCCAAATCGTCCTGGCCGTTTGTTTGTTTGTCCCCGGCACCATTCGTTTCTGGCAGGCTTGGGTGTTTACGGCCGTGACCCTCGTCCTCACGATTTTCTTCTGCGCTTATTATTACCGGCGTGATCCCGAATTTCTCGCCCGCCGGCTGCTGCGAAAGGAAAAAATTGGCGCGCAAAAGCTGGTCATGTTCTTCGCGAAAAATGTCTCCGTCATTTTCTATGTGTTGTGCGGTTTGGACCATCGTTTTGGCTGGTCGCAAACCTGCTTCGCGCTTGTGCCGTGGTGGTTGACGTGGCTGGCCTTGCTGCTCTATGCGGGCAGCTACCTTTTGCTGATTCCGGTCTGCAATGCCAACCGTTTTGCCGCCAGCATCATTCAAGTTGAGGCCGGCCAGACCGTTGCCGACCACGGCCCTTACCGTTTCGTGCGACATCCGATGTATTCAGTCTCGCTCCTGGTATGGCTCTGGATCCCGCTGGCGCTCGGCTCGTTCGTCATGTTGCCGGCGGTCGTGCTCATTGCCCCCATTCTCGTGCTGCGACTGCTCAATGAAGAGAAAATGTTGCGGCGTGACCTGCCTGGCTATGCCGAATATTGCCAGCGCACACCTTGGCGCTTGATTCCCTCTGTCTGGTAATCACTGGCCGGATGCCCCGGCTTGAGCCAATCCAATTTGGGCGAGGAACAATTGGGACAGAAATGATTTTTAACGCAGAGACGCGGAGACTGAATTGAAAGCACCATCGGCGCGGCATATTTGTAGAATCACCCGCCAGCAAATGTTTCAAGCTCCGTCAAGAGCGGAATAAATCTGACAATAGCCCAGCCTTTCAAGGCTGGGTGAATATCCAAAGATGAAATGAGTCCCGGAGGGACGGCAGAAAATGGTGGTCGTGCGCAAGCACCTTTCGTCCCTGACGGGACTTGCCCCCAACCAACACCAGCAACCCAGCCATAAATGGCTGGGCTATTTTCACGGCAGACGCCACACGCCGCTGCCGACATGGATTACCAACTTGGCATCGCGCAGGACTTGAAGTTGCTGGCGAATCTTATCTTTCACATGGCGATTGTCGGGATGCAATTTCTCCAGTTCGCGGGTGTGGGCGTAAACATCCTCGTTCGTGAATTCTTTCCAATACTGTAGCGGCGCTCTGTGAGCGCCGGAGGATTTGCGACGGTCGCAGACCGCCGCTACAACATTCAACACGTCCAGCGTCCAGCCGCGTTCCTTGACCGAAAGTTCCTTGAGCGGTTTGACCTTTCGGAATTTCTCCCGCACTTCCTCCGGCGGGGTGATGACCGTTTGACTCGTAGGGGACGACGTAAGGAGTCTCTGACTTGGTTTTTCAGTTGGAGACTCGTCACCTCGTCTCCTACCGGTGGAAATGATTTCAATCCGCGCCTCGGCGGGGACGCGGGACAAATCAAAATTACAACCAACCCAGCCAGCGCGGCGGGCGGTTGGTGACAGCGGCGGGCATTTGATGATTGCTGACGGCGGAAAGGCAAAGGACGGCACCAGCAGCAAATTGCGGACGCTCCACGTCGCAAAATCGTAATGCAGGAAATAGTAGCTGGGCGCGCGATCTTCCCGGATGGCTTCCATCATCGCCGCATAAGCGCCGTCGCGGATGGATTTGCCGATGGGCGATTTCTTGCTTTTGAGCTGATACCAAAACCTGCACTCGGGACAGGAATAATCACTAGCCGGATGCCCCGGCTCCAGCCAGGTCAGCTTTGGGGACGAGCAATTGGGGCAGTAAAGATTGGACTCGCCCCAGGATTCCGTGACGACCCGGGCGCGCTGCGCGCCACTGTGATACGCGGCAGCTAAATCGCCGGTCATAGAAAGGTTCATTGCACCAAATGCGGCTAAAGAACTGTTCCTAATGGGACTCCTTTTTTATCGGCAGGCAACTTTTGCTTCTTCGCGTCAAGCAACTTCGCCTGTTCTTCAAGAGCTGTCCTTTCGAGACGTGGTTTCCACATTTGATAAAGTTTAACAAGATTTTGGTATAGTTTTACTTTATCAGGCTGTCTATAAACACCGATAAAAAGACGGAAATATTCACACATCTGGCAAAATGTAAGAGCAGTCGGAGTGAATGCGACACTTTCATCAGCTAAATCCGAAGCAAAATACATCGCAAACGATTCCAACTCGTTTAACGCATGGACGATGTCACTTCTTAATTCAAGGTCATTCATCCAAATTTGAACCCCCATTGGGTCGGCGCCATGGGCTAAAAGTGGAAAATCAGGATCCACATTTACTGGAAATTGATATTTCTTCGCTAACAATCTCTGAGCAAGTTTGTCGACGTGAGGATTAATTGTTTCGGCAAACCGCTTACACTGCTCTAAGGCAACGCCAATAGACTCTCGCCTTGCCCTCAAAATTGTATCAGCTTTGGCAACCTCAAGTTGGGATGCCATCAGCTTTAATTGATCCAGAGCGATCTTATTCTGTGCAAGGGCGTATTTAGCCTGTCGTAGGGCTACAAATACTTGCGAGAGGGCAAGTAGAGCCACCATAGCTAATACGATGGTTGCGGCTTGAGATACTTCCTCAAGCCGACTGGGGATAGATGTCGTGGCATCAGCGAACAGCACCAAAATTCCATTCATGATTACCGAAAACTGGTCCCACGATAAATTTTGTCAAGCAACATTCCATCCGCGTTTTAAAGATTTGTGACTCACAGAATCACTGTCTAAAACAAACGATATGGATGGTTTCCCGTTTCTTGCCGTTCTGCGTTTTGGCCCAAGCTGACTGCAAGCTCACGTCAACGGCGGCCTCCCGGACCACGACGCGAAGAGTTTGGGTTCCGTTGCGTAATGGGGATCCGGGTCAAATCGTGTGATTCATTTACGCGGGCGGTATGGGTGACGGCTCAGGCTCCGGTCCAATCGGCGCAGGCTGGTTTGGTGCGATCGGTTGTGGTGGTGCAATAAGCTGGTTCGGCGCAATGGGTTGAATCGGTGCAACCGGTTGTGGCGGCACAATAGGCTGAGGCGGCAGCGTCGGCTGAGCCGGCAGCATCGGGTGTGATGGCAGTGTCGGCTGCGCAGGCAGCGTCGGCTGCGGTGGCAGTGTCGGCTGCGCAGGCAGCGTCGGCTGCGGTGGCAGTGTCGGCTGCGATGGCAGTGTCGGCTGCGATGGCAGAATTGGTTGCGCAGGCAGCAAAGGCTGCGATGGCGTCGGTTGGGTCGGAACGGTTTGAGTCGGTACAGTTTGGGCCGGCTGAGGCTCGGGCCCTATGGGCTTGATTTGGACCGCCACGCGTTGTGACACGGCAGGTGTCGCAGTTTTCCCGACGCTCACCCCGCCGGCGTAACCCGCGCCTCCGGTCAACGTTGCCAGGAGCGCGGTACCCAACACGAATCCAACCTTGTTGGTCATGTTTCTTTTGAAGAAAAGTTTCTTGTTTATCATGTGCTGAGATTAATCCCGGAAACGCACCGACGCCATAAGGTGTAACCCGACCTGAAGCTTTTCCGTCACTGGGCCGGCGTTTGGAGGATGTGGCATTTTCGACGCGCCCGGATAAAGGCCAAATCGAACCGCCAAGACACAGAGGACACCAAGGGTTCAGCCACAGATAAACACAGATGAAACGCAGATTTTTACCGTTTAAAAGCCAGAACAGCAAAAACGGACTCGAACAGAAGGCAACGGAGGCAGCGAAGGATTTTTACTCAACTCTCAACCTTCAACCTTCACATTTTTTTTATCTGCGTTTCATCCGCGTATAACGGCGTGGTCGCCACGCGGCTTTACGCCGGGTCCATCTGTGGCCCGGAAATGCTTCTTTATACGGCCCTTGCAATTTGGCGGTTGCGCCGGGCCGGAACCGGGTTGACAGTGGTGTGCAAGGGCCAGACATGCGCGAGTTCATTTATCGTGTGGATGCGGAGGACCGAATCACTTTTGTGGATGCGAGCTGGGTGGCTTTTGCCGGCGAGAACGGTTTGCCGGCGCTGACCGCTGAATTCGTGAAGGGCACTTCGCTGTGGAATTATATTTCCGAAGGCGCGACGCAGGATTACTACCGGAATATCATCAAGCACGTGCGCGCGACGGGCCGGACGGTTGTGGTGCCGTTTCGCTGCGACGGGCCGGAATGCCGGCGGTTCATGGAGATGTCCGTGGCGGGGCTGGACGCCGGCGCGCTGGAGTTTCGCAGCGTGTTGATTCGCGAGGAGGCGCGTTCCAGGGTGGACCTGTTCGACCCCGATTTTCCGCGAACCGAGGAATGGCTCACCGTGTGCGCCTGGTGCAAAAAGGTAGACGCGGCCGGGTGGGTGGAGGTGGAGGAGGCGATGCGCCAGTTGGGGCTGTCCAATCAGGCGCGCCTGCCGCGCATCACCCACGGCATGTGCCCGGCTTGCGGCGGGAAGTTCGAAACAAAGATCCGACCCGCCTGACGTTGAGTGCCGACGGCGGCCACGGATGGACACGATTTTTCGACAGGATGAACCGAATGGCCTGAATGAATTTTATCCCCTGAATTCTTTTAATTCTGTCTGAGATGCAAAGATGTTTTTTATTTCGCGGAGAATGAAAACACGGTCGTGCTCTTGAAGACTTTTCCGGGCCGGAGAACTGTGGACGGGAAGTTTGTATGATTGATGGAGTCAGGATAATGCTGGGTTTCCAGTGCGAACGCATGGGGGTTGCCGGTGTAGAGCTGCACGCCAGGCTCGGTGGTGCGCACTTCCAGCACCCGCCCGCTCTGCGGGTCGCGCGCCCGCGCGGCCAGCACCAGTGATTTGCCGCCGCCGTTGATGACGTAATTGTTGTCATAGACGCCGGCATGGGGTTTGAGCTGGTCTGCGCGCGCACCGATGAGCGCGGGCTTGGTGAAGTCCAGCGGCGTGCCCTTGACCGGCGCGATTTCACCGGTCGGAATCAACTGGGCGTCGGTGGTGGTGTAATGGCCGGCGTTCAACCACAGTTCCTGGCCCTGCACATCGCCGGAGCCGGCCAGATTGAAATAGGCGTGACAGCACAGATTGACCGGCGTGGCCTTGTCCGTGGTGGCCTGGTAATCGAGCCGCAGTTCGTTCCTGTCGGTCAAGGTGTAGGTGACGCTGGCGGTCAGGCTGCCGGGAAACCCTTCCTCGCCGTCCTTGCTGAAATAGGTGAACCGGACGGACGCTTTGTGTCTGCTTGGCGGCGGTATTTGGGCCTGCCAGACCTGCCGGCCAAATCCTTTGCGCCCGCCGTGGATGGTGTTCGGCCCGGCATTGGCGGCGAGATGATATTCCACGCCGTCGAGGGTGAACCGGGCGTTCGCAATCCGGTTGGCAACCCGGCCGATGACCTGCGCCTGGGCGGTGAAGGTGTTGTTCAGATACGCGTCGAAGGAATTGGCGCCGAGGACGACGTTGGTGAAGACGCCATGCCGGTCGGGCGCCTGGATTTCGTTTATCATTGCGCCAAAGGTCATCAGCTTGACGACCATGCCGTTGGCGTTGCGCAGGGTGAATTGCCGGATGACGGTGCCGTCGGGCATTTTGCCAAAGTCGTGCTCATCGAGCCGCGTCAACGATTGGCCGCTTGCGGACACCATGGAAGCAGTCAATGACAGCAACGTCAGCGAAAACAGAAAATTGGGCAAGTGCATGCCCTGTGGTTTAGGAAATTGCCGGTGGGAAAGCAAAACTGAAATCAGCCCGGAGCGAAGCGGCGATGGGTCAGCGTCACGGCGCCTGTTTGAGCAGCTTGACGAGTTCCTGCGGATGCGAGCGCTGGACGTTGTGGTCGCTTTCGATGACATGCGTGGTCCAGCCGCGCGCCTTGGCCCGCTGGTAAAACCGATAAAAATTAGCCTGGTCCAGCGTTTGGCCCTTCGCCACCAAGAAGATGTAGGTGGTGGGCAATTTTTGGGCGACGGCCTGGTTGGTGAGGGTGATGGGTTCGCTGAAGGTCCGGGCCGATTGCGGAACGTCGTGCGGCGGCGGCGGGTTGCCTTTCATCCAGTCCCCAACCACAAAGCCGTTCACGACTGATGTTTTAATCGCGTTTGGCTTTATGCCGTCCACGGACTCGCCGTTTTCGGGCAGCAAGGCGTCGATGTAAACGAGGCGCTTGATGCGGTCGGGCACGCGGTCTGCCACGCCGGTGATGACCATGCCGCCGTAGCTGTGGCCGACGAGGACAACGTCGTGCAGATTTTCCCAGAGGATGACGTTGACGATGTCCTGAATGTGCGTGTCGAGGTCAATGTTGGTGCCGGCGAGGTTGGAATGTTCGCCAAGACCGGTGAGCGTCGAGCGATAAACCGTGCCGCCGTCGGCGGTGAGCAAATCGGCCACGGGTTTCCAATCCCAGCCGCCGCCCCACGCGCCGTGCACGATGACGCAGGTGAATTTTTGGACCTGGGCTGGTGGCGTTGCACCGACGGCGGTCACCGGCGGGTTTGTTTTGCACCCGGCGAATGTGGTGATGCAGGCAAAGGCCAGCGCCAAGTGCAAAAATTGTTTCGCGTTCATGTTGTGGCGGAAAGGCGCGGGATGTTGACGCGAGGCCTGCCGCCGTTCAAGAACTTTTTGCGGACACGGTCAGAAGCGGGCATGTGTCTTGCTTTTCATGCGGCTGAATTGTTTTGTTGTGATGAAACGCCTCGTTGTGCCGGTTTTTGTCTGGATGTTGTACACTTCCCTGCTGTACGCCTCGAATGAACGCATCAACCAGGAGGGGCGCATCCTCGGAACGCTGCCGGTGGTGACCAATTCAATCCTGTTCGACAACTCAAACGCCGATGCCGTGGTGTCGGCGATGCAGATTTTCCCGGTGACAAATCCGTGGAACGAATGCATCTCCAACCGGCCGGTGCTGGTGAATTCGGATGCGATGATTGCCCAGATCATGACGAACCTTTCGGCGAGCCGGCGTACGTTGATTGCGTTTCAGGAGATGAACTTCGTGCTGGTGCCGGACTCGCAGATGCTGGTGTCCAACAACTTCGTGGATTATCCGGATGAGTCGGACTTGAACGGCGGTTCATATCCCTACGGTTTGTATCCGACGCCGACGAACCAGCCCATCGAAGGCTGGCCGACGCAGACGGGCGGGCAGACGTTGCTGCAATGGCAGACGAACAACGATGGCAGCGACCGGCATTCCATCGTTGTGCAACCGGGCGCGGGTTTTAGTTTTGAAACATGGAACGCATTGCGGGTGGGGACAAACTGGCAGGCGGCCAACGGCGCGATTTTCAATCTGAACACGAACGGGCTGCGGCCGGCGGGCTGGACTTCCGGCGACGCGGCGGGTTTCCCGATGTTTTCCGCGCTGGTGCGGTACGATGAGGCCGAGCGCGGCATGATTGAACACGCGTGCCGGCTGGTCGTGGCGCAGTCACGCTACAACACCTGCATTTATCCGGCCACGCATTATGCCGCGCCGTCGGGCAACACGAGCACGAATCTGCCTGCGATGGGCCAGCGGTTGCGATTGAAGGCGGCCTTTGCCATCCCGGCAAACTGGACGAAGGAGGAAAAAGCGGTGCTGCTGGGATTGAAAAAATACGGCGCGATGGTGGCCGACAACGGCAATTTCTTTTCGATTTCCGTGACACCGGATGATCGCTGGCCGGCGAATTGTTTCAACGATTTCACCAGCATCAGCATCACAAATTTCGAGGTCATCCAGACGACGGGACCAAATGAAGGCCCGCGGTCTCCGGGCGCGCCGGTGGCGAATGCCGGCCCGGACCAGACGGTGCCGGCCGGCGTGCCTGTGACGCTGCAGGGCGCGGTGGTCTTCAGCAACTCAACGCCGGTGATCCAATGGACGACGTATTCCGGGCCGGGGACGGTGACGTTTGGCAACGCGGCGCTGACGAACACGACGGCGACCTTCAGCGTGCCGGGCGTTTACACGCTGGAATTGAGCGCCGCTGACGGCGTTCATGCCGTGGCCTATGACGCGGCGGTTTTCACCGTGACCGGCAATATCAATGTGTCCATCGCGCTGGCCGGAACGAATGTGAACCTGAGTTGGACGGGTGGCACGGCGCCGTTCGTGGTGCAGGAAACGGGCGCGCTGCCGGCAGGTTCATGGAGCAATGTGGTAACGACCAACGCCCAAAATGTGTCACTGCCCATGACGAACGCCACCGAATTTTTCCGGATACAAGGTCAGTGAAAAATTGAGCAAGATTTAACCGCCCAAACGCGGAAGACTCCAAATTTTCGGATTCCTCTTTTAAAGAAGGTTACTCACCCGGCATCTTGGCGGTCTCACCAAGCCCGCATCATCCGCGATTAATCATGCCCGGCGTTCCCGTCAATGATGGAACCCGCCGCCGCCGTGCCAACCACCGCCGCCGTGCCAACCACCGCCGCCATGCCAGCCGCCACCGCCATGCCAACCCCCACCGCCATGCCAGCCCCAGCCGAACGAGAACGACACCGGCCAGCCGTAGTAGCCATAGTAAGGATAGTAGTACGGCTGGTAGTAATAGTAGTCATACGTCTGTGTATCAGGAACGACATAAACCGAGGATGACTGAGCCGGCTGGACATATGTCACCGCCGGTGGCGGGGTCGTGGTCGGAATCTGCGCGCTGCTGGCGTCCGAATAATTCGGCTGCGGCACGGTCTGGACTGCTGCCGCCGGTTGACGGTGCTGGTTCAGCATGGTGTTGATGATGCGGTCGGACACGCCCTGTTGCTTCAAGTAAAGGATCTGGTTCGCATCCAGGCCGTAAGCGTTGCCGGAATTCTGGACGTAATTGACGATGACATCCTCGCCGACGTTCGCGTGTGCGAGTTGCACGACTTGCGACACGCCATACGACAATTGCGGGGTCGCCTGATTCGCGGCGGGCGCGGTTGTGGAAGTGGAAGATTCCTGGGCCACGGCATTTGCCGCCAAAAGCGTCACTGCCGCGACGGCTGCAATGGTCAGGACCAAACTTTGAAGGCTTCGCGTTTTCATAAAATCAACACCTAAAGATTCAACACCTGAACCTCGTGCAAGTTGCGCGGGCTGTCAACTGCGGAAGGACGGCGGCTCAAGCCCTTTCACGGCGGCGGAACTGGCGTTCCCGCTCCTTGATTTCGGCGCACAACAATTCCTCCGCCGACCAGCCGCGGGCCTGGGCGAATGCCGCCAGTTCAAATAGTTTCCCGCCGAGACGCGACCGCGAAATTTTTCCGCCGGGCGTCTTTTCCTCAAGCAAATTCACTTTGCGGGCTTTCTTCACCAGCTTCTCGGCGCGCAGCAGGGCGGGCAGATGCTTCGGAATGCCGTCGAAAGCCGAATGCCGGGCGTGCCTGGTTCCGTGTTTCTCGGCCTTCTTGATTTTTTCCCAGTTCGCCCAGACCTCGTCCACATTTTTAACCTTGGTCCTGCCGAAGACGTGCGGATGACGGCGCACCAGCTTTTCGACAATCAGCCGGCAAACCTCTTCAAAATCAAACGCGCCGCGTTCCTTCGCCAGTTGACAGTGGAAAACCACCTGCAACAGCAAATCGCCCAGCTCCTCGGCCATCTCGTGATCGTCGCGCGCCTCGATGGCGTCAATCAATTCATAGACCTCCTCGATGGCGTGGCGGCGCAGGGTCATGTGCGATTGCTCGCGGTCCCACGGGCAGCCCGTGGGCGAGCGCAGCCGGGCCATGACCTTGAGCAAATCATTGATGGCAGGATTCTTTTTCATTCGTTGAATTGTTACATCGTGAATTGTTGAATCCATCGCCCGATGTGACAATGCAACGATTCAACGCCTTCACAGAATCACCAGATCATCCCGGTGCACGAGTTCCTCCTTGGGCAGTTTGCGGGCGCGCACGGCGGCGGAATCGAATCGCACAATGCCACGCGCGAACTCCGTCCCGTTCAAATCGCAAATCCGCACCACGTCGCCGGCGGCAAACCCGCCCTCGCACCGCGCCACGCCCGGCGGCAGCAGGCTCCTGCCTTTCTCGCGCAGCGCGTTTTTCGCGCCTTCGTCCACGAACAGCGCGCCGTGGGGATGATGAAAAAACGCAATCCAGCGCTTGCGGCCCTGCAATTTTTTGGGTTCCGCGACAAACAGCGTGCCCTCGTCCTCGCCGCCAAGAATTTTTGCCAGCACGCTCTTCTTCTTGCCCGACGCGATGACGAGCGGGATTCCGGAACGGACCACGATTTTCGCCGCCTCGATTTTTGATTTCATGCCGCCGACGGCGGTGTCGCTGTCCGTGCCCCGCGCGATTTTTTCGAGGTCGTAATCAATTTTTTCAATGACGGAAATGGTCTTGGGATTGGCCTTGCCGAAATTTTCAATGACGCCGTCAACCGTCGTGAGGATGACGAGCAAATCGGCGGGCAGCAGCGAGGCGACCAGCGCGGACAGTTTGTCGTTGTCGCCGAATTTGATTTCAGTGAACGAGACGGCGTCATTTTCGTTGATGATGGGCACGACGCCGCGGTTCAGCAGCGTGACGAGCGTGTTGCGGGCGTTGAGATGGCGCTCGTGATGTTCGAGATCGTCGTGCGTGAGCAGGACCTGCGCGACGAGCAGGCCATGCCGTGCGAACAATTCCGCATACGTGGCCATGAGCCGCGGCTGGCCGACGGCGGCACATGCCTGCAATTCGGCGAGGTCCGTCGGACGCTTCTCCAAGCCGAGCGCGCCCATGCCCGCGCCGACCGCGCCGCTGGTGACGATGACGACTTCCTTGCCGGATTTCCGGAGCGCGGCGAATTGCGCGACGATTTGTTCGAGCTGGGCCGGGTCGGGCTGCTTGCGGCTGTCCGTAAGCACGCCGGTGCCGAGTTTCACGACAAGGCGGGCGGCGGCGTTAAGCGGGTCACGATGCACGCGGCGAGGTTAGGAAAAAATCCACGCGCGGAAAATGCAAAAATCAATCTGCGCCGGCCCCCTATTTTGGCGGCGCCAGCAGCGAACCAAAGAAATCCCCGCTGCGCAATGCCACCAGCACCGCCAGACCCGCCAGATCGTTCTGCGACTTCACGTTTTTGAGCACCAGATTGTCGAGGCCGATGGTCTGTTCTCGATTGTTCCGCTGGTTTTTCAGGTCTATGAATTTGACCTTGCCGATCGAGACGTTCAAAACGTCAATGGACTTGAAGTCGTAGCCGGTTTGTCTTTTGAAGCCGGCAGTGCCGCCGCCGGATTTTTTTGCCGCCAGCGGGACGCCGAGCGAAAAGATGTTCGTCTGCCCGGCCTCGTTTTTCACGATGTCGAGTTCGCCGAGGTTGAAGCGCAGGAGCGTGACATGAATCTCGCGGCGCGCGAGCGCGGCGCGGTCGTATTCGACGTGGATTTCCGGGATGTTCAGGAACGATGTGCCGCCAAAGTCCGGTGGATTGTAGAGCCTGAAGTTTTGAATCTCCACCGTCGGTTCAACGATGCCGGCTGAAAATTTTCCGATTTCGGCGTCCATGCCGGTCTGCGCGCGGATGCGATTTTCAATCACGACGCGCAGAATCGTGTTGAACGACAACAGCAGAATGACGACCAGCACGACCGCCAGCAGGAACAACCGGAACAGCCATTTGAAAATGAATTTGATCATTCGTTAAATCGTGAATCGTTGCATCGTCCAAGCGTAGTGCGATTTTCCGGATTTAACAATTCACGATTCACCGGTCCAACGATTTCCCGCCGATCACACCGCCACGTCCTCCGGCCGGACTTCGAGGCATTCGTCTTGGTCCTCCCAGACGGCGGCGGCGTAGGAATGCAACAGCTTCGGCGCGAGTTCGCGTCCGGCGCGCGCGAGCATTTGTTCGGCCTGCTGCGCGGCGTTTTCAAAGGCGGCGTCATAATTCCCCACGCGCCGGCGCTGGCGATCGTCCCAGTGCGCGACGGAGTGGACGGGTTCATATTGTTGCGCCCACACTTCGAGTTCGGCGCGCAATTCGGCGGGGATTTCATCGAACGGCACGAGTGTTTCGCTGCAATGCTGGCAGATGAGGCCGGACTCGCTCACGTCGCGCGTGAGCAGCGGCAGGAACGGCGCGCGGCAGCAGGATGATTCGGCGTAGGCGGCGGGCGGCGTGGCCAGCCGCTTGAACCAGATCTGCCGGTCGTGCGCAAGCTGCGCCGCCAGCCGGTAGGCGCCGACGAGCGGATGCGACAGCCGCCACGCCTTGCCTTCGAGTTCGCCGAGCGTCTGCGCCAGCCAGCGCGCGAGCGTGAGGTCGTCCCATTCCTGAAACGCCCGGCCGTATTCCTGCCAGAGCCGGTCGAGCGGCGAATCCGATTCAAATGCCATGGCCGCAGCATGGCGCGGTGGAAAAGTTTTGTCGAGCGGCGTTGCGAAATGGAATTGCTAGACAATACGGAACAGGAATATAAATTCAGGTATGGCCAATACTCTTTACACTATCGGGTATGAAGAATCCGATGCCGCCACATTCCTAAAAAAAGTTGAGGGGGCGGGTGTTAGGACGGTGTTGGATGTTCGCGAACTTCCTCAAAGTCGAATTCCTGGATTTTCCAAAACAGCCTTGTCAACTGCGCTTGGCCAAAGAAATATCAAATATGTCCACGTTCGAGAACTTGGTAGCCCGCGCGAATTACGCCATGCGTTACGAGAGGACGGTGATTTTACGGCATTCACTCGTGGTTATTTGCTGTATCTCAAAAAACAGCGAGAACATATCGAGGCTGTAAAAAAAATGGCCTATACTGAACCATGTTGCCTTCTTTGTTTTGAAAAGGATCACAACGTCTGTCATCGTAAGTTTGTTGCCTTGGAGGTAAAGTCTGCCGCACGGAACGGTTTGCAAATTGTCCATTTATGACAAAGGCCGGGGATTTTCCACTGGAACGGGAAGTCGTAATAACCGTCAAGGCGTATCCTAATCCCAGCCAGAAATACCAGGAAACGGTATGTGTTGCTGGGGTAACGAAGGAAGAGGGGTGGGTCAGGCTTTATCCAATCAGTTTTCGACATCTGCCAAAAGGACTCCAGTTTAAGAAATATCAGATTATCCGCCTGAAGATGCGCAAGCACGAAGATACGCGCCCTGAAAGTTTTCGTCCCGACCAGCAATCTTTCCGGCTGGATAAAATCCTGTCAACTGCTGAAGGTTGGCGCGAGCGGAAGAATTGGCTGCTACCGACGGTCAAAGCCTCCATGTGCGAGATTCTGGCGCTTCAGCGTGAAACAGGCGTCTCGCTTGGAATGTTCAAACCCAAAGAAATTTGCGAGCTTGTAGTTGAAAAGGCGGATAGAGAATGGAACGCCATAATCAACCAACTTTCATTGTTTGAGAATCCTGGAAAACCTTTGGAGTTAATTCCGTTTCGCTTTAAATATAAATATGTTTGTGATGACCCGCACTGCAAAGGACATGAGCAGTCCATAATTGACTGGGAGGCCTGCGAACTGTATAGGAAATTAAGAGAGAGCGAAGCAGATGACAATGCGCTTTGGGACAAGATGCGCCGGAAATGGATTGATGAACTGTGGGGACAAGACAAGGACAGTTATTTGTTTGTTGGAAATCAAAGGGTTCATCCCCGTAGCTTTTTAGTTCTTGGTGTCTTTTGGCCGCCGCATCCAAAAGATTCAAAGCAGATAAAATTACTTTGATTGCCACCTCAGCAGCCGCAGGGCATTGCCGATGACGATCAAATCGGATAAGCCCATGGCTGCCGCGCAAAAAATCGGGCTGATGAAGCCCAGCGCGGCGAGGGGCACGCCCAGCGCATTGTAAAAAAACGCCCAGAACAGGTTTTGTTTGATGGTGCGCAACGTCGCGCGCGCCAGACCGAGCGCCTCCGGCACCGCCTCGATTTCCGATTTCAGCAGGATGATGTCCGCCGCCTCGCGCGCAATGTCGCTGGCGCGGCTCACGGCAATGCCAAGATCGGACTGCGTGAGCGCGGGCGCGTCGTTGATGCCGTCGCCCACAAACGCCACGCGTTCGCCCTGCGCCTGAAGCTTTTTCACGAATTCGGCCTTTTGCTCCGGCCGCACTTCGGCGAACACATTGGCCGCCGCAATGCCGGCCTGTCCGGCGATGGCTGCGGCGGTCTGCGAATTGTCGCCCGTGACCAGAAAGGTTTTGAGTCCCAGCTGTTGAAGCTGCCCGATGACCTTGCCCGCGTTGGGTTTCACCGTGTCGCGCACGGCGAACAAGCCGAGCAAGGCTTTATCGGCGGCCAGACCGACAATGGTCGCGCCTTGTCCCGACCATTCGGCGATGAATTTTTCCCCCGCCGCCAGATCCACGCCCGATTCCTTGAGCCAGCGCAAGGAACCGAGGCGGGCAATTGAGGGCTGGAGCTTTGCCTCGACGCCACAGCCTCGAATTTCCTTCCAGCCAGTCAATTCGATGTTCTCCGCCGAAATTTTGGAAATCGCCCGGCTGACAGGATGGGTGGAATGACGCGCAAGCGACGCGGCGAGAAATCGCGGATTGCAGATGGCCAATTGCCCGTTTTCCCAGACCTGCGCCACGCCAGGTTTGCCTTCGGTGATGGTGCCGGTTTTGTCAAAGACCACGGCGGTGATTTTGCCCGCCTTCTCCAATGCCACGCCGTCGCGAACCAAAATGCCGCGTCGCGCGGCGGTGTTCGCGCCCGCCATGATCGCCGCCGGAGTTGCCAATCCCATCGCGCACGGACACGCGATGATGAGCACGGCGGCGGCAATGATGAAACCCGCCGCCGCGCCGACCGGCGCGTGCGCATGCCAGAACAAATGCGCCAGCGCGTCGTGAATTTCATTTGCCGCTCCCGGCGCGAGCCCCCACCAAAGTCCGGCGGCGACGGCGATGGCAACAACGACCGGCACGAACACGTTGCTCACGCGGTCGCCGATGCGCTGGATATCGGCGCGGCTGGTCTGGGCGCGTTGCACGGCGGCGATGATGTTCGCCAGCGCGGTGCTTTCGCCGGTGGCGGTCACGCGCATGACGAGGCGGCCATTCAAATTGACCGTTCCGGTGAAAAGTTCGCCGCCGGATTTTTTGTCCACGGGAACGGATTCGCCGGTGAGCATCGCCTCGTCCACGGCGGAATCGCCTTCGACGACCACACCGTCCACCGGCACGCGGTCGCCGGGACGAAGCGCCACACGGTCGTTAATTTTTAATTCAGCAACGGGCACTTCAATTTCAGAAACAGGAGTTCGGAGATCGGAGTTGGAAATCCGCCGTGCGGTTTCCGGGGCGAGGGTCAGCAGCGACTTCAACGCACCGGAGGCGCGGTCGCTGACGCGGGCTTCCATCCAGTGACCGGCGCTGATGAGCGTGATGATCGCGGCGGCTTCCATGAAATAAACGTGCCCGCCCGCGTCGCTGAACAGCGCCCAGGTGCTGTAGCCAAACGCGGTCGTCGAACCGAGGGCGACAAGCGTGTCCATGTTGGAGCCGCCGATTTTGAGCTGGTTCCACGCGCCACGGTAAAATCGCGCGCCGGCAAAAATCTGGACGGCGCCGGCCAGCGCAAACGCAAGCCACTGGAACCACGGCTTGAGGCCGAGGCCGAAGCCCCATTCGCCAATCATCAGGAAAGCGGTGACGAAAACGCCCAGCCACAAGTTGAGCTGCCAGTTCTTCTGCTTGGTTTCGCAACCGGCGGAAGCGTCAGCCTGGATTTCCTTCGCGTCGTAACCGGCCTGTTTGACGGCCGCGATGACAGCGGGCATATCCTGCTGCGCACCGGAATTCCAATGCACCGTGGCGCGCCCGTTCTCAAGCGTCACCGACGCGCTGTGAACACCGGGCACGCCTTGAAGGGCTTCAACGACGTGGCGCACGCAGTTCTGGCAACTCATGCCGTTGACTTGCAGGTTCGTCACGACGCGATTTTATCGTGGGCGGTGACCTTTGTCGAACTTCGCCGGGAAATATAACCGGTGGAAGGTATGGGATTTGAATCCAGGCGGCCGTGGTTCGTGTCGGTACACGGAGATGTGTAAATGGTCTGTAAATAAGGCGAATACAGGCCAGGTGCGCTCCCGCCGGTGGTCCGTCATGTGCGGACGAGCGGAAACCGCTTGTCCCCTTTTTTCGCTACTTTGCTTTGTGGCTGGCGTGGGTTAAGTTTAACCACACTAACAATTCACCGAACGCTTATTAATGATATGTAAACGTGTTCCGGCTCCGCTTCGTCTGGCGTGCGCCGGTGAACAAATTGTGATTCCGATGAAGGGTTCAATTTCAAATGCCAGCAAAGGTTTCGCCGGGCGCAGGGTGGTAAAGCCCGGCAAGCAAGGGTTCACCTTGATTGAACTGTTGGTGGTCATTGCCATTATTGCCATATTGGCGGCGATCCTTTTGCCCGCGCTGGCTGCAGCGAGGGGCAGGGCGTGGAGAATGCAATGCGCATCCCAGATGAGACAGCTCGGGATTGCTTTTAACGCGTTTCCAAGCGACCATAATGACATATTCCCGCCGGCTGCCTACAGCACGGACCCTTACACATACCAATTGACGTGGGACGATTATCTCAACAGGTATATCGGCCCCACCGACTCTGACGCGGATTTGGAGTATGGCGTTACCAGCGCAAGCGGCGCACCGCCAATCTTGCTATGCCCGGCCGACCGCATTCCGATCCCAACGTCTTTTCCACAGTGGATGCAGAATGGCGCTCGCCGAACATATTCCATGGTTTGGGGTGGAACAGTCATAGGGCCAACTTATCCTTTGCCGCTCTTAACGAGAGGCATGGGAATATACTTCAACTTCGGAAGCTCCTCCGTGGCGGGTCAACTGGCACCTTGGGATCCCCCGGGGTTCAATGTCAATGTGGTGAGGCATCCCTCAGGCTTGATCCTGCTGGTGGAACAAGCCGAGGCCGGGAACATTGCGGGCAACGATTATCCGTCGTTTTCCGAGGGTCCCATCGGCCCGGCAGATTCCGGCAGCCCCAATCAAACGCCTTATCAAATCGTCACCGGCGCAACGATAAGCATGGGGGCTGATACCTACGGTCTCCATGGTGGGCATTTTAATTATCTTTTTCACGATGGGCACGTGGAGGCGCTCAAATGGCCCGATACTATTGGCAGCGGAGACACGAAGGGTCCCGTGGGCGCCGCCAATGGTCCCAAAGGGATGTGGACCATACCGACTTCTGACTAGAACTTCTGGCTGGTGTAGTTCAAAACGTTGCGGTGTGGTTGATTCCCAAGCAGGCAAAGGAAGTATTGACCTCGTGACATGACCGGAAAACGGCGGCCTGACACTCAGGCAACCACTGGAAAAGCTTCGTAGTTGCAAGCCTCCACCTTCATCAAGCCCGGTTTTGCCATCCGTCGCCAGCAGATGAGACAAGACATTGTAAACTTTATCCTGCGGGTTAAGTTTCAAATGATCCTTTATGGCAGGGGAGAAATGTCCTGATTTGCCCTGGCGTTGACCGAGTGGTCCGAATGAATCGGCGCATTCATCCCAAATCTGATGTCGTATCGGAAGCCGACACTAGGGCGGTTTAAAAAATAGTGTAACCGACAAGCTGGCTTGGGTTAAGCGGATGGCGCGTCAGCGTCTTGGACTGCGGCAGCCTTCTGCCGCTTTGCGTCGCCGGCCTTGCGGGAGAAATAGCGGCAGAGGGCTGCCGCAGTCCAAAACCTCGCGGAATTTTCCGATCGGGCTTCCGAGTCAGGCCACAGCTTTATTTAAAATGCTCTAAAAGGCAAATCAGGACACCATTTAGGCCAAGCTGTTCCCTGCATTAATGCCAAGGGGTGCCGGATCTGATCCGGCACCCCGGCAAAACCCCACCCTTTCCGTCCGATCAAGGATTTATCAAGCGGAAGAAACCCGGGTTGTTGGTCGCCGCCCAACTGGCGGGAATCAGAACCGTTCTTTGACCGTTGAACAGGGACTTTGGAAGCCCCGGATCAAACCATGAACCGGTATTGGCCAGATTTTTGTTGGCTTGCAGATTGAATCCAATATCCGGCAGGTTCCAAGTCAGCGTGTAAGCTGCACTGGGCGGCACCTGCAACACCCCGCCCGGATCTTCCGCGGCAACTGCCCACGTATTCGTATTCAGCGTGGGTGACGTGAAGGCATCGCTCAACAATGGGATGCCATTGCTGACAATCTGGAATTGGGAGATTATGGCTTGCTGCCCGGTGTTGTTCGTGTAGTTCGGTTCCACACCGAGATATACCGTCAACGGACCTGAAAAATTTCCCCCATCACCTGAGGTAATCAGGTCAAGATTAGTGTTGAGTGTGGCTCCACCAGGTGATGTGATGACAAGATCGTTGTCGTTTTCAAAGGCCATTGTCCAAGTGCCAAGGACCGATGTGTTTGTGACAATTCCCAATGTCGTCGGGTTGTCTGAAGAATCATCCAATTTGTACCCGAATGTGGCTGTAGCCGTCCCATCGGCGTTGTTCTGGATGCTCAACGAAGCAACAGTAGGCTCGTTCCAATCTGGGTTGACCTCCGTGGGAGTTCCCGGGACCAGGAAAACATACGCCTCAAAATTGCTATATGCCGGGCCGGGGAAATTGGTGATCGTCACGGAATAGGTCACGGGATTTGCGCCGCTTCCCACCCAACTATATCCAGAAGCGACGGTTCTGATACCCTGGCGTTGATACTGTTGCGCATCAACGGTAACATTCGGCGTGGTGAGCAGGTATAATCCTTTGGCGCCAGTCTTCGAAATTGAATTGGTGGGCGGCAAAACGACACCGGGCTGATAAATGGTCAGATTATCAATGTAAAAGATTTCGGGGCCATCAATGGCTCGGCCCGAATCGACATAATCCTGAATGGTGATTGCACGGACATCGGTGTTGACGCCGCTCAATGGTATGTTGACGTGTGCCCAGACACCCGTTGTGCCGCCCGCTGCGGTAATCAGCCCCTCGCCCAGACTGGTATTATTCCAGTTGTAACTCTCGTCGCGTGTGGCCACCTGGAAATAACCATAGTCATTATAACCGCCTGGCGTCGAAGATGGATCCAGCATGATGTCAAACGATATGGCCGAAGCGTTGGTTATCTGCGCCGGGAAAAGGTCAATGGTGAGGGCGCAGGAGCCGGCCCCATCGGCAGTGTAATTCCAAGTCCAACTCACCTCCACCGAACCCGAGCCGGCGCTAGCTCCGGCATCGTAGGTTGGGCCGGATGCCCAAGCGGCGGAAAAGGTACTTGAGGCGGTTGCCGTGCCGGAATCGAAGCGCACGGATATTGGAGGCGGGTTATAATTGGCGGTGGTTTGGAATGAGCCGGAATTGTCGAATGTGTTTTGGTAATAAATCAGATCGGCACGGCTCAAACCCATTGAAATTGCCAGCAGCGATGCGGTCAGGGCAACGGAAGCACGACCTTTATGGAGTATTGTTTTCATAATTTTTTGGCCAAGTTTTCTCAAGCATTGTTCTGCGGTTGATGAATTCAGAGCAGAAGCTTAGTTTATTCCAAGGAAAAAATCATGTCCCGAAAACTAGCGACAGCCTCACCGCAACTGGAGAAAAACCAGATTGAACGGCTAATTTCCGATGTCGCTAAAACTGATGACAGGCATCCCGCCAAAAAACCGCATTAATTTATTGGCGCCAAGCGGCATACAGGTGAATAGTGGTAAATCGTGATATACCGGCAAATTCTTGATTGCTTGTGCGCCTGCGCCATTGGCGCGGCGGCATTGTCTTTTGTCACAAACGCGGAAGCCCAAGCCAGCCTGCCTGTTTACACCGACAATCTGGTCAACGGGTTCCAGGATTGGAGCTGGGCTTCACACAACCTGGCCAATACGTCACCAACCCACACAGGGAGCCGCTCCATCAGCGTCAGCGATGTGGCATGGACGGCGCTGTCGTTCGAGCATCCGGATTTCAACACGACCCCTTACACCAATCTCATCTTTTGGGCGCATGGCGGCACCAGCGGCGGGCAACAGGTGGAGGTCTATGTGCAGTACGGATCGGGCAGCGGTCCGACGTACGTGCTGCCAACCGTGCTCCCGGCGAACTCATGGCAGCAGTTTGCGATTCCGCTGAGCACGCTGGGGGTGGCCAACCGGACGAACGTGTACCGGATCAACATCGAGTTGACCGGCGGCGGCACAACCAACACGTTTTACGTGGATGACGTTCAACTCGGCGCCGCGCCCGCGCCCGCGCTGGCGCACCTGAGCGTCAATGCCTCCGATACGTTGCGATTGGCTGACCCGCGCTGGTCCGGTGTGAACACCGCCACCTGGGACGGCAGTCTGGGCAATTCCCAAACGCTCCCGCTGCTTCGGGAGGCAGGTTGCCTGACGCTGCGCTGGCCGGGCGGTTCGACCTCAGATGGCTATCATTGGTATAATGACCTGAACAATAACAACACATTCAACAACACGGCCACCAACCTCGGCGCCAACGTCTTCATCACCGCGAACTATGGCAGCGGCACCAGCAACGAAGCCGCTGCCTGGGTGAAATGGGTCAATGTCACCAATCACTGCGGCTTCAAGTACTGGGAAATCGGCAACGAATGTTATGGCACGTGGGAGACAGATTACAACACGCCGGCGCATGATCCTTACACCTATGCCGTGCGCGCCGCCGGTTACATCGCGCTCATGAAAGCGGCTGACCCAACCATCAAAATCGGCGTCGTCATCGTGCCGGGCGAGGATACTTTTGACAACGGCGGCACGAATTTTGCCGTCAATCCACGCACCGGCACAACCAATTATGGCTGGACGCCGGTCATGCTAACCACCTTGAAAAATCTGGGGGTGACGCCGGATTTTGCCATTTATCATTTTTACCCCCAATACACTCCCACCAACTGGCCTCCGAACTCTCCCGACAGCGATCCGCTGCTGCTCCAGGTTGCAGTCAATTGGGCGGGGGACGCGGCCGATATGCGCCAGCAAATCACCGATTACATCGGCCCTGCCGGCACCAACATCGAACTGGTCTGCACTGAAAACAACAGCGATTCGGGCGCGATGGGCCGGCAATCCACCAGCATCGTAAACGCGCTTTATCTCGCCGACAGCGCCAGCCAGTTGATGAAGACCGAATTCAACGCTTATCTCTGGTGGGACCTGCACAACGGCGCAGACACCCAGGGAGATTTTGATCCGACGCTCTATGGCTGGCGAAGCAATGGTGATTATGGACTTTTGGACACGGCGAATGCCCCCTACCCGACGTTTTACGCCGAAAAGTTGCTGCAATACTTTGTTCGCCCGGGGGATACCGTGCTCGACGCAGCAAGTGATTATCTGCTTCTCTCCGCCTACGCTGTCCGCAAGGCCGATGGTGCGCTCGACCTGCTGGTCATCAACAAAGATGCGACCGCCAGTTTCAACGCGCAAATCTCCCTGTCCAATTTCACGCCCTCGTCAACAGCCATGGCCCGGTCTTACGGCATTGCGCAAGACGACGCCGTGCGCACCAACAACCTGGCTCCCGGCGCGCAGGACATCGCAACGAATTTTGCTACGGTCGGCGCCGTTTTCACCAATTCGTTCCCGCCGTATTCCTTGACGCTGTTCACGTTTGCGCCTGCTCCGTCGCAACTGTCCGCACTCGTGCCGCAGCCAGACCAATTCGTCCTGCAAGTCCAGGGCCAGCCGGGCACGCCATACGTCATCCAGAGTTCACCGGATTTGTTCACGTGGACTTCGATCGCGACGAATACGCAGGCCGGGAATTTTTTGAATGTCACCAATGCAATTTCACCCGGCATCTCCCAGCAATTCTGGCGCGCGGTGTGGCAACCGTGATAACGGGCGCGCCTCCCGTTGATGATTGTCCCCCATTTACGGGACAAGACGCGACCCGTTTATTTATGTAAAATCATCTCATAGCGGATGTAAAATTGTCTTAGCGATTTTCAAACCGCCGGTTGATTGCTCAGTATGAAAAACGAATAACCCGGAAGATGGGGAGACATGTTGTTTACCAGCATGGGCTTCATTTCCAAATTAAAGGACATATATGCAAAGAAATAAGAAAATGCCACTGCTCGTGTTGGTCACGATGGGATTGACTGTCGTAACCGCGCAGGCCCAGTACTTGAACACCTTCGACACCTCCAGTTCGTTTGTAACCGGTGCCGCCAATCGCACTTACAACCCGCCGCCCGCATGGTTCGGTTTTGATTATGGCACCCCCACGGCCTCATCCACTGCTTCGGTTTCGTGGTCGTCAAACGATTACAATAACAGTCTTACTTCCGGCTCTGCAAAACTCAATTGGACCTTTAATACAACTGCGGATGGAGCCGGCTCCGCCGCTTTCACGATGGACCTTTTCGGTTCCGCACAAAATTATTCAGGCGGAACATTGTCGTTTGACATCATGGTGGATCCATCCTCGACACTGGACGCTTATGGCGGCTATGGTTATTTTCAGGTTTTTACGCGGGACGGGAGCTATAATGATAATGCAACCAGTTTCGCTGAGGAACTGGGAAATCCGAATTATTCGTCGCCAGCCAGCCCAGGCGCGGGTGTTTGGCAGTCTGTCAGTATCGCGCTGGGGAATGGCGCCGATTCTTCAATTCGCGCGTTAACCTTCCAAGATTACACCGACACGGGTCGGAACATCAATGGGTCGGAAACCATTTACATTGATAATGTTCAATTGACACCGGTGCCGGAGCCTTCAACCATGGCCCTGGCTGGCCTCGGTATTGCCGGATTGTTCCTCACCCGTCGCCATCGGGCAGCCATGAGCTAGATCAATTTTTGGGTCGCAATTTTCACAACGGCATCGGCAAAAACCGGTGCCGTTTTTTGTTTTTTTAAATCAATTTTGCGCGGGCTTGGACGCGGACGGCAATGGCGGCAGCCCGGACGCGGCACGAATCGGGGCGATGCCCGTGACGTATTCCGGGTCGTCCCGGCTTAATGAGCGTGGGTCGTTGACCAAGGCTTGCATCGGACCATTGGCAGCCGTCGTCATCCGCTTGGCGTCAACCGCCCAGAGCATCCACCACGTCCACTTCGGTTGCTCCTTCAGAATCGCAGGCGTTGGCGCAGGTCCCACCTCGGCCAGGGTAACCGGCTTGCCCGCCGCCAATTTTAAGAGGTCGTTGTAATAAGATTGCTGAAAATCGCCGTGGTAAACATCCAGGGCCGCGATGTCAAAATAGTCCCGTCCGGGAAAATAATCGGCAAACTGTCTTTCGGGCGTGCTGGGCCGGTCCACACTCCAGATCCAGATCAGATTGTTCAGGTGATGATAATTCACCAGCCGGTCGAACAACTGACGGTAGAGTACCGTCGTGCCGCGCTCTCCCCGCCGGCCGCCCCACCAGAACCATTCCCCGTTCATTTCATGGTAAGGCCGCCACAACACCGGAATGTGCGCCGCCTGAAGCTGTTTGAGGAAACCGGCGATGACATCCACCTGGGCGCACCAGTGATTGTACAATTCAGTTCCGGGTGTGATGAGGTCG
This sequence comes from uncultured Verrucomicrobiae bacterium, assembly GCA_963764175.1. GTDB lineage: Bacteria > Verrucomicrobiota > Verrucomicrobiia > Limisphaerales > UBA11358 > UBA11358. Next base: position 517,714 of record CAVXRE010000012.1, on the reverse strand, counting down.
TTCCACTGTTCATCCGTGAGCTGGCCCAACACGCTGGCGAGCCGGTTCGTTGCCGCTCCCGGTTTTGGACGGAAAGTCACCGGCTCATCGGCAGTGGGTGGCACGGCATGCCAGCACAGGGTGATGATTGAGCCTTGCTCGTATTGCCGTTTGACCTCCGCTATAATTTCAGGCCGGGCGGCCACCGCGTCCTTGTCGCCGGGCCTGGCGAAGCCGAAATCCTGCCCAAAAATAGCCGGCACCTTGCCCCAAGTTTTGGCTGCCAGACGGGTGGAAGCATCTTTCGTATTCGGATAGTTATGTTGGCCGGTGAGCGTGTATTTGCCGGAAACGCCATGGATGTATTTTAGCAGCGCCACCGCTTCCGGCGAGGCATTGGGCGTCACCGGCTTGATGGAACTGCACCCGCTGGACAGCAAGCTGAACAACAACATAAGAATGGCTGGTTTGTTTTTCATGACCAAAAACGCTCTTCCGCCGCCGCTATTTTATGATTTGATCCGGCATTTTTCCAGGCCACGCCGCCTTGCCGGTGAAATTCTCCAATTGCAAATCTTCGACGTCGTGGGCTTCCAGCGCCGCACCGTAATAATCTTCCAAATGTTCGCCCCAGACGAGTTGAGTGTTGCGGAGTGTCAGTCCGCGCACAAACTCGCAGTGGATGCCGGCGATGGTGTTGGTGTAAATTCCCGCGAATTGTCCGCCCGCTGAAGCCGAACCAATCGGACGGTCATCATAAAATCCCCCCGGCACGTCGCCGGTCTTGCCCACCTCCACGCGCACATTGTCCAGCACGATGTCCTCGAGCGGTTGTGACTCGCAGCCGCGGAGGTAGATGCCATTCTCGCCTTTGCACAAAATGTTGCTGAAACGGATCTGGCGCACATGCCCCAGCTTCGTGTCCGGGTGGCGCGGCAGATTGCTGATATGAACCGGCTCGCCGGCACCCCACCATTTGCCGGGTTGCAATTGGGTTTCAATCGTGATGTTCGAGAACAGAATATTTTCAATGTCGCCCTCGTCGCGGCTTTGAATGCAAAGTCCGCGATTGCTGCGGTGGATGACACAGGCGTCGAAGACCACATTGCGGATTCCCGGCGGCGCGTAGGCTTCGTCGAGCTTCAGGGCGCAACTGCGCGAGGCAATGGTGCAGCCGGTGACGGTGATGTTTTCACATCGACCGTAGCTGGCAAAGTTCGGCGTGTTTTTGAGCACAATGCCGTCGTCCGCCGTGTCAATGTGGCAGTTGGCGACGCGCACGTTCCGGCAGTGATCGAGGTCGATGCCGTCATTGTTGGCCACGTTCCAATCGTTCAGGATGCTGATGGAATCAATCACCACGTCCTCGCACCCAACCGGATGAACCGTCCAGCTCGGCGCGTTGCGGATGGTGATGTCCCGGATATGCACCTGCTTGCATCCGATCAAGATCATCATCATTGGCCGGCCGGCGGTCAGCGTCTTGTCCGTGGCGCCCCGCCCGAACGGCCACCAGACCCCGCAGAACGATTGCGGCCACCAGCCCGGCTTGTTCACGTCGCCGCCCGCCTCTTCATCCGCGAGCTTTTGCCACACCGCCTTGTCGTTGCCGTCCAGAACGCCGTCGCCGGAAATGGAAATGCCCGTCGCGTCCTTCGCAAACAAAAGTGCCCCCGCCTGGCCGTAATCCTGCCAGCGCGCGCTGCCTTTCAACACCGCGCCGCGCGCCAGATGAAAATCCACGCCGGGTCCCAGCGTAACTGCTCCGGAAAGAAATGTTTTGCCGCCCGGCAACAGCACTTGTCCGCCGCCGTGGGCAATGCAGGCATCCACCGCCTTTTGGATCGCCGCCTTGTCATCCGCCACGGCATCCCCCTTCGCACCGTAGTCCAGCACATTGTAAATGCCTGATGTTGCGGCGTACGCTTCGGGCGGCACGGGCGGTTCAGCGGCACGGCCGATGAACGCAGCCAGAATCAACATTCCAACAACAAAATGAACGGTCGTTTTTATGATTTTCAGGTGTTCGGCGATTGGGTTCAGCGGGCGGTTCCCAATCGCAGATTTTTTTCGATCAAACGGCAGCGCTGGTCAACGCACAGCTTTGAGCGCATCGCGTCCGGCGGTGTGTTGGCCACATAATCCAGCAATTTCTCAATCGTTGTCGTCGCCACGTGCGTGCGCGTGTCCGAGGAACCGTAGTAGATGAACACATCGCCGTTCGGACGCGCCACCCAGCCATTGGCAAACACAACATTCGAAACATCGCCGACGCGTTCTTCGCCTTCCGGAGCCATGAAATACCCGCCGGGTGCCTTGATGACCTTCGCAGGATTATTCAGGTCGCAAAGAAACAGATAGAGCACGTAACGCATGCCTGCGGCGGTGTTGCGCACGCCGTGGGCGAGATGCAACCACCCTTCCTTCGTTTTTATCGGAGCCGGGCCAAGGCCGTTTTTGCCTTCCTTGATCGTGTGATAAAAACGCGGGTCAAGAATTTGTTCCTTGGCGATGACCGCGTTCTCAATGTCATCGCACAAACCCCAGCCAATGCCGTCGCCGCTGCCGGTGGCCGCGAAATCGGCCATGGGCCGGGTGTAGAAGGCGTACTTGCCTTTCACAAATTCGGGATGGAGCACGCAGTTGCGCTGGTGAAGCGAGCCTGCCGTTTTCAAATCAGCCAATCGCTCCCATTTCAACAAATCTTTGGTGCGCGCGATGCCGCAACGGGCAACGGCGGCGGAAAGATCGCCCGGCTTCGAATCGTCATGCCGTTCGGCGCAGAACAGGCCATAAATCCAGCCGTCCTCATGCCGCACAAGGCGCATGTCATACAAATTCGTTTCCTGCGGCTCGTAATCCGGCATTCGCACCGGATAATCCCAGAAGCGAAAACCATCCACGCCGTTTTTGCTTTCCGCGACCGCGAAAAACGATTTGCGGTCCCAGCCCTCGACGCGGGCCATGAGCACGATGTTGCCATTCCATTCCATTGCGCCGACGTTGAAAACGCAGTTGATGCCAAGCCGCGTCATCAAATGCGGGTTGCCCGCGTGGTCGAAGTCATAACGCCAGGACAACGGCGTGTGTTCGGCGGTGAGCACTGGAAATTCATAACGGTCGAAAATCCCATTACCCTGCTGCTGCCTGCGATTGGGTCTTTTCAGAAGCTTTTGATGTGCTCGCTGCAATTGTTTCAATTGTTGCTGGAAGGATTTTTGTGTCATCTGGCGGTGGTTGTGTTTTGTTTTGAACAAATTACGGCGGCAATGAGATTGAGTCTTGTCATCTAAAATTGCTACAGCAAACTTGCCATGCATCTGATAGCTTTTCATGCTTGTTCCCATGTTTAAGGCAATATGGCAGGGTATGGGCCTCCGCACCGGCGGGGCAGGGCATTTGCACAGATTACCCCGGGAACCGAAAAGTTATGAGCAATCATCAAATCACACGGAGAAATTTTATCAAGACCGCCGCGCTCGCATTGCCGGTCGTTGCAGCAGGCTGCGCGAATGCCCGGACAAATTCCGCGCGCGCGCGGAAAGACGGCAGTGAGTTTGCCGGTGTCCGCAACGGACGCTTTGAACTGCGCGGGCGTCCTTATTTTTATGTCGGGACCAACCTTTGGTACGGCTGCTACCTCAGCGACCCGGCATTGCCCGGCGGACGCCAGCGCCTGGTTCGCGAACTCGACCGGTTGCAGGGCATCGGCGTCAACAACATCCGCCTGCTTGCCGGATCGGAAACGTCGCCGCTGGCAGGCGCCATTTCACGCGGCATCACCCGCGCGCCGCATGACTGGGACGAGGATTTGCTGAAAGGACTCGATTTTTGTCTCGCCGAAATGGCGAGGCGCGACATGCGTGGAATTCTTTTCCTTTCAAACTACTGGCAGTGGTCGGGCAGCTTTGCGCAATACGTCCGCTGGGTCACCGGCGAGGATATTCCCGACCCGGACAAGCCGGTCATGGCCAGGGGCAATTGGAGCGCCTTCATGAAATTTTCAGCGCGCCTCTACGTCACGCCCGCCGCGAACCAGCTTTATCTGGATTACATCTCGCAGCTCATCCGGCGCCGCAACACGGTGAACGGCCGCGTCTATCGTGATGACCCGGCGATCATGACCTGGGAACTCGCCAACGAACCGCGTCCCGGCACGGACGCCGCGGTCAGCGGAGTGCCGGAGTTTTGCCGATGGGTGGACGCAACGGCGCGGTTCATTCATGCGCAGGATCCGAATCATCTCGTTTGCACCGGCTCCGAAGGCATTCATGGTTGTTTGGACAAGCCCGATGTTTTTGTGAAGGCGCACGAAACTCCCGCGATTGATTATGTGACCGTCCACATGTGGCTGAAGAATTGGGGGTGGCTCAAAGACCCGCAACCGGGGCCGGATTACGAGAAGGCGGCGGCCAGAGCCAGGGAACACGTTGAACAACACAACGTCATTGCCACCGGCACGCTTCGCAAGCCGCTCGTGCTCGAGGAATTCGGCCTGCCGCGCGATCATGAGAAATATGGACCCGAAACTCCGACGACGGCGCGCGACGATTATTTTGGCCGCATGTTCAATCAGGTGGCGGATTCGTGCAAGGCCGGTCGTGCGCTGCAAGGCGCAAATTTCTGGACGTGGGGAGGCGAAGGCCGAGCTGGCGCCGGCGAACCGGATTCAGCCGCCGCTCTGACGGGCGATCCGTTTTGCGAGCCACAGGGGTTGAACTCCATTTTCGACACGGACAAGAGCACGCTGGCCGTCGTCGGCCAGGCAAACGAAAAGCTGGCGGCTCTCGCCGGATGAATCGGCTTATGGCGCAGCCGCTGTTCCCGGTGCAATTACTTCTTGTCAAGGCGAAGCATCAACACATCGTGCCCGGGCACCACGGCGCTCAAGGTTTTCTCGGTGGTTCCGAGGCCCTTTTTTGCCCACAGATCGCGGACTTTGTAAATGGTCGTGTCAAACCGGGCTTCCCGGTTTGAGAGGGCATCCGTCACGTTTTCATTTTTCCAGTTGAAGGTGACGGGTTGCGCTGTGGTATCGCGATTGAGCACGCACATGGCCCAGTCTCCATTAACGAGCGGCTTGAACCAGACTTCCAGCGCCCCGTTTGTGGAATACCGGAACCCCTCAATCCCCAGCTTGTCCTGGTCAACCGCGATAACGGCCTTGTTCATCAAAATCTTCGAGGTTTCCTTCGACATGTTTTGCAGATCGTTACCCGAAATCAACGGGGCCGCCAGCATGCACCACATTGAAAAATGCGCGCGATCCTCGTTCACGGTCATTCCGTTGCCAACTTCCAGCATGTCGGGGTCGTTCCAGTGTCCGGGGCCGGCATACTTTCTCAACCCTTCCTGCATGTCCAGAATTTGCAACACCCCCCAGGAATACCAGGTGTCATGTTCCGTCTTGCAATCGAAGCAGGGACAAATGTCGCCGGTCGTTCGCCACAGATTGCCGACTACTCCCGCCCATTCCCATGGACTGTTGTTGCCCCATTCGCAAATGCTGAAAACCATCGGCCGGCCGGCTGCATGGATCGCATCCCGCATGGTCTCGTACACTCCTTGTGCGTTCAGGTCTTCGCAACCGCACCAGTCATATTTCACATAATCAATGCCCCATTGGGCGTATGTCAGTGCGTCCTGATATTCGTGTCCGCGGCTGGCGGGCTTCCCGCCACAAGTCTCCGCGCCGGCGTCCGAATAAATTCCCAGCTTGAGTCCTCTGGAATGAACGTAATCGGCCAGCGCTTTCATTCCCGAAGGAAACTTCTTGGGATCGGGATGGATGAATCCCCGGCTGTCGCGCTCGCCTTCCCAAGTGTCGTCAATGTTGATGTATTTATATCCGGCGGCCTTCATGCCCGAGGAAACCATCGCATCGGCGGTCTGCCGGATCAGTTCCTCGTTCACATCGCTGCCGAACTTGTTCCAGCTGTTCCAGCCCATCGGCGGAGTGAGTGCCAGTTGATCGAATTTCTGGCCGTACGCGCTGACGCAGGCCAGGCCAGCGATGAGTAACAGGATTCGTTTCATGGTTTGGAGAGTGGTTTGGCTGATATTATGGTTGCCGCTGTTGCAGCACTTTCTTGAAACAAGCGCCCGTCAGCGATCGCAAAAGTTTGCCTTGCACGCTGATGAACCGGGATTGCAGCAAAGGCTGCGGAACAAAATAAGACACTGGACGGGCCGCGGGAAAGGATTTTCTTCATAGCTTCAGTCCTGGTGTTTTTTGTTTCCTTTAGAAATGACGCGCAACCGGCGGAGTGTTTCCAGGCACATTCGCGACCCATGATACGGGCCTTTCCATTCGCTGACTTTTGGCAGCGTCGTGTCCACGCCGCCCGCGGGCGCAATGCGCCAGAACCATTCGCCGTGAATGCGGTCCACGAGATGGTTTTCAATAAAATCCCAGACACGTCGGGCCGCCTCAAAAAATTTTGCGTCGCCGGAGAACTGGAAGGCATTGAGAAAGCCCGCCACGGCCTCGGCTTGGGGCCAGCATTCCTTGCCCGCATCGATGATTTTCCCGCCTTTTCCTTCGTAGCGCAGCGCGCCGTCCGCGTCAATTCCTTCCTTGAGCACGACCTCCGCCATTGGCAGCGCAACCGCCACAACTCGGTTGAGCAAAGCGGCGTCCTCCAGAACTTCGGCGGCTTCACATAACAACCAGGTGGCTTCAATATCATGGCCGAAGGTATAGGAATCCGAGCGCGCGCGCCATTCCTCGTCGAAGAAGTGGTTCAAGTGCTTTGTCCGGGAATCGAGGATGCGCTGCTCGAAAAGCTGGATGAGTTCGCGCAGACGCTGCCCAACCCGCGGTTCCTTCCAGACCCGGTAAAGATTGGTGTACGCCTCCAGGACGTGAAGGTGATTGTTCATGGACTTCTTCTCGTTCATGTCCTTGTCACTAAGCCGGGCGTCAGGATCGGCCTCGGACCAGTCACGGCGGCGCACTTCAATGTAACCGCCGTGCCTGGAATCATGCGCGTGCCGTTCAATCAACTCGAACAGCTCTTTGGCGCGAGCCAGGGCGGCAGGCGCGCCAAACGCCCGATGATATTCCGATAGCGCGTAGATATAAAATGCCTGGCCGTAGATTTTCTTGGAATCGTCGAGGACGCGTCCCGTGTCGTCCAAACGCCAGAACGCACCGCCATATTCCGCATCCCAGAACCGGTTCATCACGCAATCAAATGCGCGGCCGGCCATCTGCTTGAAGAGCTTTTCAGGATGCTCCTGGTGAACCGCCGAGAAAGCCCACAGGATGCGGCTGTTGACGATGAGCCCCTTCGGTTTTGTCCGATCGGGCTTGAGATCATTGGACAACCAGCCCATCCAGCCGCCTTGCTCGTGATCCACGGCCGGTCCGCACCAGAAGGGCATGATGTTTCCGAACAATTCGTCCCTGATGCTTTGCAAAAAGGCCGTTAACTCGGTTGCGTCCATTCAAAATTCCGCGTTTTAATTCTTGCCCAGCGCGCGGGTGATTTCCACCCGGCCAATCTGCGTCTCACCGGTCAGCTCGATTTTCAGGAACGTCGCATCGCCGGCAATATTCCCGGCGTGGTAGAGGACGGGCTTCCAGTAACCGTAATCGCCGGTGCCGCCAAAATATTCGTCCTTGCCGGCGGGAACGTCGTGATAGTTCTGGCCATCGTCAGAGATTGAAAGCTTCAGGTCCGAGACATTGTGTGGAAAAAACGTGAAGACACGAAAACTTTCAATTGATGCCGGAAGCTTGTAAATGAGCGCGTCCCCCGCATCGCCGGCGGCGCGGTAGGCATCTTCCTTTGCCTTGCGGCAGCCGCGCATGGTGATTTGGATGTGACCTTGCCGGGCCTGGACTTTTGAAAAATCAGCAAGTTCGTCCACCAAGGTTGCGTGCGCTACTGCGACCGGCCCGGTGACATTGGAGGGTTCCGAGAAACCGGCTTCGTTTTTTGCGCGAACCCGGTAATACCAATCGCCTTTTGGCGCGGACTCGTCGTTGAACAGCGGACGATATTGCACAAAACTTTCGTCAATGTTTGTGCCGGCAAGCGACCACGGCCCGTCCGCCTTCGGAGCGCGCTCGACAGTATAACTGGCGGCGCCCACGGAACCTTGCCAGGAAATCGCGGAGGCATCGGTTATGGGCAGCAATCTCGGCGGCGCAGGAACGGGAATTGGCGGCGGAGTCATTCCACGGATGGCAAAGGCGTATTGCCGGACCAATCCCATCAAATTAATTTCGTCATAGGTGGCGCCGATGGCCGAGCCGGGCCAGTGAAAGGCCTTATAAAGATCGCCACCGTCCGGTTCACTATGCCAGTAGAAGCCGCCATCACGGTCGCGGAAACGCAGGCTCCACAGCAGACCTCCCGACACGCCGGTGTCCATGATGGCTTTCATGGCGTCCTCCATTTGTGCCGTGCTTACAAATCCAAATTCACCGACGACGTAGGGCTTCCTGCCTTTGACCATGGCCCAATTTTCCCGGATGAGTTCCGAGAAACTCTTCTTCATTCGTGAACCGGGGTAATGATGCGTTGTGACGATGTCCACGTCCGGCTCAGCGAGCAATCCGGGATGCAAATGCCCGCTGCTGACACCATCCATTACGAGGTGATTGTGGTCGAGGCTCTTGATGTAATGGGCGATTTCGTGCGTCCAGGAAGGAGGACACGAGAGTTCATTGCCGGTTTCCCAGCAAAGGATGGCTTTGTCGTCGCAATACCGCACTCCGGTCAGGGTGTTCGTGCGCGCCAGGACGAACTGGATCGTTTTTTCGAAATCAGCGATGAGTTGAGGGTCGGTCCAAAAATCGTCCTTGGTTTTGCCGCGAAAGCGCGCGTATTCGGCGCGACCGCCCTGCCATTTCCAATTGTTCACCAAAGGAACGATGAGCCGGACGCCTTGCTCATTGGCAATCTTGAGCACGAGGTCAAGCTCGCGGAAGGCTTCTTCGTTGAACGTGTCCGGGCCAAGGACGTATCCCGGCATGTCCGGGTCGTCGTTGGTGCGCACAACGGAGAGCGAGTAGGTGCGCACCACCGTGCCACCCATCTGGCGCACCGTCATCAGCCCATCCCGGATTTCAAATTCGTCGGGCAAACGCCATGCGTCGGTTTCCGCAAAAGGCATGTTGTCTTCAATCAGTTGGAGATTGGGGAGGTTGAAGGAAATGAATCGAAACGGCTTGCCGTCCTCCATCAACTGGTCACCGCGCGCGGTGATGAAGCCGCGCAATGCGGACTCCGCGCGAAGCGGGGCTGTTGTCGAAATCGCCAGCATCATCGTCAGGCACGACAACACGGCTGTCAAAAAACAACCAGGCACAGCTTGGAAAAAAACGCGAAGCAGTTTCATGGCACACTTCCAGGATGCCACCGGCTTCCGCTCAAACGATGGAATGCCAGCGGCGCCGGAGGTGGAGCCATGGCATAGGTTGGGCGGAACGGTGATTGCATGGTTTTAGCCTGCCAAGTTCGACTCTGCTGTTCGAGCGCAAACTTTGTCTTTAATTATGAAGACGCGAGCCAGTGTTTCGACGGCGGTTCATTTCATCATCCCGGCAAGCGTGTCCTCCATGGCTTCAGCCCAAATTTGATAACCCCGTTCACTCGGATGAAGCAAATCAGGCATGATATCCCTGGAGAGCGTGCCGTCCGGTTCGAGGAACTTGGAGCCGATGTCGAGAAATTTCACGGTCTTACCGTCGTCGAGACGTGCGAGCTGTGAATTGATCTCCTTGACCTGCTCGCGAACGGGATCGTTTTTGTCCCCGCGCGGGAAAAGACCGAGCAACAGCACCTTGCTCTTCGGCAGGCGGGTGCGCACTTCCTTGACGAGGGTCGTCACCCCCTCGACAATTTCAGGGGTCGTGTTGCGGGGTTTGCCGTTGTCTTCATTGCCCGCATTGTTTGTGCCGATGAGGAGAACGACAACCTTGGGTTTGATGCCGCGGAGTTCCTTGTGTTTGGCCCGCCAGAGCACATTCTGGATGCGATCGTAGCCAATGCCGAACTCGGCGGCGTGGCGTGGCGCGTAATATTTGTTCCAGACGTTTAGTCCGCGCTTGTCCCATTGCCAGCCGGCGGTGATGGAATCCCCGAGAAACAACAGGTCAACATTGTGTTGCTTTGCCCGCGCTACAAAGGATTCATGAATCGCCATCCAGTTGGTGGGAAAGGTGCGGGGAACGGGAATGATGGCGGTATTTTCGGCAAAAGTTGCAGCTGCCCAAAACACGGCAACAACAAACATGGCGATGCGTCGAAAGTTTTTCATAAGCATATCAAGTTATTTTCGGGTTTTGCCGCCGTGCCCGGATGCAATACCGCAGGGCGAACGGCTGGTCAATGCGAGTCACCCATTGGGAAGTGGGCATACTTTGCCACGGCCTGCGCGCGCGAGCGCACGTGAAGTTTTTCGTAGATGCGGCGAATGTACGTGTTCACCGTCTGCACGCTGATCTGGAGCACATTGGCAATTTCCTTGTACAGATAACCGCGGGCCAGCAACTCCAACACTTCGCGCTCCCGTGGAGAAAGGTCCTCCGAATCGCCCGATTCCATCCCTGTTCGCTGAAAGGACTGCACCACTCTGCGGGCAATCTGACTGCTCATCGGCGAGCCGCCGGCATGGACCTCCTTCAACGCGGCCAGCAGGTCGTTGCGCCGCATTTGCTTCAACAAGTAACCCGAGGCGCCGGCCGATAGCGCATTGAAAATGTGGTTGGCGTCTTCATAAACTGTCACCATCACAAACTGCGTATTGGGCAGGCGCGGCTTCATTCGCCGCACACATTCAATCCCGTTCACTCCCGGCAGATTGATGTCCACCAGCACAACGGACGGTTTTTCCTGGGGCAAGTTCGCCATCGCGGTCTCGGCGTCGTCATACTCGCTGACACAACGGAACCCGTCGGCACGGCGAATCCATCCGGCCAGGATTTCCCGGGCCGGCACATCGTCTTCAATGATGGAAACAACAATGCTCACTGCACCCTGCTGATTCTGCCCTGACCGGCCCCCAAAGTCGTGTCGCCTTTTTTCGTGACACCGGGCGGGGGCGGCTGGTTCCGCGTTCATGATTTTCATGAGGCAACCGCCGCAACGGCCATGACAAACTTTACCTCCGTTCCGTTGCCAGGCGAGCTTTGAATTTCACAACGCCCGCCGATTTTCTCCAGGCGCTGGCGCATGTTCGCCAACCCATGGCCTCGCGCGATCCGGCTTGGTTCCCGCCGCCCCGCTTCCTTCGGAACGCCGGGCGCAAAACCCTTTCCGTCGTCGCGGATGACCAAAATGAAGGCGTCGGCTCCCGTGGTTAATGAAATGTACACTTCCGAGGCGGCGGCATGCTTGACCACGTTGTGCAAAGCCTCCTTGAACGCGAGGAACAGGTTGTGGCGCACCTCGGCGGTCACCGGCCATTGGGGAAGTTGCAACGGAACATCCAGGCGGCAGCGGATGTCGAGCGACCCCAGAAATTCCTGCGCGAAATTTCCCAGGTAGCTTGCCAGGCTGTCCAGAGTATCGTGCTGTGGATTCACCGCCCAGACGATTTCATCCATGGCGCGGGTCAGTTCGCGGGCTGTGCCGTAGATCCGCTCCAGCTGGAGGGTGGCTTGGACCGGGTTCTCCAATTCGCTGCGGGCCGATTCGCTCAGCAGCGAAATGCGGGTCAGGTTGGCGCCGAGGTTGTCGTGAATGTCCTGCGCAATGCGGGCGCGTTCGCGTTCAACGGCTCGCAGGTGTTCCAGGCGTTCCAATTTGAGGCGCATCCGGCGGCGCGCTGTCCACAATACGACACCAGCCACAGCGCCGGCCAACGAGGCCACTGCCGCCAAGCCGGCGGGGATGCGAAACCACCATTCCTGCCAGAAATACGGTCGGACCTTGAACGCCAAGGCAGCCCCGCTGTCATTCCACACGCCATCACTGTTGCAGGCGGTGACGTGGAATTTGTAACTGCCCGGGGGGATATGGCTGTAATTGGCCGATCGTTTCGTTCCGGCGTCCACCCAGTCGGATTCCAGCCCTTCGAGGCGGTATTTGAAACGTACTTTTTCTGGCACCACAAAACTCAGGGCGGTGAAGTGAAATTCAAACCGCTGCAGGCCGGGCGGAATCTGGAGCGGAACGTCGCCGATCGGGAATGATGTCACCGTCCGTCCGTCCGCCAGCATGTTTTCAATGATGACGGGAGGGGGCAGTTGATTCTCTTTGGCTTCTTCCGGGTTGAATACCGCGAGCCCTTTGCTCGTTGGAAACCAAAGGCGTCCGTCGGCCGTTCTGCCGCCGGATGGCTGGAGCCCGCCGGAACATTCCAGCGTGGGCATCCCATCCGCCTTGCCGTAGCTGAGACAGTTCACTGATGGGATCTGACCGTCCGCGCACCGGGTCAACTCGTCCTTGGAGATGCAAAAAACTCCGCCGTGTGAACTGATCCAGAAGTTGCCACGCCCGTCATCCTCGATGTCGCAAATGAAATTATTGGGCAATCCCTGGCTGGAGTTGATGCAGGTGAACCGCCCCTGTTTAAAACGGTTCAGACCGCCGCCGTAGGTTCCGACCCAAAGGGTGCCGTCAGCATCCAGATGTACGCACTGGACATAATCGCTGGAGATTCCGTCTTTTTTCTGGAACTGTTGCAATTCGCCCTGGTGCAAGTGGCCCAAGCCGCCACCCAACATTCCAAACCACACGCTGCCATCGTGATCTTCCACCATCGCCCGCACGTCCGGAAGTTTCAGCCCCTCCTTTCTTCCATACCATGTCGGAACACCTGCTTGATCATGCAACAAGCCGGCAGCGGTTCCAATCCAGGTTGAACCGTCCCGCGCGTGCAGAATTGCGGTCATGGGGACGGTGACATTCTCCAAACCGGGCGCATGCGCAAAATGATTTCCCTGCTGGATGAACAGTCCGCCTCCCCAAGTGCCGGCCCAAACGTGGCCTTGCGCGTCTTCAGACACCGACCAGACAAAAAGGTTCGACAATCCGTCAGACTCCGTGAAGTGCGCCCATTCCTCATTCTGCAGGCGATACAAGCCGGCGCCTTCAGTGCCAATCCACAGCGCTCCATCGTGCGTGGTCGTGACCGACAGCAAATCTCGTCCCTGCCAGTCATCCGGCGCGTTCACCGCAGCCACTTCGCCGGCTCGAAGTGCCACGAGACCGCCGCTGCCCACGCCCGCCCACAAGGTGCCCTCGTGGTCTTCGTAAAGACAGCGCACCCAATCGTGCGGCAATCCGTTGGCCCGGCTGAAATGAAGCACGCCACGATGGGGGAAAAACAGGTAAAGACCCCTGTCCAAGGTTCCCACAGCCACACAGCCTGACCTCATCTCGATCAGCGTGGTGATGGAACCTTGTTCCCACGGAGTCGGGCCCAGATCATCTGCCCACCTGCTGCCGTTCCATTTCCGCAACCTTTGGTCCCCCACCACCCAGAGGCCGCCGTCCCGGCTCGGACAAATCCCTTCGACGTAATAACCCAAGGACTGGCTGTCCGCCGTTATGGGATCCAACCGGCCATGCTTGAGGGTGAACACTTCTCCGCCATAGATTACCCATAGCGCTCCATGTTCGCCTGCAACCAGGGAAGCCGGCCTGGTTGAAACACCCGCGTTTGGAACGGAAATCATCTCGCCGTTCACGCCGGCCAGTTTCCCCTCCTCGTTCAGCACCCGGATATTGCCCGCTTGATCAGCGCCAATGCCCGAAATTCCTCTGTTCTCCCACGCCGGATTGAATTTCACCGCGGTGAAATGCCCGTCCCGGTAGCGTGTCAACTCCCCCGTTTCATGGCCAATCCACAAGTTTCCTTCGCGATCTTCAAACAACCTGATCACCCGGCTGCTGCTCATCTCGGGTGTGGTGGTATTGTCGAACACGGTGAAGCTCGCGCCGTCGAACCGTGCCAGGCCATCGTACGTGCCCATCCATAAGTAACCATCGTGGGTCTGCACAATGGCCGTCACCGTATTCTCTGGCAGGCCGTCGCCCGTTTGCCAGACGCGGAGGAAATAGCTCGGCAGGGTCGGCGCTGCGGCGTGAAGGACGGTACACGCGAAGCAAAGCAGCAGGGCGCAAACATGCCTGGCGCACCTTCGGACCAAATTTGGCCGATACGGGAACACGTCTGGAATTTTGCCGGGCCAGCATGGAGCGTGCAAGTCAAACCCGGCAAAAGCCGCTGCTTACTTTGTAAAATGGAATCATCCCCTTACCACGAGCTGGCTGGAATTTTGCCGAACTTCGCCAAGAAATGAAACTGGCGGAAGGGGTGGGATTCGTGCCCAAAATCACCATTTTCTGAGGCAATTTTCGCTGGTTTCCCAAGCAATTCAAGCATATTCCTCAAAACTTTTCTTAACTCGCCACTACTTTTTACTGACACTTTTACTGACAGTTCACTGCCAGTGATGCTTTAACCGATTGTAAACGGATTCCCGCCTCTTTCGCCGTCTCGGTCACTTCAACTTGGAAGCCGTCGGCGATGGCCTGTTTGCGGGTGTAGGAATAAATAACTTCGCCAAAGGGCGATTCGTTGTTGTTCGTGTTCATGGTGTCAGGGATTCAAGCGTTTAAGTTTCCTGAATGCTGGCGAGTGCGTCTGACAATTCCTTTGTCACGTCCAGCATCCCGACGTGCATCGCCGAAATTTTACCGAACCTGATTTGTTCCAGCGCGCCTCTGATTGCGCCATAAATTGTCTGAACCGTGTAAGCGCTTGAACCGATTCCGCAGTCACACTGCGTCAAGTCAACCGCGCCTAGTTTTTCCAAAATCTCCCCGGCCAAAACTCTTGGATTTCTTTTGATCTCGAATGTCATGCTCGCTCCCCCTACGATGATTAAAATCAAGGCTTGGAAACAACGATAGCAGGAAAGCATTTCGTGCGTAAGCATCGTGAACGGCTCTTGAATTGTGGCCCAAAGCCGCTTGCGCCCACCTTTGCGGAAGCCCGGCAATCTTCGCCCGCTCGGCCCACGCATACCGATAGCTGTGGAGTGAAACCCCTTCGATTCCAACGCGCCTGCAAAGCTTCCACATGAAACAAGCGCGGCTGCGGTCGTCCATTTTCGTGATGTTCGGAAACAAAGGGCCTTTCTTCGGAAGTTGGCTCAATATCTCCCCCAGCCCCTTTCCGATGGTGAGGCACGCGGGCGGCAAACTGCGACCATTGAGTTTTTGCCGGTCGTATTTTAAGACGCGGGCTTTCCAGTCAAGGTTCGCGTCCGTCAAGTTCGCGGCATCGGTTTGCGCCGCGCCGACAAACCAGAGCAACTGAAAATACAAGCCCCATTCGTCATCTACTGCCGACATGAGCGTGATGTGCTCGGCCTCCGTGATGGCGCGCTTATGCTTTTTGGTCATCTTGGGCCACAGCTTGCGCGGCAGGATGGGCGACGGAATCCAGCCCATGCCCAAGGCGTCGTTGTGAAGCGTCTGCAAAAAGGCGATGGTCGAGTTGGTGCCGAGTTTCATGGCTTCCAAAAAATCATCCGCCGTGGTCTCAATCAACCGTTTGGGTTTCAAGAACTGCATGGGCTTGGTGCGGACAACGCGCTCGTGCCTCATGCGCGTGTTGGGGTTGCTGCGCTCGCAGAAACGCGCCAAGACATCCGCCCAGGTGCGGGTGATCATCTTGGGGTTTTGCGCGGACAGGTAGGTCTTGGCCATGACCAGGTTCATCTGTGGGAGCGCCACCGCGTCGTTCTTGGCCTGGACAATCCGCCGCGCCTCGGCTTCATCCCGCGTCCGCAAACTTTTTTGCTGGCCGGTGGTGTGGTCTTCGCAGTAGAACACCGCGCCCCGTTGGAACACTATGTAACGGTTTTGCATTCGTGCCTTTTCAGTCAGGACACGAACTGAAAACCGATCACGAGCAGTGGCGCAGTATTGCCGAATTGTGGGGAATTTTGAAAAATTCCGGCACCGCCGGCGGCGTTACTGACACTTTCACTGACAGTTGACCGATTTTCCCCCTTGTTTGAACCTTAAATCCTCGAAAAGCCGAGGAAACGGATATGGCGGAAGGGGTGGTTTTTGAACCCTTTTTGCCACTTAGTGATCAAGACCATAAGGGTGGATTCGTACCCTTTCAATTTAAACAGCGAATTGTTGGGCAAATCGCTCAGGAAGGCGCGGTTAAGGTTAGGTCTGACACGCAAAGCATTCGCAGGTCGATTGAAAGTCAGCACCGGAACGCTAAAGAATTGGGAATGGGCTCGGACAAAGCCAAACCGATGTTTCTGGAAAAGCATTCAATCATTGATTCCCAAATGATAAAAATCAATTCGAACATCGTACCGAGTTTTGCAAATTAACCTTGAGCAAAGTTTTTTCTTTTATAGGCTTCATAAATTGAAAGCTTAATCATGGGAAGACCTTTCCAAACTGAATTAAATAACCTTGTTCGAACGGTGCGTATGATAAATGCGCAACCGGTAAACAACGGATCGGAGTTTATCGCCAAAATCGTGCAGCGGTGGCTGGCGGAGAACCACATCAAGACGATTTACATTGAGCCGGGCAGTCCGTGGCAGAACGGCTTTGTGGAAAGTTTTCACGGTCGCTTTCGGGACGAGTGCTTGAATCGGGAGCAACTGTGGACGCTGACGGAAGCGCGAGTAGTGATTGGCGACTACCGCTGCGAATATAATCAACAAAGACCGCACAGCCGGTTGGGTTATCTGAGCCCGGCCCGGTTCGCGGCGCAACTCAGTCCATCCCCGGCGCCGGTCGGGCTCCGCCCTCCCTCTGCCGGGGATGGACAAAACCAGAACCAAAAACTAACATGAACCCAGTCTCAGGACTAACTCACGAAGTGGTACAGAAAAGTGAACCCGGTCAGCTCGATCATGTCATAATCGGAAATCTGAAATACTGCTCTCTACGAGAGCTGGGGTATTTTCTGTAGCACTTGATAATGCTGAGCTCGGCAATTATGGCTACTTCTATAGCTGATCGTTATGAGCAATCCAAGCGACAGATGCCGATTGCATAGAATGAGCCAATTTGACTCATTGCATGGCAACGTGTATGCTACTAGCAGACGAGACGTGGATAACATCCTGTCGTTGAAAGGGAAATTATGAACTGGAAAAACATTCCATGTGGCTGTCTCGTGGGAGGATACATCGACCTGCTCAACGAAAGCTTGCCAAATGTTCCTTATCACCCAGACGCCGCGATTACACACTGCCTAAGGGGCAGAATTGAGTTCGTTTCTCGACTACGTAAACTGCCCACTTTTCAAATTGGCGCTGTGAAGAAATTCGACAGCCGTTTACGTCGGTGGAACAAATCTGCTGAAAATCCCACACTAACTTTGAAATTGGCAGATTTCGATCGACACAATGGTCTGTTACGACCGATTCACTTGAAAAAGGGCACATTGCTCATGCACACCATGAATGGGATAACAGCGATGATCTACCCCAATGGCGTAAGGCCTCCGAAGACTCCCCCTCTTGCAAAAGAACAAAGCGGGGAGATAATCGATCTTATTACGCCCAAGTGAAAACCCAAACTCACAGCCGCTCCTTTTTACAGGAGCGGTTTTTTTGAGAAAGCGCTAAACAGGTTCCGCGAAGCGTTTAAGCACGTAATCGAACCTTGATTTCAATACTTCGTAGATTCCAGCTTTTTCAGCTAATGACGGTGGTAAAAAATAACAATCTTTTGCGTCAGGCACACCGGGCGGGTGGTCGGTTTCAACCCATAATTGCTTCGGCTTGCTGAAAAGCACAAAGTGGAAATTTTCCCAATCCCTGATTATATCGGCCCATTCACCTTCGATTTTTTCACCCCGCTTTAGGTTAAAGGCGTTAAAACGCTCGCCCGCTTTTGCCTTGATTTCGTTTAAGGCATCCAGTGCTTTTGGGGTGGGCTTGAGAAGAAAGTAACGGATTCGGCATCCTTGTTTTGCCCAATTCACCAAAGCTTCAAACCAAGGATAATTCGGCAGGATCAGATTCGGGCCGTCATTACCGATAATATCCACAGACGAATCTCTCTGGAGAAACGGCTCAACTCGTGGCAGCAAATGCGTGGCAATGTTTGCTGTGGGAAGAAATTCCGCACCCACGGGCAACGACAACGTCGAAAAAGAATACGCCTCCGAACTTTCGGAATTCAGAGAGTCTTCAATAATATTCATTGTTTGCATATGAGTCCTCATCATTCTGTGTAAAGCCACAGCTTCGCAATACATTTAGCTTCGCGTACAACCAGCCCGCGTTGCCTCTTCACATTTATTTCATCCAAACGGAATCCATCCCAACGAACGCATTGAATTTGAGCGCGCTCCGGACAGGTCGCAAGGATAAACTTAACAACATTTGGCACTCTGATGTCTGCGATGCGATCCGGCTTGACACGTCTGACTGTAGCAACATACCAATCCAAAACGACCTGAAAGTATGCCCTATTCCCACCTAGCGTCAAGTCCCAAATCCCTTCGGAACGAATGACCGCAGCGACAACAGCTTGTGACGGATAACCCCTTCGATACTTAGCCCACGCACGCGCCATTTCTGGCCCTGGAACTGGAACATTTTCGTAAAAGTAAGCTCCGCGCCCCAGTCGCCCGTCTTTCTCGCTCGTTTCTAAAATATGTTGGCTTTCGACAATAATTTTTGCATTGGCCTCGGAAGTCCCATGAAAAACAGTCAACTCTTCTTTTATTAGTTTAGGTTCGTAGCCTCCTGATTTAAGGTCGAAATACAACCGCCCTATTTCATCAGTTGGTTCTGTATTCGGTGTGTGCAAAAAGCCCTGTCCCTTTCTGAATGCTTATTGGTTTTATCACATCCCATGAATTCTTGGGTGTCAAACACTGAGGCTCACTTATTTCAGAATCAAGTCAAGTTTCAAATCCAACCCCCACCAGCTTTCCCGCACCGATCTAATAAAAACCGCGCCGACTATTTATTGCCCAATCGCCTGCTGAATGCGAGCTGTGACAATTTGAATTCCCTCGGCTATTTGCGCCTTCATCTTGTCCGTCAGTTCGCCCACTTCTGATGGATGCAAAGGGATATAGCTCGTATTGAAAGCCAGTCCGCCATTAAGGCTGACATCATGCTTGGTCTTGTACTCCATTACCGTGAACAGAATACGTGTCTCGTTTTCTCCCGTCTGCGCGCCGACGATCACACACTGCCGCAAGCCTCCTAAAAAATCCTGCCGGCCCACAATGGCGAACGTGTCCGGCCAACGGAGCTGTACTGTGCGGACCTCAAAGGCCGGCGATCCGGTCTGTAGCGCCGATATTATGACCGACTCAATACCACCGGCCGGCTTGCCGGCTTTCAGTTCATGTTCTTCAAACAGCGTTCCCTCGTTCCTGTATGCGGACGATTTCAAAGCAAGGGCCAGAGCTTCTTTCGGAATCGCCAGCCGTTCCTGTTGCAACCGCTCTTTTTGTTCCGGCTCATGCCGCTTGTATTCCGCAAGCAATGTCGTGGCCTCGGAATCCCAAGGAGGCACCCGTCAGGAAACTCATGTATGAGCTTTTTTTGAAGCACCGTCGCAAAAAGGCCGTCGTGCGTCTTTTGAACGATGCTGGCTACCGGACACGCAAGGGAGCGCGCTTCACAAGTAAGACCGTTACGCGGTTGCTTCAAGACCCGACGGCCAAAGGCATTCACCGAGGGAATTACACCACTCGAAACGGCCAAACCAATCAATGTTCAATCAAGCCAGAACGGCCAACGAGAAGGACCGTCTCATCACCGTGCAGCGAGACGAATTGCAGCGCATTCGGAAAGAGATTCAACGCACCTACGATCTGTATCAGCAGGAAAAACTGGACGCCGATGGATTCAGCAAATTCTACACCCCGCTTGAAGAACGACGGAAACAGCTTGAGGCGGAGATTCCACGCTTGGAAGCGGAAGTGGACATTCTCAAAGTGAACAACTTGTCAGCCGAGGAAATCGCTTCCCAAGCGAGCAATCTTTACAACCACTGGCAGACGATGCAGACGGAAGAGAAGCGGGAAATCATTGAAGTAATCACCGACAAAATCATCATCGGTAAAGACGAAATCACCATAAGCCTCTGCTACGCGCCTTCTTGTAAAGATATGGCAAATAGGTGGCGGAAGGGGTGGGATTCGGACGACTTTTGGAAGTTTTTTCAATTTCCATTACTCCGCGACCACCACCTCACTACCAGAGGCGAACAGCCTCATAACTAACGAACGCCAAAAGAATCAGGCATTTCTGCGTGTTTGTCAAGCACCAGCGATTACGCACCTGATACCAATCAACTACTCACAAATTAACCATTTATCACCCGTTCACTGGCACTTCCACTGGCACTTTTTTGGTCGTATTTCGCGGTGGTGGGGTGGGTTCTTAACCGCCGACTGTCAGTTTTGGACTTCGTGAAAAAAAACACCTAAAACGGCGACTATTTCGCAAGGGGCCACTGGCACTTTCACTGGCACTCATTTTGACCAAATTAAGCAGGCAAGTTCTCTCCCCACAGATTCAAAACCATCTCGCGTTGGGGTGTGAAGGGACATTTTGCCTTCGGCGTTATGTGTGCCTCGTCCCGTTTCCGCAATGCCAGTTGTGATCCCGTCATCAAAACATTTTTTCCAAGTTGCTCGTTCAATTGCGCTGCTGCTTCGTCTAGCGCGCCCCAGCGTTCGGCATCCGTCTTGCCCCAGAGCGTTGGCTGTGTGTCGAGGCGCTCAAGATTAAACATCGCAATCCGAATCTGACGCACAGGCCGGAATGCGTTCTGCATACAATCCCGGAACATCGCCTCCAGCGTGGTGTTGATGACCGAGTTCAGAAATTGCGGATGCTGATACCGGTGACTCGTGCCGACTTCCGTAAAATCGTTGAACCGGACTGCCAAACTGATTTCTCTTGCCTGCATTTGTTCCCGACGAAGTTGGCCGACCAGACGGATGGCCTCGCTCAAGGTGAACATCAAGGCGGCTTCGTAATCATGCTCATCTTGCGGCAACGTGGTGCTGCTGGAAATGGTGGTGCGGTCTTTGACTTCCAGAATCAAAGGCTCGTTCCATTGACCGTTCGCAAACAGCCAGAGTTCCTGTCCCCAGATGCCGAACTTTTGGCGGAGCAGCATGGACGGCAATTTTGCAACGTGATCGAAGGTGAGCGCACCGAGGGCGGCCAGCGAGCGCTGGCGATTTTTCCCAATGCCGGAGAGTTCGCGCACGGGCCGGTCTTTTAGAAATTCCTTTTCCTGACTCTGCGGCACTTCCATGAATCCGGGCTTGGCCACGTCTGTGGAAAGTTTGGCGAGTTTGGCGGAGTTCGCCAACCCGCCTGACACCGGCAATCCAACTTCTTTGCGGATTCGTTCGCCAATGCCCTTCATGTAATTCAGCGGGGTCGTGTCCCGCCAGACGTGCTGGCTCATCGTGGATAAATCCAGAAAACCTTCGTCAATAGACATCGGCACGATGACCGGCGCGTATTCCTCCAGAATCTTGAACATGGCCAGCGACAAACGCCGGTATTCATCGTAATGCGGTGGACAAAGGACGCCGGTGGGACAACGGCGTTTGGCTTCAAAACACGCCATGCCCGTGCTGATGCCGTATTTTTTGGCGATCCGATTGGCGGCAATGACGATGCCGTCGCCTTTGCGTCCGCCACCGACCCAGACTGGACGTTCCTGCAATTTCGGATTGAGGGCGATTTCGCAGCTTGCAAAAAAGCTGTCGCCATCAACGTGCAGGATGCGGTTGGCCGGTCTCATGTCGCATCGCCCACTTTATTTTGCCAGCCGCATTTCCCAAGCAAACAACTTGAAAATAGTTATTCACAGGGACAGCCATTGTCCAACCTTCACCGTTACGCTCTGGCTACGAGGTTTCTTATTTGTTTGCGCTTGAATCCTGCGAAAAGAAGCCACTGTCAGCTTGAAAAACAATTCCAACCAGTCATGATGGTTGCCGGATTTTGATGATAATTAAAGCACGCCTCACTTTTATACGCCATGATTGACCCTGTTTTAGCCTCACAAACCTTTGCAACCATCGTCGGTTTGATTTGCAACTACAAGCAGGAGAAAACTGCAAACCAATCTTTCACGCAGTATTTGGAACAACACAGATTTGACGACATAAAGAACGCAATTGCTGGAACACAGGCAATACAGGATGCAGTAAACCAATTATTGCGAGAAGATCATGCACAAATCCTTGCTAAATTAAATTTGATTAACGATGTGTTGTCGCAGGTGTTGTCCAAAGTATCCGGTTTTGAGGTTTTGGCACAGCAGCTCGGGACCGGGGCGACAATTTCTCCGCAGGCGCTTACAATTCTAATTGTATTCTTCCGTTCCAATGCCGAACAAATTGCGTTGCTTGACCCGCCACAGCTAATTTTAACCCCACAGGGCGGCGGCATACCGCTCAGTGAACCACGGTTCCTAAAGGATGATTTGAATACACTCGAATCTTTTGGTTTGATTCGATTGGAATACGAGAATGGCAGACCTTTTTATTCTCTCACCAGACCGGGTGCAGAATTTGCAACAAATACGAATTTTGAACTGCCAGGTGACACGGTAGAGGTGGTCTAAAATAACTGGCCGGTGGATTTTCTTTTGGCGCACGTCTCGGTTAGACTCTGGCGATGTGCGGTCGTTATTCCAACGCGAAGGATTTGTCCGAGCTAATTAAGCTGGGGGCGCATCCTGACACTGCCCCCGATTAGTTGGTGTTCCAGAGTTCATCCCAATGGTTGTTATGTCTGGCTTCTGTGAGGGCGCTGAGGTGGCGCATGCCTTCGGGAGTCCAGAACTGTCCGGGGCGTTTGAAGCGGCATTGTCTCTGTCGGCAAGCCGACTCGACGGTTCCTGATCCGATGGGCCAGCCGCGACGATGAATGGTCCGATAGTTCATTCTGCCAGAATGGGACGCGAAATAGTTCTGTTCACGCAGCACCGCCTTGCCAGCTTCGCCTTTGGGAACTTGCAAAGCCGCTATTTTGGCGAGCACTTTCTTCTCGCACCCATGCCGCAGTTGGTGGCGAAGGGGTTCGGCCCATCGCGCCGTGGCTGCTTCATTGTCCCCGTGGAGGGCGCGGCCCAGACACCAGAGGTGTTCACTGGCATGATAGAAGTCGAGCAACTCGGTGGATCCCTTCCATCGGTCCTGTGCCACGTTCCAGATCCAGGCGGCTCCATCTCCGACCACCAGTCTTGCTCGGGCGCGGCCCAACCCGCCGCGCAAAGCCTCCCAGTGCAACCGTCGGCCAAACTCCACCGGGTCTCCCTGCCAGCCGATGACCAGTTTGCCTTCGATAACCCCGCGAGCTCCCGCAGTGCGCGCGGACTTCTCCTGGGGATAATAAACGCCAGTCTTCCATTCGTGCCATTCCACACGGTTTTCCTTGGTTTTCCGCTTTCCCCAACCCGCCCCTCGCTGACGCACCTGCCAGCCGTCGAGCATCAGCACCCCCAGCTTTGCGGGTGCTCGTTTGGGTTCTTGCTCCACCGGCGGGGTTTTGAGTTGCTCCTGCTTTTGGGTCTCGGCGCGGGAGCCCAAGCGCTGCGTCAGCGAATGCAGCAATGAGTCAGTGACCGGAACTCCCCACTTCTGCGCCAGGGCGGCGGCTTCCGCATAGGACGCTGTGGCGGTGATCGTGAAAGCCAGCTTGTCTTCCAAGGCCAGGCTCAGTTGCTGATGTATGGTCAATTCCGTCAGCCGCCTATTGGAAAGCGCATATCGCCACTCATCCATATCGGTGGTGACGAAGTTATAGACCTGCGCGGTGTCACGCTGGCCGTAACGGTGGATGCGACCGATGCGTTGCTCCAAATCCATCGGATTCCACGGCAGATCAAAATTGAAGAGGATGCGAGCGAACTGGAGATTGATGCCTTCTCGCCCGGCGGCGGTGCAAACGAGCACATTCGGACCGTCGGGCCGGCGGAAACGGCGCTGCGCGGCGGTCTTCGACCCATGATCGCCGCCTTTCAAGACTTCGACGCCCTGCGACGGAAAGCGTTGGACAATGGCTTTCTGCAAGCTCTCGACGCTGCCGAGATACGTCGCGAACACGACCACTTTCTCGGTGGGATTTTGCCGCCAAATCTGGCTCAGAGCGTCCAGTAATTTGAGGGCCTTGGATTCCAGTCCTCCAGGATACTGACTCAGCACTTCCCGAATGCGACGGCGCTCCTCGGGCAGCGCGACGGCTGGGTTCGTCGCCAAATCTTCCTCGCGGCCCGCCTCGCGTTCGCTGTCGCCGTAACTCTCCGCGCTCAACGCGTAATTCATCGCCTCATCGTGCTTGCGGAGCAAATTGAGCTTGGCGTCGGCGAGAATCTGTTCGACCTGGGCGCGGCCAATAGCGTCGTCGGGCAAGCCCTGCATTTTGTGGATCAACTCGCGCGCCTCGTCCAGCATCGCGTTGCGACCGTCCACGTCGAACTGTTCGTCGCGATGGATGGATTCCTGAATCGTGAGCATCAATTGCCTCTTTTCCAGCGTTCGCCGGACAGCGGCGAAGCTGCTGGCGGCGATCTTCTGGAAAATGGTCATCACGAAGCCGAGCGAGCGGCCCTCACCGCCGCGAGCACGGGCGAGGTCGTAGCCGTCGTTAAGATATGTCGTCAGGGCTTCGTAGAATCGTTTTTCGGCGGGCGTGAGTTCAAACGCCTCGGTGTGAACGACGCGCCGTGCGAACAGGGGCGAGCCATCCGGGGAGCACGCGTCGGCTTTGGTCCGGCGAATGACGACGGCATTCAAGCGGTGGCGGTTCTCCAGCATGTCGCGCTCGTTGTGGAACAATTTCGCATCGAGCAAATGCACGAGCATCCAGAAGCGGAAATGGTCGCCCTGATGCGGCGTGGCCGACAGGAGCAGCAAGTCGCGGCAATGCGGACGGATGGCCTCGGCAAGCTTGTAGTTCTCGGTTTTACGGGCGCGATTGCCGCTGCGATATACGCTGAGGTGGTGCGCCTCGTCGAAGACGATCAAATCCCACGGCGGTGCTTCCAAGATACGGCGGATGCGCGTCGGGCGTTTCAACGTGTCCACCGAGGCGATAATGCGGTTGTGTTTAGCAAAGGCGTTGGTCTTGCGGTCGGTGATGTCGCCCTCCGAACCGAAGACTTCAAAATCGAGATTGAACACGTCGTTCAACTCGCGCCGCCAATTTTCCACGAGGCCAGCGGGGACAATCATCATGGCGCGCTGCAATTCGCCGCGACTGGCAAGCTCGCGCAAGATGAGCGCGGTTTCGATGGTCTTGCCCAAGCCGACTTCATCGGCGACGAGAAACCGGCGCGGCTGGGTGCGGGCGATGCGATCCACCAAGACAAGCTGGTGCGGGAGCAAATCAATCTTGGCCGACGTGAGTGTGGCCGAGCCTTGAATGAGGGGCAATTCCTCGGCCTCTATGGCGAGCCGGAGTTTAAGGAGCGAATCACTTGTTGCCGGTTTCAAACCGGCGATGACCTGGCTGATCCATGATTTCGCGTCGTGCAAGGCGGCGACTGAAACCTGACGCTCGCCAAGATCACGGAAGAAGACGCGGGCGAACCCCAACATGGCCTTGAACGGACGCTTCCCCACCGCCGTGGGCGACTTCAAATATGAAATCAACCACTAAAATCCTGTCCTTCACCCTATCGGTGTTCACCGCCGCCGTTGCGCTGGCTGATTCACCGGCCATCCAACAGGTCTTGCTCGACGACCGCACCGCCGTGTCTGTGCCGGTTGCCACCAGTTGCTCCGCCTGCGTCTCGATGATGATCAGCGGCAGAATCAGGTCAAACGCCTTCTGTTTGATGGCGCGCTGCCAGCGCTCCTGGGTTGGTCCATGTTTGTTTTCAGTAATGGCGGTGAACGCATCCTGCCAGGTCCGTTTTGAAAGCCCGGCATCGGTCCCGGCAAGATAGGCCTTGGCGATTTGGAGGTTCAGTTGCGGTTGCCGGAAGGATTCGTTGCGGGCGTTGAGCAGCGCCGTGGCCTCGGCACGATTCCGGGTGCTGGTGGTTTCCTGTTTGTGAGTTTCAGTGTCTTCGAGGTAGAACATGCCGCCGCGCTTGCGGCGGTAGAGGATGAAGCGACGTTTCATAATTTCGGGTTTTTTGTCCGAAAGTTATGAAACCGTCCGTGGCTTGGGGTGTGTCAGACACACCAAACGGGCAGCGAATCCCGTCTTCGCCAGTGCCCCAATTATTCGGGCATTTTCCTCAGCTTTTACTCGGTTTTGGCCCTACTGGCACTTTCACTGGCACTGAGACCCGCATTTTCGATCTGCGAGCCGGGTTGTGACCCCGTTTTTGACCAGTATTTACCGAGTAATCGTTGAGTAATGGCCAGTTTTGTTTTCACTGGCATTTTCACTGGCACTTGCCTCCTCTGGTTTTTCCATCTTGTTGAAAACAAGCATTTTACAAGATGGCGGAAGGGGTGGGATTCGAACCCACGTTAGGATTGCTCCTAAGCCTGATTTCGAGTCAGGTGCCTTCAACCACTCAGCCACCCTTCCGCTCTTTTATTTACAACAACTTACGATGGATTTGAATAAACAACATTGACATTTTAACACGCATTTTTTATACTGGCTCAATGAAAGTGAGATTGAGCCAGTCAAACTGGGTGCAAATAAAGCCATATCTTGTTCGCTACGTTCCATCAGGACAAATTTACGCACGATTTCGCACAGCGGGCAAGCTGATTCAAAGATCGCTAAAAACAGACCGCGTAACTGTCGCGGAGCTTCGGCTTGGCGATTTTATGAAACAGGAGCGGAAAAAAGCTGAAGGTCTAAAAGCTGAAGCGCGCGGGAAAATGAAATTCGGCGATGCCTTGCAAATCTTCTTAAACCGCTTGGAGGATAATTACACGCTTAAACCACGCACGAAAGAGTTTTACAAAGAGCGGGTAAATGCCTTGCTCAAATCATGGCCGGGACTCAAAGGCTTGGACGTTGCCAAAATTAACAAAGCCGATTGCCTGAATTGGGCTGGAAATTACCGCAAAACGTCCAGTGCCAGTTCCTTCAATAATACGGTCAGCGCATTGCGCCAAATCATACAAATTGCTTGTGAGGCGGGGGCACGTTACGAAAATCCGGCATCGGCGATTCAACGGAGTGCCATAAAGCCGAAATCGCTTAAACTGCCGGAACTCGGAAAATTTGTTGAATTGGTTTCCGCGATTGAAAGCAGCAAAGTTAATTCCTGCTACCTTGCTGCCGATCTAGTTCGCTTCCTTGCATACGGTGGTTTCCGAAAAACCGAGGCGGCAAACATTACTTGGGCGGATTGCGATTTTAAGCGCGGTGAAATTCTATTGCGAATCACAAAAAATGGCGATCCCCGGCGCGTGCCAATGATTGCTGAAATGCGTGCCTTGTTAGAACGACTGCGCGCAGAGCGAAAAGACGAAGCGCCCGAAATGTCCGTTATGCAAATACGTGAGTGCCAACAAAGTTTGAATAAGGCGTGCAAGACGGTTGGCACAACACGCATAACGCATCACGATTTGCGCCATTTGTTTGCCACGCGCTGCATTGAAAGCGGCGTGGACATTCCGACGGTTTCCCGCTGGCTTGGGCATCGTGATGGCGGCGCGTTGGCAATGAAAGTCTATGGACATTTGCGCGACCAACATTCCGTTGCGATGGCGCAACGAGTTGTCTTTTCAAAAGATCAGGCTCCGAATGTCATAAAACTTAAACCGGATTTTTCCCATGAAAGACAAATTGCTCACCCTTAAAGAGCTTGAAGAAAACCTGTGGTGGTGGAAACGCGAAGAAAAACGAGCAGATTTGGAACGTATTAAGCTTTTCGGCTATGAATTGGTTGCCCGTAATTATGAACTCATGCGCCGATCTCCAAACGCGGGTGAGTATCAGCAAAATTATTTGCATTTAGATCGTGAGAATAAAACAGCTACCGCTATGGCTTGGGGAAACCCCAACGAGTTTCCAAATCGGCAGATATTTGATTTGCAGAAACAGGAAGAAATTGGATGGACAAGTGCGCGTCCTCATCTCCAATGGAATTTGCGATTAAGTGACCGGGCTTTGATAAAAGCATTTCTGGAATACATAGGCCAGCACCGCAACGTCCAAAAAATTTCTGGCAGTTCCTCACTCAAGGGCAAGCCAGCGAATAAACCCCCATCATGGCTTTACATTGAATTTTTAGACATGAGGCAAAATGAAATCAGTGGCATGGACGATAGCCAACGCGGAATGGCAAGCAAAGCTGAGGATAGGCAGGAGATCGCAACTTGGCTCCACATAGCTACGACCTACCAACGATGCACGGCTATGACAGCACTCACACCCCAGCAGCGTCGTGATTACTTCCAAGTCATCGTGACCTGTTCAACCAGTCCAAGAGAGCAGGTTATTGAGTCCGTCCAGCTTGAGGCCATCTCTCGCAAGGAGGCTGAACGCGCTATCGAGCTTTACTATTCGCCAAACAGATGACCATGCCGCTGCGTTGCAACCAGCGGCCACTGCCCCTTGAGTTTTCGGTTGGTTAAGAAACTTGAGAGATCAGATTGCCAAGCGCTTCTTTGTTTGAATGGCAGGGTGGCGATTTCACGTTTATCGCCTTGATCAGCCGAACACGCCGCCGCCGCTGCGAACCGGAAAAGCCCGGCTGAAACCGAGCCGCCGTCGCTGTGACCCTCAAAACGAGGGGAATACCGCGCTTCCACGGTGCCCGGCCCCGGCCCTCGCCGCCGCCGGTGTTCATCCCGGCGTGGTCTTGGCGTGGTCTTACGGAATAACGCCGAAAAGTTGCTTTCTGATTTTGTCTCTAGTCGTCCTCACGTTTGCTTCGCGCGGTTGGATTTTAGCTCTAGCCGTTCTCATGTTTACCCATTTTAGCATCTACCGGCAAAAACCGGGCGGCATCGGAAATTCAAAAATTGGGGGAAAACCGAATTTAATCGAAATAAAATTGATTTTTTACCCGGTTAAAAATTGCCGGTTAATTCCAAAAAATAGCGGTTATTTTCCGGCGAATTTCCGAAAAATAACCGGGCAAGAACCATTCCGGCGAACCATTTTTGACGGCGGATTTTTAGCGTTTGCCCCGAAGGTAGCTTTGCACCTCGTCGTGATCGCCC
Organism: uncultured Verrucomicrobiae bacterium; assembly: GCA_963764175.1. Taxonomy (GTDB): domain Bacteria; phylum Verrucomicrobiota; class Verrucomicrobiia; order Limisphaerales; family UBA11358; genus UBA11358. Next base: position 488,638 of record CAVXRE010000012.1, on the reverse strand, counting down.
GCAAAATCAAATGTCAGCACGCCCTTGTGAGCCTCAAAAACGAGCCGCCACGCCAGACCCGTGCGGCATTCGTATAGATGTTTGCCCAATTTCCTTATAGCCAGCCCGGTATGCGCGTGCGGTCTGCCAAAACCATCAATAACGAGTTTCAAGGTGGCGGAAACCTCATCTTCCCGCCCGGCTTCCCGCACAATCTTTTTGAATCGCTTGGACAGTTCAACGGAAATCATCTTTGCTCCCCGTGAATTTGGTGATTTCCCCGCGCTTCCGCGCCGTTTTTAATTCTGCGCCGATGCGTTTTTCCGCCGCTGCCATTTCTTCCGGCGTCAAACCGTATTCTTGAAGCGCGTAATCCGTGGAAACCACTTCCACCGGACGCAACGCCACAATCTTGCCTTCAAACATAAAGCCAACATCTTCCCCTTGGCTCGCTTTTTTGAGCCAGTAACCGAGACGCCCGCGCCCTTCGGTGATTGTTAGAGTCTTCATACGCTCATTATAGCGCACACCAGCCACCTTGCAATAGCGATTATTTTCGCCAGCGTTTGATTTTGAGAATTTTACCGAGACGAACTGCGTAATAAGCATTGCGGCCTTTGCCGTAACGTCGCAAGCCGCGAAATTCCACCGTCATTTCCGGCGCGTCAGTCGCGTAACCGTTGCGAAATTGGATCACGTCGTATTTGCGATTTTCCAGACGGGTTTTCCAATAGGCGGTTTGCTGGCGATATTCAATCCGCTTTGTCCCCTCTGCAATCCGGGAAAAGAATTCGCGGTGTAAGTTAAGATGCAAAACAATCATGCGTTTCATGCCCAAATTATTTGAGCTAACTTGAAAAGTAGTTTGTGACGTGCCTCCAATTCGTCAGGGCCAAACTTGTCGAGTGGCTGAAGTTCGAGGCCGAATTTATCTTTTAATGCACTCATGTCATGCTTGGACTCCCTTCCGCTGCGGCGCCGGGCATTAAACCAAAAATCAGCGCGCGGTAAATCTTATTCGGGCAGACCATTGGACTGGCAACGCGTTTCACATTTTCAACTCGGCAGGCAAGTGGACCCGCCGGCTATTGTTCCATGCCATACACCAGAATTTTAAACGTGCCCGGGATCATTCTCGGCCGCTGGCGTGGCGCGCCGGCAACCTGATTGGTCAATGACTCAAATTGGGCGGTGGGCAGGTAAATTTTGTGGGTGGCAGGATCAAGCACCATCGTCCGCGCGCCGCGCCCGGTCTTGAGCGTTTGCACCACGGTCAGTTTGTCCGGCGTTTCTTCCTTCGCAATTGTCGTGGCTCCATCGCCACAGGAAGCAAAGGCGATCCGGGTGCCCGGATCAAACGCGTTGGCGTCCACGCCCTGGCCAATCGGCACGCTGTCGAGCACCTTGCCGTCCGTGCTGTCCATCATCACCATTTTCCCGTTGCGACAGCCGAGAAAGAGCCGGTGATTCTTCGCGTCAATCGCCATGCCCGAAGCTTCCTCGCCCGGTGCGATCGGCCAATTGGTCACGACTTGGTGCGATTTTGCGTCAATCACGGCCACTTGACTCCTGTCTTCGAGATTGTCATAAACGCGCCCTGCTTCCGGATCCACCGCCGCAAATTCCGGCCGGCCACCGAGCGGAATTGTAGCCACGACTTTTGCAGTCTTCACGTCAACCACTGTCGCCGATTGGGCGCGGCCACAGAAGAGATAAGCTTCCTTCTGGCCGGGATCATAGAGCATCCCGTCCGGTCCTTGGGCCGTGTCCACCTTTGAGATCGTTTGCAGCGTTTTCAAATCAACGATGCCGGCCTTGTCTTCACGCCCATTGCTGGTGACGCCAAGACCGAGGTCGGGCGCAATGGCCACGCCATGCACGCCCGGCGTGTTCGTGATTTCACCGCAGACCTGGTCCCGGGCAAGGTCAACCACCACCACTCTGGTCGCGTGCGAAACATAGAGGCGTTGCGCCGCCGAATCCACGGAGCAGTAATCCCAGCCACCGTCGCCGCCGACCGGGATTTCCTTGATAAGACGGTAAGGGCCATCCGCGCGGCAGGTCGCAACGGCCAGGCCGACCAAAACCGGCAGCAGAATTTTTTTCATGGGCATGTCCAAGTTTGGGTGGTTGATTCGCGAAAATGTTCGTACTTCGTCGTGTTGCGGTCAATGTTTGTTATTTCCAAAAAATCCGCGTACTTATGGAATGTCACAAAGATAATTCCGGCTGAATGGCTCATGACAGTTCTGCCATTTGCGCCATCAGGCGTTTGACTATTCCACTCCGATTCACTAACGTCGGCGGGCTGAGAATCAAGAACCAACCAACGCAAAATTTTATGGCATCCAAAACGGCTGAAAAACCAGCTGCCGAGACCAAAACCGCCACGTCGCATTCGCGGGAACTCGAAGCGGCCATTTCCACCATCACAAAAAGTTACGGAGAAGGCAGCATCATGCGCCTCGGTGACGCCCGGGCGCAGGTCAAAATTGACGTCATCCCCACCGGCGCGCTTGCTCTGGATCTGGCCCTGGGCGTCGGCGGCATCCCGCGCGGGCGCGTCATCGAGATTTTCGGGCCGGAATCATCCGGCAAGACCACGCTCATGTTGCACGTCATCGCCAACGCGCAAAAGGCCGGCGGCCTGGCGGCGTTCATTGACGCCGAGCACGCGCTGGATCCGGGCTACGCAAAAAAACTCGGCGTGAACCTCGACGACCTGCTCGTGTCGCAGCCGGATTCCGGCGAGGAGGCGCTGACGATTTGCGAAACGCTTGCGCGATCGAACGCGCTGGACGTGGTCGTGATTGACTCCGTGGCCGCTCTTGTGCCGAAGGCCGAACTCGAAGGCGAGATGGGCATGGCCACGATGGGCATGCAGGCGCGTTTGATGAGCCAGGCGTTGCGCAAGCTCACGGCCATCCTCGGCAAGTCCAAGACGACCTGCATCTTCACCAATCAACTCCGTGAAAAGGTCGGTGTGATGTTCGGCAATCCCGAAACCACGCCCGGCGGCAAGGCCCTGAAATTTTACGCGAGCGTGCGCCTCGACATCCGCCGCAAGGACACGCTCAAGGACGCCGCCGGCAACGCCACCGGCAATCATGTTCGGGTCAAGGTGGTGAAGAACAAGGTCGCGCCGCCGTTTGCCGAGGCCGAGTTCGACATCATTTACAACCACGGCATCAACAAGGAAGGCAGCATTCTCGACGTGGGCATCGAAAACGGCGTCGTGGACAAGAAAGGCGCATGGCTGCAATTCGAGGGCGAGTTGATCGGCCAGGGCAAGGAAGCCGCGCAAAAGGTGATGGCCGAAAAACCCGCGCTGGCCAAAAAAATTGTGGATGCTATCCTTGCCAAACGCGCGGCATCTTGATTGCTGCAAGCCGTTCGAAGCATGAGCAGTATTTCTGACGTCGAAATTGACCTGGAGAAGCTTTTCCAGCCCGCTTGGGCGCAGGAATCGCCGGCGGCGAATCGTTATGCGAAGTTCGCGGGCGAGCCCGCCGCGCGCGATGACCGCCAGCGCGAAGGCCGCCGGGGCGCTCCGCGCCGCGAATCGTTTGGCGAGCGCCGCAGCCCGCGTCCGCCGCGTTCGGGTCCAAAATTCGGCGACCGCAAAAGGGATTTTCCGCGCCACGACGACCGTGGTGAACGCCGTGAACGCCCCGAGCCGCCCGCGCCGTTGCCCGAAATCACCGTCACCTTCCTGCCGGACGAAAATGGCGTCGAGTCGCTCGCACGCCAGATCAAAATGACCGGCCGCGCGTTCCCGCTTTTCCAGATCGCGCAAATCGTGCTCGCGAAGCCGGAGCGTTATTCCGTCCAGCTTGGCGTGAAGAAAAAACCGGACGGCACGGCCATCCAATCGCTGTTCGTTTGCGCGCTCGACGACACGCCGTGGTTAAGCGAGGACGAGGCGATTGCGCACGTGCTGAGAAATTATTTTGCGACGTTCTACCAGGCCGAGCGCACGGCCATCGAGCCGCCCAAGGGCAAGTACACGTTTGTCGCGCAGTGCGGCATGAGCGGCGCCATTCTCGGCCCGCCGAACCATCACGATTACCAGAACCAGCTTCGCAGGCTGCACGCCGAGCGGTTTTCCCGGATGCCGTTCGAGGTGTTCAAGGCGCGTATCAGGATTGTGCGCGACGAGGAAGTCGTCAAAAAGTGGGTCGAGGAGCAAAGTTTCAGGACCGAATACACCTGCCTCAACGTGCCGGAACCGCTCAAGCTTCCGAGCATGGAGGAGGTCGAGAAACATTTCCGCGCCGTCCACAAGGACACAATCATCAAGACGGTGGAATCACACAAAATCGGCGGCGTGTTGAGCCGCAACCTGCGTTGCCGGGAATTGCAGCGGCTCGTGCGCAGCGATTGGGAACGGCAGAAATATTTTCCGCTGCAACTGGCCACCGGCCTCAGCCGGCAATTCACCAGTCACGGCCTGCATTTCTTCAAGGTCAACCGGACCTTCACCCACGTTTCCGTCGCCCGCCCGCAATTTCTCGATCTCGAAACCACGCCGGTTTCCGAAAATATCAAGCGCATCGTCAGCCACATCAACGCGCATCCGAAATGCACGCGGCGGCAATTGATCGAGGCGCTCGCACCATCGCCCAAAAAGCCGACGGTCATTGAAATCAAACCGGCAGCACCGCCGGCTGCTGCGCCCGCCACAAACGAGGCCGCCGCTGCCCCGCAGGATTCACCCGCAGCTCCCGCGCCGCCCGCGTCTGACGAGCCGACTCCGGAACAGACCACTGTCATTGCTGATTTGCACTGGCTCGTGCATCAGGGGCATGTGATTGAATTTGCCGACGGCCGGATGGACACGGCCAAGAAACCGCTGCCCAAGCCGCCGAAACCTGAAAAGAAATCCACCGGTGGAAAACCCGCCGCGGAAGGCGAAGCCGCCGCCACTGCGATCGAACCGGCGGCGGAAATTCCAGTTTTGACCGAGGCGGAAATTCCCGCGTCTGAGCCGGAACCGGCGGTCGAAGCGGCACCGGAAGTTCCGTCGCCAGCCGAAGCTCCGGTTTCTGCAAGTGAACCGGCGGCAGCGGTTGAGACCGCGCCGGCTGAATCTGCCGCCACACCTCCGGTTGAACCGCCGGCCGCACCCGCGATTGAACCGACGACCGGGACCGACGAAACGCCTTCGTTGTGATCGGAGGATCGAGCTCCGCGAAACCCAGTCGTTTTGATTTCGAATTTGTTGTTCGTTTAACCCGCGCCTCCGGACAAAATCCCTGCTTTCATTAATCCACCACACTGCTAACCTGTCTTATGCCTTTCACAAAGCTAGGTCTTTCCCCGGCGGTCCTTGAGGGAGTACACGCGGCGGGTTACGTCACACCCACGCCCATTCAACTTCGCGGCATTCCGCTCGTGCTCGCCGGACGCGACCTCATCGGCAGCGCACAAACCGGCACGGGCAAGACCGCCGCGTTTGCGCTGCCCATTCTCTCAAAGCTCGGCCGCCACGCGCCGGGGCCGCGCGCACTCATTCTCGAACCGACGCGCGAGCTCGCCGCGCAGGTGGAAACTGCCTTCCACGATTTCGCGCGCTTCACCGATTTGAAAACCACCGTCGTCTTCGGCGGCGTCGGTTACGGCCGGCAGATGGACGATTTGCGCGCGGGCACGGATGTTCTGGCCGCCACGCCGGGCCGGTTGCTCGACCATCTCGAACGCGGCACGGTGCGGCTGGACAAGGTCCAGTTTCTCGTGCTCGACGAGGCCGACCGGATGCTCGACATGGGATTTTTGCCCGACGTCCGCCGCATCCTCGACCGCTGCCCGCGCCAACGCCACACCGCGCTGTTTTCCGCGACAATTCCGCCGCAGATCGAAACGCTCATTCATTGGGCGATGCACAATCCGGAAACGATTGAAATCGGCGCGCGCCGGACGCCCGCCGAAACGGTCAAGCACGTCATCTATCCCGTGGCCGATTCGCAAAAATCCGACCTGCTGCTGGAACTGCTCAAGCGCGTGAATTACAACTCGGTGCTGGTCTTCTGCCGGACAAAGCACGGCGCCGACCGCATCGCGCAATTGCTCAAGCGCAACAATCACGCCGTGGCGGTGCTGCACTCCAACCGCACGCAGCGTGAACGCGAGCAGGCGCTCAAGGGTTTCCGCGACGGACGATTTGCGGCGCTCGTCGCCACCGACATCGCCGCGCGCGGACTCGACATCGCAGACGTGAGCCATGTCGTCAACTACGACGTGCCGCAGCATCCGGAGGATTACATCCATCGCATCGGGCGCACGGGTCGCGCCGAGGCAAGCGGCGACGCCTTTACCATCATGACCGCCGAGGATGCCAGCCACGTTTTCGCCATCGAACGGTTCATCAGCCAGAAAATCCCGCGCGTGAAGCTGGAAAATTTTGATTACAAATACACCATGCTGTTCGAGGAAGGAAAACCCGGACAGCCCAAGGGTGGTTTCCCCGGCAAAGCCCGCGGCTCGCGCGTCCACGGCGGCTACCACTTCGGCATGTCAAGACGAAGACGATAAGCGGAATAATTAATCAGAAACAATCCGATTTCGTCCTTTCTCTTTTGCTCGGCGCTTTCGGCTTTCAGCAAGGTTTTTGATTTCCATCTCTCGGTCCGCTGGTGGTGTCGTTGCCACACCGATGCTGGCGGTAACTTTTGGAAGTGCAACACCTTTGTATTCCAGGCTCAATGACTCAACACCCTTCCGAATTGCTTCGGCAAGCTCCACAGCACGTAGATGCCCTTGTCCGACGATAATCACTGCAATTTCATCACCCACACCGCGATAAGCAGTGCCGAATAGGCCTAAACAACCTCGCACAACTTCAAGGTAAGCCTTCATGACCACATCACCAGCATCATAACCAAGCTTGTCATTGATAGGTTTAAAATGATCCATATCAGCGAAAAGCACCGAAACTGAGATGTCGGAGGCGCGGCGTAGAGCGTCCTCCAAATCTCTGTGAAAATATTGCATGCTTAACAAAATGCCAAATGGTTCAAGAATGCGCTCGTGGCGTAACAGGTCCCGCAATTCTTCGATACGGCGCAAACCGCGGTAAGTGATTCGTATTCGCTGGGTCACGTTTGATATAAGCCTATGTTCAAGCGCATCGCGAGGGTTCTCCCATTCATGCGGAGGAAAACTAGCGCGAAGTTTGCTCTCCGGGCTGATTTCACCCCGAAGTTTCGTAATCAATAAATGAGAATGCCAATCTTCGAATCGGATGAATAAATCTTCGGCCAGTGTGATTGGTAATTCATAAAATGGCGCCTGAATGTTGGCTAGAATCTTCTTTTGTTGCTCGTTCTGAGAACTGAAATACTCAATGGACCGGTTCGCAAGTCCTTGGAGAAATTGGAATTCAGAATATCGGATGTCATCCATGGCGGTTGTTTTATTACAATTCCTTGAAATGCCCAAGCAGGATGTGAAAAACATCCGTTGATTCAATCTGCTTTGCTCCCAGCAGTTCCGGCCGTTCCGTGATTAACACCGGCCAGTCTTTTTTGTCCGCCGGCCGCCGGCCGTGCGAACCTTTCACCAGCGCCGCGTCGAGCGGAACCACGTCCATCAACATCCGGAAGCCGAGTTTCTTTTGCAGCAACCGCCACGCGATTTTCAACTTCGGCAACGGAATCGCCGGATCCAGAAACAGTTCCGCCGGGTCGTAACCCGGCTTGCGGTGGATATCCACCGTGCGCGCAAAATCCGGCGCGCGCGCGTCGTCCAGCCAGTAATAATAGGCGAACCAGGCGTTTTCCTTCGCCACGGCAATCAAATCCCCGGCGCGCGGATGGTCAACGCCTGCCGCGATTTTCTCCGCTTTGCCCAGCACGTTTTCCACGCCATCGATTTTCTCCAGCAGGTCGCGCACGGACTTTTCCAATGATGAGTCGTTCAGATAAATGTGCGCGACCTGATGGTCCGCCACGGCAAAAACCTTGCTCACGCCCGCGTCGAGAATTTCCAGGCCGAGTTCGTCCTTCACCGCCAGCCAGCCTTGTTCGCGGAAAATCCGGTTGAGATGAACCGGCGTGTCCACGTTTGTAATGCCATATTCGGAAAGCAAAATCACCTGCACACCACATTTGCCGAAGAAATCAACCAGATCGCCGACGATGGCGTCTATCTCGCGCAGGTCGCGGCGGATGGCCGGATTTGTTGAATCGTCAAATCGTTTAATCGTTAAATCGGTGGCCAGTGCAGCGGAGGAACGATTCAACGATTTGACGCCATGTCTTTGCAAATTGTAATCAAGATGCGGCAGATAAACCAAGTTCAGCGCCGGTTGATATTTGCTTTCAATCCATTTCGCGGATTCGGCAATCCAGCGGGTGGCGCAATCGGCAGAACCTTGCGGCGTCTCGATTCCCGCCGCCGGCCCCCAAAAGCCGAAGAACGGAAATTCGCCCAAATCTTTTTTTATTTCCGTTCGGATGGAATACGGCCAGGCGTAAATGTCGAAAATCTTCCGGCCGTCGGCGGGATACATCGGGCGCGGCGTGATGGAATAATCGGCGTTGGAATACATGTTGAACCACCAGAAACAATTGGCGGTTGTGGATCGGTGAACCGGTGAATCGTTGGATCGTTCGCGCAGTTCGTCCCAGATCTTTCTGGCCTGCACGACGTGGTTGGATTGCTTCCAGAACTGCACTTCGGCAAGTTCGCGGTTGAACCAGCCGTTTCCGACGATGCCATGCTGCGATGGCTTTGTCCCGGTAAGATAATTAGACTGCGCGGTGCTGGTGACGGCGGGAAACGCGGGCGCAATGTGCGCCAGCGCGCCGCGCGTCCGGAATTCAGCGATGCGCGGCGTGTGTTCGCCGATGAGCGATTCGGTGAGACCGACGACATTGATGACGGCGAGACGGTTCACAAAGAAATTCTCAGCCACGAACCCGGATAAATCGTGAGCAGGCGAACACTGATGAACACGGATGTTTGACTTTTCATCTGCGACGGCGTTCAAGCTCGTGAATGGCTTCAATGACTTTGGGCAAATTCATTTCGTGGGCTTCCACGCCGCGTCCGATTTCCTTCAAAAGCGTGATCGTCAGCTCGCCTCCGAGGTGTTCGCGAAATTCTTCAAGACCGTTCAAAATGTGCAGGCGGCCCGCGGCATCGGCGTTCAGCAATTCATCGGCGAACAATTTGAAGCCGAGCCGTTCAAGCAAATTCAGAATCCGTCCGGCGGATTCCGCGTCCAGCAAACCAATGTTCCGCGCGTAAATCACGTCGAGCGCGATGCCGATGGCAACGGCTTCACCGTGGCAGATTTGGAAATCGGAAAGCTGCTCCAGTTTGTGCGCCGACCAATGGCCGAAGTCCAGAGGGCGCGCCGATCCGCTTTCAAACGGGTCGCCGCTCGTGGCAATGTGGTCAAGATGCAATTCGGCGCAACGATGAATCAATCGCTTCATGGCCGCCGGCTCGAAGGCCGCCAGTTTGCCCGCCTCGCGCGCGATTTCCTCAAAGAACGCGCGGTCGCGAATGCAGGCGACCTTGACGGCTTCGACGTAGCCGGCGCGTTTGTCGCGCGGTTCGAGCGTGGCGAGCAGGCTGAAATCGTTGATTACGGCGTGCGGCGGCGCGAACGTGCCGACGAAATTTTTTTTCCCGAAGGCGTTGATGCCGTTTTTCACGCCAATGCCGGAGTCGGCCTGGCTCAAAGTCGTCGTCGGGATGCGCACGAGGCGCAAGCCGCGATGCGCGGTGGCGGCGGCAAAACCGGCAACGTCCAGCAGCGCGCCGCCGCCGACGGCGATCAGATAGGAATGACGGTCAATGTGGTGGCGGTCAATCTGAGAAAGGATGTCAGTAACCAGCGTCGGGGAATTTTTTGCGCGTTCGCCGCCGCAAACGAAAAGCGGCGGGCGGACAAGCTGCAGGCGGCGGGCGTGGGCGGAAAAATAGCGTTCAATTCTTGATTCGAGTCCGGGCGACGCCTGGGCGAGCGAGTCTTCGAGCACCATCAAAACTTTGCGCTGGCTGGCATCCGCCAGCGCGTCTTTCAAAACCGGATTGGCCGGATTGAAAACGTCCTCGGTGAAAAAGACGCGCAGTTGCCAGCAGGCTTGAACTTGGCGCTGAATCAAATCCATCGCATCCAATCTGGTGCCTTGGACTGTGTTTTTCGAGTTTTATTTGGGAAAAGCAAAAACCCTCCCGGCGCAAACCGGGAGGGTGTCTTGAGATTCAACGATTATTTTTTCATCGCCTGGTCCACTGGAATCCGCATCGCGTAGAATGAGCGATAGACGAAAATCAGCGCCACCACGAAGAAGAACGCGCCGATGCCGGTCTTCAACGGCTGGTTGGTCATCGTCACGGCGATTTCCGCCGCGAGCAGGCCGAAGAGCGTGGTGAACTTGATGATGGGATTCATCGCCACCGAGCTGGTGTCCTTGAACGGATCGCCCACGGTGTCGCCGACGACGGTTGCGGCGTGCAGCTCGGTGCCCTTTTGCTTCAAATCCACTTCGACGATTTTCTTGGCGTTGTCCCACGCGCCGCCGGCGTTGGCCATGAAGATGGCCTGGAACAAACCGAAGAACGCGATGCCCACGAGATAGCCGATGAAGAAATACGGATTGAAAAACGACAGCGCCAGCGCCATGCAGAACACGACGATGAAGATGTTGATCATGCCTTTCTGCGCGTAGATGGTGCAGATTTCAACGACCTTTTTGCTGTCGGTGATGGAAGCCTCGGCCTTGTTCAGATTGAGGTGTTCCTTGATGTAAACGACCGCGCGATAGGCGCCGGTGACGACCGCCTGCGCGCTGGCGCCGGTGAACCAGTAAATCACCGCGCCGCCCATCAGCAGGCCAAGGATGATTTGCGGCCGCACGAGGCTTAACATCGACTTGATGTCAAAGCTGGGGTCCTTATGCAGGCCGACATTTTGCAGCAGCATGATGATGCCGAAAATCATCGTGGTCGCGCCGACGACGGCGGTGCCGATGAGCACCGGCTTGGCGGTGGCCTTGAAGGTGTTGCCGGCGCCGTCGCCCTTTTCGAGTTCGAGCTTGGAGTTTTCAAAGTCGGGTTTGAACCCGAAATCCTTTTCGATTTCCGCGCGGACGTTCGGCACGGATTCGATGCGGCTCAATTCATAAATGGACTGGGCGTTGTCGGTGACGGGGCCGAAGCTGTCCACGGCGATGATGACCGGCGCCATGGCCAGGAAGCCGAAGGCCACGAGGCCGAAGGCGAAGATGGGCGCGGCGAAATCGAATTGTTTTGGCATGAGGATGAGCAGGGCCGGGTTCTGAGACAGCTTGTAGGCGGCGGCCATCAGCACGATGATCACCAGCCCCATCCAAAACGCGCAGAAATTGCCCGTGACGAAGCCGGACAGAATGTTCAGCGACGCGCCGCCCTGACCGGAGCAGGTGACGATTTCTTTCACGTGCCGGGACTTGGTGCTGACGAAGATCTTGGTGAATTCCATGATGAGCGGCCCGGCCAGAGTGCCGCAGGCGACGATGCCGGCCAGCACCCACCACAGGTTTGGATCCGCCGCGCCCGTTGCATCCGAAACCCCACCCAGCAGGAATTTGCTGGCGACAAAGGCAACCACGATGGAAACGACGGAGGTGAGCCAAACCAGATTCGTCAGCGGCTGTTCCCAGTTGAAATCCTTCTTGTTGTTGTAGAGCGAATGGCTGACGGCCTTGTTGACGTAGAATGAACCGAGCGACGCCAGCACCATCAGGCTTTGAATCACAAAAATCCAGACGATGAGCTGGCCGCAGATGCCCTGGGTTTCAATCGCGCCGCCGAGTGACAGGGCGAGAAATGAAATCAGCGCCACGCCGGTCACACCGTAGGTTTCAAAGCCGTCCGCCGTCGGGCCGACGGAATCGCCCGCGTTGTCGCCGGTGCAGTCGGCGATGACGCCGGGATTTTTCGGGTCATCTTCCGGCAGGTTGAAAACGATTTTCATCAGGTCCGAGCCGATGTCGGCGATTTTGGTGAAGATGCCGCCGCCGATGCGCAAGGCCGCCGCGCCGAGCGATTCGCCGATGGCGAAGCCGATGAAGCACGGGCCGGCAAGTTCACGCGGCATGAACAACAGGATGCCGATCATGCAGACCAGCTCCACGCAGACGAGCAGGAGGCCGATGCTCATGCCCGAACGCAGCGGGATCATGAGCGTCTGGAGCGAGTTGCCCCGCAGCGAGGCGAACGCGGCACGGCTGTTGGCGTAGGTGTTGATGCGGATGCCGAACCACGCCACGCCATAGCTGCCCAAGATTCCCAGCACGGAACTGGCCAGAATCACCAGCACCGCGCCGATGGATTTGTGCTGCAAGCCGAGAAAATAATAAACGATGCACACGGCGATCAGCGCCCAGAGCAGCACAAGGAATTTTCCCTGCTGCGCCAGATACGTTTTGCACGTCTCCCAAATCATGTTGGAAACGCTGCTCATGGCCTTATGCACCGGCAGCGCGCGGCAGCGGCCGTATTCCCAAAAACCGAACAGGGCGCCAATCGCGCAACAAGCCAGTCCAAGATACAAAAGGGCATGACCACCCAGGCCAACGCCCGGAAACGTCACTTGCGTCAAGTCCGGCAGATTGATGTCGGCGTCTCCCGCAAAAGCGTTGGCTCCTAAAGTCATCAGCGCCAACAACATTGCGCCACGAACAAACGAATTGGTCTTCAGCATAAGATGGGTAAAGTTAGCGGAATGGCGTGGAGTGGCCAACCATTTTTTGGCAAAGACTTCGCTTGAAATTGCCCTTTAAACAAGGCGTTCCGTTGCTTTTCAGGCCGGAAAGCATCCGCACCTCCTTTTCTTTGACCTTGCCGCTGATTTTGAGTTTCCCCATGCTGGCGAGCGATGGCAGAACGCCCCATCTCCACCTTGAACAAACCGGACGCCGCGTTGGAACTGACGCTGCGGCCATCGCTCTTTTCCGAGTTCACCGGCCAGCCCAAGGTCAAGGAACGGCTTGAAATCGCCGTTGCCGCCGCCAAAAAACGAAAGGAGGCGCTCGACCACATTTTATTGAGCGGCCCGCCCGGCCTCGGCAAAACCACGCTCGCCTACATCCTCGCCAAGGCCATGGGCACGAACATCAAAAGCACCAGCGGCCCGACCATCGAAAAGGCCGGCGACCTCGCCGGTCTGCTGACAAACCTCGAGGAAGACGATGTGCTGTTCATTGACGAAATCCATCGCCTGCAAAAAACCATCGAGGAATATCTCTATCCGGCGATGGAGGACTTCAAGCTCGACATCATCATTGATCAGGGACCAAACGCGCGCAGCGTCCGTCTCAATCTGCCACGCTTCACTCTCATTGGCGCGACGACGCGCAGCGGGCTGCTCACCGCGCCGTTGCTCACGCGCTTTCCCATTCGCGAGCGGCTCGATTATTATGTCGCCGAAGATCTGGAAACAATCACCGTCCGCTCGGCGCGCCTGCTGAACGTCGAGATTGAACCCGCCGGCGCGCATGAAATCGCCCGGCGCAGCCGCGGCACGCCGCGCATCGCCAACAACCTGCTCCGCCGCGTCCGCGATTACGCCCAGGTCAGACACGAAGGCCGCATCACCGCCGCCATTGCCGACATGGCGCTGGCAATGCTGGAAATTGACCAGAACGGCCTCGACGAAATGGACAAGCGTCTCCTTGAAGCGGTCATCACGAAATTTGGCGGCGGCCCGGTCGGCATCAGTTCGCTGGCGGTGGCCGTGGGCGAGGAGCCGGACACGATTGAGGAGGTCTACGAGCCGTATCTCATCATGGAAGGCTATCTCAAGCGCACGCCGCAGGGCCGCGTCGCGACGGAATTGAGTTACAAAAAGCTGGGATTGAAACCGGCGGCGGGAAACCAGTCAAAATTGTTTTAGCCACAGATCGAACACAAATGAAACACGGATGGATTTTGTCTTTTAATCTGTTTTCAACCTGTGTTTCATCTGTGGCTGTTTAATTTGCCATGCCTAAACGGACGGACATTCATTCGGTGCTCATCATCGGCGCCGGCCCGATCATCATCGGCCAGGCGTGCGAGTTCGATTATTCCGGCACGCAAGCCTGCAAGGCGCTCGCGGAGGAGGGCTTCCGCGTCGTGCTGGTGAACTCCAACCCGGCCACCATCATGACCGACCCGGAGTTCGCCGACCGCACTTACATCGAACCCATCACGCCCGAATGCGTCGAAAAAATCATCGTCCGCGAGAAAGACGAGATGAAGCGGCTCAAGGCCAGGGGCAAACTCGTCCTGCTCCCGACGCTCGGCGGCCAGACGGCGCTCAACACCGCGATGGCACTTCACCGTTCCGGCGTTCTGGAAAAGCACGGCATCGAAATGATTGGCGCCAAGGCCGAGGCCATCCACAAAGGCGAAGACCGGCAGGCGTTCAAGGACTTGATGCTCTCCATCGGCCTCGACGTTCCGATTTCCGGCACCGCGCATAATCTGGACGAAGCCCGTGCCGTGGCCGACAAGATTGGCCGGTTCCCGCTCATCATCCGGCCCGCGTTCACGCTCGGCGGCACCGGCGGCGGCATCGCTTACAACCGCGATGAATTTGACGGACTCGCCAAGCGCGGCATGGAACTTTCACCCGTCTCGGAAATCCTCATCGAGGAATCCCTTCTCGGCTGGAAGGAATACGAGATGGAAGTCATGCGCGACAAGGCCGACAACTGTGTCATCATCTGCTCCATCGAAAACTTCGATCCCATGGGCGTGCACACCGGCGACAGCATTACCGTCGCGCCCATCCAGACGCTCACCGACAAGGAATTTCAGATCATGCGCGACCAGAGCTTCGCCGTGATTCGCGCCGTGGGCGTCGAGACCGGCGGCTCGAACATCCAGTTCGGCGTCAATCCGGACAACGGCCGCATGGTCATCATCGAGATGAACCCGCGCGTCAGCCGCAGCTCCGCTCTGGCATCAAAAGCCACGGGCTTTCCGATTGCCAAGATTGCAGCGAAGCTGGCCGTCGGCTACCTGCTCGACGAACTCAAAAACGACATCACGCGCGAAACCCCCGCGAGCTTCGAACCGAGCATTGATTACGTCGTCACCAAGATTCCGCGCTTTGCCTTCGAGAAATTTCCGCAGGCCGATCCCACGCTCACCACACAAATGAAAAGCGTCGGCGAGGCGATGGCCATCGGGCGCACGTTCAAGGAAAGCCTGCAAAAATGCCTGCGCTCGCTGGAGATCGGCCGCAGCGGCCTGGGCGGCGATGGCAAGCCGTGGCGCATCGGCACGGAAGTCTATGGCGACCGCGACATCCTGCCGCGCGACGTGATTTCCCGCAAACTGAGCGTGCCCAACGCCGAACGCATCTTCTTCATCCGCCACGCCCTGCGCGCCGGCTTCACCATCGAGGAGATTTTTAATCTGACCAAGATTGACCGCTGGTTTCTGGTGCAGATCAAAGAGATCGTGGATTTCGAGGAAGAACTGGCAGGGGCGAAGAATTAGGAGCAGGTTTCAAAATCATTTTTTTAGCGCATCTTTTGGATAGAAAATAAAACCCACCATTGTTCCGTTTTCTCCTATATCATTGATGTAATCACCGATGTGATTGGAATTTCCAACGATGGTGTCGCTGGTTTGCACCAGAGAAATATATTTTTTGAAGTCGGAACGTTGTGCAAGTTCAGACAGTTTTACTTGGCCAACCGTTCCAAGCATCACTGGAATTGTGTTAGAGCCAGCGTCAATCCTTCTGATTATTTCTGGGTTCGTCATCCCAAGCATGCCTCGCAAATCCTTTTTTGTATCAAGTATTGGTGGAGGCTGACCAATTGAAATGTTGATTGGCGAATTGCTTCCTGTTGTAACTGCTGCGGGAGAATTATCGCCATAGGTGGTCAAAATTATTTTATGGCCAGCCCCGTCGGGGCGGCATATTCCGCTGTAGCGGCGCTGTGTCAGCGCCGGTTTTCGTCGGTCATAGACCGACGCTACAGACGAATCCCACTGGATTCAAATCTATCAGCCCAGGGTTGGCGTAATGCGCCTACCCTGGGAAATCGTCCCGACAAATTCATCAGCGTTGTAGCGGCGGTCTGTGACCGCCGTTGTTCCTCAAATTTCTTTCGGCGCTCACAGAGCGCCGCTACAATGCTGCGTATGAACTCGGACGAGCGTCCGCCCAGACTCAAACGTCTTGACCGGCTATTCACCAGCCATCCGCTCTACTTCGTCACCACGAACATCGAAGACCGCAAACCGATTCTCGCCAACGCCAAAGTCCACGAAGATTTCCGAAAGTTTTGCCAGACTGGATTGGAGCGTGGCGTGTTCGTCGGCAAATACGTCTTGATGCCGGATCGTCTCCATTTGTTCGTGGGGTTCGGTGAGGAATACGAATCGGCGATTCTGGAACGTCGCTCACAGAGCGACGCTACAGGAGATGGTGCTGTAGCGGCGGTCTGCGACCGCCGTCTTTTCACGCTTTCCGAATGGATGAAAAGTTTGAAAAACTCTCTCTCGAAAACTTTGCGCGGAATGAATGTTCCGGCACCGCATTGGCAGAAGGGTTTCTTTGACCATGTGATGCGTTCCGAAGAATTCTATTCCGAGAAGTGGATCTATGTTGCCGAGAATCCGGTGCGCAAAAAACTGGCCGCGCACGCTGGAGATTGGCCGTATCAGGGAGAAATTTATCCGCTCGAAGCCAAAGGACGTATTTGATTCGGCTGTCACAGACCGCCGCTACAACTGAACTACCCGCGTGAAATTGTTTTACACCGGCCCGGTCGTCAATGCCGAGATGCTCGTGGTGATGCTGGAGAAACATGGCATCGCCGCCACGCAGGCGTTCGTGGACACCACCGCGCCGGACGACGGCGATTTGAACCGCCCCGCCCAGGTCTTCGTGCCGGAAGCCGATTATGACCGCGCCCACCAACTCTTCCACGCCGAGCGCGAGGACGAGCTTTGATCCTGCCTGATTTCTGAATTACTTCGTCACCGGCTTGTAATCCTGCCACAGCCATTCCAGGGCTTCGGGCAGGGTTTGTTGTTTCACCCGGCCGTCCACGTGCCCGGCGTTGCGGGCGAAAACAAACTGGTAATGATAACCCCTGGCCGCCAGCACGCGGGCCATGTTCTCATTGGCAACGACCCAGTCGTGCATGTTGTCGCGCATGATATTCGGATTGAACAGGTCCCGGTCGCCGACTTCCATCCAGATGCGCAACGGCTTGGCCGGGCTGTCCGGGATGAGATGTTCGTGAAATTCCCACGCGCCGTGCGGGGTCGCGGCGTCATACGGCCATTGCTGGTTTACATAGGTGCCCGAATATGTCAGCACGCGGTGATAAAATTCCGGATGATACCACGCCATGATCAACGCGCATGAGCCGCCGGAACTGCCGCCCATCGTCGCCCGGCCATCGGGGTCCCTGGTCAAGGTCACGTGACACTGTGTTTCCACGAGCGGCAGCACCTCCTGCTCGACGAACTCCGCGTACCGTCCTGACATGGTGTCGTATTCCAAGCCGCGCTCGCTGCCTTGGGCGTCACCGCTGCCGTTGCCGATGGAGATGGCAATCATCACCGGCACTTTTTTCTCCGCAATCAAATTGTCAAGCGCCGTGAACAGCAGGCGGTCCGGTCCATCCGCCCCGACGATGAAAGGTGCGGGCGTGCCAGGGACGTATTGTTTCGGAACATAAACCGATAGGTGGCGGGTGTAGGGCGCCGAGTGACTGGTGGTCACTATGAGTTTGGCGGGGTCGGTGGGATCCACCGTGCCAAAAGTTTTCGGTGCGCGCGCGATGCCGGGATAAATTTTGCTGTCCGCCGAACTCACGGTGAAATCATAGACCGTTCCTTGGGGCACGCTGGTTTGCACAATCATTTCCGGTGCGCGATTGTGAGCCGGGCCGATGATGAAGTTGCCGTCGGCATCCGCCGGTGGGATGGCACCGTCGGGCAATTCCGTGGCGGTGACATATCCGGGTGTGTGCGGATCGCGGGTGGGCGGCATCGGGCGGGCGGGACGGTTGGTTGTGGACTGGGCCATGGCCGGATTCACGCCAGCCGTCAAATACAATACCACGCAGAGCAGCGCGGCATCATGAATCATTTTGGACATCTTCATTTCTCATCCTTTCATGGGCCGGAGGAATCGCGTTCAACCAGCCAAAAATCAATTCGCCGTGTTCACACAATCACAACTGCGAGGGATTTTGATGGCCAAAGCGTAGCCGTCAAAAGCCGGCTGATGCGAGAAAAAACGGTGCAGCTGCAACTTTCGCTGTTGAACATCCGCGAGGAAGCGGATTTGATTCGCGCCCGGCAGGAGCAACTGAAGCGTCCGCCGGGAAGTCAAAGTGCGACGTAGCGGTTGCCGGGAATGCTCCTGGATTTGCATTCGGCGAATTGCGTGTATATTGCGGCCATGCTGGCGACACCGGAATTGATTCGCGAGGCGGGGCAACTTCCGCGACTGGCCAAACTGCTGCCGCGCTGGCGGGCGGTGCCGCTCTACCGCAATTCACTGGAGGCGGTGAAAAATCTTCCGGCCGGAACCGACGCCTTCACGGACTTCCGGCGTCTGCCGTTGCTGGCCAAACCGGAAATGCGCGACGGCTTTCCCCAAAATTTTCTCCCCGCCGGACAGACGCTTGAGACGTTGCTGGAGAGCAAGCTGGTGGAACTGGAACACACTTCCGGCACGTCCGAGGAACGGTTGCCGGTAATTTTCGGCCGGGGCTGGTGGAATGAGCAGGAGGAACGCGCGCTGCGGTTGAACCGGTTCGTCGCCGACGTGCTGGACGGGCATCCAAATGCCCGCCGGGCAACGCTCGTGCCGCCGGCCTGCAACGGCCTGACGTGTCCGACGGTCTGGATGTCGCGCGAACAGCGGACGCTGGGCAACGCCCTGTTCGTGAATCTCGCGCGCATTCCGTTCCTGTTGAACGACGCCGACATGGCGCGGATCGCGGCGGAAATTTCCGGATGGGCGCCGCAATTTCTCGACCTCGACCCGGTCCATGGCGCGCGCCTGGCGCTTTACTGCGAACAACACAAAATAAAATTTCCGTCATTGAAATTCATTTTGTGCAGTTACGAATTTGTGAGCGTGGTGCATCGCCGGATTATCGAGCGCGTCTTCGGCGCGCCGGTCTTCAACTTGTATGGCTCGACGGAGACCGGCCACCTGCTCATGGAAAACGAGCACGGCGAGATGAAACCCGGCTACGACACGGCATTTCTCGAAATCGTGGGCGCCGGGCCGGAAGGCGTGGGCGAGCTGGTTGTCACAACGCTATCCAACGATTACATGCCCCTGCTCCGTTATCGCATCGGCGACCTGGCGGAACGGCGCGCACAACCCTACGGAACTGATTTCGTGATTCATGGCCGCGCCCGTGACGCTCTCCGGGCCGGCGACGGCCGGCGTGTGACCACGTGGCAGGTGGACCAGTGCATGGTTGATCTGCCCGGCATCATCCACTATGAACTGCGCCAAAATGAAAACGGCGGTTGCGTTTTGCGTTTTGTGCCCGATGCGGCCGGGCCGGCGGAAGCGGAATTGCGCGGCGCGACTTCACATCTCAAAGCTTTGCTGGGCTCCAGGACTGAAATCGCAACCGAGGCCATGCAGGTTTTGTTGCCGACGGCCTCGGGAAAATTCCGCCTGACCTGTCCTGCGATCGCAAATTCCCGCCTGGAAACCCGACTTTCAGGCAGGGACGGTTGATGCGCCCTTTTCCGCGGGTCTGCCTGCACCCGAACAGGCCAACGCGGCATTTCGTTCTCGCCGTTGGCGTGGATGCCTGTTAAATCCAATGGCCGTGAATCCGCAATATGAAATCCGCATTCCGCAATCGGGGGGTTGTGGATTTCGAGGGGAAGCTGGCGGGGCGAACACGTGAATGCAGCATGAACGCAACGAGCCTTGGTTCAGTTTCACCGCCGGGTGAAGCGAAAGAGCGGGTTCTGATCGGGCTGTTTTCCATCCTCGCCGCCGTACACGTCTTCATTTTTTCCTCCGCGTTTCCATTTTTCAACAACACGGATGAGCAGTTTCACTTCGACCTGGTGGTGGAATATTCACATGGCCATCTCCCCCGCGGCATGAGTCAACTGCGTGAAGAGTCGTTGCAATACATCCTTGCCTACAGTTCGCCGGAATTCATCTGGGCGCAGGCGATTTCTCCCGGGGGCAAATTCCCGGCCCCATCCTGGACGCAGCCCGGCCTTGCATCGTCACGGGAGGCGCGGCAAAACGCGGCTGGTGAACCGCTGCCCTTTTTCCAGCAGTGGCTCAATGTATTCAAGCCCATGCAAAATTATGAATCGTCGCAACAGCCGCTTTACTATGCGGCGGCGGGCATGTGGTGGCATCTGGGCGAATGGTGCGGCCTCAAGGGTCTGAGTTTGTTGTATTGGATCCGCTGGCTGAACATCCTGTTTGTCGCCGCGCTGGCCTGGGTGGGATATTTCGCGGCGCGAATGATTTTCCCGGAGAATGGATTTATCCGGCTCGGTGTTCCGGCGCTCATTGCATTCATTCCACAACAGGCCTTTTATTCCATCGAGAACGACGCGCTTTCACCGCTCTGTTTTGGCCTGACGTTCATTTGTCTGGTGCGATGGCTGCGCGCGGAAACTCCGGGATTGGGGTTGGGAATCGCCACCGGCCTGTCGGTGGCGGCCACGTTTCTGGCAAAGATGAGCAATCTGCCGCTTCTCGCCATGTCAGCGGTGGCTGTGTTGCTCAAGCTGTGGCAGTGGCGTGGAACCGGGAAATGGCGTGCGGCGTTGCCGGCTCTGGCGGCAATGACCTTGTGCGCCGCACTGCCCGTTTGCAGCTGGCTGGCATGGTCAAAATTTGCCTTTGGCGATTTCAGCGGTTCGGAGGCGAAAATCCAAATCCTTGGCTGGACTCACAAACCGTTCGTCGAATGGTGGCATCATCCGATTTTCACGCCGCAGGGTTGCTGGACGTTCGTGTCGGGACAGATTACCACCTTCTGGCAAGGTGACTTTCGCTGGCATGCAAACCCGCTGGACCTGCCCGCGGTGGACGCAATTTACGTGATCCTCTCCCTGTGTTTTCTGTCGCTGGCGACAGTCAAGCTGATTCCGCGTTTTTCTGTCGCGACGCCGCAACAACGGCAGGCACTCTGGCTGGGCCTTGCTTGTTTCGCCGCGGCCTTTTCATTTTTCGGTTATCTCTCCATCATTTACGATTTTCACAACTGTGTTTACCCGTCGCGCGAATATCCGTACTTCACCTCCGGCCGGTTGATACTGGGTGCATTGATTCCTTTTCTGCTGCTTTATCTCCATGGACTTGATTGTCTGCTGCGCCAGCCGGAAAACAATTGGCTGCGACCAGTGGCGCTCGCGGTCATGATTTTGTTCATGCTCATCTCGGAAGTCATCACTGACTGGTCGGTTTTCTCCAGCCAATACAACTGGTTTCACGCGTGAAACGGGGCGAGTTGCGATGCGTCTTGAACCCAAGCCATCCCCACAAGAACCGCAGCCGCAACGGCGGGCCATTCTTCAGCGTCCCGGCAGACTCATCCGGCGTTTCCGGACTTGTTCATCAACTGGATTTTGAATTCGGCGAGTTGGTCGCAAAAGTAGTCCACGGATTTGGGCGTGGTGGTCACCGTGGAATCGAAGTTCACGAGCGTGACCAGCGTGCTGTAGGTGGCCATGTCGTGGACCGGCAGCACGGCCCGGATGCCGCCGGCCGGCCCCAGGCGGGAGTAGCAATCCTGCTCGTGGATTTGCTTCACCACGACGACGCGATAACCGACCTTGCCCAGGAACATCTGGTAAGAATTCGTGGTGATGATTGCGCCTTGCATCACCGGAATGGAAATGCCGAGGTTGTCGAACACGGCTTTCAACGGTTTGAATTGGTCGCGCGACAGGATGCGCTCAAACCGCTGCTGTTCGTTTTCGGCATCGCTGACCGATGAATGGTCGGTCGGCGACGGCGCGACGGCTGCTGGACTTTTGATCATAAAATTTTGGGTCGGAATCGGGACTCGGTCCGGCTCGCTAGGCGGGAACAAGGCCATTATCACTCATGGCGGGGGGAAAGTCCATGATTCGTTTGCGGCCGTCGTTGGCCGCGCCCCCCTTCCGCCTGCCCGCTGGCATCGGGCTACTTCAGCGCCGCATAGACGCGATGCACGTCATCATGGTCGTCGAGGGCGTTGAGGAAATTTTCGACGTCCTTGCGATCGGCGGTGCTGACTTCGACAAAATTCTTGGCCAGATAACGGATTTCCGAGGCGATGACGTTCCAACCTGCGGCCTTCAAAGCCTTGGCAACGTGGTCGAGGTCCTTGATTTCCGTGAGAAAGCGCGCGCCCTTCTGTCCGGCGGGAACTTCGTCCGCTTCGAGCGGCTCGATTTCCTGCGCGCCGGCTTCGATGGCGTCGGCCTCGGCGTCGCGATTGGCATCGGGATGCGTAGCCTCGACGACCCCGAGGTGATTGAAGAAAAAGCTGACGCTGCCAGGCTGGCCGAGCGAACCGGCCTTGAACAAATTGCGGATTTCCGGCGCCGTGCGGTTGCGACTGTCGGTGAGACATTCAACGATGACCGGCACCTTGTGCGGCGCGAAACCTTCATAGACGATGGTCTCGTAATTGACCTTTTCCGTGTCAAGCCCGGCGCCCTTTCTGATGGCACGCTCGATGGTGTCGCGATAGACGGAGGCCTTCCGGGCTTTTTCGACGGCGACAAAGAGGCGCGGATTCAGATCGGGATCAGGCCCGCCGAGCTTGGCCGCGACCATGATTTCGCGGACCAGCTTGGCGGTCATCTGGCCTTTTTTCTGCGCGTTGATTTCGCGTCCGGCCTGTTTCCATTGTGCGCCCATTGAGTCTGCCCAGTGTGGAAAGAACATCCCGCAGGTTCAATGCAAATTGCGCGGCTTGATGATCAACTTCAGTCCGTTGACAGCTTGTGCTTTTCAAGACTTTCGCGTATTCGTCGCACATGCTTGTGGTTCACGTTCATGTTCATGTCAAACCGGATTGCGTGGAGGGATTCAAGCAGGCGACACGCGCCAACACGCGTTTGAGTCTGCTGGAACTGGGCGTCCTGCGCTTTGACGTTTTGCAACAGCAGGACGACCCGGCGCGGTTTGTGCTGGTGGAGGTTTATCGCGACGCCGATGCCGCCGCCGCGCACAAGGAGACGGTGCATTATCCGGTCTGGCGCGATGCGGTTGCACCGATGATGGCCGAGCCGCGTTTCAGCGTGAAGTTCAACAAAGCACTTCCGGATGATAGCCGGTAGGGACAGCGCACCGTCCCTGCCAGGATTTTTATGCGTTTTGAATTCACATCACCGGTAAAAATCATCTTTGGCGCCGGCGCAATGCGGGAGGCAGGCGCCATTGCAAAGGCATTTGGCGAACGCGCGCTCGTCGTGACCGGTCGTGATGCGAAACGCGCCGAGCCTCTACAAAAAATTCTCCAGGCTGCCGGCGTGAATGTGGTGTTTTTT
This sequence comes from uncultured Verrucomicrobiae bacterium, assembly GCA_963764175.1. Lineage (GTDB taxonomy): Bacteria > Verrucomicrobiota > Verrucomicrobiia > Limisphaerales > UBA11358 > UBA11358. The sequence continues at coordinate 465,157 of CAVXRE010000012.1, read as the reverse complement.
TCGGTCATCGGCGAACCGGAACTTTCCACGGTTGAACGTGGCACGGCAGTCGCGAAAAGGGAAGGTTGCGAACTGGTCATCGGTTTTGGCGGCGGCAGTGCGCTGGATGCGGCCAAAGCCATGGCCGCCATGCTCGCCAACGGCGGCGAATTGCTCGATTACGTCGAAATCATCGGGCGCGGCCAGGCATTGACCAAGCCGTCCGTGCCGTTCATGGCGATTCCGACCACGGCGGGCACCGGCGCGGAAGTCACGCGCAACGCCGTGCTGGCGTCACCGGAACATAAATTAAAAGTCAGCCTGCGCAGCCCGCTGATGCTGGCGAGAGTCGCGCTGGTTGATCCTGAATTGACTTATGACTTGCCGCCCGCGCTCACCGCCAGCATCGGCCTCGACGCGCTGACGCAGCTCATCGAACCGTTCGTATGTTTGCGGGCAAATCCGATGACCGATGGTTTGTGCGTGGAAGGTCTTCGCCGCGCCGCACGCTCACTGCGGGTCGCGTTTAACGACGGTCAAAACAAATCCGCCCGCGAAGACATGGCCGTGGCAAGCTTGTTCGGAGGACTGGCCCTGGCCAATGCGGGTTTAGGCGCGGTTCATGGATTCGCCGGACCGCTGGGCGGCATGTTTCCCGCCGCGCCGCATGGTGCGATCTGCGCGGCACTGCTGCCTCAAGTGATGAACGTCAACATCCGCGCGCTTCGCCAACGCGCGCCAGAAAGCGATGCTTTGCGACGTTACGACGAAGCGGGGCGTTTGTTGACCGGCAACCCACGAGCAACGGCAGACGACGGCGTGGAATGGGTTCGTCAACTGGCCGGCGATTTGAAAATCCCGCGGCTCGGAACTTACGGCATCAAACCGGAACACATTGCCGAACTGGTGCGGAAATCCATGCAAGCCAGCAGCATGAAGGCAAATCCGGTTGCGCTCACGCCGGAGGAACTGGCTGAAACACTGCGGGTGGCATTGTGAAGCCGGCGGGCTGATCACCAGATAATGATTGGAGTTTGAAGCGCATCTTCCTAAGATTCGGCGCATCCTATGAAAATTTATTCCCTGCTTCTCTCCGCTTTGCTCGTCTGCGCCGTCCGCGCACAGGAGGTCACGATCTCCGGCAATGACATCATTCCCGTCTGCCCCGACTGGGTAAATCACGCCGTCGTCTATCAGATTTATCCCCAGACATTTTATGATTCCGATGGCGATGGCATCGGCGATTTGCGGGGCATCATCGAGAAGCTGGATTACATCAAGAGCCTCGGCGTGGACGCCATCTGGATTAATCCGTTCTTTGATTCGCCTTTCAACGACGCGGGTTATGACATCCGGAATTATTACAAGATTGCGCCGCGTTATGGCACCAATGCCGACGCGCGCCGGCTGTTTGCCGAGGCGCATAAGCGCGGCATCAAGGTCCTGTTCGATTACGTCGTCACCTATACCTCGATAGACAATCCGTGGTTCGTGGCTTCGTGTGAACAGAAGCCAAGTCCGCATTCGAACTGGTACGTCTGGACTGACAACGTCTGGAAAAATGAGCCGGGCAACCAGTGGGTCCACGGCTACGGTCACCGCAACGGCAATTTCTTGAGCAATTTTTTCTGGAACGAGCCGGCGCTGAATTGGGGTTACGGCAATCCTGATCCGGACAAAAAATGGCAGTTGCCCACCGATAATCCCGACGTGCTTGCCATGCGGGCGGAAATGATCAAGGTCATGCGATTCTGGATGGACATGGGTGCCGACGGTTTTCGCGCCGACATGGCCGGGGCGCTCGTCAAGGGTGATGATCCCCGGCACGAGACCCTGAACTTCTGGCGCGAGGTGCGGCAAATTCTCAACACCAATTATCCGCAGGCCTTCACCGTCTCGGAATGGTCCGGCCCGCGCGACGCGCTGGACGGGGCGTTTTATGCCGATTTCTACCATTGGGTTCCGGGCTTCAACGACATCTACCAGAAGGAAAGCTGGCGCATCGGCAACGGGATGACCGACGGCCACAGCTTTTTCGACCGTGAAGGCGAGGGGAACATAAAGAATTTCCTGGATGGCTACTATTCCGCCTGGCAGGACACGCGGTCCAAGGGTTATATCTGTCTGCCGCTGGGGAACCACGACATCGCGCGGTTGAACAACCAGCGCTCGACCGACGACCTCGAAATGATCATCGCGTGGGGGATGACGATGCCCGGCGTGCCATTCCTGTATTACGGCAATGAAATCGGCATGCGCCAGTTGGAAAACCTGCCGGAGATCGAGGGTTGCTACAAACCGCGTGCCGGCGCCCGCACACCGATGCAATGGACGGGTGGAAAAAACCTCGGCTTTTCGACCGCCGCCCCGTCCAAACTTTACCTGCCGGTGGATCCGGCTCCCGACGCACCCAATGTGGCGGCAGAGGAGAAGGATCCCAACTCGCTGCTGAACCGGGTCCGGAAACTCATCCGGCTCAAGCACACCGAACCGGCGCTGGCGGCTTACGCGAATTTCGTTCCGCTCTACGCCCGGGAAAACACCTATCCGTTCGTTTATGCGCGGGCCAGCGGCGAAGAAACGCTGCTCATGATTTTCAACCCGGCGGCGCGTGACACCACCGCCTCGTTCACCTTCCCCGTCGAATATCGGGAGTTGAAGTTGCTGGCCGGAAAAGCGGTGCAGGTCACCAAAGACAGCCAGACGCTGAACATTGCGGTTCCCGGCCAGACCTACGCCATTTATCAGGCGATAAAGTAACCGCGTCCGCTGGCAGCCTGAAACGAACCCGGTTGGCTCGTGATTTGAAAAGTGGATTCAATATGGAAAACAGACCGGGTGATTGTGCAGACGGCTTGTCTGGCGCACAGCTTGAAACATTGGACCGGACGCGAATTGTTATCCGGCGTGTCCAGCCGGATGGAACTGGCGGAGAAAGTTTTTGAAGCTCCGTTCGTGGTCGTGTCGCATGGCACGGAGGCTGATCCGGTTTTGAACTACGGCAACCACGCGGCGCTGACGCTTTGGGAGATGTCGTGGGAGGAGTTGACGCGCACGCCGTCGCGCCTCACCGCCGAGGCTCCCAGCCGGGAGGAACGGGCGCGGTTGCTGGAAGCCGTGGCGCGGCGGGGCTTTATCGATGACTATTCCGGCGTGCGTATTTCGAAGACTGGCCGGCGTTTTCGCATCAACCGTGCGATGGTCTGGAATTTGCTGACGGAAGGCGGGAAACCGTGCGGTCAGGCGGCGATGTTTGAACGCTGGGAATTCCTTTGAACTTTGACGGGGGGATTTTAAGCTGACTGCCAATATTGTGGGCAACGCCGATTCCAATTTAGCCACCGGGATATCCCGGACGCGCCAGTGCATAATCCTCTTGCTGTTGTGCCTGCTGGCGGCGGCTCACGTCTTTGTTTTTTCAGCCGCCTTTCCGTTTTTCAACAATGTGGACGAGCAAATCCATTTTGACCTGGCGGTGAAATGTTCCCAAGGACACATTCTGCGCGCCCTGGAGCCGGTGTCCGACGAGTCGGTGCGTTACATCGTGCTCTACGGTTCGCCGGAGTATTTGGGCATAACAACCAACTCCGCTGACGGGCAGTTGGCGCCGCCGTGGAAGCAGCCTCTGGAAAACGTCCGCCAGGCCCTCATCACCAAAACAGCATCCTGGCGGACGGTGACAAATTACGAGGCTTCGCAGCCGCCGCTCTATTACACGCTGGCGGGTTTGTGGTGGCGCCTGGGAGAGGCATGCGGTTTCCACGATGGTCTTCTGCTCTATTGGCTCCGTTTCCTGAATGTGCTTTTCGTTGTCACGCTCATCTGGCTGGGCTTTGTGGCCGCGCGGATGATTTTTCCAGACAACCTGTTTCTGCAGTTCGGCGTGCCGGCGTTGATCGCGTTCATGCCGCAAACCGCGTTTTACTCGATTCAAAATGACGTGCTCTCGCCAGTGTGTTTCGGCGCGGCGTTCATTTTGCTGTTGCGATGGCTGCAGAGCGGGCGGCCGGGCGTGCGCCTGGGGATGTTCGCGGGCCTGGCGCTGGCGGCGACGTTCCTGACCAAAATCAGCAACCTGCCGCTGCTGGCCGTCGCAGCCCTGGCCGTGCTGCTCAAAACATGGCAACTGTTCAGGAACGAAGACCTGCGCGTAGTGAGGCCGACCGTACTGTCGCTCGCGGCTTGCGCCGGATTGCCGGTTGTGCTCTGGCTCGCGTGGTGCAAATTCATCTTCGGCGATTTCACCGGCTCGGAGGCGAAAATCAAATTCCTCGGCTGGACGCACAAGCCGTTCGCCGCGTGGTGGCACCATCCGATTTTCACGTTCCACGGATTTTGGGTGTTTCTGTCCGGCAACCTGGCCACGCTGTGGCAGGGCGAATTCATGTGGCACCGCAAGCCGCTTGGCATTCACGGCGTGGATTCATTTTACGCGGTCATGTCCGTCGGCCTTCTCGCAATGACGCTGGTCGCGCTTTTCCAGCGTCCCGCCCCCACAACCACGCCGCAATCACAGGCGTTGTGGTTCGCCGTCGTTTGTTGCGCCGCCGTGCTCGCGTTTTTCGGCTTCCTCTCCATCATTTACGACTTTCATGACTGCTTTTATCCGTCGCGCGAACATCCGTATTTCACCTCGGGCCGGCTGCTGCTTGGCGCGCTGATTCCATTCCTGCTGCTCTTCGTTTTCGGGCTCGACCGCACGCTGAGCCGATTCAGCAACCAGGCAAAATTCTTCATGCTGACCGGAATAATCCTGTTCATGCTGGCTTCAGAAATCTCGATTGATTGGCCGATCTTCCCGGATCCCTACAACTGGTTCCACATGTGAAACGGGCCGCTTCCTCATCTTAATCGTCCGAAAATGGATTGGGATGCCGATGATATCCACCGCACTATCGCACGGTAGATTGGCGGGGATGGAGGAGTTTATCCGGGTGGTTTTCCACCGGGATGACCGGAGCAGCCGGCCGGAAACATTTGATTAATTGATTCAAGCATTGCTGGGGATGGCCCTGAAATCGGGGAAGCAGTTCGCCGAGCAGATATTTTCCAGCACGGACCCAATCGGCTTCGGCGGCCAGATATTCTGCCGGAACCGGCCGGCCCAGCTCGATGTTAAAACGCCAGCGGCCTTCGTAAACGATGGAACAGGGAACCAGTTCCGCGCGATGGCGCATGGCCAGCCTCACCGCGCCGGTGGCCATTTGAAAAGTCCAGCCGCCGCCAGCCGGCACGTTCATCTGTTTGCCGGTCACATTGTCAATCGCCACCATCAGCGGATTTCCGGCGGCCAGAAACTCGTTCGCCGCCCGCAATTCGTCCCGGTGGAAGGCGGTGGGGATCCCGGAAAAAGGAGAGAGCTGGTCCCCGCGCCGGCGCGACGCGGAACGGGCTTCGGGGATTCCACCGACCAGTGCTGCCACCGGAACACCTGCCGCCCGAAGCCAGTATCGCGCCAAAAAATATGGCCCGAAATGTCCGAAGGCCAGCACCACCGGACGTCCGCTGCGCCTGGCTTGCAGGAGATGTTCAAGTCCCTCGATGCGGCAGCGATCCATCCATTTGGTTTCCGCCAGCCGCTCCGGAAAATACTCCAGCAGTTCATTCATGTAACCATCACCCCGCCATTGCCGTATGGCGTGGACTGATTGCCCCGCGCCAAGACAGGCCGGCAGCGGCACGGAAGGCGGAATGCCCCTGAACACCGCGCGCACGAAACTGTACGTCCGCATTATCCGGTAAAGATCCGGCACCGACAGCCTCCGCTCCGCCCCGCGGATAATCGGGAAGAACAGCAGGCCGCAAGTTTCCTTGAACCGTTGATTATTCATGTCACACAATCCAATCGCGCCGCGAATTCTCAACCAACAGGCCGCTGGACTCAACTGTTTCATCCGTAAAAGCAAAAACCGCCGGGGCACCGGGCCGCCAAATCAAATGACGTGCAAAACCGCATGTTTCCTGATTTACTTTGCCAACTCTGATGGACGACACGAATTCATTGATTGAACAGCGCAAGGCCAAGCTCGCCGCGCTGCGCGCCAGGGGCATTGACCCGTTCAAGAACAAATTCTCCCCGACGGAATCGTGCGCCGACGCGCGGAAGAATTACACCGAAGGCCGCGAAGTGGCCGTGGCCGGCCGCATCACCGCGCACCGCGACATGGGCAAATCCATGTTCATTGACGTGCGCGACCAGAGCGGGCGCATCCAGGTGTACGCGCAGAAAAACACGCTCGGCGACGAGCAATGGAACATTTTCACACACCTCGACCTTGCCGATTTCATCGGCGTGAAGGGCGCGCTGTTCACGACCAAGACCGGCGAAATTTCCATCAAGCTCGCCGGCTTCACGATTCTGGCCAAGGCGCTCCGCCCGCCGCCGGCCAAATGGCACGGACTCGAAGACACCGAAATCCGCTACCGCCAGCGCTATCTCGATTTGATGGCGAGCAAAGCCGCCGCACCTGGAACTTCCACGACCGGATTTGAAAAAGGTTCTCCCGGCGACGTGCTGTTGCTGCGCAGCGAAATCATCCGCGAAATCCGGAACTTTCTGCACACGCGCGGCTTCGTCGAGGTGGAGACACCGATGATGCAGGCGATTCCCGGCGGCGCGGCGGCGCAACCATTCAAAACGCATCACAACGCGCTCGGCTGTGATTTTTACCTGCGCATCGCGTTGGAATTGTATCTCAAACGCCTACTCGTCGGTGGCGTGGACAAGGTGTTCGAGATTGGCCGCAACTTCCGCAACGAAGGCCTCTCGCGCAAACACAATCCCGAATTCACCATGCTCGAAGCGTATCAGGCGTTCGGCGATTACGAGAGCATGATGGAACTCGTCGAATCAATGGTGAAACACGTCGCGCAAAAAGTTTTGGGGACGTTGAAAATTCCGATAAATCGTAAAACTGAAGTTGGAATAATTTTGGATCAACTCAACCAATTACTTCCAAAAGAAATAATTGATGCAAAGCAAATTGGAATTCCATTTACGGAAACGGACCCTCTAACACGCAAAGCATTTGAACCAATTTACGATCTGCGTGATGAATGCGTGGATGTTTTGCCAGACAAAGAACATTGGAATACGGCACGCATGATAACGTCTTTGCTAGAACAAGCTGAAAGTGCAATGCGAACTTTGGCTCAAGAACATCCGCAGAAATTTGATGCTGCCAAATTCTTCCAATTCATTGCCGACTATCGAGCGAAAGTCAAGCCGCTTGAAACAGTTGAAATTATTGACCTCACGCCAAATTGGAAACGCGCGAAATACAAAGATTTAATTCGTGAAACGATTCACAGCAATTGGTTTGAAATTAGCCCAAGCGAAAGATTTTGTTATTTAGCTGCGTTTGGAGAAGAGCCCGAATTGCTTGCCGCAAATGATTTACACGATCTGGCGGTTTTAATTAAAAAAGGTGAGCAAGTCAGAAAAATACGGGTTCAACAACAACTCGAAATTTTATCGAAGCAAATGGTGACAACAGGGTTGCCGTCAGACATTGATGTTACTCGCGACATTTTTGAAAAATTTATTGAGCCGAGATTGATTCAGCCCACGTTCGTCACGCATCTGCCCAAGGAACTCGTGCCGCTCGCCAAGCTTTCGCCCGACGACCCGACGATCGTCGAGGTTTTCGAGTGTTGCATCAACGGCCAGGAGATCGCGCCGGCTTACACGGAGCAAAATGATCCCATCGAGCAGCGCGAACGGCTTGAGCATCAGGCCGGCGGCGAACAGCAGAAGCTGGACGAGGATTTTCTGGTCGCGCTCGAACACGGCATGCCGCCCGCCGGCGGCATGGGCATGGGCATTGACCGCCTGTGCATGATGTTGCTCGGCCAGGAAAGCATCCGCGACGTGATCCTGTTTCCGCAATTGAAACCGAAATGATTTTGAAACGGCAGATTGCCAGAGGCGGTTGCAAGGATTACCTTCTTAAGGCATGACGTTGACCATTCCTTCGGAACGATTCGGCAGCCTGCGCGTGACAGAACAGGACGCGCTGGTGGACATTGCCATCGGTCTTTACAAGCGGGAGGAGGTTTCGCTTGGGCGGGCGGCGGAGGTGGCGGGCATTTCTTCCGTTCAATTGCTTGGCGAACTGGGCCGGCGGCATATCCCCATCAATTACGGGCCGGATGATCTGCAAGCGGACATCGCAACGCTGAACGACAGACCTTGAGCGGCACTTGAGGTCATGAGCGTTGTCAGCGACACCACCGCAATCACCACGTTGCTCAAGGCCGGGCAGGCCCGGTTGCTCCAGGAGTTGTTCGAGCGTGTTTTTGTGCCTCAAGCCGTCTGGGATGAATTGAAAGATTTCCACCGAGACGTTCCCGGCTTTGTAGAACTTCGACCGGCGCGAAATCCCGGCCAACGGTTGTCTGGCACGGAAACGCTCGGTCGTGGCGAAGCGGAAGCGCTTTTACTGGCGAAGGAACTAAACGCCAGATTGCTGGTGACCGATGATCGTAAAGCGCGCGTGGCAGCAAAGCGATTAAACGTTCCGTGCATCGGGCTGGTCGGTGTGGTGATCCAAGCGAAGCGGCTGGGAAAAATTTCTTCTGTTCGCGACTTGCTCGAAATTATTGAGGCCAAGGGCGGCTTGTATTTGTCGGATGCGGTCATTGCCGAAGCCCTGCGCCTGGCTAATGAAAACTAAATTCTGACCTTCCCCAATACTTTTCATGCTCACTGTTGCCGGATTAAGCAAGGCCTTTGGCGGTCGTCAGTTGTTTGACGACGTCTCGCTCACGCTCCTGTCCGGCGAGCGCGTTGGCCTCGTCGGGCCGAACGGCGCGGGCAAATCCACGCTGCTCAAAATCATCCTTGGCCAGGAAGCTCCGGACGCGGGCGAGGTCACATTCATTCGCGGCACGCGGTTTGGCTACCTGCCGCAGGAAAGCGAACCCGCCGGCAACGAAGCCGTTTTGGACATCGCCGTGCCACACGACCACGAGCACGACGGCCAGTTTGTCGCGAAGGCCAAACAGATTCTCGCCAGCCTCGGCTTCAAGCAGTCTGATTTCGCGCGGCCCGCGCGCGAGCTTTCGGGCGGCTGGGTGATGCGCGCGCACCTCGCGCGGCTGCTGACGCAGGAGCCGGACGTGTTGATGCTTGACGAGCCGACGAACCATCTCGACCTCGAAACGCTCCTGTGGTTCCAGGAGTACCTGCGGCATTATCCCGGCGCAATCCTGCTCATCTCGCACGACCGCGAATTTCTCAACCGCCTTTGCACGCACGTCGCCGAGTTGCGCTCGTCACGCGTGCTGCGTTACACCGGCAACTACGATGAATACCTCGAACAACGCGCAGCCGCAGAAGTGACGATGGTCGCGATGGCCAAGGCGCAACAGCGCGAGATTGACCGGATGCAATTGTTCGTGGACCGGTTCCGCGCGAAGAACACCAAGGCGGCGCAGGCGCAGAGCAAGATGAAACAGATCGAGCGGCTCAAGGAAGACATGGTGGAGACGCCCGACGGACCGGGTCCGACGGTGGGATTCCGTTTCCCGCAACCGCAACGCAGCGGCCATCGCGTCATCACGCTCAAGCACCTGAAGTTTGGGTACGGCGATCCGGCCGGCAAACCAATTTACGAAAACCTGAATTTCGAGGCCGAGCGCGGACAGCGCATCGTGCTGGTCGGGCCGAACGGCGCGGGCAAATCCACGTTGCTGAAGCTGCTGGCTGGAGTTCTCCAACCGCTGTCGGGCGAGCATCGGCTCGGTCACAACGCCAAATCCGGCTACTTCGCGCAGCACCGCGCGCAGATGCTCAATCCCAGCCACACCGTGTTGCAGGAGGCGCTCGAAACACCGCAACGCGTCTCGGAGCAGTTCGTTCGCACCGTCCTCGGCAGTTTTTTGTTCCGCGGCGACGACGTGTTCAAGCCGGTGAGCGTGCTGAGCGGCGGCGAGAAAAGCCGGCTGGCGCTGGTGAAATTGCTCCTTGATCCGCCGAACCTGCTGTTGATGGACGAGCCGACGACGCATCTTGACCTCGCGAGCGTGGACGCGCTCATCGAGGCGTTGACGCCGTTTGAGGGCACGCTGATTTTCATCAGCCACGACGTGCATTTCATCCGCGTGCTGGCGAACCATGTCGTGCGCGTCGAGAACGGCCGCCTCCGGCATTTCACCGGCGGCTATCAATATTACCTGGACAAGACCTCGCAATCTGCGCGTGCGGCGCTGACGAGTTCCGGTTCCGGAACGGCGGATTCCACAAGCCCCAATCATTCAGGCCGCCGGGGACCGCCGCCGCCTGAAAGAACATCGGCGCTGGATCGCAAGGAACAGAAAAGGATTGAGGCCGAACAGCGGCAGGCGCGGTCACGCAAACGGCAGGAAATCCAGAAACGCATCGCCGCGCGCGAAAAGGAAATTGCGGAATTGGAGACGCGCGAAAAGGAATTGACGGCGGAACTGGAGAAGCCGGAAACCTACGCTACGGGCGGACGGGCGACGCAGATCAACCGCGAGCTGATGCACGTCCATGAACGTCTTGCGGAGGCGAACAAGGAATGGGAAAAGGCGGGCACGGAACTGGCGGAGTTTGAGGCGGCCGTTGAAGTTGACTCAAAAGCGGTTTGATGCGTAATTACGCGGGTTATGAAAAAATTGAAATTGATTGTCGGATTTCTTTCAGTCACCGCGCTGATGGCCGTTTCATTCAGTTCGCGCGCCGACGGCACAAATTCGGTGGCTGCCTCCAAGCCCGTGCCGTATCCACTCGACACCTGCATCGTTTCCGGCGAAAAGTTCGGCGGCGACATGGGACCGCCCGTCGTGTTCATCTATCAGGACAAGGCGACGGGCATCAACCAGGAGATCAAATTTTGCTGCCCGATGTGCAAGCCGAAATTCCTTGCCGACCCGGACAAATACATGAAAATCATCCACGATGCCGAAGCCATGACCAAGGCAAAGGACGCCAAGAATTGATGGGCGAATACCAAAAATGGTGGGGCGTGGTCTGTTCATCGGTGTGAGATTCGGTTTGTGAAAACGGCATTGTCCATCTTTTGCAGCCTTGCGGTTATCTTGGCTCAGATTTCCGTCTGCGCGCAAAATCCGCAGGCACCGGCCGCAAAACAGGATTGCGGTTGCGGCGGCAAGATGGCCTGTTGCGCCCCGCAACCCGCCCCGGCTTCGCAGCCGCTCACGGCAAATCCGGCCCCCGCCGGAAATCAAAACCAGCTTTCCGTTCCCCCGCAAAATATTGTGGCGTGGGTTCTGCCCGACGCCGCTTTGACCGGATTTTCCCCGGTTGCTTCAACAGTGTTCGCTGATCCCGGCACCGCGCTTTACGCGCGGGACTGCGCCCGGCTGATCTGATTTTTCCGCTTCCCCGCCCGTGGTGTGCCTTGAGCCGGCGCGCTTCGGACCCGTTCCATTGCTCCACGGAAGTTTTGTGCCCGTGATTTGTCCCAAATTTTTCCGCCGCGCACAAACGGCGGCAACCAAAACGATAGAATAATTTTATGAAAATGAAACTGATTACAGTTGCTGTCCTGGCTGCAACACTGGGTGGAGCTGCCGGCTGGCTCGCGCCGCACCATCCGTCGGGAGCTATTACCGCTTCCTCGGACCGCAAGATTCTTTACTACGCCTGCCCGATGCACCCGAACATCAAATACGACAAGCCCGGCGATTGCCCGATTTGCGGCATGAAACTCCAGCCGGTTTATGCGGATGAAACCAAAACGAGCGCACCCGCCGCGGCACCGGCGGGTTGCTGTTCGTTCAGCACAACACGTTGAAACGGCAATTTTATGAAACCCAAAATTGTTTTGCTCGTCTTGTTCGTCGCCGCCGCGAGTGCGGCGGCGACGTGGTTCGCCGCACGGCACGAGACTGCGCCAGCGGCTTCCATTCCCGCCACCGCTGCGGGCCGCAAAGTTCTTTATTACCAAAGCCCGATGCACCCGTGGATCAAATCCGACAAGCCGGGCAAATGCCCGATTTGCGGCATGAATTTGGTGCCGGTTTATGAAAACGGGGAAAGCACCAACACCGGTTTCGGCCTCAAGCTCAACGCCGGCAGCGTGAACGTCGCCAACGTCCAGACCTCGATGGTGGAACGCCGTTCTCTCGTCCACACACTGCGTGTCGCGGGCAATATCTCAACGAACTCGCAGACCGCGGCTTGGTTCGAGTTCACCGCTTATTCCCGCGACCTTGCCTGGTTGAAGACCAACCAAACCGTAGAAGTCACCGTGCCGTCCGCGCCGGGGATGGTTTATTCGGCGCAAATCAAATTGGACGGCGGGCGACCCGTCGCGGGCGCGGATTTTGACGGCACGTCCGACAGCACCAAAATTCGCGCGGAAATTTCCAATCCACCGGTCGAGGCCGCTGGGTTGGGTGGCGAAAAATTGTTCACCGGATTTTACGCCGAGGGCCGCGTGCTCGTGAATTCGCCGGATGTACTCACCGTGCCTCGCAGTGCTGTGCTTCAGCCCGGCTCGCAGCCGGTCGTTTATATGGACTTCGGGAACGGATATTACGAGCAGCGCAAAATCAAACTGGGCCGCGTCGGCGACGAATTTGTAGAGGTCCTCGACGGTTTGCAGGCAGGCGACAAGGTCGTCACTTCCGGCAATCTGTTGATTGACGCCGAAGCGCAAATCTCACGGAGCGCGGACAACTAACCTTTCACTGCCATGATTAATCGCATCATAGAATGGTCGTTGCGCAATCGCTTCCTGGTTTTTTGCGGCGTGGCGCTGCTCATCGGCTTTGGCGTCCGCGCCGTTTATCGCACCCCGGTGGATGCGATTCCCGACTTGAGCGAAAACCAGGTCGTCGTCTTCGCCGACTGGCCGGGCCGCAGCCCGCAGGAGGTCGAGGATCAGGTCACCTATCCGCTGTCCGTGAATTTACAGGGGCTTGCCGGCGTGAAAACCGTCCGCGCAAACTCGATGTTCGGCTTCTCGCTCGTCACCATCATTTTCGACGACAAGATTGACAATTATTTCGCGCGGTCGCGCGTGCTGGAGCGGCTGAATTATCTCGGTGACGTTCTGCCCGCCGGCGTCGAACCCAAGCTCGGCCCGGACGCGACCGGCCTCGGCTGGGTTTATCAATATTATCTTGATGTTGACCCGAAGCTCGCGCCGGACGGCGGCTATGATTTAGGCCAGCTCCGCTCGATTCAGGATTGGTTCGTGCGCTATCAACTCAACGCCGTTCCCGGCGTCGCGGAAGTCGCGAGCGTCGGCGGTTTCGTGCGGCAATATCAGATCGAAGTTTCGTCGCTGAAAATGCGCGCGATGAATGTGACGCTGCAAATGGTCATGGACGCCGTGAAGCAGAGCAATTTGAACGTCGGGGGCAAGGTGATCGAGGAAAACGGGATGGAATTTGTCGTGCGCGGCGTCGGACTCGTCAATTCCAACGCCGATTTGGAGAACATCGTCCTCACGCAGAGCAGCGGCACGCCGGTTTATCTTAAGGACGTGGCGACGGTGCAAATCGGCGGCGATTTCCGGCGCGGCGCGCTGGACATCGGCGGGCACGAAGCCGTCGGCGGCATCGTCGTCATGCGCACCGGTGAAAACGCGATGCAGGTCATCCGCGACGTGAAGGCCAAGATCGCGCAAATCTCGCCGAGCCTGCCGCCGGGCGTCAGCATCAAATCCTTTTACGACCGCAGCGAACTGATTGACCGCACGCTCGACACGCTCAAGCACGCGTTGACCGAGGAAATTATTTTGGTCACGATTGTCATCGTCATTTTCCTGTTCCACTTTCGCAGCATCCTCATCGTCACGCTGCCGCTGCCGCTTTCGATTCTCGTTTCGTTCATCCTGATGAACCAGTTCGGCATCACGTCGAACATCATGTCGCTTTCCGGCATCGCCATCGCCATCGGCGTGCTGGTGGACGCGGGCATCGTCATGGCCGAAAACGCCATCCGCCATTGCGAGCTGGCCGAAAAAAAGAAAGGCGCGCGGCTGAACAAGGCCGAGTCATTGCAAGTCACGCTCGAAGCGGCGCAACAGGTTGGACGCCCGATTTTCTTTGCGATGGTCATCATCATCCTCGCGTTCGTGCCGGTGTTCGCGTTGAGCGGGCAGGAGGGAAAATTGTTTCATCCGCTGGCGTTCACCAAGACGTTCGCGATGGCCGGTTCGACGCTGCTGGCCATCACGCTCGTGCCGGCGCTTTGCGCGACATTCATCTGCGGTCCGTTCCGTTCCGAGGATTCAAATCCGCTGATGAAAATCCTGCTGGCGATTTACAATCCGATTCTGGACTGGGCGTTGCGCTTCCGCAAAACCGTGCTTGGCATCGCATTGATTCTGGTCGCCGCCGCGCTGATTCTGGCCTTCGGCGTTCCGGCGAAAATTGTCTCTCAACTTTCAACCCTCAACCCTCAACTGGCAGCGAAGCTGCCGCGCGGCATGGGCAGCGAATTCATGCCGACGCTGAATGAAGGCAGTTTGCTTTTCATGCCGGTGCTGTTGCCCAGCACGTCGCTCACGGAAATCAAACGTATCATGGCTTGGCAGGATCAGGTCATCAGTCAGGCGCCCGAAGTCGCGAGCGTCGGTGGCAAGCTCGGCCGTTCTGAAACCGCCACCGATCCCGCCCCCATCGAAATGATCGAGACGACCATCATGCTCAAGCCGGAATCGCAATGGCGTCCGGGCATGACCAAGGAAAAACTCATCGCCGAGCTGGAGGAAAAACTGTCGCAGATGCCCGGCTACGTGCCCGGATTTTTGCAGCCGATTGAAAACCGCATCCTTATGATCAGCACCGGCATCCGCGCGCAGGTCGGCATCAAGATTCTCGGCGACAATCTGGACGATTTGCAAAAAAAAGCGTTCGAGGTCGAACGCGTCGTCCGTCGGATTCCCGGCGCGGTCGGCGTGGCCGCGTCGCGCACGGAAAGCAAGCCGTATCTCGACATCGAGGTGGATCGCGCGGCGATGGCGCGTTACGGCCTGCGCGCGCAGGATGTTTTGGATTTGGTCGAGGGTGGCATCGGCGGCAACAATGTTTCCACAGCGATTGCCGGGCGTGAGCGGATTCCCATCCAAGTCCGGCTGCAACGCGGCGAACGCGACGATATCGAGCGCCTCGGCGATATCTTGGTGCCGACGCCTTCGGGCGACCGCGTTCCGCTTGGGCAGGTGGCGGTGATCCGCCGCGAAATCGGGCCAAGCGAAATCAACAGTGAGAACGGGCGTTTGCGCGTGTTCGTGCAGGCGAATGTCGAGGGTCGCGACCTCGGCGGCTTCGTAAAGCAAACGCAGGCGCGCCTCGCGAAGGAAATTTCCCTGCCGCCCGGCATGACGATTGAATGGAGCGGCCAATACGAAAATCAAATCCGCGCGCAGCACACGTTGCGGCTGATCGTGCCGGCGGCGTTGTTTGTCATCTTCCTGCTGCTTTACATCGTTTATCACAGCGCGAAGGAGGCGGCGCACGTCATCCTCGCCGTGCCGTTCGCGCTGACCGGCGGCGTCTTCCTACAATGGCTGCTCGGCTACAACTTCAGCGTGGCCGTCTGGGTCGGCTACATCGCGCTGTTCGGCACGGCGATTCAAACCGGCGTCGTGATGGTCGTGTATCTGGACGAAGCGGTGAAAAGGAAAATGGCTGAATGCGGCGCGGGGTTTTCGCGCAGGGATTTGATCCAAGCAGTGAAGGACGGCGCGCGGCTGCGGCTGCGCCCGAAGGTGATGACCGTGGCGACCATCGTCGCGAGCCTGCTGCCGATTTTGTGGAGCCATCGCACCGGCGCGGAAGTGTTGAAGCCGCTGGCGACGCCGGTCATCGGCGGCATGGTGAGCAGCCTCGCGTGCATTTTGATCGAAACGCCCGTAATTTTCGCCTGGCTGCGCGAGCGGGAGATGAGAAAAGCCCGCGCGAACTGAAATTATTTTTTGTCGCCGAATTTTCTTTCCAGTTCCGCGACGCGCCTGAGCAACTCGGGCAGATGTTGAAGTGCGATAAGCTGGCGCTTGGTGTTCCGGTCCGGTTGCGCGGGAATTCCCAGCCACTTCCCGCCATCCGGAATATCAGTCATCACACCCGACTTGGCGGCGACGGTAACCTGATTGCCAATTTTCAGATGGCCCGCGATGCCCACCTGCCCGGCAATGACGACGTAATTTCCGAGCTTGGAGCTGCCGGCGATGCCAACTTGCGCGACCAGCAGGCAGCCTTCGCCGATTTCCACGTTGTGCGCGATTTGGACGAGGTTGTCAATCTTCGTGCCCTTGCCGATGACAGTCGAACCGAGCGCGCCGCGGTCAATCATCACGCCTGCGCCGATTTCCACGTCGTCGCCGATGACGACGTTGCCAATCTGCGGCACTTTGCGGTGAATGCCGCCATCCTGCACATAACCGAAACCGTCGGAGCCAACCACCGTACTCGCGTGAACGCGGACGCGCCGGCCGATTTCCGTGCGCGGATAGACCGTCACGTTCGGGAACAGGTTCACGTCCTCGCCCAGCCTGGAATCGTCACCGACAAAATCGCCGCCCTGCAAAACCGACCGCGCGCCGATTTTCACGCGCTCGCCGACGATGCAATGAGGTCCGACGTGCGCGGCCGGGTCAATTTGCGCGGACGCGGCAACGACCGCCGTGGGATGGATGCCGGCGGCGTAAGTGCATTCCGGGAAGAACAATGTCATGGCCTTCGCGAAGGCGATGCGCGCGTTTGGCACGCGGATTAAAATTTTGCGCGTGGATTTGAACCGTTCATCCGCGATGACGGCAGTGGCGGCGCTTTGTTCGGCGCGGGCGAAGTAATCCTCGTTTTCGGCAAACGTCAGGTCGCCGGCTTGGGCGGATTCGGCGGGCGCAAAGTTTTTCAGGACGGCGTTTTGGTCTCCAACCACCTCGCCACCAACGTGTTTTGCGATTTCTGCGGCGGTAAATGGCATATTTTTTCTTTGAACGGTTGTCCGTTGACTTGGTTGTCAAGGCTCACTATAAAGACAGGCACATCCAGTTCAACCCCAAGTTTTATGGCCAAAACTTTGCGCGTCGGGCTGATCGGCTACCGTTTCATGGGCAGGGCGCATTCAAATGCCTGGCGGCAGGCGCCGCGATTTTTTCCTCTCAAGGCCAACATCGAGCTCCACACCATTTGCGGACGCAGCGCCTCCGGGGTGCAGGCGGCGCGCGCCCACCTCGGCTGGCAACACGCCACGACCGACTGGCGCGAAATCGTCGAGTCGCCGCTGATTGACATCGTGGACATCGGCGCGCCGAATCATTTGCACGCGGAAATTGCCATCGCCGCCGCGCGAAACGGGAAACACATTTTGTGCGAGAAGCCGCTGGCGTTGAATGTGAAACAGGCCGAAGCGATGCTGGCCGCCGCGCAAAAGGCGAAGGTTGTCCACATGGTCTGCCACAATTACCGGCGCATCCCGGCAATTGCGCTGGCAAAGAAATTGATGGGTGAGGGCGCGTTGGGGAGAATTTTCCATTTTCACGCGCGTTATGCGCAGGACTGGCTCGTGGATCAGGAATTTCCCATCAACTGGCGTTTGCAAAAGGAAACCAGCGGCAGCGGCGCCAACGGCGACATCAACGCGCACATCATTGATCTGGGGTGTTATCTGGCCGGCGAGTTCAAGGAGATTTGCGGTTTGCTGAACACGTTTGTGGCGGAGCGGCCGCTGGCGGATGCGCCGGTCAAAGGCGTGCGCAAGATGGGCAAGGTAAGCGTGGATGACGCGGCGATGTTCATTGGACGGATGGAAAACGGCGTGGTGGCGAATCTGGAAGCCACGCGTTATGCGCTTGGCCGCAAAAACCACATTGAAATTGAAATCAATGGCGGCAAAGGTTCGATCCATTTTGATTTCGAGGACATGAACCGGCTGAAATTTTACGATGGCGACGATCCGAAGGACCGGCAGGGTTTTCGGGACATCCTCGTCACCGAGCGCGGCGGCGTGCAGCCGTACGCGGGCAACTGGTGGCCGCCGGGCCACATCATCGGCTACGAACACACGTTCATCCATACGGTGGCCGATTTTGTGAACGCCTGCGTCGAGAGAAAGCCCGTCCAGCCGACATTCGAGGACGGCTTGAAGAACCAGCGCGTTCTCGCCGCCGTTGAGGAATCGTCCAGAACCGGCAAGTGGGTGAAGTTGTAAAAACAGCCGATGCTGCCCACACAAATGGGCGGAAGAGCTGATTTCAAATTGAGGCACCGCTAATTATTCACTCGTTCTTGCCTGAAGCCCCGGATTTCGGCTACACTCGGCTTTTGCTTAAACAAGCCATGCCGACAACTCCGCTCAATGAAATTGTTCCGGTGCTCCAAGTGGCCATCGGTCCGGTCATCCTGATTTCCGGCATCGGCCTGTTGCTGCTCACAATGACCAACCGGTTGGGGCGTGCGATTGACCGCGCCCGGCAACTGAAGGGCGAACTGCCGAAGCGCACCGAGCAGGACCGCCAGCAGGTCCTGGCGCAGGTGGCCATTATTTACCGGCGCGCGCGGATGATCCGTTTGAGCATCACGCTGGCTGCGCTCAGCGCGCTGCTGGCGGCGGCGCTGATTATCGCGCTGTTTGTGACCGCGTTGCTGCACGCCGAACAGGCAGTCCTGGTCAGCGTCATTTTCATCGCGTGCATGATTTCACTTTTTGCGTCATTGGTTGCGTTCATCTGCGACATCAACCTGTCGCTGCACGCGCTCAAGCTCGAACTGGAAAACGTGAAGCCGGACGCCGGCGGGAATTGAGCGGATTATTGCGAGGAAGCCGCGCGCGAAAGTTTTAACGCAACCGCCAGGTGATGCGCGCCTTGTTCAAGTCGTAGGGCGACATGTCCATTTTCACGCGGTCGCCGACGGTCAGGCGCACCCAGCGTTTGCGCATCTTGCCGCAGATGGTGGCCAGCACGAGGTGCTTGTTGTCCAGTTCCACCCGGAACATCGTTCCAGGCAGCACGGTCATGACGCGACCTTCGACTTCAATGTGTTCTTCTTTCATGGACTGGCTCAGTTTACCGCATCGGCCGGGAACAGCAACGACCAATCTGCCGACCAACGGGGTGCGGCGAATAAAAAGGCGGGGCCCGGTTCACCCGAACCCCGCCATGAAATCTCAAACGCGATTAGTAGCGATTGCGACTGCCGCCGTATTCACGACGACCGCCACCGCCACCACCGGGTGCGCGTTCTTCGCGCGGCTTGGCGACGTTCACCGTGAGGGCGCGTCCGCCCAGTTGCGAGCCGTTCAGCGCCGCAATGGCTTTTTGCGCCTCTTCGGCCGTGCCCATGGTGATGAAACCAAAACCGCGGGGACGTCCGGTGACCCGGTCCGTCATCAGGTTGGCTTCAACGACGGTGCCGTGCGCCGCAAAGGCGTCCTGCAGGTCGTTTTCAGTGGTTTCGAAGGAAAGATTTCCTACAAACAATTTATTGCTCATGTGATGTTTAACTGTGAGATTAACCGTTGCTCTAGCCAGACTGTTCCCGGTAATCGGATTTCAAATCATCACTGAACCAAGTTCACCTGAAGATTCACCATGCCGTGGAAGCGATAAGCTATCTAACAGACCTCCGCAATATCGCCTATTTCACCGCAATGGCAACAATAATCGGCAACTATCTTTTCGGCCCAAAATGTGAAGGACACACGGAGCAGCAAGCCGGAAAGTCGGATTTTCTTTCACGCGTTCGCACCTCCACCTTGGAAGCGCTACCGCTGCAAGTCGAGGTTTTCGACGATGCCCGGCTCATCCAGCAGTTGGATGGATGTGGCGGGGCCAAGGTCGGGGTCTTTCCACGACGACAGCGCCCAGACGACCTTTTTGTCCGGCGTCACTTCGAACACCTGCACCGTGCCCGGCCAGTGCGATGTATTGTTGTCTCCGGCGATCCAACTGCACATTACTGTGTTGCCATTGGCCAGCCGGTCGGCCGTCTGGATATTGCCCAGTTTATAGCCGGGCACGTCCGCCTGGGTAAATTCCCAGACGGTTTCCCCCTTTGGATTCACCTCGCGCGCGTAGCGGCTCCAATCCCCGGCAATCAGCGTGTTGCCGTTGTTGAGACGCACCGCCTGCCAGGGCGATTTGGCGGCAACCGACCAGAGCACCTTGCCGTTCAGGTCGTACTCGACCACCTTGCCCTCGCCGAGGTGAGGCACCAGAATGGTGCCGGCCTTGGTCATGCGAATGTGCCGGAATTGCCCGTGAGTTCCTTTGACCGTGGTCGGGATGGGAATTTCCTTCTCAATCCTGCCGGTGGCGGTGTTGATGATCATGGCCTGCGCCGGGTTGCCATTGCGCATGATCAAAACCCGGTCCTTGCCGATGGATTGGCACGAGTGGATTTCCGTTCCGGGTGGAGCAGGGTAATCCCACACAAGCTGCTTGTCGGGATTGACCATGCCCGCGCCGGACATCCGTGAGAAAATGATGTTCCCGTTCGAGAGCAGGGTGGCGTCGTCAAACTCCTGATTGGCGCCCGGCTTCGGATGCAGTGGCATGGAATATTGCCAGACGATTTTGCCGTCGCGCACGAGGAATATGGACTGTTCGAGGGGCTTGCGCGTGTCCCATTCGCCCGCGTAGAGGAACGGGTGCTGTGCCGGCCCATTGCCCGGCAACATGGAAGGGGAATTTGACGCAACGCCCGTCGCCCCGGCCATGTCCGGCCGGGGCGGAGCCGGGACGATGGAATTGTCAGCCGTAAAACCGGAGAAAGATCCAAGAAGAACAACCGCACTGACTGCCAGAAATTGAAATGCAGGGAAGGAATATTTCATGTGTGCGACTTTCCTACCCCATTCGCGAAGGACAATCAAAGCAAAAAGCTCTTGCAAGAGCTCAATCTTATCTACCAGTTCTTGGAATAGATAATGATGTCGGTTTTTTCGTCGGTTATCGGAATGGTCAAAGTGAATGTCTTGTTCCTGCCCAGCAGAATGGTGGTTCCACGTTTGCTGAAATCGTCGAGGTAATAGTCCAGGATGTAAGTTCCGGGCCGGGTCCCGCGTTTGATGTCAATTTTCTTGTACCCTTCGCGCCATGTCGGATTTTCCGTATTGAGAATAAAACCGATAAAATCCCGGCCCGGTTTTGAATTGTCCCTCATGATGCCGATGCGATGCAGGATCCGTCCGCGCCCGCCCCAGACACCTTCAATCGGGTCGAGGTTCCACCGATTCGTCTCGAGATACCTGGCGAACGCTTGCTGCGGGATGGCAACGGTCTCCCAAACATCCCTGTAACGAAGCAAGTCGGCCGCCAGACGATAATTCGCGTCTGAAAAAGACGGCCCTACAACCGATTTTATCTGCACGGCGTCAGCACCCTTTTTATGGGCGGCTTGCATCACCGTTTTCATTTCGCTTTCAAGCGATCCACCAAACATTGTGAGATCGGTATCGCTGATGGAAATCGTCCCAATCACTTCGCACGGACGGGGAACCATCATGTCCTCCGTATAGACGAGGATGGGGTAATCAGCCGGCTTTGGTGGCCCGGCGGTCGTTTTGGATTTGTATGTTGTCACGGTTGAGCAGCCGGTCAGCAGCGCCATCAAAAGAAGAGCCGTCGTCAGATAATGGAAGGACGCGGCACTGAAGTGGTGGGCCAACCGGGTGTGCAGTTTGGAAATATCGGCGGCAGGTATCATGCGCGGAACATTAACGCCGTTTCGGAAGCGGGCGTCAAATGTCATTCTGCTCTCCCCCGGCAAAACCGGCAAATCAGAATGACCCCGTGGGCGGGGTGCTTTCAAAATTGAGACACTCTTAACTGAAAAAGTTCGCGCCCGAAACGGTCCTTTTCATTTCGTTTATCCGCCGGTTTCCCAAGTTCAAATGGCTGCCATATCGCGCGGCATGAATCAACGGTTGTACCAGTGACTCGATATTCGGGGGACGAAAAAATCACGGACGGTTCAGTCCGGCGAAAGCTCTTTCACCGGGTGAACGATGGTCGGGCACAGCGGCAATTTGTTCCATTTTATCCAAGTGATCTGGTCGTTGGGCGGGCTGAAGCCGCATGGCGCGTAGCCGCAGCGGTTGGCGGCGGTGGCAAAACGGAGTTCGCTGTTCCCAACCTTTAGCGGATTATCCAGCAACATTCGGCACACCGCCCGCAATGCCGGTTCGGACATCAGATATAGAAACGGCACCGCGCCCATGGCGAATGGCGCATAGTCCTTCGGCAGAGCTTTGGAGTCAGCAAACCAGGCCCATTCCGGCTCCCGATACTTCAGGCGCACGCTCGAGGCGACAAAAGGGAAAGCCCACACCGGACGGTAATATTCCCGCGCCGGCATCGCACAAAACGTGTCCCATTCGACGATCCACCACTTGTCACAAACTTCCTTCCGCTGAAGGAACCAGGAGCACACCAGCCGGTCGCCCGACCTCCGGGCGCGCAAGAAATGCAGCCATCGCAACCCGGGAGTCGGTTCAAGATTGTACCCGTTGGGCAGCGTTTTCCCCGAACTCATGGTGATGACCGTGGCATCGGGATTGTGCTCGCGAATGCGCCGCAGATGGTCCTCGACCACGGCGTCCACATGATGATGCAAAAAGAGAATCCCCAACCTTTCACTCATAATACTGCTGCGCTATTCTGCCTGGCAGACGGGCGGAGCGCCAGATTTCTTGGGTCGGAATGAATGCAGCGTTCGGCTTGTGACCAAATTCAATCGGGCCGGCGGGCTTGCCACTGCAGCGGATGATTTGTGGGCGCAGATTCCAGTCAGCCTCGCTGACGGAATGACGTGAATCTTTACAAACTTTATGCCGTTGCCAGATTGTCTTCCAACATTTTGGATTTGCCCGACGCCGGTTCAGCTTCGGTTGCTGTCGGCTGCGGGCCGTCCGCAAGGACTTTGATTGGCTCGTAAAAGGTGTTGCGTTGCACCGGCGTGCGGCCGGCTTCGCGGATGGCTTTGACCATGTCCGCCTCGGTCTGCAACTGCGGCGAGGTCGCGCCGGCCATGTGAAAGATGTGTTCCTCGATGATGGTGCCGTGCAAGTCGTCCGCACCGTAGCTCAACGCCACCTGCGCCAGCTTCAGGCCAAGACCGATCCAGTAGGCGGTGATGTGGTCGAAGTTGTCGAGATAGATGCGGCTCACGGCGATGGTCCGCAGCGAATCGAATCCCGTCGGCGGATTTTCAACCGGGATTTCGTTGTTCTCCGGCTGGTACGCGAGCGGCACGAAGCCGGTGAACCCGCGCGTCTCGTCCTGCAAGGCCCTCAACTGCCGCAGATGATCCACGCGGTCGGCGAGCGATTCGACGTGGCCGTAAAGCATCGTGCAGGTGCTCCGCCCGCCCATCTTGTGCCACGCGCGATGCACGTCCAGGTATTCCTCCGCCGATTCCTTGCCCTTGGCAATGGCGCTGCGGACTTCCTTGCGGAAAATTTCCGCGCCGCCGCCGGTCAGTGAATCCAACCCGGCGGCGTTCAGTTCAGCCAACGTCTGCTCAACGGTCTTTTTGGCGAGCCAGGCGAGGTGGAGAATCTCGATTGCGGTGAAGCATTTCAATTGCAGCCTGCCGTCGAGATTTCTCAACGCGCGCAGCATGTCGGTGTAATAGCTGAACGGCAGCGACGGATGCAGCCCGCCGACGATGTGCAGTTCCGTGATTCCGAGGGCCAGCGCCTCGCGCGCCTTCTGAACGATTTGTTCCGTGGTCAGCTCGAAGCCGTCGGCGTCGCGCTTCTTGCGCGCAAACGAGCAGAACTGGCACGACAGGATGCAATAGTTCGAGTAGTTGACGTAGCGATTGATGATGTAGCTGGCGCGGTTGCCGGCTTTTTTCTGGCGCGCCAGGTCCGCAATGGCGCCGACGGCATTCAAATCCTTCGATTCAAAGAGCCGGAGCGCGTCAGCCTCGGAAACGCGCTCGCCCGCCACGACCTTGTCGTAGAGGTCGCGCAGTTCGCTGCGTTGAACAAAAAAATCCACACACTAGGATTAACAGAAATCAAACATTTGGCAAATTTGAGTTTAGCGCAACTTGAACCCGCCCTGAAAAATCACCTCGGCGGCGGTGGTGATTAAAAAAACCGCGCTGACGAGCGCGTTGAGCCGGAAGAACGCGAGGTTGATCCAGTTCAAACTGCGGCGCCGGGCAATCCAGTGTTCCAGCACCAGGCAGCCGACAATGAGAAACCAGCCGAGGAGATAGGCGAGATGAAACCGGCAGAGCAGGCCGAACGCCAGCAGCAGCCCGCACATCGCCAGGTGCGCCAGGAACGCGGCGGCCAGCGCATTCTTCGGTCCCCACGCCACAACCAGCGAACGCAGGCCTTGGGCTTTGTCGAATTCATAATCCTGCAGCGCATAAATGATGTCGAAACCGACGAGCCACAAAACCACGGCCAGCGCGAGAGTCGCCATTTGCAAAATCTCCAGAACGGAAACATCCGCGCCTTTCACCGCCAGCCACGCGCCGACCGGCGCCAACGCCAATGAAATGCCGAGAAAAACATGCGTGTAATCCGTGAACCGTTTGGTCAGTGAATAAAAACAAATGACCACCAATGCAACGGGCGCCAAATACAGGCACAACGGATTTAAAAAATAGCTGGCAACAACCAATCCCACCGCTGACAAAATGCACAGCGCGATTGCGCTGGCCAGCGAAATTTGCCCGGTCGGCAGGTGGCGGCCGGCCGTGCGCGGATTCAGCGCGTCGAATTTACGGTCAGCGATGCGATTGAACGCCATTGCGCACGTCCGCGCAAAAACCATCGCGGCGAGGATCAGCAGGAAAATCTTCCAGCCCGGCCAGCCACGGTTGTCGCGCGCCGCCACCATCATTGCCGCCAGCGCGAACGGCAGCGCGAACACCGTGTGCGAGAAGCGCACAAATGAAGCCCATTTCCGCAGCAAGGATGGAGGATTGAAGATGGAGGATGGTGGCTTGCCCTCGTTCATGGCGTCATTTCGGCAGATGTTTTTGCCATCTTCCAGTTTCCATTTTCCATCCTCGGTTTAATCTTTCTCCTCCGACCAGCGCGGCACGAGTTTTTGCGGGACACCGAGATGATCGAGCACCCGCGCAACCACCGTGTCCACCACATCCTGAATCGTCTTCGGGCCGGCGTAAAAACTCGGGTTCGCCGGCAGGATCGTCACGCCGGCTTGCAGCAGCAGTTCCATGTTTTTTACATGAACAAGGCTCAACGGCGTTTCGCGCGGGACCAGAATCAGTTTTTTCCTTTCCTTCAACACCACGTCGGCGGCCCGCAGCAGGACATCCTCGCTGTAACCGTGCGCGATGCGGCCCATCGTGCCCATCGTGCAGGGGATGACGACCATGGCATCCGGCGGGTTCGAGCCGCTGGCAAACGGCGCGTTCATGCTTTTGATGTTGTGCGACTTGACCCCGTCGGGCAGGCGCAGGCCGCCGGGCAGTTCCTCCACGATGACCTGCTGCGCGTAATTGCTCATCACGACGTGCAGTTCGTTCTGGCGCGGGTCAAGATTATCCAGCAGGCGCTGCGCGTAAAGCGCGCCGCTGGCTCCGGTGATGGCAACTAAAATTTTCACTGTCGAAAATGATGAAGGCCCGAAGTGTTTGCGGCAAGCACAACAAAATTCACCGTCTGGCCGACCATTTGCGATTTACGCGTCCGGTTCAACGGCATCAATCGCAAATCATCAATCGCAAATAACTTGAGTCCGATTTTGCCTTCCTCACAATGGCCGCGTGTCAAAACCGGCTGGAATCATTTTTATCGCGGCGCTTTTTTTGGCGGGTTGTACAACCATGCCACGCCGCGCGTCCAACGAACCGCTGCCGCCCAACTGGCAGGCGACCAACCATGTTCAAAAGATCCAAATGCCGCCAGCGCTCCGGCCCATCGCACCGGCTGTCAGCCCGAAGCCGCCGCCAACAAACGCCGTCCAACCCGCGCCGGTGCCGACCTGGACCTCGCTCAAACGCTGGGCCGCCGAACATAAAATCGGCGCGCCGCATTTGTTGTCCGACCTGCCGGTGGCCATGTATGCGGTTGGTTCCACCAACGGCGTGATGGTTCTGGAAATCGGCAGCCGCGAAGCGGTCTGGAACGGCGCCGAAATCAATCTCGGCTTTGAACCGCAGATCATCGACAGCCAGATTTTCCTGCACGAACTCGATTTGCGCAGAAATCTTGAGCCGCTGTTGTGCGACCCGCCGCTGACGTTCAGCACCAACCGCGTCATCGTGCTTGACCCCGGCCATGGCGGATCGAACACCGGCACGCACAGCGTGCTCGACGGCCGGTTCGAAAAGGAATTCACGCTCGACCTGGCATCGCAGCTCGCGCCTTTGCTGGCGACCAACGGCTGGAAGGTTTTCCTCACGCGCACGAACGACATGGACGTTTCGATCGATGACCGCGCCGCGTGCGCCGAGGCGCATCACGCGGATTTGTTCATCAGCCTGCACTTCAACTCCGCCGCGCCGGACCAGAACCAGGCCGGCCTCGAAACATATTGCCTCACGCCCACGGGCATGTCCTCGACCCTGATACGCGGGTACAACGATTTCTGGTCGGATAATTATTCCAACAACGCCTTTGACGCGCAAAATTTGCAGATCGCCGTGCGCCTGCACGCGGCGCTGTTGCGGACCACCGGCCTGGAAGACCGCGGCGTGCGGCGCGCGCGGTTCATCGGGGTGTTGCACGACCAGCGCCGGCCCGCCGTCCTCATCGAGGCCGGGTACCTGTCCAATCCACACGAGGCGAAATTGATTGAATCCCCCGAGTTCCGGCAGAAACTGGCCGAGGCAATCGCTGCCGCTCTGCGCTAAAACGAGAATGGAAAATTGAAAATGGAGAATGGAATATGGCAGTCATCAGAAGTTTTCGGGAATTGAATGTTTATCAAGCTGCGCGGCAGGAAGCACAAAAGATTTTCGCGCGCAGCCGGAATTTCCCGGTGGAAGAACGATATTCGTTGACCGATCAAATCCGCCGTTCTTCACGTGCGGTCAAGGCAATGA
Source organism: uncultured Verrucomicrobiae bacterium (assembly GCA_963764175.1). Classification (GTDB taxonomy): domain Bacteria; phylum Verrucomicrobiota; class Verrucomicrobiia; order Limisphaerales; family UBA11358; genus UBA11358. Next base: position 438,196 of record CAVXRE010000012.1, on the reverse strand, counting down.
TTGCAGAAGCTTGGGGTCGGCGGAGATACCGCGCCGTTTTCATCAACAAAATTGACGAAGCCCCCGGCGAAGCTACCGAAACCCAGTCTTGGCTGGATGACTGCCTCGATTACGGCTACCTCTCAACACTTGAGTTTAAGCAAATGGATGCCGCCTGGCAAAGCATCGGTGCCATGCTCAATAAAATGATTGCGCGCGCCGATGACTTCTGCGGAAAGTCAGCAAGCTGAACAAACGCGAATGCCATCTTCAGTCATCCATCATCCATCCTCGTTTGTTTTGGTCACCGGCGGAGCCGGTTTCATCGGCTCGCACCTCGTCGAACGCTTGCTGGCCGACGGCAAACGCGTCGTCGTCATTGACGATCTCTCGACCGGCCGGCTGGAAAATCTGCGCGCGGTGAAATCAAATCCGCGGCTGCGAACCGTCAAATCCAAAATATCGGAGTCCAAAGAACTGCCAAAACTGGCGGCGAAAGCGGAATTTATTTTTCACCTGGCCGCGACCGTTGGCGTTGAACTCGTCGTCAAATCGGCACTGCACGTCCTGGAGGCGAGCTTTCACGAAACGCAGATTTTATTGCGCGCCGCCGCCGCGAACCGCACTCCGCTGCTGCTGACCTCGACCTCGGAAGTCTATGGCAAGAGCGCGAAGCCGGCGTTCGGCGAGGATGATGATTTGCTCATCGGCCCGCCGGGCCAATCGCGCTGGAGCTACGCCTGCTCGAAGCTCACCGACGAATTTCTCGCGCTGGCCTACTCGCGCGAAAAAAATCTGCCCGTCACCATCGCGCGGCTGTTCAACACCGTCGGCCCGCGCCAGACCGGGCGTTACGGCATGGTGCTGCCGCGCTTCATCGCGGCGGCGAAAAGGAACGAACCTCTCAAAGTTTTTGGCAATGGCCGGCAGACGCGGTGTTTTTGCCACGTGAGCGATGCGGTGGAGGCATTGGTGCGCCTGCAAAATTGTCCGAAGGCGCGCGGCGAAATTTTCAACATCGGCGGCACGGAAGAAATCAGCATCCTCGAACTCGCGCGGCTGGTGGTCAAAACCCTCGGCTCGAAATCGAAGATTGAAATGGTTTCTTACGACAAGGCTTATTCCCCCGGTTTTGACGACATGCGCCGGCGCAAACCGCTGGTGAAAAAACTTGAACGCTTCGTGAAATTCAAACCGCAGACGCCGCTGCGGGAAATCATCCGACTGACGGCAGAGTAAAACCAATTATTGCGAGCAAAGAATGTAAAATCGCTGCCCGGCACTAGGATTAACCGCATTGGTAAGCGTGGAATTGAAAATGTTGCTGGCGTGGTTGTTGATGATGTTGGTCGCAACTGTAGTCCACTGGCTCAAGGGTTGGGTAAGGTTCGTGCCTGCCAACAAATAAAATGTCCCACCGAATTGACAGGTGGCGTTGAATTGCAGATTGGTTATGGATGAAATGCTATTTGTCAACACAGGTTGCGGCGAAGGGTAAATCTGTTCTGGAAATGCCGAGGTGCCGTTAGTAAATCCATCGCCCAGTTCGCCTGAATTATTTTTACCCATCGCCCAAAGACTACCATCGGACTTAAGAAACAGACTATGCTGGTACCCACCAGAGATCGCAACAACGCCACTGGAGACAATTTGTTCCGGCCAATTGGTGTTGTTGCATGTTCCATCACCAAGTTCACCATCACCATTGTAACCCATAGCCCAAAGGCTGCCGTCAGATTTGATGAACAGGCTATGGCTTACTCCACATGCAATTGCAACGACGTTACTGGAAATAATTTGCTTGGGTCTATTGGTTGTAATGAATGTGCCATCACCGAGTTGTCCACAATCATTCCACCCCATCGCCCAAAGACTACCATCATCTTTAAGAAATAAGCTGTGAGCAACTCCGCCAGCAATCGCAACGACGCCGCAGGGAACGATTAGCTCTGGTCGATTGGTGTTGTTAAACGTCCCGTCGCCAAGCTGACCATAGCCATTGTAACCCATACCCCAAAGGCTGCCGTTAGATTTGAGAAATAGACTATGAAGATCGCCACCCGAAATTGCGCTAACGCCGCTAGAGACGATTAGCTCTGGCCGATTGGTATTATTAAACGTCCCATCACCAAGTTCACCATAGCCATTGTAACCCATCGTCCAAAGGCTGCCGTCGCATTTTATAAATAGATTGTGAGACTCTCCACTAGCAATGGAAACAACGCCATTGGAGACAATTTGCTCTGGTTCATTGGTAGTATTGAAAGTGCCGTCACCAAGTTCGCCTTCGCCATTGTAGCCCGTGACCCAAAGACTGCCGTCAGACTTGAGAAATAGGCTTATACCACCGGCGGCGGTTGCAATTACGCCGCTAGAAACAATTTGTTCCGGTCGGTTAGTATTGTTGAACGCGCCGTCACCAAGTTGGCCGGTATAATTGTTACCCATAACCCAAAGGCTGCCATCAGATTTGATAAAAAGACTATGACTGTCACCAGCAGCAATGTTTGTCACCGTCGCAGCCGCTTGAGTTGCGACCGATTGCCCTAGCAACAGGATCAAACCACACTTAAGAATTGATTTCGTTTGTATAAAGACTCCAATTATAAAGGGAATCTAATTTTTAATTCCTTCCCGCGCAAGTAATTTGCGTTTCCAATCCAATCCACCGGAGAAGCCGCCAAGCTTTTTGTTTGCGGTCAGCACGCGATGACACGGCACAAAAATCGGGATCGGATTCGCGCCGCACGCGCCACCCACCGCGCGAACGGCCTTGGGCCGGCCAATCGCCCGCGCGATTTCACCGTAGCTTTTCGTCCGGCCACTGGAGATTTTCATCAGCGCGTTCCAGACCCGCTTCTGAAATTCCGTTCCGGCCAGGTCCAGCGGCGGCAGATTTTTCGGTTTGCGCCCGGCCAGGGAACTTTTCAACCCGGCCTCCGTCGTGCGATGCCAGCGGAGGACTTTGGCAGGGACGCCGCGCTGCGCCGACCGGACGTCGCAGTGTTCCGACCCTGCCTCGGGAAAATTCAGTTCCGCCAGGCCCTTTACAGAATAGCGCGCGATGAACCGGCCGTCAGGCGTGGATATGGACAGCTTGAAGAATTGATTCTTCACGGGCGTGTTCGTTCAGTGGTTGCGCAGATAGACCACGAGGGTGCCGAAGAGCACCGCGAACAAAATGATGGCGAACGCGAGGAAGCGGTTGCGCGCCACGCGTTTTTCGTAACGCAGCGGGCGCAGGCCGCGAACGCCACCTGCGGCCAGATATGTCACGAGCCGCGGATTGGAAGCCACCGGCCGGCTGAAACGCCGGCGCAGGCGGTTGAAGAGCGCGGGCAAATCGTATTTGCGTACGCCGAGATCGTTGAACTGGTCGGGCGTGGCGGTCTCGTCGCTGGCCGGCACGGGTTTGACCTCTTCAAAAACCGGCTCATGCGCGGGTGGGGGCGGTGATGGTTCGTGCGTGCGGTCAATGGTCGCGCCATGCGGAATGGCGGTGGAACGCAGACGCGGCGCGGGATTGTGCTGGATTTGCGTGTCGAGCCGTTTGATTTCGGATTCGAGCGCGGCGATCTGGTCGGTCAAGGTGCGCGCGCGGTCGGAAATCGGGTCAACCGTCTTCGACTTTTTTTTGGCGAACACCATACGACCTCAAGCTTCAGTGGCGCAACAGGACGGCCACCATCACACCGAGTGCCAGCACCGCGACGAGCGCCAGCGGCCACGTCATCGCAAAACCGATTTTGCAAAGCTCGCCCAAACTCATGCTGGCGAAGGGTGACGCGGCGGGCGCCGGCGCGCTTTCGGTTTCCGGGCTTGCCGGTGTCTCGCCGGACAGGATGGGAAATTTGAGCCGCGCGGCGTTCCATTCCATGCGCGCATTTTCGATGGTGGTCAGTCCGCGCGTAAGTTCGACGCTGAAATTGTCCTTGTTCCAGGATTCCTCGTGGACGGACTGGATTTTGTCGAGGGCGTTGCGGAAATCGGCGACGGTCTTGACCATTTGCTCGGCGTCGCGGCGGGCGTTGAACTCGGCTTCTTCGAGCAGGCCGAGGCCGCGCGTGAGGCTGTGGACCATTTCCTGCCGCCCGGTTTGGAATTCATTCTGGCGGCGGCGCAATTCCTCGAGCGCAGAGCGCTCGCGTTCCAGACCCTCCTGCGCGCGTTTGAGTTCGGCGAGCTTCTGCTGCGCCTCGACGACCTTGCGGTCCACCTCCTCGCGCGTGGGCGCGCGGAGCGGATCACCGGCGGGCGCGGGGTTCCCGTAAGGCGATTTCTGCGTTTGAAAATCGGTGTCCACGAATTCAGTTGTGTCGTATTCAGCAGCCATGGAACGACTTTAGTCCGCGCGCGCGAACCTGTAAAGCGGCGTGTTGCACTTTTGCCCGGTGAGGCGGCGCGAAGATTTTTCATTCTGCCTGTTGATTTCCGCGCGCGGCGTTTTATAGTTCGCTCGATTCGATTCATGAGATGAGCAATTCAAACGAGGCGGCGCGCCCGTGGGACATCGAGGCGGCGCGCAACCTTTACAACATTCATCGCTGGGGCGCGAAGTATTACGACATCAACGAGGCCGGGCACGTCGTGGCGCGGCCGTTGCAGGAGAACGGCGTGGCGGTGGATCTGACCGACGTGATCGAGGAGGCCAAGGCGCGCGGGTTGAAGTTTCCGGTGCTCATCCGGTTCCAAGACATTTTGCGCCACCGCGTCGAGGCGTTGAACCAGTCCTTTCGCGGTTCGATCGCGGAATACGGCTACCGGGGCCGTTATCGCGGCGTGTTTCCGATCAAGGTGAACCAGCTCCGCGAGGTCGTGGAGGAAATTCTCGACGCGGGCAAGCCGTTTGATTTCGGGCTCGAAGTCGGCAGCAAGCCCGAACTGCTCGCCGGCCTCGCGCTGCAAAATCAAATCGGCAGCCTGATTGTTTGCAACGGCTACAAGGACGCTGAGTTCATCAAGATGGCCATGCTCGGCATCAAACTGGGCAAGACGGTCATCCTGGTCGTCGAGAAACTGGAGGAGTTGCGGCAAATCATTGCGATTTCCAAACAGCTCAACGTCGAGCCGCTGCTTGGCATCCGCGCCCGGCTGGTGAGCCGGGGCGCGGGCCGCTGGGCCAGCAGCGGTGGCGAAAATGCGAAGTTCGGCCTCAGCACGGCCGAACTGCTGGAGGCGACGGAAATGTTGAAGGCGGAAAACCTCGGCCATTGTTTCAAGCTGCTGCATTTCCACGTTGGCTCCCAGGTGCCGGACATTCTCACGGTCAAAAAGGCGGTGCAGGAAGCCGCCCGCCTGTACGCGAAGCTGCACAAGATGGGATTTCCCATTTCCTACCTCGACGTCGGCGGCGGGCTGGGCGTGGATTACGACGGCAGCCGCTCGGCGTTTGACAGCTCGACGAACTACACGATGCAGGAATACACCAACGACGCGGTTTATTACATCGCCGATGTGTGCAACGCCGAAAACGTCCCGCACCCGGACATCATCAGCGAGAGCGGACGCGCCATCGTCGCGCATCACAGCGTGCTGATCGTCGAGGTGTTCGGCGCGATTGAAAAAATCCGGCCCGGGGAATTTTTGAAATTCGGTGAAAAGGAGCATCCGCTCGTCAATGAGCTGCTCGACATCCGGAAAAACCTCGCCAAGCTCAACAAGCTGGAGGCCTATCACGACGCGCTCGAACGCCGCGAGGACGCGCAGCACATGTTCACGCTCGGCGTGCTGGATTTGCCCGACAAGGCGAAGATTGAGGACCTCTACTGGCAGATCAGCCGCGCCGTGGTTGAACATTACAAGGGCCACACCTACGTGCCGGAGGAAATCCGAACGCTCGAGGACAGCCTCAGCGACCAATACCTCTGCAATTTCTCGGTCTTTCAATCGCTGCTCGACCACTGGGCGCTCGACCAGTTGTTTCCCATCATGCCGATTGCGCGCCTGAACGAGCGTCCCACGCGCGAAGGCACGCTCGTGGACATCACCTGCGATTCCGACGGGCAGGTCAGCAAGTTCATTGATTTTCGCGACGTGCGCGACACGCTGCCGCTGCACAAGCTCAACACCAACGGCAACGGCTTGCCCGATCCGTATTACCTCGGCTTTTTCCTGATGGGCGCCTACCAGGACATCATGGGCGACCTGCACAACTTGTTTGGCCGCGTCAACGAGGTCCACGTCTTTCTCGAACCCGACGAACCGACCGGCTATTATATCGAGGAAATCATCGAAGGCAACACCATCATCCAGTCGCTCGCGGCCGTGCAATACGACGAAAACGAATTGAAACGGCAGATGAAGGCGCAAATGGACGAGGCCATCAAATCCGACCGCATGAAACCGTCCGAAGCCATGCGCCTGCTCGACGATTACGAGCGCGGTTTGAAGGCCTACACCTACTTGAGCTTTTGAAGCGAGAGTGGAAGATGCACAGAAGCGCGAATGGAAACTCCTTCGCTTGCAAATGCCATTCTCCATCCTCTATCCTCGATTTTCGCTTTAATGGCTGATCCCGCGCCCAATGCCGAATTGCTCCGCTCGCTCGGACGCCTTGCCCGCGGTTTGTCCGCGCTGTTTTGGGGACTGCCCGCGTCGCTGGTCATTTGCGCGGAAACCGCAAAGGCCGACTGGCTCAAACCGCTGGGCCTCGTTCCGGCGCTGGCCGGCACCGGTCTGCTGCTCTACGGCCTCTGGCAGATGAGCGATTTCCAAAAGCAGGAGCGTCCCTGGCGCAACGCCCTTGACCGCGCGAAACTCCTCGGCCTCGTCAACGTCGGCCTCTGCCCGTTTTTATACTGGCAGCAGAAAATGCCGGAACAACCGTTCTTCAACGCGGCGGTGTTTGTGCTCGTTTTGTCCGCGCTGCTTTTTTTGTTCAACCTGAACGCCGTCCTCAAACAACTCGGCGCGATGCTGCCGGACGAAACGCTCCGGCACGAAACGCTCCTTTTCACCGCCCTCAACCGCTGGCTGCTCGCCGGACTTTTGTTTCTTGGCGTGGCTTTCGTTGTCTTCATTCACTCCGCGCGGTGGCAGCTGGCGCTCGGCAATTTCTCCGGCTGGGTGAACCGCCTCGGCTTCTGGGCGCTGACGTTTTTCGCGCTGCTGCCCCTGGCCATGACCATGGCCCTCATCTGGAAAACCAAGGAAGTCATCCTCGACAGCGTCTTCGGCGCGCGCCACTGAATTTCGAGCGGCGGCCTGTGGCCGTCGCAAAACCGCCGCGAGATTCATCGGCGAAGTTCACGGAGCGCCGCTTCAATTCAAAATTCATTTCTTCGTTCCTTGGTTGTTCAATTTCTGGTTCTGATTTAACCTCGCCGCCCGTTTCGATGAAATCGTATTTGTCCAAAATGGGCCGGCGCACAGGCGAACCGCCCATCTCGTGGCTCATGCAGGCCGCGCTCGCGCGGCCCAAACTCATTTCGCTCGCCGCCGGCTTCACCGACAATACCTCGTTGCCCGTCGCTGAAACACGCGCAGTCCTGAATCAAATCCTGCGTTCGCCCAAAACCGGCCAGACCGCGTTGCAATACGGCATCACGGCCGGGGACCCGGAGCTGCGCCGGCTGACGGCGGCGCATTTGCGACAATTGGATTTTCGCGCCGTCATCTCCTTCCCGTCCTCGTCACTCGTCCTCGAACCCGAATCGAGGACGAGAACGAAGGACGAGGACGAAAAAACTTATTCCCCAACCCGCCTGCTCATCACCAGCGGTTCGCAGCAACTGCTTTACATGACCGCCGAGTCGTTGTGCGACGAAGGTGACATCGTGCTCGTCGAAGACCCGACGTATTTTGTTTATCTCAGCATCCTACAAAGCCGCGGCCTGCGCGCCCGCGGCGTCCACCTTGAACGCGACGGACTGGATCTGGCGCATCTCGAAAAAATCCTGGCATCGCTCAAACGCTCCGGCGAGTTGCGCCGGGTGAAAATGTTTTACCTCGTCAGCTATTTTCAGAATCCGACCGGCGTGACGACAAGTCTTGGGAAAAAGCGCGGCCTCCTCAAATTGCTGGAAAAATTCGAGCGCGCGGCGGGACATCCCATTTACCTCCTCGAAGACGCCGCGTACCGCGAATTGCGGTTTGATCCTGTAGCGGCGGTCTATGACCGCCGCACTTCGGATGAAATGGCAAACATTCGGCGGTCACAGACCGCCGCTACAAGTTACGGGGAAAGATCGGCATTGGCCGTGCCCGGCGCGGCGGAGCGGGTGATTTACGCCGGCACATTCACCAAGCCGTTCGCGACCGGCGCGCGGGTGGGTTATGGCGTTTTGCCGGAGCCGGTGTTCTCGGCGGTAAAACATATCAAGGGCAATCACGATTTTGGCACGGCGAACTTGCTGCAGCAGCTTTTCGCCCGTGCGCTGGCATCGGGAGCCCACGAAAAACAGGTTGCGCGGCTGCAAAAGCGTTACGCGCACAAGGCGCGCGTGATGAAGCTGGCGATTGAAAGATATTTCCCGCCGGCTGTTGAATGGTGGGAGCCGGCAGGCGGACTCTATTTTTGGGCGCGACTGCCGCGCAACGTCCCGACGGGCGTGAAATCAAAAGTCTTCCAGACCGCGTTGAAAAACGATGTGCTCTACGTGCCGGGCGAATTGTGTTACGCGGACGATTCCACGCGGCACAAACCGAATCACGAAATGCGCATCAGCTTCGGCAACGCGAGCGAGAATAACATCCGTGAAGGCATCCAGCGGCTGGGCAAGGTTTTGTGGACGTTGGTTTGAAATGAGAATTCACCCCGGCGGCCAGGCCATGTGGCGTCCGCCGAGAATGTGGACGTGCAGATGCGGCACGGCTTCGCCGGCGTCAGGGCCGTTGTTGATGACGAGCCGGTAGCCGTTTTCCCTGAGTCCCAGCTTGTCCGCAACCTCGGCGGCCTTCAGCAAAAGATGGCCGAGGACCTTGTGGTCTTCCGGCACGGCCTCGGCCAGGCGCGTGATGGGCTTCTTGGGAATCATTAAAACATGCTTGGGCGCCTGGGGATTGATGTCGCGCAGCGCGAAGACCAAATCGTCTTCATAAATGATGGTCGCCGGAATTTCGCGGGCGATGATTTTTTCAAAAAGTGTTTTGCCCATAATTGTCCATTTTGGAGGGCGGAGCTCCGCGACGCCCTGATTAAAAAGTTTGGGGCCCGCAGCGCCCGCCCCTCCGGAGATTATTCATTCCACGACGAGCGCGCAGTGGGCCTGCTCCGGTTCGGCTCCCAGACAGCCGCGCAGGTATTCGACAATCTGCTCCTCCAGTTTTTCGCAGCGCAATCCCCAGCGGCGCGCGCCGGCAAGCTGTTTGACACAGCCGCGCAGGCCGCGGAAGCGCACGAGACGCGGCGTCCGGCGCAGTTGCGCGCGCAGTTCGCCCCGCAATCGCGGAAAGAAAAACAGCTCGCGGCTTTCGCCGGATTCGCGTGCGAGCGTCAACAAATCGGCCTCGACAATTTCACGGCGCTCGCGCCGGGGTTCAGGCTCGTCGGAAAAGACGTTGAAACCCAGGCCGCGCAGCGCCTTTTCCAGCGCCCCGGCAAATTCGCCGACGGTGACGGTCTCGCGGCCCAGCTCGTTTTTGAAATAATGAAAAACTGACGCCGCGGCGTGACTCAAAAGTTCTGGATCGAATTTTCCCACCGCGTCGCCGACGAGTTCCACGGAAATCATTTCCGCCGAGAACGGAACGCTTTCGCCGCTGGCGAGCCGGAAGAGCAAACAACCGGACATCAAGGCGATCATTGTCTGGCCTCCAGTTTTTTGACCTCGTGCACGAAGTCGGTGGCTTCCTGAAACCGGCGATAGACGCTGGCGAACCGGACATAGGCGACCTCGTCAATTTCGCGCAGGCCGTCCATGACCATTTTGCCGACAAACTCGGCGGGCACCTCGCTCTCATGTTCGTCCGTCACAACGACGACGATGTGGTCCACCAAATCCTCCATCGCCTTCGGGCTGATGGGGCGTTTCTGGCAGGCTTTTTTGACGCCGGAGAGAAGTTTCTCGCGCGAAAATTCCTCGCGCCGCCCGTCGCGCTTGAGCACCATCAACCCTTCGCGCTCGATCTCCTCGTAAGTGGTGAACCGGTGATCGCATTTGGCGCATTGGCGGCGGCGGCGAATCGTGGCCCCTTCGCGCGAGGCGCGCGAATCAATGACCTTGTCATCCTGAGAACCGCACTTTGGGCAGCGCATAAAGCCACAGCTAATTGTGGTCACACATTTGTAACATACAAAACTTGGTGGTGTCAAGGTGTTGCCCAAGAAGATATTCACAGCCGCAAAATGCCTGTATTGCTTCAAAACTGCCTTGCCTTCGGGTGATTTTCGATTATGCTCCGCCACTCCCGTCGGTGGGAAACACCGTTTTGAACGATTGATTTTTTGAATTTATGGCGACAGCAAACGACCTCCGCCGCGGCATGGCGATCAATTACAATGGCGACATCAGCGTGGTGCTGGACATGCAGCACCGCACGCCGGGCAACCTCCGCGCGTTCGTGCAGGCCACGCTCCGCAGCATCCGCACCGGCAAATCGTCCGACGTGCGGTTCAGCTCCACCGAGCGCATCGAGCCGGTGCCGATGATCACCAAGAAGATGGAATTCAGCTACAAGGACGGCGCGGACTACGTTTTCACAGACCCGGAAAACTACGAAACCGTCACGCTCACGGCCGAGCTGGTCGGCGACACGAAGAATTTTCTCGTGGAGAACGGTCTGGTGACGGTGACATTCGTGGAAGAAAAGGCGGTGACCATCGAACTACCCTCGAGCGTGGCGCTGACGGTGTCGGACGCGCCAGAAGGGATTCGTGGCGATTCATCGAACAACGTGCAAAAGCCGGTGACGCTCGAAACGGGCATCACCGTGCAAGTGCCGCTGTTCATCAAGACCGGCGAGAAAATCAAAGTGGACACGCGCACGGGCAAATACATGGAACGGGCTTAGCGCAGCAATGGCGCAATGGCCCGCCGCAGCGGTTAAACCGGCACCTCGTTTCTTCAGGATTCCAACACGCCCCTCATTTTTGGCGTAATTGCTTTTCAAGCCCGGCGATTTTGGATATTTCTCTTGAATGGCCGAGCGGCAGCAAAAGGGAGAACGGACGTATCGCGGCATCGCTGTTTCTGCGGGCGTTTGCCGTGGGAATATTCTCGTTTTGCATCGCACCAGCCACGTCATCGCCCGGCGCGATCTGGCCGAAAATGATGTTGCCGACGAAGTCAGCCGCTTTGAGCAGGCCCTGGTCCAGACCCGCCAGCAAATCCTGGAGGTGCAGCGCAGGGTATTGAAAGACTTGAGCGCGGCGGACGCGGACATATTCGACGCGCATTTGCTGATGCTGGAAGACCAGGTGCTGGTGGACCAGGTCATCCGCCTGATTCGCGACCAAAAGGTCAATGCCGACTACGCTTTCCACACCGTCGCCGAGCGTTACACCGAGGCGCTGGCAGGCGCGAATGACGAATATCTCCGCGAGCGCACCGCCGACCTGCGGGATCTGACGGCGCGCGTGCTGGACAATTTGCTGGAAGCCAAGGACCAGTTCGGCCTGCATCACCTGGCCGAACCGTGCATTTTGATCAGCCATGATTTGAGCCCGTCCACGACGGCGCAACTGGACAAGAAGCTGGTGCTCGGCTTCGCGACGGACATCGGCGGCAAGACGTCGCACACGGCCATCATGGCGCGGTCGCTGGGCATTCCGGCCGTGGTCGGCCTGCAAAACATCAGCCAGGAATTGGACAGCGGCGATTACGCGCTGCTCGACGGTTACAACGGCGTCGTCATCGTCAACCCGACTGACCAGACGCTTTTTGAGTACGGCCAGCTTCTGAAGCGCAAGGCTTCGCTCGATGAAAAACTTCACGAAATCGAGCACCAGCCCGCGATCACGCTGGACGGAAAATCCATCCACCTTTCCGCCAACATCGAGGCGCCTGGCGACGTCGCGGCCGTGCTGGCGCACGGGGCGGACGGCGTCGGCCTGTTCCGCACGGAATTTCTTTTCATCAACCGCGACAAGCTGCCGACCGAGGAGGAGCAATACGAGGCCTACCGGCAGGTTGCCGCCGCATTGAAGCCGCATCCCGTCGTCATTCGCACCCTCGACCTGGGCGGCGATAAATTTGCCTCGCACCTGCAACTGGCGCAGGAGATCAACCCGTTTCTCGGCTGGCGCGCGATCCGTTTCTGTCTCGCGCAGCCTGAATTGTTTCGCACGCAGCTTCGCGCCATTCTCCGTGCCAGCGCCGAGGGCAACGTGAAAATGATGTATCCCATGATCTCCGGCATGGACGAATTGAACCAGGCCAACGCCCTTGTCGAAAAATACAAGGCCGAATTGCGCGCCGAGGGAAAGTCCTTTGACGAAAACATTGAAATCGGCGCGATGATCGAAATTCCGTCTGCCGTCCTCATCGCCGGCGCGCTGGCCGGCCGGGCGAAATTTTTCAGCATCGGCAGCAACGACCTCATCCAATACGCGCTCGCCGCCGACCGCACGAATGAAAGGGTCTCGCACCTTTACGAACCGACGCATCCGGCAATCGTCCGCCTGATCAAAATGACGGTGGACGCCGCGCATCAACATGGCATCCGCGCCGCGGTTTGTGGCGAAATGGCGGGCGACCCCGTTCTCGCGCCACTGTTGATTGGCCTGGGCGTGGACGAATTGAGCACCGCGCCCACCGGCATCGCGCCGGTCAAATACATCATCCGCCGGCTCAAGCTGAACGAAGCGGGCGAACTGGCCGCCTTTGCGCTCCAATCCGAATCGCCCGCGGAAACCCTCGCCCACTGCCAGACGCTGGCCCGCGCCACCGCGCCAAGTCTTTTCGAAAGCAAAACGTGACTTTTGACCCCAATCTTCATCCGCACCGGCGGTACGACCCTCTAAGCGGCGAATGGCTGCTGGTTTCACCGCATCGCACCCAGCGCCCGTGGCAGGGCCAGCGCGAAAGCGATACCCAACCCGGCCGGCCGCCGTACGACCCGAAGTGCTATCTTTGCCCCGGCAACCAGCGCGCGGGGAACGCCGTGAATCCAAAGTATTCCGGAACATTTGTGTTCCCAAACGACTACGCCTCGATGCTCCCGGACGTGCCGCTGACCGGCGCTGTGCCCGGCGGTCTGTTCCGCTGCGAACCGGTTCGTGGCGAAAGCCGTGTCATCTGTTTTTCCCCGCGCCACGATCTCACGCTTCCGGAAATGGCGGTGGAGGACATCACGCGCGTGGTGAACGTCTGGGCGGACCAGATCAATGAACTCGGCGCGCGTTATCGCTGGGTGCAAATCTTTGAAAACAAGGGCGCGGTCATGGGCTGCTCGAACCCGCATCCGCACGGCCAGGTTTGGGCGGGCAATTTCCTGCCCCGGCTGGTCGCGCCCGAGGAACGCACACAGAAACAGCATCTTGAACAACACCGGAGTTTGTTGCTGCTGGATTACGTCGAGGAGGAGTTGCGACGGCAGGAGCGCGTCATCGAGTCCAACCCGCATTGGGCGATGGTGGTGCCGTACTGGGCGGTGTGGCCGTTTGAACTGCTGCTGCTGCCGCGGCGCGCGGTGAAACGCCTGCCGGATTTGACCGCCGAAGAACGTGCGAGCCTGGCGGACATTTTGAAGCGGAGCCTCACGCGCTACGACAACCTGTTTGAAACCAGCTTTCCGTATTCGATGGGATGGCACGGCGCGCCGACGGACGACGGCGATTACGGGCACTGGCAGTTGCACGCGCACTTTTACCCGCCATTGCTGCGCTCGGCCACGGTGAAAAAATTCATGGTCGGCTACGAAATGCTCGCCGAACCGCAGCGCGATCTCACGGCCGAACAGGCCGCCAAACGCCTGCGCGAAACGGCGACAATCCATTTCAAGCAACGCGCCCCGGCGTAAATGCCCGTTTGTTTCCAACAGGCGGGCCGAAGCCGGAAAGTCAATTTTCCCTCTCCGCCCATGACGTATCTGTTTGACGGGCCATGCGTCCGCCGTAAATAATGTTCTCAACCAAAAGGAACTGATTTCAAAACATGAAAGCCATCATCCTGGCCGCCGGTTACGCCACGCGTTTATATCCGCTGACATTGACGCAGCCCAAACCGCTGCTGCCGGTGGCGGGCAGGCCGATGATTGAACATGTCCTCGACAACCTCGCGCCCATCGGCGGGATTGACCGTGTTTACGTCGTCACCAACGCCAAGTTCGCCGGTCATTTTCAGAAATGGTCGGACAATTATCGCGCGACAAAGTCGAAATGGAATTTCACCGTCGTCAACGACGGCACGACCAGCGACAGCGACAAATTGGGCGCCATCGGCGACATCCATTATGTCCTCAAAACCCAGAACGTGGATGACGACTTGATCGTTGTGGCGGGCGACAATTTGTTCAGTGAAGCGCTGGGCGGTTTCGGGAAATTCTGCCGGGAGAAGAATGCGCCCGTGCTGGCGCTCTACGACGTGGGCGACCTGGAACAAATCAAAAAATACAGTTCCATTTCCGTGGACGCCGCCGCCCGAATCACATCCTTCGAGGAAAAACCAAAGAACCCGACCAGCACGCTCACCGGTATCGCGCTGTATTATTATCCGAAGAGTACGATTCCGCTCATCAAGCAATACATCGCCGAGGGCAACAATCCCGACCAGCCCGGACGCCTTGTGCAATGGCTTTACCCACGCACGGCGGTTTACACCTGGCGCGTGCCGGGGCTTTGGTTCGACATCGGCTCAAAGGAGACGCTCGACGAAGCCGGCCGGATCTTTGCAAAACTTTCGCGTCCGGAAAGCTGATTGTGCCGTCTGGCCGCGCGCGGTCAACTTTGACTGGCTGACAAATCCATCGGCGCAGATTTTTCTCGTGCGGCTTTTTCCAACCCATGACCGATACCACCAAGAATGGCGATTGCCGTGCATTCTAATCCAAAAATAAACAGAACCAGAAAAATGTTTCGAGTGTGTAAGACTCCGGCCGGCAAATGGAATAAGACGAATCGTATCCAAAGCAGGCATCCCGCATAGCACACAATGCCAACGGCTCTTCTAAGCAGTTGATTGTGGATGGCCGGAAGAAGCTTTTGGTTATATTCCCAGCTTAAAACAATGGTTGCAATGATTGTGGCATATACGGCTAATCCGAGCATTTTCGTCATCAAATTCAATTCGTGAGCCAAAAGAAAAGGGAGGAACATGAACAGCGGACAAAATAATGCAAAGCCAGCACAAATGACTCCTGCCAGTTTGATGATCTTCTGCATTTCCATAGGAGCGCCTATTTTTTTGAATTCCCTTTTGAGCTCGGGAGCCTGGCCGATTTTTTTCACGGCGATTCCAAAAGCCTGCTGTGTGCCCAATCCTGATTTCACCTGCAGCTCGATTTCCTCACGCAGATGACTTTCCAATTCCTCCAGCGGCACGGGTGTTTGAATGCCGGCAGCCAGCATCTGCCGCCGCCATTCTGTGATGGATGGTTCGAGATTAAACATATCATTCCTTTCGCTCTCAACTCTCAACTATAAACCCTCAACCCTTCCTAAACATTTGCTCCTTTTTCAAACCGGCCAAGACGGAATGGACCAGCGACCACTGTTCGTGGTGCCTGGCCATCGCCGTTTTGCCGTCTTTCTTGAGCGAATAGTATTTCCGCTTCCGCCCGGTCTCGCTTTCGCCCCAGCGTGATTTGATCAAACCCCGGTGTTCCATCCGGTGCAAAACCGGGTAGAGCATCCCGTCCGTCCAGTTCAGCTTGCCGTCGGAGCGGGCTTTGATTTCCTGAATGATGGCGTAACCATAGCTCTCGCCCTTCGCGAGCAGCGACAAAATCAGCGGTTCAGCCGACGCGGCAACCAGTTCCTTGCGAATCATAGGAGCATTATACATAGACAATCTATGTAAGTCAAGGGGGAAATTCGCTCAAAAGAAATGCGTGCCAATTCGCCCGATTCGTGTCTTTATTTCTCCATGAACATTCAAGTGGCCGTTCTTTGCGATGCCGCGACGGACGACAACGACAAGCTCAACCTCCTCGGCTCGTTTGACACGATTTACGCGCCGCAACTGCCCGCCGTGCATCCGCAATGCGCCGTGGCGTTGCGCGTCACCTTTTCCGCCGGCGACGAGGGGCAGCACACGCTCACGCTGAATTTCATCAACGCCGACGGCCGTTCCATCATGCCACCCATCGAGGTCCCTGTGGCGGTTGCGCTCCCGGAAGATGCGCATTTCCTCACGCGCAATTTCGTAGTGAACATCCAGCAATTGAGGTTTGCCGAGGCAGGCCTGTATTCCGTGGACATCCGGCTCGACGGCCAATCGCAGGCGGGCATCCCACTCCTGGTCAAGCTCATCCAGCGCGCGGCGGCGTAAAAAGTCGGAGTTCAAGCTTCAGATCGCGCTGCCGAAAAAGCCGGAGATCGAATTCCAACACAAATGAATTTGAAATTTGGGCTCTGGACTTTAATAATTCGCGCATGGAAAACGAACCGATTCTGCAACTCGATTTACCGGGCATCAAAAAACTGAAGAGCGGCAAGGTGCGGGAGGTCTTTGATCTGGGCGACCATCTGCTCTTCGTCGCCACTGACCGCATCTCCGCCTTCGATGTCATCATGCCCAACGGCATCCCGCGGAAGGGCGAGGTGCTCACCCAGATTTCGCATTTCTGGTTTGCGCAAACGGAATCGTTCCAGCCGAACCACCTCATCTCCCGCGCGAATGAACCGTTGCCGAAAAATCTTCAGCCGTTCGCCAGCCAGCTCACAGGCCGCAGCATGATAGTGAAAAAGGCGAAGCCGCTGGCCATCGAATGCGTCGTGCGCGGCTATCTTGCCGGGTCGGGCTGGAAGGAATACCAGAAATCCAAAACCGTCTGCGGCATCAAGCTCCCGCCCGGCTTGAAGGAATCCTCCGAACTGCCGGAGCCGATCTTCACGCCGGCGACCAAGGCTGAAACCGGCCACGACGAAAACATTTCATTTAAACGGGCGAAGAGAATCGTCGGTGACGACATTGCCGGTCAGGCGCGCGCGGCGAGTTTGAGGATTTACAATTTTGCCCGCGATTTTGCGCGCCAGCGCGGCATCATCATCGCCGACACGAAATTCGAATTCGGCCTGATCAACGGCAAACTCATCCTGATTGACGAGGTGTTGACACCGGATTCCTCGCGTTTCTGGCCTGCCGACCAATACGCGCCGGGCAAGGGCCAGCCGAGCTTCGACAAACAATTCGTCCGCGACTATCTCGAAACGCTCGACTGGGACAAAACCCCGCCCGGCCCGGTGCTCCCGCCGGAAGTCGTCGCCAAAACAAGCGCGACTTATCTGGAAGCTTACGAGCGGCTGACGGGCAAGCCCCTGTGACGGAGCAAGGAGGAAGAAGCAAGTATGCAATTCGAAGACCTCAAAGCTTGGCAGAAAGCAAGAGAGTTGACGAATGGCATTTACCGGATTTCTAAAACCGCTCCACTAAAAATGGACTTTGGCTTGCGGGATCAACTCCAGCGTGCCGCCGTTTCGGCAATGACCAATCTCGCGGAAGGTTTTGAGCGGGCCGGCGAAGGCGAAAAATTGCAATTTTGGAACATCGCCCGTGCGTCCGCCGGGGAAGTAAAATCTTTGCTTTATGTCGTCGGCGACAATCAACTCGCCGAGGATGCGGCGGTTCAAAAGAACCGGGCTTTGGCCATCGAGGTCAGCGCCCTGACACAAGGACTGATTAATTCCTTTTCCAAAAAGCGAGGCGAACGCTAGCTCCTTGCTGCTTAATCCTTCATTCTTGCTGCATGAATTCGCTCGTCGAAGATTTTCTGCAATATCTGCGCCACGAACGCGGGCAGGCGGAGCACACGCAGAAAACCTACGCCGCGTTGCTGAACAAATTCACCGCCTGGGCCGGCAAGCAGGGCTTGAACGACTGGAAGCAGGTCGAGTTGAAGCATCTCATGGCTTTTCTGCGACACGAACGCGCCCGTCCTCTGGCTGATGAGCCGAAAGAATCAACCAAACGCCTGAGCAGCGAGAGTGTTTATCTCGAAATCGCCGCGCTCCGGGCATTTTACCGCTTTGCCGAAAACGAAAAGCTGCTGCCGGCCAACATCGCGGAAAATCTTTCGCTGCCGCGCCGCTGGAAGCGCCTGCCCAAGGCCCTCACGAACGGCGAAATCAAAAAACTGCTCGAACCGGAAAAACCCGAATCGCCTGAAAATCTGTGCGACCAGGCCGTGCTGGAACTCGCCTACGCCTCCGGTCTGCGGCTGGCGGAACTGCGCAACCTCCGGCTGGAACAGCTTCATTTCGAGGCCGGGTTCATCAACGTCATCGGCAAGGGCAACAAGGAGCGCGTCGTGCCGGTGGGGAAAATAGCCGTTGAAGCCTTGAATCGGTACATCAATGCCGGGCGGCCCAAACTGGTCACGCCGCGTTCGCCCGCGAATGTTTTTTTGACGAGGCGCGGCACGCCGTTCGCGCCGGTGACACTGTGGCTGCGGATCAAGAACCGCGTTCGCCGCGCCGGAGCTTCGCGCAACATCACGCCGCACATGCTGCGGCACAGTTTCGCCACGCATCTGCTGGAGCACGGCGCGGACCTGCGCGTGATCCAGGAATTGCTCGGCCATGCAAACATCAGCACGACCGAGGTTTACACGCACGTCACGGGAAACCGGTTGCGGGAGGTTCACCGGAAATTTCATCCGCGACCGTGAAATTGGAGAGCGGAGCTTGTGGAACCCACCCGTCCGTTGCCGGTCATTCGAAATCGTAAACGACGATTTTTTGGGCCAGCGGCTTCACGTATTTCTCGACATACTCAACGTGCCGGGGATGGGTCTGGTAGGCGTCCATGGCCTGCTGGTCGGGGAAAATCAGGTTCAGCGCCACTTGATACGATTTTTCCACGACCGGCCGCCGGCCCGGCACCATCCGGCCAGCGTGGAAGTGCATCACACCGGGAATGTTTTTTAGCAGCTTGTCCGCGCCTGCCATCAGTTCGCCCGCGGCACCCGGCCTGGCCGGGTCGGTCCAGAAAATGACAATGTGTGAAAACACGAAATCATTGAACCATCAAGATGCCAGGTCACAAAGAAAAATTTCCTTTTCAAAACTTGGTGTCCCGGCGTCTTCGTGGTTATTCTTTTCAGGTTATGAGCAAAACTGCATTGTTGTTCGCCGGACAAGGCGCGCAGGCCGCCGGCATGGGCAAGGATCTCGCCGAAAAATTTCCGGCGGCCAAAGCCTGGTTCGACCGCGCCAACGCGGCGCTTGGCTACGACTTAGCGGCGATCTGCTTCAACGGCCCTGACGCCGAGTTGACCAAGACCGAAAACGCCCAGCCGGGAATTTTTCTGGTGAGCTGGGTCGCGTTCCAATTGCTCAAGGAACGGGCGCCGTCGCTCAAATTTGACGCCACCGCCGGTCTGTCGCTTGGTGAATTCACGGCGCTGACGGCGGCAGGTTCGATGAGTTTCGAGGATGCCTTGCGCGTCGTGCGCCAGCGCGGAAAATTCATGCAGGAGGCGTGCGACGTGACACGCGGCGGCATGGCGGCGGTCATCGGCCTCGATGAAACGCCCACGCGCGAGGTTTGTGCCGAGGCTGGCGTGGTGCTGGCGAACCTGAATTGTCCCGGCCAGCTTGTCATTTCCGGCGAGTCGGAAAAAATCGCGAAGGCGTGCGAACTGGCCAAGGCAAAAGGGGCGAAGCGCGCGATTCCGTTGCCGGTCGCCGGGGCGTATCACTCGCCGCTCATGGCCGGCGCCCAGCCGAAATTACAGGCCGAGCTGGCAAAAATAACAATCTCATCACCGTCCGTGCCGGTGATTTCCAATGTCACGGCATTGCCGCAAGGCACGCCAACCGGAATCGGCTCACGGCTCGTCGAGCAGGTTACATCGTCGGTACTCTGGGAAAAATCCATGCGCTACCTGCTGGCGCATGATTTCACGCGGTTCATCGAACTTGGCCCCGGCACGGCGCTGGGCGGCTTCATGAAGCGCATCGATAAAAATGCGCAAATGCTCAACGTGGCCGACGTGGCGAGTTTGGAAGCGACGGTCAAGGCGCTGTCGTAGCGCCTGTGTCCCGTCAATTTTTTAGTGCATTTGTGCCGATTCGCGGTTAAACAATGGCCCGCCATGAAACAGCTTGAGAATCAAATTGCGGTCGTGACCGGCGCGGGCCGGGGCATTGGCCGCGCCATTGCATTGAAATTGGCCGCCCACGGCGCCGACATTGCGGCCGTGGACCTGAAAACTGATTTTGTGCAGGAAACGGTTGATGAAGTCCGGAAGCTGGGGCGCAAAGCCTGGGCCGTCGCGGCCAACGTGTCCGAGGCCGCCAGCGTCGAGGCCGCCGCCGGGCAGATTTTGAAGGAGCCGGGCCGTGTGGACATCCTGGTGAACAATGCCGGCATCACCAAGGACGGCCTGCTCATGCGCATGAGCGAGGCGGATTGGGACGCCGTGCTGGACATCAACCTCAAGGGGACATTCCTTTTCACCAAGGAACTCAGCCGTGCGCTCTTGAAGCAAAGGTCCGGCCGCATCGTCAACATCGCCTCCGTCATTGGATTGATCGGCAATGCGGGCCAGTGCAATTACGCCGCCAGCAAGGCTGGCGTCATCGGTCTGACCAAATCGTGCGCGCGCGAGTTCGCCAGCCGGGGCGTCACCGCCAACGCCATCGCGCCGGGTTTCATTCAGACGGCGATGACGGACAAATTGTCGCAGGAACAGAGGGAAGCCATCACCAAGCAGATTCCGCTGGCCAGCCTGGGCCAGCCGGAGGACGTGGCGGAAGCGGTGTTGTTTTTCGCCAGCCCGGCGGCGCGCTATGTCACAGGACAGGTTTTGGCGGTGGACGGCGGGATGGTGATGTAAATGGCCGGATGATTAATTAAAAAAAAGTGATTCGGGGCTTGACGCCCACTGTTTTCATGGCATAG
Organism: uncultured Verrucomicrobiae bacterium; assembly: GCA_963764175.1. Classification (GTDB taxonomy): domain Bacteria; phylum Verrucomicrobiota; class Verrucomicrobiia; order Limisphaerales; family UBA11358; genus UBA11358. Next base: position 417,275 of record CAVXRE010000012.1, on the reverse strand, counting down.
ACACAGTTCAAAATTTAACCGGAGCAACCCATCATGGCTGAAAAAACTATTGAACAACGCGTAAAGGACATCATCGTCGAACAACTCGGCGTGAATGCAGATCAAGTAACGCTCGAGGCGAAGTTTATTGAAGACCTCGGTGCCGACTCGCTCGACACGGTCGAGCTGGTCATGGCGCTGGAGGAGGAATTCGGCATCGAAGTGCCGGACGAGCAGGCCGAGAAGCTTCAAAGCGTTGGCGATGTCATCAAATACATCGAAGACGTGCAGCAAAAGTAGTCGCGACGTGAAAACCTTGGGGCAGTGTCGGCTGGTCTCAGCTTGATCTGCCCCTTTTCATTTTATGGCAAGCCCTTCAGCGCAGCGCCGTGTGGTGCTCACCGGCATCGGTGTGGTCACGCCGCTCGGAAACCAGCCCGACGTCTTTTGGAACAGTCTCGTCGCCGGGCAATGCGGCATTGACCGCATCAGCGCGTTTGACGCGTCGCCGTACGACACGCAAATCGCCGGCGAGGTGAAGAATTTTGATCCCACGCCCGCCTTTCCGTCGCCGAAGGAAGTCCGGCATACCGACCGGTTCTCCCAATTCGGCGTTTTCGCCGGGCATCAAGCATTGCTCGATTCCGGCCTTGAGCTTGACCGGGAAAATTGCGATGAAATTGGGGTCATCATCGGCTCCGGCATCGGCGGCCTGTCCACCACCACCAAACAGCATAAAATCCTGCTCGACCGCGGTCCGGACCGGCTCTCGCCGTTCATGATTCCGATGCTCATCAGCAACATGGCTTCGGGGCTGTTCTCGATGTTTTACAATTTGCGCGGCCCGAATTACGCCACCTGTTCCGCCTGCGCCACGGCCAATCACGCCATCGGCGAGGCGTGGCGCACCATAAAAATGGGCGACGCGCAGGCAATGTTCGCCGGCGGCGCTGAAGCAGCGGTGGTTTCGATCGGCATCGGCGGTTTCTGCGCCATGAAAGCCATGAGCCGGCGCAATGACGACCCGAAGCACGCCTCGCGCCCGTTTGACAAGGAACGCGACGGCTTCGTCATGGGCGAAGGCGCGGGCGTCGTCGTGCTCGAAGAATTGGAACACGCCAAAAAACGCGGCGCGAAAATTTATTGCGAGATCGTCGGTTACGGCAACACCGCCGACGCGCATCATCTCACCGCGCCGGCGCCTGATGGCGAAGGCGCGGCGCGCTGCATGAAAATGGCCATGAGGAGCGGCGGTTTGAACATTGAAGATGTTTCCTACATCAATGCCCACGGCACCTCCACGCCGCAAGGCGACACTTGTGAAACGCTGGCCATCAAAACCGTCTTCGGCCAGCATGCAAAAAAAATCGCGGTCAGCTCCACCAAGGGCGCGACCGGCCACATGCTCGGCGCGGCGGGCGCCGTGGAAATGAGCATTTGCGCGCTTGCCATCAAGCACGGCATTGTACCGCCGACCATCAATTACCAGGTGCCCGACCCCGAATGCGATCTGGATTACGTGCCGAACACCGCGCGCGAACTGAAGGTGAATGCCATCATCAACAATTCCTTCGGCTTCGGCGGCCACAATGCCAGCATCGCGGCAAAGAAATTTACGGGTTAAACCGTGAACTTTCTTTCGCTCATAGAAGCGAAGCGCGAAGGAAAAATCCTCGCGCCGGAACAAATTCAAAATTTCATCCGCGAATTCACCGCCGGGAAAATTCCCGATTACCAGATGGCCGCAATGCTCATGGCCATTTGCTTTCGCGGATTGAACACCGCCGAAACCGCCGCTCTCACGCTGGCCATGCGCGATTCCGGCGACGTGCTGAAATTTCCCAAGGACAAACGGCCGCTGGTGGACAAGCATTCCACAGGCGGCATTGGCGACAAGGTGTCACTGCCGCTCGCGCCGCTCCTGGCTTGCCTCGGCTTCCGCGTCCCGATGATTTCCGGGCGCGGCCTCGGCATCACCGGCGGAACGCTTGATAAACTTGATTCCATCCCCGGTTTCAAAACGCTGCTGCCCGCTGAAAAAATTGTCGCGCAAGCCCGGAAAATCGGCTGCGTCATCTGCGGCCAGACCGACAAAATGGTTCCGGCGGACAAAAAAATCTACGCGCTGCGCGACGCCTCCGGCACCGTGCCGTGCATCCCGCTCATCACCGCGTCCATCCTTTCCAAAAAGCTCGCCGAAAGCCTCGGCGCGCTGGTACTCGACGTGAAATTCGGCAGCGCTGCGTTCATGCAGACCAGGGCCGACGCCCGCAAACTTGCGCAGGCGATGGTTTCACTCGGCAACAAATGCGGCGTGAACACCCGCGCGATTTTGACGGACATGAACGCGCCGCTGGGCCGTGCCGCCGGGAACTGGCTGGAAGTGAAAGAATCCGTTGAATGCCTTGAAAACAAGGGGCCGGACGATTTGCGCGAATTGGTTCTGGTTTGCGCCGCGCATCTGCTCGTTCAAACCAAAAAATCAAAATCACTCGTTGCCGCGCGCAAACAGGCCGGAGATTGTCTGGCCTCCGGCCGGCCCCGCAAAAAATGGGATGAAATGCTTGCCGCGCAAGGCGCCAATTTGGCCGCGTTCAACAAAAAACTCTCGCTTGATCATACCGCGCCGGTCGTCGTTGAGTTGAAGGCGGAAAAATCCGGTTACATTTCCAGATGCGACGCGCGGCTCATCGGCGAGGTCATCCGCGACCTCGGCGGTGGGCGGCTTACGAAGGAATCCAAAATCAATTGCGATGTCGGTGTTGATCGGATTGCCAAGCCCGGCGAACGGGTGGAAAACTTCGCGACACTTTGCCGTGTTCACGCCGCCGACCGCGGTCCGGCCCAAGCGGCGATCGCCCGCTTGAGGTTTGCGTTTGAAATTTCCAGCCGGCGGCCAGCGGGAACCAAGCCAATCCACGAGGTGGTTTGATTCCGCTCACCGGAGCGACTCCAGAATTTTCTCCGCGGCTGCGCGCGGGTTTTCCGCCGCGTAAATCGGACGGCCAATCACCAGCCAGTTCGCGCCCGCCTGCAATGCCTCGCGCGGAGTCATTGTGCGTTTCTGGTCGTCGGCCTTTTCCGAGCCAGTGCGGACGCCGGGCGTGACCAGTTGCATGGCGGGCGGGATGGTTTGCCGAAGCTTTGCCACTTCCAACGGCGAACAAACCAGCCCGCGCAATCCGGCTTTGGTGGCCACCGTGGCAAGCCTGCGCACCTGATAATCCACGTTTGCGTCGAGGCCGATTTCCTTCAACGCCCCGGCATCGAGGCTCGTCAGCACCGTCACACCCAGAACGAGCGGCGGATTGTGGCCGAGCCGCCACGCGGTTTCCTGCGCGGCCTGTTCGGCCGCCTTGAGCATTTCAAAGCCGCCACTGGTGTGAACGGTGAGCATTTGCACATCGAGCTGGACCGCCGCGGTGACGGACCTGGCGACGGTGTTGGGGATGTCGTGAAATTTCAAATCCAGAAACACCATCGCGCCCCGCTCGCGAATCCGGCGGACAATGTCCGGCCCGGCGACGGTGAAAAGCTCGCTGCCGACCTTGAAGCCGCCCGAAACCGGGGCCAGTTGCTCCACGAGCTTCAGCGCGGCGTCCACGGCCGGCACGTCCAGCGCGACAATGATGGGATTGCGCATTTTTTCAACCATAGGCGGGCACAGGTAAGCACAGATGAAAACTGAAGAAAAGTTTTTCGCAAGAGGCTGTTGTGCCGGCGCTGGGCGCCGATCCGCGCCCGGGTTCGGCGCCAAGGTGAATTTTGACTTGGCCGCAAATTTTTCCTACCCTGTGAACATGAAGATCATCCGCCACAGCGACGCGAATTTTGCCGGCAAACTCCGCGAAGCAACCGCCGCGTCCAGCCTGTTTGATCCGGGAATCGAGCAGCGCACCCGCGCCATCCTCGACGGCGTTCAAGTCCGCGGCGACGACGCGCTGCTGGAGTTCACGGAGAAGTTCGACGGCGCGAAACTCGCCGCCGACCGGCTGGCCGTCACGCAGGCGGAATTGTTCAACGCTTCGCTCGCCGCCGACGAATCGCTGCGCAGGGCCGTGGCCGAGGCGGAGAAAAACATCGCCGCCTTCGCCGGAAAATCACTCCGGAAAAACTGGCAGACGAAAAATTCGCATGGCGCAACCGTGGGTGAAAAATTTGATCCATTCCAGCGCGTGGGTGTTTACATCCCGGGCGGCAAGGCGCCGCTGGCTTCCACCGCGTTGATGACCATCACGCTCGCGAAAACGGCGGGCTGTCCGGAAATTGTCGCCTGCACGCCCTGCGGCAGGGACGGCGCAATCAATCCCGCGCTGCTGTTCGCCACGCGCGCGGCGGGCGCGACGGAGATTTACCGCGTCGGCGGTGCGCAGGCGATTGCGGCGATGGCTTTCGGCACGAAAACGATCCGCCGCGTGCAAAAGATTTTCGGCCCCGGCAACGCTTACGTCGTCGCCGCCAAACGACTGCTCGTCGGCCACGTTGCGATTGATTTGCTGCCCGGCCCGAGCGAGGTGCTGGTGCTGGCGGACGACACGGCGAACCCAAAATTCGTTGCCGCCGACATGCTTGCGCAGGCTGAACATAGTTTTGAACTCCATCGTGTCTGGCTGGTGACGACCTCGGAGAAGATTTTGAAAGCCGTCCGGCTCGAAATCGCGAAGCAATTGCCAAAACTCGCGCGCCACGAAATGGCTCAAAACAGTTTGGAACGCTGTTGCTGGCTGATCCAGGTGAAGACGCTTGACGACGCGGTGGCATTGACGAACCAGTTCGCTCCGGAACATTGCGAAGTGATGACGCGCAATCCGCGCAAGGTATCGGAAGGCATTTTGACCGCCGGGGCGATTTTTCTCGGCCCATGGTCGCCGACGGTGCTGGGCGATTACGTGGCCGGGCCGAGCCACACGCTTCCGACCGGCGGCGCGGGCGCGTCGTTTGCCGGCCTGACCGTGGACCAGTTCCAGCGCCGCACCAGCGTGGTGGAATACAATCGCGCCTCGCTCAAAAAGGCGCTGCCCGCGGTGAAAAAATTCGCGGAACTCGAAGGCCTGGGCGCGCATGGGAAAAGTGCGGAGATAAGGAAATAAATTTCAACGCAGCAGCGCGGAGGCACCAAGAATGAAATTGCCCAATGCTGAAAGAGCCGTTGTGCCGGAAAGGAAAATCACACATTACCTGCTTTCGGTCGCGCATCGTGACGGCCGGCACAAAGCGGAATTCTTTCGCAGTTTTGGATTCAAACCTGAAGCATGGGAAGAGCTCGCCTCGGCCTTGCTGAATCATGCGCGTAATCAAGAGGTCGTCGAAGTTGTGCCGACGCCATTTGGCCGGAATTATGTCGTGGAAGGTCCGCTGCCCGCTCCCGACGGTCGCACGCCTAAAGTACGCGTTGTTTGGTTCGTTGCCAATCGTGAGGAAACTGCTACATTAGCCACGGCATATCCATTGGACGCCTGATGCAATGATAAAAGAACTCGACAGCGTGGTGTTGACGACCGACTTGCCGGAGCATGGCCTGGCCAAGGACGACATCGGCACGGTCGTGCTCGTTCACGAGGGCGGCAAAGGCTGTACCGTGGAATTCATGACTCTCGCCGGCAAAACTATCGCAGTGGTCACGCTGCTGGCAAATCAGATTCGGCAAATTGCAAAAGACGAAATTGCTCACGCCCGGCCTGTAGCGGTTGCAGCCTGAGCGTGCACCAGTTCCAACGCCGCACGAGCGTGGTGGAATACAATCGCGCGTCGCTCAATAAAGCGCTGCCCGCCGTGAAAAAATTCGCCGAACTCGAAGGTTTGGGCGCGCATGGAAAAAGTGCGGAAATCCGTTCCGCAAAATGAAAAGCCCGACATTTTTAATCCGCCCGCTCGTGCGCGAGCTGCACCCCTACGTCTATGGCGAGCAGCCAAAGATCAAGGGGTTGATCAAGCTCAACACCAATGAGAATCCGTATCCGCCGTCGCCAAAAGTGCTGGCGGCGGTCAAGGCGGCGGTGGACGGGCGGCTGCGGCTGTATCCGAATCCGACGGCGCAGGCCTTGCGAGAAAAGCTGGCGAAGCTGCACGGCTGCCGCGCGGACAACATCATCGTGGGCAATGGCTCGGATGAATTGCTGGCACTGGCAACACGGGCGTTTGTCGAACCAAGTCCAAAGTCCAAAGTCCAAAGTCCAAAAACAACAGTTCAGTATTTCACGCCAAGCTATTCGCTTTATCCGGTGCTGGCGGACATTCATGGTGCGGCAAAAAATCCCGTGCCGCTCAAACCGGATTTCAGCCTGCCGAACGTGGCGGAATTGAGGCGCGACGGCATTTGGAAATTTGGCGCGGCACTGACTTATGTGACGACACCGAACGCGCCGAGTGGCCGCGGCTATGCGACGAAGGAACTGGAAAGGCTTTGTGCTGCGCAGAGGGGCGTCATCATCCTCGACGAGGCTTATGTGGATTTCGCGGAGGAAAATGCGATGCGGCTGGCGTTGAGATACCCGCACGTCATCGTGGCGCGGACGTTTTCCAAGGCGTATTCACTGTGCTTCCAGCGCGTCGGCTATTTTGTCGGCCATCCCGAACTCATCGCGGCGCTGCACAAAATCCGCGACAGCTACAATGTGAACGGCCTCGGCCAGGTCGCAGCGGAAGCGGCGCTGGGCGATTTGAAAGATTACCGCGCGAATTTCAAAAAGATCACCGCCACGCGCGAGTGGCTGTCGCGTGAGTTGACGAAGCTCGGTTTCCGGGTTTTTCCGAGCCGCACGAATTTCATCCTCGCGCGACCGCCCTGCCTCGCGGCGCGCGAATGGCAGCGCAAATTGCGCGGGCGGAAAATTCTCGTCCGCTGGTTCAATTTGCCTGAGGTGAAAAATTTCCTGCGGATCACGATTGGCACGCCGGCGGAGGTGGAGACGCTGGTAAGAGCGGCGCGGAAAATTCTGGCCTAGCGTCATGCAAAAACCTTTTGTTTCCCGCCGGTGCCATTTCTGCTAAGAAGCCGGCGTGTATCTGGAATACTATGGATTGAAGCAGCCGCCGTTCGACCTCACGCCGAACCCGCGCTTTCTGTTCCACAGCCAGAAGCACCGCGAGGCTTACAATCACCTGCTTTATGGCATCTGCGAGCGCAAGGGCTTCGTGCAGCTGACGGGCGAGGTCGGCGCGGGCAAGACGACGCTTTGCCGCGCGCTGCTCGAACAGCTCAATGGCCTGTTTTCCACCGCGCTCATCCTCAACCCGGTGCTGGACGCGGACGGGCTGATGCGGGCCATTGCGACCGAATTCGGCCTCGAAGTCAAGGGACGCGACCGTTTGGAAACCATCACCCTCATCGGCGAATTTCTTCTCAAGCAGGTCCAGCAAGGCAAGGAAACGGTACTCATCATTGACGAAGCGCAGAATTTGACCGAGGAACTGCTTGAACAAATCCGCCTGCTCTCGAACATCGAGACCGACGATCGCAAGCTGCTGCAAATCGTTCTGCTGGGGCAGCCCGAATTGCGCGACCGCCTCAACAGCCACCGCCTGCGCCAGCTCCGCCAGCGCATCACGGTGCGTTATCACCTCGCGCCGCTCACCCGGCTTGAGGTCGGCCAATACATCCAGCACCGCCTCGAATTTGCCGGCGCGCAGGGCGTGCCGTATTTCACGCAACCGGCGCTCTGGCGCGTTTTTGGTTACAGCCACGGGATTCCACGCCTTGTCAACGCCGTCTGCGACAAGGCGCTGCTCGCCGGATTCGTCGAACAAAGCGACCAGATCACGTACCAGATGGTGGGCCGCGCCATCCGCGAACTCGAAGGAAACATCCATCTATGAGCCGCATCAACGACGCGCTCAAACGCGCCCAGCGGGCGCAGCAAAAACATACGCCGCCTCCCGGCGTAAAAATGCCGAGGTTGCTGCCGGTTGAACCCAGGCCCGGGAATGTCATCGGCTGGATATTGCCGGGTGTCGTCGGATTTTTGATTGTCGCCGCCTGTCTTTTTGTGGGGCTGGCCCTGGCCACGCGCACCGTGACAAAAACCAGCAGCCAATCCAGGCTTGTGGCGGCGCCATCGGTGCCCCCGGTGGCCGCTCCCGCGCCCATTCACGCACCCAGCGCACCGCCGCCTTCATTAGTGTCGCCACCACCACCCGAACCGAAACTGCAAGGCATTGTCTATACCACGACGCAACCGTGGGCCATCGTGGACGGCAAAACCGTCCATGTGGGCGACCAGCTTGGCGAATTTCGAGTGAAGGAAATTTCGCAATGCAGCGTCACGCTGGAAAAGGCCGACGGTTCACAGAAGAAATTGGGCTTGGACAAATAAAAATCCGCGTCATCATTTCGCGTGCGCTGCCTGAAAAAATTCCTTGCCGTGTCGCCGACCACCGCCCGTGTCGCGCCCTTCGTTGTTTTCCTCGCATTGACGTTTTGCCAGGGGCAATTCGGCCCGGCGTCGGCCTATTGGTTTTACTTCGCCAAAACGCTCGCTGGCGCGTGGCTGATCTGGGAAATGCGCCCGTTCGTGGCGGAAATGCGATGGGCCGTCAGTTGGGAGGCCGTTGCGGCTGGCATCGGCGTGTTCGTGATATGGGTCGGCATCTCAGGCGAATGGACGACACAAAACTCGCTCTGGGTGAAACTCGGCGTGTCGCATCCGCCGGCAAATCCGCCGACGCCATGGAACCCGGACGAACAATTCGGCACCGGCTCGGCGCTCGCCTGGCTGATGGTTGCCACGCGGATTCTTGGCTCAACATTCGTCGTGCCGCCGCTGGAGGAGGTTTTTTACCGCTCGTTTCTCTATCGCTGCATCGCCAAACCGGATTTCCAGTCCGTGCCGCTCAATCAATTTCTCCCGCTGCCATTTTTCGTCACCGCCGCCGTGTTCGGCTTTTCGCACAATGAATGGCTGGCGGGCATTTTATGCGGCGCAATGTTTCAATGGCTGGTGCTGCGCAAAAACCGGCTGGGCGACGCGATGACGGCGCACGCCATCACGAATTTCCTGCTGGGCGTGTGGATTGTCTGGAGGCACGCGTGGCAGTTTTGGTGACACCTCTTAATCGTAATCCTGATCTGCGCTGTCCGCGATTATTATCAAGAACAGGATTAAGAATTTACTTCGCTTCGATGCTGATGTTGTTGCGTTCGATTGTGCTGCCTTCCTGCGCGGCGAGATTTGAGAGCGCCTCGTTGTAATTGGCGAGCGCGCGGATTTCCGCAGAGCGCGCGGCGGTGAGGCTGTTTTGATATTGCAGCACTTCAAACGTGGTGGCCTTGCCGACGGCGTAGGTTTTCTGCTCGGCGTCCAGCGCGGCCTCGGCGTAAATGCGCGCCTGTTTCGTGGCCTCCACGCTTTGGTAGTTGGATTGTGCCTGCTTCACCGCGTTGTCAATTTCCACCAGAACGTTCTGCTCGAATTGCTTCAATTGCAGCGTGATTTGCTGCAACGTTGCCTTGGTGGCCTTGTATTGATTGCGCGGCCCGACATTGCTGAACGGAACCGTCATTTGCGCGCCGTAACTGTAAAATGGCCGGTTGCCTTCGTTGAACTGGTTGAACTCGTCGCTGAATTGCGTCCCGGAGCCGTTGTATCCGTAGGTGCCGGTCAAATCGAGTTCGGGAAAAATCTGGTTGCGATAAAACTTCAACTGAATGCCCTGTTGCTCGACATTCAGTTGCGCCTCCAAAAGATCCGGTCGTTCGGTCATGCCCTTCCGCCAACTGTCCTGCAAATTATAAATTTGCACGGGCGCGGTGAGCGTCTCCTTCGGTTGAATGTCCATGTCGTGCCACTGGAAATAGTTCGTGTCTGCAAGCAGGCTCTTCAACGTGTTTTGGTCGGTGACCAGCGTAAATTGCGCGGCAATCAGATTGGCCTGGCTCTGCGCCACCTGGGACTCATCCTGCTGGACGCTCAAGACGGCCAGCGTGCCGATTTGCACGCGCTGGTTGTCCTGGTCAAGCTGCGTCTGGGCAAGCTCCAGCGCCTCCTGCTGCACCGTCACGTTTTCCAGCGCGTAAATCAACTCGTAGTAGGCATTCTCAACGGCTGTAACGCTTGTGATGATTTGCTGCCGCAGGCCCTGTTCCGAAAATTTCAAGCGGTTCTTGGCAACGCGAATGTTCAGGCGCGTGGTGTCTATCCAGAAATTTTTCAACAATGGTTGCGTCAATTGAACTTGAATCGAACCCCCGGAGCTTTCAAAGGGCGAGGCGTTGGTGGCCCCCGGGTTTAGCGTGCCATATTGCTGATTAATGTTGCCACTGAAATCATACTGCAACCCCATCGGCAATGTGCCGCCTATGCCAGATTTAAAACTGTTCTCGTCGGAGATGGAACCGGGCAATACAAACCCGTTTTGAAAGACACTGCCGCTTACATTGTAATTGTGCTGGCCAGAAGCGCTCAATGTCGGATCGTAACCTGAATAAGCTGCGTGCAAATCGTAAAGCGAAATCTGCGGATTGTAGCGCTGAATCTGCACGTCAAGGTTGTGCTGGAGCGCTTCCTGGATGCAATCCTGCAACGACATGGCACGCGTGTTTGTATTGGTTTCAATCAGTGCGGGGGCGGCACTGGTCTCCATCTGAACCGGGATGGCATTGGTCTCTGCCAGCGCAGGAGCCCCATTGGTCTCCACCGGTATCGGGGCGGCATTTGTCGCAAGCGGCACAACCGGCGGATTTGTCGCGGGCGGCGTTTGCGCATTCGTATTCTGTTCCGTCGTGTCCTGTGACAGCGCGGCGCGCGCGGCAGCCTGGGCGGGATTATCCTCGGCGCGAACCACCATCACCGCTGCCACCACCGCGAAAAAAACCGAAAGGATGCCAAAGTGTTTCATGCTGCGATTTTGCGGCTTCCGCCGCGATTCGTCAAATCTAAGACGCTCCGGCGCTCACGGAGGTAACCAACCGGTTAATTCCGGGTCAGCTCGGATTTGCGGCCGGAGCCGGCGGCGCGGATGGCGGAACATCCTCGATGACCGCGTTCTTTTCCAGCAGATCGAGCGCCTTCTCATGCAGGACCTGCTCGTAAAGCTCGGGCACGCCGTCGCGTTTCTGCAGGTCCTTGAGAAATTTTTCGAGCGGAATCTGATATACTGCCGCCAGCGACTGCGCGCGTTTCAGAATTTCCTCCTGCGACACCTTGAGCTCCTCCTTTTCCGCGATGCGCTGGATTAAAAACGACAGCTTCACGCGCTCCTTCGCATTGTAGGTGGCCGCCGAATAGATTTGCTCCTTTTGCTGCTCAATCATCTCGCGGGTCACCCCGCGCTTGGTGTTTTGACGCACGATGTCGTAAACCGCGTTGCGCGTTTCCTGCGCAACCGCCGTTTCCGGCAGATCAAAATTCACGCGGTCGAGCAGCCCGCGGACGACCTGCGTGCGGATGGATTTTGCCTGCGAATAATTCAACTCGTTCTCCAGGTCCCGCCGGACGCCGGCGCGCAGCTTCTCCAGGCTCTCCGCGCCGTAAAGCTTGGCGAACGCGTCGTCCTCCGGTGGCAGGATTTTTTCCTTTATCTCAACGACTTCAATTTCAAAAACGCCCTTTTTGCCCGAGAGCTCCTTCGTCACGAAATCCGCCGGGAAATCCACGCTGACGGTGCGCCGGTCGCCCGCCTTGGCGCCGGTGAGTTGCTCGGCAAAACCGGGCAGGAACGCTTCCGGCCCGATGTCCACCCAGAAATTTTTCTGCTCCGTCAGCCCCTTCGCCGTCGGCGCGGTGTCGGTGATGGGTTTGCCATCGCAGGTACCGGTGTAATTCACCACCGCGATGTCGCCCGGGCGCGCCTCGCGCGCAACCGTCTCAAACTTGGCGTGCTGCCGCCGGAGCAATTCAACCGCGCGCTCCACGTCCGCGTCCGTGACGGACTTGACCTCGCGTTGGACCTTCAGCCCCTTGTAATCAGGCATTTGAAATTCCGGTGCGGTCTCGATGGTGGCGGCAAATTGAAGCGCCTGGCCCCGGCCAAACTGGATTTCCTCGATGTCCGGATAGCCGACCACGGCGATTTTCTTTTCGTCCACCGCCTTGCGATACGCATCGCTGATGAGTTTGCGCTTGGCTTCGGCCTTGATGTCGGCCTCGTATTTCTTGGCCACCAGCTCGCGCGGCGCCTTGCCAGGACGGAAACCCGGCAGTGACGCCTGTTTCTGGAAATCCTTCGTGATGGCGGCGAAGGCCTCGTCCACGGCCTGCGCATCCACTTCCACCCGCAGCAATTTTTTGCACGGGGCCAGATTTTCAACGGTGACATTCACAAAATTCTCTGGTCAGCGAGCCGCGCAACTTACCCGAACTGAGCCGATCCCGTCAACGGTTTTGATGGCTTGCCGGCGAAGTTTCCGCTTTGATGTCGCCGAATGAAACAGGTGTTCTTCGTCACCGGCACGGACACCGGCGCCGGCAAAACGGTGCTGGCCTCGCTGCTGGCGCGATTTCTGCGCGAACACGGCGCCAACGTGGCCGCCCTCAAGCCGGTTTGCTCCGGCGGCCGCGACGATGCGCGCGCCCTCCGTGCCGCCTTGAAAGGCGCGCTGTCCATTGACGAAATCAATCCGTGGCATTTTCGCGCGCCTGTCGCGCCGTTGCTGGCCGCGCGCCGCGAACGGAAACGCGTCAGGCTCGCCGACGTTCTCAAGCACGTTCGCACGATGCAAAATCGCTTTGAGGTGGTGTTGATTGAAGGCGCGGGCGGTTTGCTCAGCCCGCTCGGCGAAAATCTTGATTCGCGCGGCCTCCTCACCAGCTTGCGTGCGACGCCGATCATCGTCGGACCAAACCGGCTTGGCGCGGTGAACCAGGTTTTGCTGACGCTCGAAGCCCTGCCGGCAAATTTTCAGCGCAAGGCGCACGTTGTTTTGATGTCGCCGCCGGAACCGCACTCCGTCATCGCTTCAAACGCAAAGTTGCTCGCCGAATTTTTTGATGCGAAACGGATTTTCATGCTGCCGTGGCTGGGCAAACCAAGCAGTGGTGATGCCGCATTGCGCGGCCCTGGCAATTTTGATTTTGACCGGGCATTAAAAAATTCGGGGGTGAGGCGGGCGCTGCGCACGCTGGCGACGATTTGATTCAATTTTTCCGCAGTTCCTTCGGCGGCGCGTTGGTGAAGGATTGGCGGAACGGCTGATGATTTTGGTAAAGCCGCAATCGCTGCTGGATGACGAGCACGTCATTGGTCAAAGCGTAGGCTTTGGCAAGCTTGAGGGCGTCCCGCGCGGCGTTTTGCGCGGCGTCGAAACTTCCGAGTTCGGCATAGGCCATCGCCAGCGTGTCGAGCATGGCCGGTTGGATGCCGCTGGAAAGGGCGTTGGCCTTGGACGCCATGATGAACGCGGCGCGGCCATCGCGAACCTTTGGATCTTCATCCGAAGCGAGTACTTGTGCCAGGTAAGTCAGCACGTGAAGATTGTTCGGGTCATTTTGCACCGCCTTGCGAAAATAGGGAATGGCTTCGAGGTCGCGGCCTTGTTTGAGCAGCGCCTTGCCCGTCAAATAGGGCGGGTGCCAGTCGGCGGGATCCAATTGCGCCGCCTCGGCGTAGTGCTTCATCGCCTCGTCGAACCGGCCCAGTTCAACGAGCAAAGTCCCGAGGTTGACATGCGCCGCGGGGTTTCGGGGGTTTGTCCGCAGCGCCTCGTGATATTCGGCCAGCGCTTCGTCCATGTGACCGGCGGCGGCGAGCAGGTTGGCCAGGTTGTTGTGTGCTTCGGCGCTGTCAGGCGCTAGTTTCAAGGCTGTGCGATATTCGGCCAGCGCGTCTTCCAATTTCCCCTGCTGTTCCAGCGCCACCCCGAGATTGGTATGGGCAACATCATTGTTTTCCGTCACCGCCACCGCGTGCGAAAAAAGTGTCTGACTGTCGCGCCAGTAGCGCAGTTGGTTTTCGGTGAGCATCAAACAGCCCGCGAGAATCAAGCCAGCGGCGATCGCAATGGGAATTTTAAGGAATTGGAAGCGGCCCGCCAAATCCCGGAGGCCGAATGCGGCGGCGATGAACAGGCCGATGGACGGAACGTAAGTGTAACGATCCGCCAACGCTGCGCCGCCGACCTGTACGAGGCCGATCACCGGCACCAGCATGCCCAGATACCAAAGCCAGCCGACGAGCAGGTAGGGGCAGGATCGCCGCATCCGCCAGACAACCCACGAGATGACGACCAGCGCCATGGCCGCCACGATGGCCAATATCCGCACCCGCGCAATTTGGTCGGACAACGGATAAAAGACCGCCAGGTCCACGGGCCAGATAAATTTCAGCAGATAGCGTCCGTAAGACACCAGCACATTGCAAAGCCGGTAGGACAACGAAACCTTGTCCAGCGAAACGACGGCACCACCAGCGTGTTGGGATTGGGCCAGAAAGGTTATCACGCACGAGGCCGCTGAGAGCAGAAAGAACGGTAATTTTTCGAACGCCAACCGGAGAACACCCGCCCCCCGCCACTTGTCCCATGTCATTCTCCTGAGCGGCCAAACATCCAGCAGCAACATCACGAACGGCAGCGTGACGAGCATCGGCTTGGACATCAAGCCGAGCGCGAAAAAGACCAGGGCAAAAAAATAGTCGGGGGTCGGGGAACGAGAACCAAGGACCGGGGCGATATTTTTGGCCCCCGACTGCGCGAAGCGCGCATAGGACAGCAGCGTCAGCAGCCCAAAAAAAGTGCTTAACACGTCCTTGCGCTCGGAAATCCACGCCACAGATTCCACGTGCAGCGGATGCCACGCGAACAGCGCGGCGATGAACGCGCCCGGCCACGGCGCATTCGTCAACCGGAGGATCAACGCGAATAGCAAAACCACGTTGGCCGTGTGGAACAGGACATTGACGTAATGCTGCGCCCCGGCGTTCAGTCCAAAGAGTTCGCAATCGAGCATGTGCGAAAGCCATGTGAGCGGATGCCAGTTGCTGGCGTGCCCGGTCGTGAAAGCCCACTTGACGCCGGCCCAAGTCAGGCCATTCTGAACCACGGCGTTGTTGGTAACGTAATCGTCGTCGTCATAAACCAGAAAGTTACTGCGGCACACGGGCAGATAAAGCAGCAGCGTGGCCAGTGCCAGCAACAAACCCATGAATCGCGGCCGGGCCGTCGCCGCGCCGAAGTGTTTGCGTTGGAAGGCCGCACCGGCGCCTGCCGGGCAGGTTTCCTGGCTTTCGCGGTTCTGGCTTCGGCCACGCAGGCGGGACATCGGCTTCCTTTGTAAGCCATTTTGTCCGCCGGGCAAGCGCGGAGATTTTTCCCGCAAAAAGGCTTGGCATTTCCCGCGCGGCAATTAACATTTTGTCCGGCAGGAAAAAGCTCGACCACCTGCCGCTTGGCCGCTACATCGGTTCCTCACGACCAGCGAAATTGTCGGCATGATGAACGGATACTTGTGCATTGTCGTGGGGGCCGCTTCGAATCAGGCGGAACTCCTCTATGTTTGGAAACAGGCGACGCCGGAAGGCAAGGCTGTCATCGCCTGTCTCTTCGTCTTTTCCATCATCGCGTGGTCGGTGATGACGTCCAAGGCCCTGCAAATGCGCCGCGCCCGGAAGCTGAACCTGTATTTTTCCTCCGAGTTTCGCGCCCAGAAAACCGTGCTGGAGATTTTCGACCGCAGCCTGCAGGTCGAAGGCTGCCCGCTGTTCATGGTTTATCAGGCCGGCTGCACGCATTTGGACGCGCGGTTGCGCGGCCCTGGCGGCGACCGGCGCAAGCAGCGCGTCACACTCAAAAACATGGAGCACGTCAAACGCGCCATCGAGAACGTCGTCGCGCAGGAATCACTGAAGCTGGAATCGGGGTTGATCTGGCTTGCCATTGCCGTGAGCGGCGCGCCGTTTCTCGGATTGCTCGGCACGGTCTGGGGCGTGATGAGCGCGTTTGGCGGCATCGCGCAGGCGCCGCAGGGCGCGGCCACGCTCGCGGCGATGGCGCCCGGCGTCGCGGCGGCGCTCATCACCACCGTCGCGGGCCTGTTGGTCGCGATTCCCTCGATGTTCGGCTACAACTGGCTCGTTCATAATCTGCGCGTGTTCACCGTCGGCCTCGACAATTTTGCCCAGGAACTTGTCTCCAAAATGGAAGTGGAATATCTGGAGGAGGACTAATCTGCAGCCATGCGACGATTTTCACAGCGCAGTTATCTGGTGACGTTGAGCGAAATCAACATCACGCCGCTGCTCGACCTTGCGTTTGTGCTGCTCATCATATTTGTCATCACCACGCCGCTGCTGGAACAGAGCATCAACCTCAAGCTCCCGCGCGGCGGCCAGCCGGACAAATCGGTGAACAAACGCGACATCCGCACCGTCGAAATCAGCAACACGGGCGCCTATGCGCTCGACCGGCAGCGGATGCCGTTCAACGAATTGATGGCGCGGCTGGCGGCGGAATTTCGCTCGAACCCGAACCTCATCGTTTACATCCGCGCCGACGGGGATGGTCCTTACAAAAACGTCGCGGACTTGTTTGACGGCTGCCAGCGCTACGGCATCACGCGTTACTCGCTCCGCACCGAACCTGCGAAATGAACCGGCTGCAAAAAAAATGCGCGATCATGACGGCGGGCTTTCACCTGCTGCTGCTCGTGATTTTGATCGTTGGCCCCGGCTTCTTCGCGCCGAAACCCAAGGCTGATTTGCAGATTCTTGATGTCATCCCGGCCAACTTGGTTGAAGCCGAGCTCAACAGCGGCGTCCGCGATGCCCAGCCGCCACCGCCTGTTGCGCAACCCGTGCCACAGCCGCCCGCGACGCAGCCGGTCGTTACGCAGCCCGCACCGCCAAAGGTGGAAACGCCGGATCTCATCAAGGAAATGGAAAAGGCGCTGACACCGGAGCCGAAGCCCGTGGAAAAACCCAAAATTCAGATCAACACGCAACTCGTCACCCGCACCGCGCCGAAAAATTCGACCGCGAATCCTGCGGATGATTCGCGCCAGCAACGGTTGCGGCAGCAGGCGCTTCAAAAGATCGTTCGGAGTTTGAAAAATAATCTCGCTTCAGCCATGACAATTGAGGCGCCGCCCGGCAACAGCAGCGTGGCTTACGCGAATTACGGCGCGGTCGTGGTGAGCGTCTACCACAGAGCCTGGACACCGCCGAGTGACATGGCCAGTGACAGCGCTGCGATCAAATTTAGCGTCACCATCGCCAGTGATGGCACGGTGATTTCCGCACGCATCCTTACGCCATCGGGTGACGCAAGCGTGGACGCTGCTGTGCAACGCATGCTGGATCGCGTGACCTATATCGCGCCGTTTCCTGAAGGTGCAACTGAAAAGGAACGAACATACCCCATCAATTTCAACGCCACACGAACCACGACCGAATGAAAAACCAACTTTTGACCCTTTTAAAAATTTCCCTGCAGCTCTTCGCTTTTGCGGTTGCATCGGACTTTGCCCGCTGTCAGGACCAAAACGCGCTTACCATGCGCGAGCAAATTGTGGTGATGGGACAGACACCGCCCATTCCAGTTTCGCTGGACGGTTTCACCGGCGAGGTTGCCGATGTTTTGAAATTCGATCTTTATGTGCAGGGTTTCAGCATTGTCAGTCCTGACGCCGCGCAATACATCATCAGCGGCAGTAACGCAGGCAACGTGCAGGGCCGCGTGACAGCCCCGTTCAGCAAGAGCACGCTGCTCGCGCGCAGCTACACCGGCGCGTCGTTGCGGCGGGAGGCGCACGCGTTCGCCAATGATATCGTGCTGGCCATCACAGGTAAAAAGGGCATTGCGCTGACCAAAATCGCGTTCAAGGCGGAGCAGGCCGATGGCAATGGCGAAATTTATATCTCCGATTTCGATGGCCACAATCCGCAGGCCGTCACGCACGACGGCGCGATTGTCGCCGCGCCCGCCTGGGTGCCCGGCAGGCTCGCGCTTTATTACACGTCCTACAAACTCGGCAACCCGGACATTTTTTATCACGACCTCACCACCGGCCAGCGCCGGGCCATCGCGCGGTATTCCGGATTGAACACGGCCGCCGCCGTCTCGCCGGACGGCACCAGGGTGGCGATGATTTTGAGCAAGGGCGGCAGCCCGAACGTTTATGTCTGCAACGCCGACGGCACGGACTTGAAACGGTTGACAACCACGAGCGAGGATTCGTCGCCGTGCTGGTCGCCGGACGGACAATGGATTTGTTTCGCGACCAAGTTGAACGAGCGCCGGGTGCTTGCGAAGGTGCCGGCGGGCGGCGGGACGGTTCGGCGGATTTCGACCGCGGGCGTCTCGAATCCGACCGAACCCGACTGGTCGCCGGACGGCAAATGGATCGCGTTCACGTCGCAGATGGGCGGATTCGACATATGCGTCGTGCCCGCTGACGGCGGCACGGTGACTGTGCTGACCAGCGGCGAGGACCCGGCGTGGTCGGCGAATTCCCGCACGCTGGTTTATGTGCGGCGCACCGCCTCCTACCGGTATGTGTTGTCTTTGCTTGACGCCCCGACGAAACAAGTAAAAGATGTGGCCCGAGTTTCGGGAAGTGATTCTCAGCCCGCTTGGGCGCGATGATTTTTGATTTTCACGAACCTTTAACTGAATTTTAACAAAGCAAAAAATATGAAAACGACAAGACTGATTTTCCCACTGGTGCTCGCGCTGGCCGCCACCCTCGCCACGACGGGCTGCAAACATAAGCCCGTTGGCGTCACAAAATTGCCGGGCCAAAATCCGCCCCTCGTAAACCAGCCCGGACCCGGAGAAACTTTGCCTCCGGGACAGGCGATCAATCCGGGTGAGAACCCGCCTGGCGGCGGCGAGTTGGCCTCGGCTGAAACGTTTGACAACATGCTGGCCGACCGCGCGGCGCTGGCGGCGGACACGATTCATTTCGCTTATGACAGCTCCACGATCCGGAGCAGCGAGAAGGCGAATCTGGCCGCGGTCTCCGCGGCGTTGGGCGCCGACGCAAACGCGAAGCTGCTCATCGAGGGCAATTGCGACGAGCGCGGCACCGAGGAATACAACCGCTCGCTCGGCGAACGCCGCGCATTGGCGGCGCGCGAAGCGCTGGCCAAGCTGGGCGTTGACCCGATGCGCATCGAGACAAGGAGTTTCGGCAAGGACAAGCCGGTGGATCCCGGGCATGACGAATCGGCCTGGTCGAAAAACCGCCGGGACGAATTTGTGCTCCTGCATCCAAAGGCCGGGTCGTAAATTCTGGCAGCGCGACGGCGATAGAAAATTTCAAAGGCCGCGCCGTGCGCGGCCTTTTTTATTTAAATCGCAATCGTAAAAACCGGTTGAATCAGATTGCGATGATGATCGAGATTTGGGGCGGATTTTTGCCGCTTTACTATTCCCCGGAACGGGCGTAGGCTTGGCAAGGCTCGACAAAACTTATGAATGTCATGTTAGCAGCTTGGCTCGGCGGATGGGAGTGGGTCATCGTGGTTTTGGCCGTCCTGCTTCTTTTTGGCTCCAAACGCATCCCCGATCTGGCCCGCAGCCTGGGGCAAAGCATCAAGGAATTCAAAAAAGGTGCGCGCGAGGTGACGGATGAAATTCAAAACACGGCGAATGAGACGCCCGCCCCGCAGAATAAATCCGTCAAGAACGGCCAGTCGCAGCCCGGGCAAACCGCATCGCAGCCTTCCAACCCGCCCAAGGTTTGAGGGCGGGAAATTCCCGACATGGCCGGCGACAACGAACCGGAGCGTCCTGACGGGCCCGAGGGCGGCCCGGTCAAAACCTTTCTCGAACACCTCGAAGATTTCCGCTGGATGCTCATCAAGAGCATCGTGGCGCTCTTTTTGGGAATGCTGGTCTGCCTGTTTGCCGCCAACGACGTCGTGCAAATCATCAAATGGCCGCTGACACATGCCAGGATTCATTACTTCGGCACCAACCAGATTGTTGCCGTGAGCTTCGGCACGAACCATCTTGGCAATTTTCCGCTGACCCCCGGACAGCAACAGTCTCTGGATCTCGGAACGAACCGCTTCGTTGCCGTTGAAATCGAGCCGCTTGTCCTCGGCACAAACCACGTGCTCGGATGGCGGGTCAATCCCGATCCGAATGTGGCCGCGGCTGCGCAGCGGGCCAGAATTGATTTGATCAACCTCAGTCCGGCGGGCGGGTTCGTCGTGGCATTCCAGGTCGCGCTCTACGGCGGCGCGGTGCTGGCCTCGCCGTTCATTTTTTATTTCGTCGCCGCGTTCGCCTTCCCGGCGTTGAAGATGCGGGAGCGGAAACACGTTTATCGCGGCCTGGCCATAGGCGTCGGATTGTTCCTCGCGGGCGTGGCCTTTTGTTATTTCGCGCTGATGCCGGTCGCGCTGTCGGCGGCGCAATTGTATTCGCAGTGGCTCGGGTTTGGCGCGTTCCAATGGCGGGCGGAGGATTACATCGGTTTTGTCTGCAAATTCATGCTGGGCATGGGGCTGGGTTTCGAACTGCCGGTGGTGATTCTCACGCTCGTAAAAATCGGCGTGCTCAATTATCGCATGCTGTCGAAGGCGCGGCGTTACATGATTGTGATCAATTTGATTCTTGGTGCTGTGCTCACCACTCCGGAACCGATCACGCAACTGGTCATGTTCGTGCCGCTGCAACTGCTTTACGAAATCACCGTCTGGGTTGCGTGGTATTGGGACTGGAAAGAAAGAAAACGCACTTTACATCCGGCGGATTAGGCGTAAGCTCGCCTTGTCAACTTGAAAAACGTATGCGAAACGTAATGCCTTTCCTCGCCGCCGTCACGCTGGCCACGGTGTTCACCTCCGGTTGTGCGGGACCGGAACAAAAACTTGGCCGCGGCATGAGCAACTTCTACGAAATCGTCCGCATGGGCGAAATGCGCCGCAGCATCGAGCAAACATCGGTCCTCGATTCGCCGGGGGCCGGCTACACGGTCGGCATGGTGCGCGGCTTTGACCGCTCACTGGCGCGCACCGGCGTGGGCGCGTTCGAGGTCGTCACCTTCCCGCTGCCGCCTTACGGACCGATATTCACCGGTTACCTCGGCCCCCAACCCGCTTTCCCGGAAAGCTACAAGCCGGGGCTGATTTCAGATTCGTTGTTTGACACGGACACCTATACCGGTTTCACGGGCGGCGATGTCGCGCCATTCATTCCCGGCAGCCGGTTCAAGGTATTCGACAATTGACCGTGCCCGAATCCGTATTTATCAACGCGCCAACCATCATCCGTTGGCGCGTTTTTCTTTCGTGAGACCATGGCGCTGGAAAAAAAATCCCCCTGCAAGGTCAATTTGCTGCTGAACATCCTGGGCAAACGGCCCGACGGCTTTCACGAACTCGAAACCGTGATGCATCCGGTCAACCTGTTTGACGAAATCCGTTTCGAGCGCGGCGGAAGCGGAATCCAGCTCACCTGCAACGAACCGGCACTGCCGGCTGACTCCAGGAATCTTGTTTATCGGGCGGCGGATGCGTTTTTGAAGCTTCACAGCCAGCGCGACGGGATCCGCATCCACCTCCAAAAAAGGATTCCACTGGCGGCTGGACTCGGCGGCGGCAGCGGCAACGCCGCGACGACATTGCTCGCCTTGAACGAACTCTTCGGCCAGCCGCTTTCAGCCGCAAAATTGAGCGAACTCGCCGCGTCGCTTGGCTCGGACGTGCCGTTTTTTCTGCAAGCCCGGCCGGCGCTCGCCACCGGTCGCGGCGAGATAATCCGGCCGCTGGAATTTTTCCCGGCGCTGCGCGGCAGGGCATTTCTGTTGATTCATCCCGGCTTCGGCATCGCAACGGCTTGGGCGTATCAAACGCTCGCGCGGTTTCCCGCGGCATTGAACGGCCGGAAAGGTCGCGCGGAAAAACTGGTTTCATCGCTTCAATCGGGGGATTTGCGCGCCGCCGCTGGCGGATTTTACAACTCGCTTGAGGCGCCCGCGCTGGAAAAATATCCCGTGCTGGCGCTGTTCCAGGAATTCCTGCGCGCAAACGGCGCGCTTGCCGCGCTCATGTCGGGCAGCGGTTCAACAACGTTTGCCATCGTTGAAACTGTCGCTGCCGGCGAAGCGCTCGTGGGGAAATTCAAGTCGCGGTTCGGCGCGAGTTGCTGGATGGCGGTGGTGGAGATTTGAACAGAAGGCAACGAAGGAAACCAAGGGGGTTGCAAAAAATCAGCCGCCGCAAAATCAAAATTCTTTGTTCCCTTTGTCCGTTTCTGTTCAGTTCCGTGTTTTGAACTTCGCCAGCGTAAATTCCATCATTTCCTTTGCCGCCGGAACTTTGAATGCGAGCGCAACAAGTCCGTAAACCAGACCCGCCGCCGCCGCCGGGACAAACACCGCGCCGATTTTCAGCGCCAGGGTTTCGTGGCCGATTGAATTTTCCCAAAACCACCAGCCCAGCCACGCCATCAGCCCGGCCAGGATGCCGGCGACGGCCAGCGGCAGAAACGTGGCCCTCAACGGTTCCATTTCCAACTTACCCAGTTTGCGCCGGAGCGCGTGATGCAGCAGCCAGACGTTGCAAACCGACGTTGCCGTGTTTGCCAGGCCAAGGCCGCCCTGCCGCAGCGGGATGACGAGCGCGGCGGCAAGAATAAAATTCAGCGCCAGGCAGACGATGCTGATTTTCATCGGCGTCTTGGTGTCGCCCAGCGCGAAAAAAGCCCGCGCCAGAATGTTGACGGTTGAAAATGCGACCAGCCCCGGCGCCAGGCACATGAGCGCCAGCGTCGCGCGGTCGGTCGAGGCGGCATTGAATGCGCCGCGTTCGAACAACAGCCTCACGATCGGCTCGGCCAGCACGACGAGCAAAATGGCCGCAATCAGGTTCAAAAAAAGCAGCGTGCCGACGCCGTGTCGCAGGGTCGCGCGAAATTCGGCAAAGTTTTTTTCCGCCGCCAGACCGGAAAGCGCCGGCAGCAGATAGGTGGCCAGCGAGATGCCGAACATTCCCTGCGGCAGTTCCATCAGCCGCACGGCGTAGTTGAACGACGCGACGATCTGCGGGTTGACCCAGAACGCGATGGCCAGCACCAGCGTCACGTTCAGTTGAAATGCCGCCACGCCGATCGTGCCCGGAACCATCCGGGTCACGACGAGCCGGACGGTTTCATTCTGCCACGGCGAAACCCATCGGTAACGAAATCCATCGCGCCAGAGCGTCGGCAGTTGAAACGCCGCCTGCGCCACGCCCGCCGCCAGGACGCCGATGGCCAGGGCAAAGATTTGGTGCGGCAACCGCTCCGCCTGAGGGAATTGCAGTCCCGTCTTTGGCGCGAGCCAGAGCACGGACGCAATCATCACGACGTTCAACATCGTCGCGCCCATCGCCGGGATGAAAAAATGGCCGCGCGCGTTGAGCATGCCCATGAACGCCGCCGCGAGGCACACCAGCACCATGTAGGGGAACATCACGCGCAGCAGCCGCAGCATGAGTTCGGTTTTCATGTCGAACTGATGCACGGCCAGCGTGAGCGAAAGGCCGAGCAAAACCAGCGCCACGACCACGCTGGCCGCGATTATCAGGCCGGAAATCACCGCGTTGGCTGCGCGCCACATCTCAACTTCGCCGTGCGTTTTTTCCTTTTCCTTGAACAGGGGGATGAACGCCGCCGTCAACGCGCCTTCGCCAAGCAGGCGCCGGAACAAATTCGGAATTGTGAAGGCAAACTGGAACGCGCCGGCCACCCAGCCATCGCCCATGAACCGCGCATAGACCATTTCGCGCACCATGCCGAGCAGGCGGCTGGTGAGCGTGGCGGCGGCCATTGAGCTGGAAGACTTGAGCAACTGCGACATCGGCCAAAGGTTAAAGTCCAATGCCTCAAGTCCAAAGTCCAAAGTTTCCCCAGCGTCCTCGCCGTCGTCCTCGTTCTCGTCCTCCGATTCAAAATTTCGAGGACGAAGATGGGCAGGAGAACGAGGAGGATTGAAGCCAAATGGAAATTGGCAATCAGCCGTCGACGGATTAGCCTTTGCTTTGTGAGCATCCTCGATGAACTGAAATGGCGCGGGCTTGTCGCCGATTGCACCGATGCGGCGGAACTGGCAAAAAAGATTGCCGCGCCGATTACGCTTTACTGCGGGTTCGACCCGACAGCCGACAGCCTGCACGTCGGCAATCTTGTGCCGTTGCTGGCACTGCGGCGGTTTCAGTTGCTCGGCCATCATCCGATTGCCGTTGCCGGCGGAGCGACCGGCATGGTCGGCGATCCCAGCGGCAAGACGCAGGAGCGGCAGTTGCTTACCAGGGAAATTCTGGAACGCAACATAGCCAGCGTGAAGGTTCAACTGGCAAAACTTCTGGATTTTGAGACGAAGCAAAACCCGGCGCGGCTGGCGGACAACGCCTCGTGGACGGCAGGTGTTTCGTTTCTCGATTTTCTGCGCGACATCGGGAAACATTTTTCCGTCAACCAGATGGTGGCCAAGGAAAGCATCCGCGCGCGCATGGAAGACCGCGAGGTCGGCATCAGCTACACCGAGTTCAGCTACATGCTGCTCCAGGCGTTCGATTTTTACGTGCTCTGCCGTGAGCACAATTGCGAACTGCAGATCGGCGGCAGCGACCAGTGGGGCAACATCACAGCCGGCATTGACCTCATCCGGAAAAAACTGGGCAAGACAGCCTACGGCCTCACGCTCCCGCTCATCACCAACGCCGACGGCACAAAATTCGGCAAGACCGAAGCCGGCGCCATCTGGCTCGATCCCAAACGCACCAGCGTCTATAAGTTTTACCAGTTCTGGATTAACACGGATGACCGCGATGTCATCCGCTACCTGAAATATTTCACGTTTTTGCCGAAAGAAGAAATTGAAACGCTGGAAAAGCAGCACGCCGAAAACCCCGGCGCGCGCGAAGCGCATAGAAGGTTGGCAGTTGAAGTCACTTTCATGATTCATGGAGAAGCCGCGACAATTGATACAGTTGAAGCAAGCAATATTCTTTTTGGATCAGGGCAAAAGAATGTTGAAGGTGAATATAACCTCGAAAAAGCTCTGCAACGAGCAGTCAAGAGTTCTCTGGCGCATCTTGTGTTTGACACAATAGTCGGTGAGGTTCCGACGAAGGAAATTGAGAAATCAAAACTCGACGGCGCGGGTTTATCGCTGGTTGAACTCCTAGTTCACGCCGGCCTGTGTTCATCGAAGGGCCAAGCGCGCAAGGACATCGAAGGCGGCGGAGTGAACATCAACAATGTCCGCGAATCAAACTTCCAACGTGCGGTGACGACGAATGATTTGCTTTTCGGCAAACACCTCCTGCTCCGCAAAGGCAAAAAGAATTACGTCGTCGTCACGGTGAAATGAATGTAGTGGTGCGGCGTTAACGAATTTCCAAGCGCGCTTCCAGAAACTTTTTCAATTCCATCGCCGCCTTGCCGCCAAAGCCGGGCACTCCGGCGATTTGTTCCAGTGTCGCCGTTCGCAACCGCTGCACCGAGCCGAACTTTTTCAGCAACGCCTGTTTGCGCCGGTCGCCAATGCCGGGAAATTCATCCAGCACGCTCTCGGAAATCCGTTTGATGCGAAGCTGCGCATTGTAGGAATTCGCCACGCGATGACATTCGTCCCGGATCCGCTGGAGCAACTTCACCGCCGGATGATTCAGCCCCAGCCGCAGCGGTTTGCTTTCGCCCGGCTGGTAAATCTCCTCAAATTCCTTGGCCAGCCCGATGACGGGAATCTTTTCCAAACCTAACTTTTCAAGCTCCGCACAGGCGGCATTTAACTGGCCTTTCCCACCGTCTATCAGGATCAGGTCGGGAAAATTTGGAGATCGGAGTTGGGAGCTGGGAGTTGGGGTTTTATTTCGGGCGTCTTTCCCCATCTGCCATCTGCCATCTGCCATCTCCATTTTCAGCCGCGTGTAGCGACGGAAAACGACCTCCGCCATGCTGGCAAAATCGTCCTGCCCTTCGACCGTTTTGATTTTGAACCGCCGGTAATTTGCGCGATCGGGCCGGCCGTTTTTGAAGCTCACCAACGACGCCACGGCGAACGTGCCGCTGATGTTTGAAATGTCGAAACCCTCAATCCGTTGCGGCGGGTTCGGCAAATCGAGAACCTTCGCAAGTTCGGCCAGATCGTTTCCCGGGTTGATGGAAAAGGGCAGCGTGTACGGCACGCGTTCAAATTTCCTCTCTTTCTTCGTCGTTTCCTTCAGGTCGCGGATGAGGTCGCGCAGGCTGGCGGCTGTTTCAAAATCCTGTGCGGTGGAGGCCTTGCGCATTTCGGCTTCGAGCTGTTCCTTCATTTCGTGGCATTGGCCTTCGAGAAATTCGCACGCGGCATTCACCTGTTCCAGATACTGCTCACGCGTGACGTTGCCGATGCACGGCGCGGTGCAGTGTTTCAAATGCGCGTAAAGGCAATGCTTGTAATCGGCCGCGCCCGGCGTGAACGCGCGGCAGCCGCGCAGATTGAACTGCCGCCGGACGAGCGCCAGCGTGTTGCGCAGCGCGCCCGAGTTCGAGAACGGCCCGAAGTAACGCGCGCCGTCGTCCTTCCTGAACCGGGTGAAGGCGAAGTTCGGAATCGGGTCGTTCAGATTAACTTTCAGCATGAGGAACCGCTTGTCGTCCCGGAAACTGATGTTGTAGCGCGGGTGAAATTCCTTGATGAGCTTGCCCTCAAGCAGGAACGCCTCCGGTTCGCTGCGGACGACGTGCACGTCAAAATCGTGGATGGCCTCGACCAGCGCGTTGAATTTCAAGTCCCAGCCCATGCGGCGCGACGGATGAAAATACTGGCTGACGCGCTTGCGCAGGTCGCGCGCCTTGCCAACGTAAATGACCGTGCCAAACCGGTCGCGCATGAGATACACGCCCGGCTTGTGCGGCAGCGTGTTGACTTTTTTGCGGATGGTTTCGGTCGCAGGCACGATGGAATTTCAACGCAAAGGCGCCGGGGCGCAAAGACTTTTTAACCACGGATGGACACGAATAAACACGGATTTCAGAAAACGGAGAACCACCTGCAAAGCTATTCTGACTTCTGATTCCTTGCTCCTGACTCCTTTATCATGTGCCGGTGGACGAAGAAAAAATAAAGTCCGCCGAGCACAAGCGCCGCGCCGCCGAGCCAGATGATAACGTGACGCATTTCGCCGTGCATGAGCTGTTCGTCCTGTCCGGCCTTCACGCCAACGTAGCACAACACTGTGCACCAGGTCGCAGCGCCCAGCACCGTGAAGATGGAAAATTTCAGGTAATCCATCCGCGCGACGCCGGCGGGAATGCCGACGAGCTGCCGCGCACCCGGCAGCAGCCGCGCGACGAACACGCCCATCGGGCCGTAGTGGGACATCCAGCGCTCGCTTTTTTCAATTTTGTCCGGCGGCATCAAAAAATAGCGGCCATAACGTACGAGCAGCGGGCGGCCGGCCACGCGCGACAGCCAATACATGATGGTCGCACCCAGCCACGAACCCAGCACACCAGCGGCAACCAGGCCGATTTCCGCTGGCCAGCCTGCGAAATGAACGCCGAAGATGTTCAATCCTCCAAACCAGGCCAGATAAGCCGCCGGTGGCATGATGGCTTCGGCTGGAATCGGCAGGACGGAACTTTCCATCGTCATCAGCAGCACGATGACCGGGAAACCGGCGGTCTTGAGCGTGGCGAGATACCACGTCAGGAGCGGCTGGAAAATGGATTTGAGCATGGGCGGTTTATAGCGGAAAAGCAGACAGAATGGACAGAATTTTCAGAACAAAATTCTCCTTACGCTTGTTTGACGCGTGGAGGAAGAAATTAATTTTGAGGGACACCTTTCCAATAATTCACGCCCTCAAAAAATAATTCCGCTGTTTTTCGCTGATGGACATGCCGAGTTTTTCCATCACGGCCAGCATGTCTTCCCAGACCTTGCGTTTCTCGCTCATGGCCTGGTTGCGCAGCAGATACGCCGGATGATACGTCGGCATGAGCGGCGTGCCGCGGTAGGTCTTCCACGTGCCGCGCAGTTTGGTGATGCCGATGGTCTTGCCCAGCAATCCCTCCACCGCCGTCGCGCCGAGGGCGACGATGACCTTGGGCCGGATCAAATCAATCTGCTCGTGCAGGTACGGAATGCACATGGCCATCTCGTCGCTGGTCGGCTTGCGGTTGCCGGCGGACTGGCCGGGCGTGTCGGGCCGGCATTTCAAAATGTTGGCGATGTAAACATCCGCGCGGCTCAAGCCCGTCGCCTGGATGATTTTCGTGAGCAACTGCCCCGCCTTGCCGACGAACGGTTCGCCCTGCTCGTCTTCGTCCGCGCCCGGCGCCTCGCCGACAAACATGAGTTGCGCGTCAATGCTGCCAACGCCGAACACGACGTTTTTGCGCGACGACGCCAGGTGCGGGCATTTCACACAGGCCAGCGCACGTTCGCGCAAGGCGGCGAAGGCGGCGGCCTTTTCGATTGGGGATTGCGGATTGGGGATTGCAGGTTGGGTTTCGCCGGGCAACGCGAGCAATGCAGCCTGCTCGGCGGCATGGGCTGAAATTGCCGGTTGCCGGTTGCCGGTTGCCGATTGAAGGGACGGTGGTCGAGGGGCGGTTTTGTCCATTTGGGATTTTGCAGCGGGCGGTTGTGCCAACGCACGGAGCGTTTCAGCCGCGACGGCAACGTGGCGAACGCCCCGCGATTTCAAATCCTCCAGATGTTGAATCGTTGCATCAAGCAGTTGTTCGTAGGCTTCGGCCATCGGTGTCATCGTAGCGGCAAGGCGGCAAAGCACCAAAATTATTTGTTCACAATTTGACCCGTTGCAAGAACGGCACCGGAGCCAGAGTGACCAGTCCCGGCGGAGCGGCGCCGCTGTTGACAAGCAAACTCAAAGTTTCGCAATAAACCGTTTGAGGCGGTTCATCGCTTCCTTGAGATTGTCCATGCTGGTCGCGTAGGCGCAACGGATGAAGCCTTCGCCACATTCGCCAAACGCCGTGCCGGGCACCGCCGCCACCTTTTCATCGTTCAGCAATTTCAAAGCGAAGTCCTTCGATTTCAGTCCAAATTTTGCCACGCTCGGAAATGCGTAGAACGCGCCAAGCGGGCGGTGGCATTCGATGCCCATGTCCGCAAACGCTGCGGCGATGAAATTCCGGCGGCGGCGGTATTCATCCACCATCTCGCCGATGTCCGTGTCCGGGCGGGCGAGCGCTTCAATCGCCGCCTTCTGGCCCATGGAAGAGGCGCAGAGCATCGTGTATTGATGAATCTTCATCATCGCTTCAATCAACTCCGCCGGGCCGCAGGCGTAACCAAGGCGGTAACCGGTCATTGCCCAAGCCTTCGAAAAACCGTGCAGGAAAATCGTGCGATCGCGCATGCCCGGCAGGCTCACGATGCTTGTATGCGGCGAGTCGTAGGTCAATTCGCCGTAGATTTCGTCCGTGACGACAATGAGGTCGCGCTCGCGGGCGAACGCGGCGATGTCCTCCAAATCCCGCCGGCTCATGACCGC
This sequence comes from uncultured Verrucomicrobiae bacterium, assembly GCA_963764175.1. Classification (GTDB taxonomy): domain Bacteria; phylum Verrucomicrobiota; class Verrucomicrobiia; order Limisphaerales; family UBA11358; genus UBA11358. Next base: position 387,923 of record CAVXRE010000012.1, on the reverse strand, counting down.
GCCGGTCGGATTGTTCGGAAAATTCAACATCAACACCCTTGTCTTTGGTGTGACCTTCGCCTCCAGCATTGCGCGGGTGAGGCGGAATCCATTTTTCGGTTTGGTCTCAACGGCCACCGGCACGCCGTGCGCGAACAAAACCGTCGCCCGATACGACACGTAGCACGGCTCGTGGTAAAGCACCTCGTCCCCGGGCGTGACCAGCGCGCGCAGGGCGAGGTCAAGGGCTTCACTCACACCAACGGTGATGAGGATTTCGTTTTCCGGGTTGTATTCGGCGCCGAATTTTTTGCCGACGTACCTGGCGAGCGCCTTGCGGAGTTCAAGATAGCCGAAGTTGCTGGTGTAATGCGTCACGCCATGTTCGAGTGCGAACATGGTGGACTCGCGCACGTGCCAGGGCGTGTCAAAATCCGGCTCGCCGATGCCCAGGCTGATCACGTCCTTCATCGTGCTGACGATGTCGAAGAAGTCGCGGATGCCCGAGCGCGGGATGTCGCGCACCGTCGCGTTGATGCGGTTACGGAGCGACACTGAGTCTTTCTTCTGCATGGCCGGATTCCATCAGCACGCCGAGGCGCTTGTAGGTTTTGAGCATGAAATGGGTGGACGTGGACAGCACGCCTTCGAGCGGCGAGAGCCGTTCGCTCACGAACGCGGCCACCTCGCGCAGGTTGCGGCCCTCGATGAACAGCAGCACGTCGTAGGTGCCGCTCATGAGATACGCCGAGCGCACCTCGGGAAAACGGCTGATGCGCGCGGCGACGGTGTTGAACCCACCTTCGCGCTGGGGCGTCACCTTGACCTCGATCACGGCGGTGACCGTGTCGAGATCGAGCTTGTCCTCGTTCAGAATGGCCTGGTAGCCGCGGATGACGCCGCTCTTTTCGTATTTGGCGATGCGCTTGTTCACCTCCGCAACGGAGATGTTCAGCATCTTGGCGATGGTTTCGCGCGACTCGGTCGCGTTGGCCTGCAGAATTTTCAACAGTTCATCCATAATTCACCTCGCGGTGAGACGTGCCCGGCAAAGTAGCCACTTGTGGTGGATTGGTCGAGCGAGAAACAGCCCGAGCCTTGTGTCAGGCCGCCAACCGGCGTTGAAGCATCCCCCGCCATTCGTCAATCGCCTTCGGATCCGCAAGCTCCACCGCACGGGCCGCGGCTGTCCGGTAGAATTCCGCCAGATCGGCGCCGCGGAGTTTCTTGATTTGATCAATAAAGCCGAGCTCGTCCAAAATCTGGTTCCTGATGACGACAGGGATTTCGCGGATCGCAGGTCCTGACGGCAAAAGCCCGAGGCCCGATCTGATCTTTCTTCCACCCCTGAAGATCAAGCCAAACAGGTTCCCGTCATATTTCTCCGCAGCATAGGCCCGCGCCGTGCCCAGAAGAAACTCCGTTGACTCGGTTCGATCGGACAGTTTGATGATGTCCATGCCAGCCTCCTGATATGCTGAAACGTCCTCGGGCCTTATGAAGGGGCTGCGGAGGAACTCAACCGGTTCCGACAGAAACGTGTGCGAACAGCGCATCAGGAAGGGATCCTGCTTGACCTCCGGGCCGCCCGCTTCCTGCGATGCGCGCCCGGAGTATTCGTAATGGGCCACCCGCCGCGGGCAATGATCGAGGCAGGGGATGTTCGCATAGAGTTCAAGCTCGCAGCGGACGGCCCGGCGGATGGCGCGCAGCGAATCGAAATCGCGGTTGATGGTGAACGGATTGAGGTTGATTACGTCCACACCGAAATCCTCGAACTTCCTGGCGGCGGCAACCGTGTCCACTCCGGCAATCAGGGAAACGTTCAATCTGAAACCAGAGAACTCCCGTTTGACGAATTGCAACAGGAATGGATGTGCGATGGTGACGCCGCTTACGCCGCAGCCCGAAAGGTATTCGAGGAAATTGGAAACCTCCCGCAACCAGCCGGGGTCTTGCTCCCGCCCGCCAAAACCGGGGGCGTTCATGACGTAATTAAAGCGCAGGCCGAGTTGACGCGCACAAGACACGTGGCGCTCAAAAGCCTCCGGTTCAACCTGCGGGAGCCGGTACGCCGGACGGCCGTGCCCGGTAATGCTGGTCCGGTGCGCACCGTAAACCTCCGAGAAGCGCGCGCGACAGTGCGCCTGATTGAGCGAAACCAGTTCCCTCAACAGTGAATCACTCCAGGACGTTGCAATCGAATACTGCAAAGGTGGGGATTTCTTCGCCAAGTCCATGCAACCCTCTGAATTGGGCGCGGCGAATTTATTTTTCGCCAGATTCATGGGCAGGACGGTATGCCCGCCCCAAAGAGAGTCAATCCGAAAGTCCACGGCGTGCGAAATGCCTCGGTTTTCAGGCAATGAACCTGAAAAGCCTGCATTCTTTTGCATTGTCACACAATCGTCATAAAGTAAAATCATCCCAAGGACTGGTGTGGCTGAACTGAATCAGAGGAGAAAAATTGGTTTGGAATTTCTGCCGCCCCGCTCGGAGCGCATTTGGAATCAGGAACCAACAATGATGACACGAACAAACGGTTTGAGACCCGAAACGGCCGGATCAATCAGGTTGGCGAGCTATCTGCCCGGAAACAACCTGGGGCTGCCGTCAATCCATATCCCACCAAGACATCTGATCGGCATCCTGGAGGGAACCGGCATCGGACCGCAGGTCATCAGCGCCACTTTGCAGGTTTTGAAATCAGTTGAACAGGTGTTGGACCTCAAGTTTAAAGTGCGGCATGGCGGGTTGATTGGCGAGGAGGCCGTGGCATCCTGCGGCAAATGGCTGCCGGAAGACACCATGGAACTTTGCGCTGATATTTTTCAAGTGGGAGGCGCCATCCTCAGCGGCCCCGGCGGCGGCCGTTATGTTTACGATTTGCGGCGGCGTTTCGATTTGTTCTGCAAATTTGTTCCCGTGCAGCCGGCGCCGGAACTGGCTCGCGCCTGCAGGATCGCCCCCCAGTTCCTGAAAAATGTGGATCTGCTCATCGTGCGCGACAATACCGGTGGCGTTTATCAAGGCCGCTGGGGCGACAGCGCCACCGACAAGGGCCGGCTTGCGGAACATTCGTTCAGATACAGCGAAGCGGAAGTCCACCGGCTCGTCGAAGTCGCCGCACGCGCGGCGGCCGACCGCAGGGGAAAATTGCATATTATCATCAAGGAAGGCGGCGTCCCCACCGTCACCGCGCTTTGGCGTGATGTCGGCGGCGCGGTGGCGCGCCGGCACGGGGTTGAAGCGACGTTCATGAACGTTGACCTCGCCGCCTATGAGTTGATCCAAAACCCGGCGCACTTCGACGTGATCGCCGCACCGAATCTTTTCGGCGACATCCTGGCCGATGTCACGGGCGTTTTGGTTTCATCGCGCGGCGTGACCTTCTCCGGCAATTTCGACAGGTACGGCCACGGCGTCTATCAAACCAACCACGGCTGCGCCGTTGATCTCGCCGATGCGGACATCGCCAATCCCGCCGGGCAAATCCTTTCGCTGGCGATGCTGCTGCGCGAAAGTTTCGGCCTGGACACCGCCGCCGCGCTTGTCGAAAAATCCCTCGCGGCGGTCTGGCGGGAGGGCTGGCGCACCGCCGACCTCGCGGAGCCGGGTTGCCGGATTCTGGGCACGAAGGCCATGGCCGACAAGGTAGCCGAACAGGTCCTTCGTTCGGCGGAAATTCCGCAGCTTGCATGAAGCCCGCGCTGCTGCTCGTTGATCTGCAACGCGACCACCTGGCGACACCCGACCTCATCCCTCCGGCAGATGGCCTCGTCGGGCGTGCGGCTGTGTTGCTTGAAAACTGCCGCCAACGCCGCATTCCGGTCATCCACGCCTGGACCACCCTCCACCGCCACAAAGACCTGCGGCTGCCACATTGGAAGCAAACGGGCCGCTGGATGTGCGTCGCCGGCACAAGCGGACACGAGCCTCCCGCCCGGCTGCAACCGCAAAAGGGCGAATTGATCATCCACAAAACCGGTTTCAACGCGTTCGCCGGGACAGCGCTTGACGCCGCGCTCCGGCGGATGAATTGCGACACGATAATTCTCGCCGGTGTTCAGCTTCACACCTGTGTCCGCACCGCCGCCTCTGAAAGCCTTGAACGCGGACTTAAGGTTTTGATCGCCGAAGACGCCGTTGGCAGCAACGACCCGGTTTATGCCGCCGCCGTCCGCCGCTGGCTGGCGGAACGCTGTGTTCAATTTGAACCGGTGGACGCGGTGCTGTCGCGATTGGCCGGAAAGGAGCCGTCAAAGCTGGTCCACCGCTCGCCACGCGAAACGGAAAAAATATTGTTCGAAGTGCCAATTGCCGGCGCGGATGAAATTGCGGCGGCGGCTGCGGCGGCAAAAAATGCCTGGACAAACTGGCGGCAACGCCCGCCGGTGACATGCCAGCAATTGCTCGGAAAAATTGCGGAACAATTGGACGCCGCAGCGCCGGTTTTGGCGCGGCAAATGGCCCTTGAAATCGGCAAACCGCTTTCGCACGGACTTGAGGAAGTCCGCCGCGCGGCGGGAAACGTCCGCGACATCGTTCGCCGCGCCGAAAACTTTGAACCGCAAACGCGCGAAGCCGCCGGAATGGTTCGCCATCAACCACTCGGCGTCGTCGCCATCATTTCCCCGTGGAATAATCCGGTGGCGATTCCCGTCGGGAAAATTGCGCCGGCTTTGGCCCATGGCAACACGGTCATCTGGAAGCCCGCCCCGGCCGCCACGCACATCGCGCGGACAATTGTGCGGCTGCTGCGCAAGGCCGGGGTGCCCGCCGGCGCGGTTCAGCTTTTAACCGGCGACCACACCACGGCGCAACAACTGGCCGCGAACGAAAACGTCGATGCCGTCACGCTCACCGGTTCACTCTTGGCGGGACACGCCATCCGGGAAATTTGCGCGCGCCGCTTCGTGCCCTTGCAGGCCGAACTCAGCGGCAACAACGCGGCGATTGTCTGGAATGACGCCGATCTGCGGCAAGCCGCCGGGCAGGTGGCTTGGGGCGCCTTTGGTTTTGCCGGGCAGCGCTGCACCGCCAATCGGCGCGTGATTATAAGGGCGCCGCTCTTCGAAAAATTTCTGCGCGAATTGAAGATGGCCGCCGAAAAACTGGTCTGGGGCGACCCGTTGAAACAATCCACGGACATCGGTCCGGTGATTCACGCGGGCAAACGCGACGAACACACCGCGTTGGTCCTCGCTTCAAAGGATTCCGGCGCGGCGCATCGGGTTGAATTGCTTTTTGAAAAATGCGCCCGCGAATCGTGGACGAAATCCGGCGCTTACGCGCAGCCGGCGATTGTCTGCTGTGACCGCCCGGAAAATCCGCTGGTCCAGGAAGAGACGATGAGCCCGCTGCTCGTGGTGCAGCGCGCCGATGATTTCAATCATGCCTTGAAATTGTGCAACGGCGTGCGTCACGGCCTGGCGGCCGCGCTGTTCGGCAATTCGCCCGGGCTTCAGAAAATATTTCTCGCCGAAGCGCAGGCTGGAATACTCAAGCTCAACTCCGCGACCGCAGGCGTGGATGTGTCGTTGCCGTTTGGCGGCTGGAAATCGTCGGGGCTCGGCCCGCCCGAACACGGCGGGGGTGACCGGCTGTTTTACACGCGGATGCAGGCGGTTTACGGCGCGAAGAACCTGAAATAAGTCTCGATTTTTTGGAGCATTACAAAAATATAAGAACGTGACCGAAGCTGAAAATCAATCTCTATCCCGGGTCGGCCCTGGAACATTGATGGGCAACCTCATGCGTCAATACTGGATTCCCGTCCTGCACTCCACGGATTTGCCCGGGAAAGACGGCGCGCCGCTGCGGGTCCGTCTGCTTTGCGAAAATCTGGTCGCGTTCCGCAACACAGAAGGCAGGATTGGCTTGATTGACCACGTGTGTCCGCATCGTTGCGCGTCGCTGTTTTTCGGACGAAACGAGGAGAACGGATTGCGCTGCCTTTATCATGGATGGAAATTTGATGTTCAGGGCCGGTGCGTGGATGTTCCGAACGAACCGCCGGGCAGCAAGTTCAACGAACAGGTCCGGATCACCGCCTATCCATGCATCGAAAAAAACGGCGTCGTATGGACTTACATGGGACCGGATAGTGACAATCCGCCGCCGTTGCCGGAGCTGGGCTGGGCCATGGTCGGGCCGAAGCAGCGCGGTGCCCTGCGATACCAGCGGGCCTGCAACTGGCTTCAGGCGATGGAAGGAGACTTTGACTCCTCGCACTTGAGTTTTCTGCATCTCGCCTTTGATCCGAAACATCAGGGCACCGCCGAAAACAAGAAGGCGGGCATTGATTACTACCGGAATATCGCGCGCATGGACAAACAACCCCTGCTCGATGTGCAAGACACTGATGTCGGGGTCATGTACGGCGCGCGGCGCGGTTCCGAGGCGGGGAAGTTTTACTGGCGCGTCACACAATTCATGCTGCCCTTTTATACCAGCGTTCCCGGCTTTGGCGGGAAAAACCGCGACAAGGTCTGGGTCCCGCTCGACGACGAACACACGATGGTCTGGGAACCGCACTGGTCTGGAACCCGCGAATTGTCCGAAGAAGAGCAAAAGGGATGGAAGGACCGCGTCCCGCCCAGCGGGTTTCTTCCCGACACCGACGACTGGCTGGGCCGCTCACGCTTTGCCGCCAATGCAGGAAACGATTATCTGCTGGATCGCGAACGGCAGAAAAAATTCAATTTCAGCGGCATGGAAAACGTCACGCCCATCCAGGACGGCGCGATGCAGGAAAGCATGGGGCCGATCTGTGATCGAACGCGGGAACATCTGGGCGCCTCGGACGCCGCCATCGTGCACATGCGCCGCCGGTTGCTCAACGCGGCAAAGGCGCTGGCGAAAAAGACCGTCCCGCCGGGCGTAAAAAGTCCCGCGCTCTACCATAAACACGGCGACCAGATGCTCCTCGCGGCGGCTGACTCCTGGGTTGAAAATTATGAGGCTAAAATGCGGACCGATTACGCCGCCCTTGGATCACGATAATACTCTTGCTTTGATTTAGAGTGACTGAAGCGTATGGATTGGAACGAGTGGCATAAACAGTATGACAGTTTTCCGAGCCTGCAAGCGCGGCTGCGGATTGTCTGCGAACAAATTGCCGCGACCCTCGATGATTGCCCTGCCGGGACGATCCGGATTGTCAGCATCTGTGCGGGAGATGGCCGCGACCTGATCGGCACCCTGCTCAAGCACCCCCGACGCAACGATGTGGCCGCCTGGCTGCTTGACAATCACGCCGAATCCATCGCCCGGGGCAAAGCGGCGGCGGAACAAGCCGGCTTGGGTCGGCAACTGCGGTTCGTCGAGGCCGACGCCACTTTGGCGGGCAATTATGCCGACGCGGTGCCGGCTGATCTCGTCTTGCTTTCCGGTTTTCTGGGCCACCTGCGCCATAATGATGTTCCCGGCTTGATAGAAAGTCTGCCCATGCTCTGCCGAAAGGGCGGCTGGATTATTTGGAACCGGCACCTCGTCCTGCACCAGGGTCGCGATCAGATCCTGGTAATCCGCGAGCTTTTCCGGCGGACGAAATTTGAGGAGGTCCACTTCGAAACGACCGCTCCGGACGGTTTTGCCGTCGGCCGCTGCCGCTTCGCGGGCCGCGTCAAGTCGCTGGACCCGGCGCGGGTGATGTTCGAATTCGTGGGACTTGACCGCCTTTTGCCGGTTCCGCCACCGACTCATTTGGGATTGCCCGAAGGGAAAAATGATCCGCGGGGCGAGATCAACGGAACAGCGGCCGATGAAAATTGTGGCAATGTGGAAAGGTCCCTTCCCGAATGCTTCGCGCAAGTCGCGGCGCGGCATCCATCGCGCCCGGCCATTGGCACAGGGCAGTGGCGGCCAAATTATTCGGAGTTGAACGCCTCTGCCAACCGTCTCGCTCACGCGCTGCTGGCCCACGGCGGCGCGCCGGGAGACCGTGTTGCGTTGCTGATGCGGCATGACGCGCCGCTCCTGGCCGCGATGCTGGCGGTTCTTAAAGCCGGGAGGATTGTCATTGTGCTGAATCCAACCGACCCCCCGATGCGTCTCAAACAAATTTTGGGGGATGCGGAACCAGGCTCGATTATCACGGATTCGGCGAACGTTGAACTGGCGGCACAAATCGTTGAAAAAAATCAACGAACCGTTCGCTTTGAAGAACATTCCACCGGCCCGGCGCACAATCCTGAAATCCAAGCCGCCCCGGACGCGATTGCCTGCATCATTTTTACCTCCGGCTCGACCGGCCGGCCCAAGGGCGTGATGCAAACGCATCGCAGCATCATCCACAATGTGTTTCGACTGACGCGGGGAATGCAGTTACAGGCGGAAGATCGGCTGAGCCTGCTCGCTTCGCCGAGCGGTGGCCAGGGTTTTAGTACGACGTGGTGCGCGTTGCTCAACGGGGCGGCGTTGTGCCCGTTTCCGACCATGGAAAAAGGCGTCACCGGCCTGGCGGATTGGTTGAAGGAAAACCAAATTACGGTTTTCGTTTCATCGGTATCCATCTTCCGCCATTTTATTCGAACGTTGAAAAACGGCGAAAGCTTTCCCGCCGTGCGGCTGGTGCGATTTGGCTCCGAACCCGCGACCTCGGATGATTTCTCAATTTTCAAAAAACATTTCACAGCCGGGTGCGTCTTGTTGAACACGCTTTCCTCGACGGAAACCGGCAATGTCACCCAGCTCCGTTTCACGCAAAACGACATCGTTGCACAGGGCCGGCTGCCAATTGGACGCCCGGCGGAAGGAATGCAAATCCTGCTCCTGGATGAAAACGACCGGGAGGTCGGCAACGGCGAAGTCGGCGAGATCGCCGTGAGCAGCCGTTTCCTTTCACCGGGTTATTGGCGGAACGACCCGCTGACCGCCGAGCGCTTTTCCGTTGGCCGCGGACCGGATGACGGCCGTCTGTTTCAGACCGGCGATCTGGGCCGCCGCGCAGCGGACGGTTCGCTTGTATTCATGGGCCGCAAGGACACACGGGTCAAGATTCACGGCTACCGCATTGAGGTGTCCGAAATTGAAGATGCACTGCTCCATCAGCCCGAAGTGGAAGGAGCCGTTGTCTGCACGCGCGAGGCGCCGAACAACGACATTCAACTCGCCGCCTATGTGGTCCTTCGCGCCGGCGGGAAATGCACGGCGGAAAAGCTGCGTCGTGTGCTACGCTCCACGCTCCCGGGTTACATGGTGCCCGCCAGCTTTGTCTTTCTCGAAAAATTTCCCCTCACACCACATGGCAAAATTGACCGGCAGGCGTTGCCGGCACCCGAAACCCGGCCGACACCGGGTCGCGGATCAAGGCCGCGGGACGTTGTGGAATCACAGTTGGCGCGTATCTGGCAGTCAGTCCTGGGAATTTCCGGGATCGGGCGGCATGACGACTTTTTTGATTTGGGCGGAACATCAATTCAGTCCGCCGAAGTGCTGGCGCGCATTGCGGAATTGTTCGGCGCGTCCCTGTCGCCATCAACACTGGTCGAGCACAGCACCATCGAACGGCTGGCCGGGCTGGTCGCCGGATACGTGGTGATTCCATCGCCAAAGCCGCTGGTTCCGCTGCGTGCGGCGGACGCCGGACGGCCTTTGTTTCTCATTCACAGCGGGCAGGGCGACGTGGCCACCTATGGCCTGCTCGCGCGGCGGCTGCCGGGGCGTCCGATTTACGGCCTCCAGTCAATCGGATTGCAGGGCGAAAGCTGGCCGCTGATGAGCATATCCGCCATGGCGCAGCGTTATCTTGCGGAAATTGTTGCCAAGGATCCAACCGGCCCCTACCTGCTGGGTGCCACCTGCATGGGTGGAATGGTTGCGTTTGAATTGGCGCAAATGTTGATTCGCCAGGGCCGCAAAGTGGGGTTGCTGGCCTTGTTTGACGTGCCTTATCCACTTCCGAAATGGCAACATCATGACCGGACCGAGCGGCTGTACGGACCGATTCGCGATCCGGTGCGCGACGCGTTCCGGATGCTGCGCTGGTTTATCGTCCGCTCCGCCGGCTTGGGACACAGCCAGCATTCGTTGACCGCCTACCGGCGTTTTGTTGGGAACATGAACAGCCGCGCCAACCGCAGTTACAAGCCGGCGTTCTTTCCGGGCGCCATGACGCTGTTCATCACGGCGGAAACAAAATATCCGCGGGAGGATCTTCGTCTCGCGATGCGCCGTTACGCGCAGGATTCGCGCGTCATCCCCATCCCCGGCAATCGCTCCGGACTGTTCGTCCAGCCGGCGGTGGACGAACTGGCGCGGCAATTGCAGGGCTGTCTCGAACTTGCCGGGGGGAAGGAGTCGCCATGACACCAACGATCAAGTGGCCGCAGCGATTGCAGGAACCCGCCGTTTTACCACGCACGGATGAAATTCATCTCTGGCGAACCGAGCTTGATGAATGGCCGGCAAATGGTGAAATTTTGTTCCGCACGCTTTCGTCTTCCGAGCTGGAACGCTCCCGGCGATTCGTTTTTGAGGAACACCGCCGGCGTTACCTTGCCACCCGCGCATGGCTCCGGTCGGTGCTCGGCGCTTACCTGAATGTGCCTCCACACGCCGTGCCCTTGGCCGCCAATGCCCACGGCAAACCCTGCATCACCAGTGAAGTGAATGGTGCCGGCCTTGAATTTAATCTTTCCCATTGCGACCGCCTTGTGCTTCTGGCAGTGACGGCCGGGCGCGAAATCGGCGTTGACCTGCAGAGCGCGTTGCGCGATGCCGTGTGGCCCGCCATCGCCGGACGCTTCTGCACGCCAGACGAATGGGAACACGTTCAAGCCCTGCAACCGGCCATGCGCGCACCGGCTTTTGCGGAAATCTGGACACGAAAGGAAGCGGCAGGCAAAGCCGTTGGTGAAGGCCTGACATCGCGGATTTTTTCCATCGCGGTCGGCCCGGCCAGCTGGGGAACAGTCGACTGCGGCGGGGATTTGTTTGTTTGGTCGCTTCCGGCTCAGGACCGGTTTGCCGCAGCCATAGCCGTGCGGCAACAGTTGTGAGCCGGACGTCCTGCGTCAGCCCCTCCATTGCACGGGATTTCACAGACGTTTCAACGCAGAAAAGCTTCGTGCAGTCCCCCGTCAACCGTGATGATCTGGCCTGTCGTTTTGCTCAGGCGTTGTGAAACCAAAATAAAATATGCTTCGGCCTGGTCGGCGGGTGTGATGGGTGATTTCGTCAACGTCCGGTCGGCGTAGAACTGCGCGAGCTTTTTCACGAGCGAATCCGTAGGCTCGTCGTCCTTGTAAGGGATGCTGTACTTCGCAAGCGAGCCGATGACGCGGTCGCGCGGAAACATCGAGCTGCCCTGCACGACGGTCGCGGGCGCGACGCCGTTGACACGCACGAGCGGTGCGAGTTCGATGGCGAGTTCGCGAACAAGGTGGTTTGCCGCAGCCTTGCTCGTGTCGTAAGCGAGCGAGCCTCTTTTGGCGACAACGGCGTTCGCGCTCGTCGTCAAAACCAGATTTCCGGGCAAACCTTGTTCTCTCCAAACTTTCGCCGCTTCGTCGGCTACGAGGTAACTTCCGGTGACATTGATCCTGAATGTCGCGTCCCATTTGTTGTCGGGAATGTGGCCGGTGGTGTCGCTGGGCACAAACACCCCGGCGGTGACGCAAATGGAATCAAAACCGCCGTAGGCGAGCACGACCTGATCGAGCATGACGCGGATACTGCCGCGATCAGTGATGTCGCACGCCAGACCAATCGCCGGGCCGCAATTGGAAATTCCCGTGCCGGCCACGCCGATGCCGGGGCCATGTTTGTTCGTGATCTCCTTCGCCGTCGCCTGCGCCGCTCCTTCGTTCAAATCCACACAGACGATGTGCGCGCCTTCCTTGACAAGCCGGTGCGCTGTTTCCTTTCCGATACCGGAACCCGCGCCAATGACGATGATGACCTGCCGTGCAAGTTCCTTTTCCGCCGGCATGCGTTTCAATTTCGCTTCTTCGAGCAGCCAATACTCGATGTCGAAGGCCTCCTGCTGTGGCAGCGAAACGTATTTGTCAATCGCCTCCGCGCCGCGCATGACCTCGACGGCGCAGTTGTAAAATTCCGCCGTGACGCGCGATTCACTTTTGTCCCGGCCCCAGGCAATCATGCCCAGGCCGGGAATCAAGATCACGGTGGGGTTCGGGTCGCGCATTGCGGGTGAATCGGCGCGCCTGCACTTTTTGTAATACGCGGCGTAATCCTTGCGATACTGCGCGAGACCGCCGGCCAGTTTTTTCTTCAATGCCTCTGCGTCCCCGGTTTGCGGATCCCAGGCGATGTAAAGCGGCTTGATTTTTGTGCGCAAAAAATGGTCGGGACAGCTCGTGCCGAGCCCTGCCAGGCGAGGCGCGTCTTTGGAATTCACGAAACGCAAAATCTTACCGTCGTCCTGAATCGTGGCGACAAACCGTTTCTGTTGTGAAACCTGTCCGCGCAGCCACGGCAAAATTGCCGTGAAAATTTCATGGCGCTTCTCCGGCGCGAGCGTCTGATGTTTTGCGCCGCCAAACGCCTTCGCGTCGCCGCCGTTTGCGTCGTATTTTTTCTCGATGAACTGCGATGCGCGTTCAATGAAGTCCAGCGTGCGCAAATAACATTCCTTGTCGTCATCAGCCCACGAAATGAAACCGTGCTGCCCCATCATGATCGCCCTGGCCTTTGGATTCTTTTTGCAGATTTCCTGCATCGCCAGACCCAGCTCGAAGCCGGGACGCATCCAGGGCACGCAGCCCATTTCGCCACCGAAAATTTCCCGTGTCAATTTTTCGCAATCTGCCGCCGCCGCGATGGCAATGATCGCGTTCGGGTGCATGTGATCCACGAATCTGGCCGGAATGAAGCTGTGCAGCGGCGTGTCAATGGAACTTGCGCGCGGGTTCAAATTGAACGTGCAATGATTGTAGGCCGCGACCATGTCATCCTCGGCCTGCGACTTGAGGCCTTTGCCGCTTCGGGCTGCGTAGGTCTTTTGCAGGGCGAGCAATCTGGACTGGTAGAGCGATGAAAAATTTTCCCTTTTGGACGTGCGCAAATCGCCGCCAGAGCCTTTGACCCAGAGCACTTTGACTTCCCCGCCGGTCAGCGGATCGCGTTCCATGATTTTTGACGAGGTGTTGCCGCCGCCGGTGTTGGTGACACGCTGGTCGGCGCCGAGCTTGTTCGAGCGATAAACGAGCCGGTCAACACCGGAAAGTTTCCTTGCCTCGCCATCGTCCCAAAGATTGTGGACGTAATGAAATTTCATCTTTGATTTCGTGTGTGTTATTTACAGACTGACGCGGCTACAATCAATTAGGAATGAGCAGGAAATGTGTCTGTCTTGCGGTGGACCTCGGCGCGGGCAGCGGCCGCATGGTTGCCGGGATTTACAATGGCGCCCGTCTGGAATTGGACGAGCTGACCCGTTTCCCCAACGACGCCATCAAGGAAACCGACGGCTGGCATTGGAACATCGAACATCTTTTTGCCCGTGTGAAACAAGGAATTGCGCTCGCGGCAGAAAAATATGGCGACGACGTTGTGTCCGTCGGCGTGGACACCTGGGGCGTGGATTATGGTTTGTTGGACGCCGATGGAAAATTGTTGTGCGCGCCATTTCAATACCGCGACAGCCGCACGCAGGGAATGCAGGAAGAGGCGTTCCGACGCATGCCGAAAAGGGAAATTTATGAGCGGACTGGCATTCAGGCCCTCTTTTTCAACACACTTTTTCAACTGCTGGCCGAGACGGGTTCCCCGGCGCGGCTTGAAAAGGCGGCGCGGCTGCTTTTCATGCCGGATTTGATCCATTATTTTTTGACCGGCAACTGCGCGAACGAAAAATCCATCGCCAGCAGCAGCCAGTTGCTCAACCCCCGCACCCAGGAATGGGAACGGGATGTCATCAAGGCCATGGGATTCCCGGAAAGGATTTTCGGCAAATTGATCGATGCCGGAACCGTGCTGGGTGAACTGAAACCAAGCGTGGCAGCAGAAGTTGGCGCAAAAGAACTGCGGGTCATCGCCCCGGCGGGGCACGACACCGCCTCGGCGGTCGTGGGTGTGCCCGCGGAAGAATCCGAACCCGTGTTTCTGAGTTCGGGCACGTGGTCCTGCATGGGGCGCGAGCTGGACTCTCCGGTGATTTCAGAAGAAAGTTATCCGGCGGCTTTTTCCAATGAAGGCGGCGTTTTTGGAACCACCCGCTTTTTGAAAAACATCGCGGGAATGTGGTTGCTGCAGGAAAGCAAACGGATTTGGGATGCCGACGGAAAATCCGCCACTTATGAGGATCTCATCGCCCGGGCTGAAATGTCGCCACCGTTCACCGCCCTCATTGACCCGGACTCAACCGATTTTCAGGCCCCGGCAAACATGGTTGATGCCCTTGCCGCATTTTGCCGCCGCAGCGGACAAATCGTGCCCACGGACCCGGGCGCATGCACGCGCATGATTCTGGAAAGTCTGGCATTGAAGTACCGTTTTGTGAAAGAATCACTGGCGCTGGTCACCCGCAAGCCGATTGACCGTATTTACATCGTGGGGGGCGGCTGCCAGAATCATTTGCTGAATCAATTCACCGCCGACGCTTTGAATTGCACGGTTGTGGCCGGGCCGGTGGAAGCCGCCTCGATTGGAAACATCATCATGCAATTATATGCCCTGGGTGAAACCCGGTCGTTGACGGAAGGCCGCGCGCTCGTGCGGCATTCTTTTGAAACAAAAACCTTCAACCCGAAAAACGCCGGCGCCTGGAACGACGCCTACGAGCGTTTCCAAAAAATTCTTCCGTCCCGATGATTTATGAAAGCTCCGGAAATTTTGAAACGCCTGGTGCAACTGTCCCACGAACTGGGGCGCGAGGACCGGCATCTCGCCATCCTTGGTGAAGGAAATGTCAGCGCCGACCTGGCAGACGGAACATTTTACGTCAAGGCGTCGGGCGGCCATCTGGCCACGATTGACGCCGGCGGATTCACCCGCGTGAACGTGAAGCCGATTTTTGAGGCGCTCGACCATCCCGATAAGACCGACGACGAAGTCCGGAACGTTCTCGAAACCTGCCGTGTGGACAAGAAGGCCGGGCTGCCCTCGGTGGAAACGTTTCTGCACGCCATCTGTTTGCAGGAAGGCGGCGCCAAATGGGTCGGGCACACCCATCCGGTTTCCGTGCTGAAAATTCTTTGCAGCAAACTCGGGGCAGAACCGTTTCGCCGCCATATTTTCCCGGATGCAATTGTGATTTGCGGCCGCCACTCCGCAGTGGTTCCTTACGTTGATCCCGGAATCCGGCTGGCCGTGGTGTTGCGCAAATCGCTCCGCCGCTTCATGCGCAGGCACGGCGCTGCGCCCAAGGTCATTTTGATGGTCAATCATGGCCCTGTGGTTTTGGGCCAGACCGAACGCGACGTGCTGAATCTCATGCTCATGCTCGACAAATGGGCTTCGATTCTGGCCGGGAATTACGCCGTTGGCGGGCCGGAATTTCTGGAGGAAAAAAAAGCGGACCGGATCGAAAATCGTCCGGACGAACATTATCGCCGCCGCGCCATCGGCAGGTTAAAATAAATCCCAATTCATTCAACCAGACTGAACATCATGGACAATCCGCTGTTTAAAAAGCTTCCCAAAATTGGAATCCGCCCCGCCATTGACGGCCGATTGGGCGGCGTGCGCGAATCGCTGGAGTCACAGACGCTGAACCTTGCCAAATCCGTGGCGAGACTTATCGGCGAAAAATTGCGTTATCCGAACGGCAAGCCCGTGCAGTGTGTCATCGCGGACAGGTGCATCGGCGGGGCCGCCGAGGCCGCCGCGTGCGCCGAAAAATTCGCGCGCGAAGGCATCGGTCTGTCGCTAACCGTGACGCCTTGCTGGTGCTACGGCAGCGAAACCATGGACATGGACCCCGTCTTACCAAAGGCCGTGTGGGGTTACAACGGCACCGAGCGTCCCGGCGCGGTTTATCTCGCCGCCGTGCTGGCGGGGCACGCCCAAAAAGGTTTGCCGGCCTTTGGCATTTACGGACGCGACGTTCAGGACGCCGGAGACAAAACGATTCCCGGCGACGTGCAGGATAAAATTCTGCGCTTTTGTCGCGCGGGGCTGGCCGTCGCAATCATGCGCGGAAAATCTTATCTGGCGATGGGCGGCACTTCGATGGGCATTGCTGGTTCGATTGTGGACCCGGATTTTTTTGAAGGTTATCTGGGCATGAGAGTGGAATCGGTGGACATGTCCGAATTTGTCCGCCGCATCGAGCGGGGCATTTTTGACAAGGCGGAATACGAAAAAGCCACTGCGTGGGTGAAAGCGAATTGCAAGGAAGGCAGGGATTACAATTCGCCCAAAACCATCCGCCCGCGCCCGCAATTGGATCGTGAATGGGAAATTTCCGTGAAGATGGCCCTGATCGCCCGCGATCTGATGCTCGGAAATCCCAGGCTCTCGAAAAAGGGTTTTGGCGAGGAAGCGCTTGGTCACAATGCCATCGCATCCGGCTTTCAAGGCCAGCGGCAATGGACGGATCATCTGCCCAACGGTGATTTCATGGAAGCGATTCTTAACACGTCCTTCGATTGGAACGGCACGCGCACGCCCTGCATCGTCGCCACGGAAAACGATGCGCTCAACAGCGCGGGCATGCTCTTCAATTATCTGCTCACCAACACCGCCCAAATCTTTGCCGACGTGCGAACTTATTGGAGTCCGGCGGCCGTCAAGCGTGTCACCGGCCACAAACTGGCCGGCGCAGCAGGGGGCGGATTTCTGCACTTGATCAATTCCGGCCCGGCAGCGCTGGACGGAACGGGGGAACAATCCATTGACGGAAAACCGGCGATGAAACCGTTTTGGGAAATCACAGCGGCGGAATTGGAAAAATGCCTTGCCGCCACGACATGGCATCCGTCCATCACGGAATATTTCCCCGGCGGCGGCTGGTCAACCCGCTATCGCACGCGCGGCGGAATGCCGGTCACGATCTGCCGGCTCAACCTGGTCAAGGGACTCGGCCCGGCCCTGCAAATTGCCGAAGGCGAAACCATCGAATTGCCCGAAAAGGTTCACTCCATTTTGGACGAGCGCACCAACCCAACCTGGCCGACCACGTGGTTCGTGCCGCGCACCTCCGGGAACGGCGCGTTCCGGGACGTTTACACCGTGATGAACAACTGGGGCGCAAACCACTGCGCGATGAGCTGCGGACATATCGGCGCCGAACTCATCAGCCTGGCGTCCATGCTGCGCATTCCGGTCTACATGCACAATGTTTCCGGGGAAAACATTTTTCGCCCCGGCGCGTGGAACGCCTTTGGCACCGCCGACCGCGAAGGCGCGGATTTTCGCGCGTGCGCCAATTTCGGTCCGCTTTACGGATAAAAATCCAAACCGGATCTGGCCGCGTGAAAATCTCGTTGTTCATTCCGTGTTTCGTGGATCAATTTTATCCGCAGGTCGGGATGAGCATCGTGCAGGTGCTGGAACGGCTCGGACACAAGGTGGATTATCCCGAAGCGCAAACCTGCTGCGGGCAGCCGCCGTTCAATTCCGGCCATTGGGACGAGGCGCGTGCGGTGGCCGAACGCCAAATGACCATTTTCCGGGACGCCGAGACTGTGGTGATCGCGTCAGGCTCCTGCGGCGCAATGGTCAAAAATTTTTATCCGGAATTGTTTCACAATCACCCGCGCGAAGCGGAAGCCAGGGCGCTCGCCGCAAAAACCCATGAGTTCTCGGACTTCCTCGTCAACAAGCTGGCTGTGCTCGACGTCGGCGCACGGTTTCCGGGCCGCGCGACGTTTCACGATGGGTGCCACGGTCTTCGCGAGCTTGGCCTGAAAAAGCCGCCGCGCCAGTTGCTCCGGCACGTTCAAGGATTGGAATTGGTGGAAATGTCGGAGGCGGAGACCTGCTGCGGTTTTGGCGGCGCGTTCGCGGTCAAGTTTCCGATGATTTCCACCGCAATGGGCGAAGTCAAATGCGCCTCCATCGCGGACACCGGCGCGGATTATGTCATTTCCAACGATTCCAGTTGCCTGATGCAAATTCGCGGCGTGCTGGATCGGCAGGGCAAATCCGTCAAAACGTTGCACCTCGCGGAAGTGCTGGCGCAAACATGAAAACGCACGCCGGGGAATTCAACGAATCGGCGCGCCGCTACACGGCGGACTTGCCCCACCGCGATTTGATTCAAAAGGCGCTCGCCGGGTACTACGCCAAGCGTGACGAAAGCAAAAACCGCTTTCAAAACTGGCCCGGTGCGCGTGACCTGGCCGCTGAAATTAAATGGAACGCCATCAACCACCTTGACCGCTGCTTGGACGAGTTTGTGTCCAAGCTGGAAGCGCGCGGCACAAAAATTTTCTGGGCGCCCGGCGCACAGGAGGCGCGGGATTATATCATCGGCGTTGCGCGGAAGCATAAAGTTCGTTCCATCATCAAATCCAAAAGCATGACGGCTGAGGAGATTCATCTCAACGACGCACTGGAAAAGGAAGGCTTTGAAGTCGTCGAATCCGATTTGGGCGAATATATCGTGCAACTTCGCCGGGAACCGCCGTATCACCTTGTCTTTCCGGCCATGCACCTGACCCGGCGGCAAATCAGTGATTTGTTTCATGACAAGCTGGGGTCCGCGCCGACGAACAATCCGGAGGATTTGACGATGATCGCCCGTCGCGTCATGCGGCGAAAATACTGCGAGGCGGAAATGGGCATCAGCGGCGCAAACTTCGCCATCGCCGAGACCGGCATGATTTCCATCACGGAAAATGAAGGCAACGCCCGGCTGACAACGTCGCTGCCCAAAATCCACGTGGCCATCGTGGGCATTGAAAAAGTGCTGCCAAAACTTTCCGATCTCGCGTTGTTCCTGCCGATGCTTGCCACGGCGGGCGCGGGGCAATCCATCACCTGCTACAACACGCTGTATGGCGGACCGCGGCAACCCGGTGAGCCCGATGGCCCGGAGGAATTTCACGTCGTGCTGCTGGACAACCGCCGCACGGAACTCCTGGCGGACGCGGAACAGCGTGACGCGTTGCACTGCATTCGCTGCGGCGCTTGTTTGAATGTGTGCCCGGTTTTCAAGAACGTTGGCGGACACAGTTACGGCACGACGTATCAGGGCCCGATTGGCTCGGTCATCACGCCGCATTTACGCGGACTCCAGGACTGGAAACATTTGTCGCAAGCGTCGTCGCTTTGCGGCGCCTGCACCGAAACCTGCCCGCTCAAAATCAATTTGCACCATCATCTGCTTCACAACCGGCGCAATGCGGTTCGCGCGCTTCCGGGCCGCCTGGGAAAATTCCTCCAGTCTGGTTTCGTGTTCATGATGCGCCGGCCCAAATTATATCAATTGGCCGCGCGAGCGGGCCGCATCGCGCAACCCTTGCAACGCTTGTTCCAGGGAACGATCCTCGACCCGCTGCGCGCGTGGACGAAAACCCGCTCATTTCCTCCTTTGGCGGAAAAAAGTTTCCGGGAAATGTGGCGCGAAAGGAAAACGCCATGACCAACCGCGAAATCATTTTGGGCCGGATCCACGAGGCGCTGAAAGTCTCCGCTCCGAATCCCGCCATTCATGCCAGCACTGCGGAATCGTTTTCCCTGTCCGCTTCTCCACAAAAATGGCTGCCGCCCGTCGGCAAGACGCTGGAGCAACAAATCGATTTGTTCCGCCAAAACGCGGAAGCCTTGAAGGCGGAATTCCGTGTGTGCGCAAACATGAATGAAGCCACTGAGCATGTCAAAAGATTGGCGGAGACCGGCGGCTGGCGAAAAATCGGCCGGCATCGCGGGGAACTGACGGATGCCGTCGCGCGGGAACTTGGGCTGGCCGAAGTCAAGACCGATGGCGGATACGCCGTGGACGATCTGGAAAGTTGCGACGCGGGGTTGACGGAATGCGAAGCCCTGGTGGCGCAAACCGGCAGTGTGCTGGTGTCGGCGCCCAGCGCAGGCGGGCGGGCCCTGTCTGTGCTGCCGCCACATCACATCGTGCTGGCGCGGCCAAATCAAATGGAGCCGGATTTGACCGCCGCTTTGCAGCGAGTGCGGGAAAAATTCGGAGACAAATTCCCGAGTTTTCTTTCCTTCATCAGCGGCCCCAGCCGTACGGGCGACATTGAGCGCATTCTCGTACTCGGCGCGCACGGCCCGAAGAAATTGACGATATTAGTCCTGCCTTAAGGCATTTTAAATCCATGTCCATCCCAAGTTTTTCATCCCAGCCCCGGCAAATCGCCCGTCTGAAATGAAAAACTTGACGTGGTGAAGACATTAAAGTGCTTGCAAGTGCATCGGCCGCCGGTTTTGATTTGCCAACGCACACCATCTCCTATGATCGCACCAACCACTGAAACCAAATCCACCGGAAAATCCGGAAGCCTTTTCAAAACCACCGATGGCAGAAACCTCTTCATCACCTTTGTGCTGGTCACCTCATTGTTTTTGCTCTGGGGCTTTTGCAACGGGATGATTGACAACCTCAACAAGCACTTTCAGAACTCGCTCCACATCAACAAGGAGCAGTCCGGTCTCGTGCAGTTTGCCAATTATCTGGCTTACTTCCTGATGGCCATTCCCGCTGGCTTGATTGCAAGAAAGTTTGGCTACAAAGGCGGGATTCTGGTCGGCCTCACATTGATCGCCGCCGGGGCGTTCTGGTTCATTCCGGCCATCAACATCGGCGCCTATTGGGCGTTTCTACTCGGCTTGTTCATCATCGCTACAGGCATGACCTGCTTGGAAACCATTGCCAATCCTTACACCACGGTTCTGGGCCCTCCAGAAAGCGGCACGACCCGCATCAACATGGCCCAAACGATTAATGGTGGGGGTTGGATTCTCGGCGCGACCATCGGCGGACATTATATTTTTTCCGGCGGCGAAGGAACGAACGCCAATGCCGGTCTTTTCATCCCCTATCTGGGCATAGCCACATTTGTTTCCATCCTGCTCGTGGTCTTTATTTTTTCCAAGGTCCCGGATTTGCACGCCCCCGACGAAAGCCAGAAATCGGCGGAACAAAAGACCGTTCTTAAACCTTCCCCGGGGCAGCTTGCGGCCATTGGCATCACTTTGTTATTTGTTTTCTGGGTGCTGTATTTCTTTATTTCCCCGATTTTGGGGCTGGTTTGGACCTTGCTTAATTTGAACCAAGCATTGCTCCTGCCGACGAAATACGGTCTGCTGATTGCTTCCTACATTGCTGCGTTGATTCTGGTTGCAAAGAACTGGGACATGTTCCGGCGCAAACATTTTACGCTCGGCATCGCCACGCAATTTCTTTACGTCGCGGCCCAGACAGGCATTTTCAGCTTCTTCATCAATTATGTCATGGAAAACGATGCCAGTGTGAAGGAGTTGCAAGCCAAGAATTGGTTGGGAATCGGCTTTGCCCTGTTCGCGCTAGGCCGCCTGTGCGGCAGCGCTGTGATCAGCCAATTAAGACCCCATTTTGTGCTGGCGACCTATGCGGTCATCAACATGGCGCTGACCGCTGTGGTGATGGGCGGCGGCAAGCTGGGTTTGATCGCGCTGTTCGGCACCTTCTTTTTCATGTCTGTCATGTTCCCGACGATTTTCGCGCTGGGCATCCGTGGGTTGGGCGATTACACCAAGCTCGGCTCGTCGCTCATCGTCATGTCCATCGTGGGCGGGGCGATTGCGGCTCCGTTCATGGGCCACATCGCCGATGTTCATTCGATGCGTATTGGCATGGTGGTTCCGCTCGTATGCTTTGCCCTCATTGCAGTTTACGGATTGTTTTGGCAGAAGCTGGAGGCCAAGGACGCAGCGAAATAATCCAGTCCTGCCAAAAAATGCCCGCGGCAAACTGTGGGCGCTTTTCAATTACGGTTGAGAAATCCGGTGTCGTCAACCAGAAATCAAAATCAGGTTCGTGTACTGGATGGTGTCGCCGGTGCGGATCAGGCCAATCGCACCCTGCACGCGCTTTTTGAAATCCACGTGCGGCTCAAATTTTACAGGAATGCCCGCCAGCCCCTTTGCAAAGGCGGCGCGGGTGGCGGCGGAATTGTTTTTTTGAAACTCGCGCGCCATGTAAGCCTGATTGTAGCTGCCCACCGCGCGCACGGCGGCCAGCACCTGCAACACCGTCGGCACGTCATCCACCAACGAGATGTCCACCGTCTCGACTTGCGGCCAGAACGGAAAGCCGCGGTCGGCGATGACCAGCGCATTGGTGTGCCGCACGCGGGCGAGCAGTGAAAGAATTTTTGGGTTCAGAACTCCGGTTTTGATCATAAACCTTCGTTGACTTTAAGGTCATGGCGGCACCGCGCCAAGCTTCAAAATTCCGGTTTTTCTCCATGCGGCGAATAAGACATGGCTCACGTCCACAGTTGCCGGTCCAACGAGCGATACTGGACCGCCTCGGAAATGTGGTCGCTCAAAATGTTTTCCGACCCAGCCAGGTCCGCAATGGTCCGCGCCACCTTCAAAATCCTGTCGTAAGCCCGCGCGCTGAAATTCAATTCCGCCATCGCATTCTTGAGCAATCCCTTCGTCGGCTCGTCCAGCTCGCAGAACTGTTTCAACTCGCGCGCACCCATCCGCGCGTTGCAGGTGATTTTCGGCTTGTGCCTGAATCGTTCGTGCTGGCGCCGGCGCGCGGAGACGACGCGGTCGCGGATTTGCGCCGACGTCTCGCCGGTGCGGTCGCCGGCAATCTCGCGAAACTTGACCTGAGGCACTTCCACGTGCAAATCAATGCGGTCGAGCAGCGGCCCGGAAATCCGGCCCAGATAATTCTGGATTTCACGCGGCGAACTTTTCGATTCGCCGGGCATTTTCCCATCCGGTGTGCCGTATGTTGCCATTTTATGAAAGGGTTGTGAGCGTGTCCCGCAAAGACGTTGCGCCTGTCTGGACTCGCAGTTTTCCAATCGCAAAGGAGCCTTCAACCCTTGGCCAACATCTCAGGAAGAAACGATTTTCGGCGGGACTCCGGCAATTGGAAGCCGCTCGAATACTGGGGGTTAGTGACAGAACCCTTAGCCTGTGGGAAACAGACCGGGTTTATCCGTCATGGGCTTTCCAGCCCCGGTTGACCGCCTATCTGGGCTACGACCCATTCAATGATCCGATGCTCGGAAGTCCTAGGGGCAACGAACCATCATGCGTTGCCTTTTTATCACCAGACGCCACCATCACCCTTGGTCAAAAGATAAAGCGACACCGACTAAAGTTGCGGAAAACGAGGAAGCAAATGGCGTTGGAATTGGGCGTCAGCGTTAAAACGTTGTGGGGCTGGGAAACAGACCGTTGGCAACCGATAGCCCAAGGCCAGAAGCAGATTGCGAGGTTCCTTGAATGTGCTGATTAGGCGAGAACCGGCACTGGTTCCTCCTCCTCGTGCCGGTTCTTATGACAAAGTTGCACGCTTGTGCAACTTGGATAGCCGAGTTCCCGTAAGGAGGATCGGTTCGCCCGCAATGTTAAGAAATGACGGCCCAGCCGTTTAATTTCGGATAATTATCGGACACAAAACCATCTAACTGGCAAGCAACCGGATAAGCAGGGAATTATTCTTATACTAAAACTTTTCATGCTCAAACCATCCCATAACTTGAATGTCGTTGCTATGGGATGCGACCGCTCTTCATCAGCATAATATCATACAACTGTTGCTGATTGTAGGCGGCAGCAGCCGGATTGTAGAGTATGACGGGCACGCCGTTAGCGCCGACATTGGAAGCATGGCCGCCTTGTGTGGCTGCATACTTTGCTGCCCACTCCGGTCCGCAAAAACTGCTAAGAGTGAACTCTTCTGCGTAAGCTTTGGCGACATCTTCGGTGATCGGCTTCAGGGTGTTAGTGAGCGGAGAATGAATAATGAAGTAGTAGTTTTTGCCGGCTTCCGCTGTGAATGACGTGCCTGAACTCGAAATAGACTCGAAAATAATATGCTTGCCTGGCACAATGGGCAAACAGAGAAACGAATTGTTTCCGACTTGTCCAACAAGAACACGATCAAGTCCAACAGTCCACAATACCCCGCCTCCCACAAAGCCCGAAGGGCGAAAAACATAAACATCTGCCAAACCTGGAGGGGGCCTAAAACTAATCGCGGAGTCCCTAGTCTCCTTTGAGGCCGACGGCACCGTTGCACATCCAGTCATTACCAATGGCAGAGCCAATATCAACAAGCGCGCAGACAATGATAGGAGCGTCAGAACCACCTTCTTATTTTTATCCATATTGTTTTCATATGCAATAGCGAATGTGTGATGCTTCGACAACAGGATGTTTGTTGGCAAGACGAAAATACGCATTTCCGAAGCCGAAATTGATGCAATTAAACAAGAACTCACGAATGCAAATCTCTACTATTCTGCCCATCGGTGATATCTGGGATACCGTGGAACAACTGGCTGTAAATCAAGACCGCCCTTCACATTCGGGGCGCCACCGTTCCACGTATAAAACTGTGAGAGCATATTTGTCAAAAACGACGGGAAAAGGTGGATGTCGAGAAAATGAACAATCACAGAGAGCAGCATCCAACTCCCAGAAATAACAATGCCCAGCGGCCACACTGTGACCGGGTTCACTTTTCTGTACCACTTCGTGAGTTAGTCCTGAGACTGGGTTCATGTTAGTTTTTGGTTCTGGTTTTGTCCATCCCCGGCAGAGGGAGGGCGGAGCCCGACCGGCGCCGGGGATGGACTGAGTTGCGCCGCGAACCGGGCCGGGCTCAGATAACCCAACCGGCTGTGCGGTCTTTGTTGATTATATTCGCAGCGGTAGTCGCCAATCACTACTCGCGCTTCCGTCAGCGTCCACAGTTGCTCCCGATTCAAGCACTCGTCCCGAAAGCGACCGTGAAAACTTTCCACAAAGCCGTTCTGCCACGGACTGCCCGGCTCAATGTAAATCGTCTTGATGTGGTTCTCCGCCAGCCACCGCTGCACGATTTTGGCGATAAACTCCGATCCGTTGTCCGAACGCAGATATTCCGGCGCGCCTTGTTGTTCGATGGCCTTCTGCAACCAAGTCAGCACGTCCTGCGCGCGCAGCGCGCGGTCCACCCGCAGTACATGACACTCCCGCGTGTGTTCGTCCAAGATCGTTAGGATCCGCAAAGCCCCACCACGCACCGTTGCATCGGCGATAAAGTCCCAGGTCCATACGTGGTTCCGATGCGTGGCCGTAGTCGGCAAACCCGTGGATAGCCCGCGCCGAATTACCTTTCGTTTGGTGGGTGGGACGCGCAATCCCTCCGCTCGGCGCAGTCGTTGAATGTGCCGTTTGCCGACTCGCCAGCCTTCCTGGCGCAACAACGCTGCGATCCGCCGATACCCGTAGCGCGGATGCTCCTGCGACAGTTCCTGCAGCCGTCTCCTTAACTGTTGCTCGGCCGTGGTGGGGGCTCGCCCTTGATAACCGTAAGTGGACCGCGCCAGGCGCAGGAGCCGACAGGCAACCCGTTGGGAACACAGGCCTGCCGCCACCACTTGTTGTGCTGCCGCCCGGCGATGCGCCGGGCTCACAACTTTTTTTCGCATACAGCCTCCAAGACCCGATTCTTCAACAGCGATTCGGCCAGCATCTTCTTTAACTCGGTGTTTTCCTTCTGGAGCTCCTTGAGCTGCCGGGCCTCGGAAACATCCATCATGCCAAAGGTCCGCTTCCACCGGTAAAACGTCTGCTCGGCGATGTTCTTTTCCCGGCAGACCTCACCCACGCTCTTGCCACCGTCCACTTCCCGTAGGATGCGGATCTTGTCTTCCGTCGTATACCGTTTGCCTTTCATTGTCTGGTCCTTTCTTGGTCCCAGACTAACACATCAGATGGCCCGAAAAAGTGAAGTCACGTCAACTGAATCAGCCGCTTACGCAATGGAAGTATCATTTCACCCGGTGGTCAAGGAGTTGCATGTGTGATGCCGATTTCTCGCCGGGGTGATTGCCGCAACTGCTGGATTTGCCTTCCACCCTCGAAGCATCACCCGTGGCCGCCGTCGTCTCACCAGCGGCCAAAGCGGAGCCTGACTATGGCATTTAGTAAATCATCTTTCCTTGGCGACCGCCTATACCGATTGCGGGCGTAAAACTACATCGACACGCTTTTACCAAAACGTTCAGAAATCGCTGGTGCTTGGGTTGACCGGAACTCGAACTAAAATGGAATAACAGCGCCGGGAGTAGTTGAGTAACCCGTAATCCCAGTCTGTCGTCCCAACTGGCCACCAGTAGTTGTAGGACTAAACAAATATGCGCGATTTGATCCCCAGGAACGCAAAGTTCCGTCAGACTGAATTGAAAGACTGAAGAACGTCCCGGCAGTAATTCCCAAAGATTGCGTTCCATCACCAAAAGTCACATTGACTGGTACGGCAGACCAAGTAGTAGTTCCATTTCCCAATGCGCCGAGAGTATTTGCTCCCCAAGCCCAAACAGATCCATCGGCTGCGTCTGCAAGGCAGTAATCATAGCCTGCGGCAAGACCTAAAATTACAACTCCGTTCGTTGGATCCAGTCCACTGACGAATACGAGATTCGTGTAACTTTGATATCCTGTCCCATTATAAATACGACCCCACTCCCAAATATTTCCACCACTATCAAGAGCATAACTATTGTACTGACCCGCAGCCACCGCTACGATGACTGTGTTCGTCAATTTCGTTACTAGGATTGGTGTTGTACTCCAATTATATGATCCACTCGTCCCATTGCCTAATTCACCGTAAAAATCAGTGCCCCATGCATAAACCAAGCCATTCGTCGTCAGAGCCAAAGCGTGGCTCTGACCTGCCGCCACCGAAACGACGCCGGGTAAATTGAGCACTTGAGAGGGAATGGGGTTGACCGGGTTCACTTTTCTGTACCACTTCGTGAGTTAGTCCTGAGACTGGGTTCATGTTAGTTTTTGGTTCTGGTTTTGTCCATCCCCGGCAGAGGGAGGGCGGAGCCCGACCGGCGCCGGGGATGGACTGAGTTGCGCCGCGAACCGGGCCGGGCTCAGATAACCCAACCGGCTGTGCGGTCTTTGTTGATTATATTCGCAGCGGTAGTCGCCAATCACTACTCGCGCTTCCGTCAGCGTCCACAGTTGCTCCCGATTCAAGCACTCGTCCCGAAAGCGACCGTGAAAACTTTCCACAAAGCCGTTCTGCCACGGACTGCCCGGCTCAATGTAAATCGTCTTGATGTGGTTCTCCGCCAGCCACCGCTGCACGATTTTGGCGATAAACTCCGATCCGTTGTCCGAACGCAGATATTCCGGCGCGCCTTGTTGTTCGATGGCCTTCTGCAACCAAGTCAGCACGTCCTGCGCGCGCAGCGCGCGGTCCACCCGCAGTACATGACACTCCCGCGTGTGTTCGTCCAAGATCGTTAGGATCCGCAAAGCCCCACCACGCACCGTTGCATCGGCGATAAAGTCCCAGGTCCATACGTGGTTCCGATGCGTGGCCGTAGTCGGCAAACCCGTGGATAGCCCGCGCCGAATTACCTTTCGTTTGGTGGGTGGGACGCGCAATCCCTCCGCTCGGCGCAGTCGTTGAATGTGCCGTTTGCCGACTCGCCAGCCTTCCTGGCGCAACAACGCTGCGATCCGCCGATACCCGTAGCGCGGATGCTCCTGCGACAGTTCCTGCAGCCGTCTCCTTAACTGTTGCTCGGCCGTGGTGGGGGCTCGCCCTTGATAACCGTAAGTGGACCGCGCCAGGCGCAGGAGCCGACAGGCAACCCGTTGGGAACACAGGCCTGCCGCCACCACTTGTTGTGCTGCCGCCCGGCGATGCGCCGGGCTCACAACTTTTTTTCGCATACAGCCTCCAAGACCCGATTCTTCAACAGCGATTCGGCCAGCATCTTCTTTAACTCGGTGTTTTCCTTCTGGAGCTCCTTGAGCTGCCGGGCCTCGGAAACATCCATCATGCCAAAGGTCCGCTTCCACCGGTAAAACGTCTGCTCGGCGATGTTCTTTTCCCGGCAGACCTCACCCACGCTCTTGCCACCGTCCACTTCCCGTAGGATGCGGATCTTGTCTTCCGTCGTATACCGTTTGCCTTTCATTGTCTGGTCCTTTCTTGGTCCCAGACTAACACATCAGATGGCCCGAAAAAGTGAAGTCACGTCACCTGCCCATTTGGGTTTGTGCCTTGGAAATGTTCCGTAGTCGTGCCGCATTCCGGGCCATTAGGAAACTGCGGCCAAAAGTTACTTTCGAAATGCTCGAATCCCGTAGGCGGATTTTGTATGTCATATATCGTTGGATCCGTCGGAGAGTAGACAAAAACGCCGTTTGTGCCTATTCCCCATTGTGCAGCGTGGGCGAATTCAGTAGATAAAAGCGATAATATCCCTGAATCACTACAGGTATACAGGATCAAATCGTAGTATGCCTCTTCAAACTCTCTAACGGTGGAGTTGCCCCCAACAACATCTGTTTCCTCAGTCGTATTTGCATATATTTGATCTGATGCTCCTGGATCATATGGTGAAGAGGGAAGATAAGGTCCAATGTGCCCGGATGCATCAGCAGCCCACACCCATGTGTACGTAGTTTCGCCATTTGCCGAACTGGGCACGTTCGGATAGAAAGCCGGATACGTTACATGCTCTAATGCAATTGCCTGTGAAGTTGCTATTAGAAAAGAAACTGCGAATAAGGAAAAAAATTTCGACCAGTAACGCTGGCTGACTTTAGTTGACGAAACACTCAAAGAGTTGATTGGGAAATATCTCATAATTTTCTCCTGTTTTTGCACTGTTTTCCTTTGTGCTTTTTTATCACAGAGGCCAAGCGTTGTCTACAAATAGTTATTCACAAGCAGCCAAGATGGCAACGATGTCTGTAAGTATCGTTTCAATCGGTGGTCAAACCTGCCCATACCAGTTCGGATTTGGACAGTTTGAAACAACTGCTTTACCTATCCGGCCTGGGCTTTCCAGCTCCGATTGACCGCCTATCATCGTCATCGCCGGTCGCGGTAGGGACCTGCCGGGAAAGACTAGCAGTTCAAATGACGTTAACTAAGTTGCCACAAAAAAGGTAGTAATGGTTGCATGATAATTTATGCAACCACTCCACATAAAACATATACTGTTCCTCCTCTCACTTCGCCCTGTGCAAATTTCCCGGCCGCGCCGGCCATACCCACCGCACTGGAAATCGAATCAGCGAATTCCAGCACAATCCACGACATTAGCAGGCTGTTGAAAAACTCAAAAAACTTTGAATGCTGAGACTGTGGCCGGGTCAGAGAACTATGCGTGGAAAACCTCAAGCCCAACCGGACTTTCTGAGCGTCATCAACCTTAACGCCTGCGTGCCTGGCGACCACCCGCTGCGCGCTATCAAGCGCCGTGTGGACATTGTTTTGCAGAAGCTCTCGCCCTTGTTCGACGAGCTCTATGCCGAGATTGGGCGGGGGAGCATTCCGCCCGAACAACTGCTCAAGGCCCGTGTGCTCACGGCCCTGTACAGCGTACGCAGCGAGCGGCTGTTTTGCGAGCAACTGGGGTACAACCTGCTCTGGCTTTGGTTTCTGGACCGCGAATTCAGCGAAGGCAGCTTCGATCACAGCATTTTCGCCAAGAACTATGAGCGGGTGCTTTCGGCCGAGGTGGCCAAACTGTTCTTTGCCGAAGTCTATGACCTTTCCCGTCAGGAAGGCTGGACCAGTGACGAGCATTTCACCGCCGACGGCACGCTGGTTGAATCGTGGGCGAGCTTGAAAAGTTTTGTCCGCAAGGATGGTACCGATGCCCAGAGAATCGCCGCAGCCAAGGACGACGATCCAGGCAATCCGACCATCAATTTTCGGGGCGAAAAACGCCGCAACGACACCCATCAAAGCACGACCGACCCGGAAAGTGTTTTGTATCGCAAAGCCAGCGGTAAGGAGGCCAAACTCTGTTTTGGCGCACATTTGTTGATGGAAAACCGCAATGGTTTGTGCGCCGACTTCACGTTGCACAACCCCATCACCGAGCCGGAGCCGGTCGCGGCGCTGCGCCAATTGGACGAACACAAGAACCTGCATCAAGGCGTCGCGCCCCGGAGTGTCGGTGCCGACAAGAACTATCACCGGAAAGATTTTGTGGGCGGCTGCCGAGGGCGGGACATCGCGCCGCACGTGGCTTGCAAAAACGCCATCCGGGTTCCCGGGCTGGATGGACGCACGACCCGTCAGGCCACTTATCGCGTCAGTCAGATCGTTCGCAAACGGGTGGAAGAAATCATCGGCTGGATGAAGGGGATCGGCGGATTGAGACGCAGCCGATACCGTGGCGTCGAACGGACGCAAGCGTGGGGATATTTTGTGGCGGGCACCTACAACCTGCTGCGACTGGCACGGCTGGAATTGGCCAAGGCCGCTTGAAGCGGAGCGCAAAAGCGGATCAAAACGTGACGAACGAACAAAAAACAAACTCGGGCCCACCGACAAGGCACATCGCCGGCGACTCGGTTGGCGTGATGGCCAGACGATCTGATTCTTGAAATTGACTTTCAAACTCATCGTGAACCCGTCACATCAAAGATCAGCCGTTGTTCAACAGCCTGTTAGGTGATCAAATTAAAAAACATCGCTTGGAACTGCACTGGCTGCAAACAGATGTCGCCACAAAGATTGGAATTTCGTCCACGTCTGTCAGCAATTGGGAACGCGGCATCACTTCCCCATCGCGCAGGATGACTAAGAAAATTAGGGAATTCCTTGGTTACACACCACCCGTACTGGTCCCGAGAAAACAAAGTCTCGGTTCATATTGTTGGAAATGCGGGATTTCTGAAACCTCTCCCGAGCGCTGCTTGTTTGAGAGGCTTTGCAAGTGATTAAAGAAGAATGGTATGCAATCACAAGTTCATGCAACTGATCCCAATAAAGTCAGTCGGGTTCATCGCCGCCAGCAACATGAATTGCGATGGAAACGTCATCGTGCCCGCCGCGCGTGAAATGGTGACGCGGCCTTCCTCCAGCGGCTGGCGCATGGTCTCCAGCACGCTGCGCTTGAACTCCGGCAATTCGTCGAGAAACAACACGCCGTTGTGCGCCAGCGAGATTTCGCCGGGCGTCGGGTTGATGTTGCCGCCCAGCAACCCGGCGTCGCTCGCCGTGTGATGCGGCGTGCGAAACGGCCGGCGCGTCACCAACGCCTGGCCCGGCGACAGCAGCCCGACGATGCTGTGAATCTTCGTCGTTTCGAGCGCCTCGTCCAAGGTCAACGGCGGCAAAATGGTCGGCAGCCGCTTGGCGAGCATGGATTTGCCGGTGCCGGGCGGGCCGATGAGCAGCGCGTTGTGGCCGCCCGCCGCAGCAATTTCCAGCGCGCGTTTGACGTTTTCCTGGCCCTTGACCTCGGCAAAATCCAGGTCGTCGTCGTGTGCCTGGTCGAAAATCTTGGCTATGTCCACCTTCGTCGGCGCAATCTTGATTTCGCCTTCGAGAAAGCCAGCCGCCTCGCGGAGATTTTGAACCGGGACAACCTGCAGGCCGGAAACAACCGCAGCCTCGGCGGCATTTTCCGCCGGAACGAGCAAGCCGACCTTGCCGTCCGCCCGCGCGCGAAGGGCAACGGGCAAAACACCTTTTGAAGGGCGCACCGCGCCGGTCAGCGCAAGTTCGCCAACAACGACAAAATTGTCGAGCTGGTCGGTCTCGATCTGCTCGCTGGCGGCGAGCATTCCAAGCGCAATCGGCAAATCGAAGGTCGGCCCTTCCTTTTTCACGTCGGCGGGCGCGAGATTGATGGTCGTGCGGCCCATCGGGAATTTGAAGCCGGAATTGGCCAGCGCAGTCGTGACTCGGTCGCGTGATTCCTTCACCGCGGCGTCCGGCAGACCGACGATGACAATCAGCGTGTCACCCCAGCCGGCGTTGACTTCGACTTCCACGGGATACGCTTCAATGCCGTTGAGCGCGGCGGAACAGACCCGGGCTAACATGGTAAAGTTATGGTTTAACGGAATTTCGGCGCAAATGACCTTATGTTTTACCGGCGGCTGCAACCAGTTCGTTCACTTTCGCCATCACGGCAAATGCGTCGGCCACGTACAACACGTCGGCCTTGCCGCGCGCCCAGCCGCAGTTCGGATCGAGATTGATGGCGCGGCGCTCGGCGATGAATCGCCATCCCACCGTGTGCGGCTCCTCGCCGTGACAACAGGTGGAAAGCCCCTTGGCATGACGCGGTGTCGCGCCGGTCTGCCCAATCTGGTTGAGATGCGACAGAAATGACAGCACGGCCTGGCCTTCGCCGCTTTGATCCACCAGCGACTTGCTGCTGCCCAAAGACGCGCGGCCGAGTCTAAGAAAATCGCGGATTAATTTTTCCGCCTCAGGCACATGCGTCTGGCCGTCGGCCTGCTTTTTCGTCCAGCCCGCGCCGGTGACGAAGAGCAACTCCGCGTCGGGCCGGATGGTTTGGGCGTCGGCCTTTGGCTCGCGGATGCCAACCACCGTGGTGCGTTTGCCGGATTCTGGCAGAATCACGGTCACCGTTTCAACCTTGGCCGTGCCCGGGCCGCATTCGCACGCGGTCTGGCTGCCGGGGTCAACAAGAATGAACCAGGGCCGTTGCGCGCGGGTGAGCGTGGCTTCCATGCGCTGGCGGTAATACCAGCGGTTGATGGCCGGTTTGCCGCCCGCATCGGCAATTCCCGTCACATGGGTGTCGGCGCGTCCGCCGAGGCGTTGCGCGACGCCGGGCAGCACGCGCGCCCAACGCGATGTCGCCGGGGCGACGACGAGCGTGGCCTGGGCCGCTTTGCAAATGGCTTCCGCCGCCGCCGCATCGGACGCGTAGCGCGACTGGACAAAGTCATTGCCGGCCACTCCGAAATATTTTGTGGCAGGGCAGGCGGCGATGGAATCCGCGGCCGCCTGAACGTTTTCGCCGACGAGGCCCACAACGAGACTGGAGCCGGCGAGCAATTTGTGCAAAGCGTCCGCGGCGTGCAATGCTTCGCGGGCGGATTTGGCGAGTGAGCCACCGGCTTCGGTGTGAGCGAGAAGAAGAATGGTTTCCATGGGAGGAGAACGGATTACTGGATTATTGGATTGGTGGATTGAGGGGCGAAGTCTTCCGCTAATCCATTGCTCCATGAATCCATGAATCCTTTTGTTTTATTGTTTGATCCACTCGACGATTTCCTTCGCGATGTCGTCGGCTGATTTGTCCTTCACAATTTTGGTTTCGCGCAGTTGTTTGGGAAGCGCGACGCTGGCAAAACTCAATCCCTCGCCGGTGAGTTTCACAGGCTTGGCCTTTTGCAACGCGGGCATCACGGTGCGCATGTTGACCATGCCCACCTGCGGATTGTTTTTTGGTTCCGGCAAATTGCCCGTGGCCCAGCCGAGCAAGGCGGGCGGTCCAGCGCATTTTGAAATCTGGTGTTTGCCGCCCTCGATGCGCTCCAGAATTTCCAGCGAACCATCGGCGGCGATTTTCAATTCATCCACCCCCTGAAATTGACCCACGATGCCGAGACGCTCGCCGACCATCTGCATCGTGGCGCCAGCCCCGCGCGAAGCCGATTCCCAGCCGCCGAACACGAGCAGCTTCGACTTGTCGAGACCGGGGATGCCTTGAATGGCTTCGGCCAGTGCTGCTGCAACTTCGGCAGCTTCCGTGAAGCCGCTGGCCGGGCCGTCGAGCGCTACGAGTTCGAATGGCACCTTTTGCGCAACGGTCATCATCACCTGCTGGAGCTTGGGCTTGGGCCCGAGACTCACGAGCCAGACTTTTGAGCCGGGCGCGCATCTGGCGAGGCTGGCCGCCTCGTAAAGCGCGTGGCCCGCCCATGGGTCGAGGACGGCGGGCAGCATCATTTCATTTTTCAAAGCAGGCCCGGATGGCGATGTGACGGGTTCCAGAGTCTGGAGCGGGTCCGGCACAACGCCGGCGCAAACGATGATCTGGTATGCAATGCTCATAAATCAGGATGGCCGCAAAAACACACAAAAGACGCAAAGAATTTGAACCCGGCCACCATGGCAATGTGATTCATTCCGGACGTGTGAACAAAGCTTAAACCGGTCAGAGGACAAGTCGTGGAAAGACTTTGCCAAAATATGGCACGTGATGCGGGATCCGAAGGCCGGCATGGGCTTCATTGCAACACGTTGCGGCAAGCCGGTTCTTTCGGTCGACAGGCATGGCAATTGGCTCGATGGCCGCTTCCATTTTGGGCTCGACCACGCCGGTTGACCGGATATGATGGTCTCCATGCGAATGGGCAGAACCAATTCCCACTTGGCCGCGCAATGTCATAACCCAAAACTCCATCATTCCAAAAATCCGGGCGTCAAAGGATAAACCCATAAAACAAG
Source organism: uncultured Verrucomicrobiae bacterium (assembly GCA_963764175.1). Taxonomy (GTDB): domain Bacteria; phylum Verrucomicrobiota; class Verrucomicrobiia; order Limisphaerales; family UBA11358; genus UBA11358. The sequence goes on along the minus strand of CAVXRE010000012.1, from coordinate 353,650 downwards.
CGAGGAACCGATGAGCAACGAAAACCAGAAATGTCCAGTCTTGGAAAGAGCCGTGTACGGGTTTGGCGATCTGGCGTCCTGCCTGTTCTGGCAGACCATCACGTTGTATCTGCTTTTCTTTTACACCGATGTGTTCGGTCTTGCGGCCGCTGCCGCCGGAATAATGATCGGCGTCTCCAGATTGTTGGACGCATTTTTCGACGTGGTCATTGGCATGACTGCGGACCGCACTAAAAGCCGGTGGGGCAAATTCAGGCCCTATATTTTGTGGGGAGCCGTTCCATTGGCTATTTCAGCCATTCTGGCATTTTCGACGCCCGCTTTTGGAGGAACGGCAAAAGTGGTTTACGCCTATGTCACTTTTGTCTTTTTCATGTTCATGTATTCAACGGTCAACATTCCCTACACGGCGATGCTGGGCGTCATCAGCGGGGACCCCATCGAAAGAACGAGCGCCTCATCGTTTAAATTTATCGGTGCTTATGTTGGTGGTTTTATTGTTTCGCTCACGGCATTGCCGCTGGCCCGCTATTTCGGGCACGACGGCGCTGAGCCCCAGAAGGGCTGGCACATGACGCTGCTGATTTACGGCGTGGCGGCGGTTGTCCTCTTTTTTATAACTTTCCTTTCGACCCACGAACGCATTCAGCCTATCGCCAAGGAAAAAACCTCCATATCCAGGGACTTGGCGGATTTAACCAAGAACGTGCCCTGGATGTTGTTGTTTGCCGCGACGATTCTTTTCATCCTGTTTGTATGCATCCGCCTGAGCGTGACCACCCACTACTTCAAGTATTACATCGGGGAACAGGAAGTCACACTCTTCGGCACAACTCACAAATACGGGTTTGAAGTGCTGGCATCCGCGTTCAACACCATTGGACAAGCATTGGCCATATTGGGAGTCATTCTGGTCCCGTGGTTCGCGAGACTTTGCGGTCGAAAGAATGCGTTGATCATTCTTTTCGTCACCGCCTTGATTTGCACTGGCGCATTCTATTTCTTGAAACCGGAAAACTTGCTGCTGATTTTCGTGTTTCAGACCATCGGCTCGCTGGCGGGTGGTCCCATTTCCGCGCTGTTATGGGTTCTGTATGCCGATACCGCCGACTATTCCGAATGGAAAACCGGGCGCCGGGCCACCGGACTCGTATTTTCAGCCTCCATCATGTCGAACAAGATTGGATGGACCGTGGGAAGTGTGATCGCGGGCGGGATTCTTGCATGGACCGGATTCGTGGCCAATGTGCCACAGAACCTGGACGTCCAGAATGGTTTAAAAGCGATGATGAGTGTCATCCCGGCCGCGATAGGCGTGGTCGCATTAATCATCCTCTTGTTCTACAAATTGGATGAACCAAAAATGAAACAAATCAAGGCGGAACTGGATGAAAGACGGAAGGCTGGCGCTGCAACAGCGTAACAGATGCCATTCGCGCAACGTCCGGGAAGATCACGGGCGTGATTTTGTTTTTTTCCTGCATTCCCGGCAGACTCTGCGGTAAAATCATTTCGTTTTCCGTTTAACAACCAAAAAGATGAAGCGATGAAGAAAACCATTATAGGCGAATCACTGCCCAATATACCTTGGGAAGACAAACCCGAAGATTGCAGCGATGTGCTGTGGCGATACAGCGGCAATCCCATCCTGAGCTGGAACCCGATACCCAAGGCCGCAAGAATATTCAACAGCGCAGTCCTGCCGCATAAAAATGAATTCGTCGGAGTCTTCCGGGCCGACCAGAAAAACGGGCGGGCGACGCTGTTTTTTGGCAGGAGCAAGGACGCCCTCCAATGGAAAATCGGGCCCGACCCGATCAACTGGGTTGACGAAAAGGGCAAACCCAATCCGATCAGCTACGGTTACGACCCGAGATTCGTCAGGATTGACGGCACCTGCTACATCGTCTGGTGCGACGACATGCACGGGGCATCCATCGGCCTGGGCCGGACCACGGATTTCAAGACCTTCGTCCGCATGCCGAACCCGCTGATGCCCTTCAATCGGAATGGCGTTCTGTTCCCGCGAAAAATCAACGGCAAGTATTTCCTGCTCAGCCGGCCCAGCGACAGTGCCCACACGCCTTTCGGCGACATTTACCTGAGCGAAAGCCCGGACCTGATTTATTGGGGCAATCATAAATACGTCATGGGCAAGGGCGGCAGCGGCTGGTGGCAGGGCACAAAAATCGGCGCGGGCCCGATTCCCATCGAGACCACGGAAGGCTGGCTGCTGTTTTATCATGGAGTGTCCGGGACGTGCAACGGCTTCGTTTACAGCTTCGGGGCGGCGATTCTGGACATCAACAAACCCTGGAAGGTTTTGTACCGCACCCGCGATTATCTGCTCACGCCGGAGAAGCCGTATGAGACCACCGGCTTTGTGCCGAACGTGACGTTTCCCTGTGCAAACCTTTACGACGCCGCGACAGGCCGGATCGCCATTTACTACGGCGCCGCCGACACCTGCACAGCCGTCGGATTCACGCAGGTGGATAAATTAATCAATTACATCAAGAAGAACTCGGAAGTTTGAGCGCAATCACCATTACAACCCAACACTGAAGAAACAGGATTATGCGATTCGGACATTTTGACGATCAAGCGAAGGAATACGTAATCGAGCGGCCAGATACGCCGCGGTCCTGGGCCAATTATCTCGGCTCCAAGGAATACGGCGCCATCATCACCAACAACGGCGGCGGCTACAGCTTCCACATGTCAGCCGCGCTGGGACGCCTCACGCGGTTGCGATTCGACGACGTTCCGACCGACCAGCCGGGCCGGTACATTTACCTCCGCGACCAGGCCTCCGGCGACTACTGGTCCAACGCCTGGCAGCCCGTCGGCAAACAGCTCGACCAGTACAAAACCACCTGCCGCCACGGCACCGCCTATACCATCATCAATTCCCAGTATTCCAAGATCGAAACGGAAACCACCTATTTCGTTCCGCTGGGCAAACGTTTCGAATGCTGGCTGTTGAAGGTCACGAACCGGGACGCCGTCAAACGGAAACTGAGCCTGTTCACCTTTGTCGAGTATCCCAACTCCGGGCATGTCTTCAACGATTTCCTCAACCTGCAATACTCGCACGGCATCGTGAAGATGGATTTCGTGGACGGCATCATTGATTACGGCAGCTCCGTCCAAATCAGCGACCAGATCAACCGCTCCTTCCTGGCGTTCCTGGGTGGCGACATCGTCGGCTTCGACACCGACCGTGATGTGTTCATCACTCCGTATCGCGGCTATGCGAATCCGATGGTGGTCGAAAAGGGCCGGTGCACCGGCTCCAAGGCCTTTGGCGACGACGGCTGCGGCTCCATCCAGATTGACATCGAGCTTGAACCGGGCGAGACACGGGAACTGGTCGTCCTGATGGGCGTCGGCAAGGCGGCGGTCGAAGGCAAACGGACCGTGAATCAGTTCGGCGACATCGCCACGGTCAAGGCCGAGTTCGAAAAGCTCCGCGAGCATTGGCACAACCGCATCGGAGGATTGAGCGTTCAGACCCCGGACCCACAGTTCAACAGCATGATGAACATGTGGAGCCCGTTCAACTGTCTCATGACCTTCGCGTGGTCAAGAATGGCCAGCCTCATCTACAGCGGCGAACGCGACGGGCTGGGCTACCGCGACACCGTCCAGGATTTTTTGGGCGTCATGCACATCATCCCATCCGAGGCAAAACAACGGCTCGAACTGATGATTACCGGCCAGGGCTGCGGCGGCGGCGCCATGCCCATCGTCATGGCCTTCACGCACAAGCCAGGCAAGGAAACCATGCCCAAGGAGGACGAATACCGCTCCGACGACTGCCTGTGGCTGTTCAACGCGATTCCCACCTACGTCAAGGAAACCGGCGACACCGCCTTTTACAACCAAGTTTTGCCCTATGCCGACAAGGGCAAGGCGACCGTGCTCGGCCATCTGCGCCGGGCCATTGAATTCAATCTCAAACGCACGGGCCAGCACGGCCTGCCCAGCGGCCTGTTCGCCGACTGGAACGATTGCCTGCGGCTGGGCACCAAGGGCACTTCGGTGTTTGTGGCCCTGCAAGTGCGTTACGGCCTGACGGTCTATATCGAAATTTGCGAGATGCTCAAAAAGCCCGCCGAAATCAAATGGGCGAAACAGCAGCTCGCCATCATCGACCGCAAACTCGACAAATCCGGCTGGGACGGCAAATGGTACGTCCGTGCCTACAAAAAAACCGGCGAGAAAATCGGCTCCAAGGAAAACAAGCACGGTCAGATTTATCTCAACACACAATCGTGGGGCGTCATCAGCGGCCACGCCGACAAGAACCGCGCCGAACAGGCGATGGAATCGGTGAATGAAAAGCTCGCGACCGATTACGGCCTGATGCTCTGCGCGCCGCCGTACGAGAACATGCCCTGCGCGGAAATCCGCTCGATTGTGTTCAACAAGGGCGTCAAGGAAAACTGCGGCATCTTCAACCACACGCAGGGCTGGGTGGTGATGGCGGAGACGATGCTCGGTCACGGCGACCGGGCGTTCAAATACTTCCGCAGCTCCATGCCGGCGTCGTTCAACGAAACCGCCGATATCCGCGGCAGCGAGCCGTACGTCTATTCGCAATACACGCACAGCATTTACAGCAAACGCTACGGCGCCTCGCGCGTCCCCTGGCTCACCGGCGCCGCCACCTGGGCGTACTACGCCGCGACCCAGTACATCCTGGGCATCCGGCCCGACCACGACGGCCTGCGGATTGACCCGTGCATCCCCGCCGCGTGGAAGGGATTCACCGCCACGCGCCGGTTCCGGAACAAGACGCTGAACATCAAGGTGGTGAACCGCGCCGGCGTCCAGAAAGGCGTCAAAAAAATCACGCTCAACGGCCAGCCGATAGAAGGCAATGTCGTCCCCGTCTCCAAAATGAAACCGGAGAACGACGTCGTGGTGGAAATGGGATAATCAACTGAAATTCAGCGTTCGAATGGTCAATTCTCCGCCGAGTGCAGGCCGCCGGGGCCGGCGCGGAAGGCGATGTTCCCGCGCTCCGAATCATATGGCAGCGGCTGTGCGCAATTCCACAGGCATGCGCCGCAGTGAACGCATTTCTCGCGGTCAAAATTCGGCACCCCAGTTTCGCCGGGCGTGATGGCCTGGCCGCTGCAAATTTCGACGCAAATTTTCGTGCCGCATTTTTCGCACAGTTCCGGATACAGGAAAACGACATGGTCGGCGCAGCCCGGCGGGGCCTGCACCTTGCCGCCCATCAAGAGCGCGTCCTGGTGCGACACGAGTAATTGCCCGTCAAACGGAATCGCAGGCCAGCCGGCCTTGTCCATCAGCGCGGCGTGCAATGAGACGCTCTTTGCCCTGCACTCGCCGCGGAGCCTGGTGATTTCCTTGGGCGATACGCGACCGCGATAGTATTTCTCAATGCTCGGAATCCGCTTCCACGGCGGCACCGGATCGCCGCCCAACGTGAAGCGGCCGTTGGTCAGCCCGGCGATTGCCATGCCGAGCATGCCACGGACCACGCCTTTCTGAAAACCGTCGCGGGATTTTTCGGCCACGATGGCTTCCTCATCCAACCAGCTCGCTCTGCGGCGTTTAACGTAAGTTTCTTCGAGATTTTGTTTCGTGAACGGTTTCTTCGCCTTGAGCAATTCGAGCACTGCCTCGGCGAGCAGTGTGCCAGTCGCCCACGCTTCATCCACGCCGGAACCGGTCAGAACGTTCGTGCTGCCGCTGCCTTCGCCGATGCGCGCGTATCCGTCGCCAGCCAGATGCGGTTCGCCGCGCCGGCCGGATTCGCCGAGCGTCTTCGCGCCCCAGGAACGGAGCTTGCCTCCTTTGAGATAACGCCAGAGATACGGATGCAACATCCAATGCTGCAACTGGCGGTAGGCCGTGCGCACGGGGCTGTCGAACCACGACGGCACAAAAATGCCGAGCGACGCGACCCGATCAGGATGCGCGTAGAGAAATCCGAAAATTTCCGGTTCAGGATAACCGAAAGTGTGCAGCACTGTGCCGGGTTTGAGCGGCGTGTCTTCCGGCAAATCCACAACGAACTTCATCCCCACCGCCCAATCACGCGTGTGATGGCCTTCCGGCAGGCCGAAGTGCGCGTTCAATTGCTGGCCGACGGGCCCGACCGGGCCATCGCCAACGACGGTGAGCGCGGCGTGAATGTCCATGCCCGGCGTGAAACCGCCGGCAGGCTGCCCATTCTTGTCCACGCCCTGATCGAGCAAACGCACGCCGACAACTTTGTCTTTCTCGATGAGCGCCTGCGATACCGGCGTGCCGGGCCAGATTTGGACCGTGCCGGCGCTTTGCACCTGCGCGCCGACCCATTGCATGAACTGGCCAACCGAAAGCACCATGCCGCCGCGTTTGTGAAGAAACGAAGGCGTCCACGGCAAATTCAGCGCGTAATGCTCAAACGGCAGGGCGAATTTGAAGGCATGAATGAATGAATCGGCCAGACGAAGCGTTGTCGAGCGCCGGCTCGCGCCGTGCGGATCAAGCAGGTAAAGCACTTTTTCCTCACCAACGGGTGCCGTCATCGGGATGCCGGCCTTTTCAATTTCGGGAAAACTCGCGCGCAACGCCCGCGCCCGCGTGACAACGCCAGAAACGCCGAAGCCGATGTCGTCGGCGCGTTCGTAGCACAACACCTGCGGGGGCATTCCAGGCGCGACGGCGCTTTCGACGGCGGGCGTGCCATCTTCATTGACAAGTCGCTTGGACAATGTGCTGAGAAATCCTGCCGTGGCCGGACCGAACCCGACGCAGACGATGTCCACGTCCATCCGCTGCCGGTCAATTTGAGCTTTTGCGGCGTCCATGCTCAAGCTGGATAATCCAGCGCCTCGCGCGTCATCACCTTCGTCAGCGCCCCGGCTGCGCGGTCTTTGGCCAGCCGGCAGCCGGTGAGGCAGCCGTCCAGTTTGGCGCGCAAACGGACAAACGCTTCAAGCCCGTCAAATTTCACGCACGGGCCGGCCTTCAACGGATGCAATTCACGGATTTCGGAAACGTCCGAATAGGCGCGCGCCGAGCCATCAATGCCGGGAATGATGCCCTCGAGCGTTTCCAATTCCTCGGCACAATAGCAGGCGTGACAGCTCGTTTCGTCCCATGCCGGATGGCGGTTGTAGCCATGGACGATTTCGCCGCAGATGCGGCCGACCTCGCCGGCGGCGCGGGCGGTTTGAACGTGGCAGAGGTCGGTGAAAAACGCGACTGTTCCGGCCAGTCCATCGGCGAGCGCCGGATTCGCGGCGCCCTTGGTGTCCAGTTCAATCACGTCGAGGACAAACTGCCGCGCGGCCAGCAGCCAGCAAAGCGCGTCGGCCAGCGGGAAGGTCACGCCCTGGCGGCTCTTGTGATAGAGTTTGGTGCCGTCGGCGTCGGTGGCGGTTTGAACGTGGTTGAGCGTCCAGAGCCAGAGTTGCATGGCGGTGCCAAGCGTGCACGCGCCGGTGCCGGGCCGCTCGGAGGCGATGCGCCTCACTTCAAGAATCCACTGCTGGAATTGCGCGAGGAACAACTCGTTCGTCATCGTGATGGAAAGTTGCAGGCGCTGCACGGCTTCGGGACCTTCGTAAGTCGCTTCGAGTTGCGCATCCATCCATTTCTGGCCGAGGAACCCGGGGCAATCCTCGGTGACGCCGTAGCCGCCCATGAGGCTGACGGCTTCACGCATCATCGTGGCGCCGTGGCCGGTGTTCCAAAGCTTGCAAGCGGGGCAAAGGACGTTGGCGAGCGTGTCGAGAATCACAAATTGCACCAGCGGGTCGGTTTGCAGGACGCCCGTGTCATTCGGTTCTCGCGCGCCAACCGGCTGCAAAGTCAGCTTCAACAGTTCCAGCGCGTCCTGCTGCTTCTTTGCCAGCTCCTTGAATGCAGCGCGGCCGGTCACTTTTTTCTCCGCGAGCCACTGGTCCTTTTGCTTTTCCAGGGGATCAAGCTCGTCAAACAGACGCGCGGCGGCAAATCCCAGTGACGCGCTTGCCTCGCCCGTGGCCCAGATGTCCACAAGCCGGTGCAGCACGTCCTCCTTTTGTTGCAGACCGAGTTCGTATCGCGGCGTGCCGGGCGCGCCTTCACCGCCGCGAAAGCGGCGGCGATGATAAAGTATCACCGGCTCGATGGCCGACAACAGTTTCGCGGAGGTCATCAAGCCAACTGTCACCCGCGTGCGGCGGAAGACGGCCTCGATGATTTCGCCGTGCGAATAATTCGGAATGATGACGCCATCCTTGATTGTGTAACCGCCGATGATTCGGTGCGCGGGCACCTTCAAGTTGAACACGGGGTCGTTGGTCGAGGAAAGCTGGTGGACGAGTTTCTTGGTGGGCGTGCCGCGGTCGAATTTGCCGGGATCCGTCTCCTCCAGAATGATCATGCAACTGCCCTTGATTCGTTTGTCATCCGATTCCACCGCGGCAGCGACGATGTTGGCGAAACCCATGTTCGTGATGAAACGACCGCGCTTGTCCACTTGCAGCACCGGCTCGCCGCCATCCTTCCACTCGGCAACACGCACCTTGCCGGCCAGCATGCCGGTCTCAACGCCGACGAACGGGATTGGTTCGGTGAGCGCGAACGCGGCGCGGATTTGTTTGCGGTTTTCACCCGGTTTCAGCGGCGCGGCCCCGCCAACGTATCTCGCTTTTTGCTCCGGTGTGCCACGCTCGTGAATCGGCGCAAGCCCGAGATTCCCCGCGAGGCTGCAGGTGGCGGCCCCGGCATCCACCCACGACAACTCAAACGCCATCAGCGCCAGCACGAGATTCTTGGGACCGGCGATGAACCCGCCGAATTCCGGATCGAGGAACGCGGCGGTGATGCCGCTCTCGTCAAAATGCGCAAGCAGGGCGGCCTTTTCCGGCGTCCACTCGTGCGAATTGCGGCCGCCGGCGGCCACGAGACGGGCGACCGGCCCTCGCGCCACGCCGCGGGTGGATTGGATGAGCATCTGCAATTCGTAACGGTCGGCAAACCTCCACATGATCTGGCGGACGTCGTCGCCGGGCAGGGTGTTCAGCCCTGGCGCCGTCTTTTCTATAACAATCGTTCCCATAAAAATCCTTCCGTTCCGGACGTTTGTGTTTGTCGGCAATTTTCCTGCCCGTCTTCTGCAACCCAAACAGACAAGGAATCTTACATTAGAATCCTTTGGTTTACAAAAATAAAAATTCGATCGTCTAAAGCAGAAATAATCTCCCAAAGGCGTTCTTCTAATCAACCGCGCCGGACCGGTTCAGAAATGTTTCTGAAGCCACAGCAACGCCTGCTTCAGCCAGTTGAAATTGAAATAACCGCGCAGGTAGCCGTGGCAAGCCAGCAGCAATCCGCCGAAAACCGCGGCCCATTCCCAGTAGAGCATTTTCCCCTTGCGGCCCTTGACGAACGCGAGCGCGGCCAGAATGTTTCCGGCCGTCGCGGCAGCCAGCCCCCAAAGCAGCAGTTGTTGGCCGGTGGAAACGGAGGAGATCTGCCAGTCGCCCAGTTGCGCGCGGGTGGCCGCCGGCAAACCAATCAGCAGCAGCGCCAGCAACGCGCTGTTCGCGGCAATGATCAAAAAACGCTGCATGTCCCGGTCAGGTTGAACACACGCCGCGGTTTTTTCAACCCGCTGCTTAATTGATTTTCTCCGCGACCTTGTATTTGAACATCCGCCTTTTCATCCAGCGCACCGCAAGCAAATCGTAGAACGACGCGAACAGCCGGTTCCACACGCCGTAATGGGCCTGTCCGGCGAACCGCGGATTGTTGCTCACTTCGATTTCCGTGACCGTAAAACCCTCGATCTTGAACAGCGTCGGCAGAAACCGGTGCATGCCCTTAAAAAATTTCAAGTTGTCAATGCACTCGCGCCTGAACGCGCGGTAGGTGCAGCCGGCGTCGGAAATGTTCTCGCCGCTCAATTTGTTCCGCACCCAGTTCGCGATGCGCGACGAGGCGATGCGGATGAAATTGTCGCCCTCGCCGCGTGCCTTCACGCGCGTGCCGCAGACGCAGTCGAATTGTTTCAGCGCCTCCAGAAATTTCGGCAAATCCTTCGGGTCGTTCTGCAAATCGGCGTCCACGGTGACGATGGTTCTGCCGCGCGCGGCCTTCATGCCGGCAAAGCTCGCCGCCGACTCGCCGCAGTTGAATTCAAACCTCTGCGCGCGGATGCGCCGGTCGCCCGCCGCGAGTTCCTTGAGGATTTCCCATGACTTGTCCCGGCTGCAATCGTCGGTGATGATGACTTCATAAGTCAGCTTGAGCGGATCCACCGCCTGGCGGATGGCCTTGATAAGTTCGCGCAAACTCCCTTCCTCGTTGTAACAAGGAATGACGAGGCTGAGTTCGGGTGCGTCGGCCATTATTTCTTCCCGTAAAACTCCGCAATCGCGTCGGCGACCTTGTCCGCCGCGTCCAATGCCATTTCGCCGTGGATGGGCAGCGACAGGATTTCCTTCACGGCCTGCTCCGTCCTTGGCAAACGCGGGATGTTTTTGAACCGGTTTGTGACGGCGGGTTGCTGATGGTTCGGCACGGGATAATGGATGCCGGTATCAATCCCGCGCTCCTTCAAAAATTTTTGCAACTCGTCCCGCCGTTCCGATCGGATGACATACATGTGATACCCCGCGCGCGCCCAAGGTTTTTCCACCGGCGTCGCGACAATTCCCTTGAGCTGTTCGTTGTAGCGCGCGGCAATTTGGCGGCGGTTGTCGTTGAACCCATCGAGATGCTTCAACATCACACGGCCAATCGCGCCCTGGATTTCGTTGAAGCGCACGTTGAACCCGGCGAAATCGTGATGATACTTGTCCTTGCGCCCGTGATTGCGCAATGCCCGGACTTTTTCGGCGAGCGCGTCGTCGTTTGTCACGAGACAGCCGCCATCGCCAAGCACGGTGAGATTTTTTGACGGGAAAAACGAGAACGCGCCGAAGTTGCCCATGCTGCCGACGGTCTTGCCGTTGTATTTCGCGCCCTGAGCCTGCGCGCAATCTTCGAGCACCCACAGCTTGTGCTTCGCGGCGATTTGAAACACGCGGTCCAGATTCACCGGATGCCCGTAAAGATGCACCGGAATGATGCCCACGGTGCGCGGCGTGATGAGTGATTCGAGCAGCTCCACGTCCATGCAAAACGTCTCGTCAATGTCGCAAAACACCGGCGTTGCGCCGCAATGAATCAGCGGTTCCATCGTGGGAAACGCCGTGTGCGACGGCACGATGACCTCGTCGCCGGGCTTCAATCCCTGCGCGAGGTGGAGCATATAGACAATCATCGTCCACGACGTGCCCAGGACGGCGTGTTTGACTCCGGTGTGCGCGGCGAGCTCGGCCTCAAAAGCCTTGCACTCGGCCGCGAGGATGTATTGGCCGGACCGGAGCGCGCGCAACGCGGCTTCTTCGACTTCCGGGTTCACGAAACATTTTGATAACGGGATTTTGCTCATAAATTTTATTTTTCAACCACGGATAAACTCGGATGAAAACAGAAATGAACCTATCCTTCAATGAGTGAAAAATCCGTGTTCATCTGTGTTTATCCGTGGTTGAAATTCTTAAAGTGTCACAGCCTTGCCGGTCTTCACCGATTCCAGCGCGGCGTTAATGACGCGGACGGAATCGTAACCGGCCCAGCCGTCAGCGCGGGGCGCCTGGCGCGTCTGCACTGAATCCACAAACGCGCGCAATTCGGCCAGCAACGGTTCCTCCGGCGGCGTTTCAATCTGCGTCACCACGCCCTCGGTCGCCTTGAAATTATTGCCTTCCCGGATGTGCTTGTTCTCGTGGGTCTTGATCTTGTATTGCGCGACGTTGTAATCGCACACGGCGCTCAACTTGTCGCCGCAGACGATGACTTCGCGGAATTTGCCGGGGATGAAATAATCATTTTCGACCGTTGCCCAGGTTTTGCCGTGCGGCGTTTCATATTCCATCGAAACGAGCGAAACGTCGTCCATGCCGCGACCCATGAAATCGTGATGAACCGCGAGCACGCTTTTCGGCAGCGCGCCGAGGATGAAATTGAAAAGGTCAACGAAATGGATGCCGTCGGCGAACATCACGCCGCTGTCGTTGCGCGGACGCTTGAATCCGCCAAAGTGCCCGCGAATCATGTTCACGCGACCGAACTGGCCGGATTGCACCGCGTCGCGCAGCCACAACGTCGCCGGATCAAACCGCAAAATGTGCCCGACCTGGAGGATGCGTTTCTGCTGGTCGGCGAGTTCGGCGAGTTTTTTCGCCTCATCGTTGGCGAGCGTGATTGGTTTTTCCACAAACACGTCCTTGCCGGCCTCGATAAATTCCCTGCACAGTGCGAAATGATTTTGCGCGGGCGTCACGATGACGACGCAATCCACCTTGCCGGCAAAGTCCCTGTAATTCGTCGTGAGGCGCGCGGCGGGAATGTTGAGTTTGCGCGCCGGCTCAAGCTGTTTCTCGCCGACCTCGGCCACGTAAAGTTCGACGGGCATCGAATTGAGGTTGCGCAAATGATTGACGCCCCAGCGGCCCAATCCCAAAAGGAGAACTTTCGTCATCGCGGAAATTTTTGAGCAAAACTACCAGCCCGGCAAGCAAAACCTTCGTATAAACAGGTGCGGCGCCGACCCTCAATCTTCGAACGACAGGCGACCGGGTTGGCTGAAGTGTGAATTCCGACCTAAATCAAGAGCCGATACCAGTTGTCGCGCTGGTGCGGTTCGTAGCCGAGGTCGCGAATGAGCCGTTGCATGTCGGCGACGGTCATCCGGAACGTCGTGCCGGCCTGGCTGACGACATTTTCCTCGATCATGATGCTGCCGAGGTCATTCGCGCCGAACTTGAGTGCAACCTGGCCGATTTCCTGTCCCTGCGTCACCCACGAGCTTTGGATGTTGGTGAAATTATCCAGGTAAATCCGGCCCAGCGCCTGCGTCCGCAAATATTCGTGCGCCCCAACCGTCGGCGCTTTCAATTTTGTGTGCTCGGCCTGGAACGTCCAGCAGATGAACGCGGTGAAGCCCTTCGATTTGTCCTGCTGCGCGCGCAGCCGTTCCAGATGTTCGATGCGGTCCTCGATCGTCTCGATGTGGCCGAACATCATCGTCGCGCTCGAACTCAATCCGAGCCGGTGGGCCGCGTCCATGACTTCGAGCCAGTCGCTGCTCATCGCCTTGAGCGGCGAAATCCGCTGGCGCACGCGGTCCACGAGGATTTCCCCGCCGCCGCCGGGAATCGAGCCGAGTCCGGCAGCCTTGAAATCGCCGATGATTTTCTCCAGCGGCTCGTTGAACACTTCGCGGAAATGAATGAACTCGCTGGGGCTGAACCCGTGAATGTTCACCCGCGGCCATTTCGTTTTGATGTGCGACAGCAAATCCAGATACCACTGCTTCGTCAGCTTCGGGTGATGCCCGCCCTGCATCAAAATCTGCGTGCCGCCCAGCGCGACGGTCTCCTCGATTTTTTTGTCCATCTCATCGAGCGAGATGACGTAGGCGTCATCGTCCTTTTCCACGCGATAAAACGCGCAGAACTTGCAATAGACATTGCAGACGTTGGTATAATTGACATTGCGGTCAACGATGTAGGTGACGATTTCATTGCCGCGCCCGTTGAAATCCTTCGCCTTGGCGAGCTGGCGGCGGCGGTCGGCGAGCGCGCCGAGTTCCTCCAGCGGCAGATGATAAAGCCGCAATGCCTCGGCCGGGTTGATGCGCTGGCCGTCCCAGACCTTATGGAGCAACTCGTCCAATGACGCGTCGTAAATCACGGCTTTAAGCTAACTTATCCGCGCTTTCAAGACAACCGCCAAGGGGCGGACGGGAAGAGTCCTAAAAAAATTCAGCGGGCCCGGCGAAAGTTTTCCGGTTCGATGGTCGCCAGCGCGGCGCAAACTTCCTTGACGATTTCCGTCTTGCCGAGCGCCTTCGCAGCGGCGGCTTTGTGCAGATGGGCTTCGACAAATTTCGCGTCGAGCGCGAGGGCGCGGTTGGCAAACTCCAGCGCCTTGTCATGCCGCCCCAGCCGACCGACCATGCTCGTCAGGTTCGCCCAGCCGACCTTGTTTTGGGGATCAATCTTCAGCGCCTGCTGCATGCAATGGATGGCTTCCGTCGGTTTGTTCCGCGATTCAAACAAAATTCCCGCGAGATTGTTCCAGGCTTTGAAATCCGTCGCGTCCAGGTGCAGCGACCGGCGATAGGCCGTCTCCGCCTCGACGAACCGGCCCGACGCCGCGAGCGCGACGCCCTGATAAAACAGCGCCTTGGCATCCGCAGGATTTTCCATGTGCCAATCCTGGGCCAGGGCCATCACTTGGGGCCACAACCCTTTTTCACACAGTTCGCGGGCCTCCTCGGCCTTTTGTTCCGTATCCAGTTCCAGTTCCATCCTAATAATCCGTCCATTATATCAAACGTCGCGCCGTTCGACGATAAAAAAAGAATGCCGAGACGCCACGGCGCGGAGAAAATGCGGCAGCCCCCGCGTCCCGCGGATTGTTTCGGGTGGAGCATTCAAAACCACCTGTAGGTACCTAAACGATGTTTCGAGACAGCGTCGCCCTTCTTCCGACTTGGAAAAGTCTTGGACGGTCGGCCCAAATATGCCCATTATTTTACTTTGGCATCTTCAAACCAACCTTCGCCGCCACCTGCGCCACGTCCTTGTCGCCGCGACCTGAGAGGTTCACGATGATAAGCTCCGTCTTGCACATCTTTGGCGCGCGTTTCATGACTTCGGCGATGGCGTGCGCGCTTTCCAGCGCCGGAATGATGCCTTCCAGCCGCGCGAGTTTCATGAACGCTTCGAGCGCCTTGTCATCCGTCGCGTAGGTGTATTCCACGCGTTTCTGGTCACGCAGCCAAGCATGTTCCGGCCCGACGGCGGCGTAATCCAGTCCGGCGCTGACGCTGTGGGTGAGCTGCACCTGCCCGAATTCATCCTGCAACAGATACGAACGCGTGCCTTGCAACACGCCCAGCGAGCCGCCCTGAAACCGCGCCGCGTGTTTGCCGGCTTCAATGCCCTCGCCGCCCGCCTCCACGCCCACCATTTTCACGGACTTGTCCTTGAGGAATGGATAGAACAGCCCCATCGAATTCGAGCCGCCGCCGACGCAGGCGATGAGCAGGTCGGGCAGGCGCTCCTCATGTTCCAGAATCTGCCGGCGCGCTTCGTCGCCGATGACCCGCTGGAAATTCCGGACCATGACCGGATACGGATGCGCGCCATAGACCGTGCCGAGGATGTAATGCGTCGTGCGCACGTTGGTGACCCAGTCGCGCATGGCTTCGTTGATGGCTTCCTTGAGCGTCTGCTGGCCGGCCTTCACGGACACGACCTCCGCGCCGAGCATTTTCATGCGATAAACGTTGAGCGCCTGCCGCTCGCAATCTACCGCGCCCATGTAAACGACGCATTTTAACCCGAACATGGCGGCGACGGTGGCGGTGGCGACGCCGTGCTGGCCGGCGCCGGTCTCGGCAATGATGCGGGTCTTGCCCATGCGCCGGGCGAGCAGGATCTGCCCGATGCAATTGTTGATTTTGTGCGCGCCGGTGTGGAGCAGGTCTTCGCGCTTGAGATAAATCTTCGCTCCGCCAAGTTCCTTGGTCAGTCGTTCGGCAAAATAAAGCGGCGTAGGCCGGCCGCAGAATTCCCGGAGGTAATACTCGAACTCTCGCTTGAACGCCGGGTCTTTTTGCGCCCGCCGGTATTCGTCCTCCAATTCCTGCAACGGGTGCATCAACGTCTCAGGCACGAATCGTCCGCCGTAGGGACCGAAATGTCCTTGGGCGTCCGGAATTTTGGCGTTGGTTTTCTGGCTCATAAAGCGGTTGTTAATCTCGCGCAAAGACGCAAAGACGCAAAGGAATTTATTTTAGCGAGGCTGATTCCCGTTGAACACAAATGCAAATTTTTCTGTGAAAATCTGTGGCCGAACCTCAACTCGCCTTCACGGCGGCGACGAGCGCATTGAGCGAGGCCTTGGCGTCGCCGAAAAGCATCCGCGTGTTGTCCTTGTAGAAGAGAAGATTTTCAATGCCGGCGAAACCCGCGGCCATCGAGCGTTTCATCACGATGACGGTTTTGGCGCGGTCGGCCTCGATGATGGGCATCCCGTAAATCGGGCTGCTCTTTTCCTCGCGCGCGGCGGGGTTGACCACGTCGTTGGCGCCGATGACGAGGCATACGTCAACGCGATCCATCGAGGGATTGATCTGCTCCATTTCGATGAGCTGGTCGTAGGGAACATTCGCCTCGGCGAGCAGAACGTTCATGTGGCCGGGCATGCGGCCGGCGACCGGATGAATCGCAAACTGCACCTCGACGCCGCGTTTGCCGAGTTCGTCGGAAAGCTCGCGCACGGAATGCTGCGCCTGCGCCACGGCCATGCCGTAACCAGGAACGATCACGACGCGCTGCGCGTAGGCCAGCAGCAACGCCACTTCGTCGGCCTGAATGGGCTTGACCGTTCCAGCGATGCCACCGGCGGCAGCCGCACTGCTGCCGCTGGAGCCGAAAGCGCCGAACAAAACGTTCGTGACCGGACGATTCATCGCCTTGCACATGAGCAGCGTGAGCAGCGTGCCGGATGAACCGACGAGCGTTCCCGCAACAACCATCGCCAGATTATTGATGGCAAAACCGTCCGCTGCGACTGCCAAGCCTGTGAAGGAATTCAAAAGGGAAATGACAACCGGCATGTCCGCGCCGCCGATGGGCATGACCATCGCCACACCAAAAAACAAGGCGAGGCAGAACATGACAATGAACGCGGTGCTGGCATTGCCGCCGGAAGCGTTGAACGTCAGCCAGCCGCACAGCCCGAGAATGACGAGCAGGATGAGGCCGTTCAGAAAGTTCTGGCCGGGGAAGGTGTGCGGCTTTTCAAATTTTCCCTCCAGTTTCAGATACGCGATGATGCTGCCGGAAAAGGAGAGCGAGCCGATGAGTGTTGCGAAGAGCATTGACCCCGCGATAAAAGCCGAAGCTTCTTGCACTTCGGGGAGGGTGACGCCGGCAATCTCCATCCGTTGTGCCCCTTTGAGAAATTCCAGGCTCGCAACGAGCGCCGCCGCGCCGCCGCCGAGGCCGTTGAAGAGCGCGACCATCTGCGGCATCGCGGTCATTTTGACCGAATACGCGCCAATCGCGCCGATGATGAGGCCGATGATTGTGCCGATGGCAATGAGCGTGTAATTGAAGCTCCAGCCCTGCGACCAGACATAGTCCCCGGTGGGCTGATGCAGCGTAATCAGCGCGATCAACATTCCCGCCGCCGCGACGAGATTCCCGATTCGCGCCGTCTTCGGCGAACTCAAAAACTTGATGCCGATGATGAACAAAACCGCGACACCGATAATGATGAGGGAAACGATCGGGCTCATTTTTTCTTTTTCTTGAACATTTGCAGCATGCGGTCGGTGACCATGAAGCCGCCGAACACGTTGGCGGAACCGAAAACGACCGCGACGAAGCCGAGGATCCGCGCCAGCGGGGCGTCCGCGTCCGCCAGCACCAGGATGCCGCCGAACAAAATAATGCCGTGAATGGCGTTCGTGCCCGACATCAACGGCGTGTGCAGCATCGAAGGCACTTTAGAAATGACTTCAAAGCCGACAAAAACGGCCAGGATGAAAATAAACAGGATGTTCGTATTCATAAATTTTAGCCGGGTTTGGTGATGAGTTTTTCGTTCACGATTTTGCCGCCGTGCGTGATAAGGCAGCCCTTGATGATTTCGTCATCGAGCTTGAGGACGAAGATTTTGTTCTGCTTGTCCCAAAATTCCTCGATGAGGTTCGTCAGGTTGGCGGAATAGACCTGGCTGGCGTGCAGCGGCACGCGCCCCGGCAGGTTGGCGATGCCGACGATTTTCACCCCGTTTCGGTCGGTCACCTGGTCCAGGACCGCGCCCTCGACGTTGCCCCCGGTCTCAATCGCCATGTCCACGACCACGCTGCCCGGCTTCATTGCATTGAGCATCTCGGCGGTGACCAGGACCGGCGCCCGGCGCCCGAAAACCTGTGCGGTGGTGATGACGACATCGGAATCGCCGCAGGTTTTTTTCATCGCGTCTCGCTGCTTTTGGATTTGCTCCTCGGTCAGCGCCTTGGCGTAGCCGTCCTTGGTCTGGCCGGTTTCGCCGATGTCAATCTTGAGAAATTGCGCGCCGAGCGACTTGACCTGCTCCTCCACGACGGGCCGCGTGTCGTAAGCCGTGACTTTTGCGCCGAGCCTTTTGGCGGTGGCAATCGCCTGCAGCCCGGCGACGCCGACGCCGATGATGAAAACTTTCGCCGGCAGGATTGTTCCCGCGGCCGTGGTCATCATTGGAAAAATCTTGTTGGAATATCGCGCGGCCAAGATGACCGCCTCGTAGCCGCCGAGGTTGGCCTGCGACGACAACACGTCCATCTTTTGGGCGCGGGTCGTGCGCGGGATGAATTCCATGCTGATGGCGCTGATGCCGCGTTCAGCCAGTTTTTGGACCAAATCCTTTTCGTTGAACGGATCGAGCAGGCTTGCGTGAATGCACCCGGATTTCAGCAGGGGGATTTCCCCGGCCGGCGGCTTGCGCAGG
This sequence comes from uncultured Verrucomicrobiae bacterium, assembly GCA_963764175.1. Taxonomy (GTDB): domain Bacteria; phylum Verrucomicrobiota; class Verrucomicrobiia; order Limisphaerales; family UBA11358; genus UBA11358. The sequence continues at coordinate 335,074 of CAVXRE010000012.1, read as the reverse complement.
CGCAGCACGATGTCACCGGAACCCAACAGCGCCTTGCGATCGGAGGTGATCTTCGCGCCGGCGGCGGTGTAGGCGGCGTCGGCGAATCCCGACCCCAGCCCGAGGCCGGCCTCAACTTCCACCTGCGCGCCGAGTTTGACCAGTTTGGCGGCGCTGTCCGGCGTCAATGGTGTTCTCGTTTCGCCTGATTGTGTTTCCTTTGGAACGGAAATTTTCATTTCTTCAAAAAACGCAGGTCGCAATGTACCAAAGCGCGGAGGCAACGAAACTCAAAAGTTGCGTTTTTCCAAACATGAATTGCCACAGCTAAACCTCTGGATAAATCATCCTTTTCAATTTCAGGCCGTGGCGGTTTTAACGGCGTTAATGAAGGCGCGCACTTTCACGTGGTCTTTTTTTCCGGGCGATTTCTCCACCCCGCTTGAAACATCCACCCCAAATGGCCGCACTTTGCGAACGGCCCCGGCAACGTTCTCCGGCGTCAGTCCGCCGGCGAGGAAGATTGGCTTGCCAAATTTTTGCGCCTCAACGGCCAGGTCCCAGTTGAATTTTTCTCCCGTTCCGCCCGCCACCTCGGGCGAATACGCGTCCAGCAGCCAGGCGCTTGTCTGGAACTGGGTCAATTCCTTCAGCGTTCCGGCGTCGCGCATCCGGAAGGCCTTCATGTTCATCAATCCAAATTGGGAGCAATACTCCGGTGGTTCATTGCCGTGGAATTGCAGCAGGTTCAAGCCGCATTCGCCGGCAGCACGGACGACCGTTTCCCTCAGGGCGTTGACAAAAACTCCAACTCGCATGACGATCCCCGGCATTTGTGTTGCTATCTTGGCGGCTGCGGGGATTGGAAGGAACCGCGGGCTTTTTTCGTAAAAGACAAAGCCCAGCGCATCCGCCCGGGCCTCAACGGCCACCTGCGCGTCGTCGAGGTTCGTAATGCCGCAAATTTTGACCCATGTGCTCATGTTTTGGTTTTCGTTTTCTTCACATTTCAGCTCTTCCCGTCCTTATCATAATTCGTATTTCTCTCTTTGGAAAGCGTGTTTCCTTTCTCCGCTTTTTTAACTCGTCGTCCCTCCGCGTTTTGTCGCATTTTAGGCCGATGCCGCGGACGATTTATTTCGATTACAACGCCACGACGCCACTCGACCCGCAGGTGCGTGAGGCGATGCTGCCCTTTTTGAGCGATGTTTGGGGCAATCCGTCGTCTGTGCATCACGTTGGCCGGCGCGCCCGGGCGGCGCTTGACGACGCGAGAGATCGCGCTGCGAAGTTCCTTGTTTGCAAGCCGAGCGAGTTGATTTTCACCAGCGGCGGCACGGAGAGCAATAACCTGGCGATTTTCGGCGCGTCCCGGCTCCTCAAGCCGAAGGGGAAACACCTCATCACGTCAGCCATCGAACATCATGCGGTTCTCCACAGCTTTGATTACCTTGAAAGGAACGAAAGTTTTGAAGTTTCAAGACTGGCTGTGGACCGCGAGGGCCGCGTGCCGGTTGGTGACTTGAAGCGGGCGCTTCGCCCGGACACCGTGCTGGTTTCAATCATGGCGGCCAACAATGAAATCGGCACAATCCAGCCGGTGGCCGAGCTGGGCGCAGTCTGCCGGGACAGGGGAATTGTTTTTCACACCGACGCGGTGCAATGGTTTGGAAAAGAACCTGTTGAAAACATCAGCTTGTTCAATGCTGATTTGGTTTCGGTCTGTGCCCACAAATTTCACGGGCCAAAAGGTGCCGGGTTGCTTTTCGCCAGATCGCCTTTGTTTCCCGACCCGATCCTGTTTGGCGGCGGACATGAAAACGAGCGGCGGGCAGGGACGGAAAATCTGGCTGGAATCGTCGGCTTGGTTGAAGCACTGGAACGTTTTGTCCGACCTCCGGTCTTCGCCAAAGATCGCCTGAATCCTCTGTCTTTGCGGTTGATTGATCTGGTTGAAAAGGGTGGGGGCGCGGTTTTTGTCGGCTCGCGCGAAAACCGGCTCTCGAATACCGCTGCTTTTGTTGTGCGTGGGGCGGATAGTTTTTCTCTCCTTGCCGGTCTGGATATGGATGGAATCTGTGCCTCCAGCGGTTCTGCGTGTTCGGCTGGCTCGCTTGAACCTTCGCACGTGATCAACGCCATCGGCCTTCAGGAACAGGCGAATTCGCTGGTCCGCTTTTCTCTTGGGCGTGAATCCACCAGGGAAGAAGTTGAAAACGCCGCAGCTTCCTTTTTGGAGGTCATCCGCCGTGTACAACGTTGCTGAATTGCTCCCCTCTTCCTGTGAGTGGATTGTGAAAACTGTGGAAAAGATAGAGAACTGAAAGATTCAAGCGCGGCTAAAAATTTTCCTCGTTTTTCCTTTTCATGGTTTTCCTTGTGTTTACCTTGACAGAAAAGGTTGTTTGTCTTATTCACAGCACATAATATTAAGAAGTTTTTAACAAAAGAAGACACTATTAAATAGCGCATGAACCTTACCATTGCAAAGGAGCAAATTTTAAATGGCTTGCAGGCGGTACAGAATGTTGTCAGCGCGCGCACAACACTGCCCATCTTGTCAAATGTCTTGATAAGTGTTGAAGGAGAGAAGATGGAGTTCACAGCGACCGACTTGGATGTGACGGTGGCTTGCTCGGTGGAGGCAAAAATAAAAAAGGGCGGAGCGGCGACCGTGCCGGTAAAAAAACTTTTTGGAATAGTCCGTGAGCTGAACGGGAGTGAGATAGACATTGAGGTCGACGAAAAAAACATCTGCACAATTCGTTGTGGCTCATCTTTTTACAGAATTCACGGTCTGGCGGCAGATGAATTTCCTCCTTTGCCAAAATTCAAGGATGACAAGAAAGTTACGCTTCCGCAGGAAACCGTCAAAGCCATGCTTCGAAAAACTTCATTTGCCATTTCCTCGGATGAATCCCGTTATGTGTTGAACGGCATCTTCATCAGCTTGAAAGACCACAAGATGACAGTCGTGGCGACTGATGGGCGCCGGCTGGCGCTGGTGGATGAGGAAGTGGACATCGCAGAGAAAAGTGAAGGCGAGTTCATCATTCCAGCCAAGGCTGTCAATGAATTGAACCGGTTGCTGCAGGACAAGGGGGAGATCGTCATCAAGTTTGGCGAAAACCAGGCTTCCTTTGCGCTGAAGGATGAAAAAGGCTTTTCCGTGCTGGTCGTGACAAAGTTGATTGAAGGCAATTATCCCAATTATCGCCAGGTCATTCCCTCGGAGGTGAAGGAACGCGTGCCGCTCGCCCGCGAGGAATTCCTGCACGCCCTGCGCCGCGCCGAAATCATGACGAGCGAAAAGGCGAATTCCGTCAAACTCGCCTTCGGCAAGAACAACCTGGCCATCACCGCCAATTCACCGGAAGTCGGCGAAGCGCGCGAAAGCCTCGCGGTCAATTACAAGGGCAAGGAAGTCGCCATCGCGTTCAATCCAAAATACCTGATTGACCCGCTCAACGCGCTGACGGAAGACGAGGTGTTCTTTGAGCTAAACGACGAACTCAGCCCCGGGGTGCTGAAAATCAACGGCCCGTTCCTCTATGTCGTGATGCCAATGCGGTTGAGTTGATCTTGAGGAAACAGGTGGTCACATTTGTTCAACCGTTTCGATTCCAAGAACATCCAGTCCCTGTTTCAAAACCCGCGCCGTCAAATCACACAGCGCCAACCGGCTTGCGCGAGTCGCGTCGTCGGCCTTGAGCACAGGACAATTCTCGAAGAAAGCGGAGAACTTGCCCGCCAGCTCGAAGAGAAAATTGCACAGGAAGTTCGGCCGGAATTCCTCCCCAACCGCATCCAGCACAAGCCCAAAATTCAACAGATGCTTGGCCAGCGCAATTTCTTCCGAAGCGGAGAGAGCGAGCGAAGCAGCGCCGGCGTTTTGCGCCGGGACGGCATCTGATTTGCGGAAGATGCTCCTGATCCGCGTGTAAGCGTATTGCAGATACGGCGCGGAGTTGCCGTTGAGCGCGAGCAATTTGTCCCAACTGAAAACATAATCGCTCTGTCGATTTGGCAGCAGGTCGGCGTATTTCACCGCGCCAAGGCCGACTACGCGGGCGATTTCACGCCGCTGCGCCTCCGGCAAATCGGGACTTTTGCCGGAAACTATTTTAAATGCCCGCTCCTCGGCTTCGTCGAGAAAATCCGCGAGCTTAACCGTTTCTCCGCTCCGCGTTTTGAACGGCCTGCCGTCTTCGCCCAGAATCGAACCGAACCAGACGTGCGCGAGATTCATTTTCGACTCGCCGTGCCATTTGTGAAAAGCGGCGAAGACCTGCTGGAAATGCAGTTGCTGGCGGCCGTCAGTGACATAAATGATTTCATCCGGCTGCCAGGTTTTCTGCCGGTATTCGAGCGTGGCCAGATCCGTTGTCGTGTAATTGAACCCGCCGTCGCTTTTGCGGACGAGGGCGGGATGCTCTTTCAATTGAGGATTGTCGTCGAAGAAAATGGCAATTGCGCCTTCGCTTTCGCGTGCGATGCCCTTCGCCAGCAAATCGTCCACAAGCGGGTTCAGTTGAGGGTTGTAAAAACTCTCGCCAAGCGAATGATCGAATTTTACACCGAGCCGCGCGTAAATCGTGTCGAACTGTTTCTGCGACAGCGCAATCATCTCGCGCCAGATCTTCAGGTTTTCTTCGTCACCGCCCTGGAGTTTGACGAGCTCCTGGCGGGCTTCCTCCAGAACTTTTTCATCAGCTTCGCCCGCGGCATTCACGAGTTTGTAAAGCCGCTCCATTTCGCCAATCGGATCGGCCGCAAGCGAAGCCCGGTCCAGGTGTTTTTTCCAGCCGACGAGCAGTTTGCCGAACTGCGTGCCCCAGTCGCCGATGTGGTTGTCAGTGATGACGCGGTGCCCGAGCAGGCGCAACGCGCGCGCCAGGCTGTCTCCGAGGATCGTGGAGCGAATGTGGCCCACGTGCATCGGCTTGGCCACGTTCGGGGAGCTGAAGTCAACCACCACGGTGCGCGGGTGCGCAGATTTGTCGAAAAACAGGTGCTCACCGCGCGCTGCGGCTTCGAGCGATTGCGCGACCGACGAAATCTTGAGCCGGAAATTCAGAAAGCCTGCGCCGGCGATTTCGACCTTCTCGCAAATTTCAGAAACATCGAGCTTTGTCAGAACCTCCGCAGCCAGTTGGCGCGGATTCAATTTCTGAGACTTGGCGAGCGACATCAGCGCGTTCGACTGGTAATCGCCGAATTTCAGATCGGGGCAGGGACGGACCAGAAAGCTGCTGGAATCCGATTCCGGCAAGACGGCGCGAACAGCCAGTTGCAGGCGGATTTCAATTTGTTTGTGCGGCAGCACGGGCTTGATTTAACCACGGCTCGTCGCGCTGAAGCAAAGCGAAACCGGAACGGAAACGGAAGAACGCGGATTTCTGCCGGACAGGCGCGGGAACGGCGCGCCCTTGAAAAATCATTTATTTCCGTAATCCCGGATGATGGCGAGCATGGCAGCGGCGTCAGGCGCCTGTTCCAGTGCCTGGCGAAAGTCGGCCTTGTGCAACAGCTTGGCGATGTTGGCGAGCGTGTGGAGATGCTTTTGGAACTGGCCTTGCGGCACCAGGAACAACATGACCAGCTTCACCGGCTGGTTGTCGAGCGCGTCGAAATTCACACCCGCCTTCGAGCGCCCGAGCGCGCCGACCACTTCGTAAATCAAATCCGTCGAGGCATGAGGGATGCCGATGCCGAACCCAATTCCCGTGCTCATCGAGGTTTCCCGTTTTTTGACGGCGGCGGTGATGGCGTCGCTATGTTCCGCTGGGATTTTGCCCGTTTTGACAAGATTGCCCATTAACTCGTCAATGGCTTCCCATCGGGTTGTTGCGCGCAAATCGGTGACGATTTGCTCCTGGCTTAAGATATCGGCTAAGTCCATACCGTGCGTCAACCGAGGGTTTGAACCAAAGCGCGCGACAATTCAAGACAGAAATGTTGGCAAAAGTCGCTCGCGATGGTCACAGCCGGCTTTGCAACCAGGAAAAAACCTGTCCAGTGCTCTCCAACCACCACCCCATCGCGGTCAACGGGCCGGCCTTCGTCGTCAACAACGGCACACCCAGCAACAACACGCACACGTTGCCGAGAAAAATAATCACCGCCGAAAACAACCAGCCCTGCGACGTGATGTCCGACTGCTGCGTCTTCAAAACATGCCCGGTCAGTGTCACGTGAAACGCGTAGGCCGCCCCGATCAGCAAATGGAACCAGACCAGATGGCTCCGCCAGCCCCAAAACAAATGGCCGATGGAGAACACGGCAACAATCAACACCACGTAAAGCGGGAAAAAATAGGGCGCCAGCGCAATCAGGAAATTGCTTTTCGAGACGACGACATGTCCGCCTTCGGAGGAAACCTTCAATTTCTTCAACTGGGCGCCAAAAAGCCAGGCCCACAAGGCATGCGTCAGTTCATGGCCGAACACATAAATCCACATCGGTTTGGGCAGCAGCAGAAAAATCACAAGCCAGCACGCCGCGCCCGCCAGCAACGGCACCCAGACCACGTCCACGCCTCCGCTGGCGCAAAGCACCTTCCACAAAGCCATCGCCGCGCCGGCACAAGCCGGCAGCAGCAGGACGGCGATGATGAATTTGATCCACTTCAGCACGCGCGGAATTTAGCCACAGAGGCACTGCGACGCAGAGGAAAATTTTTACGCCGCCTGTGACTCCGCGCCCCGCTGGCAACTTTGGACTTTAAACTTTGGACCTTGGACTTAACATTCAGCCGATGACGCAAAACGACGTTCTCCGGATTTTCCGCGATTCCGGCGCGCTGCTCGAAGGCCATTTCATCCTGCGCAGCGGCCTCCACAGCCGCCAGTATTTTCAATGCGCGCTCGCCCTCCAGCAAATGCCCGCCGTCGAAAAGCTCGGGCACGCGCTGGCGGAAAAAGTCCGCGAGCTTGGCGCGGCCACCGTGGTTGCGCCGGCGCTTGGCGGGCTGGTCATCGGACAGGAAGTTGCGCGGCAACTCGCGGTCCGGTTCATTTTTACGGAAAAAGAGGACGGCAAACTCGTCTTGCGGCGCGGATTCAAGATTGCGCCCGCCGAAAAAATCCTCGTCGTCGAGGACGTCGTCACCAAGGGCGGCCGCGTGCAGGAAACGATTGACATCGTCCGCGCGCACAACGGAAATGTCGTCGGGGTGGCGGCCATCGTGGACCGCTCGAACGGCGCTGTGAAATTCGGCGTGCCGTTTGCCAGCTTGATTTCGCTTCGAGTCGAAACGTTTGAGCCGGACAAATTGCCGCCGGAGCTTGCGGCAATTCCGGTCGTCAAACCGGGGAGCAAATAACTATGGAGCGCGAAAAGTGAAACCGATGGATTTTGACGAGGAAATGCGTCGGGTGCTGCGCGTCAAACCAGAGAAGCCCAAGAAGGCCGCCAAACGGAAGAAATAACCTCTTTCACAGTTTGTGCCATCGTTTCCATTTTTGACGCACCTCCACTTGTGAAGTGCATATTCCCGGCCCTCCAACAAATCTTCCAACTGTGCCAAACGGCACTCTCGCTGGGCCACAATGACTCTTTTGGCGCTGTTTTTCATCGGCTGAAAAATGGCAAAAACTTAAATCCGCCCTTTGTTTGCAATGCTTTCATGTCGCTATTTGAATTGCGGCATCGTAATTGCGTGGGAACATGGAGCAGACAACCAATTTTTATATCTTTATGGCAAAAGTTTTAGGCATTGATTTGGGAACGACGAACTCCTGCATGGCGGTCATGGAAGGCGGCGAGCCGTTGGTTTTGGAAAATTCCGAGGGCAAGCGCACCACGCCGTCCGTCGTCGCGTTCACCAAGAGCGGCGAGCGGCTGGTCGGCGAGGCCGCCAAACGCCAGGCCGTCACCAACTCCCGCAACACCGTCTATTCCATCAAACGGTTCATGGGCCGCAAATTTGACGAGGTGTCGGAGGAAATCAAACGCGTGCCCTACAAAGTCGTCAAGACGCCCAACGGCGACGCCGCCGTGGAAGTGGAAGTGGACGGCAAACCGAAACTCTTTTCGCCGCCGGAAATTTCCGCGATGATTCTCGCCAAACTCAAAGCCGACGCCGAAATGCGTCTCGGCGAGAAAATCACCCAGGCCGTCATCACCGTTCCCGCCTACTTCAACGACTCGCAACGCCAGGCCACCAAGGACGCCGGCAAAATCGCCGGCCTCGAAGTGCTCCGCATCATCAACGAGCCGACCGCCGCGTCGCTCGCCTACGGCCTCGACAAAAAGAAGGACGAGAAAATCGCCGTCTATGACCTTGGCGGCGGCACGTTCGATATTTCGGTTTTGGAAATCGGCGACGGCGTGTTCGAGGTGAAGGCCACCAACGGCGACACGCACCTGGGCGGCGACGATTGGGACAACCAGTTGATGGATTGGATCCTCGACGAATTCAAAAAGGAAAGCGGCATGGATTTGCGCAAGCAGCCCGACGCGCTCCAGCGCATCAAGGAGGAAGCCGAGAAGGCCAAAATCGCCCTCAGCTCCGCGCAGCAATACGAAATCAACCTGCCGTTCATCACCGCGGATGCCAGCGGGCCCAAGCACATCCAGAAAACGCTGACCCGCGCGAAAATGGAACAGCTTTGCGACGCGCTCTTCGAGCGCACCATCGCGCCGGTGAAGGCCTGCCTGAAGGACGCCGACATTGACGCGGTGAAGATTGACGAGCTGGTACTCGTCGGCGGCATGACCCGCATGCCGAAAGTCGTCGAAGTGGCGCACTCGCTCGTCAACAAGCCGCCGCACCAGGGCGTGAACCCGGACGAAGTCGTCGCCATCGGCGCCGGCATCCAAGGCGGCGTGCTCAAGGGCGACGTCAAGGACGTACTCCTGCTCGACGTGACGCCGCTGTCACTCGGCATCGAGACGCTCGGCGGCGTGTTCACCCGGCTCATCGAGCGCAACACCACGATTCCGTCGCGCAAATCGGAAATTTTCTCCACCGCGAGCGACAACCAGCCCGGCGTGGAAATCCACGTGTTGCAGGGCGAACGCCAGTTTTCAAAGGACAACCGGACCATCGGCAAGTTTCATCTCACCGACATTCCGCCCGCCCCGCGCGGCGTGCCGCAAATCGAGGTGACGTTCGACATTGACGCCAACGGCATTTTGCACGTGGGCGCCAAGGACCTCGGCACCGGCAAGGAACAGAAAATCACCATCACCGCCAGCAGCGGCCTCGCCAAGGACGAAATAGAGAAGATGCGCAAGGACGCCGAGGCGCACGCCGACGAGGACAAGGCCAAGCGCGAAGAAGTCGAGACGCGCAACGAGGCTGAAAACGCCGTGTACCGCTCCGAGAAAATGATCAAGGACACCGGCGACAAGATTTCCGGCGACGACAAGGCCAGGATTGATAAAGCCGTGGCGGACGTGAAGGAAGCGCTGAAAGGCAGCGACGCGGCGGCCATCAAATCCGCCGCCGAGAAGCTGAACGAAGCGTGGCAGGCCGTGAGCGCCGAGCTTTACAAGGCCGCCGCCGCAAAGGCGCAAGCGGAAAAGGCGCCGGGCGCCGGGCCGACCGGCGGCCAGCCGCAGTCTGAAGGCGGCGAGCCAAAGTCCGACGACAAAAAGAAGGATGAAGGCGTGATTGACGCCGAGGTCGTGGACGAGAAGAAATAACTAATTCTCTATTTTCAACAAATCTGTGACCAACGAAATTTACATCGTGACGAATTCTGTCGTGACCAGCTTGGATGTTCTAAAATCGGTTAACGATTTATATTCGTCCGAATTTACCCGCTTGCTGACCGTAATGGGGCTACTAGTTGGACTTGTTGGTGCGGCAGTAATAGTTCTGCCGCTTTGGTTTCAAATCAGAGAAGCCAAAGTCAGGCGAGCAGAATTTAAATCAGAATTTCAGGCATTCATCGCCGAAGCAAAAGCCGATATAAAAATTGAATTGGAAAAAGATTTAGAATCACAGAAGAAATCAACAAGTGAATCGATCAAGGCAATCGAAAGTAAGTTGAAGGAAAAAACCGCCTTTCTTTTGGGGCAGATTGCGCATAACCAAAGCAGGGCAGCTTTTGAAAACGGTCATTTCTGGCAAGCTGCGGAAAGTGCAATCGATGCAGCTAAGGCTGATTACAAAAGCAATGATCAGTCCAATCTTTTGCGCGTTTTGGGGTTTTTAATTGACCAAATATGCCCCAAACTTTTCAAGGAGGATTTAGAGCATCGTGGATTATCAGGGCGATTCGACGAAATAGAAGCAGAATTGAAAGCTTGGGATGCCGGCGGATTTCTGTCAGACAAATTGACTGCTCTACAAGAAGCGAAACAGAAAATCACCAAAAAATCAAAACCCAGTTAAAGTTAAAAACTTTTCCCGCCGCGGGTGCGGCGGGAGTTGAAATCAAAATGAACATGGCGCAGACAAATTTGGATTTGGGGAGCGCGTGCGTCCCGCACGCTCTGGTGAACGTCCCGTTCACCAGCCGTACGACGCGCGGCAAACCATTTGATGCGTCCGCGCACATCGCGAATGTCCGCCGCGAGACGCGTCGGACAGCGCCCGGGACGGGCGCGCTCCCCGAAACATGACCATTTTCCCGCCGCGGGTGCGGCGGGAGTTGATTACGATTAACAAACCAAACAACCAACAGGAAAACAAAGTATGGCACTAAACGTTAAACCGATTGGCGACCGCATCCTGGTCGAGCCGGTCGAAGAAAAGGAAGTCAAGAAGGGCGGCATCATCATTCCCGATACCGCCAAGGAAAAGCCGCAGGAAGGCATCATCATCGCCCTCGGCACGGGCAAAACCAACGACGACGGGAAGAAAATCCCGTTTGAAGTCAAAAAGGGCGACCGCGTGCTCGTGAGCAAATACGGCGGCACGGAAATCAAGATTGACGGCAAGGAATACAAGATTTTGTCCTCGGACGACATCCTGGCCGTGCTCGACTAACCATTCACCCAACCATCAACTTACAACCAAGAACCAAAGAATATGGCAGCAAAACAATTATTGTTTGATGAGGCGGCGCGCCAGGCAATCCTGCGCGGCGTCCAGAAGCTTTCCAAGGCGGTCGTCGCCACGCTTGGGCCCAAGGGCCGCAACGTGGTCATTGACAAAAAATACGGGTCTCCGACCGTCACCAAGGACGGCGTGACCGTGGCCAAGGAAATTGAACTCGAAGACGCCTACGAAAACATGGGCGCGGCAATGGTGAAGGAAGTCGCCAGCCGCACCAGCGACAACGCCGGCGACGGCACGACCACGGCGACAGTTCTGGCCGAGGCGATTTATCGCGAAGGCCTGAAGTTCGTCACCGCGGGCGCGAACCCCATCGGCATCCAGCGCGGCATCAACAAGGCCGTCGAGGCCGCCGTGGGCCAGCTCGACAAAATCACCAAGAAGGTGAAGGACAAGGATGAGATCCGCCAGGTCGCCGCGGTTTCCGCGAACTGGGATTTTGAGATTGCCGATAAAATTGCCGAGGCAATGGACAAGGTCGGCAAGGACGGCACCATCACCGTCGAGGAAGCCAAATCCATCGAGACGACGCTTGAAGTGGTCGAGGGCATGCAGTTCGACAAGGGCTATCTCTCGCCGTACTTCGTGACCAGCGCCGAGACGATGGAAGCGAAGCTCGAGGATCCGTACATACTCAATTACGAGAAGAAAATCAGCAACCTGAAGGACCTGCTGCCGTTGCTCGAAAAAGCCGCGCGCACAGGCAAACCGCTGCTCATCATCGCCGAAGAAGTCGAAGGCGAGGCGCTCGCGACGCTGGTCGTGAACAAGCTGCGCGGCACGTTGAACGTCTGCGCCGTGAAGGCCCCGGGCTTCGGCGACCGCCGCAAGGCCATGATGGAAGACATCGCCGTCCTCACCGGCGGCAAGTTCATCAGCGAAGACCTCGGCATCAAGCTGGAGAGCATCGAGCTGACCGACCTCGGCCGCGCCAAGAGCGTGGTCATTGACAAGGAAAACACCACGATTGTCGAGGGCAACGGCAAGTCGTCCGACATCCAGGGCCGCGTGAATCAAATCCGCCGCCAGATCGAGGAGACGACGAGCGATTACGACCGCGAGAAATTGCAGGAACGCCTGGCGAAGCTCGCCGGTGGCGTGGCGGTCATCAACGTCGGCGCCGCGACCGAGACCGAGATGAAGGAAAAGAAAGCCCGCGTCGAGGACGCGTTGCACGCGACCCGCGCGGCCGTCGAGGAAGGCATCGTGGCCGGTGGCGGCGTGGCGTTGATCCGCTGCCAGTCGGTGATTGACGCGGTCAAGGGTGCGAACGAGGACGAGACGATTGGCGTCGGCATCGTGAAGCGCGCCATTGAGTCGCCGCTCCGCGCGCTGGCGGCAAACGCCGGCGTGGAAGGCAGCGTCATCGTCGAGGCGGTCAAGAAGGCCAAGGGCAACGAAGGGTACAACGTCGCCACGGGCGAATACGAGGACCTCGTGAAGGCCGGCATCGTTGACCCGAAGAAGGTCACGCGCAGTGCGCTCCAGAACGCGGCTTCGATTGCCGGGCTGTTGCTCACGACCGAATGCCTGATTGCCGACATTCCTGAAAAGGAAAAGCCGGCCCCGATGCCTGGCGGCCCGGGCGGCGGCGGCATGGGCGGCATGGATTATTAAGGTGGGGACGCCGCGTTGCGGCGTCCGGCCGGCGCAGCGCGCTGACCACACCAAAAGAGGAACCGAATACAAGCGGGGCCGGGAAAAATCCCGGCCTCGTTTTTGTTTTGCCACGGAGCAGCGGAGATTTGTTTATTTGACCCAAGCCGCAAGTTGGAAGATTATATTCCAGTTGGAATAAATGATGGGGGCGCACCGGTTTCGACCTGGGGAATGCGCCAGAGGCGGCATGCCGAGGACGATGCGTTGGCCTCGTTAATCATCGCATCAAACAAAACAGCTAACGAACAATTAGCTCTCGCGGCCTAAGGCTGCGACGTTCGCCGGTGGACACCTGCTACGCCGGACGAACGCCATAGCAGGCATGGTTGACGGCGGGGACCGCGCGCCGCTGGCCGAGAAAATTACATGCGGACTAGGCAGTGCGATTCGAGTCCGGACGCCATCGCACAGCAGAAAAAATTCTCCGGACTAAGCATGTAGTCGCGGCTGGTTTGTTTGCCAGGGACGCGGGTTCAACTCCCGCCGCCTCCACCATATCGAATTTCGTTCGGATTACGTCATATTACCCTATAAGGCTTGATTACTTTTCAGCGTTCTAAATACCTTATGCGCTTCGGGTTGAAGGGATGCCATGCCGTTCGACTGGCTAATCATGTAATTCATTGACAATTACTTTTATAAATGATTGAATGGAGGCAAGCTCAATTTAGGAATCAGGAAAATGTTATGAAAAGTTCATCAGCATTTCTCGCCTTGTTCATTGTGACGGGCCTTTTGATTTTCAGCTTGGTTGCCAGCGCGCCGGCTCAAAATTTGAACACCAGCCAGTTGTCGCGTTCGTCCATCACTCCGCCAACTGTGCTGCCACAACCCGCGCCACCCGTTCTTCTGCCCACGCGACCCACGCCGATCTTGCCCATCATGCCGCCCATCACCAGCATCCCGACCAATCCCATCATCCAGCCCGTGCGGCCTGTTCCGCCCTTGCCTTTCACGCCAATTGTACCGCCCACGCCGATTCAAGACTACAGTTGCGTCACGCCGCCCTCCGGCTTGGTGGGCTGGTGGAAGGGCGATGGCAACACACTCGACAGTAGCGGATTGGGGAACAACGGAGTCGCAGTAAACATCACTTATACCAACGGGATCGTGGGTCAGGCATTTGCCTGTGACCCTGAGAATTATCCGTACGGCACTTACAACGCCGTGGATATTCCTGATTCACCGGCCTATGTCCTGACCAACGCCTTGACCATCGAGGGTTGGATCCGGCCGCGGGGAGACGGATACTGCATCCTCTCACGGGGAGACAATCGCACTGGCTTGGATCCCTATGTCCTGTCCATGCAAGGAAACCACACCCTTGATTTTTTTATTGAGGATGGGTCGGGCAATAGTGCTTTTGTCGGAACCGAGCTTAACTATAACCAATGGTATTACGTGGCGGCGACCTGGGATGGCAGCACCGGGACCATGAGCATTTATACCAACGGAGTGTTGGCCGGGCAGATCGTGACGGACGTCAGGCCCCTTGGCGAACTGATTCCCGAGGATCACCCCGGCGTCGGCATCGGGAACGTCAATGATGGTTTCAACAATTTCCCGTTCACCGGAGATATAGACGAGATTTCACTGTACAACCGTGCCCTCACTGCGTTTGAAGTTCAGGCCATCTACAGGGCCGGCAGCGCGGGCAAATGTCCCGTTACTGAGCCAGCATGCGTGCCTCCGCCCTCGGGCTTGGTCAGCTGGTGGCCGGGGGATGGGAATGCCAACGACATTGCGGGTCCCAACAATGGATACTTGGAAAACGACATCAGCTTTACCAACGGCGAGGTGAATTCAGCGTTCAATATGGGGACCGGCGGGTATGTATTTGTCCCCGCTTCGCCATCTTTGGACGTTGGACCGGGGCCCGGGTTCACCATTGAAGGGTGGATTTACCCCACAGCCATATCAGCTTCGGCTCCCAATCCCATCGCCGAATGGTCAGAAGACGGCGGGGTCTATGCCGGCCAGCAGTTTTATATTTCTTCGACCTTGCTCAATTCTCCCGGATGCTTGTTTGCGGGTTTTGTAGAATCGAACAATGCGTACGCTGGCGATTGGTTTGCCAGCGCCGCGAACATAGTCACCAATAATGGCTTCCAGCATGTTGCTTTGACTTATAATCACGTAACAGGTGACGCCGCCATGTATTTAAATGGCGTCATTGTGGCCAGCAAACATATAAACATCAGTGTGCCATGGACCACCGGGAATCTTCTTATCGGACGCCGAATCAACATCAACACCTCTTCCCAGAATTTTCATTTTGCCGGGCGGGAGGATGAACTAACCCTTTACAACCGCGTCCTCACGGCCTCAGAAATCGCGGCCATTTACAACGCCGGCAGCGCGGGCAAATGCGCCGGGCCTTTGCCACCCGTGATCACAGTACCGCCCTTGAATCAAACCACCGTGGAAGGCTCAAATGTTTTCTTGTCCGTGGGCGCGGGTGGAACCGGGCCCTTCAGTTATCAATGGAGCTTTAATGGGACGAAAATTTCCGGAGCCACGAACGCCACGTTAACCTTGTCGAACCTTCATCCTTCCCAGTCGGGCAGTTATGCCGTGACCATCACCACTCCCTACGGAACCATCACCAGTTCCGGTGCCATCGTCACGGTGATTGCCCAGAATATTCTCGTTTACAAGTATTGTGGCACCGAAAGGATCACTACATCGGGTCAAGCATTCGGCTATGTCTATTTCGGGCAGATGTTTTTCATCCCGGACACCACCAACGGCACTTTTGTCGGTTGGGGCACGATCAAGGGGGAAAAACAATACTGGGTGAATTCCTTGTCGGATTACCTGTGGATTACCATTCCCGGCGTCGCCAACCAGACATTCACCGTTCTGGGCCGGGCCGGGCAGGGAATTGATGCCGACGGCCGCCCCAACATCTGGTCGTACCTGCACAAGGGCCAAAACGAACAACTCACCATCGCCAACAAAAAATATTTTTCATTCCCCGACATCTTTTTATGCGAGGCCACCCACGTCTACCCCGATCAGCAGAATGGCAACCTGGTACTCAGCGAATCCTCCTCGACATACACCTTCGCACCCCAGAACACCCAAGCTGCCAACAACAACGGCCAGACCTTGACCGACTTGATCAATGCACTGACCAGTACGTTGGCCAAGCAAGGCTACCAAAAACAGTAGATGGATTTAACACCATTGGCGTGGCCGGATGAACGTCATAAAACGTTTTCTTGTCAATGTTTGGCTTTCCTAAACGAGGGCTTTCATGGGATGACGCCGTTTTTCTTGAAGGAAGGCCGACCGGGCGATGTCAAGCGGGCGCACCGAACGGAGACACCGGATAAGCCGGGCTTTGCTCAATGGCTTCCTTGGTCACGTTGACGTACACCTTGGATTCCTCCCAACTGATCCGGTCAACCACGCGTGTTGGTATCTGCACTTCCTTGCCGGAAAACCGGTGCCCGGTCTTGATGACCAGTTGACGGATCGCCCAGTTCTGGGCGTCCATCATGAAATCGCAAACATGACCGTTCAACCCATCGCTCGCCTGAAGGTGATAGCCGTTCACGGCTTGCGTGCTCCGCAGATGCGCATCGGCTGGCTCGGAGTGCCGGTGACTCGCAGGACCTGGCTCGGTGGGGAGAGGATTTGAGGGCAGTTCCAAAATCGGAAAGCCGCTCATGCCCCACAACCCGTCGCCCTGCCAGTAGAAAGGCCAGCCGTAATACCGGTAATATGCCTCTTCGTATTGCCGCGACACCGGCTTGTGCGACTCAATCAAAGGGCTGCCTTCAATCTGTTTCCGGGTCAGGCTCACGCGCATGACTTTTCCGGCTTGATCAAGGCTGCCAAAGGCGTGGGGCGAGATGAGTACCAGACGCCCCGGCAACCAGGAACCCGTGTCCGCGACCACATATCGCACCGCCCAGTTTTGATCGTCAAAATAGAGGTCCTTCACATGGCCAATTTCGCCATCCGACGCCCCGAGTTTGTCTCCGTACATTCGCTTAATGCTTTGTAACATAATTTTTGCCTTTCGTATAAATTGCGCGGACCGCCGTCCGGGAAGGCAACCAGTCCGGCAGTCCATCCACTCAGCCGCCAATCCTTGCCGCCGATGGGACAAAGCCCATCCTGTTTCAAATTCTGCCCAGCAAAAGCAGGACAACGAGAACAGCGACGAGCAAGCCCAGTCCGCCGCTCGGGTAATAACCCCAACCCCGGCTGTGTGGCCATGTCGGGAGAGCGCCGAGCAACATAAAAATGAGTACAATCAATAGAATGGTTCCAAACATAATGTTCCTTTCAATGTGCGAAATGGTTCGCTCGATCATCTTCCGTTATTTTCTCCGTGCTGGTCGCGGTTGTCGTCCTTCCGGTTTTCCTTCTGGCCCTGCTTTGCCGCGGGTGGTGCCCAGTTTTTCGGATATTTTTGGACCACCGCCGAATGGTGATTTGCCGGGGAGTCGTGAAAATCCATCCTCACGGACGGCGAAGCCAGAAGGACATTAACCGAGACGCCACGCGGCGCCGGTCGCGAAACCCACGCGCTGCCTTCACGGTAAGCGTATTCGTGCCGGCTGCTGCTGTAATAAACCTCATAGTCGGGGTAATAAACATAGTCGTCCTGAATCTCCACCGCGGGAGGTGCCACATATACACCGGTGCGCGGCCCATCAACGTAACCCACACATCCGGTCAGCGTTGTCAGGAGGACGGCGCCCACCACAAATCCGACCCTGCCGGCTTTGAATAAAAGCATTTTGTTGTTCATAGAATGAAAGTAATCCGAAAAAGGGCAGGCGCCATGGGGTGTTACCCTACCGCGGAATTTGCGCATCAGATTCCGTCCTGATCGCGACCCCTCGGGCGGAACGCCAGCCAGATGCTGGAAATCAGGCCCGCGCCCTTAAGAATGGTTCGCTGCCAGGAAGGCTTCACGTTGGCGCCCTCTGGCTTGCCGCGCCTGAAGGTTGCCAGGCCCGCCAGCAGCACCGCGGCCGACGAGGCAATCGCACCAAAGGATTTGGCACGGCCAGTAAGTGTGCGAATGCCCGTCGTCAACGCGGCCATGTCTCCGGCCAGTTGGGCACGATTGAGTTCGCTTTCTGCGATCAACAATCGCTTTCGGGATTCCAACGGATTCAAGCCAGGTTTTTTTCCAAACATGCGCGGTCCTTTCGGAGTTGGTCAAGCGAGGCGGAAAGCGTCTGCCAGTTGCACAGCAGTCCGGTGAGTCGCCGGTAAAGATAAATCCCCGCCGCTCCGTGGAGACCGGTCAAGGTCAGGAGGACGGCCAGTGGTGACCAGGACCACGCCACGAGGACGATCGCAGCCGAGAGGGTGATGCCGGCGAGCAGCGCGAAGGCCGCCACACCGAACGCCAGCAGGATGGCGTGCAGGAGACGCTCGCGTTCCTCCTGCACTTCCACCGTCAACAGTTCGAGCCGGTTTTCCCCGATGGTCAACAGCCGCCTCGCAATATCTTTCGAGGTCGCGGCCAGTTGCCTGAAGCTGACAGCGGATTCTTCCATAGCGGAATCAATCACAGTTTCGGGAACACCGGCGCGCGAAAAGATAGCCGAGAATCGCCCCGACGCCGACGCCGATGGCGATGGCTTGATAAGGATGCTCATGCACGGCTTCGTCGGTGGCCTTTGCACCTGCGACAGCCTTCTCGCGAACGCGGCCGTAGATTTCCTTGCCGCGTTCGAGTGCGGCGGCAAGACGATTGCGGGCTTCCCCGACTTTTTCTCCGGCCACGTCAGCGGTGGCGGCCATCAGTGCGCGCGCATCTTCAGCGAGCGAGCCAAGGTCGTTACTGGTTGCTTGTGTATGTTTGTTCATGTTTTTCGGTCGTTTCTATTTGTTTGCGTTTTTTAGTGGTAAATTTTCCGCGTCGGCGCGATGGGCTTCTTCTGATGAGCTCGCCACCTTTAAAATCGAGTTTCTCCCGCCAAACGGGTTGGGCACGGATTCCCTGGCGAGCGGGTCGGGCATCCATTGGCCGTCCACCACCAGGCAGTATTCGTAGGTGCCGGGGGCCAATGCCGTTTCCTTCCACCAGCGACCGACGCCGGTGGAATGCAGGGTTTTGGCTTCGGGCTGCCAGTGGTTGAAAGTTCCCGCAACGCAAACGGTGGTGGCCGTCGGATGGGTGAATTCAAAGCGAACCGGCACGAGCGACGGGCCGGCGCTGCGGACGTTGTCATGGTTCTGGTTGTGTTTCATAGTTGGTGGTTCATCGGGGATGGAGGATTCCTATTTGAAAGAGACTTCCATTTCCCATCACCATGATGCACCGAAAGACCCTGCGGGAGCTATGGGGTGTTACCCTAACAAAAACTTGGGGAACCTGCCCCGGCATACAGGCTGAAATGATCAAAGAGACCGGATGGAAAATTTTGAACCGCTCGCGGGTTGCGGCGCGGCGAAGATTTTGCGCAGGGCCAGATGGGTTGGGAGAAAGGCGACGAGCCATAGCACGCCAAGCCACACGACGACATAAAGGTTTTGGTTGACCCAGAGCTGCGGTTGCTGGTCATTGAAACCATAAAGATAATTAAGGTTGATCGGAGTGTTGGGGTTGGCCGGATGGGCGCCGGCGGGCGGAGTAAAAAGGTAACAGGCGAGCACCAAGACCACTGCAAGACTTGTCCAGGCGGACAAAGCCCGCTTGTCGTAGCCCAGCCGGAACAGGAGCCAGACGAGCAGCAAGGGCAGCCAGCCATGAAAAAGCGAAAGCCCGCGGGTGAAAAGCGGCAGGTGGCTGTCGAACATGTACCCGGTCAGTCCCAGGGAATGAAACCCCAGAAGGCCGCTGCCGAAGTCCGCGAGCCAGAGGCATTGCGGCAGCAGGATGCCCACGGCGCACATGCTGATGAGCAGGGAACTTTCCAACCACATGCCCGCCACCGTGAGAATGAGGGCGGCGTCGCAGAACCATAAAAAATTGGTCGGCCCGTAGGTGTGCAAATAAACCGGCACGAGGACGGCAAGGAAGACAGCGCCGCTCACTTTGGCGGCCAATGGAATTTTGTGGAGGGACAGTTTCAAACAGCCTGGTCCATGATGAAAGCCCGGTTTTGGTGACTGAACTCTTTCAACCGGTCTGCCGCCGCTCATCACAAGCATGATCTACCTGACGATGACTTCTGGCGGACGCACGACAACTTCCGGGGCACGCACGACAAGTGCCGGAGGGCCTACTACAGCTTCGTCATGATGTTCGTATCTAGCGTGCCCGCCCCTTCCGCCTTCCGGGAAAATGCATCCGGTGGTGGAGACGAGGGAGATCATGCCGGCCAAAAACAGGATTTTTTTCATATTTGGTTTGTATTGCTTTCTGGAAGACCTTACGCGATGGGTGGAGGCTTCTCTATGGGGTATAACCCTATGTTCTGTTTGCGTGTCCTCGCCGGATGCGCTGGGGTTTGGAACTTTTCGGGCGGCTCATTCAGATTTGGGTTTGGATTGGCGCATATTCGCAAGCGCCGCCAAAATGCTCTTTTGCACCGCCGGGTTGGAAAGATTTCCCAGATGACCGCCTTGCGCGAACACCGTCAATTTTTTCGGCGCGAACGTGGCGTGGAGCCAGGCCAGATCCTCATCCGCCAGGAGAAAATCATTTTGATTGACGATGACCCGGATGTTGGGGTTGGCGTGCAGGCCGGCGTCGTACGTCCGCAAATCACCGGCCGTTTCCAGCGCCGCCGCCGGTGAGGCCA
Source organism: uncultured Verrucomicrobiae bacterium (assembly GCA_963764175.1). Classification (GTDB taxonomy): domain Bacteria; phylum Verrucomicrobiota; class Verrucomicrobiia; order Limisphaerales; family UBA11358; genus UBA11358. The sequence goes on along the minus strand of CAVXRE010000012.1, from coordinate 314,704 downwards.
TGCCCATGGCTTGATAATATGGAACCACAAACTTCTCAAAATAATCCTGGTAGGAGTACTGAAGGATTTCCTGATACCCCGGCTCGCGCCGCCAGTTCCGAATCGGGTGATGAAGGACCCCCTGATTATTTCGCCGCTGACTGCTGTAAATAATGTCCCGCAGCATGAATCGAAACGTCAAGCCGATGAGAAACCTGGATTCGATGGCGTTGAAAGGCAGGGAGGTTTGCGGCGTGAGGGTGCTCTTGCTCAAGTCGGCCACCTTGAGAAAGGTGTTTTCGATGTCGCCGGTTCGCTCCGCGACCGGCCATTTCAAGGGCGCGCGATAAAATTCGTCCAGCTTGGAAACACCATACATCAACCGGACCGGAGTGTTGATCGCAACATAGCGGTCAAATTGAATCAATGGCAACTGATTCGTGACGGCGGCGACTCTCACTTCTTTCAAGCCCTGTTTTCCCCCAAGGGAGCGCAGAACCCGCCCCTTCGTGACGACGCAATATTGGTTCGTCGGGCCGGTGGCCGCGACATACATCGATTGAAATGCGCCCATGGAATAGCCCATCAACGCCTTTTCGCCCAGCCGGGCTGGATACAACGCATTCAAGCGGCGATCAATTTCCGTCAATGCGACGTGCAAGTCCCGGCCATCCACCGGCAGGTAAGCCGGCACCGCCGCCGTCGAAGCGTGTTCCATGAACTCGTAGTTGAACGGGCTGCTGACGACCACGGCGGAGAAGCCGTCGTTGTAAACCAACTCGGCCAGCGCCAGTGAGGTTTCCGCCAGACGATGCGAACCCAACCCGGGGATGATGTAAACCACGGGCGCTTTTCCCGGTTGCAACCAAAAAGTGAATTTTAATCTCAAGCCCGTTGAAGGAATCAAAGCCGACCGGGTCTTGCCCCGGTCTGGGAATTCAGGGTCTTTGAATGTGAAAAAAACAGATTCGAGGGTTTCCAGCGAGGCTTTGTCCTGTTTTCCCTTCACCTGGAAATTCGCCACCCGGTTGGCTCTCGCGAACGTCCAGGCATATTGAATCTCGGAATACGGATCCATTTCGGTCCGGCTGAAGCGCACATATTCGTCCACGGAATCGGCGAGATCGTTGTACATGACCGCGTAACTGAGGTAAGTGTAGGGGCCGAGATAAGTCAGCGGATCGTTCGCAACAAATTTGTAAGGGGCAATGTAGATCAATGGATTGGCCGCAGTATCCGCCGCCAGACCAACGGTGTCCCGTTCATTGCTCGGTCCAAAAACCGGCAGCATCAGAAAACACTCAGGCTTCCAACCCCACTGACCGAACGTCTGGCCAAAATCCGCGTCCGATTTTGGGATCTCCCATTTGCTTGCCACATCGAAGAAGCCAGCCACACCCATGGTGGTGTTGCAAACAAACCGGTAGGATTCGTCACGCGCACCGCTCCACTTTCCCTGAAGCAGGTTGTTGATCAATCGTCCCGGATAAGTGAGGTTTTTGCCGAAATTTCCGATTCCGGTCCGGACCGGCTTCACGACGACGAACCGATAAACCTTGCCCGTCGGCTTGATGACGTCTGTCATAAGCCCTTTGTTGAAGGCCCACATCACCCGATTCAACGGTTCGAGCGGGTCGGGGACGGATTTGGGGAGAACAACGGTTTCCGCGTTGGCCTGATGCAGGCTGGATTCAGGCGAAGCGATGGTCGAAACCGATTGCAACGGTTGGGACTGGGAGCTGGCAATCAAGCCACTTCCCACCGCGACAACCAGAACCGTGCGACCCAACCTGGTCAGCAGGAACCTTGAAGCGCTCAGATGATGCACAAAGTGGTCAGCCCCGTTGCGGGAAAGGCCAAGCCGAATGACGTGTTTACGGGCGGCTTGCCGCGTGAGACCGCAAAGGACCTTTATGCGGCTTGCTACCCGACCCGCGGGACATGGATGTCGCCTGAGTGATTGAGAATGCCGAAGGCAAACAACAGCCAGACGACGACGCAAACCACGACGACGACGTTGAGAATTTTCTTAATCTTTCCGTCCATCGGGATGTAGGTGTTGACCAGCCAGAGCAGGACGCCGATGACGATCAGCGTGACGGCGAGAGAAATCAATGACATATGTTACCTCCAATTTGGATGACTGTTTTTTTATTCATGCCGTAAAGATAAGCCGGGGAGCGGGCGGGAGCTATGGGGTGTTACCCTACCATGAATTTCGCCAGATCCGCCTCCAACGACGCGCCACATCAATCCTCGGCCATTGAATGCGATAACTTCTTCCAATGCGTTCGTTCGAGGTCATCACGCTGGAAGCCAATCGTCTGGACTCTCGCCCTCAGCCAAAGCGGCATGGGGCTGCTTCGATTCAGAACGATCCGGCATGGATTCCCGGCGACCCCGGCGCCGCTGTGGCGAAGAACAGCCATTTCGGTTTTGCCGGCCGGGACTTCAAGTAGAGTGTTCATTTTTTCGCTCCTGGGTGGAAATTTTCAATAAATCCTCCGCTGATAGTTTTTGAAGCCGCAAAATCGATTCGGGCGGCAATCGCCAAGGAGGTGGGGGTGAAGAACCCCGCTGAAAAAACGACTGTCCGCCCGAATCAAAATCAAAAGAGAAACAATCGCCTGCATCCGCGACATAATGGAATCCGCTTTCATCCTCATAACCGGCCGGCACATGGGCTGCAATTGTCGCACGCAATTTCGTCATGAACCTGCCAAATTTCAGGGATTTCCTCCTGCAATTTGTTTTCATGGCCTAAAATATAAACCTGAAAAGCGCGGATGCCATGGGGTGTTTTACCCATTCGCAAATTTTGCGAAGCCAGAGGCTCTTGCCTTGATGACTCCATTTTGCCTGGGGATCGAAAAGTAAAAGGTACCAATGGCAAAAACGAACTGAATCCCGGCCTGTTATCCGTCGTAAAAGCAGAAATGGTTCTTGGTAAAAGCTGCCGCGAAGCGCACTATATGAATTGTCAGCAAAGGCAAGTACGCCGTCTGTTGGCGACATCGTTTCATGCAGCAGCCATCTGCCATCCGCAAGATCGCGTTCCTCGGCGATTATCTGCCTAGGAAATGCGGCATCGCCACGTTCACGACCGATTTGCGCTGCGCCGTGGCGGCGGAATTCACGGCGATTCAATGCCTGGTCATCCCGGTCAATGACATTCCGGGCGGTTACGATTATCCGGCGGAAGTGCGCTTCGAAATTGCGGAGCAGGACCTGCCGTCCTACCTGCGTGCGGCGGATTTTCTCAACATCACGGACGTGGACGTCATTTGTGTGGAGCATGAATTCGGCATTTTCGGCGGGCCGGCAGGCAGTCATGTGCTGGCCTTGTTGCGCGAACTGCAAATGCCCATCGTCACCACGCTGCACACGGTGCTGCGCGAGCCGAACACGGAGCAGCGGCGTGTAATGCGAGACCTGCTCCGGCTTTCGACTCGGCTGGTGGTCATGAGCGAACGGGGCGCGGAATTTCTGCGCGATGTTTATCAGGCGCCGGCGGCCAAAATTGACCTCATTCCGCACGGGATTCCCGACATGCCGTTCGCCGACCCGAATTATTTCAAGGACGAGTTTGGCGTGGCGGGCAAGCAGGTGCTGCTCACGTTCGGCCTGCTCTCACCGAACAAGGGCATCGAGTACGCGCTGCGCGCGCTGCCGGACATCATCCGTGAATTTCCCAATGTCGTTTACATCGTGCTGGGACAGACGCATCCGAATCTGCTCCGCGACGAGGGCGAAGCCTACCGCCTGAGCCTGGAGCGGCTGGCCAAGGACCTTGGCGTGCAGAAGCACGTCGTGTTCTTCAATCGCTTCGTCGAACTGGAGGAGTTGATGCGGTTCATCGGTGCGGCAGACATTTACCTCACGCCCTACCTGACCGAGGCGCAAATCACCTCGGGCACGCTGGCCTACGCATTCGGCGCGGGCAACGCGGTGGTGTCCACGCCCTACTGGCACGCGGTGGAACTGCTGACCGCCGAACGCGGCAAACTGGTGCCGTTCCGCGACGCCAAGGCCATCGCCGTGGCCGTGGTCGAACTGCTGCGCGACGAACCATTGCGCCATTTGATGCGCAAGAACGCCTACAAGCTGGGGCGCGAAATGGTGTGGAGCCGCGTGGCACGGCTTTATGTGGAGTCCTTTGAACAGGCGCGCCATGACCACAGCTTCGTGGGCAGAAAATCCTCGCCCATCAAGACGCTTGACGAACAGCCCGGCCAGTTGCCGGAGATGAAGCTCGACCATCTGTTCCGGATGAGCGATTCGACCGGCATTTTCCAGCACGCGAGCTTCACGGTGCCGAACTTCGCCGAAGGCTATTGCACGGATGACAACGCACGCGCGCTGGTGCTGGCGCTGATGCTGAAAAAACTGGGCCACGGCTCGCCGCGCCTCGGCGCGCAGGCCGCCAGCTATGCCGCGTTCCTGAACCACGCCTTCGACCGCCAGCGCGGGCGCTTCCGCAACTTCATGAGCTTTGACCGGCACTGGCTGGAGGAGGTCGGCTCGGAGGATTGCCAGGGTCACGCGCTGTGGGCGCTGGGGCTTTGCGTGTCGCAGGCGGGCCAGGGAAGTTTTCAAATGCTGGCGGCGGAATTGTTTGAACAGGCCCTGCCCGTGGCGGCCGGGTTCATGTCACCTCGCGCGCTGGCGTTCACACTCATCGGCATTGACGAATATCTGCGGCGATTCAGCGGCGACCGCCGTGCAAACCAGATTCGCGAATCGCTCACGGCAAAACTCATGCAACGCTACACCGACGCCGCCACCGGTGAGTGGCAGTGGTTCGAAGAAGTGGTTTCCTATGCCAACGCCAAGCTGCCGCACGCGATGATTCTCAACGGCCGTTGCATGAACAACGGACCAATGCTGGAACTCGGCCTCAAGACGCTGCGATGGCTGGTAAAAATCCAGACATCGGATGCCGGCTCATTCCGGCCCATCGGCTCAAACGGTTTTTTCCCACGCGGCAAGGAACGCGCGATCTTCGACCAGCAGCCCATCGAAGCCCAGGTGACGATTTCCGCCTGCATTGAAGCGTATCAGGCAACGGGCGACATGTTCTGGGTCACGGAAGCGCGGCGCGCGTTCGAGTGGTTCCTTGGTCGGAATGATCTGGGCCTGGCCCTCTACGATTCGACCACCGGCGGCTGCCGGGACGGCTTGCACGTGGACCGCCTGAGCCAGAACCAGGGCGCCGAATCCACGCTGGCCTTTCTGCTGTCGCTCGCGGAAATGCAGGCGCTCCAGAACACCATCACCAGTTTCAAGGAACCCTCTGCCAAATGACCTGTGCGGGCTGGAATCTCGCCGCAGAAAAAACATGACCATCCCCGCTCCACCACCCGTCCACGCCAAACGAATTGGACCCACGCTGGTTCCCAACCGGTCGCGCGTGCTCATGCGCCCGTTTCGTCCGACCACCGACGATATTGCGCGGCGGATCGTCGCCCGGGTCATGGCCCTGCCGGAGGAACAGGTCTCCCTGTTGCTGGGTCAGGTGCTGGGTGAATTTGCGGACCGGCACGAGCACGTGGAAAAGATTTTTCTCGCCCGCTTCGAGCAGGTGAATATTTATCTCGAACCCGGTGCGCAGCCGTCGCCTGAACGGCGGACACTCATTGGCGCTTACTTCACGCACGAGTATTCGCCGGAGTCCGCGGCGCTGTTCAATCCGTCCATCGTGCCGCACCCCGATCAGTCCGGCCTGCCCAAGGGAGCGTTGCGTTTCATCCTGAGTTTGCGGGCCACGGGTGAGGGACACATTTCCTCCATCACCTTCCGCACCGGGGCGGTCAGCGCGCAACATCGCATCACGCTGACGCCGCCCGTGCCGTTTGTGACGGAGCCGGAGCGCGTGCCCAATGCCGCATACGCCAAGGGATTGTTTGCCCACAAACTTGAAGAGGCGGGCGTGCAAAATGACTTTTGCCGGCGCGTGCTCGACCAGCTTCACGAGGATTTCACGCTGAAGGAATTGCACGCGGTTCTCCTTGCATCGGGCCTGACATCGGAAACCTCCGACGCCACGGCGACCCGCGCCGCGCGCGGCATCCTGCTGCTGGCGGAATCGAATTACGAGGTGAACTTCGCGCCTGACAGCCGTGTTTCGCAGCGCGTCCTCTTTCCCTCCGCGCCCAGCCAGAGCAATGGCATCGAAGACGCGCGCTTCGTCCATTTCCGGAACGACGACGGCAGCCACACCTGCTACGCGACCTATACCGCGTACGACGGCAAGATCACGTTGCCGCAATTGCTGGAGACGCCGGACTTCGTGCATTTCAAATTCAGCACGCTCAACGGTCCCGCCGTGCAGAACAAGGGCATGGCGCTGTTCCCGCGCAAAATCAACGGCCATTACGCCATGCTCTCGCGCCAGGACGACGAGAACATTTTAATCATGTTCTCCGACAACATTCATTTTTGGACCGGGCCGAAACTGCTGCTGTCCCCCGCGCAACCGTGGGAATTCATCAAGATCGGCAACTGCGGTTCGCCGATTGAAACCGAAAGGGGCTGGCTGGTCTTGAGCCACGGCGTCGGCGCCATGCGGAAGTATTGCATCGGCGCTTTTCTCCTCGATTTAAACGATCCCACACGCGTGATTGGCCGCTTGCGCGAACCGTTGCTGTCGCCGAACGAATCGGAACGCGAAGGTTATGTTCCCAACGTGGTGTACACCTGCGGCGCCCTGCTTCACGGACGCGAACTCATCATCCCCTACGCGATGAGTGATTCCGCCACCAGCTTTGCCACCGCGCCGCTCGACGAAGTGTTGTCTGCGATGGAGTGAGACGGGGCGCGCTAATCTCCGCCGCGCCTTCAGCGTGTGTGAATTCGCACTGTTCGTGAAATCCGCGTCAAAAAATCCGGACGGCCTTGGGTTAAAGCTTTTTTGAGTCGTCTTCCCCCTTTGCCAATTGCTTCCTGTCAGGCGTATAGATTTCCTTTGAAATTATTTCGCGGCTCGCCGGGAGCCTCACCAGGACACTTTTTCTTCGTTACCCGGCTTACGCTTCCAAACTGAGACCAAGGGTTTTCCCAGTGGCGGCAAGGAACACCCTAGTCGCGGCCAGGCTTCGCAGAAGGTAACGATAATTATGAACATTATTCACAGACGCAAAGGGCGATGCGCGAACGATGTTTTGCGCTGGCCTTTCAAGATCACCGGACTGACGAAGTTTCTGGGAGCGCTCTTGATCCTCATCGCTGTGAGCACAAGCATTCAGGCAGATCAAAGCGTTTCTCTGGCTTGGAACCAAAGCACGGATCCGACTGTCGTGGGTTACAATGTTTACTACGGCGGAGCGAGCGGCAATTATACCAACACGCTTTCCGCCGGTAATGCAACGAACATGACGATTCCCGGCCTGGTCGAAGGAGTCACTTATTATTTTGCGGCCACAACATATAACAGCTTGGGGATTCAAAGTCCGTTTTCAAGCGAAGTGTCCTACACCGTCGTGACGCCACCTCCCGAGGTGCAGCTCAACGTTACGCCCACCCGGCAGTTCATTCTGACCGTGACCGGCCCGGTCGGCCACAGGTACGACATCCAGGCGACACAGGATTTCACCAACTGGACAGTCATCGGCACTGTGACGGTGGGAGCGGGCGGTTCACAGAATTTCACCGATACAAACGCGGCGAGTTTTTCAAGGCGGTTCTATCGCACGCACGGATGACCCTGAACACATCCCCCGGCGCCGGCTGCTGATAACAGCCGTCCGGGCGGTGATGGTTAAAACAGAAACGGAAAAATGAAACTCAAAATACAGTTCGGCTCGGAAACTCGATTTGACCAGCCCATCTGGAGAATAGCCCGTTCCCGAGTGCAGCGGTCGCCAAACATCCGGGTTTCGTTGCGCGTTGGCGATGGCCGGGGCCTGTCAAGCCCGGATTGACCAGTGGACTCTTGCTGGAAGATCCTAGCCCGCAGCCAGCTTTTCCTGCGGAAGCAATCCGGCCTGCATGGCAAAGCGCACCAACCCCGGAACGTCATGAATGTTCAAGCATTCCATCAGCTTCATGCGATGGTATTCGACGGTCTTGGGGCTGACCTTCAGGATTTCGCCGATCTGTTTTGTGTTCTGGCCTTCCGCGATGAGTTGGAGAATTTCGCGCTGCCGGCCCGTCAACTGTTCGAGCGGGCTTTTCCGGTCACCAATCGCCTGCAGGGAGAATTTTTTAAGAAGCCGGGTGGATATTTCCTGGCTGAGATAGACCTGCCCGTGTGCCACGTGTTGCAGGGCGGTGGCTAATTCGGCCGTCGCCGCCTTTTTGAGCAGGTAGCCGGCCGCACCCGCCTTGAGCGCCTGCCACACGTATTCTTCATTGTGGTGCATGGAAAGGATGATGACCCGCACGTCCGGAAATTCCTTGGCCATGCGCGCCGCCGCTTCGAGCCCATTCAGACCGGGCATGGCGATATCCATCAAAACAATATCCGGCCGGTGCAGCTTGATCAGTTTGAGCACCTCCCGGCCATCGCCAGCCTCGCCCACCACTTCCACCCCCGGCAATTTTTCCAGCAAGGCGCGAATGCCAGCGCGCACCAGCGTGTGGTCATCGGCCAGCATGACGCGAATGGATTTGACGGGGTTGTTCATGGGGTTTCAGATTCGGGGGGCGGTGTCTGCCATTTCAAGGGGAACCAGGCGTGAACTTCGGTGCCCTGTCCTAAGATGGAGATGAATTCCAGTTCGCCGCCCGCCAGCAACGCGCGCTCCTCCATGCTCAACAGACCCAGACTCGCGCCTCGCACGGCCTTTTCCCGGACGGCAGCCACATTAAACCCGATCCCATCGTCGCGCACACGCAGAAGGAGTTGCCCGGCTTCCTTTCGCAACTCCACGGTCACTACTTTCGCCTGGGCATGGCGCACCACATTGGTCAAGGCTTCCTGGGCCACGCGGAAACATTCGGTTTCAATCATCGGATCCAGGCGCTGCGCCAGTTTATCGGCGTGGAACTTGACTTTCAACTCAACCAGCGCCGCCTGCCGGTCGGTGTACCAACGCAGGGCCGGTTCCAACCCAAGATCGTCCAGGATTGACGGGCGCAAATCCAAAGAGATGTCCTGGACTTGTTCCAGCACGCGCTCGACCACTTTGAGACTTTCATTTAATCGCGGCGCCATGGCGTCGGCGCCGGGTGACTGCAACATCGCCTGCAGGTTCAATTGCATAACGGTCAGGGCCTGGCCGATTTCGTCGTGGAGTTCGCGTGCGATGTTCCGGCGTTCGGTCTCCTGCGCCTCGACCAGCCTGCGGGAGAGCACCTGAAGTTTGAGGCTGTATTCCTTGCGTTTTGCCTCGGCCAGTTTGCGTTTTGTAATGTCACGAACATTGCATTGAATGACTTTGCCGCCGTTGACCTGATAGACATTGCTGACAAACTCCACGTTGATGGACTTGCCGGCGCTGGTTTCCAGCGGCAGGTCTTCGTATCGGACATAAGTTTTGCGCTGCAACTCCAGGAACGACGCCTTGGACGCCTTGGTGTCTTTGAATGGGCCAATCTCCCAGAGTTTGTTTCCCAGCAATTGCTCGCGAGTGTAGCCCAACATATTCGTCAGGAACGGATTGACATCATCAATTTGCCCGGTGTCCGCGTTGAGAATCAGAATTCCATCCTGGGCGGTTTCAAACAGCCGGCGGTAGCGGTTTTCAGAAGCCTTCATTGCGTAATCCGCCGATTGGCGTTGCCCTTCGCGATGTTCCAGGGACTGGGCCATCTGATCGAAGGTGCGGGTAAGCTGGCCCAATTCATCTCCCCGGTGGACAAGTCCCGTGCGCGTGGTTAGATCGCCAGTGGCCAGCCGGGCGCTGGATTTCACCAGGGTCCGAACCGGACGCAGGACCAGCAGGTAGCTGCCGATCCAGCCGAGCATAAAAGCAAAGCCAGCGGCAATCCCCAATCCGGCCAGGTTTTCGGCCAGCCGGCGGTCCGCCTCGGCAAAAAGAGCCCTCCTGGGGATGCTGCTGAGAATGGTGGCAGCCTCGTCGGGAACAAGCTGGCTGTGCATGGCGGCGAATGCATGATAACCGGCAACTCCGTTCGAAGACATCGTCTCCACCACGCCACGGTCTTGGCTGAAAACAGCTTTTAAAAGCGATGGTTCCTGGAAATGCTGGCCGATCCATTTTTCCGGCGAGGGATAACGAACCAGAATTTTCCCGTTGCGGTCGAGCTCGGTCCATGTCGCTCCTTTGGGCAATTGCGCCGGCAGCGCGGACTCGTAATCATTGACCCAGTTCAAATCCAGCGTGGCGAAGACCACCGCCTGGACCTGCCCGGTGGAACCGAAAACTGGACAGCCGAAATCAACAGTAAACTTGTCAACCGCTGGTTCGTCGGCGAAATCGCCAATCGCAAAGGCGCGGGTTGCAATGGCGCGGCGGAAAAACGGACGGTTCGTTTGGCTGGCCGGTTCCACCATCGGGTACGCGCTGGCCAGAACGATGCCATTGGTCCTGACCACTCCCAAATTGGCGTACTGCGGATAGCTGCTGAGAAGATCATCCGCTAATTTCTTGCTGTCCCGCCGGTTGCCCGAGCGCACAGCAGAGGACTCCGCCAGGGCAATCAGCAGTTGACGCGTCTGCCCAATCACCCGCCCCTCTTCCCGCCCGGCCAATTCCGTCATCTCCTGCGAACACTGATTCCATTCCTGCACCAGTCGTTGACGGTCTTCCGACGCGGTGTGCAGCGTCAATGCCACCAATGGAGCGCACGCAAGCAACAACAGCAACAACAGGCGCAACTGCAAACCGGAAAACAGCTGACGGATGATTTTTCGCATACTGCCATCACCAATCGCCAAGCTTGTTTGACAAATCTGCAGTACGAGCCGGCGCGCCAGTCATGTGATCGTAATTCATCCCGTCTTCGACCTCGGGATGCAGCGATTTAAGGTGCATCAGGCGGCTTTTGCTGGCATCGCACATCATTTTCATGCTGCAATCGGGCAACGACCTGAAATTGCGAACCGGATCGGGGCCCCAATAACCGCATCCGACAACATCCGCTTTGATTTGTTTTGCCATGTTATAAATTCAATTTCGATTCCTTCCTTATCCAACCATTTTCGTCCTCTCTCGCCTGAACCACACTTGCAAGAGCCGCTTTTGCAAAGGAATGCGACTGCGTGGTGGAAATGGAATGCCTGTTTTTCGGGCGAACGGGAGAAGCGCACGATTTTCTGGCCCGCCGCGTTTCCAGCATTTGAATGATTATGGCCGGGACGGTCATCAGGATGATTTTCAAATCCCACCAGAGGGTTTTGTTTTTCGCATACTTGACGTCCAGCCGAATCATTTCCATGAAGGTGGTCTTGTTTTTCCCGCTCACCTGCCAGAGACCGGTCAAACCTGGCACGGTTCCAAACCGTTCCTTCTGCCAGGGCAGATATTTGTCGTATTCGTAGGGCAGGCACGGGCGCGGCCCCACCAGGCTCATTTCACCCCGCAGCACGTTGATCAATTGGAGCAGCTCATCTAGGCCCGATGCGCGGAGCCAAAAACCAAAAGGAATAATTCGCGGATCACCGCCTGAGTCCATTTTTGTCATGGGAGCATTCGAATTCATCAGTTGGTGCAGGTGCCCCTGATGCGTGGTCGTGTCGGCATCCATAAACATGGTTCGAAATTTGAAACACATGAAGCGCCGGCCCTGATAGCCGACGCGTTCCTGCCTGAACAGGACCGGCCCGCGGGAACCGCTGCGAATCAACAGGACTATAAACAGCCCCAATGGAATCAAGATTGGCAGGGCCAGCAAGATGAGAAGAGCATCCAGCGCACGCTTCCAGCCCAAGTCCCGGGCTGTCCCGGGTAAAGGAGAACGCTTCGATTGATCCAATTCGGTTGAAAAATCCATATTCCTGGTTTCTACGTTGATAAACTCTTCATTCCAACCCGGCTTCCCCGGCCATTGACGGCAACGTGTCCGTTGCTCCTGGTGATTGACTCACTGAAGTCCGTGGCGGCGCGGCTCCCCTGCAAGTTCTGACGGCTGCCATTTGCTGCAAATTCTTTCACTTCACTATCAGTGATCTGCTCATAGAAACGCCCGCACGTGCAGCTCAGAAAACGGTCGGAAGTGGGAAACAGTTTTTCGGCACAGCGGCAAACCCAGGCCCGCCACCGGGCCGGGCTGCCCACCACCAGGGCGTAATCCGGGACATTATGGGTGACAACCGATCCGGCGCCGACCATCGCCCAACGCCCGATCGTGATGCCCGGAAGAATTGTGCTGCCGGCCCCCAGCGTGCATCCCTCCTTCAGCACGGTTGGGAAGGGCCTTTCCAAACACTTTTTGCTGCGTGGCCGGGGATCATTCGTGAAAACTGCGCCGGGCCCGATGAACACGTCATCCTCGATGGTCAGGCCGTCCCAGAGAAAAACGCCGCACTTGACGGTCACGCGATTGCCGATTCGAACCCCTCCTTCAATGAAAGTGTGATCGCAAATATTGCAGTCTTCTCCCAGAACCGTCCCGCCCACAAGATGGGCAAAGGCCCATACACGGGTTCCCCGGCCGATCGAGACCCCTTCATCAATAAGCGCCTTCGGATGCGCAAAATATGCCACGGCAGGACGATCGCCGGAGGCAAAAGGCTGTGCCTGCACCGTCCCTGGCGGTGACGAAATTGTTTTGGGCCGGGCGTGCATCACGGGTTCCAGCTTCGGGTAATTTCCGGTCGCAATCTCGTAAAAATCATGCGCGTAGCAGCGTGCGCCAAAACCTTCCTTCCACTCCAGCAGGCCGTGATTCAAGACCCGGCCTTCCTGCTCGTTGGAGATGCCGAAATCAAAATAGCGTTTTTCCTGGTATTGCTCGATCAGCGTGCTGAACAGGCAGGCCTCCGCGCCAATCTGCCGTCCTTTTTCGGTGACCGCGCCGTATTGCGCGTGCGCCACGGTCGGAGTCTCGTAAATGGTTGTGCCCGCGACAATTTCATCGTCGCAATAGGCCGAGAATTGTTTGATCTGCCCGGGAAAACGTGACGCAAGCAGGGTGATTTCCTCAAGCGTATGCACGGGTTTGACCCCATGACGGGCAGCCAATTGGGGCACCAAAACCCGTTCCCAAAATGGCTGAAAAGATATTTCCCGGACGATGCGGACTCCCAGGCTGGCCGCTATCTTGATGAGCCTCTTGTGGCCCCTTCGCAAGGGAAGCCGGTCCGCCTGTGAAATCGCCGTCGCGCAATCGCGGCGGGTAAGCCGGGCGTCGAGAATAAACAAGGCATACGCCGCTTCGTCATCGGGAAGCGTGTTGTAAAAACCGGGAATCCGCTTGTAGATCAGTTTTGAAATCTGCCTTTGGCTCAGGTAATGCAAAACCACGTGGAAACTTGCCAGCACATCCTCCAGCTTCGCCGCGCGGGAGAGCACGAGTCCGCCGAAAGTCAGCCCTTCATGGCTGATGAGCGTGCCATTGGCGTTGAGGTTTGCCGGCAACACGGCCACCAGCTCCCCGTCATGGAAAATCATCAGTGAATGATCGGCGAACCGGTCGCTGTGATAGTCCATGTAGTCGCGGGAAAAAAGGAAGGTCGCGTTCTTGGCCGTGTTTACAAAGGCGTCCCACTCCAGCTTGCGGCCGGCAGTGTATCGCTCAACCGAGAATGCCCCGGTGTCGTTGTGTTTTGGCGCCACGCGGGGATGGATGTTTTTTGAGGACACCGCGCGCAGCACCTCTTTGACCGTATCCAGCAATTGGTCGGGGGCATAGGGTTTTGCCAGCATGGCGACAGGTTCAAGCTCCGGATTTTCGGCCAGTTCCTGCGTGGGCAACGTCCCGGTGGCCATGATAACCGGCAGTCCCATGCGTGCCGAACGCAGCTTCTTGAGCAGCTCAACGCCGGTCAGCTTGGGCATGTGATTGTCGGTGATCATAAGCCCGTACTGGTTGGCCTGAAGCGCCTCCCAGGCTGCGGCGCCGTCTTCGGCCATGTCCACCGCGTAGCCGGCATGAGTCAGCACCATGGCGTTGACCTGGCGGCGCTCGCGGTCATCCTCGACCACGAGGATGCGATGCCGCAGGTTCGTCCCGGCTCCATCTGGATTGCCGGCGGCCCGGTCGCAAGGAACTTCACGAAGATTATTCATGGGAATCAAAATATCTAGCTGGGACCCGGCTCAAGAATCTCAAAGCGCTCGTCTCCGCGAAACTCAACCAGGTGCGCATTGATGGCGAGCCGCACAACACGATTGGCCTTTTGTTTGTCGAAGGCGGTGTAAATGGCCTCGATTAAATCACCAAACATCAGTGGTTTCTTCTTTTGATTTATCATCATGGCGTGAGGATAGGGCAGGCAACCGCCCGGATGCTATGGGGTGTTTTCCTACCGCGAATTTCGTGGAGCCAATCTTGACCCGCAGGTTGGAATGATTGTGGAAAAGAAGAAACCGGCGGCACGCCGGAGCAATTGATGGTCAACCGAACATTCAACCGCGAAATGGAATCATCACAGCCGCAAACCGCCGGCAGATGGCCGGCTTCGCAAGTCTGGCAGCGGCTCGAGTTGCCCGGGGGCACTGACGGTCGCGCGCAGGACTTTTGACACTGTTCCCAGCAACTCTTCGACGGTATAAGGCTTGAGCAGCATGGCTTCGGGCTGGAGCCAGGGGTGCCGGGTGAATTCCTCCTTGGGCAATATTCCCGTGGCCATGATGACCGGCAGGGCCATGCGCGCTGAACGCAGCTTCTTGAGCAGATCGACGCCGGTCAGCTTGGGCATGTTGTTGTCGGTTATCATCAAATCGTAGCTGTCGGCACAAAGCGCATGCCAGGCGGCTGCGCCATCGGCGGCGGCTTCCACTTCGTAGCCGGAATGAATCAACACTTCGGCGTTGAGACGGCGGATGTCCACATCGTCCTCCACCACGAGAATGCGCTGGGGCGGATTCGTTTCGAGTAGAAGCGGCGCGCCAGCCGGCTCCACCACTTGCAGGTTAATTTTATCTTTCATAGTAACATACATAATAGGTTGAATGGCCTTGTGGATGCCATGGGGTATTTTCCCCATGCCAGACCAGATAAATCCGGCCATGGCGCGCGATTATAGGAATCGAATCGGGAGTTTCAGGCTGGTGCAGGCTGTGGCGCGGCGTTGACCGAGCCGGGCATTTTTCCTAGCTTCATCCCATGGCAAAAAAAGCGGAAGCGACATCAGCCACCGAGACGCCGAGACGCAGAGTTGGGAAACAGAATTCAAATGCCGGAAAACAATCACCAGATTCCCTCGGTGCCTCTGTGTCTCTGCGGCTAAAATCTTCCACCCTCCTCGACACCCGCGTCGTCTATTGCGGCGGTCCGTGCCGGACTGGCCACCACTGGGGCGAGACCAGGGAGAAGCGCGCTTTTGAAGATCGCCACGAGAACACCAAGGCATACATTGATTTGAGAACTGGGCCGTCATCGCCCTCGGCGGAATCCCGAACAAGGTGCAGGTGGGCGACATGGGCGTGGATGGCCGCATCTTCCCCGTCTCTGACAATAGCCCAGCCATTTATGGCTGGGTTCACGGTTCGGAAATGGCTTAAGTCCCGTCAGGGACGAAAGGTGCTGGCGCACGGCCACCATGTTCTGCCGTCCCTGACGGGACTTTGAAATTTGGGTTGCGTTGTTCCCAGCCATAAATGGCTGGGCTTTTTCACCAAATCGCCGCCAGGCGTCCGAATAAAATGGCTGGGCTATTGACGGCGGAAAAATTGCCTTAAATTCATCATGCACTCATTCAACTCTTGCCTGATGCATTGCGTGTTCTCCACTTCGGAACGGCGTCCGTGGCTCACGCCCGCCATCTGTGAACGGCTCTGGCCGTATCTCGGCGGCATCGCGCGCGAGAACGACATGAAGGCGCTCGCCATCGGCGGCATGGCGGATCATGTGCATTTGCTTTTGAGCCTGCCCGCGACGCTTTCGGTTTCCAAGGCGATGCAATTGTTGAAAGGCAATTCGTCAAAATGGCTGCGCGAGACGTTTCCCGAACTTCGGGCGCAAGGTTTTGCGTGGCAGGAAGGTTTTGGCGCGTTCAGCATCGGCGTGTCGGGCGTGGAAGATACAATTCATTATATCCAGACGCAGGAGGAGCATCACCGGAAGAAGAGTTTCCGCGAGGAGTTGGAAGTTTTTCTCAAGAAGCACGGATATGATTACAAGGCGGAGATGCTGGATTAAGATTCTTTCGTCCCTGACGGGACTAATTTTATGTTGATGACGTTTAACCCAGCCATAAATGGCTGGGCTATGATCAGCGAAGCCTGCCGCGTCATGGCCAAACGCCTGCGCGACGTTTGCGCGTTGCCGGAAAGCGAATGCTCTGGCGCGCCGGACGCGGCTTCATCGTCCGCCCTTGATTTGTAGGAGACGAGGTGACGAGTCTCATTTTAATCCCAGTTGCAGGTTTTCATTTAGAGCCTCCTCACGTCGGCTCCTACATCATGGAGAAGTTGAGAACTGGGCCGTCATCGCCCTCGGCGGCATCCCGAACAAGGTGCAGGTCGGCGACATGGGTGTGGATGGCCGTTCAGGAAATCCTCGACGAACACATTGCGAGGAAGCTGGCGTGAGCGGAACTATGGATAAATGCCGGGCATCATGTCTTGGAGATTGTGAAGGAGCTTTGCCGGCCGTCAAACCGGCGTGGCCCTCCGGTGTCCATGGGGAAGCCGCAGGCTGTGCCAAACGAAGCCAATCTCGTTCAGACGGTCAATGCGCTCCCGGCTGAGTCTGCCGGCCTTCCGGTCATAACGCTGCGTGCCCACCCAACCGCTCAGAACCGGATTCTCCAGCCATCTGGATGGGACATCGCAGTCACCGAAGCGCGATTTGTAATCCAGAAGTTCCGCGAAATGATTGTCCCAGGCCGGATTGTAATGCGGTTTGCCAAAATCCAGTTCCGCCAGCCGGCGGCGGCGATCTTCCGGCAACAGACCGCGCTTCCACGCCGCCCGCTGGAACCGCGTCCACCGTTCCAAGCTCCGCAGGGCAGGGGTGGTTTGGGGAATCCAGCAATGACCGTGTTTACGATGAAACTTCTTCAATTCCTCGAAATGGATGTCCCACCATCGGTCACTGAGAGTCATGAACTCCCGGAACGACCGCTTCGATGAACCGGGAGGGTAAACCGAAGTCCAGACGAAGCCGGCCTGGTTGAGGCGGGCCACCCGGTCCGCCGCCAATTGTCCGTCATAACGCCGTTGGCGCTGGATTTTCACCCAATTGGCCAGCGTTCGGTTTCCCGGCCGGCGCGCGGGCACATCAAAGTGGCCAAAGCGCCGGTGAAAATCCACGAGCTGGGCCAGGAACCGTTCCCAGGCCGGATGGCTGCTTTTCCATTCGAAGCCGAGGGTATCGAGCCGCTGGCGGCGGTCGTTGGACAACCGGCCACGCCGCCGCAGCGCGCGTTGCGTGATCACCCAGACGGCCAAATCGCGCAGAGCGGGATCAACTTGGGAAACGCGGCAATAACCATGCCGCTCCTTGAACCGGCTCAATTTCAGGAAATGGGAATCCCACTGGCGGTTGAAAAACTCCTCCCGGTGTCGCATTGATTTTGGAAAATAGCCCGGTCGGAGTTGGTTAGACCAGACGAAGCCGAGCTGGTCGAGCCTGAGCATCCGTTCCGGCTTCAATCCACCGGTTTTGCGCAACCAGCGCTGGCTATGCACCCAGTTGCCAAGCTTTTGGTTTTCCGGATGCCGGTCCGGCACATCACAATGGCCATGTTGTTTCTTATAGGCCGCGAGTTCGGCGAACCGCCGCGCCCAAAGGGCATCCCGCTTGTTGGACGCGGCCTGTTCGGGAGCCCGTGCAAAATCGAATCCGAGCCGTTCGAGCCGCCGGATGCGTTGCCGGGAGAGCCGGCCCGCCTGATATTCCACCCGCTGTTGCGCCACCCATTGGCCGAGACTGTCCGCGCGCCGATTGGGCGGAACCAGGCAATGCCGGTGCGTGCGCTCGAAAACCACGAGTATCCGGAACATGAATTCCCATCGGCCAAACGCACCTTTCAGACGCTTCTTCGGCGGCAGCATGACGCAAAATAACAGGGAATAAAATCCGACGCTTTGCTGCTTTTGCCCTTTTGGACACGTTTTTTGTCCGTTGCAATACGGCAAGCCCGGCAAAGCAAATCCGGGCGGATGCGAAGGCCGGAATGGCCATTTATTAGCCACGTCCGGCAAAACTTTTACAGTCCTGGTAAAAGTTTTTCGATCAAGTGATGCCTTCGCCATATAGCCGGACGGTTCCGTGATATGGCAAAGCCATTTCGCCATGTGGCTAAATCGTTCTGTGACATGGAGAAATGATTTTGCTATATGGAAAAATCGCTCCGCCGTATGACTAAATACTTCCGCCATGTGTCAAAATGGTTTTGCCGCATGGGAAAATGGCTCCGCCGCATGGCGGCATGCTTTCGTGATATGGCAAAGACATTTCGCCACATGGCTAAATCGTTCTGAGACATGGAGAATTAATTTTGCCATCCAAGGAAATGGCCCGGCCATGTGTCAAAATGACTTCCCGGCATCCCGCCCTGGCTCCATGAAAACAGAGGCTTCGCCGCCAAACCATTCAGAGTCATAAGTTAATGACGCATTTAATACCAAAACAACTAAAATTCTAATCATGGCATGGACGCTGCTAAACCGGACGCCGTCAGCTTAGAGAAGCAAAAAACAAAAATGAAAAAAACAATGCCGTAAAAAAACAAACAAAAACAAAACACAAAAAGAAAAAACTTATGTTAGTCAAACCCTCAATTCAATGGATCAACAAGGACACCGACGTGGAACTGATCAACGACGCCTCCGTCATCGTGCTGGCGATGACCAATAACGCCAGCATCTATCCGACGCCCACGCCGTCCATACCGGACGTGCAAAGCGCGTTGAATAAATTTTCCACGGGTGTTGCCGCCACGGCGGATGGCGGTCCGTCGGCCACCTCGGCCAAGAACAACCTGCGTTTGGTCCTTTGCGGCCTGTTGCGCCAACTGGCCAGCTATGTTGCGGTGGCCTGCAAAGGGGACATGACCAACCTGCTCTTGAGCGGGTTTCCCACCCAAAAGCCGCAACGCCAGCCCATCGGCGTGCTGCCCGCCCCGGCCAACCTCACGGTGACACTGGGCGCGCGCAGCGGCGAACTGGATGCCGCTGCCAATCCCGTTTTTGGCGCCTCCATCTACAACTGGCAACTGAAGGCGGCGAACGCCCCCACGGTGGTGGTGCAAACCGCGCAAACCACGGGTGCCAGCAAGACCTTTACCGGCCTGACCCCGGGTGTGGTTTATACGGCTGAAGTCAATGCCGCCGGCACCGCCGGCCCCAGTGACTGGAGCAATCCGGTTCCACAGATGGTGGTGTAATGCCGACAGGGCATTCCTCCCGGCCGGAACGAATCATCGTTCCGGCTTTTTTGTTCGTGGAAAGTGCGGGGACATCGCGCACGTCGCCAGCTAATGCCCCTTCCTTTTCGATGCCGGGGGATTGTTTTCCGAATTTTCCTTCACCACCGCGATCATTTCCTCCATGCCTTCCTTGATCTCGCCGACCTGGGGATGGACTTCCTTGATGAGATCATGCTCGATGCGGGAGAGTTTTTCGATTCGTTTGCCCTGCTCGCGAAGCTGGTCCAGAAGGAAATTCTGTTTGATTGAGAGCCGGCGCATCCACCAAAAACAGACACCCCAGCAAACGGTGCCGGCCAGTGTCATCCAGAAAGAGAGGCTGTCTCTGCTCATTTTCATTCTGCTGTTGGTGAGGAAAACCACGAAACCGGAATAAATCCCCAAACTCTAAATCATAATGACTAAATAATTCCGAAGATCAAATCACGAATGCCCGTTCGGACGCTGGAAATTATTCAGTCATTCGGGCTTCGTCATTGGTCATTCCTAAACAATGGTCAATTGGACGCTGCTCTCGATGATGCCCGCGCTGATGGCGTAGCGGGTGAGGCCGGCGGTGTCGTGGATGGCGAGTTTCTGCATGAGATGCTCGCGATGTTTCTCGACGGTCTTCATGCCGATGCCGAGTTCCGCGGCGGTTTCCTTGTTGGCCTTGCCTTCGGCAATCAACTGGAGCACTTCCATCTCGCGCGAGGTCAGTCGGGCGGCTTTCTTGTTGAGCCGTCCCGCGCGGTCAGGCAATTGCGGATTGAGGCGGTCACGGCGCCTGGAAATTGATGGGCTGAAATAAGTTTTCCCCTTTTGGACTTCCCGGATCGCCTCGCACACGACGTGGGAGGAGGTTTGCTTGAGCAGAAATCCCATGGCGCCGGACTCGACGGCGCTGTTGACATAGGCGTCATCACTGTGCGCGGAGAGGATGAGCACCTTTGTGGCGGGGACGGCCTTGAGAATCTGGCGGGTGGCTTCCAAGCCATTCAGTTGTGGCATCGCGATGTCCATCAACACCACGGCGGGATGGAGTTTTTTGACCAGGGCGACCGCCTGGCGGCCATCCTGAGCTTCGCCGACCACCTCCATATCGTTTTCCAGCTCGAGCATCCTGCGAAACCCCTCGCGCACAATCATGTGGTCTTCCGCCAGCAGAACAGTGATTAGTTTCATAATAATTTCAAGGTTTGGATTCAGTCATTTGCGCCAGGGCCACCGCCGTCCCTTTCCCGGCAAAGTGATAAGCCGGCTCGAAGATCATTTTCCGCTTTCCCGCCGTAAACCACAGTTTGAGCTTTCCACGATTGATGTCAGCCGGCGTGGCCGTGGCATCAATGTGCCGGCTCCGGCCGCCTTTGCCATTCGTGGTGGCGGTCCCGGTGATCGCCGCGACTTTTCCCCGGTTGAGCTCCGCCAGCGACTCGTCCGATACGATGATGGCCAGCCTGCCTCTTTCGTTTTTGAGAAAGTAGGGGAACACCTTGATCTTGTAATCACCCGAGTAAACGCCGTTCGCGCGCCGGAGCACACCGATGGTCAGGGTGGCCTTGCCGGCGGCAACCGGCATTGAACTGGGATCAATCATGAGAATGCGATCGCCTGCGGCAGAATTGGTCAAAGCCGGGGCTGCGGTGGCGCTCCAGCCTGCCGCGAGCAGCGCCAGTAAAACAAAGATTCGCTTCATAAAAAAATTCAAGGAATGGTTTCAGCGGACGTCATTGGTGATTCTTCCCCCCCCCCCCGCGAACTTGCCGAACGGGATTTGGGCAATGATGGTGGTGCCTTTGCCCTGGACGGACTCCACACCAAAATGGCCTCCGACCATCTCCAGACGTTCCCTCATGCCGAGCAGACCCAGGCGTTTGATGCCTTTTCCATGCAATACGCGGTCCACCTGGAAGGATTTTCCGTCGTCTTTTATTTTCATGTAAACGGAGTCCGGCAGTTTCTGGATGCTCACTTCGACCCGGCTGGCTTTCGCGTGGCGGGCGACATTGTTCAGCGCCTCCTGCGCAACCCGGAAAAGAACCGTCCGCTTGGCGATGGGCAGCCGTTCGACGTTCGCAAAGGCCTTCAAGTGAACGAGGATGCCCGTCCGCTTGGAAAAGATTTTGACAAACGAAAGCAGGGCGGGAATCAGCCCCAGGTCGTCCAGCACCGCCGGGCGCAATTCGCGGGCGAACTGGTGCACGATGTCCACCGATTTTTCCACCAGCCGCTGCGTGCGGGCGATGTTGCGGTCAAGGCCCTTGGTGTTGGTGGCGGCCTCCCTGGCCAGGGCCGCCAGCCGGACGTTGATGCCCGTCAAAGTCTGGGCGATGACATCATGGAGTTCGCGGCTGATTTCCCGGCGTTCCTCCTCCTGGGCCGATAGAATCTGGCGGGACAGGTGCCGCAACTGATTCTGCAGGCGGTCCGACTGTTCAAGCAACTCGCCGTAATGATGTTCGCTTTTTTTGAGCGCCACCTCCGCCGCCTTGCGGTGGACGATTTCCTGTTTTAGTTCCAGATTTGAAGCGGCCAGCTCAACCGTGCGCTGGCTCAACATCTCGACGATTTTATTCAGGTGAAGGGCGGCCTCCCGCGCCGTGCGCTTGATTTTCTCAATCGGGGTGATTGCCTCGGTAAAGAATACGCCCGCCTGCCTGATGAGCCTGACTCGTTTGCGGGGCGGGATGCCGGGCAACACCCTGGTGACCAGGATTTGCTCATGCAGCTTGGCGACGTCGAGCGTGTTCAGACCGGCGGTCAACGCCTGTCGCCCCATGCCGCGCGCCCTTTGCAAGCGCGCCTCTGATTGCTGCTTCAGAAACGCCTTCAGTCCCGCCTGATAATGTCTGGAAAATCTGGCTTTCATGAACTGCCGAATTCACGGGCGGCCCGCCGCACGGACTTGGCCGATTTTAGCACGAGCCGCTGCGTGCTGGCGATTTCATTTTTGAGACCCCTGGTGTTGGTCCGTGCCTCCCGTTTCAACGTGAGCAACCGGACGTTGATGCCCAGCAACGTCTGGGCGATTTCATCCTGGAGTTCGCGGCTGATTTTCCTGCGTTCATCCTCCTGCGCCGCGAGAACCTGATGCGTCAGTTGCCGCAGGCCTTCCTGTAGTTGCAGCGAATCCTTCAGCAGCTTGGCGTAGTGTTCGCCGCTGATCTTGAGGGCGGCTTCCACGCTCTTGCGCCGGACGATGCCGCGCTGCAACTGGCGGTGGGTGACAGCCAGTTCCACCGTGCGCCGGCCCAGCTTTTCGTTCAGCCGGTTCAGTTGAATCCTGCTCTGCCGCGCGGCGCGGTGCGTCTCTATGATCGGGATGATGGCCTCGGTAAAAAAAATCTCCGCCCGCTTTTGAATCCCATCTTTGGCACTGTCCGCTTCCAATGTGACGAGTGCGTCTTCGTGAATTCGGGCCAGCTCCAATGTCTCGATCCCAAGGCCGACCGCCCGGCGTCCCAGTCCCAGCGCCGGCTGCAGGTCCGCCCGCTGTCCCCGCCGCAGGTGCTTTCGCAAGGCCGTCACGTATTGCCGCGACAACGCGATCAACTTTCGTTTCATTTTGTTCGCTGAACCCAGGTGCGACTCTCCGGGAGGCTTGATCCCTCCATGGCGGGCCGCCAACCCGATGGCACTGTCCTCACTATCAGTTGATTGCTTCAATCTGTATATGGGGTGAACACCCCATGGCGCCTGACGGTCACTTTTCAATTGAAAAAGGCGGAATGCTGAATGCAGAAATGGCTGCCTGAGGCTTTGTCCTTTTTGTTTCGTTTTCGCATTCTGCATTGTGCCATCAAGACGAGCCTGCTCATGTCGGCACCTGCTTTTTCAAAGGCTGATAGTGCAGGGTAGGGTTATACCCCATGGCAGGGAGTTCTCCAATGGCGTAGCATGGCCCGGTGAACAAATGGAAAACCATAATGCCGCGGCACGGATGGCGTTGCTTCAACGATGATGAATGAACATCAAAAACATACCGAGTTTCTGCGGCAGTGCATTCTTTACGACGAAAGCGCCAGGCGCCAGGAACTGGTGGAAGGGATCAGCCAGATTCAGCGCGACGCGCGTTGTGTGCGGCGCGCAGCGTGGCTGATGGCCATGTTGACCGCGCTGGTTGTGGCCGGGCTGGGCTATGAAGTGATTTTGGTGGACAACTTTCCCTACAACCTGCCGCAATACGTCATTAATATTGTTTGCGGGCTGGGCATGGGATCGTTGATCAGCCTCCTTGCCTTTGTGGGGCTCGGGATGGTCTATCGCAGAAAGCTGGACCAGCAGCGTGACGAATGTCGTCAACTGGTCGCGAGGCTTTTGGAATCCCGCTTGGGCAAGCCGGTCGCCACACCCTTGCGAGACCGGCGAGACAATCATACTGGCAAGGGAGACGGCACGACCGTCCGTGTTGCCACCGAAGTCAAAGGTTCTGCAGCAAGGATTGAATCAGCCGCGCGGGGCTGAAACCCCGGTATCGCGTGATACAGCCCGACTTCGCAGGACAGGTTCATTCTTTAAATCATCCATCAGCCGGATCAGTTGTTCGAGGAGTGCCATCCAAAACGCACGGTAGGGTTTCACCCCATGGCAAAGGGCCGGTCCGCAGCCTAGCGTGTCATCTGCGATAAAACCAAAAACGAAGAAAACAAATGAAAAATATTATGACCAAGAACAATTCAGTCGTGGCGATCTACAAATCGCACACCGGAGCCGAAGCCGCCGTCAAGGAACTGCAGCAGTCCGGTTTTGACATGAAGAAACTCTCGATTGTCGGACGCGACTATCACACGGATGAGCACGTGGTCGGCTACTACAATGCCGGTGAGCGCATGAAATACTGGGGCAAAACGGGCGCCTTCTGGGGCGGGATATGGGGATTGCTGTTCGGTTCCGCGTTCTTTTTGGTTCCCGGCGTCGGGCCATTGCTCGTTGCGGGACCGCTCGTCAGTTGGATCGTCGGGGCGCTGGAAGGCGCCGTGGTGGTGGGCGGTTTGAGCGCGATTGGCGCCGGACTCTACAGCCTTGGCATCCCCAAGGACAGCATTCTGCAATACGAGACTGCCCTCAAGTCCGGCAAGTTTGTCGTGATCGCCCACGGTTCCGCCGCGGAAACAACTCATGCCCGGGAGATCATCAGCCACACCAACCCGGAGGCCCTGGAAGAACATCAGCCCGCACTCACCAGCCCGGAGCCATGCCTCGTGACAGCATAGTTTGGACCCAGAACGCAATCACTCAATCAAATGAAAATCACCATTATGAAAAATAAAACATTGGCCATCACCGTCCTTTCGATCGCCGCCTTTGCAGTGGGATGCAATAAAGGAGGGACCACCTCTCAACAACTCAACAATGTCCAGGCAGAAACAAAACAAGCCGCGCAGGACATGAAGGATTACACCTTCGCGCAAAAGGCTGAATTTGTTAAAACCATGCAGGCCCAGTTGGACGCACTTAACACGGATTTGGACCAGCTCTCCGCCAAGATTGACAGCTCGAGCGACGCGGTCAAGGCCGAGGCCAAGCCCAAACTCCAGGCGTTGCGTGACCAGACTGCCCAGTTGAACATTCAACTGGCCGATGCTCAGAACGCCACCGAATCCACTTGGGACAGCGTCAAAAGCGGCTTCTCGAAGGCCTACGACGCGACGAAGGATGGTTTCAACCAGGCGCGCCAGTGGGTGAGCGACAAGATCGCGCCCTGATACGAACGTTATTCACGCCAGGCTGCGGTGCGCAAGCGTCCACCGCAGCCCGGCAAATTTTGCAAATTTGTGACTGATGCTTTTGACTGGCGTTGATGATGATTTCCTGCTGGACGGCGGGTTTGCCTCAATTCCTCCTGGTGATCCCCGCGATTTTGGCCGGAGCCCATTCCTTGCGCCAGTCATCCCATTTATAAGCTGAGAAACATGCCGTGTTCGCAAATTTAACCAAGGCGCCGGCTGTATTTGAAACTTTTTTCGCGCGGGTGATGGACAGATTGGGGAGCGGGTCTGGGAGCAAGGGGATGAGTTGCGACATACATCGGCGGTGATTTCACGAAGCACACTTGCAAGGAGCGGTAGGGTTACACCCCATAGCCACGAGTTGGCCCATCATCTAGCGTGTCACCACTGTTAAAAACCGACAACCAACAACCGAAAGCAAAAAGCACAATGAAAATGAAATCAACCTGCCTGCTCACACTCGTCATGAGTGCGGGCGCCATATTAGTCACCAGCACATCGTTGCGTGCCTCCGATACGGACAGCCGCATCGAGTCATCCACCGCAAATTCGTATGTATTCAAGACCTACCTCAAGGACGATTCAATCAAGACTGAATCCAAAGACGGCGTTGTCACCCTGACCGGAACGGTGGCCAAAGCGTCCGACAAGTCCCTCGCCGAGGACACCGTGGCGAGCCTGCCCGGCGTCATAAGTGTGAACAATCAACTGGAAATCAGCGGCGAACAACCCGCTGAACATTCAGACACATGGATAACCATGAAGGTTAAAACCGCGCTGCTGTTCCATCGCAACGTGAGCGCCACCGGAACCACCGTGTATACGGAAAACGGCGTCGTCACCCTGCAAGGCGTGGCGAGCAGCATGGCAGAGAAGGAACTTACCACCGAATACGCCAAGGACATTGACAATGTCAAAGAGGTCAAGAATGAGATGACGATTGCCCAGATTCCGGCAACGCCAGACGCAACCATCAGCGATAAAATTGATGACGCCTCCATTACGGCCCAAGTCAAGTCATCGTTGATGTCGCATCATTCGACCAGCGCCTTGCACACCACGGTTTCAACGACGGACGGCGCCGTGACCCTGGGTGGCATTGCCAAAAATGCCGCCGAAAAGAGCCTGGTCACCAAGCTCGTCACCGACATCAACGGTGTGACCAGCGTGATCAACAACATGACCATCGCCGTGCCGGTGGCCGACATCTGAACCGTCAACTGATTGCTGGCTGGTGCGAACACGAAAACGCGCCAGCCAAGCTGGTGTTTCCAAGGCCATCCCCGAAACCCGAGCCCATGGCGCCGCGTCTCGACACCGGCACCCATGGGCTCCGCTCATTGATGATGCGGGGGTTGGGCCGGCATCCGGGAAGATCCAAAACGACCCACGGTAGGGTTATACCCCATGGCGAAGGACCGGTCCAAGGCGTAGCGTGCAGGCGGTAAGAACAACAAAGAAAGGGAAAGATTATATGTTGTACACAATTGCGGTAGTATTGCTGGCTCTGTGGCTTGTTGGACTGCTGAGCAGTTACACGATGGGCGGGTTGATCCATATCCTCCTGGCGGTTGCCATTGTCATGGTGCTGTTCAACCTCATTTCCCGGCGCAAACAGGCGTGATGGAGGAATGAAGAACAGGCATCAACTTTGAGACGGGTCACAAACTCATCAAGGCTTTTATGATTCCGGAACGATTTCGGCGTTTGAAATGGAATGAAGTGGTGTGTCGCGGCGACTTCGTCTCGGATGAGCGCCTTGGGCTTGAGCTGTGGGAAGGGCCGGGCGGATTCCAGGCTGATACGTTTGTGAAACCGATTTACCGGATGAAGCAAACCGGAAGGTTCCGGCCACCTGCAACCAGAAAATCAAAGCGAAACACAAATAATCCATGAAACTCACTGGCAATGCCGCGACGCGCTGCTCGCTGGCGAATTTATCCCCGATGCCAGGCCCCGCAATGGGTGCCGGAACGTCAACACTTCTGAAGGACACAAACCGTGAAAGCAAAAATATTTGAAGTCGTTCTCCATAAGCTGCCCTCCGGCAAGTCGCCGGCGACCGCCATGGAAGAACAGCTCAACCAGTTCCTCGTGGGACACCCAGCCCTGCGATTGATAGCCACGCACATGAGCACTCTGGTTTCACCCGCCGAGCCGAACGCCATGCCCAGAACGGATGAATCATCCATCATCATTTTCTGCACACTGTTCTATACCGACTAGAGAACGGGCAGTACCACTTTATGAACACATTGAAGCTCATTTGCCTGACAATCATTCAACTGGTCAAACAGGCCTGGCTGCTTCCCCAATCCATCGCGAATGCCGCCAAGCAAAGGCGGCTGCTGGTGGTTCGCAACGAACTGGAAGCCGAGCGGCTCGACCGGATACGCAACCCGTCGAAGTATCTTGGAAAATGATTAAGAATTGCATCCGAATGAACGAATCCCAAAGCCGGCTGGAAAATCATCTGTCATGAACACCAAAGTCTATGTGGATAACCTGGCCGCCGCCACCACCGAGAGCGAGCTGAAGAATCTGTTTTCCGCCCACGGCAACGTCGTGGACGTCAATATCGCGGTTGATCGTGCCAGCCATAAGCCGCGGGGTTTCGGCTTCGTGACAATGGTCACGCCCGAAGGCGCGCGCGCCGCCATCCGGGCTCTTAATGGAAAGGAGATTGGAACGAACAATCTAATCGTAAGCGAGGCGTGGCTGCATGAAGAGCGGGCGGGCTCATCCGGTGCCATCGGAACCCCCGCTGCCGTTCCAGCCGTCTTGCCCGGTTCAACGCTTAAAGGTGCATCGTGAACTTTGCCCCGCCTGAGCGCGTCAATGTTTATCGCGCCTAAATGAAAGAACCCATATGCGACGTCCCAAAGGTATCAAGACCAGAAAGGCAGTGGCCAAGCGTTTCAAGATA
The DNA here is from genome assembly GCA_963764175.1 of uncultured Verrucomicrobiae bacterium. GTDB lineage: Bacteria > Verrucomicrobiota > Verrucomicrobiia > Limisphaerales > UBA11358 > UBA11358. The sequence goes on along the minus strand of CAVXRE010000012.1, from coordinate 286,650 downwards.
ACTGGCACAGGCAAAGTCCTTTTCCGAGGCACTGGCCGGCGCCATTTGCTTCAAGGCAAAAGCTCCAAGCGCCGCCGGTTTATGCGCAAGGCGGCACTCGTCGGGCCAGCCGACGTTTATCGCATCAAACAGAACCTGCCGTTCAGCCACTAATCTGGAGTCGGTGGCCGCGCGCACGTGACACCGGGGTTGCCCAAAGAACGCGGCGGGCATTGCAGGGCAGGCGCACGTCCGGCTCGAATTTCCCTTTTGCCAAAAATTTCCGCAGGCAGGAATTCATCAGGCTGAATTGCCCCGCCACCCGTCGCTGCCCCCGCGCCCCTTGACTGGACGGGAAAGGATGGGACAAAATATTTCATAAGCGTGCGTGGTCTTGCACGGTTGGCAAAACGTGGAGTGCAGCATCGTCAGTGTCTGTGCACCACAACATTCCCAAATGCAGCGGCGCATCCATCCAGGGCTTTCGTTCGGAAGACGTTCGTTGCTAACAGCCTGTGTCCTTTTTCTTTGGAATATTGCTGTTTATCTGGATGTGCCCGCTTCCGTAGCGAGGCCGACCTTGGTGATATCGAGCTGGCGGAGGACATCGAGGACGCTGATCATGTTCTGATAATTCACGTCGTCAGCGCCCTTGACGACGACGCTCAAGTCGGGATTGTCGGACTGCAATTGCTGCAGCTTGTCCTTGAGGGCGGGGATGGTGACGAATTCGTCGTTCAGGAAGGTCTGGCCCTTTGCATCCACGACAATCTTGTTGATCTTGGGTTTGGGCTGGTTGGTCTTGGGCGGGGGCTTGCCCGAGGGCAGCGTCATTTCCAGGTTGTTCATCATCTGGGGCGTGGTGATGATGAAAATGACCAGCAATACAAACACCAGGTCCAGCAGCGGCGTGATGTTCAGCTCGCTGAGCGAACTGTGATGGCTTTGTGAGGTCTTTTTCACAAAATCACTGGAGGATGGGTTCGGTCTCCTCCTGAACGTCAAAGCGCACCGTCACGCGCGAGGGGAAGTTTGTCGGCGGCGGCCGGTCGATGCGCGTCACCATCCTGAAAACCTGCCTGACGGAATCGTCCCAAAGCCTGTTTCCGGACCCTTTCTCCATGATGGGGTCGCTGATCTGGCCTTTCGGGTCCACCGTCACCTCCACTTCCGCCACATAGCTGTCGTCGGGGAGGTTGTCGGGCCGCTGCCACTTGGACCGCAGCGCGTATTCGACCTGGCCCTTGTAAAGTTGCACGGGATCGGAACTGGTTTCCACTTCCTTGCCGCCCTCGAAGGCAAAGGAGGGCAGTTCGGCGGCCGGCGGGGCGACGGTCGGGGGCGCGGCAACGGAAGGCGGCGCTTCTTTCGGCGGTTCGATCTTGGGGGCGGCAACAATTTTGGGTTGCTCGACCTTGGGCGGCTCGACCTTGGGCTTTTCGGGCGTCTTGGGCTTTTCGGGCGGTTTTTCCTTGATCATCTCCACCGATATTTTCTGGATTTGTCTGCCCAGCAACCCCTGGCGCGCGGCGAAATAGAGCAGCGTCAGCACCAGCGTCGCGTGAAAGATGAACGAGATGAGCAGGTTCACCTTTGACGAGTTGCGCTTCTTGCGGGCCTGGGTCTGGGGGAGCATGTCAGTTTGGGGTGGCGGTTTCGGTGGCCAGATCCACCTTGGGCACGTTGGCCTGCTGGCACACGTCGAGCACGGCGCGGATTTGGCGGTATTTGGTGTGGCCGTCGCCGCGGATGATGATGTTCAGGTCCGGGTCATCGGTGCGCAGGCTGATGAGGGTTTGAAGCATGTCGGAGGCGTCGGCGATCCTGGCCTTGTTCAGGTAGAGGGTGCCGTCGGCCTGGACGGTGATGTAATTGGCCTTGCGTGGAGGATCTTTGAGATGCTTGGCGGCGGTGGGCAGTTTCAAATCCAGATCGTTGACCGGCGGGATGGTCGTGATGATGAAGATGACCAGCAGCACGAACGCCAGGTCCAGCAGCGGCGTGATGTTCAACTGCGTCAACGACTCATGCGCAGATTTGGAACACTTCTTCATCGGTCAGATGGCTGGTGTATTTTCACCCAGCTCGGAACGCGTCAACGCCATCGCGATTTTGTCTTCCAGATCGCGGTTATCCACATAACTATGCACGATTTGCGTCGCGTAACGCGTGGCGTAACCGTCCAGTTCCTGGGTGATGGCGCGAATGGAGGTAACCATGAAATTGTAGGCGAACATGGCTGGGATGGCGACGAGCAGGCCGGTGACCGTGGCGACGAGCGCGGCGGCCACACCGGGCGCCATGGCCGTGAGCGTGGCGGCCTTGCTTTCAGCAATGCCCGCGAAGGTGGACATGACGCCCCAGACCGTGCCCAGCAACCCGATGAACGGCCCGCCCGCCACCGCCGTGGACAGAACAATCATGCCCTTTTCCAATGCCATCGCCTCCCCGCTGGCGGCTTCTTCAAGCGCGACCTTCACCGCCTCAAACGACGCCGGGCTGATGCGCCGCTCGCCTTTTACGGTGACGGGATTGTGTTCCAATTGATACGCCAGTTCATCCGCACCGCGGATGTAAAGCTGGTAGGCGGGCGCGCCGTCGTATTCCTGGCCCTTGCGCTGGATGTCCAGCGGATCGCGCGTGGAGCCGTAGGCGGTGAAGAACTTTTTGGTCGCCTTCTGCGCGATCATCAACTGGCGGAACTTGGTGATGATGATCGTCCAGCTGAAAAGCGAGAGGACCAGCAGCACGAGGACGGTGATCTTGCCCTCGGTGGTGGCGTTCTGGATGGCGTAAACCGCCGCGTTGGCGGCAAACAGGGGTTGAACAAACATGATGATTATAATGGTTTGGTTGAGGTTTGCTTTTGGGATGAACTCGGCGGCGGATTCTTGGCCGGCAAAATCACGGTCACGCGGCTGGTCTTCTTGGCGAGCTCAATGCCTTTGCCTTTGTTTTTTGAATCGCTGTCGAAGCCGTCATCCTCATTTTCCGTTTTGGTGGCGACGGTCGTAGCTGTGTCAGCAGTGGGCGCTTCGGTTTTTGGGGCCGTGGGAGGGGGTGGCGCAGTCGAGCCTTCGGGTGAAATGATTTCGGGCGGGCTGGAATCGATGCTAATAATTGGCGGTCCACCCGGACCATCGCCGATAATCGGCGGCACTTGCCCAATGACGATAATTTTTCCGAGTCCCGTGGTTGTGATGTCAATGGATCTTCCCACGAACAAGCCGGTGGTAATGCCGGTGGCCCTGGCAATAATGTTTTGTGCGATGACGCCCGCGCCACCGGCATCAATATTCCTGCCCAGAACCAGTATCGGATTACCATTTGAATCATAAAACGGATGGCCGCTGGAATCAAAAGGCTCAGCCACAATCAAAGGGTCGCCGCTGGAATCGAGGTCGGGTTGGATGCTGCCGTTTACAAACTCAACAATCTGCTTCCTGGCATCCAAAGTTTTCACATAAAGCGGATTGCCGCTGGAATCAAGGAGCGGATTGCCGTTGGCGTCGAGAATCTGGGTCAATGAAACCGGAGTACCTGTTCCAGCCGGAGTCACTTGGATCGTTGAACCGAGGCTGACAACATTCTGAGCGTCGAATACAGGCACCGGTGTTCCATTGGCAAGATTATCGGCCAAGACACGATTTCCATGCGCATCCCGCAGTTCGTACCCAGCCAGCAATTCCGTTATGGCCTTGGAATCATCGGTGCCGTTGAAGGAAATCTGGATGATGCCGCCCAGACTTGCCGAAATGTTTCCGTTGGGTGTCTCGACCAGAATATTGCCCAGCGAAGCATGCGAGCCGGAAATGGTCGTGGCCAAAATGCCGCTGCCGGGAATCGTGGCTGGAATGCTGTCCAATTGTCCGGTCACCGGATCAAGCTCCAGCGCATTCAAACTTACATAGCCCGCCTCGCCTGTCCCGGCATTCACGTCGCCGGTGAATGATTCAATCGTAATATCGCCGCCGTCGTAGGCGGCGATGCGGGAGCCGTCCACATTCACATTGCCGTTGGCCGTGACGGATACGTTTCCGCCGCTGGTGGTGAAAATTCCTTTCGGGGAACTTGGATCGCCAAACGCGGTCAACTCGCCGCCGACGTCGAGCGTGCCGCCCACATCCAATGTGATTCCGCCGAGCAAACTTTCATTTACAATTTCTGTTGAAGTCATTTCAAGATTGCCGGTGGTGGTGACATTGATGTTCGCACCGTAAGGTGAAATGGCCGCAAGTGCGGAATCCGGCACAAGGACGGCGATGCCTCCGGAAATGCCGAGGTCAATGCTGTTGGCGACGATGTTGAAGTTGCCCGGCCCGGAGAGCGCGAGTCCATTATCACCGAGCGACGCGCTTTGGCTTGCGGCATATAATTGCGTGATGGTGGTTTGCCACGCTATCAGTTGCGAACCGGTGAAAATAGGATTGCCGTTGGCGTCCGTGGGATTGAGCAGGGATTGTTCGGTCGCCAAACCCATGACGCCGACGAACGAGATTGTGCCGCTGGTGGCATCATAGCGCAGCACTCCGGCCAGCGCCGGGTCGCCGACGATGATCGTGTCAAACGCACTGGACGAGATCGCGACGGACAAAGTTTCGCTCGTCAGGTAGCCGCGGTAAGTGATGTTGCCTGTGACATTGATCGAAGTGGTTTGCGCCGGTGAAAGATTTTGCCCGATGAAACCGAAGTTGTAAGTGTCGCCAGCGACCGTGATGTTGGCGAATGTCGGGACGGTCAGGCCGAAACTGTTAATGTCGCCGGAAATGTCCAACGTCACCGGGTTCGGGTCGTTTAAATGCAGCGGCGTGGCGGCGTGACCGGTGGCGAACGTCGTCCAGTTTGCCGAGCCGCTGTCGGACATCGTAATGCCGGTAAGCGTCGTCGAACTGGCCGTCACCGCCCCGTTCAAATCACCGCCGTTGCGCGTGGTGATTTGCAGCGAACCTTCACTCGAAGGATAAAGAATGATGGAATTATCAATCGTGATTCCGCCTGCTCCGGCATCGAGCGTGAGGATTGGCGCGTAGATTGGCGGCATGTTTTGATTCTGCCTGTTCACGCGAGTTAAATTTGCGCCGACCAGTGTGATGCCGTTGCCCGCCCAGAAATTTGCCGCAGCATCCTGCGCATAGTTGAAGAGAAACGACTGGCTTGAATTGAAAGTGCCGTTCGGATTGTTCACCTCCTTGAGGTAGATGTTGTTGGCCGCCCAGGCATTCCATGAACCTTGGATCAAACTCAAGGTCACAGGACCACTCGCACCGGACGCGGCTCCGATGTTGCCTCCGGGGTTTTGAGTTTGGGTTACTTCCGTTTCCAAGTCGTTCAGCGTGGACGCATAAAGCGCGGGATTGGCTCCTGGATTCTGCAAAATGCCGGCTTGCGCGCTTTGAACTTTAACGCCTGCGAGCATGGTGCCAACGCCGTTGGCCAGCATATAATTTCCCGTGACCTGGTTGCCGGCGATGATGGTCACGTCGCCCGCTCCGTAAGCGCCGGATGCGCCCGGCCACTGACTGTTCGGAACGGTCGGAACGCTGACAACATTATTGCCCGCGATCAAAGTGACATCACCGCCGGCCGCGGTGGAAATGCCGCCAAGAATCGCGTTGGGCCTGGAGCCCGAAGCGGTGAACAGGAAATCGCTTGTCTGCGTGCCGCCGCTGGTGCTGCTGCCATTGGAAGTGCCCGCATTGATGTCACCAGCCAGGGCATCCGCGAAAATGCTGCCGCCGCCCGTCGTGAACACCGAGCCGGAACCGACCAGAATGCCCTGCCCGGCAAACAAGTTGATCGAACCTCCGGATAGTTGAATCGTGCCGCTTTGGGACAAACCGCTGCCGCCATTCAAATAAATGTTTCCGACGCCGGACTGGATGGTGTTGTTGGCAAAATTGTAGCCGGCTTCCAGCGTCACCGACCAATTGTTTGCGTCCGTGATTTTTGAGTTGTTTCCGAACGTGATGTTGCCGCCGGCTTCCAGCGTCAATTGTCCGCTGGTCAGGCCGCTGCTCGCGCTCAAATTCCAGGCCGCCCCCGCGTTGAGCGTGATGGTGCCCGAGGCCTGCAACAGAATTTGAGAAAATCCGGCGAACGCGGTGTTCACGTTGATCGCGCCACCCGCGGTCGAGGTGCCCAGCACGATGTTCACCGGGTCGAGCAGAAATTCGCCGCCGCTCCAACCCGCCTGCGCGCCTGCATTCATGCTGGAATTCAAGGATAAAATGTTTGGCGCGCTGATTTCGACGTTGCCGCCGTTGCCGCCTTGCGCACCGCCGCTCACGTCAATCTGGCTGCCAACGCTGTCGCTGAAATTATTTCCCGATTGCAACGTGACCCTGCCGCCGGAACTGCCAGCGGAGGAATCATCGCCGTGCGCGCTGATTTTGGAATTCGCGCCAAGATTGAGATGGTCGGAGGCGACGAGCTCGATGACGCCATTTTGATTTTGGACGGAATTGGCCTGAATAATTCCATCTTGATTCACGACTTTTGCTTGCAGCGCAATCGTTCCGGCGTCGGCGGAGATGCAGCCAAAATTATCCACCGAGCCTTGAGGCAGTTGCACCGTTGCGCTCAAGCCGCGTCCATCGGGACTGTCGCTGACCAGGACATTTTCGCCGGCGGCCAGTTGCACGCTGCCTCCCGGCGCATTAAGGCTGCCGTGGTTCTCAATGTTTTCCGCAATGAGAAAAAGCGAACGGCCCCGGCCAACTTCAATCTGGCCATAATTAACAATGCTCGCGAGCGGCGGCATCCCGGTGAACTGCCACATTCCGCCCGAACCGAGATCCGGCGCGAGTGGCGCGGTGGTGGCGATGAAACTGCCGCCAACTTTGATCATCGAGTTCGGCCCGAAATAGAAGCCGTTGGCGTTGGCGAGAATGACCGTGCCGTTGGCATTAAGATTGCCGAAAACCTGCGACGGGTTCGAGCCGCCGATGATGTTGAACACGATGGAATTGGCCGAGGGCTGCAAAAAGGAGGTCGTTTCGCCGGCTGAAATGTTGAAGCTGTTCCAATGAAGGACGGCAAGCTGGCTGACCGTCAAATTGAGTTGCGCGCCGATTTGTTGCGCGATGGCCGTGCCCGTCGAAACAGTCATGCCGGCTGGATTGGCAGGCGCGTTGAAAGAGTGTCCGGCCACGAACAGCAGCACGGCCAGCCGGAGCGATTTGCAGATTTCAGAAAAATGTTTCATGGCTGCTTTCAAAATTGAAATCCAACGGTGAAATAGACCTGCGCGTCGCCGGCGGGAGTTCTCACGTCAACCCTGTTGGCCGTCGCCGACGCGTCCCCCGACGCACCGAGCAAGGCCCAGGCGGCGGTCAGGCGAACGTCAAAATGCTCGCCGGCCGTAAGAAAAAAGCTGACGCCGGTTCCCCATTCGCTCAATCGCTGGTTTGAAAGGAGCGGCCCATAAATCTGGCCGTAGTCCATAAACCACGAGCAGTGCAAATCGGCGGGAACGTTGCCGGTTGAAGTCGGGAAATAGCCGACGTTCATGGTCGGCGCGTGAAGATCGAACAATGTGCGCCAGCCGCTGTCGCCATAAACCTCGCCTTCCTGATAACCGCGCACGCCCATCGTTCCGCCCAGCCCAAACTGCTCGTTGTTGATGAGCGGCTCGCTTGCCCACTGGCCGTTGGCGTTGAGGGTGGCCGACCAATTCCACGGCAAATTTTGCTGGCGAATCAGCCCCACCGTCAGCGAAGTGTAATCACCGCCGGCCTCGGCTGAGCCTGCGACGCTCTGAAAATCGCCCCGCGCCGAGGCAAGCTGCTTGAGGAAGATATTTTGGTTGTAGGTGAACAAGAAGCTGCCCGATGAATCAGGACGCGCGCCAATCCAGCCGACGGACAGCGGCAGATAATAGAGGGACTGGCTGCTGTTGTTCGTGACCGCGACGGTTGCATTCGTTTCCAAAACGCGATTGCCGAAGCTGTCGAGCGCGTAGAGATCGAAGTAGATCAAGTTCGTGCCGAACGTCTGCGCCGAATAGGATTTGTAATCTACCCCGATCAGGAACGACGATTTTACGCCGAGAAATTCCCGCAACGGAACCGTGAGCTTTGCCCCGATGTTATTGTTGACGGTAAACGTGTGTTCTGCGGACTGGGAGCTGATGTCCGCAAGCACGGTGTTGGTAATGACCGTGACCGGGCCAAAATTCACCGGCGTGTCAGACGTGGAACGCGAGGCGTAAAAGATCAAATCGGGATTTCCCGTCGGCGGCGGCAGGTTGAACTTGTGCGTGATTTCGTCGTAACCAAAACTCACCGGCTGCCGGTCATAATCCTCGCGCAAGCCGCGGCTGGATCCCAGCGGCAGCCGGTAAAACCCGCTGTAACTGGCCACCATCGGATCGTCGTAAAAATCTGTATGGTCTCCTCCGGTCTTGAACGACTGCGGCGAAAAACTGTAATCGAAGCCGATTTGATTTTCACGCTGCCAGAGATTGCCATATTGCACCGCTGTATCCGTGCGAAGCAGTGGTGTTCCCGGCGATGATTTGTCGTTGACCTCCATGCGCCCGTGCAGCGGCAACCGGTCCTTCACCTTTAATTCCAGTTCCGTCGTGCCGGGTTCGGGCCCGGGACCGATGACCGGATAAATCTGGCGGTCGCGGTTTGCATTGGCCTGATCCAATTCCGGCTGGAACCACTTTGTATTGAGCAAAATGTTGGTGTCGAGACTCGGCAGTGCGCGCAGAACGTTGTTGGAACTGAAGTAACGGTTGCCTTCGACCTGGATGCCGGTGAGTTTGCCTTCGACAATTTTTATGTGCACGAAACCGTTGGTCAGCTTTTGTTGCGGCAGCGTGACACTGATGGTTGCAAAACCGAGGTTGCGATAGAGCAACTGTAATTTGCCCAGGCCCTCGCGCAATCGTGGAAAATCCAGCGCCGGGCCGATGTAATTGGTAAGAAGGTTGAATTTTTCCGGCGGCAGGGCGGTATTGCCCTCAATGAGGTAGCCGCGCACGTCAAATGTCCGGTTTTTGGAGGGTGCGTTTGTGACTACGGGCGCAGGCGCGGCAAAAAGATTCTCGATGACGGCGGACGAATTTGTCTCCGCCGCGCGGCTCTTTGAAATTACTACGAGCGCAAGCATCGTGATCAAACAAAGCCGGAATTTCATTCGTTGTGGTTGTCCTCTCTACGAATTTAACAATTCAGCGGCAGGTCCGGTTTTGGCCGGGCCTGCCGCGTGCTGTTTTCTTGTCGTGCGCTGTTTATTGGGCAATTACGCGGTAAAATTCCGCACTGTCATAATTGTTCGTGTGGTTGATGGTATTGATTTTTCCATCACCAATCAGGGTGTTGACATCCACCGGCCACGGGGCTGTGGCGGCACCGAGTTGGTTGGTGTAAGCCACGGAATAGGTGTTGCCCACCGTCGTGGTGAATTGAATCGCGCTGACATTGCCGGAGCGGCTTACTCCGGTGATGGTTGATGCGCGCGGCCCGGCAACAAACGTCAAGACGCCGTTGGCGGTGATTGTGAATGTGCCAATCAGCGTGTCCGGTGGTGAATTGGGATAGATCGACGTAGGCTGGATGGCCCAGAAATCAAGAAAGCCGGGGGCGGCTTGCTGGACTGTGAAGGGCGCATGACCGCCTAATGTCGGGATACTATTAAAGGTGCCACCTGACACAATGTAATCATAAGAGGCTCCGCCATACGTGCCGAAGGGATTTATGACATAGGCATTGGTCGGATTCGCCACGGCCGCAGGCACATTGAAGGGGCTTATCGGCTTGTTCCCGATGGCGCTGATTGTGCCATGCAAATAAGATGTCCACTCCGACGAGCTGACATTGTAGGCGGTTGTGTTTGGTTCGGCGCTGGTGAGCCACGCCGTCGGGTTTGCATCGGTCGAGCTGGTTGTGGCCAGCAGAATAACTTCCACGCCGGTCAGGTCCGGCCCGAACTCGGTGGTTACGAGACTGGTATCCCAACCGGTGATGGTGGTCGTGTACCCGTTCGTCTGACCAAGCAGATTGGTGACGCTTCCCAGGTCATACTCGATGTTGTTGTGTCCGCTTTCGCGAAACACCAACAGGAGATCTCCGTCGTTATACGTCCAAGCCCGTGCCAGCGGCGTTGCCTGCAAGGCCAGCGCAGCAAGGGTTGATAAGATTATTTTTTTCATACAATTTCGATGTGATGTTCCAATTCAATGTTGCTGATTTGATCATTGGAAGAAGCCGGGCAACGGCGAAATTTGACCGCCGTCAGAAAGCCGCTGAACCTGAAGTGCCGCGTTCGGGATGAAGTTGCTGCCGAAAACCAGATTGGTTGAGCTCTGAAACGCCGAGTTGGTGACGGATTGGTAGAACGCGTTGATCACCGCCAGTTGAGGGCCGGAAGGCGTGCCTGTGCCGGAAGGAATGTAATAATAGTTCTCATAACCCCAGAGCGGATAGCTGCCATTGATCACGTTCGTGACGGAATACGGAACTCCTTCATAGGCGAGGGCAGCCAGGCCCTTCTTTATGTTCTGCACAGCCACCGTGCCGATGGAATTGGTGAGAACCACCACGGTGTTTGCCACCGCGCCACCGGAACTCAATCCAGGGTCGGCGCTCCCGTCGAGAACGGGCTGCCCCAAGGAGTTGGTATGGTAAGTATTTATCTGTCCGGCGTTATAAATATTCAGGTCTATTTCCGTGCGGACGGCGGCTTCATTGTTTCGTCCGACGAAGTAAACAACGTTGGTGCTGGTTCCCCCATAATAGGTCGTTCCCAGCGGGATGGAGGTTTCCAAAGTCACCGCCTGCCGCTGGGTAAGATTGGTAATGGCGGCGGTATCTGCGGAATTGGTATTCTTGACATACACCAGAGGAACCACGTAGGTCGGGAGGGGATAGAGGTTTGCCGATGAAATGCCCACCACATCGGGCGTGGTCGCGGAATCAACAAACGTGGGAACCTGGGGAGTCAGGGGACCCGAACTATAGTTTGTGTCAGCCGGGCCCGGGGACTGGCTCACCAACGCCTGGAGACCGTCAATCGCACCGTTGTTGACGTTGATATCGATCGTAATGGTGCCATAACCCGACACTGCCGGATTCGTGCTCGTGCCCGAAAATTGGGCCACGGCCGAGGATCCGCCGCCGACCACGGTGAGCGAGCCGCCGGCAAAAAAGTTGGTGGCGCGGTCGTAAAGAACGCTTTGGCTCGCGCTGCCGCCTTCAAGAAAGACTTCGACGTCCGCGCGCAGGGTTGGCGTGAGCGCCAAACCCGCAAACGCGAGTCCGGCGAAGATGATTTTTTTAAGGTTTGATGCTTTCATAGGTTCACAGTTTTCTTTTGTTACGTTTTGTTTTTTGAAGAACAAATGCGCCCGCGCTTTACGCGAGACAGCGCCTCCTGCCCAAGCGGGTGGCGGATTCCGGCAAGGTCATTTGACGACCGGAAAGGGCGATGTTTTGCCCGCTGTCTCTTTCATAATGTTACGGTTACGTTTTGTCCTTAGTCGAAGAACCTCCGGTGAACCGGTCAGCCCTCGTAAATTGTTCAAGTTGCGCCTCGCCCTGCAGGCGTCGGCAAATTCATCATTTATTTTGGTAAATCTGGTCAAAGATTCCGCCGTCGGCGAAATGAACCGTTTGTGCGTTTTGCCAGCCGCCCGCCACTTCCTCCACGGTGAATAAATCCACCGGCTTGAAACGGTCGGCATATCTGGCAAGCACCTCCTGGTTTTTAGGACGGAAAAAATGTTTGGCGGCCAGATCCTGCCCCACGTCGCTGTAAAGATATTCAAGGTAGGCGCGCGATACGGCTTCCGTGTGATGCCGTTCGACGTTGTGATCAACCCAGGCCACGGGATTTTCCGCAAGAATACTGACCGGCGGGAGCACAACCTCGAGTCCACTGTTAGTAAAATATTCCTGGATCAACGCCGCTTCATTTTCAAACGTCAGCAACACGTCGCCAATGCCCCGGTCGGCAAAGGTCGTTGTCGCGCCGCGTCCGCCGGTGTCGAGCACGGGCACATTGGCAAAAAGTTTCGCCACAAACGCACGCGCCTGCTTCTCGTCACCGGCGGATTTCTTCAGCGCATATCCCCACGCTGCCAAATAACTGTAGCGACCGTTACCGGAGGTTTTCGGATTGGGAACAATCACCGAGACATCCGGCCGGACGAGGTCATCCCAATTTTTGATGTTCTTCGGATTGTCTTTGCGGACGACGAACACAATCGTCGAGGTGTAAGGCACGCTCTGGTTCGGCAGCCGCGCCGCCCAATTTGCCGGAATCAATCCGCCGCTTGTGTGCAGGACATCGATGTCCGGCGCTTGATTCATCGTCACCACGTCCGCTTCAAGGCCGTTGACGACCGACTGCGCCTGTTTGCTGGAACCTCCGTGAGATTGGTTGACCGTTACAATGTCGCCGGTCTTTTCCTTCCAATACTTGGCGAAGGCGGCGTTGTAGTCCTGATAGAACTCACGCGTGACGTCGTAAGAGACGTTGAGCAGTTTGACTTCAGATGCCGTGACCGTGCCTGCCGGCAACAACACGCCGGCAACAAGCAGCCGCATCAATCTCTGAACCCAGTTCCGCATGGATATTTAGTTTTCTCTTTTTCATGGGAACTTCCGGTTGTCCGGTCAGTCTTCCGAAATTATATTTTTGTTTGTCCGGTTACAGTGGCCCGAAGCATCAAAATGATTTGGATTTTGGCTTGTCCAATCGCACCCGCTCGGTCTTTTCAATCTGCGTCACCCGCGAGTCATGTACCACGATCTCCACCATGCCGTAACGCAGTGAACTCACTTGTTGCCGGACGATCTCCAGCCAATTGGAGTCATCAACGTTGCTGGCAACCGATTTGATGGGCATCTCGCTCATTTATAACTCTTTCATTTAATTGCCATTAATAGCGACTGATTTTATCGTCTTTATATGTAAAAAAAATCAAACATGTGTTATTTTTTAGTCAATAAGGCGATACATGGCCTTAAATCAACTCTTGCCAGACTGTCAATTGCACACATATATGCGAGCTAACATGTCGTTATTTTCCACAAACCGTCTTCTGTGTCAACTATTTTTTAGCCTTTTTTTCTACCCTCGGGGCTGTGGCACAATACCTCTTGTAACGCGTCAACCGAGGACTACCATGTTCAATTCGTAATCCTTGATTTCTGGTTCTTCCTCGGAAAAGGCAGGTTTCCTTTCAAACGGCATCGTTACACCGAACGCCGCCACCAAAAGTGCAATCAAATGACTTGAGGGTTGGCCGGATTGAAGCATGATGATTGTCACCATTCGATTTTATGAAGACAGGAATTTTGCTGGCAGGTCGCGGACTGGCATTGGCTGCCATTGCGCTGACGGAGATTTCCGCGCTCGGCGACACCAATCGGTATGCCGGAAGCGATTGGGCGTTGGTGGACGCAAAAACGGTCATGGCGGCGGCGGCGGACATGACCCCGGCGAAATACCCGGATTCCGACGCCGTGACGGTTGACCAAAAGTCAGTTCGGGTATATCGCGCGGACGGGACCGGCGAGTGCCAGGATGAAACGTTCACGAAGGTGCTCACGGAGAAGGGCAAACGGGACAACCGCACGCTGACGATGGATTTCATGCTGCCCTACACGACGGTCGCGGTGCCCGCGCTTGAGGTGATCAAACCCGACGGCACGGTCGTTCCGGTGGACGTGGCGGCGAATTCGAAGGAGTCCATTGATGACAGCCAGATGGCCGAGAACATTTATGACCCGAATATGCGGGTGTTGCAGGTCAACATCCCGAGCCTGGACGTCGGCGACGTGGTCCATTCCGTGGAACGCGAGACCATAGAGCGCCCGATCATCCCCGGTCAATATGCCGAGGAAAACGTTTTTGAAGGCGGGGGCTTCATCCGGCACATCACCTACGAGGTTCACGCGCCCGCTACGCGCCCGCTGGAGCGCATTGCATTGCGCGATGAGATTCCGGGAACGATCACTTCTTCGACGCAACCGGGGACCAATGGGACCATCATGTATCGCTGGGAGGTGAACAACGTGCCGCGCATGTTTGACGAGCCGTCCATGCCGCCTTACGAGATGGTGTTGCAGCGGCTTTTTGTGAGCACCATGCCGGATTGGGCGGCGGTCTCGAAATGGTACTGGGACCTCAGCCAGCCGCATCTCGACGCGACGACGCCAGAAATGAAGCAGACGGTCAAGGACCTCACCGCCGGGGCAAAGACGGACATGGACAAGATAAAGGCGCTGTTTTATTTCGTGTCAAACGGGATCCGTTACATGGGCATCACGCCGGAAAAGGACCGGCCGGGCTTCGAGCCGCATGATGTGTGTATCACGTTTGACAAGAAATACGGCGTTTGCCGGGACAAGGCGGCCCTGCTGGTTTCGTTGCTGCGATTGGCCGGCCTGAACGCCTATCCGGTGATTGTCAGCGTCGGGACCCACAAAGACGCCGAGGTTCCGGATCCGTTTTTCAATCACGCCATCGCGGGCGTTGAACTGGAGAAAGGCCAAATTGTGTTGATGGATCCGACCGACGAAAACACGCGCGAATTGTTGCCGGCTTATGATCGCAATCAAAGCTATCTTGTGGCCCGGCCCGAAGGCGGCACCATCCGGTTAAGCCCGATTCAGCCGCCGGAGGAAAACATGATTCGGATTAAAACGGCCGGGACCTTGAATGCGGACGGCGTTGTTAAAGCGAAGTCGGAATTATTGTTCCAGGGCGTCAACGACGACGCGTATCGGAACGCATTTTCACACATGAAACCGGACGATGAGCGGCGGTTTATCGAGCAGCGCCTCCAGCAGGCGGTGCCGGGCCTGCGACTCAAATCGCTTGAACTCGTGCCGGCGGACATGCGCGACATTTCCACCGGGCTGCGGGCCGAGCTGGAGTTTTCAGTGGACGGCATGACGGCAAACGGCGGCGGCGAGTCGGTGGTGAGCGTGCCATGGATTGGCAAGCGGCTGGGGGTGGTGAATTTCATCCTCGACGGCACCGGTTTGGAGAAAAGGAAATACCCGCTCGAAACCGAGGTGACCTGCGGTGTGCAGGAGGACATATCACTCAAACTCGCGGGTGACTTCACCGGCGCGGCATCATTGCCGTCGTCTTCCTCGGTGGAGGACGATTGCGTGAGCTACCGGCAGCACTTTGATGCAAATGACGGCTCCCTCGAGTGTTCCCGGACGTTGAAATTGAAGACGGTTGAGTTTTCGCCGGCACAATATCTGGCCCTCAAAGAGACTTTGAAGATGCTGGACGACGACGGGCGCAAAGCGCCGATCCTCGCCATTGCTGGCAAGCCTGCTGAGAAGGGCCGGGCAATGACCGGCAACGCCACCACGCCACCGGTGGAATCCAACGCGCGAATTTTGGAGAGCCGGAAGGAACTCAATGTGACCGATCCGCACGCGGCGGTTTACCGGGTGAAATACACGAAGCGCATCCTGACTTACAGCGGCAAGATCCGTGAGGCCGAGGTGAAAGTTTCGTACAATCCCGCGTGTGAAGAAGCCCGGCTCGTCCATGCGGTCGTGACTTCCCCGGCCGGCGAACGTCAGGAAATTTCCAAGGACGAAATCAACGTGATGGACGAAGGCTGGAATGCGTCGGCGAAGCGATACACAGGCGGCCGGATTTTGGTCGCAAGCCTGCCGGGCGTGGACATCGGATCCACCATCGAGGTTGAGTTTGAGGTGATTTACACCAACAAGCCGTTCCTGGCTGGATTTGAGTCGTTTCAATTGCCGGACGATCTGGAGCAAAAATCGTTTATGTTGACCGCCCCGGCTGAAGTCAAAATTCAACGGATGGTCAGCGGCACGCCCGGCATCGTTCGCGAGCAGAATAAGAAGGACGGCAGCCGGCAGGAGTTTCAATGGCAGTCGGGAAAAGTTGCGGCTTTGCCGGCGGAAACCGAGCTTCCCCCGGAATGGGTTTACAGTGCCGGCGTGGGCTATTTTGTCGGCGATGTGACGAATTACCTGCAAAAGCTGGACGAGACAATGCTGGAGCGGTCGAGCCAGTCCATCAAGGCGGCGGAATTGGCCCGGCAACTGGCGGCGAAGGCGGGGAGCAAAATCGAAGCGGTGAAGGCCATCCGCGATTTTGTGGCCAAATCCATTCGCGCGGCCGGTCCGTCCTTTACCGACCTGCCGTTGAGCGAGCTTTCCGATGCCGACACGACGCTGGCGGACGGATACGGCCACGCGGCGGACCGCGCCATTCTGCTTCATGCGATGTTGAGTGCGGCGGGTTTTCAACCTGAATTCGTGCTGGTCTCGGATTTGCCGGCGATCACAGGCATCACGAACGTGGCGATGACATTTCCTTTGCCCGGGAATTTCCAGACGCCCCTTGTCAGAATCACGCTGGATGGCACGAACTATTATCTGAACGACACGGACCAGTACGCGCAACTCGGCTCTACAAGCAGCGATGGCAAACTGGGTATCACGCTCTCCAACCGGCAATGGGAAGTCGTCCACGCCGCAAGACGATGTGAAGACGGGACAAAGACCGTTATTGTACTTCTGTTGGACGAGAGCGGCAGGACGAGGATCGGTATTTCACGATGGTATTACGGCGCCAATTATAACGAAAAACACCGGTTTTTCTCCGAGCTGCCGCCCGAGGAACGGAAACGTTATTTTCAAGAAACCGTTTCAGGCGTGGCCCAGGGCGCGCGGCCGGTGGGCGATTTGACAACGACGTTTGACACCTATCCGGGCCGCGAACAATTCTCGGTGATCGTCGACAATTACGGCGTCACCGCCGGCAAATACCTTTACTTCAATCTGCCTTTTACCCCGTCACTGCTCCCGGCCGGAGCCGATCAACGCGCGCTGCCTTTGCTGATTTCACACGGCGGCAAAAACACCGTCCTCACCGAAATTGAGCTGCCTCCGGAGTTTCCCGGGGTTGTTGTGGCGCCCAGGAACGAAGACCTCACCGTGGCTGGCGGCGAGAAGGCGCGCATCACTGCAAGAAAAAAATCCGGCGGATTCGTCGTCACCGACGATTTTGAAACCTCACCAGCCATCATCAGTCCCGGCAATTACCAGAAATTGCTGGGGGTCGAATCCACCCTGGGCCGGAAATCGTCGAAGGTGTTTCTTTTGGAGCAGAAGTGAAATTGCCACGGGCTTCAGCAGACGACGCGCAGGCGTTCTCTCTCGACTGAAAACGCGGCCGGCAAATGGCCGATCCACTCGCCGTCCAGTTCAATGCCGGTGGTTGTTCCGCCCGCCAGTTCAAGGGTCCCGGCACGAAACCGGCGCACCAGGCCCTCCGGCAATTTTCGTTTCAGGAGCAAACCCGGCACGCAGCGGAGCAGCGTCAGCAAGTTCACGCGCGGGAAAACACAAACCTCCAGCGAACCATTCCGCAGGTCCGCCTGCGGGAACATGCCGAACGGTCCGCCGTAAAAGCGTCCATTGCCGACGAGGACCAATTCGCCGGTGAGATTTTGTCCGTCCGCGCGGACGGTGATTTTGGGTTGCGGCTCGCGCAGCGCTTTCAGCCCGGCGATGACATACGCCAGCGGTCCGGCCTTTTTTTTGAGCGACCAGTCCAGGAGTTCAATCGCCCGCGCATCCATGCCGGCACCGGCGAGCTGGACGAAATATTTTTTTTGCCGGACGCCGTTTGCCGAAAATTCCACGCGCGGCAGGTCAATGCGCGTTTCCCGTCCGCGCTGCAGGGCTTCCCAGGCTTGCCCGATGCGCAGCGGGATTTTGAGTTCGCGCGCAAACACATTGACCGTCCCGAGCGGCAGTACCCCAAGGCGCGCACGCGCAAAACCATCCGGCGCGTCCCCGATGCCGTTGAGCACCTCGTTGACCGTGCCATCACCGCCGGCGGCCACGATGAGTTCAAATCCGTCGGCCACCGCCTCCGCCGCGAGCCGGCGCGCATCATCAGGCGCGGTCGTGGCCTTCAGCGCGCATTGCGGGCCGATGGCGTCGAGCTGATGGCGAAAGCGCCGGGCTTTTTCGCCACGGGCCGCCGGATTGAAGATCACACAGGTGCGCACTGGCCGAATGATTTTAGCGTCGGGCACGGTTAGTCGAGCAGAAAGAGCGGGTTTGCTTGCGTTCACGGCACGTTTCCCCGAAACTGACAACGTGAGCGGAGCGACAAATTGGAAAATTCCGAAGTGGCCATTTCTGCTCGGTGACGCGCTGCTGCTGGGGTTCGCATTCTATATCATCTGGAGTTCCCCGCACCCGGTTGCACAATGGGAAATCATCGCCTGCCTCGCCGCCGCCGCGGTTGGTGCGATGATTGGCATCGCGCCTTTCATTCTTGATCACCGGGCCGTTCTCAGGCTCGTCGAAGTCAACGCCCTCGGCGAGGTTGCGGGCAAGATTCAGGAGCTTGAACGCCTCGCCGACCAGATCAACGCCGCCACCAGCGAATGGACAAATGTCCAGACACAGGCGGAGAAAATTTCCACCGGCGCAAAGGAAATCGCCGGCCGGATGGAGGAGGAAGTCCGCCAGTTCTCCGAGTTCATGCAAAAAATGAGCGACAGTGAGAAGGCCGCGCTCCGGCTCGAAGCCGAGAAGCTCCATCGCGGCGAAGCCGAATGGCTGCAAGTGCTTGTGCGCATCCTCGACCACATTTTCGCGCTGCATGCCGCCGCCGCCCATTCCAACCAGCCACAGGTCACCGAGCAGATTACGCATTTCCAAAACGCCTGCCGCGGTGTCGCGCGCCGTGTCGGCGTGACACCATTCACCGCTGAACCGGGTGAGCCGTTCAACCCCGACCGCCATCAAGCCATGGACGCGAAATCAAAACCGCCGCCGGACGCGGCCGTGGCGGAGACGGTCGGCCTGGGATACACGTTCCAAGGCAGGCTGCTGCGCCCCGCTCTTGTCCGGCTCAAGGAAGATGGCGCCGGCAGGTCCGACGAGACTGAATTGCCGCTCGAAGCCACCGAGTCCACTTGAATGGACATGCCGCCTGACTCCAGCCCAGATCGCGTGAATTCCCAGACTGCGCCGGACCGAATCCTGCGCAGACTGGCTGTCGTTCTCGGGATTTTTTCCTTCGGGGTCGTTCTTGCCGCCCACAACATCACCGACGGAGATCTCTGGAACAAGCTCGCCATCGGAGCGCACGTCTGGAAATACGGCACCGTGCCCGCGCATGACACATTTGCCTTCACACCCGTGTTGCCGCGCTACATCGAACATGAATGGGGCGCGGGCACAATTTTCTTTGGCGTGCTAAAATCTTTCGGACCGGCCGGTCTGATGACGCTCAAAATTCTGCTCGCCTTCGGCGCGATCGGGGCGGCGCTGGCCACCGGCAGGAAAATCGGCTGCGCCTGGGAAACGTTGCTCGTGCTGGCCATTCCCGCATCGGCGTGCGTATTGCTCGGCTACATTCCCGTGTTGCGAAGCCACACGTTCACCTATTGTTTTTTTGCCACCACACTGCTCGGCCTTGAAGAAATCCGCGCCGGCAAAAAATGGCCCATTTTTGTTTTGCCCCCAATGATGCTCGCCTGGTCAAACATTCACGGTGGATTTGTCGCCGGATTGGGCGCCATTGCCGTTTACACGACATTTTCGTTGTTCACGCGCAGGCAAATCAAACGCATGTTGATCGTGGCGCTTGCCTGTGGCGCAGTCACGCTGGTTAATATTTATGGTCTGAAATTCTGGGCGTATTTGATCCCGGCGCTCCTCAACAAGCGCCCGGGAATCGCCGAATGGCAGCCGCTGCCGCTTTTTGCAAATGATGCGTTTCTCAGCTTCCGAATTCTGTTTGCGCTGGTGATTCTTCTGCTGCTTGTCGCATGGCCGCGCACGGAAAAAAAAAGCTGGCCGGGCCTGGTCCTGTTGGCGCTGACCGCGGCGCTGGCGTGGCACAGCCGGCGGCACGCGCCATTTTTCGGAATCACCGCCTTGGCCTTTGCCGGACCATTCTTGCGCACCGCGCTCGCCGAGGTTGCCGCGTGCCTGCCGCGGCAATTGCGGGCGGCGTTCAAGCCGGCACTGGCGACGACGGTGCTTTTTGGCGCAGTCGCCATTTTTGTTTCCGTGAAATTTCTTCCCAATGCCTCGTTCGTGCTGCTCTCGCCGGTGGGCCACGATCCGGTGCGCGAAGTGGACGTTCTTTCGCTCGCGCACGCCGAAGGGAACCTGGCGACCCCATTCGGCTGGGGCGGCTATTGCTCGTGGCGGCTTTATCCGCGCATCAAAATCTCCATGGATGGCCGTTACGAAACCACCTTTCCGGAATCCACTTTCGAATTGAATGACGATTTCTATGCAAAGCGCGGCGCAAACTGGGACCGGCTCATTCGCGATTATCAGGTGGATTATGTCATCCTTGAATTCACGCAGGAACATTTGCGCCCCGAAGATTTGTTGGACCACGGTTACGTCTTGATTTGGACCACCGAAGGGCATTCCGCGCTCATGGCCCTGCAAAAACACGCCGCCCAGCTCCAGGCTGTCGCCGCCGGACTTCCGCCCGCCACCATCAATCCGGTTGACGCGAACATTCCTGACGGATGGTGGCCCCGTTGATCGTTCAACTGACTGGCACGGAACGGTTCTGCGACAAAAAATGCAGCCAGCAGGCGGTCACGGGCCGCTTGTAGATTTTGGCCAGGGCGCGCGCGTAAAGTTTCAGTTGAGGCGCGTAAATCCCCATCTTTGACGGCCATTCATCCGCGCGAACTTCGTCCGTCTTGAAATCCACCAGCCAGATTTCCTCCGGCAGCAGGACGGCCAGATCCGCCACGCCCTGCACAACAACAAATTCATTTTCGAGCTGCGTTCCCGCTTTTGTCCCGACAATTTCAGCCAGTTCCTGCGGGCTGAATTTTGCCGTAAAAGCAAGCTCGCGCCGCACGCTGGCTGTGTTGGCCCGGATGCGCCCGCCCGGATCGGACTGCCAAAATGCGGCGATGGCTTTCAAATCCAGCGCCGCGCATTCGTCCGCGGATAAAACCTTTTCCCGTTTGAGGCGCGCAGCTTCCGATTTGAGTGCGGCAACGCCGTTCGCGTTTTCAAGCGCGAGGAACTGGAGAAATTTGTGATGCGCCAGGCCGGTTTCCGCCGCTGACAATTTTCCGCGCGTCCGTTTGGCCGCGCGCGCAAAGCGGCGTGGAGCAAACATCTGCCCGGCCTCGCCATCCAGTTCATCCATCGCCTGACGGCGCAGCGCGGTGACGGACGATTTCGCCACCTGTTTCGTCGCGGCGCTGAATCCGTATTTCCAAGTCAACGCGTCGCGGAGCTTTTGTTTTGTCTCCGTGTCGGGCGCCCTCGGCAGACGGGACGGGGCTTCCGGCTCGACGGGCGTGTCACCCTGCCGAATTGCCGGTTCGTCATCGCTCGAAATACGCCAGCGCAAATGTGGCAGGTTGCCCTCAGTCGCGTTCACATCCGCGCTTTTGGTGTGTTGCGCAAACCACAAGCCCAGCCAGTCCGCGCAACATTTCGCGGCGACGACGGCTTGTGTCGTGATCGCAGCCGGTTTGGTCCAAAGTGTCTGCCATTTGCTTTCCGTGACGGCACCGCTCAAAATCAATGTGTCGCGCGCGCGGGTCACGGCGACGTAAAACAGCCGCAATTCCTCGCCCCACAACTCGCGGCGCCCGCGCCGTTGGGCGAGCCAGTTTGGCAGGCTCGGATAACGCCGGCCCGTGTGCGGCGGTTTGACGCGCGGGCACAAACCGAACTCTTCGTCCAAAATGATTTCCGCGCGCAGGTCCTGCGTGTTGAACGGCTTCGCCAGATCGGCCACGGCGACAACCGGAAATTCCAGGCCCTTGCTCTGGTGGATGCTCATCAGCCGCACGGCGTTTTCGTCCGCGCTGCCCGCGACGTCCGGTTCGACCCCGGCCTCGCGCTGCGCTTCGATGAATTTCAAAAAACGGAACAGTCCCTGCCGCTGGAATTGGTCAAACCGCCGGGCCAGGTTCAGAAAGCGCTCAACATTCGCCCGCCGCTGTGCGCCGCGCGGACGCGACTGCAACCATTCGTCGAAATGTGTTTCCGCCAGAACGTCTTCCAGGCAGCCCGACAGCGACGATTGCCGCGCCTCCTGCCGCCAGCACCGGAAGCGCTCCAGAAATTTTCCGATTTTCCCGACCGTTTCTCCCTGCATTCCGCATTCCGCATTCTGTGTCCGGTTGAGCGCCGTCCAGAAATGAACGCCACCCGCTGCAAGCCGGATTTTCCCCAGCTCGTCGAGCGACAAACCGGCCAGCGGCGAGCGCAAGACTGCGATGCAGGGAACGTCCTGCAACGGATTGTCGAGCAGTTGCAGCAGGCTCAGCAAATCCAGGATTTCCGCGCTCTCGAAAAATCCGCCGCGCTCGACCACCAGCGGCACGCCGGCGCGCTCAAACTCCTTTGCATAAGCCTCCGCCTTGTTCGCGGGCGAGCGCAGCAACACCGCCATGTCGCGCCATTCGACCGGATGAAAGGCCTTTTTCTCCGCATCCCAGATTTCATGCCGCGCATTTTTCAATTCCTGCAACCGCCGCGCGAGCAGCCGCGCCTCCTTTTCCGTTTCGTCCAGCCCCGCGAGATTGTCGGCGCCGGCTTCGTTTTCAAAATCCGCCTCGACGCGCCCGCCTTTTTTGAGACGCAAAATCAATTCAGCCCGCGGCGTCGAGTCCGCGGCAAGGCCGAGCGCCGCGCGCGTTTCCGGCGAACCGAATTGCAGTTGCGCTTCGGCGTCATAACTCACACCGCCGGTTTCTTCGCGCATGAGCGGCGTGAAAACGGAGTTCACGAAATGAAGCAAACTCTCGCGGCTCCGGAAGTTTTCCGCCAATGGGATCGTTTGCCCGTTTTTGCCGCGCCAGGCCGCGGCGTAATCGCGGAAGATCTTGGGATCGGCGAGCCTGAAACGGTAGATGCTCTGTTTCACGTCGCCGACGAGGAAGCGGTTCGCGCTCCCGCGGCTGCGGCTCAATGCCTGGATGATTTTGTCCTGCGCGGCATTGATGTCCTGGTACTCATCCACAAAGACGAACCGGATTTTTTCGCGCCAGCGTTCCGCGACCGGCGATGGCTTGTCCGCGGCAAAATCCCAAAGCAGCTTCAACGCGAACTGTTCGAAGTCGTGGAAATCCAGAACGCCGTCGTCGCGCTTGCGCGCGGCGAACCGGGCGGAGAAGTTTTGCGACAGCCGCAGCAATGCGGTCATGTGGCCGCGCACCCAGTTCCAATCTTCAGTGAGCGGGTCGCGGCCATTCTCAACCGACGCGAGCGAGGCAGGAAAAGCCGCATCGCCAAAAAAATCTTCGAGGGGCTTTCGCAGCGCGGTTTTTTTGCCGTGTGGCCATTCGGCATCGGCAGCTTGAATCTGGCTGAGAACCGCGGCGGCCTGCCGGCGCGAAAATTTCTCCGGCAGTTTTTGGAGGATTTCGAGGCATTCCGCCGCCTTGCAGTTTCCCGCGCGCAGATTTTTCAGGACGGGCAGCCATTCGTCTCGCCAGGCTTTAATGCCGTCAATCAGCCACGCGCGCCATTCATCCGGTCCGGGCGACGCAAATTTATCCAGTTGCCGCGTTTGCCAGCCTCCGGCGTCGGGCCGGGTTTGGGTGTAATGGTGCAAACGCAGAACGAGTGAGCGGATTTTTTCATCACGCCCGTTCCCGTAAATTTGAACCAGCTTTTGAACCGCCTCGCCCGGTTCATTTTCAGCGGCATAATGAATTTGCATTTCCTCTTCGAGCGCCTCGCCGGCCAGCAGCCGGGCTTCGCCTTCGTCGAGCACCACGGGCTGCGGGTCGAGGCCGAGTTCGTAAAAATGTTCGCGCACGAGCCTGAGGCAAAAACCGTGGAGCGTGCCAATGTGCGCGGCATCAAAAAGTGCGGATTGTGCGGCCCAGTGCGGTTCATCGAGCCGGGAGCGGATTTTTTCCTCGATCCGTTCGCGCAGCCGCCCGCGCATTTCAGCCGCCGCGGCCTCGGTGAAAGTAACGACGAGGAGTTCGTCGAGCGACGTGTGTTCGCGTTCCAGGCAATCGAGGCAGCGCTCGACGAGCGTTTTGGTTTTGCCCGTGCCGGCGCCGGCCATGACGAGCACGTTGCCGCGCGCGGCGACGGCCTGCCGTTGCAACGATGTCAGGCCTTCGACATTTTGGGCGGGCGATTCCATGCTGGACACGCGGGCTAAAGTGGCACAGGCGCCTTCGCCTGTGAAATCCAAAACCACAGGCCGGAAGCAGGCCGGTTCCCATTTTTCCGCGTGTTTTTGCCGGACAGGCACGATAAATTCCACTCATGTCCCAGGGTTTGCGACTTAAGGATCAACCCGCCAGCGAGCGCCCGCGCGAACGCCTCGTCGAGCATGGCGCGGATGCTTTGAGCCACGCCGAGCTGATAGCCATTCTGCTGCGCACCGGTTTGAAAGGCATGAATGCGGTCGAAATCGGCAAACAATTGATTCAAAAATTCGGCACGCTTCAGGCCCTGGCGCGGGCGTCGGTGGACGACTTGCAGAGTGTCAGGGGCATCGGTCGCGACAAGGCGGTGACGCTGGTGGCCGCGTTTGCGCTGGCGCGGAAAATGGCGGCGGATTTGCAGCGCGAATCGCCGGTGCTCGACAACCCGGAGGCCATCGTTCAATTGCTGCGCGAGCAAAACCTGGTGAAAAACGTTGAAACCCTCCAGGTCCTGCTTCTGAACTCGCGCCGCCGGCTGATTCGGGTCGAGCCGGTCACCGACGGGACGATTGACACGCTGCTCGTGCATCCGCGCGAGGTTTTCAAGGCGGCCATCGCGGCCAACGCCGCCGCCGTGGTGCTCGCGCACAATCATCCGAGCGGCGACCCGACGCCGAGCGAGGCGGACATCAAGGTGACGCGCGATTTGATTCGCGCCGGGCAACTCTTGAAAATTGACGTGCTCGACCACGTCATCATCGGCCGCGCGACGGCGGAACGGCGGAAGGATTACGCGTCATTGCGGGAACTGGGGTATTTTTATTCGTGAAGAGCCAGGGATTTCTGCCGCATCTCATGCATCGCGCACCCCTCCGCCCGCCTTGAACAAAAATGGGTTTGAATCTGCATGAATCTGTGTAAATTTGTGGCTGTAAAAATGATCCATCCAACCGCCATCGTCCATCCGAAGGCGAAGCTGGACGCGAGCGTCGAGGTCGGGCCGTACGCCGTCATTGACCAGGGGGTGAAGCTGGGCGCGCAATGCATCATCGAGCCGCACGTTTATATCACCGGGCTGACGACGATTGGTGCGCACAATCGTTTCCACGCGGGCTGTGTCATCGGCGATGCGCCGCAGGACTTGAAATATGACGGCACGCCGACGCGGCTGCGCATCGGCGATTACAATGTTTTTCGCGAGCACGTCACCGTGCATCGCTCGACAAAGCCCGACGAAGAAACGATCATCGGCTCCCACAATCTTTTCATGGCCAGTGCGCACGTGGCCCACAATTGCGTGGTTGGCGACCACGTGATCATGACCAACGGCGCGTTGCTGGGCGGGCACGTGGTGGTGCAGGACAGGGCGTGCATTTCCGGCAACGCCGCCGTGCATCAATTCTGCCGCGTCGGCACGCTCGCGCTGATGCAGGGCGGCTCGATCCTCAGCCAGGACCTGCCGCCGTTTACGGTGGGACGGCGCTTGAACGAGATTTGCGGGTTGAATGTCGTCGGCTTGCGCCGCGCGGGATTCACCCCGGAAGAGCGGATGGAGTTGAAGCGGCTTTACCATCTGCTGTTCCGTGGAGGAAAAAATCTGCGCGCGGCGATCACGGAGGCGCGGAAAACTTTCACCAGCGCCCCGGCAAAGGCCTTGCTCGACTTCATTGCCGGGACAAAGCGCGGCGTATGCTCGGATAGCAGCCACGCGATTGGCGGAGGCGAAGGCGAATAACGCAGTCATGTATAAAATCCTCGGTTCAGATGGAAACGAATACGGACCGGTTTCCGCCGAGCAGGTAAAAAAGTGGATCGCGGAAAACCGGGTTGAAAGAAAGACGCCCGCCATACCGGAAGGCGGGGCGGATTGGGTTTTTTTGTATTCGTTGCCGGAGTTTGCCGCGGATTTTGAGCTCCCCACCACGTCGGGTCCGCCGCCAGTTCTCCGATCCGCCAAGCCACCAAAATCCGCCGGGACTCCTTCCAAAAATGTCCGGGCGCTGATGGCGTCTTCCTTGGGCGTCTTTTCCATGATTCCGCCCGTTGGCGCGATTCTCGGCATTCCGACCCTGTTTTTGGGGATCTCGGGCTTGCGTTTTCACCGCCGAAATCCGGCGGCAGGCGGCAGGACTCACGCTTGGATTGGCATTATTTTGGGCGGGCTGTCTGGTTTTGGATATCTGGCATGGATTGCCACCATTGTCATCAGTGAGGTTGTCCGCAGACATCCGATGCGCTAGCTTTTGCGTGATGTATAAAATCGTCGGAGTGGACGGCAAAATCTATGGTCCGGTGGGCGCCGAACAATTGCGGCAATGGCTCGCCGAAGGCCGCGCCAATGCGCAGACCCAGACACTTGCAGGCGGCGCGCCCGAATGGAAACCGCTCGGCGCGCTGCCGGAATTTGCGGGGCATTTCGCGCCGCCAATTCCGCCGGCAATCAGGCCGCTGCCGCAGGGCGCTTCAGTGTCGGGCCAGCTTCCCAAAACCAATTCTTTTGCGACGACAGGGCTGATTTTCGGGATTTTGTCCTTCGTATGCTGCTTCAAATTTTTATTTGGCGGCCTCGGCCTTGTTTTCTCGTTCATTGGTCTTTCCCAAATCAACCGCCATCCCGAACTTTATGAAGGACGCGGGATTGCCATTGCCGGAATCGTGGTTTCCAGCGCAAGCCTGCTGCTGTTTGGCGCGCTGTTGTTGACGGCGCTGGCTACCGGCCATTTTTACTTCAACTGGAGTTTCAGATAATTCTGAAAGGATGCCATGTCTGCCGGCCCGCACATCACCCCGCCAAAAATCGCCGCGTCGCCGTCGCTCGCTTTTTTCGCGGTGGCCGTGCTTGCGGCGGCCATGCTGGGTTCGGGCGCGGTTTTATATTTTTTCAATCCGAGCACGCACGGGTTTTATCCGGTGTGCCTTTTTCACGAGCTGACCGGGCTGAACTGTCCGGGTTGTGGCGGAACGCGGGCGGCGTATCAACTGCTGCACGGACACCTTTTGAATGCGCTCCGGGACAATGCGTTGTTCATTTTGACGCTCGCGGCCTTGGTGGGCCACGGCCTTTGGTTTATGGCCCGCAAAGTCCTCCATCAGCCCGCCACGCTGGCCGTGCCGCCAAAAGTGTTGTGGGCATATTTGATCCTTGCGATTGGCTTCGGTGTGTTGCGGAATTTGCCGGCGTTTTCATTTCTCTCCCCTTGAATGCGCGGAACTTTTCGCTTTTGCGGCCGCGCATTCTCGTGTTCAATCGCTGACGTATGAATCTGACACATCCATTGACAACAACCACGCTTGATTTGCCCGGCTATCGCGTGACCAAATCGTTCGGCGTCGTGCGCGGCATCATCGTGCGGTCGCGGTCGGTCATCGGCAACATCGGCGCGAGCATCCAGGCGATTTTTGGCGGGAACATTTCTCTTTACACCAATCTTTGCGAACGCGCCCGCGAGGACGCCTTCAACCTGATGCTGACGCACGCCGGCCAGCTGGGCGCCAACGCGGTCATCGGCGTCCGCTACGACGCCACGGAAATCGCGGCGGGCATCACCGAGGTGTTGTGTTACGGCACGGCGGTTTACGTGGAGGCCGAAAGCCATTGAAACGTGAATCGTTAAATCGTCACACCGGAAGGAAGGCGATTTGACGATTCAACGATGCAACCTTTTAACGATTTAACGCAAACATGGCCGGTCACAGCAAATGGGCGAAGGTCAAGCACTTCAAGGGGGCGATTGACGCCAAACGCGGGAAGATTTTTTCCAAATTGGGCCGTGAAATTGCCATCGCCGCCAAAATCGGCGGGGGCGACCCGGGCATGAACCCGCGGCTGCGCATGGTGCTGCTCAAGTGCCGCACGGCCAACATGCCGAAGGACAATATCGAGCGCGCGATTAAGAAGGGGATTGGCGGCGGCGAAGGCACGAACTACGAGGATTTGACCTACGAGATTTACGGGCCGAGCGGCGTGGCGCTGCTGGTGGAGGTGAGCACGGACAATCGCAATCGCACGGCGTCTGATATTCGCAGCATTGTGACCAAGAGCGGCGGCAGCATCGCAACGCCCGGATCGGTCATCCGGTTGTTTCAACGCAAGGGGCAGATTATTGTTTCACGAGAAGCGGCGGGCGAGGATCAATTGATGGAGCTGGCGCTCGAAGCGGGCGCGGAGGATTTCAAGGCGGAACCGCTGGGTTACGAAATCATCACCGAGCCGGCGAATTTCGAGGCGGTACACAAGCAAGTTGAGGAAAAAAACATCAAGTGCGAGGTGGCGGAAATCACGTCATTGCCGACGATTACGGCGCCGCTTACCGACGCGACGGCGGTGTCGGCCGTCAACAAATTGATTGAGGCCTTGGAAGAGCACGACGACGTGAAGGAAGTTTTCTCCAACGCCGGGTTCCCCGAAGCGTAAACGCGCGCGACAAGGTATGAAGGCATTGAGCGCTGACACCCTGCTTGCACGGTTGTTGTCCCGTCTGACGGTGGCGGTGTGCCGTCATCCACTCTGGTTCATCTATCCGCAGGCGGCCTTGTTTCTGGTTTGCGTCCTTTACACGGTCGGTTATCTGAAAACGGACATGGACCAGAATAATCTGGTCGGTCCCAACCACAAGGACCACCAGAATTTTCTCGCGCTGCAGAGGGAATTTCCCCAACAGGGCAACGACCTCACGGTGGTTGTGGAAAGCGGCAACCTGGAGAACAACCGCCAGTTCATTGAACGCCTGGGCGCGAAAATGGCGTTGGAAACCAACCTTTTCCGTGACGTTTTCTACCAGCACGACCCGGCGATGATGGGGACGAAGGCGTTGTTCTTTGTGCCGGAGGACGATCTGGCCACGATCCAGACAACGCTGCATGACGATCTGCCGTTCATCCGCCAGTTTACACAAACGACCAACCTCGTCTCATTCTTCGAGCAGATCAACACGGCCTTCCGCACCGCGCCGGGTGAGACAAACGCCCAGACGGAATCCTTGGTTGAATCGCTGCCGGTCCTGACGCACATTTTGACACAGGCCACATCTGCATTGCAAATGTCCGGCAGGCCGCCGCCGCCCGGGGTGGCTGCGCTGTTCTTTGCCGGCGACCCGTCCGACATCTACATCACCTTCGATCACGGGCGGATTTTCCTCCTGACGACCCACGCGCCGAACGACACGTTCAACGGCGAGGCGATTGAACGGTTGCACAAGTTGATCCGGCAAACCCAGGATGAAGTGCCCGGCCTTAACGTCGGACTGACCGGCGAGCCGGTTCTGGATTACTACCAGATGAAGCAGTCACAAAAAGACATCACGGTCGCCAGCATCGTTTCACTGTTCCTGTGCGCGCTGATTTTCATCTACGGTTACAACGAGACCGGCCGCCCCATCAGGGCGAACGTGTGCCTGGTGGTCGGGCTGGCCTACACGCTGGCGTTCACCACTCTGACGGTGGGGCATTTGAACATACTGACTGTCACGTTTGTGCCGATGCTCATCGGCCTGGCGATTGATTTCGGGGTGCATTTGATCACGCGTTACGAGGAGGAACTGCGGCATGGCAAAACCGAGGAGGCTGCGATGGTCAAGGCGATGGTTTTCACCGGCCAGGGAATTTTCACCGGCACGCTGACGACGGCGGGCGCATTTCTGGCAATGGTGTTCACGAACTTCAGGGGCATTCAGGAAATGGGGCTCATCTGCGGCGGCGGCCTGCTGCTTTGTTTTGTGCCGATGATGACGCTGCTGCCGGCATTGCTGTTGCGCGGCCGGCAAAACGTCATTGACCACGTCACGCACGAAGATGAACACCGTGCGCGCATCGAAAACATCTGGCTGCAGCGACCGTGGCTGGTCATCGCCATCACCCTTGTGCTCTGCGCACTGGCGTTGACGCAAATTATCCGCGGCAGGGTCAAATTCGACTACAACCTTCTCAAGCTGCAAAGCCCCAGTCTGGCATCGGTTGTGTTTACGCAGAAACTGATTGATTCCGCCGACAAGTCCGTGCTTTGCGGCGCGGTGGTGGCCGATTCGCTGGATCAAGCCATCGCCTTGGAGGAAAAGATCCGGCAATTGCCGACGGTGGCGGACATCGAACCACCGGCGGACATGCTCGACGATTTTCACGAACAGGCCCAACAGAAAAAGCGGGGTCTTATCCGCGCCATCAAGCAGGAAATCGCGCCGCTGGCCTTCAGCGCGCCGGATTTGCGGACTGTGGATGTCAACGAACTCAGCCAGACGTTATATTCGTTATATGGGTATTCAGGCGCAGCGCTGGATGAAATAGGCAACAGCGATCCGGCGCTGGTGAAGCAATTTGTCGCGTTGCGGCAGGCCATCGAGAATTTGCGCAAAACCATGTTGGCAGGGGACAGCACGGCGATTCAGGAGCATGGTCGCAAGCTGGCTGAATTTCAACAGGCACTGCTCGGTGACGTCCGCGAAACCTTCGATTCCTTGCAGCGTCAGGATGTCAACGCGCCGTTGCGCGTGGAAGACCTGCCTGCTGCTCTGCGCGACCAGTTCGTGGGTGTGACCGGCAAATTTTTGTTGCAGGTGTTTCCCAAGGCTGACGTGTGGCAGCGGGCGAACCAGGAAAAATTCGTCGACGAATTGCGTACAGTGGACCCCAACGTCACGGGCACGCCTGTGCAGCTTTATGAATACGAAACGCTGCTGAAAAACAGCTACGTGCAAGCGGCGTGGTATTCGCTGGCGGCCATTACCGTGCTGGTGTTCTTGCATTTCCGTACTCTCGGCTCGGTGGTCTTGGCGTTGCTGCCGGTGGGCATCGGCACACTCTGGCTGGCCGGGCTAATGGGTTGGTTCGGCATCCCCTTTAACTTGGCCAACATCATGACGCTGCCATTGGTCATCGGCATCGGCGTAACGAATGGCATTCACATTCTCAACCGTTTTGCCGAAGAACGCACGCCGGGCATCCTGGCGCGCAGCACTGGCAAGGCCGTGCTCGTGTCCGGGTTGACGGCCATCGCCGGGTTCGGCAGTTTGATCATCGCCAAATACAAAGGCATACACAGCCTCGGTTGCGTGATGGCCATGGGCATTGCCACCTGCATGATTGCGGGCCTGACATTCTTGCCGGCTCTGCTCAATTTGCTTGGCCGGTGGCGTCCGTTGATAAAACAACCCAGTGCCGACAATGCATCATCAGCACTGGGTCAGGAGGAACCGAGGTCAAAAACCTCAAGTGCAGGGAAAAAATAATTGAAAACAGTTCAAAGTCAACCTCTATGTTAAATTGGGTCGCCAAAAACATAAAAGCACAAGAACGCGTTTTACGGTAACGTTAACTCTAATCGTTTGATGCCTTGAATTCAAGAAAAATTCTTCGTTAACTGTGAAAAAGAAGATGATCAAAGGTTCTGCAAATTTTGCACGACTGCTCCAAATTGGCGGGATGTGTTGGGGTCTGTGCTTATCCATGGTGGCGTTCGCTCAAGACGATTTTATTGCCGGGCCGCTGTACCAGCAATTTCCGCTGACGCTGGATTCCGGGAACCGAACTGAAGCTGCCGGGCCATTTTTTT
The DNA here is from genome assembly GCA_963764175.1 of uncultured Verrucomicrobiae bacterium. Classification (GTDB taxonomy): domain Bacteria; phylum Verrucomicrobiota; class Verrucomicrobiia; order Limisphaerales; family UBA11358; genus UBA11358. The sequence continues at coordinate 254,980 of CAVXRE010000012.1, read as the reverse complement.
ACCAACAGGAGAGAGAAACGGAAAAATCGTGGGCCATGCCGCCGCTGTTTTCATACCTGACGGATCCCGCGACAGAATCCGAAACGTACGACCTGTTTTATCCGCTGCTGACTTGTGAGATTTACGGCAGGGAATACCGCTGGCAGTTTTGCCAATTGCTCAGTTTCTCCGGCGGCCAGAATCAGGCAGCCATTCCCAAAAGTCGTTTCACGCTTTTCCCGGTTTATTTCCAGCAACGTTCGCCGGAAACAAACGAGAATTACACCGCGCTGGTTCCTTTCTACGGCCATATCAAGGACCGGCTGTTTAAGAACGAAATTTTCTTCGTGATGTTTCCGATTTACAGCGAGACGAGGAAACGTGACGTGGTCACCGATAACTATTTTTACCCCTTCTTTGATTTGCGCCATGGCGACGGCCTGTACGGCTGGCAGTTCTGGCCGCTCGTCGGCAATGAACACAAGGACGTGACCACGCAAACCAACAGTTTCGGCGAAATAGAAATCATTGGCGGGCATGATGCGTCATTTTTTCTATGGCCGATCTGCCTGAAACAGAACACCGGCATCGGAACCGAAAGCCCCGAAAAATTCCGCGCCTTGATTCCGCTTTACGCCACGTCGCACTCGCCCCAGCGCGATTCCACGTCCGTGTTGTGGCCGTTCTTCAACTGGACTGATGATCGTGAAAGGAAGTACCGCGAATGGGACGGGCCATGGCCGTTCATTGCCCTCGCGCGTGGGCCCGGCAAAACCACCACGCGCGTTCTGCCATTGTTCAGCCGGTCGCACAACGACACATACGAGAGCGATTTTTATCTCTGGCCGATTTACAAGTACAACCGCCTTCGCGCCGGCGCGCTGGATCAAGAACGCACGCGCATCCTGTTTTATTTGTTTGTGGACGTCACGGAGAAAAACACCGGGACCGGCAAGGCCGGGCGGCGGGTTGACCTGTTGCCGCTGTTCACCTGGCACCGGGATTTCAATGGCAGCAGCCGGTTGCAAATTCTCGCGCCGATCGAACCGATTCTGCCCGGCAGCAGCGGCGTCGAGCGCAACTGGTCACCGCTGTGGTCCTTGTGGCGGGCGGAGGACAATCCCCGGACCGGCGCGTCGAGCCGATCATTGCTCTGGAACTTGTACCGCTGTGACAGAACGCCCGGCACGAAAAAATGCTCGCTCCTTTTCGGTCTTTTCCAGTATCAATCCAATGCGGAAAGCAAAAAGCTGCGCCTGTTTTATATTCCGCTGGTCAATGTCAACCAACCGGCAGGCCATCCGGCAAAATAAAAATGTGTCCGAATTATGTTTGAAAGCATCGGCGAAATAGTCCTTTTATTCTGGCGCACTCTGTTGGCCATGCCGCTCGCGTGGCGGCAGCGGCAGAAGGTCTTCGACCAGTTTTTTGAGATCGGCAACGCAAGTTTGCTCATGGTCTGCGTGCTGTCCTTTTTCATCGGCGCAGTCATCGCGCTGCAAACGGGGCCGGTTTTGGTGGACCGCAGTCTGGCCAGCGCCGTGGGCGGCATCGTGGGCATCTCAATGGCCAAGGAACTCGCGCCGGTGATGATGGCCATTCTGATTGCCGGACGCATCGGTTCGGCGATGGCGGCGGAAATCGGTTCGATGCGCGTTTATCAGGAGATTGACGCTTTGCGCACGATGAACATCAACCCGGTCCACTATCTGGTGCTGCCGCGGCTGCTCGCCATCGCGGCGGCGCTGCCAATGCTGGTGGTTTTTGCGATTCTCGTCGGCTGGTTCGGTGGCGCGGTCGTGGCGGAGGCAAACAATCACATCGCCATTCCGTTTCAAGCGTTTTATTCCGATCTGCGTGACATCGTCGCGGTCAAGGACGTGGTCAACGGGGTTTTCAAGAGTTTCTGCTTCGCACTGATCATCGGCGTCGTTTCGTGCCACCAGGGACTGACGACCATCGGCGGGCCACGCGGCATAGGCCGCTCGGTTACGAAGGCCGTCGTAAATTCCATCGTGCTGATTGTCATTTTTGATTACATCCTCACCCGGATTCTTTTGAAATGACAAACCACCCGACAAACCAGGATTCCGGCGTCAGCCTGCAGGTTCGGGGCTTGCGCAAGAGTTTTAATGGCGAGGAGGTGCTGAGGGGCGTTGATTTCGATGTCAAGCCCGGGGAGATTTTTGTCATCATGGGGCCGAGTGGCAGCGGCAAAAGCGTTCTGCTCAAGCATCTCATCGGGCTGGAATTGCCCGATGCCGGCGAGATATTCATCAACGGCGAATCCATCCAAACGCCGGAAATCGCCGCCAAATACCGGATGGCGCTCGTTTTCCAATCCGGGGCCCTCCTTAATTCGCTCACCGTCGGCGAGAATGTCGGGCTATACCTTAGCGAACACCGGCTCAAACCGCCGGAGGAAATCCAGCGCATCGTCACCGAAAAACTCGAGGACGTCGGACTCAAGGATACCGCCGATAAAATGCCCGACGAACTTTCCGGCGGCATGAAAAAGCGCGCCGCCATCGCCCGCGCGCTGGTCATCGAACCGCAGTTGATTCTTTACGACGAGCCGACCAGCGAGCTCGATCCGCTTTCGGCCATTGTCATCGGGGAGGAAATTGTCCGCCTCAAGGAGCGCGTCCGCGTCACGTCGCTCGTGGTGTCACATGACCGCGACCTTGCGTTCGGAGTGGCCGATCGCATTGCGGTCATCAACGAGGGCCGCATCCTGACCATCGGCACGCCGGACGAGGTGAAACGGTTTGATGATCCGCTCGTCCAAAGTTTTTTACACGCAGATTTCAAACGCAAACCTCAACTTCAAGACTTATGAAAAACTCACTCGAAACCCGGCTCGGCATTTTTGTCACCCTCACGGTCATCGCCGCCGTGATCATCATCGAAACCCTCGGCGGCGTGGAAATGTTCCGCGGCGGCTACCACATCAACGCATTGTTCGACACGGTCCAGGATTTGAAGGTCGGCAACAGCGTCAAGCTGGCCGGCGTTGAAATCGGGCGCGTCGAGAAAATCGAGCTGGCCAACGACAAGGTTCGCGTCACGATGAAGCTGCACTCCGATGCCGTCATAAGGACGGACAGCAAGGCCACCATCAAATTCACCGGTTTGATGGGGCAGTATTTTGTTGCCATTGACTTTGGCACGCCGGGGACGCCGCCCGCGATTGACGGCGCGGTGATCGCCACCGAGGAACAGCCCGACCTCAACGCCGTCATGACCAAGCTCGACAAGGCCGCCACCGGCATTGAAAATTTCGGCAAAAGTTTCACGCCCGACACGATCAACAATCTGCTTGGCCCGCTGGTTGATTTCGTCAAACAAAACAGCGGCCATCTTGGCGGGGCCATTTCCAACATCGAAAGCATCTCCGGCCAGATCGCCAGCGGCCAGGGCACCGTCGGCAAATTGATTTACACGGAACAGTTCTACAATTCCGCGCTGGTCACCGTCACCAATCTTCAGGACGCCGTGACCGAGGTGCGCCAGGTCGTCAATGGCGTCAGCAGCGGCCAGGGCACGCTGGGCAAACTGGTGACGGATGAGACGCTTTACAATTCAACGACCGCTTCGATGACCAACCTCGACCAGATTTTGCTGAAGATCAATCAAGGCCAGGGCACCGTCGGCAAGATTGTCAACGACCAGGAATTTTACAAAAACGCAAAGCTCACGCTGCAGAAAGTGGACAAGGCCACCGACGGCCTGGAAGACCAGGGACCGCTGAGCGTCCTCGGAATCATAGCGAACAATTTGCTCTGATTATTTGAGGCAACCGACGCGCACCGGCCCGCCTTTCTCCGATTTACATGAGAAAGGTCAAAGCGGACCAGCGCCCGCAGCTGCAATTTTTCATGCCAACCCGAGATTTCTCAGGATCCTGACGGTCGAGCGCGACTTGTTGAGCGTGTAAAAGTGCAGCCCCGGCGCGCCGGCGCGCAGCAATTCCTCACACTGCCGCGTGGCGTATTCGATGCCGAATTCAACCGTTGCTTCATCATCAGCGCCCAGCTGATCCAGCCGGGCACGGAGCGGCGGCGGGATTTTTGCGCCGCAAAGCTGCGTGAATTTCGTGATTTGCGCCGCGCTCAGGATCGGGATGATGCCGGGCACGAGCGGCACCCGCACGCCGAGTTTGCCGGCAACAAAATCACGGAATTCAAAATAATCGGCATTGTCGAAAAACAATTGGGTGAGTACATAGTCCGCACCGGCATCCACCTTCTCCTTCAAATGCCGCCAGTCGTCATGTTTGCCGGTTTTGTTGGCGATGTGGCCTTCGGGAAAACCGGCGACACCGATGGAAAGGTTGCCCGACTCGCGAATAAATTGGACGAGCTGTGCGGAAAACTCAAAACCGCCGGGTGTGGGCCGGAACTCGCCGCCGCCGGGCGGGTCGCCGCGCAAAGCGAGGATGTTCTTGCAGCCGAGCGCGCGAATGTTTTCCAGCAGCGTGCGCACTTCGTCGCGGGTGTGGTTGACACAGGTGAGGTGCGCCAGCGCGGTCAGGTTATGTTGGCGCTGGATGCGGTCCACAATCATCAATGTCTTGTCGCGCGTGCTGCCGCCGGCGCCGTACGTGACAGAGCAAAATTCGGGCTTCGCCCGGGACAGCGCCGGAATGTGCTTCTCCAACAAGTTGCGGTCGCCCTCGCCGGTTTTCGGCGGGGAAAATTCAAAGGAGATGACGGGCTGTTTTGCCGCCATTTTGGCCGCATAGATGTCGCGGATGAATTGCATTTGGTCGGCGGATTATGAAAGGAAGAGTGGATGAATCCAAGTTTTGTTGTGCAGGAGCCGACGCAAGGTGGCACATTCTTTGTGAAAGCACGGCGTTTTTCCCAAGCTGGAACGATTCGATGAAAAATGGGGAGCGCGACCGTCCCGGTCGCTCCAGCCGGTGTCGCGCCGGCTGGTCTTCGCGGAAGAACACGGAACTTAACGATTCTCCCGGTTCGCGGCAGAATGTTTCCGGCCAGAGGCCGAAAACCGCAGGCGAGACGCCCGCGCTCCCCAAATCCAATTGCATTGTTCCGGCCAAGAAATTCTCGCCTCGATACCCGGCTCCTACAAGACAGTAAAAACAAAAAGCCCCTTCCGGTTTTGCCGGAAGGGGCCAAAGGTTCTAAGTCAACTTAGAACTTGTAAATGACATTCGCGTAAAGCCCAACGGAAGTCGGATTTTCTACGTTGTCCTCAGCTTCGCCGAGGTAGTTGCCGCCGCCGGCTTCACTGCTGAGGAAGTGATCCCAGCGGAGTTCAAGCCGTGTGACGACGTTGGCCCACAGGTCGTATTCCACCGTGCCGGTCAACTCCATGAGGTTGTCGTTGTAACCACCACCGCCGCTTTCATAATACGTTCCCTCAATGTATTCACCACGGGCATTGAAGCTCAACTTGTCCGTGGCCTTGTAGGTTGCGTAGAGACCAAGGTCCCAGGCATTGGCCCAATCACCCGTGCTTCCGCCGTACAGGTTGTAAACATAATCAAAAGCAATACCTGTTGTAAGTTCTTTCAACGGGGTGTTCAAGGTGGCACCAGCATAATAGTTTACCTGATTTCCGCCATGATGCACGTCGCTGCCGTTTCCGGTGCTTCCATAGTAACCGGCGCCATCAAACCCATAAACAACGCCAGCATAGAGCGAAGAACCGGCCGCCCAACCCCAAGAATTCGGCGCTGTGTATGTCAGGGCTGCCTCGTAGGCCTTGTGCCAGTAGCTGCCTGCGCCATTACCGTTGCCAGAGCTGTTGTTCCGGGCGTTGATTCCCGCCTGCAGGGTGTTCGCAATACCGGCTTGGACCGACCATTCGTCATTGATCTTGTATGTGCCCAAAATTCCGGTGTTTTCCGTGGGTTCCAGCCAATAACCCCAAGAACGGGTATAGTTCGGGTTGCTGCCGGCATCGAAGACTTCGTAGCCGATAATGGTGTCAAACACACCGATCTTCCAGTCAATCCCGTTGCCCACCGGCGTGCGCAACGTCACGTACGCCTGCTTGATGGCAAAATCCGCTGAAGAATATCCGTTGTTGGATTGACCGCCGATGGCATTCGCGGATGTGTTGTAACCGACGGCATCCGGGCCAAACAGTAAATCCACTTGATAGCCGGAAGCCCACGGGGATTCATCTTCAGGCTTGGCGATGGAGAGCTTCACCACATCCAGATTGAACCCATCCTGTTTGCTGAGGGGTTGAAACGGAATGTATGTTGAGGGAGAGCTCTCCTGTTTTGCGCCGCCCGGTTGGAGCGCCCAGTTGAATGACGTGCTTACGTAACCACTGATAGTGGTGTTGGAAAGCGCCGTTTCTAACGAACTCATTTTTTCGTCCGCACGCGCAGCCGAGGCAAGGCTGACCACCCCGACCGCTGCCAGACCCAGTGTCCATTTATTAAACTTCATCTTGTTCCTCCGATGTTGTTTGGTTTGATTGTTCTCTTTGTTCTATCTGCATTTTCGGGGCAAATCCTGTTTGACCCGGCACCGCGTGGTGCGATTTCGGACGAGATTAATAAAATCCCCCAAGTGTGGCAATAATTTTTTTAAGTAATTTTTTTAAGCTAACACGTTGATAAAAAACGACTTGTGAGCCAGATGGCGAAAGGCGTCCCGTTTTTTGTGCGGAAACTGCACCAAATCGAGGCACAGGAACGGTCTTTAAACTGCTTTTTTGGGGCTTAAGCTATTCCCTTGGCTGGTTTTTGCCGGGCAAATTGGAACAAATCGTGCTTTTGCCGGGGGTAGTTGGAATGTCAATTGCGAGCATAGCCGTTTGGGTTCGCACTTTTATCTATAATTAAAAATATGCCATCATTTGCTTACACAGCTCGTGAGACGGCCACCGGCCGCGAAATCCGCAACAGCGTGGAGGCGGCGACCGAACAGGCCGCCATCGCCGCGTTGCTCAACCGCAATTTGCTGGTCGTTTCCATCCAGGAAAAGGTTTCCCGAAAGGGCAGAACCCAGGGTGGCAAGGTTTCACTGGCCGATCTGGTGATGTTCACCCGCCAACTGGCGACGATGGTGGACGCGGGCATCGCCATAGTGCAATCCCTGCAGGCGCTTGCCGACCAAACCGCCAACAAGGTCATGCGCGACACGATTCGTGACGTTTGCACGCGCGTCGAGGGCGGCGAAAGCTTTTCCGAGGCGTTGCAAAAGCATCCCAAGGCGTTCAACCGCCTCTACATTTCCATGGTGGCGGCGGGTGAAAAGGGCGGTTTGCTCTCGGAAATCCTGGCGCGGCTGGCAACTTACCTGGAAAACTCCGATCGCCTCCGCAAGAAGGTCAAAACCGCCCTGATGTATCCGACGGCGGTGACGGTCGTGGCCATCTGCATCACGACCTTTCTATTGGTGAAAGTCGTCCCCACCTTCAAGGAAATTTACTCCGGCTTCGGCGCACAATTGCCCGGACCGACACAAATAATGATGGATTTGAGCGACCTCGTGAAAAATTACCTGATTCTCCTTGTCGCCGGCGCGGGCTTGCTGGTCTGGGGATGGTTCTATTTCATCAAAACCAAATCCGGCCGGGAATTCTGGGATGGCCGCCGGATAAAGCTGCCCGTCTTCGGCGTCATTGCGCATAAAATTTGTCTGGCGCGCTTCACCCGGACGCTCGCCTCGCTCGTTCGCAGCGGCGTGCCCATTCTTGAAGTGCTGCAAATCGTCTCCCAAACCGTTGGCAACGTCGTCATGGAAAAAGCCATCAAGACCGCCGCCATCGACATCGAGCGAGGTGAAGGCATATCCGCCGCGCTCGGCAAAAACCCGATCTTTCCGACGATGGTCATCCGCATGATAAGCGCCGGCGAACAGACCGGTAACATTGACAACATGCTTGAACGCGTTGCGAACTTCCTCGACGAGGAAATCGAATCCACACTCTCCGGCCTCATGTCGCTCATCGAGCCGATGTTGATTGTTTTCCTGGGTGTTGTCATCGGCGGCATGGTCATCTGCATGTTCCTGCCGATCTTCAACCTTGCCAACATCGTCAATGGCAACGGGCATTAGACTTGTAAGACAAAGCAAATCAGACCGCCGGCCCGATTCGCCGGCGGTTTGTTTTTTACACCGGCAACATTCTGCCCGGCTGCGGCTGGAGAATTTTGATTTTCGGCCAGCGTGTGCGGATCTGTTCCTCGAACCAGGCGCGTGAATTATCGCCGCCATGCCCCAGCAAAATCGCGCGCGGCAGGACCTGGCCGACAAAATCCAGCAAGTCCTCGCGGTTCGCGTGCGCCGTCAAATCGAAATCCCGCACCTCGCAACGCCGCGTCACTTGGCCGGCGGAGGGGCTGAACACAAACGTTTCGCCGGGCTTCGCCCTTTTCAAACGTCCGCCCGGCGTGTCCGGGTCGGCGTACCCGACAAAGAAAATGGACTGCCGTTCGTCGCCAATCATCCGCATCGCCAGATCGTGCGCCGCCGTGTTTTCGCTCATCATGCCGGCGGTGATGACAAAGATTTTCCCGCCGCTCAATTTCATTTTTTCCGCCTGGCCCTTTTCGAGGACGATGAGTTGCAGCGCCTCGTGCAGCTGCAGATTCGTATGCTGGCGGTGTGTCCGGTGCGCCTCCAGGTCGTAAATTTCCGTGAACACCCTGCCCAGTCCGCCGATGAAAACCGGCTGTTCCTTCAATTTTCCCGCCCGCATCAGCAGCGCCAGCATCGCCAGCATCTCCTGCGTGCGGCCCAGTGCGAAGGACGGAATCAGCACGCAGGCCTTTCGTTTGAGCGCGCCGTGAATGGCCGCCACGAGCCGCTCGATTTCGTTCTCGCGTGAAAAGCCCGGCGGCACGGCGCGGTTGCCGCGCGTGGTTTCCATGATCATCACGTCGGCCTTCACGTCCTCAAACCGCGCCGCGCGTGAAAGGGTCTGGTCGTGAAAGCAGACGTCCCCGGTGTAAAACAGCGTTTCCTTTTTGCCGCGGATCAGGATGCCCGCCGAGCCGAGCGTGTGGCCGGCATCAAAAAATTCCAGCGTCGGCGAAGGCCGGCCCGCGCGCATCTTGTGGAATGCCGCCCATTCGATTTCGCGGTTGTATTTGAAGCCCTGGAACTGCGGCGTGATGTCGTCCACTTCGTCGTGCGTGTAGAGCGGATATTCGCGGATGCCCAGCTCATCGCGCTGGCGCGTCATCACGTTCACCGAATTGTGCAGCACGCGCTCGGCGATGAAGTAGCTCAACTCGCTCATCAGCACGTGCGCCTTGGGAAAATGCCGGCACGCCACCGGCAGCGCGCCGATGTGATCGTGATGGCAATGCGAAATCGCAATCGCGTCGAGTTCGGCATTTTTGGCCGCCTTGAACATCGGCAGCCCTTCGCGGCCCTCGCGCTTGGGGTGCATTCCGGCGTCGAGCAAAATGCGGTGGTCGTCCAGTTCGACGAGCCACGCGCTCGCCCCGATGTCCGTGTCCGGATTCAGGTTCGTGATGTTCACACAATCATTTCACCACAAAGATGCGAAGGCACGAAGCAAAAAGCGCTTTAACCGCCAAGCCGCCAGGCGTGCAGCTTTGCAGTGCTGTCTTATTCGTAACCGAATGCCTTCGAAAGAGGCTCGAGTTTTTTCAAATGCGGCTCCAGGTATTTTTGATAATTGCGCCACCGGCCAACGGCAGTTTTGAAAATCGGCTTGGTTACATCCGTTGAAGTGACGGACCTCACAATTTTATTTTGCGCATGTTCGTTGAAGCGCAACACGCGTTCGTCCCAGTCCACGCCCAGGAATTTCAACACGCGGCGCGAAGCGGATTCCAGGTCGTTTACGAGATCTTCGTAACGGATTTCGATGGCCGGATTTTTCAAGCGCGGCTGCATTGCGCGCCAAAATCCCATCTCCGATGCGTATTGCGTCACCGTGCCTTCAAGGCTCAGGTATGCGGAGCTGACGGTATTGACGCCCAGCGGTTGCATGAAACAGCTCAGGCACACGTCGCGCGGGTCGCGAATGGCCACGAGAAATTTCGCCTCGGGAAAAATGCGAACCACGGCCGGGATGGCCGAAGTCAGCGCTGGATTTTTGTCAATCAGCAACCGTCCGCCGACGGCTTCGCCCAACAATTTCTCCGCGAATTTGAAATAGTCTTCGCGCGATTGACGCAGGCGATCCTCCGAAGCGGATTCCAGAACGGACAATTCCGGCGTTTCATCCGAAAGATTCCGGTGCAACGGCCGGCTCGCTTCCTCGCTGAAGACGCGCGCTTCCTCCAGCGAGATGAGATCGTCGTGCGAATCCAGGACCTGCTCCAGCAGCGTCGTGCCCGAGCGCGGATGGCCGCACAGAAGAGCGAAGCGCCGCCCCGGCTGGAGTTGAGCGCCGGAATCAAACCACCGGTGTAAAACGTCCCCGGAAATCATTTTTTCCGTTTCCAGCATTTTGCTTTGGAATCGCTGCAATCGCGCGATTTCGTTTCCAAAAAACGGGCGCAACAGTTTTTTGGCCTCGAGCAACGACGTCATCGCCTCGTCATAGCGTTTTTGAGCGTCCAGAATTCCAGCAAGCTCATACCAGCCGTTCGCCCGGGATTCCACGTCCACGCCGGACTTGGACAAAAAAAGACGCAACTTTTTTTCGGCATTTTCCAAATGACCTGCCAGACGCTCGAACCTGGCCTCGACAAACAATGCCGCAGCGTTTGAAGGATCTGATTTCAGAACCCGCGCGACGAGATCCGCCGCCTTTTCAGGGTGGCGCCGGATCTCGTAAATCCACGCCAATTTTATCAAGGCCGCGCCCGGCGCATTTTCCCGCTCGATGGCACGCTTCAAATAGCGCTCGGCCATTTCGTCGTTGCGCAAATTGAGGCAATGCAATCCTGCCGCGAGAAACGCCTCTGCTTTCCAGCCCGAAACCCGGATGGCCTTTTCAAAACAGATTTCCGCGGTCGCGAAATCATAGCGACGCCCGTGCGCATTCCCCAGCTCGAGCAAAATGCAGGGATCATTGGGGCTTAAACGGCTTGCGCGCTCCAAAATGTCAAAACAATGCTGATAATTCTGGCGCTCGCAAGCCGACGTCGCGTCCCGGAGCATTTTGAAAATCAGATTTTGCGGCGCAGGTGGCGGTCTGTTCACAAGGAGGAAAATAAAGGCTGTGAGACTTCGCGCAAGCGGACATTCTGCAATCAAATCCGATCCGCCCCGCGCAATGTCCGACTGCCGCGCGCAAATCGCAAATCGTAAATCGAAAAATCACCTGGCCGGATACCGCCAGACCCAGTCGCCGGTGTTCATGTCCACCGTGCCATCCGTTTTAAAACCAACTGTTCCGCCGTCGTCCCTTTCATTCCAGCCGACAGAATACAAAACAAATTGCCCGTCCTCGGTGAGCCGATAATGCAGCGGCTGGCCGCCGATGATATCGTGCGGAATTTTTTCCATGAACTGTGGCACCAATGCGTCAAGTGAATCGGGATACCGGCCGTGCGCGAGCCGGTAACGTTCCAGCGCGATGGCGATGCGCGCCTCGTTTGCGACGGTTTGTCCGTTCGCGACCTTTTCCGCGTAATTCCCCAATTCGGGCAGCAGCAGACGCGCGAATAAATTGACTCCGGTCGGGCGCAGCGATCCGACGGTGGCCACCGATTCGCGCGCTGCCTGCGGCGAAACCGTTTGCTGCGCGTCGTCCACCATCGGCAAAACCCACTGCTGCTGCGCTTTTGACAGCACGATTTCACTTTGATAATACCAGCCCTTGGGCATCAAGTAGATTTCCACCGACAAGCCGAAATGCTTCATTGTTCCTTTGTAATCGTTGTCGATCATGTTGAATAATTCCCAAAAGCGGCTTCGTTTCTGTTCCATCCAATCAACGATTTTTATATGCGCCGCTCGCTCGCTGCGCACGGAAAATTCGTAGTCCGCCAAAAAATCCAGCTTTGACAATTCCGAGTCGAGTTCGGCCAGTTGCGCGTCTGACCATTTGTGCTCCGCCAAACCTTCCCAGACCGGCTGGAGCGTGATTTGCAAAATGGCTCTGCGGACGAGATGCGTGATGATGAACGGCTCGGAATGAACCGAATCAATCAGGCGAAAATTGAGTTTTATGTCCGCCAATGCTTTCTCGCTTTCGCCGTTTTGCAAATCGGCGATGGCACGCAACTGCAATACCTGCGAACATCTTTTCAGCGCCGCCAAATGCGGCAGTAAAATCTCTGCCGGGTTTTCGTCGTCGTAATCCAGCGGGAATCGTGATTCCGTCCGCGCGCTCGCCGCGCGCAGTTCCTCGATCACAGAATCATATTTGCCCAGCGCGAGCAAAACATCCTGTGCCGGCAATTGCGGCTGCGGCGCGACGGGAAACAAGTTCGTCGTGGTCGCCAGCGCGCGATAATAATTTTGCCAGATTTTCAGGTCGCTGGCCTTGGCCGTCTGCCAGTCGCCGGAGCCGTTTGTCGCCGAACGCGTCACCGGCCAGTCATCATTGCGACCTATGTCTATCTGCAGCCGGTCGATGAGGTTGGTGTCCCACGGATTTCCCGATGCATCAGGATGCTGATTGCGATGTTCATTCCGCCATTTGCGGCTGGCCAAATTGCGAGTCGCGTCAAAAATCGGAGCCATCGCGAAATTCTGGTCATCCGGCACCGGCGGCGGAACGAAGTCGGCGAAATTAAATTTTTCGCCTTTGGCCTCCCATTGGTGTTTGTATTTTTCCCAATCATGTTTGCCGCGCCAGTCTTCCTCGGCGTAAAACAGGGCAATCAAAGTGGCAAGGCACGCACAGCCGAACAAAAACCGCTTGAAATTGCGCCAGCAGCAAAGCCAGCGGATGAACAGCCACAGGCCGAACACAACAGACACGCCAACGAATCCATCAATCAAAACCACCCCGAAATCCGAAGGTTCTGTAAATGGCTTGCCGATGAGCAAAATGCTAATTGAGAAACTGACCATGATGGTTATCACCAAGGCCAGCCAAATTAAAAACAAACGCGACCCTTTCCACGATTTTTTCCAGAAGCTTTTGGGTTTGTCGTTCATAATTTTTTATTCGGGAGGGACGCCGTGCCGGCGTCCCCAATCAAAAAAGCGGGACGGCGACACGCCGTCCCTCCCGGCTCACGTCATCAAAATCCCGGCGCATTCGCTGCGCGGGCGCGGGAAAAACTGCTGCGGCCCGGCGTCATGCGTTTCCCGCGCGCCAATCAACTCCGCCAGCATCCGCTGCTGCTGCTTCAGCTCCACGATGACTTCCGGCGACGGCGGCGCGGATTTTTCCGCCACCACCGGCGATTTGTCCCGCATGGAAAAATCCAAGGCAAAAATCAAAACCCAAACCGCTGCCAGCCCGGCCCAGGCTTTGGGATGAGGCCATAGCAGGGTTGAAAGTTGATGGTTGAGAGTTGAAAGGAACGAGGCACGGGGCACCGGACGCGAGGCACTTTTCGCAGCGGATAAAATTTCACCGCGCCATCCGCCCGGTATTTGCCGCAGCGGCTGCCGCTGAATTTTTTGTTCAAAGTCGTCTGGTTTCATTTTTGTAGAGGCGCTCTATGAGCGTCGCCATTTTTTGTGCGTCGGTCACAGACCGCCGCTACAGTTCTTCGTAGATGGGACGCAGCCGCTCGCGCAATTTGTCTAGCCCGTAACGATAGCGGCTGGCGGCGGTGTTCAACGGGATTTCCAGTGCCCCGGCGATTTGCTCGAAGGTCAATCCTTCCCAAAGTTTCAAGTGGACAACGGCGCGCTGTTCCTCCGGCAATTCGCCGAGCGCGGCCGCTAGGTCTTCGTGGAAAACTTTTTCATCAGGGTCGCCCGCCGGCGCAAACGGCGAAATCATTTCGGCGGCGAAGTTTTCGCGGGTTCTGTCGCGCGTGCCACGTCGGCGCATCAAATCAATTGCCGCATTGTGGGCCAGTCGGATGAGAAAAGCGCGCTCTTCGCGGATGCCGTCGAGCAATTCCGGCGTGCGCGCGAGCTTGACGAAAATTTCCTGAAGCAGGTCGCGCGTGTCGGCCTCGTCGCGCGTAAAATTCAGCAGAAAGGCAAACAGCGGCTGGGCGTGCTCGTCGTAGAGCCGTTCCAGTTCTGGTTTGCCGGGCATTTTCATAATGACGCGCCCGGCGGCGGGATTTGTCTAGCGGAAATTTGTCCGGCTACGGTCCGGCGGGATGCGGGTAAATCTCATCCGCGATCCAATACATTTCCAGCGCCAGCGCAAGCAGCGTGCCGAGCAGCCAGACGAAAAACCGTCCGCGCGGGCGAAACACGCGCGGCGAGTTCCGCCAGATAGACCGCGCTGTAACAAACATTGGCGAGAACCGCGAGCACGGCGATGGTGCCGGCGGCGCGGAAATTGAGCGCGGGCCGGAAGTGCGGCCAGGTGAACGCGAGCCAGCCCAGCGCGACCAGGGCCAGCGTGCCGTTGTAGGCCAGCCGGCGCGGTTCCCAGTAACGCCAGGCGCAACCCATGATTTCTTCCAGCCGGCCCGGTTTTGTGTTCGATTCGTTTTTCATGTTTCTGTTGTCCGTTGTTTTTGACCGCCAGGTTAATGGCGGCAAGCCGGAAATTTTATTTTTGGCCGTTCGTCCGTCCGGCAATCCAGTCAACCAAAAGAAACGCGCACGCGAAAAACGGAAAGACGCCGTAAAGCGTGTCGCTCGCGGAATGGGAATGGCGGTCCACCGCCAGAAACACCTGCGCGCAAAATGCCAGTGCCGCCAGCGTGATGACCGCGCCCGGCACGGACACGGGCAGATGAAACCAGCCCACGCGCTTAAACCAGACAGTTTTCATGTTGTTCCTTTCTTTGGGTTGTCAGTTGCTGTTCCACTTCGTTGATGAGTTTGTCCGGCGTCGAAGTGCCCGCCGTGATGCCGACGACGTCGCCGGCAAAAAACCATTCCGCGCGCAAATCCCCCGCCAACTGGACATGATGAACGCGCAAACAAAACCGCGAACAGGTCTTGACCAGCTCGCGCGTGTTGTTGCTGTGCGCGCCGCCAATGACAATCACCACGTCGCATTTTTGCGCCAGCTCGGCTGCCGCGCTCTGGCGCTGTTTGGTCGGCTGGCAGACGGTGTCAATGAAACACACTTCCGACTGCGGAAAACGCTCGCGCATCAGCCGCACCAGTTGCCGGACCCTGTCAATCGGCTGCGTGGTTTGTGAAACGACGCCCAATCGCGGGCGCTCACGAAGGCCGGCCACGTCTTCCGCGTCCAGCACCACGTCAAATTCATCGAGATCGCCGGTCAGGCCGCGCACCTCGACGTGGTCGCATTGGCCGATGATGACCGGATGGAAACCTTCGCGCACCAGCCTGGCCAGGATGCGATGGGCCACGTGCACCAGCGGACAGGTTGCTTCGAGCACGTTCAGGCCGCGTCCGCGTGTTTCGTGCATCGCGCGTTCGGATGCGCCATGGGCCGTGACCATTGCGGTTCGCGTGCCGACTTCGGCCGGTTGCTGCACCACGCGAATGCCCTTCGCCCGCAATTCCGCCAGCACGGTTTCGTTGTGGACGAGGTCGCCGAGAATGGTCAGCGGCTCGTGCCTCGCGGTTTCCGACGCCAGCGCGATGGCATCTCTCACCCCGAAACACATGCCCAGATGTTCCGCTCGAATTATTCTCATTCTTCCTCCGTTTCCCAACACTTGGGGCCGGGCCGTGGCTTCGGCGTGGCTCATTCGTGCAAAAGGAAAATCCCGGTGGCAAACGCTGTTCCCGCCAGCCAAAGCAGCCACCGCTGGCCTCGCCAGGCCGCCTGATAATCGGATAATTGAATCAGGATATCGGCCGCGTATGCGGCACAATACAGCACGTTCGCCAGCACGGCGGCGAGCAACAAGCCAAATAACGGCTCCCAGCCCGGCACGACGAGGGACGATTGGTGATAGAAGAACGAGCCGGCGACCACCAGGGCGAGGACGGCATTATACGCGACCCGGCGCGGCTCCCAATAACGGAGGCTTTCGGTGACAATGTCTTTCATAGTTTTTGCATGTTGATTGATCATTTAACTTTGTATCACAAAGTAACAGACCAATGCGGTTTGGATTTGTTCAAAGGAATTTCATTTGGGCCGGTTTTGCTGGACGATCTGCTCCAGCAGGTTGACATATTCCCGGAAGGCCTTCCGGCCGGTTGCCGTAAGCGAGCAGGTCGTGAGCGGGCGGCGGTTCTGGTACGACTTGGCAACGGAGACATAGCCCGTTTCCTGGAGGGCGCGGATGTGGGTGGTGAGATTGCCGTCGGTCATGACCAGCGCGTCGCGCAGTTCGGTGAACGACAATTCCGGCGAGGCGGCGAGCATGGACATGATCGCCAGCCGGCCTTTCTCGTGAATCACGCGGTCGAGCTGTAGATAGGGTTCCGGGTTCACGCCGCATTCTTTCCCTTTTCGGTCAGATACAAATACGCGCCGTAAGCCAGATGCAACACGCCGAAGAAAAAGCCCATGAGCCAGTGCGCACTAAAATTGGAATTCAAATCTCCCAAAGCGAAAGCGTAAAATACGCCACACGCACTGACAATAAAGAGCCATCCAAAAACTTTTACGCCGCGCGGCATGAAAAAACCTGCTGCATGAAGCGCACAGCCATAAAACATTATCCACACAATTACCGAACAAAAATTCAAATCCTTTTCGGCCTCCGGGAAAAATGCCGGGCATACGCCAATAGCCATGCCCGCTAACAAAGGCGGAATCAATGCCTGAGTCACCCGCCGCGTTGGCGGCGACCAGAAGGGCTCGTGATCTTTGATGGCCTGCCGCCGCGCAATAAAAAACGCACCGGCGACCACAAAGGCCGCCGTACCCAACCACAGACCGCCGAAGGCTCGCATCGAATCCAGATGGAACAAAAGTCCCGTTGCCGCCGCCGCCAGACCTAGCAGCCCGGCGAAGATCATGATCGGCGCGAGAGCCCGCCGGTAAACAGCGGAACGTTCCATCAAAGTTCGTATGGTCTGTAAATTTTCGGCGGCCCAGTTCGGTTCCATGCAATGACTTTGCATCACAAAGTCAATTTGGGCAAGCATAAAAACGCCCCAATCCTGCCTGCTTGCTTTCCCCGCCGGTTCCGCCGATGCTTTTCGCGTCAGATGCCGCCGCCGAAAAAAGTTTCCGCCCGACAAAAGGTGCTAGCGCAATGGCGCGGCGTGGATCTCACGCCGCTGGAAGCCGCGCAGGCCGTGCGCGCCCGGCGCGTTGGCGACGTGCTGCCGCGCGTGACAAAGGACTTGCACATGGACCAGCGCCGGGCCGAGGCGGAAATCATCAAGGTGTGGAATTCGCTGATTGACCCGAATATTGTCGCCCACGCCCAGCCGACGGGGGTGCGCAACGGCACGCTGTTCGTGAACGTGGACAGCAGCGTATGGCTCGCAGAAATCGTCCGTTACCGCCGCAAGGAAATTCTCGACCGGTTGCAATACGGTTTCGGAAAGAATTTGATCCAGCGAATTTCGTTCCGCGTCGGGTGAAGGCGGGGTCATCGCGCTGCAATGACCGGACGGCGCGGCGCCGTCCCTGCCATTTCAGCCCATCAATTTCATCTGCCGCGGCGTGAGCAGCCACACAAGCGTTGCACAACGGCCATGACTTAATTTCTCAATTTCCAATTTGCACAGACCGCCCTTTTTGAAATCCATCGCCAAGTCCATTCCGCCTGTCGTCAGCAATGAAATCAAGCAGCTCAAATAAGGTTCGTGCCCCACAAGCAAAACATTTTCCAGCGCAGGTTTTGATTCATTCAACTGCCCGATCAGGTTTTTCAGGCTGCCATCCGGGTCAAGCGCATCGGAAAATTTGAGCCGTTTTGTCAATTTCAAGGATTCGGCGACAATTTCCGCGGTCTGCCTCGCGCGCAAATACGGGCTGGAAAGAATCAGGTCGAAGCGCAGGCCCATTTGCTTCATGGCGGTGGCGGTCTGCCGGAGCTGGCGTTTGCCTTTGGCGGTAAGCTGGCGTCCGGAATCGTTTCCGACATCCAGGTCGTCGCGCATCACCGCGATTCCGTGGCGCAATATATGGATTTTCATCACGGGAAAATACACCGTGCCGCGCCTGGCGCAATGTCCGTAAAACGTAACATTTTTCAGTTGGGTTTCCGCGCCCGCGCCTTGTAGTTTTCCGCCGCATGGAACCCGTTCGGCGCGCTGTCATTGATGTCGGCACCAACTCGATCAAATTGTTGGTCGCCGACGTGTCGGGACGCGACGTGCGGCCGGTGCACGAAGAAAGCCGCCAGACGCGGCTCGGCAGGGGCTTCTACGAAACGCGCCGGCTCCAGCCGGAAGCGGTCGCCTGCACCGCCGAGGCCGTCTGGGAATTTGCCCAAACCGCGCGCGAAAGAAATTCCGATTCCATCCGCGTCATCGCCACCAGCGCCGCGCGCGACGCGGTGAATCCCGGCGACCTTACCACGGCCGTCCAGCGCGCATCCGATCTCAAGGTGGAAATCATTTCCGGCGAACAGGAGGCCGAATGGGTGTTTCAAGGTGTGACGACCGACGCGGAACTGGCGAAGGCGCCATTGCTGCTGCTGGATGTTGGCGGCGGCAGCACGGAATTCATTCTCGGCCAGGGCGAGCACAAGCATTTTGCCCACAGTTTTCCGCTGGGCACGGTGCGGCTCATGGAAAAATTTCCGCACGGCGACCCGCCGACGCGCGGCGAATTCAATGCCTGCCGCGACTGGATAGGGAATTTTCTGCAAAACGAAGTCCGCCCCAAACTGGATCCCGCCCTGCGGCGCGAGGCCCGTTCATCCTCGGGGGACATTCAGCTTGTCGGCACCGGCGGAACGACCAGCATCCTCGCGCGCATCGAGGCGAAGCTCGACCGCTACGACCGCGAACGGATTGAGGCCACGCGCCTGAGCCTGGAGCGGGTAAAGTCGCATCGGCGTCGCCTGTGGCGCCTGCCGCTGGCCGAGCGCAAGGAAATCACCGGCCTGCCGAAATTGCGGGCGGACGTGGTTCTCACGGGCGTCGTGATTTACGAGATGGTGATGGAGGAATTTGGATTCAAGCAACTCCGGGTCAGCACGCGCGGCCTGCGCTTCGCCGCCGTGATGGACTGAAAAGATTTACGATCTATGATTTACGATTTACGATTTGAACAACGCCCCGAGGCGCGAAGCAATCATAAATCATCAATCTTAAATCATAAATGAAATGCCTGATTGTCGGCTGCGGTTATGTCGGTTTGCCGCTCGGAGCGGAACTGATCCGGCGGGGCCACGATGTTTCCGGCCTGCGCCGGAGTGTGTCGGCTGAAAATGAATTGAAGGCCGCTGGCATCCAGCCGCTTTTCGGCGACGTCACCCAACCGGGGACGCTGGCCAGGCTGCCGCGCGATTTTGATTGGGTCATCAATTGCGTTTCCTCCAACGGCGGCGGCGTGGACGAGTACCGGCAGGTTTATCTTCAGGGCATGCGCAATCTGATTGACCGGTTCGCGCCGAACCCGCCGAAAAAATTTGTTTATACGGGCAGCACGAGCATTTACGGCCAGACCGACGGTTCACAGGTCAAGGAAACCAGTCCGACCGAACCGGCTGCGGACACGGCAAAGGTGTTGCTCGAAACGGAAAAGTTGCTGCTGGCGGCCGTGACGGAGCGCAAGTTTCCAGCCGTGATTTTGCGCGTGGCCGGCATTTACGGACCCGGCCGCGGCCACCGGTTCAGGCAATTCCTGAAAAACGAGGCGCGCATCGAAGGCGATGGTTCCCGTTTCCTGAACATGATACACCGCGATGATTTGATCGGGTGCATCATCGCGGCGTTGAAAAGCGGACGCGCGGGTGAAGTGTACAATGCCGTGGACGACGAGCCGGTGAGCCAGGCGAATTTTTTCCAGTGGCTCGCGGCAACCGTAGGGAAATATCCACCGCCATCCGTGCCGGAAAATCCGGTTGAAAACCGCAGGCGCGGCGCGACGAACAAGCGTGTCTTGAATCGCCGGTTGAAGATGGAACTCGGTTGTCAGTTCAAGTATCCGAACTTTCGCAAAGGCTACACCGCCGAAATTCTGCGGCTGGAACGCGCCGGCGAACTGCACGTCACGCCGGACGAGCGTTGATTTGAATTCTGGCGGCCGGCAGGCGGCGCGCGAACCCTACACCGCGCCGTCGCCTTGTTCGCTGGTGCGGATGCGCCAGGCGTCGTCAACGGTGGAGACAAAAATCTTGCCGTCGCCAATCTTGCCGGTCTTGGCGGCCTTGAGGATGGCTTCGACGGCGGATTCCACCAACGATTCCGGCAGGACGGTCTCGATTTTGATCTTGGGGAGAAAATCCACGGTGTATTCGCTGCCGCGATAAATTTCGGTGTGCCCCTTCTGGCGGCCGAAACCTTTGACTTCCATGACGGTCATGCCGAGGATGCCGATGCCGTTGAGGGCTTCCTTGACGTCGTTCAGTTTGAACGGCTTGATGATGGCTTCGATTTTTTTCATGCGTCGTCTCCTGTTTATTCGTTGTAAGCGCGCTCGCCGTGTTGCGAAAGATCCAAGCCCACGCTCTCATCTTCCTGGTCAACACGCAATCCAACAAGCCGGTCAACCACCTTCAACAAAACCCAGGTGGCGATGGCCGCCAGCGCCACCGTGACCAGAACAGCCTGGAGTTGGTTGAAAAACTGGTGTGTGCCGCCAGCGATGGGCGTGGTCACGCCATTGATTTTGAAGGTGGCCACGAGGGCCGGGTTCACCGTCTGGCTGGCGAGGAAGCCGAGCATCAACATGCCGGTCATGCTGCCAACTCCGTGCACGCCGAACACGTCAAGCGAATCGTCATAACCGAGACGCAATTTAAGCTTCGTGACGGCGAAATAGCAAACCACGCCTGCCACAAGCCCGATGCAGAATGCCGAGGGGATGGACACGAAACCCGACGCCGGCGTGATGGTCGCCAGTCCCGCCACCATGCCGGAGGCCGCGCCGAGCACGCTGGGTCTGCCCTTGAGCAGCCATTCGGTGGTGGTCCAGCTCAACGCCGCCGCTGCCGCCGAAAAATGCGTGGCGGCGAATGCGCTCGTGGCGAGCGCCCCCGCGCTCAACGCGCTGCCGGCGTTGAAGCCGAACCAGCCCACCCACAACAATCCGGCGCCGATGAGCGAAAAAACCACGTTGTGCGGCATCATCGGTTCCTGCGGGTAGCCATCGCGCCTGCCCAGAACCATCGCGCAGACCAGCGCGGACACACCCGAACTGATGTGTACCACCGTGCCGCCTGCGAAGTCGAGCACGGGAATTCTTCCGCCGAGCGCCCAGTTGAACAGCCCGCCCTTGCCCCACATCATGTGACACAACGGAAAATAAACCACCGTCGTCCACAACACGATGAAGAGCAGATACGCCTTGAACCGGATGCGCTCCGCGATCGCGCCGCTGATCAACGCCGGCGTGATGATGGCAAACATCATCTGGAAGAGCATGAACGTCTGGTTCGGGATGGTGGCCGCGTAATCCGGGTCGGGCGTTGTTCCGATTCCCTGGAGAAACAAATGTTTAAACGGGTTGCCGAAAATCGCATTGCCCTCTCCAAACGCCATGCTGTAACCGAACACCATCCACATCGTGGACACCACCGCCATGAGAATCAGGCTGTGCATCATCGTGGAGAGGACGTTCTTGCTCCGCACCAGCCCGCCATAAAACAGGATCAGACCCGGCGCCGTCATCATGAGCACCAGCGCCGCGCTGGCGAGCACCCAGGCGTTGTCGCCGGAATTGATGGGCTGGCCGGTGGCTGCATTGTACGCCGGGACGAGTTGCGCCACCGGTTCCGGTTCGGCGGCAAAGACAGCGTTGGCAGAGCCGAACGCCAAAACTGCCAGCAGACAAAACGAAAGAAAATGACGGCGAAAGGGAATTGATTGGGTCATACAAAATCAAGGCTATTTCCGTCAAAAGGGCGCAGCTTTCCGCATTTTGGCAATGAATAACCAAGTATTGTCATCTTGGGACCTCTTTCAAGAAAATTCCGGCGTTCAGTTTTTCGAGGCAAATCACGGAACCAAGTCCGGCATGTCGCGCGCCGATGCAAAAATTCTTCGACGCGGTTGGCATTCGTGTTTAGTTTCCCAGCCGATGGCCGCCGAAGCCCAACTCACTCCCATGATGACACAGTATCGCCGCATCAAGGGCGAACTGCCCAGGGACGCGCTGCTCCTGTTCCGGCTCGGCGATTTTTACGAGATGTTTTTCGAGGACGCGCAAACCGGCGCGCAGATTCTCAACCTCGCGCTTACGGCGCGCCAGGGCGTGCCCATGTGCGGCCTGCCGCATCATGCGGCAAATGCCTACATCGGCAGGCTGCTCAAGGCCGGACGCAAGGTCGCCATTTGCGATCAACTTGAGGACGCCCGGCCCGGCAAGCTCGTCAAACGCGAAGTCACCCAGATTCTCAGCCCCGGCACGCATTTCGACGAGCGGATGCTCGTGGCCGAGCGGAACAATTTCCTCGCCGCCGTCCGCCCGGGCGGGAAAACCTTCGGCCTGGCGTTCGTGGATTTGACGACGGGCGATTTCATGACGACGGAGGTTGAAGACGATGCGGCGTTGCTCGCGGAACTCGAACGGCTGCGTCCGGCGGAGATAATTTATCCGGGTGAAGCGGCGGCATTGCGCGACCTGTTGCGTGGTTCGTTTCAAATCCTGAATGGTTACGACGATTGGACATTCGCGCCGGAGACGGCGCTGTTCACCGTGCGCGACCATTTCAAGGTGGCGTCGCTCGACGGCTTTGGGCTGAAGGACCGCACCGCCGCCATCGGCGCGGCAGGGGCGGCGCTGCATTATCTCACGCAACACCTGCGCCGCGACGTAAAACATCTCACGCGCCTGTCATTTTACCGCCGCAGCGACTATCTGGCGTTCGATTACACGACGCTCCGGCATCTTGAAATTCTGGAACCGTTGCGCCATGACGCGCCGCGCAACGCCTCGCTGTACGGCGCGGCGAACCGGACCGTCACGCCGATGGGCGCGCGAATGCTGCGCAACTGGCTTTCGCAACCGCTCGCCGCAGTCGAGCCGATCCGCCGCCGGCAGGAGGCAGTGCAGACATTCGTCGAAAATTCCGCCGGGCTGGACAATTTTCGCGCGCAACTTTCCCAGGTGCGCGATCTGGAGCGCACCTTGGGCCGGTTGAGTTCCGGAAGCGGCAATGCGCGGGACCTCGTCGCCCTGCGCATGGCGCTGGAACAAATCCCGGCGGTAAAGGGAATTCTTGATTTGGCGGGGCGAGACCCCCGGCGAGCCGGATCGTTGGTGCAGGTTGACTCACCGGCGCCCGAGGATGCCCGCACCACCGGCTTGATTGAGGAACTGAACGGACAAGTCGCTGAATCGCCCGAGCTCGTGAAGTTGATTGCCCGCGCCATCGCGGACGAACCGCCGCTGGCATTGAAGGAAGGCGGCATGATCCGGGACGGCTTCGACGCGTCGCTTGATGAACTGCGCAACGCCATGCGCGGTGGCAAGGACTGGATTGCCAAACTGCAGGCGGACGAAATCACGCGCACCGGCATCACATCGCTGAAGGTCCGGTTCAATTCCGTCTTCGGCTATTACATCGAGGTCACCAAGGCGAATCTGGACAAGGTGCCGCCACATTACATCCGCAAGCAGACCATCGCCAACGGCGAGCGTTACATCACGCCAGAGCTGAAGGACATGGAGGGCAAAATCCTCGGTGCGGAGGAACGCGGCGTGAAGCTGGAATACGAGCTGTTCCAGCGCGTGCGCGAGGAAGTGCTCGGCCAACTGCCCAAAATCCAGCAAACCGCCGCGGCGCTGGCGCAACTCGACGTGCTGGCCTCTTTCGCCGAGACGGCGCGGCTTTATAATTACTCGCGTCCGCAGGTCAACGACGAAGGTGTGATCCAGTTTCGAGACGCACGCCATCCGGTGCTGGAACAAAACCTTGCCGAGGAACGTTTCGTGCCGAATGACACGGGGCTATCCAGTGGCGGCGAACGTCGGCCCGCTCCAATTTCTCAAGCAGAAGATCAAAGCCGGCTCACGCCGGCTGCTGCGGCGGGAATTTTCCCTCAAATCGCGCTCATCACCGGCCCGAACATGGCCGGCAAGAGCACTTACATCCGGCAGGTGGCGCTCATCGTGTTGCTCGCGCACACCGGCTCGTTTGTGCCGGCCGCCGAGGCGCGAATTGATCTGGTGGATCGCATCTTCACCCGCATTGGCGCCAGCGACGACCTTACGCGCGGACAAAGCACGTTCATGGTTGAAATGACCGAGACGGCGAACATTCTGAACAACTCCACGCCGCGCAGCCTGATTGTGCTCGACGAAATCGGGCGGGGCACGAGCACGTTTGACGGTTTAAGCCTGGCGTGGAGCATCGTCGAACACCTGCACAATCAGGTTGGCGCGAAGACGCTCTTCGCAACCCATTACCACGAGTTGACGGAGCTGGCGCAACGCCTGCCGCGCCTCAGAAATTTCAACGTGGCCGTGCGCGAATGGCGCGACCAGATTGTGTTCCTGCGCAAAATTGTCGAGGGCGGCACGGACAAAAGCTACGGCATCCACGTCGCGCGCCTGGCCGGCGTACCCGGGGAGGTTTTGGAACGCGCGAAGGTGATTCTCAGCAATCTCGAAGAATCTGAACTTACGCCGGAAGGCACGGTGCGGCAGTCCGCACGCCGCCAGCAGGACCGCGACAAGCTCAAGCAGCTCGCTCCGCCACCGCAGATGGATTTGTTTGGCGGCTAATCCGCAATTTTAATACAGACTACTGCTGCGGCAGTTTGTGTCCGGGAATCGAGCAGGCGGGGGCATTGCTGACGGCGCCAATCGTGTAAGTGCCGCCTGCGGGGCAAACCGGGAAAGCCCCGTTTTTGAAGAATGGCTTCAGGTCTTGAGCAGTGGGAACGTCACCCGGCTTTTTCCCATTTTCCAACGCCCACTCGTTTTTCGCCGCGTCAATTTGGCGAAGGTTGTTGATGCACGCATTTGTTTGCGCCGTTTGGCGCGCCTTGACGAAATTGGGAATCGCAATGGCCATCATCATTGGTATCAATAAAACCGAAAAACCTATGCTGACGTAACTGGTGATCAATCCTGCCAGGGCCATGCCCTCTCCGGCAATGGTTCCACTGGAGTGCTTGATGCGAGAATAGGCCACGTGGCCGCAAATGACTCCCGGGATGGCGAACAACGGACCGATGCAGATCAGCAAAAACAGCAGGCCAATGATGCCCAACACAAGGCTCCAAATGGCGAGTGTGGAGGTTTTGGGTTGTAACGGGTTGCCGGTGATTGGAGGGATTGTTTCGTTCATAGGATTTGATCGGGTTTCATGTTGGTTTGGGAACGCCTTGCCCAAGCATCACAATGAACGGCCCCAGCGAAATTTCAATAATATTCCACGCTCACCATATAAGCCATGCTTGCCCGGCGGATTTTGCAAAAGATAACAGCGCAAAAGCGGCAGTCCGCAAAAACCTGGCCACCGGAATGAATCCAGTCGTTGAACCTCAGGCGGTTTTACGGGCTTGAGCGAGGGAAGGGCAAGGCTCGCTCAGTTTTTTATTTCGCCATTTCCAGCCAAAGCACGGTCGAGGCATTGACGGACCGTGGCAAGCAATTGGGTGGGGGTAAAGGGCTTGGTCAGGAAGTTTTCGTGGCCCGGGAATTCGGTTCTGGCGACTTCAGGAGTGTAGCCCGAAGTGAACAGCACGGTGAGGGAGGGTTTGGTGGCGCGCAAACGACTGGCCAATTCATCGCCCAGGAGATTTCCCGGCATCATGACGTCGGTGAAGAGCAAATCGATTTCTGAACCGTGGTCGAGGAAGATGTCCAAGGCGTCCTTGCCAGAAACCGCCTCCAAAACGCGATAGCCATTTTTGCGCAGCACGGCAACCGTCAGGTTGCGTACGTGGTTTTCGTCTTCAACCACGAGCACGCACTCCGTTCCATTCTTAACGGTTGTTTTTTGCGATTTGGACGGATCCTCCAGCTGGGAATCTTCCGCGCAGACCGGCAGAAAAACTCGAAATGTCGTGCCATTATTGGCGGCGCTTTGGACATCAACCCATCCATTGTGTTGCTTGACGATGCCGTAAACCGTTGCCAGACCCAGGCCGGTGCCCTTGCCGACTTCCTTCGTTGTAAAAAACGGATCAAAGATGCGGGGCAGAAGCTCCGGCCCGATGCCGCAGCCGGTGTCGCAGACGGAGAGACAGACGTGCCGGCCGGGTCGGATTTCGGAGTTTTTTTGCACATCATCGAGGGTGATGGTAACGGCATCAATGCCGACGGTCAGTTTTCCGCCCTTTGGCATGGCGTCACGTGCGTTCACTGAAAGGTTCAAGATGACTTGCTCCATCATGCCGAGGTCGGCCTGGACGGGCGGCAGATTGGGCGCGGCCTTCACTTCAAAAGTGATATGATCTCCAAGAAGCCTTTTCAACATTTCCCCAAGATTGCCAACCACCTGCCCGAGATTCAGCATTTCGGGCTTGAGCACTTGTTTGCGGCTGAAAGCCAGCAATTGTCGGACGAGCCGGGCGGCCCTTTCGGTGGCGATGGATATGTCTTCGAGCGACTCGGTGCAGGACGGATCTTGTCTGAGATGATCCTGCAACAGGGAGGTGTTGCCCTGAACCACCGTCAGGATGTTATTGAAATCATGTGCGACGCCGGCGGCCAGTTGTCCCACCGCCTCCATTTTTTGGGACTGGCGCAATTGGGATTCCAATTTCATCTGGTTCGTGATGTCCTGCAGAATCAACAACAAATGCGGGCCGGAACCCAGTTCAAACGGCTCGACCGAGAGCAGCACATGGCGTTGCTCTCTCGAAAACGTGGACAACTGGCAGGCATGATTGCGGATTGAAATGTGCTGTTGCAGCGTGTCCACGATGAATCCCCCCAGCTTGGGATCCTCCCATAAGCCGAGTTCGGCCGGAGTGCGGCCGACAACCTGCGGATATTCGCCTCCCCGCATGGCAAGAAAGGCGCTGTTCACACCGATAATGGTTTCATCGGCAAGCGACTGGATGGCCAGCGGGATCGGGGTGGCATGGAAGGCCTTGGAGAAACGTTCCTCGGACAATTGCAAAACTTCCTCGGCTTTGATGCGGGAGGCGATTTCGCGTTTTAATTGTGCATTGGCGGCTTCCAATTCGGAAGTCCGATGGCGCACTTGGGCGTCGAGATTTTCCAACTGGGACTGCACCCTCCGGTTCAAATGCCATTTTTCCGTGAGCGCATGGGCGAGCTGCAACGCCTCGATGTTGTCGAACGGTTTCTTGAGCACGACCAGATTTGGGGAGTGCCCGAGTTTGTGGATCATCTCCTCCCAGGAATAGTCCGAATAAGCGGTGCAGACGACGATCTGGATTTCCGGACAGCATTGCCAAATATGACCGATCGTCTCCACGCCGTCCCACCCCGGCGGCATCCGCACATCCACAAATGCCAGCGCGTAAGGATGACCTTCTGCGGCGGCCTGCCTGACCATCTCCAAGCCCTCCCGGCCTTGGGTCGCCGAATCAATCACAAAACCGGAGTGCGGCGACGCGGGGATGTTTTCCCCGAACAAAAGCGACTTGGCGCGGTTCAGCCCGGCGTTCTGCTCCTGCTCCTGCCCAAGAATTTTCCGGAAATCCGCATGGATCGAAGCGTTGTCGTCAATGATTAGTATCCGGTTGGCGGATTTGGCGGGCGGTGCATTCATAAATTCTTGGCGGGTGAATTCATGGGTAAAATCAAGGTGAAGGTGGCGCCGCATCCTGCGCCGTCGCTGGCGGCGGAGAGGGAGCCGCCCATTTCCCGGGCGTTTAGCGCGCCGATGTGAAGGCCAAAACCATGGCCATTCGGGCGGGTGGTGAAACCGTGGGAGAAAATGCGCGTCAAGTGTTCCGGGGGAATGCCGATGCCGTTGTCCTCCACTTGGACCATGACACATTCTCCGTCCGTTCTTGCAATGGTGATGATGAGCCGCTTTTCACTCTTGCTGCACCCATCCAGCGCATATTTTGCATTGCGGATAAAATTGATCAGAATCTGCAGGACCTTATGTTTGTCAACCATCAGGGGCGGGACCTCTTCGAACTGCCTGAAGACCTTGACCCCGTGGCGGGCGAGCGCCGCCGAATTGATTTGGAGGGCGTCTTCCACCAGGCTGGCGAGGGACACCTCTTCGACGACGCCGGCAACGCGCGCATAGCCTTGCTGCATGGCGACGATGTCCTTGATGTGATCCACGTTTTTGGTCAGTTGCTCCAGTTCATTCAAAGTGTTTTGCTGTTCTCTCCGAAGTTGCTCGGCGATTTGAATGATAAATTCCGGCATTAATTTTCCCTTGGGGTCGGAGGTCAGGTACGCTCCCAGATCTCCATTTTTTTGTTTCATCAATTCGGCTGCCTTCAAGAGCGCATGGGTTTCCGATTTGCCAACCTGTTCACGGAGCATGGTGGTGGAGACGTTGACGCTATTGAGGACGTTGCCAACATTATGCAGGACCCCGGTGGCCACTTCGGCCATGCCCGCCTGCCGGGAAGCCAGCATGAGGCTTCGTTGCGCCTGGGCCAGTTCCGTGCAGGCCCGTTCCTTGGCGGCAACCTGATCCTGAAGTTCCCGCGTCCGCTCTTCGACGCGGATCTCGAGATGGTCGTTGGCCTTTTGCAGTTCCGCGTGCGCCTGATTCAGCAGCGCGTTTTTGCGCGAGATCAGGACGCCCCAGATCAACGCAATCAGGAACACGCCGAGAACCCCGACCAACACCCACAACAGCCGCGCCAGCGTCCACCAAGGCGGTCGCTGCAACAATTGTACATCGTTCCAGGAGCGGAGCCGGAGCAGGAATGAACGCGGGTGCCCGTATTCATCGCTCTGCACTTCATAAACCCCGGTCAGGGCGAGCCGGCTGCCCAGCTCCAGAGCCTGTGGTTTTTTGACCGTATCGACCGCGGCTGAACTGAGGCTGGCCTCGAAGGTGAAATCCCTGGCCCGGATGAGCAAATGCGTTTCGCCGTCCTTTTCCACCTTGTTCAGCACGGTACCCCCGGCTTTCGCGAGGAGACCCGCCAAATTCACCTCGACGGCATTGGTTGCCGACAATTGCACCGGCTCTGGTTCGCCGCCGTTTGAAATGCGACGATAAACCGCCTCACGGAGGACAAATTTCTGGCCTTCCTCGCCGGGAAAACCCACGACTTCGACCCGGTCTCCCGGCTGAAGAACGTCCGGTTGCTGGCTCAAGGCAAAAACACTGTCGGAGCCATCCTGCACATACAGGGAATGGCCCGGCACTTGAAGAATGACTGTGCCGAAGGTGCGGATTCGCTGGTTGAGCGTGCTTTCCATGTTGAATCGCCGCAGGTTGGCCAGCGGGCGGAGCGGCACAGCGAAAAGATCGTACGGTGCGGGTTCCTCAATCTGGATGTATTTTTTATCAGCCGTCCAAATTTGAATCCCCGTCAATTGATGCCGCGCGTTGGAAAGGACGGAGCACACCCCGCTCACGCGAATGATTGATCCTTTGAGATAATCAAATGACTGCGAAGCCGGAGTCCATGCCTGGAATTCTCCGCTCGACGTGCTAAGATCGAAACGCACCAGCCCGTTGGTATTCAACAGGTCGCGGACAAATCCACGCATTTCTATCCAGTGGCCTTCCTCCACCCCCGTTAGCGCCTGTTCGAGGGTTACCATGCGGCCTTCTTCCATGTTCCACCACCCCGCCCGGCGCAGGACGGCGTTGGTCACCACGGGAACAAAATCTCCATCAGCGGTCACCCCATTCAGCAGCACAATCGTTCCCGGTTTCATGGTGTTGGGTTCGTCCCATTTCGGGTTAACAACCCGGATTCCACCGCTGGCGTCCTGCACGTATGCAAAAGGGGTGCTCGAATGCGACCAGGTGACGATCCCGCGCAGGGCAACCGGCACATGGAGGCGGGCTTCTTCGAGGCTTAAATCCCGGATTTGCTCGGCCAAAGGCAAGGGCGGTGAATTTGTGGCCATCCTTAAGGCGGCAGTGGTCGTGTTGGTCTCGGCTGCCAGCCGATACAGGCCGTTGTGCAAACATTGCTGCACGCCCAATACGTAAGGATAGCCGATGGCCTCGACTCTATCCCCAAACCGCAGCGGCTGGCCTTGTTTGCTCTGGACCATGATTTGTCCAGTGCCATCCCAGAGGGTAACCCATTTTCCCGGTTCGTAATTGCGCACGACGCCTCTGACGCAAAGCAGGTCGTTGGTCGGCGTGTCGTCTTGAATTTCTGAAGCAGAGGTGACGGGCGTGGCAAAGCGCGGATCCTTGCTCAAAGTGCCAAGCACCTCGATGTCGGCAGGGCTGTTCACCCACAAGGAAAGATCGCTCAGAGATCCATTTCTATCGAACTGGGGGGAGAAAACGCATTTCATGCGGACAAAATCGCCCTCCTTGAAATGAAGCGGCGAACTGTTGGTTCCCTTCAGCACAAACGCCTTGGCAAGGGTGTCGCCAGACAGGAAATTGATTGTACAGTGCGTTGGATCTTCAAACTCGCTGTCAATCAGACCTTCCACCGATATCAAATGCTGGCTCAATGCCTGCGGGTTTTTGCCCAGGTCGGAAACCGGTTCGGCTTTGAGCGGCACGTTCTCTTCGAGGACACGAATCTTGGTCTTGCTCCAGACAAACTGTTCCCGCTGTGGCACGATCACACCATCTATGGCGACCCGCTGGCCGGCCTTCAAGGCGATGGGTGAGTTATCTACGGGCAGCCATCTGGGAATTCCCATGCATTCTCCCGAGGCGTTGCCCCATTCCGCATCAAAGTAATAAATCAGCACCTCGGTTTGAATCCGATACTCTTCATCCTGATGCTCGTGCGGTACGCCCCAAATCTCGGCGATGTTGGTCAACACCCTGTTGGCCACGGGCAGTTGGTCCGGGGACTGACCCCAAGCTCCACGCACCAAGATGAGAGGGAGGCAGAAGACGGCGCAGGCCAGCCGCCGACGCAGCCTTCCACGACCGGACAAGGATGAGAAAATCCCCGATCGCATGATGCTTGAATACCTGCCATCACTCGATCTTGTCTGGGCGTGAAAATTCATATTTTATATTGGTCCGATGCAGGCCAGTTTCTGCCGCATCCATCCGGAACAGCCTGCGCATCCCCTCAGAAGCCCTTGTCAATCAAACTATTCGGGACAAATGCCCCTGATTTGAAGCATACGTAATACCATAAAAACCGGCTTTATAAGCAATAGATTCGCCCGGTTGCTGGATTGTCGGCGAAAATCACCCGCGCGGACTTCCCAATCAACCCGGAATCAAACCGGCGGCAAAATGGGGAATCGCAGAATTTTTTTGTTCGTCGCAGAACCAGCCCACGGCATATTTGCGAGCTGTGATTGCACCCACCGAACATCAACCCGCCGGCGCGGACCTGGTTTCCCGGGTCGAGGGGATTTTCTCGCCGACGGGTTTGCTGTCGCGCGCGAAGAATTTTGAATTCCGTCCGCAGCAGCAGGAAATGGCCGTGGCCGTGGCGCGCGCCTTGCAGAACCGCGGGCACCTTGCCGTCGAGGCCGGCACCGGCGTCGGCAAATCGCTGGCGTATTTGATTCCGGCGATTTTGTTCGCGGTGGGGCAGAAAAAAAAGGCCGTCGTTTCCACCCACACCATCAATTTGCAGGAACAGCTCACCGAGAAGGACCTGCCGATGCTCGCAGATGTGCTCGGCGCGCTCGCCGTGCCGGTGAAGTTCAGCTTTTCGATGCTCAAGGGCCGCGCAAATTATCTTTGCACGCGCCGCTTGCAAAAAGCCATGCAGCAGTCGGGCAACCTCTTCACCTCCTCCGAGGCCGAGGAGCTTCAACGCGTTTACGAATGGTCGAAGAAAACCAGGGACGGCAGCCTGTCGGACTTTGACGTCGAGCCGGACCCGAAGGTCTGGGCGCAGGTCTGTTCCGAGCGCGGGCTGTGCTCGCCCAAGGTCTGCGGCTTTCCATCCGATTTTGCCAGGGACCACGACGTCTGTTTCTTTCAACGCGCAAGGAACAAGTTTCTTTCGTCCGACGTGCTGGTGTTGAACCACACGCTGTTTTTCACGCTGCTCGGCGGCATCGAAGAGGAAGTCGAGGGCGGCATTCTGTTCAAGAACGACTTCGTCATTTTCGACGAGGCACACCAGATGGAGCGCGTGGCGTCGCGGCACATCGGCCTGAGCGTGTCGAGCGGACAGATGCGCTACGCGCTGAACCGGCTCTGGAATCCGCGCACGGAAAAGGGTTTGCTCGCCACGCTGCACAAGGGCGCCGCGGTGAAGCTGGTCGCGGACTTGCTGAAGGAAGCCGACAAGTTTTTTGAGAACGTCGAGGCCGCATGCGAGGAAATCCAGAAATCGGCCGGCAAAAACAGATTCGGTGGCGGCGAACCCAGCGAACGCCGCCGCGCGTGGACGGAGCTTCGCATCCGCCGCGCCGAATTGGTGAAGGACAACGTCACGCTGCCGATACAGCGATTGCGCGAGGCCGTGAGCGAGCTGATCAAGTTGAGCGAGGACAAGGACATCGGGCAGGAACTCGTCGAGTGCAACCGGCGGCTGGACGAGTTGCGCGATGAGGTGAAGACATTTCTCGAACAAGGCGCAAGCGACCACGTTTACTGGGTCGAGCGCACCGGCAAGACGCAAAAAAATCTCGCGTTGAACGCCGCGCCGGTTGACGTGGCGGAATTCCTGCGCCACCGGCTCTTTGAAAGCGACACGAGCATCATCATGACGAGCGCGACACTCGCCACGAATTCCAGATCCCAGACCGGATTGAATTATTTTTCAAAACGCGTCGGCGCTGAATCCGCCACGATGCTCCAGGTCGGCACGCCGTTCGATTACGGGCGGCAGATGAAATTATTCGTCGCCAGCAAAATGCCCGACCCGCGCGAAGCGGGTTACGCCGATGCGCTCGAACATTGGATTGCGCATTTTGTGAAGCAGACGCACGGAAAGGCGTTCGTCCTGTTCACGAATTACAAGCTCATGCGGGAGCTGGGCGGGCGGATGGAACCGTTTTTCAACAAGCTCGGCGTCGCCTGTTTCGTGCAGGGCACCGGCACGCCGCGCTCGACGATGCTGGAGAAGTTCAAGGACGACACGGACTCGGTGCTGTTCGGCACGGACAGCTTCTGGCAGGGCGTGGATGTGCCGGGCGAATCCTTGAGCAACGTCATCATCACGCGGCTGCCATTCGCCGTGCCGGACCATCCGCTCATCGAGGCGCGCCTTGAGGCGATTGAGGCGCGCGGCGGCAATTCCTTCGGCGAATTTTCCCTGCCCGAGGCGATACTGAAATTCCGCCAGGGCGTCGGGCGGCTGATTCGCACCAAAACCGACACCGGCATCATCGTTGTTTTGGACAATCGCGTTTTGACGAAGCAATACGGCAAGTCATTTCTCGACGCGCTGCCGAAATGCCCGGTGGAGATTGTCTGAATCGTCACACATTTGATGCCAAAACGTCACGTGCCATTTTGTGAAACCAGGTTAAATTGATTGCGTCGTTTAGAGTGGGCGTTGGATACAAGATGTTTTTGTATGTTGTTCAACGCCCGCTTTTCCTTTCAGCAGCGATTTGAGAATCCCGGACGCAAATTGATCTCCGAGTTAACACTTTTCCCGAAGCCGGAACGCGCTATACTGTTCGCATGTATCGGACGCAGGATTTGCACGTCAAAGAAATCGTCCGGCTGCTGACGCCGCGCGAGTTGAAGGCGCAGTCGCCGGCACCCGACGCGGCCAACGCCACCGTCGCGCGCAGCCGCGAACGGGTCGTCCGCATTTTGCGGCAGGAAGACCCGCGCCTGCTCGTCGTCATCGGACCCTGCTCGATTCACGATGAAAAATCCGCGCTGGATTATGCGGCGCGGCTCAATGCGCTGCGCGAAAAATTTGCCGGCCGCCTGGAAATCGTCATGCGCGTCTATTTTGAAAAACCGCGCACGACCATCGGGTGGAAGGGCCTGATCAACGACCCGCACCTCGACGGTTCGCAGGACATCGAAACGGGTTTGAAAATCGCGCGGCGGCTGTTGCTGGAAATCACCCGCATGGGTTTGCCGGCGGCGACGGAATTTCTGGACCCCATCGTGCCGCAATACATCGCGGACTTGATCACATGGGCGGCCATCGGCGCGCGCACGACGGAATCGCAGACGCACCGCGAGATGGCCAGCGGCCTTTCAATGCCGGTCGGCCTCAAAAACAGCACGGACGGCAGCCTGCAAACGGCGATTGAAGCGATGGGCGCGGCCCGGCATCCGCACAGTTTTCTGGGCATTGACCAGGACGGCGCCACGAGCATCGTGCGCACGACCGGCAACGCCAACACGCACATCGTGCTGCGAGGCGGACGGGCGCAGGCGAATTACGACGCCGAAAGCATCCGCGCGGCGGAGGAGAAATTGAAATCGGGGAAATTGCCGCCGGTGCTGATGGTGGATTGCAGTCACGCGAATTCCGGCAAACAACACGCCCGGCAGGAGGACGTGTGGCGCAGCGTGATCCAGCAACGCATCGCCGGCACGCGCTCGCTCATCGGCCTGATGGTCGAGAGCAACATCATCGAGGGCAACCAGCCGATTCCAAAAAATCTGGCCGACCTGCGCTATGGCGTGTCGCTCACCGATTCATGCATAGGCTGGGAAACGACCGAACGAATGCTGCAATGGGGTTACGAAGAGCTTGGAAAATTGTCCGAGCCGGCAGCATCAGCGGTTTGATTCGACATTGGCAAAATCGTTTCATGAAACGAAAGCGCGGGCCGCGCGTCCCGGACAATTTTGGACAAGGAGATTTCGGTTACGGCCAGGACCAGGTGTAGGCAAAACTCAACCGGTAAAACAACTGCTGCGAGCCGGAAGCCGGGACAAAAATGGTTTGCGTCGCGTTGCTGCTGTTGAAGCTTGCCTGGGCAACCCAGTTCGTGGGCGCAAGATTCGTGGTGCCATCCACGAAACCGTTCAAACCGATTGGAAGACTGGCCGCACCCAACTGATTGCTGCCGTTGAGCAATGTCAGGTTGGTGATTTGCGCCGGCGCGATGAGCTGTTCAGCTATATCGGCTAAAACAGCGTGAAGTTTTGCAGTCGGATCCACCGAATCCCAAAAGATATAATTTGTACCTAGGCCATTAAGATTTGCATTTGGCAACAAGCCATCGCTATACGCGTCAATTACATCGGTACTAACTCCGCCAAAAATGGCATTAGTCAATCCATAGGCAGCGGCGTTTGTCAGCACATTGTCCAGCAGGCTGAAAAAGTCCGGCTCGTAAATCGTGATTCCGGGCAAAGACGCATTTGCCTGATTCAAAAGAGCGGTAAAATTGGTGTTGAAATAAATGACCATTTGGCGGATGAAAATTTTATTGGCTACGGTGTTGAGGTCAAATTCCGGAATCTCGGTAATATCCACCGCGTTCGGCATGACCAAGGTGCGAGCGCCTTTGGCATAATATAGATTTGTGATGATGTTCCAATGGTTGGTCAATGATTGGTTAATGGCGTTGGTCCACGTGACTATATTCGTAGAAGGGAAAATACTGCCCATATAGCCGACAAAATCAGCGTCGTTGACCCAGACAATAAACAGGGCGTTGGACGCATCCACTGGCGCGGTAAAATGGTTGATATTGGTTTCCAGAACGGGACTGAAATTACCGTAGAATGACCAATTATTGCTGGAGTAGGACCAGTTGGTGCTCGAAGCAGACAGATTGGTGTATGACAACTGGATTGAGTTGTTGGTTGAGTACCAGTAGTTATTGGTCAGCCCCAACCGCTCTGCCAGCAACTCAACCCAGACCCGACCGTTGGAGCGACGCAGACCGTAGTAATATTGCCCGGCGACTGGATTGTTTGTCGTGGTGGATACGCCGTCGCCAAAAACGTAAAGCGAAGAAAATCCTGCTAGCGCCGGGGAAACGGCAAGACCAAACAGCAATACACCCAAAGTGAATCGAAGCAGACACATCACGTTCCGAATCCGCACCATGCAATTCTGCATCACGCCGGCCAAAAAGTAAAGTGAGCGCCGGGAGTACGAACTTCGGCGTCGTTTCGCAAAGTTCGTCCTCTGGGGAAAAAACTGGCGTGGCGCCAAGCGGCAGGTAACCTGCTCGCCCAAGCGCACACCGGGGCGTTCCAACGGTGGTCGTTCAGTTGTTGAACCGGCAGATGGCGAATATGGACCAACGCAGCAAATTGAAGCTTCTTGCAATAATCATTTCAGGAGTTTCGGCCTTGAATGCGTCAGCGAACGGCTTTCGGCTGGCGGATCAGGACGCCTTTGCGACCGCGCGCGGCGAGGCGTTTGTCGCCACGGCGGACAATGCATCGGCGATTTTCTACAATCCCGCGGGCATCACCCAGCTTGAGGGCAACAACCTTCGTTCGGGCATTTATGGAATCTATCTCGATCCCAGCTACAATGCCCTGGGCAGTTCCGCCACCTACAACAGTTCGGACAATCTCGCGGCGGTTCCCCAGTTGTTCTACACCTGCACGCCAAAGGATTTTCCGTTGAGTTTTGGATTGGGCGTTTATGCGCCTTATGGCGGGAGCATGAACTGGCCGGACGACAGCGGCTTCCGCACGATTGCCACGCAAGGCAAGCTGACTTATTTGACGCTCAATCCCGTCGTGGCGGTGAAGCTGCTGCCCAGCCTGTCGTTTGGCGCCGGTGTGATGGTGAATTATGTGAACATGGATTTGGAACAGGGCCTTCGCCCGTTACGCCCACCCGCTTGCCAATTTTTTCGAGTTTAAAGGTGACGGCTGGAGCGTGGCGTACAATCTGGGTCTGCGCTGGCAGCCGATTGACCAAATTTCGACTCGGCGCGACCTTTCGCAGCACGGCGAGTGTCATTTTGAACGGCCACACGGATTTTGAACAGCAACCGCTCGTTCAGACCACCAGCCTGCCCGCGCACATGGATTTCAGGTTTCCCCTGACGGTGGTTTGCGGGCTTTCGTACCGGCCCACGCCGAAATGGAATATGGAATTTGACGCGGACTTCACGGATTGGCGCAGTTTCGGAAAGACAACCATCTATCAACTGGGATCTGCGCCACTGGGCGGGCCGCAAAATCCCCCGGTGACACTCGACTGGCAGGCGAGCTGGATGTACGAATTTGGCGTGACGCGGTATATTGACAAAGGATGGCATGCGAGCGCCGGATACGTCTTCAACGGGAACTCGGTTCCAAATTCTTATTACACCCCGCTGGCGGCGGACCTGGACCGGCATTTTTTCAGCATAGGCGCGGGCCATGCCGGCAGGAGATTTGATTTTGATGTCGCCTATCAATTTGGGTACGGCCCGGCAAGCACGGTTACGGGCAGCACCGCATCATCAACTCCCGGAAGAAGCAACAATCAGACGGCTGACGGCACTTATCATTTCGTCAGCGACGCGGTTTTCGTGACGGTTGGGCTGCACTTCTGATCCTCCAGCAATCCTGAGCCGGGCGGTGGAATTCGATGGTTTTTTTGGCATTGGAAAAGCTTCAAAAGGGCGGCGCTCAGGCTGTCCCGGTTGACGCCAAAGCGTTAAAAGTGTAAAAGGCAAAAGAATTTATGCCCAAAGAAAAAACTGATGTAATGAAGTTGTGGTTCCTCACAGCGGAGGAGCTAGGGGAATTCATTGGGATGCGATTTGGACACATAGCGCCAGGGTCGACCGAGCCGGAATGGATGTTTCCCCGCCATCTGACTATGACGGGGTAGGCTGGTTTGCGGAAAATCTCAGACAGAAATGGCGTCGTGCTGGAGCGCCTGCCCACAATCAAGTATCCAGTCGCTTCCGCCGAAGCTGGCGTTGCTGCGACTTTTGTCCAAATATTTAAAGCCGCGAAATCGTCTCAAATGGGCGTCGCTCGAACGGGGCTCCGCCAAGGCGACAGTTCAAAGCCGCCGCAAGCGGTGGCCTGGCATCTTTTCGATGAAGAAGCCACCACCCAGATTCGCCATGTCTGTAGAAATTTCGAAGTGACGGTCAACTCCTTTCTCCTGAAACACCTAACGAAGGCGATTCGCCCGCATCTCGAAGACCAATCTGCGGCGGTGCCTTGGATGATCCCCGTCAACCTGCGGGGCAAAGTGAAGCAGGAGCGGGAAACGGCAAACTACACGAGTTACATTAGGATCGAGGTGCAATCTTACGAGACGGTGCATGACATCCATCGGAATATTTATGCCGCACTGTGCAAAGGCGACCACTGGGCAAACTGGCAGGCATATCAGCTTGGGCGGTTCCTGAGCTGCAGGCATGCGGAGATACCTTGTTTCCACGCGAACTGGCCACACCGCAATGGAATCTTGGCGGATTTTCGAACATGGGCGACTGGGATCCTGGCAAGGAAATCACCCAGTCTGGATGCCAGGGGAGCTGGTTCGTTTGCCCGCCGGTATTGCGATGTACAACTGGTGGGAGTAGGCTGTTATCACATTCCAAAACCGCCTGAGCCTGACAGTTCAAATCCATCCGGACGTTACCACGGACCCGAAAGTTCCCCAAATGTGGATACAGAACTGGGTCAAGGAAATCGAAATAGACGTGGCGAGTATTTTGAAACCCCTGACGGGTGTGCCGGCTTGGGCCTAGATTCTTAGAATTTGAAAGTGGCTGCGAGGTTGAAGGCATTATTGAACGTTTTGTAAGTTCCGTCCGCAGAGACGTTGGAGTCATTGGAAACAGTGCGCCCGCCATGAATGCGAAGTGATAGGCAATCGCCCAGTCCCAATGCTTGCCATGGTGTCCAAACCCGACGCTGCCGAGTTGCAAATCGGCATCAGGAATGAGCGGGTTGAAATTGGCGTCAGGGCTGGAGTTTTCGTTGTAAATGTAACCCACACTGGCGAAATAACCCTTGCCGAGCAGCCGTGTGACGCCGAATTCATAGATGAAACTCGATTTGTAATTCAATGTGAATCGGGCACATCCCCAAATGGCGTGTTTTTCAGGGTAATCACCGTCACGTCATTCCATTCAGTCCAATCCAGGTCGAACTCGAAATTCCAGTTTGTCGTTGGCCTGAATGAAATTCCGCCTACAACGAATTGCGGGAAACTAATGGAGGCGCTGGAGGAAGTGGACGATTGAAAAAACGGGGTCAAAGTTTGTGACGCTGCGCCCTTGTAATTAACCGTCGTGGCCGAATGATAATTGATTCCAAATGACCACATTGGATGCGGCTGCCACAAAACGCCGGCGGTGAATCCATAATCCAGGCCATCGCCGTCAAATTTGAATTGAGTCACTCCTGAAGAGTCAAGAGCTTGCTTGAGTGTCGCATCCGAATAATTGATGGTGGGTCCGATGCCGACGGAAAGTGCGCTGCAAATTTTCCAGGCGATGACTGGATTAAAGCACAGATACGTAAGGCTGCCGCTTTCCGCCACGGTGTTGAATGGCGCATTATTCCCCCAGTCCAGCGACAATCCGTAGGGCGCGTAAATGCCGAGGCCGATGGAGATCGGCAGGTTGGTAAAAGAATGCACATAGTAAAGTTGCGGGACGGGCTGTAGGGATGAATCGGTTTTCGCAGTTGCGCCGCTTGGCGACGTGAATTTGGTGTCGGCTGAAATTGCATAGAGTCCCACCCGGATATTATCGCCTTCGAGTTGGGTGATGCCGGCTGGATTGTAATAGATGGCCGATGGATTGTCCGCAGTGGCCGCGAACGCGTCACCACGCGCGATGGCTTCCGGGTCTTGATGCGGCAAGCGAAAGCCAACGGCGCCAAGCCTGTCCGGAAACATCGAACAGAGGCCCGCTGCAGCCAAAAACGCCAACACGAACCGGTTTCTTGCGTGCCATGACGCAACCGAACAGTGTAGTTGGTTTTGCATGTTTCAGCTTTCGATTATTGGTAATCCCCGGCATTTAGGACAACGACTGCCCTCTTACGGGACAACCTTATTCTTCG
Source organism: uncultured Verrucomicrobiae bacterium (assembly GCA_963764175.1). Lineage (GTDB taxonomy): Bacteria > Verrucomicrobiota > Verrucomicrobiia > Limisphaerales > UBA11358 > UBA11358. The sequence goes on along the minus strand of CAVXRE010000012.1, from coordinate 215,052 downwards.
TCCGTTTGTAATACAATGAAACTTCGCAAAGCCTTTATGAGAACAGCTTTAGCGATGATTTGAATCAAAGCACCGGTAGTGCCAAATTGCAATAGTAATTCTCGCATGGATTAATGATCATTGGTTCAAAGGGCTTGGTGGGGGCCAATAATCCCTTTGTTTTGGCGTGGAAAATGGTCTATTCATTTCCTTTGAAATGAATCGGGACACCAACAGCAATGGAAATGGAAAGAGCGGGCAGCAATTCGGCCAGCTCCCCAAAAAAACGGAGAGCGAAGCCGCTTCGAATCTCTCCGACGTGAAGGAGAGTCTGGTCACGTTCCAGACCGCCGATGGTCTGGAAATGCAGGGCGTGCCATCGCATGTAACACGGCACTTGGTGGTGTTCGAATTGTATAATCCAACCGGGGCGCCGCGGCTCTCCGAAGTATTAAGCGGATTCAAAATCGTTTTACAGGGGCGGACGATTTATTCCGGGCGCGTCGTGGTCCGCAACGTGGTAAACACCGAACTGAAGGTGGTATGTGAAGCGACGTTAAACGAAGCACACTGGATCAATTTTGACCTCAGCCTGGTGTCACAACACAACGGCCAGCTCGCGGAGGAATTCAAATCGTTCCTCGAAGAATGGCAAAAGATTTACAAGGTGTTGCCGGAATTCAAGGTGGTCATTGCCGACATGCAGATTTTTCTTGCCGACCTGCAAATCTGGCTGGAACAGGTCGAGATGGGCATCCGTTCCTCGCCGACGGGTGATCGACAGGAGATGGAGCAACAACTGGCGCAACAACTGGGGCAGTCAATTGTGCCGGCATTCGATGTAATACATGAGCGGTTGGAGGCGCTTTCCGAACGGATCGATGAGGATTTGAGACCGGTTCACCGGAGTTTCTCCAAGAGGCAATTGCATCCTTTGGTGCTTTGCTCGCCATTTGCGCATCGCGCCTATCACAAACCCCTTGGCTACGCGGGTGATTATGAAATGGTGAACATGATTGCGCGCAGTCCGTATGAAGGCGCATCGCTCTTCGCAAAAATTGTCAATCTATGGTTTCTCAGTCAATGGCCGTCCAAGGCGCATCGCAACCGGCTTGCGCATCTTGGCGATAGCCTGCAAGCGGAAACATTGCGTGTGACTGGGAAAAGCCACGGCAAGGCGCGCGTCTTCAACTTCGCCTGCGGACCGGCTGTTGAGGTGCAACAATTCATCCGCAATTCTTCATTGAGCGATTACGCTGATCTGACTTTTGCGGATTTCAACGCGGAAACGATTGAATACACGAGCAGGGCAATCAATGCCCTGAAAAAGGAATTTGACCGAGGCACCGCCCTCCGCTTCCAAAGAAAGTCCGTCCACCAAATACTCAAGGAAGGGCTGAAGCCGGTTGTATCGGGAGGTGGCCCAAAACAAGAATACGATTTCATCTATTGTGCGGGATTATTTGATTATCTGCCCGACCACACCTGCAGACAGTTGATGGGCATTTTTTACGACTGGCTGGCGCCAGGCGGCCTCCTGACGGTCACCAATGTGAATGATTACAAACCATTTCGTCACATGCTGGAGTTTGTGCTTGATTGGAATTTGATTTATCGCGACGCGAAAAGAGCCTCAACACTCATTCCAGAACGAGTGCCCGCAGATGCGAAACGTGTGACAAACGATTCCACCGGGGTTAATGTCTTCGTCGAAGTGAGAAAGCCGAGCCATGCCTAACACCGTCCTCGACAGCCGGGAAGTTCGACAGGCGTTCGCGGAATACGATCGCGAGGCGACGGTCAACAATTTCAAGGTTGCCTGCGTGATCGGCATGGTGCTGATGCCCGCGGGCATTATCCTGGACAATTACGTTTACCCCGACAAACTCGGCCTGTTCATCCAACTTCGCCTCGCCTGTTCGGCTTTGATAGCCATTTTCTTCGGCATTCTCCTGACTTCTTTTGGTCATTTGCGTTATCGAAGCCTGGGCGTGACGCTCTTCATAATTCCCGCATCGTTTATTGCCTGGATGATCTATGCAACGGAAGGTGCGGCTTCTCCTTATTATGCAGGCTTGAACCTTGTGCTTCTGGTTCTGGCGTTCGTATTGCATTGGACATTCTGGGAAAGTCTTACCGCAGCCTCATTGGTAATTGTTCTTTATGTCGCGGCTTCTCTCGCCCACGGCCGCATTCCGGCAACCACCGCTGGCGCAGGGGTATTCGCCAACAACCTCTATTTTTTGGCTCTGACCGGAATCATAGTCGTCACCGGCAGTTATTTTCACAGCAAATCGCGCTTCCGCGAATTCGCCTTGCGCTATGAACTGGACAAAAACCGCGCGGCGCTCGAAGAAAGCAATCGCAAGCTGGTTGAACTCGACCAGATCAAAGGCCGCTTCTTTGCCAACATCAGCCACGAATTGCGCACGCCGCTCACGTTGCTGCTCGCGCCGCTGGAATCGCTGATGCAGCGCTTCAACCGCGCGCTCGACGATGACACGCGCAGCCTGCTCGACACTATGCACGCCAATGGCATGAGGCTGCTCAAGCTCATCAACGATCTGCTCGACCTCGTCCGCCTCGAATCCGGCCGCATGGAAATCAAACGCGAGCCGGTCGCAGTCACGGAATTCACCAAGGGCCTCGCCAGCGCGGCGCGGCAGGTGGCCGACGACAAGCGCATCAAGCTCGAAACGTTTGTGGATCCGGCGCTGGGCGCGGTGCTGGCCGACCGCGACAAGCTGGAAAAAATCGTGCTGAATCTCATGTTCAACGCGCTCAAGTTCACGCCCGCCGGCGGACGCGTGTCACTGCGCGCCGAAAAGCGGGGGGAAGAGTTCGTTCTGATTGTGAGCGACACCGGCATGGGCATCGCCGAGAAAAATCTGCCGTTTATTTTCGACCGCTTCTGGCAGGCCGACGGTTCATCCAAGCGCAAATATCAGGGTGTTGGCATTGGTCTGGCGCTCGTGAAGGAACTGGTTGAAGTCCAAAACGGCAAGGTCAGCGTGGAAAGCCAGGAAGGCAAGGGGACCACGTTCACGGTGCGGTTGCCTTATGAAAAGGCCGAGATAAAGGATAAGGAACAGAAGCCCGAAATCGGTGGAGAAGTTCCGGGCGAGGTGGAAGCCGGTGGAACCGTGACGTCGGAGGAATGGCTGGCGAATTTATACCGGCGCGCGGAGTTGTTCCCGGCATTGACCCCGCTGCAGCAGTCCGTCAAGCCGGTTGAGTTCGCCGGCAACGGCAGACGCGCCACATTGCTGGTGGCCGACGACGAGCCGGACATGCTGCGATTTTTGAAATCGCAACTGGCCAAGCAATACGAGGTGATTGAGGCAGTGGACGGCCAGCAGGCGGTGGAGAAGGCGAGCCAGTTTTTGCCGGACATCATTCTGCTGGACATGATGATGCCGGAGAAGGACGGCCTGCAGGCCTGCCGCGAAATCCGCGCACATACGCCCACGCAAAACATCCCGGTCATTCTGCTCACCGCGCGCGCCGATGAGGAAACAAAATTGACCGCGCTGGGGGTGGGCGCGAGCGATTTCCTGGCGAAGCCGTTTTCGACCACCGAATTGCACGTGCGCATCAAAAACCTTGTCGAGTCGCACGGGTTCCAGCGCAAATTGTCCCGTCAAAACCTGGCGCTCGAATCCACCATCGAACAGCTCAAGGACACCGAGTCGCAGCTGGTGCAGACCGAGAAGCTCGCATCGCTGGGGCGCATGAGCGCGGGCATCATTCACGAAATCAACAATCCGCTGAATTTTGCCACCACCGGCCTGTTCGCCTTGCGCCACAAAGGCAAATTCCTCGCCCCGGAACAACGCGGCGAATACGATGAAATTCTCAGGGACGTTGAAGAAGGCATCAAGCGTGTGCGCAACATCGTGTCCGACCTCCGCACGTTCACGCATCCCGACACCGAACAGCGCGACGAGGTGGACGTCGCCGAAGTGGTTGGCGCGTCGCTGCGGTTTATGAGCGGTGAATGGCGCGACAAGGTGCGGATTGAGACCAAGCTGGCCGAACGCCAGACGATTTGGGCGAACCGAAACAAAATAGTTCACATTCTGGTGAATCTGTTGCAAAATTCACTCGACGCGTTGCGGCACAAAGATTTTGCGGGCGAGCAACCGGCCATCTGGATAGAAGGCCGCGTGGAAAACGAGCGGAGCTTCATCGTGATCCGTGACAATGGAACGGGCATTGACGCGGAGCACCTGGACAAGATTTTTGATCCGTTTTTCACAACAAAGGAAGTGGGTGAGGGCATGGGATTGGGTCTGAGCATTTGCTATCGCATTGTCCGGGAATACGACGGACGCATTTCGGTCAGAACCGAAAGCGGCAAGTATTGCGAGTTTACACTCGAGTTTCCGGTGAAGGCTCAACCCGCGGTTCCATCAGAGGAGCATCATGGAGAATTTGTACAACTATAAAAAATTCGCGATCCTTTATGTGGACGACGAGGAAAAGTCGCTGACCAATTTTTCCCGGGCGTTCGGAGACCAATTTCGCATCCTGACGGCGTCCAACGCCCAGGAGGGCCTGAAGCTGCTCGAAAAAAACGCCGATGAAATCGGCCTGTTGATGACCGATCAGCGGATGCCCGGCGAAAAGGGCGTGTGGCTTCTGGAACGCGCGCGAAAACTTCGCCCAAACATGATCCGGGTGCTGGTCACCGCCTATGCGGACATGGACGCCGCCATTGACGCCGTCAACAGCGGCGCGATTTACAAATACGTCACCAAGCCGTGGGACCCGCCGCAGTTGGAGCAAACACTCATGCGCGGCCTGGAATATTTCATGGTGCGGCTGGAGCGCGACCAGTTGCTCACGGAAAAAATGTCGGTGATCCGCAACATGATGATAGCCGACCGGATTGTGAGCCTGGGCCTGCTGGCCGCCGGCCTCAGCCACCACATCCGCAACTCGCTCGTGGCGGTGAAGACGTTTCTCGACCTCGCGCCGGTGAAAATGGCCGAGGAAAAATCGGCGATGAAAGGACTGCGCAATCCAGATTTTTGGAAGGAATACCACCAGAACGTCCAGTCGCAGATCGAGAAAATCAACGGGTTGCTCAAGGATTTGTGGACGGCATCCGGAACTCCGTCGTTTCATTTCACCGACAAGGTCTTCATCCACGAAATCGTCGGCGAGGCCCTCAAAACATTTGAGAATCAATTCACCGCGCGGCGCATCCAGGTTGACAGCCAGATACCCGATTCGTTGCCGGCGCTGCAGGTGGACAAGCCGAAATTTCACCGGCTGTTCGAACTTTTGCTGAAGGACGAACTGGCCAGCCTGCCGGCGGGCAGCCGCGTCACGCTGACGGCGGAACTGCACAAAAAAGACACCAAACCGGAAATTATTGTTCGAATCAGTGACAACGGGCCTGGCCTGCCGCAGGAAGCTTTGCGGGTCGTGTTTGACCCGTTCGTCGTGCGTGGCGACACGCCGTCGGAATACGGCATCCACCTCATGGCGGTTTTCTTTATTGTCTATCACCACGGCGGGAGAATTGACGCCAAAAGCCAGCCCGGCCAAGGCACCACGTTTACGATCCACCTGCCGCTCAACCCCGAACACGCCGCGCCGCCCAGCGAACAGGAATTTCTCCAGAAAGTCCTCCTCAACGAGGAATTGTGGGAAAAATTGATTTCATCCGAATAGCCGAAACGGGTGTTTTCAAAAATTGGCCACTTTTGGCCAATTTTGCAGCAAGCTTCCTTCCAATAATGGATTGACCTGAAGCCTGAAGCCGTGGATAATCCCCCGCTAGTGGCGCCAACCGGGAACAGGTTTGGCCGGGAGAATAGGTTCGGTCCATTCGGAACAGCAACGCGATGAAAACGCTTTTGGTTTTGGCCGCTCATCCGGATTTCGCTGAAACGATTCGCGCGGGTTTGAACCCGGAGCAGTATCGAGTCGTCCATCGTGCCAATGCGCAGGAAGCCGAACCGCTGCTGGCTCATGGTCTGGCCAATGCGTGCATTCTCGACCTTGAGCTGCTCGGCGTGCAGGGCATTTGGGCCATTGAAAAACTTCGGCGGCACGATTCCAAATGCCCGGTCATTGCCTACACCGCCGCCAAAAAATCGGAGTGGGAAGAGGAAGCCTATCTGCAAGGAGTGACCCACGTTTTGACCAAACCCGTGCGCATCCGGCTTCTGACCGCGCTGCTGGATCGTTTATGGGCGGTGCCGCAACGCGCCACCCAGCCGCCGCCCGTGTCATCGCCGGTTCCCCGAACCGTGGAACCTCCTGCGCCGCGGTTTGTCGGCGCGTCGCAGACCCTCGGCGTGCTGCGCGATTTTTCGTCCATCCTCATGCATTCGCTCAATGCCGAGCTGATGCTCAAGCAATTCCTGCTTTTCCTGCGCGAAACTCTCAGTGTCAACCGAGCCGCGATTTTCCTGAACCGCCCGAATTCACCGACCGCTGAACCGTCTCCGGCGGAGGAAGGCCGCCGCTTGCGCGCCGTGTCCGCCGTCGGCATCGCGCCGGGGCTGCTCGAACATTTTGAACTGTCGTCCGATTCCGGCATCGGCGCCCAGCTGGCGAACCTGGGCCGGATTCTGCGCCGCAGCAGCGACGAGGCGCGCGCGGATGCCGGGACGCAGAAGGAATTTGAGCTGCTCGGCGCGCAAGTTGCAGTGCCGATTCTCGACCGCGAAACCATTGTCGGCGTCGCCGTTTTCGACGGCCGCGTCACCGGCGAACCTCTCGCCAACGACGAATTGGAGTTGATTTTCCATTTGCTCGAACAGGTTGGGCTTGCGCTCCGCAACATCTGGCTGTACGACCAGCTTGCCGACAACCACGAGATGATGACGGATGTGCTGCGTGAACTGAGCAGCGCGTGCATCGTCGTGGGACGCGACCTGAAAGTGCTTCACGCCAACAAGGCCGCGCGCCGGCATTTCGGCCGGAAAAACCAGCACGGCGGCGAGCTGGAGTTCACCGACTTGCCGCAATCGCTCGGCGCGAAAATATATCAGGTCCTGTGCACCGGCGCGGCCATGGGCCCGTTCAAATTCGAGCCGGAAAATTCACCCGGCACGGTTTACAACGTCAGCGTCGTTCCGTTCCAAAGGCGAAATTCCGCCGTACCCGTTTCCGCGCTGTTGATGGCGGAGGACCTGACGCAGAGCGAACAGTTGAGGCGGCTGGAAATCGAAGCGGCCAACCTTCGCCTGGTCAAATCCATGGCCGACCGCCTCGCGCACGAGATCGGCAATGCCATGGTGCCGCTTTCCACGCACCAGCAGTTGCTCACCGAAAAATACCGGGACGCCGAGTTCCGCAAGTCGCTCGATCATGCGCTGACCGACGGCGTCAAACGCGTCACGCGGCTCATAAATCAAATGCGCTTTCTGGCGCGTGACGGACAGGTTGAGACGCAAGCCTTCCAGGTCGGGCCGCTCATACAGGAAGCCTATCAGGAAGCGCGCCAGCATCAGCCGGCCGAGACCGCGCAGTTGCATTACGAAAACGGGGGCGAACCCGTTGTCGTCACCGGCGACCGCGCGGCGTTGAAGCATGCCCTCGCCGAGGTGATGCTCAACGCCCTTCAGGCCAATCCCAAAGAGCCGAAGATTGACGTCAGGTTGCACACCGAAGGTGACAACGGCCATCAGGACCTGCAAATAGATGTGCAGGACAATGGCTCCGGCTTTACCGCCGAATCCGCCAAACAGGGGCCATCACCATTCTTTACCACGCGAAATGTCGGCCTTGGACTCGGCTTGACCGTCAGCCGGAAAATTATTGAGACGCATCACGGCAAACTGGAAATTGTTCCGCCGCAGTCCGGCAAATCCGGCGTCGTTCGGATTTCGCTGCCCGTTGACGTTGGGGCCCCGGCTGCCGGATAGGCCATCCATTGGCTTTGCGCTTGTCACCAAGGGAGGCGGGTTCTAAAGTGCGAAAGAGCGGCAGTTATTTTTGGCATGATTGAGCTGATTCAATTTCCTTGGAGCCCGTATTGCATTGTCCAGCGCTGCATCCTGGAGTTTGCCGGAGTTCGTTTCAAAATCACCAACATCCCCAATCAAAACCGTACCCTCGTCTGGAAATTGACGAGGCTGCGTTACTACGGCGTGCCCATCGTCAAGGACGGGAAGACGGTCGTGTTTGAACTCAATGACGATTCACAGGTCATCGCCAAATATCTTGACGCAAAATTCCAACTCGGCCTGTTCCCGCCCGGACTCGAAGGCATCCAAACCGTTCTCTGGCGCTGCATCGAGAATGAAATCGAAGGCGCCACATTCCGTTTAAACGACATTTACTGGCGGGAAAACGTGCCGCCGGCGGAACATCTCGATTTTTTGCGGTACAAGGAGCGCAAGTTTGGCCGCGGCTGCATTGACCAGTGGCGCAAACAGCAGGGCGAATGGCTGAAGCGGCTGGAACAGGGGCTGGTGCCGTTTGAGAAAATGGCGGCTCGCCACCCGTTTTTGCTGGGGGCCCGCCCGCATTTCGTGGATTTCGATTTGCTCGGGATGCTTGAAAATTTTCTTTACTCGGGCCATCATAAATTGCCTCCGGCGCACAATCATCTCAAGGACTGGTATCGGCGGATGAGCAAATTAAAAAGGAAAAATCCGAAGTGAAAAGGGCCGCCCACCTGACAACCCGCCGCCTCTTTTCCGCCCATTTCATTTTTATTTTGAATTGTGAAAAACTACATCATTGACACCAATGTCCTCCTGCACGATCCGCATTCGCTGTTGAGCTTTGAGGATAATCATGTCCTGATTCCCATCGAGGTCATCGAGGAAATTGACCGCTTCAAGCGCGAATCCAGCGAGCTCGGCCAGAATGCGCGCACGGTGTCGCGCATGCTCGACGGCTTTCGCGGCGAGGGCAGCCTGAGCGAAGGCGTGAAACTGCCCAACGGCGGCAGGTTGAAAATCGCGTTCCAAAAAAACGGGCACGTCAATGGCGACGCCCATGCCAACGGTAACACCGTGGACAACCGCATTCTTTCGCTCGCCGCTGCCATCCAAAAATCGCAGCCCAAAAACCCGACGATCCTCGTCAGCAAGGACATCAACCTCCGCATCAAGGCCGACGCGCTTGGTTTGCAGGCCGAGGATTACGAGACCGACCGCGTGTCCATCACCGACCTATACACCGGCATGCTGGAAATGTCCATCGGCACTGACAAAATGGCCGCGTTCCGCGCCAAGGGTGAGCTCGCGCTCGGCGCCGGCAGAAAATATTTTCCGAACGAGTATTGCACGCTCACCGACGAAACGAACCCCAAACGCACCGCGCTCACCAAGGTGGACGTTACCGGCCAAAAGCTGGTGCCCATCATTGACAGCCGCGAAGGCGTTTGGGGCATCAAACCGCGCAACCGCGAGCAACACTTCGCCTTCGACGCGCTGCTGGATGACCGCATCAAGCTGGTTACGCTCATGGGCAAGGCCGGGACGGGAAAAACCTTGCTGGCGATGGCCGCTGGATTGAAGCGCACCGTGCTTGACCGCGAATTCCGCAGGCTCGTCGTCGCGCGCCCGACCATTTCCATGGGCAAGGAGCTCGGCTTTTTGCCCGGCTCGCTCGAAGAAAAACTCGCGCCGTGGATGCAGCCGATTCACGACGCGCTCGAAATGTTGAGCGACCTCAACATGGGCCACGACCATCGCCGCAGCGGCGACCTGATGCGTTCCGGCAGCATCGTCGTTGAGGCCCTGAGCTACATCCGCGGGCGCAGCATCGCCAACCAGTTCATGATCATTGACGAGGCTCAAAACCTGACGCCGCTCGAAGCCAAAACCATCATCACGCGCGTCGGGAGCGGCACAAAAATCGTCTTCACCGGTGACCCGTATCAAATTGACAATCCCTACGTGGACTCGTCGTCGAACGGATTCAACTACGTCGTAAGCCGCTTCCGTCCCGAAGCCATAGCCGGACACATCGAATTGCAAAAGGGCGAACGGTCCGAGCTGGCGGAGCGTGCCGCAAACATTTTGTAATCAATCGGTTAGAATCAGGGTTCAATAAGCCGGACGGTCGGTTTTCCGTGTCATGGACAGGCTTGTCTTCACTTTGCCAGTTGACAAAATGCGGTTGTCGCTGAAATTCAGGTAAGAGCTGGATTCGGCGCTTCGGGCGTCTTCAGCGGGAAATTATGATCTCAAACGAGCGACCATCACCTTTTGGCGGGCGGCCTTACAGCCAGCCGAAACCACCAGTCAACGAAGACACACTCAGATCCGGACAGGTGCAGATTGAGCGCAAAACTTTCATCTTCACGCTCAAGGAAAATCCGCGTGGACGTTTTTTGCGCATCACCGAGGATGTCGGGGGGCGCCGCGACAACATCATCGTACCTGCACCCGGTTTGGAGGATTTCAAAAAGCTGCTGGACGAAATGGTGAAGGCGGCGAACGAAATTCCTGCGAAAAGCAGTTCGTAAAAACCTGTTAGTGCCGATTCCAGCTAATTTTTTGGAGCAGCTTTCTTCCTCGGTTTCGTCCGCGGCGCGTCGCCCCAGAGACTTTCAAGATCATAGCGTTCGCGCGCGTCCTGCCGCATGATGTGTACGATCACGTCGAAGAAATCCAGCACAACCCATGCGCCCTGCACCGTGCCGTCCACTGCTCGCGGACGCACGCCGTGTTCTTCGCGCAACCGGTCGGTGATTTCATCCACGATGGCGCGCAAATGCGGCCCGCTCGTGCCGGACACAATCACAAAATAATCCGTCACCGACGACAATTTGCGCACGTCGAGGATGGCAATATTTTCCGCCTTTTTATTGTCCGCGAACTCGCGGCACAACCGGGCAAGTATTCTGGAATCCATAGTAGCCACGAAGATTTAACCACGGATCAACCCGGATGAACATGGATTTTTTGACCTGAATTTCATGGGTTGCCTGCGGATGGAACCAAGGATTGAATTTTTCCAGTGCTTATTTGTGCCCATCCGTGGTTGAGAACATCAGACATAAAGTCGCTGGCTGCGAATCGCCTCCGCCACCGGAGGCGGTACGAATTGGTCAATTGGTAAACCCGCCTTAACCCGCGCGCGGATTTCCGACGACGAGACGCCCAGCGGAAAACCCCTGAGCGTTCTTCCGTGAAATGGAGGCGGGAAATTTGCCACCTTCCCGCCCGGCCGCGGAATCGCGACAAATTCAGCAAGCCTGGCCAGTTCGCCGGCTTCGCGCCATTCATTCAGCTTCGCCGTGTTGTCCGCGCCGATGAGATAAAACAATTCGGTCCGGGGAAAACGCCGCGTGTAATCGCGCAAGGTTTCAATGGTGTAGGAAACGCCGCCGCGCCGGATTTCCTGCTCGTCAATTTCGCAATTCGTTTTGCCGGCGAGCGCGAGCCGGAGCAATTGCAGGCGGACGGGCGCCGGGGCGGGTATGTTTTCCGGCTTGAACGGCGACTGTGCCGCCGGAATAAAAAACAGCCGGTCCAAAACCAGTTCTTCCATCGCCGCCTGCGCGACAAGCAGGTGGCCAAGATGAACAGGGTCAAACGAGCCGCCAAACAAGCCAAGTTTCATGTTTCCAACAATATTGTCGCATACCATTAAGCCGTTGTTCCACAAGTTCAACGTAAATCTGCTGCGCAGTTGCAGGGTGACACTTGCAGACCGCCAGCACTTGCCGGTGCATGGATCAAATTGCCATTCACCAGACTGCTTCTTCATCCACACGGCAACACAGGCGGAATCCAAAACGAGCTACAGCGATTATTCAGGTTCTTTATGCGGATTGTTCTTGTTTCAGGCAAATTATGCCGGGCACAACAGAAAAATCTGGAGTGGACGCGGCGATTTGGGTATTGCCAGCCGGACACCGGATGAAGTCGCGCCTGAAAATCGGCCATTTGATTCTAATGTTTGCGCTGGCGGCACTGCCCTTCGCCGCCACGTTCGCGCTGTATTATCCTGACGAGCGGCATTACACCGATGGCGCGCTGATGATGCTGAAGTACGGTGACTGGCTCGTGCCCAAAACCGCCGACGGCGAGCCGCGTTTTCAAAAGCCGCCTCTGGCCTATTGGTCGGCTGCGGTGAGCTACCTGACGTTTGGAGTTGGCGTCCTGGCGTCGCGGCTCCCCTTTTTGCTGGCCGGTTGCGGCACGCTTTGGCTGACGTACCGGCTTGCACGAAGGTTGACGGGCAGTGTTGAAACCGCGCTGTTGGCTGCGGTTGTATTGTTGTCGCATCCTCAATTTTTTCTCTGCTCCATTCGTACCATGCCGGATTCGTTGCTGGTATTTTTCATCACGTTGAGCGCGTATGGTTTTTTGCGTCTGATCGTTTTTGAAGAATTTGTGGCGGGGGCCTTTTGGGCGGCGTATGGCGGCGCGCTGGGCGCAGCGTTAAGCAAGGGTTTGTTGGGCATCGCTGTCATTTTGTTCGCCTGGGGATTCGCCCTTTGGAAGGAACACGACCGGCGCGCGATTAAAAGGCTGATTCATCTGCCGAGCTTGGCGGCCTCGCTGGTTTTGGCGGGTGGGTTGCTGGGTGGTGTTCTCTGGAGATATGGCCTGCCGGCGCTGGGCGTTTTTTTTGACGACCAGGTGACTGGAAATATTCACGCCTTCGGGGGGTTGTTTGACCGCCTGCATCACTGGCCGCCGGTCCAAAACCATTGGTGGTCGCCACTGTGGCGCGCGCCGGCGTTCACGCTCGTTTTAATTGTCAACTTTTTGCCGTGGAGTGCAACGGTGCTCGAATGGTTCGTGCGGAATAAAAATTTTACGGCGGGCAACGTGCCGTCCTTGGCGCAGAAATTCATTCTTGCGTGGACTGCGCTGCTGATTGGCGGATTCGCACTCGGTGTCAACGTCTCGTTGCGTTATTTGCTGCCGGTGACACCGCTGCTGGCCGTGCTGCTTGCCGGTTGGTTGCAAAGCGCGGCAGGCGTACGGCTGACCTTTTCCATCCGGTGGATTTTGAAAATCGTATTGGCGATGCTCACGCTGGCAGTCATGGCGGAGTTTTTTGTCAATTCGCAGCAGATGTTGTCGGCGGTTCCGTTTGTGCTGGTGAGCGGATTGTTTTTGTCTGGCGTTGCCGCGCTTGGGTGGGGCGCCCTGCGGCGCAAATCCTTTTCAGCGGCAGAGGCGCTGGGCTTGGCGATATTGCTTGGCTGGATAATTTTTTTCACCACGGCAATGCCGATTCTTTTGCCTGACAGCGCCCGGCAAATAGCGGTGACACTGCGGCGGACTCAAGCCGGCCCCGCACAACCCGTGCTGCTCGTTGGCGACGTGAAATTGGCGAGCCGCGTGCGTGTGCAGCTCGGCAAAGAGTGGACGGTTGCCCAGGTTAACAAATTGAATCCGGCCGTCGTTGCGGGTTACACCCGAATTTTGGTTTCTGAAAAGGAGGCCGGCAAACTGATCGGCCGTGGCTGGGCGGTTCAAACGGCGGCCGTCACTTTTGGCGCGCCGACGCGCGAAGAATTATGGGGAGCCCTGAAATTTGGACGTCTGCCGGAAGCGCTCGCGCATCATGCGCAAAAAATCTGCCTGGCGACACACGAATAACTGGTTTTGCTTCCGGGCAGGTGCTGGCGACAGCCGAACCGATATTTATTTTCCGCGCAATTTCCGCACATCCACCGCCTCCATGCCTGCGGCGCGAATGGCTTGCAGGCCGAGGTCGGTGTCTTCGTAAGCGCGGCAGAATTTCGGATCCACACCAATGCGCCGCGCGGCTTCGAGGAAAATGTCCGGTGCGGGTTTTTGATTTTTTACCATTTCACTGGTCACGATGGCATCAAAGAGGTGCCGGATTTTCAAATGGTCGAGCACCATGCCGATGATTTTTTGCGTGCCGCCGGATGCCACGGCCATTGGAATTTTGCCGTGATTCGCCTTTGCAATTTCCAGGACGGCATGGATCGGTTCGACCAGTGTCAACATGGGCAGATATGCGTCCTCTTTTTCGTGCGCGACGGCGATATGATCGAGCGAACGGCCCTGTTCCATGGCGAGCAACTTCAAGATGTCGCGCGATGGTATGCCGCCAGTGGCGTAAAAACGGTCTTCAGGGAAATAAAGGTTGTGCCGCTCCGTGACCATCTGCCACGCACGCCAGTGCAATGGCATTGTGTCGGCCAGCGTGCCGTCACAATCGAACACGAGACCTTTGATGTGCGGCGGCAGTTTCATAGTTTCAGCGAGGCGAATTTTTCCTCCAAATCATGTGCCATGAGCGGTTCGATGATCCCATCCAGATCGCCTTCCATCACGGCGGGAAGATTGTAAAGCGTCAGCTCGATGCGATGGTCCGTCACACGGTTCTGGGGAAAATTGTAGGTGCGGATGCGTTCATTGCGTTCACCGGTGCCGACCTGAGCCTTGCGTTGCGCGGCGTATTTCGCGTTTTCCTCGGCGATTTTTCTGTCGAGCAGGCGCGAGCGCAAAACTTTCATGGCCCTGGCCTTGTTCTTTTGCTGCGAACGTTCGTCGGCACAACGAACAACCAAGCCGCTCGGTTTGTGTACAATTTGGACCGCGGAATCCGTGGTGTTTACGCCCTGGCCGCCCGGACCGGACGCCCGGCAAACGGTGATTTCCAGTTCCTCCGGCTTGATCTCAATGTCCACTTCCTGCGCTTCAGGCAGGACCGCGACCGTACAGGTGCTGGTATGAATGCGGCCCTGTGCTTCGGTTGCGGGCACGCGTTGGACGCGATGCACGCCACTCTCGAATTTAAGCCGCTTGAAAACGTCCGTGCCCGTCACGGAAAAAATGATTTCCTTGAAGCCGCCGAGGTCGGACGGGCTGGAATCCAGTGTCTCAACCTTCCAGCCGCGCGCCTCGGCATAGCGTGTGAACATGCGGTAAAGGCTGGCTGAAAACAGCGCGGATTCCTGTCCGCCGGCGCCGGCGCGGATTTCGATGATGGTGTTGCGCGAATCCGACGGATCGGGCGGCAAAATGCCGAATTGGATTTGCTGTGCCCATTTCCTTTCATCCGCTTCGAGCCGCGCAACTTCCTCGCGCGCCATTTGCGCGAGTTCGGATTCCTGCGGTTCGGTTTTGAGCAGGGCGCGGTTTTGTTCCAGGTCGGCGAGTGTTTTAAAATAATATTCGCCGTACGCGAGCAGTTCCTTGAGCCGGGCGTATTCGCGGGACAATTCCTGCGCGCGCTGTGGATTGTCAAAAGCCATCGGGTCGCTCAACGCCGCCTCGACTTCGGCAAAACGTTTGCGAAATTTTTCAATTTGCGGTCTTAAATCCATTTTTGCAAAAAAGAATCCGCCCACATGTGGCGATGCACAGGCGGGCGGAATGAAAGCGGGCAGCTAAACCTTCTTTTTCTTTTTCGCTGCAAACGCGACCTGGGCGGCCTGCGTTTTGGCGGCGCGCTGCTGGAATTTGTCCACACGACCGGCGGTATCCACGAATTTCTGCTGGCCGGTGTAAAACGGGTGGCAGACGTTGCAAATGCCAACAATGATGGTGGGCCGTGTGGAGCGGGTCTTGATGACGTTGCCGCAGGCGCAACGGATTTCCGCATCCACATATTTCGGATGAATGTCCGTCTTCATAAAAAGGGGTACAAAACTATCACGAACAAGCCGGATGACAAGAGTGAATTTGCGACGGGCTAGACGCCGCCAATCCACTTGCGGTCTTCCCAAACGGCCTTAAGCGAGGTCAAATTGCGTGAGTCCAGAACATTTTTGGCCGCGGAGAGCAATTTGCCCTTCTTCAAATTGTGCCACGCGTCGCTGGCGCTGATCGCGGCAAACTGGAGCACGCTCGGGTCCCGGTAACAATCAATCATGCAGCGCGTGCAGCCGTCCCGGATGAGTTTCGATTCGTCCCACTCATGGACCTTGCACATCGGCTTTTCCCAGAAATGGCAGCGGTATAAATCCAGATTCCAATCAAGGTAAAAATACTTGTGGCCGCCCAGACAGCCGAATTTTTCCTTTTCGCCGCGCAAATGTCGCTGCATTTCGATCAGTGATTCCGTCGGATTGACGACTGGAAAATGGCTGCGCTGCTTCATCCGTTTGATATTCTCAAACAACTCGATCAATTCACTCCCGGAGTAATTCACCAAACCGCTGTCACTGAAGCTGAGATAACTGCTGGCCAGCGATGTAAGCGGATAACTGAATGTGCAACTTCTGAAGCCGAGTGCCTCTAGAAAGGCGGGCAGCCTGTCATAATCATCGATCAAACGGCTCGCCGTAATGCTGGCGGTGGTCTGGATGCCAACCGAATGGAAAAATTCGTTTGCACGCCGGATCTTCCTGCAAACATCCGGCAGGCCGCGGTTTTTTTCGTGCTTTGCGACATCGTGCGCATCAATGGACATGATGACACTGCTCAGGCCGTCGCTGGCAAGGCCGCGCATGTTTTCCTCGGTCCACAGCCCGCCGTTTGTGCAAATCATCGGGTGGATTCCACATTCAGCCGCATAGCGCGTCATCGCGCGCAATTCGCGATGCACCATTGGTTCACCACCAACAAAGAGCAGAAAGCCGATATGGTTTTTAAGAGCGATGTCGATGGAATCTCGGGCTTCTTGCAGCGTCACACTGCGGCGGGCTTTGGGATTGAACTTCGAACGGGCGAATCCGCAAAAATCGCAGTCGGCATTGCAAATGTTGGTGATGGCAAACTGAAGATAACCCGGCCCGCCATGGTCGAGAACTTCGCCAATTAATTTGAGTGCACCTTTCTTGGAGCGTTTGAGCGGCCTGAAGAAATCTGACGCATCCGAAGCCGCCGAAACGACTTCGGCAACGGGCGGATTTGACATGGTTGGGCCATTGTTCATTACAGACCATGACATTGTGATGGCAAGAAATGTTGCGGGCAAACTTTCTTTTGCCAGCGGTGACTCTCACGAATGATTTTCGCTTTGCACGAAACGGGTTGAAAGTTTAGGTTCTTCACGGCTTGTCCGATGGTGTAATGGTAACACAGCGCCCTTTGGAGGCGTTATTCATGGTTCGAATCCATGTCGGACAGCCAATAATACCAATGAAAACGCGGGTTCTGTGGATGTTTGCACAGAATTTGCACAACAACCGGCACGAACTGCTGACCGTCGCGTGAGATTCCCCGTCACCATCCGACACCGCGCCAGCAGCGCGAAGATTTACGCGCCTGCCGGGAAGTTCGCTTACTACCGCGTCGCCTACGCCACGGCTGGCAAACGCCGGATGCAGACCTTCGCCGCCTATTCCGACGCCAAGGCCGCCGCCGAACGCATCGTGCGGGAACTGGCGAACGGATCACAGGCTGCCGCACTCAACGCCAGCCAGTCCCGCGACGCCCTTGCCGCCTTTGAACGGCTGGAAGGCTACTTCAAGTCCAAAGGGAAGCGCGTCAGCCTGAATACCGCCGTGGCGGACTATCTGGACGCGGTTGGCCGGTTGAATGTCCCGTTGTCCGCTGCCGTGACGGGCTATTTGAACACCGTGGCGACGGTCAAGCGCGTGGACTTGGCCGCAGCCGTGAAGGAATTTGTGGACGGGCGCGAGGCCGAGACAAAATCGGTGAACGGCAAGAGGCCGGAATTGAGCAAAAGCTATTTCCTCAATACGAAGCTCTGGCTTGGCTGGTTTGAAAAAACCTTTCCGGCAACGGCGGTTTGCGACCTGACAAGGGAGCATCTCGACTTGTTCATGGCCGGACGCAGCCACCTTGCCGCCAAATCCAAGAATCATCTCCGCGCCACGGTGAAGATGTTTTTGAACTGGTGCATCAAGAAAGATTATTTGCCCGCGAACCATCGCTTGATGGATGCGACCGGCATGAAACGGCAAAAAGCCGACAGCGGCGAAACGGAATTTTTCCGCCCGGCTGAATTGCGTGCCATGCTGGAAGCGGCAGACGACACCATGCGCCCGATTATCGCGCTGCAAGGTCTGGCCGGGATTCGACTGCAAGAAGCCCAACGTCTGACGTGGCAGGATGTTTTCAGCGTGGCGGGACACATCGCCATTTCCGCCACGAAATCCAAGACCCGCAGCCGCCGCTTGGTTGAAATCTGCCCGGCATTGGCCGCATGGCTTGAACCCTACCGCCAGCATGAAGGCGCGTTGTGGGCACAGAGCCGCGACACCTACCACGCGGCGTTTGTTGAACTCCGTGAATCCCAAAAAATCCCGGCCCGGAAAAACGGATTGCGCCACGGTTTTTGCACCTATCACTTCGCGCTGCATGACAACGAGAATTTGACGGCGGCACAGGCGGGAAACAGTCCCGCCGTGATTCATTCGGCTTACAAAGGGCTGGCGACGAAAGCCGAGGCGAAAAACTGGTTCAACGTCATTCCGTCCGGCGCGGCGAAGAATGTCATTTCGCTGGCCGTCGCGTCGCGCAAGAAAGCACGTTGAGTTTATGTTGCCTTCAAAAGTCAGGACTATATTTGCCGAAGCGGTTACTCATCGAAGGAGAGAACACCAAACCGAAAGAAATAAAGTCGTCCAAGAATTTACGTTCAAAATGGCTCGGCAAGGCATCAGCCAGTCCAGTGCTTTCAACGACGGCAAAGTGAAGATTTATTGTGAAGCGTTCCAGAAATACGCCGCCGGGGTTTGGAACGATATGCAAAGGGTGCTGGGGGGCGGGTTTGAAGTTTATCCGGGCTGCGAAGATGATTTGATCAATTTCCTGAAAGAATCACTGGCCGCAGTTTATGAAGCTGACACAAAAAGCCTGTTTGCTGTTAAGAATGACGTTCACACGCCCACAGCCAGGCATCTGACTCGGTGCAAACCACGTTTTGAATTTCGCTGCCAAGCTGTCACTGAAAAATTAACCACAGAAATAAAAATTTTCGTCAACCAGTTGCGGGCGATAAAAGAAAAAAAGGTGAGGCAGGTTGCGGTTAAGGGGCAGGAAAGAAATCCGTGGCTTCAAGGATTGAGCGCAGTTCTTGAAGCGAGCGAGCAAACTGCCCCGGATTCTCTTGCTGATATGTTGGAAAAGGGGATCAATCCATATCTTGCCGGGCTGGACAATATTCCGACACAACCGGCAACTCCGAAACGCGCAAGGCCGAAAAAAGCACGCCAGCCAAAACCGGTCGCCAGATTTGAAATTGATTTCTCCGTTGCGATGATTCCTCAAAAGAGCGGCAAGGAAACACCATTGACCATTGAGCCTGAATTGCTGGGTTTGATAAAGAAGATCATTACCGCTGGTGGAAATATGCCGCGCACAAAGCTGCGCAGTGGCAAATCAGATACATATCAGCCCGAAAAATTGTTGCAGTCAAAAATTGCTAAACGCCTCGTCAAAGCTGGGCTTTTAGGGACAAATAAATCAGGGCGCACAACTGTCTTTTGGGCAAAGCAGCGCGCCGAGTAGTTCCGCGATTCTTCCGCGTTCCCGCTCTACATTAAATTGCCGCTGGCTGCGATTGTGCAGCCATGCAAATAGCAGATCAACAAACAGCATCGTTCGGCGCGGATTCAATCCTCGACGAGAAAACCTTTTTAACAAAATTCCCGGTGTGTCGGCGCACCCTTCGGAACTACGAACTTGCCGGAAAAATACCGGTCATAAAAATCGGACGGCGAAAGTTCTACCATTGGGGCAATGTTCAAGCCGCACTTCTTCGCCAGCAACGCGGCGGTGTCGAATGAAAACCGCGCTTAATGTTGCCATCGGCTGCCGCGAATTATCCGCTTGGCAGGTTGCCCCCGGCGTGACATGGGTGCAAGCCCGGCTGCCGGAACACGCGAACCGGCTGGCAAAGCGTAGTGACGGACGGCTTGTCGTGCGTGGCATGGCGGGCGGTTATTTGAAAACTTTCGAGTTCCGTCACTCGCTGGCATGGGCGCAACGACTCATCCGACGTTACACTCGCCAGAATCATGCCGCTAATGCGCGGATAAACTCGCCCGTTTGTCCGCCACGGCGTCGAATGGTTGAAGTCGGATGACAACGCCCGCCGACATCTCCGCGCCTGTTTCCTTTGGCTTTGATGTGCGCCGGCCTCGTTCGCTGGAAACCCGCAGCACGAGCGACGTGTTGCTGGGCATACAGTCCGGCGCGTGGCAGAATACCGTTGTGCGTGTCCGCTCGTTGCCGCCCGACAGCACGGAGCAAAAAGCGGCCAAGCTCGCGCTCCCGTATGCGACATGGGCACCGTATATGCCGGCAAGTAGAACTTGAGCGAGTGGGTCGCCACTCTCTGCGCCAGACTCAAAGGTTTTAAGCTTTTCGTAATCGAATGTTTCAGAAGCGTTGGTCTGGCCTTTGCTTTCCAACGGCGGCGGAACAAACTGCGCTGTTTCAGAACCGAGTGTTCCGGTGGCATTGGTTTTGGCGAATTGATTCAAGCGGGAAAGCAAATCGTCAAGCTGCTGCTGGTTTGCAGCCTTCGCGTCTTGAATGTCGCCGGCGCTGAATGAAATGGCGTTTGGCCCTTCACCGTAATTCCCAATGGCTTGCGTGGCAGTGCGTGAACCTACGTCGTGACACCATGAACACACACGATGCTGCATCTTCGCCAAGTCAATGTCAAGTCACTGCATCGCCGTGAATCGCGCACCAAAACGCACCGGAACGCGCGTTGAGTGTAACAACATTGCAACAACAAACCGAGACACGAGACGGGGGCGGGGGGGGGGTGCTCGCGGCTGCCGTGGTGATTTGTCTCGACCGATTCATGCGCGCGGAAATTTTTGGCAAAAGGGCCAAATGATGAACGTTGTTTCGGAAGACCATGTAAAATCACCAACTCCTCAAATCCGCCTGTAAAGCACCAAAGCCATGAGGAAATAAAATTTCCAAATTTTGAAGATTTGCCGCAAGACGTGAAGCTGCGGTTTTCATTACTTCGGTCTCAACAGCAAGTGATGGGTGAGATGTTCCATAAAGTTCATCTTTCAGGCTTGGTCTGGTGTATGGTTCCTGGCCTGTTTTCATTCCGTTGATCCAAGCAGCTTCGGTAACATGGGGATTAACGCCGCTCAGAAGCCATGCTTCAATTGCCGGCACAGCCAAGCCCAAAGCGATTTTTAGGGGAGGTTGATGCTGTCGTGGGCGAACTTGACGCATCACGTCATCCACAATTCGACGCAGTTGGCAGAGGCGGCACATGGGATCGCGTGCATTTGCTGGGTCATGCGAAGGCAGGTGCGGCGGAGAACCGTTTGAATCTACGATAAAAACGAATCCTTCGGCATCAGTGTGATAGTGCAATTCCATGAGAACAGGACGCAAAGCAGTTCTGACAGTGGGCCATCCACGGTGACGCAATCCAGCGTAGCTGACTGGTTCTGTCGCCACTCCAAGAATTGCTCCAGTCAGAATAGTCAGCGCGGCCTGATCCGCCGGAGATTCTGCGAAATAGGCGACTTTCATGTTCCCGCCGGCACACCGCCGAGAACACCACTATACCAGACTTCGCTCAACGGAGCATCGCCAAGAATTTCCTCCAAATCGGCTCGATCCGAAAGACGCGAGAATTTGGATTCCAAACCCACCTTTTCGGCAATGACAATTTCCGCAGGATGCTCACGGAAAAGGTCGAGTAAATATGGATTGTGTGTCGTGGCAACAACCTGAACGGGATTTCGTTTTTCCTGCGAGCCTTCGGGATAAGCCAAACGGTAGAGGGCATCACGCAAGTCACGAAGCAGGCGAGGATGCAACCCACGATCCGGTTCTTCAAGGCAGACAATGCTCGGCGGGTCAGGCAGATAAGCAATAGTGAGCAACGCAAGCGCGATAAGCGTGCCTTGGGAAAGGTTGTTCGCCCTAATGGTGTGGTTGCCATCGCGCGTGCGAAGTGCAATAGAACGTTGGCCCACAAACGGAGTTTCAAACAGGATTCGATTGAATTCTGGAATCCAAAGGCCCAATTGTTCGTTTAGTGCCTCAAAGCGTTCGGGGGTTTTATCGCGAAGCCGATCAAGCACCCCCGCCAAATTGGCGCCAGTGCTCGTCAATTCCATGTCAGGTTGAAGTTGAATAGGCGCTGCTATCACATTCGCATCCAGCGAGTAAAATCTACCCCTATTCAGCGCTTTAGCGGGCTTTTCAAGTTGGTCGGCTCTTAACGGAGTTTGTGGGGATGCTGGAATCGGTCTGAAACTAGGCCCTACAAAACTGTTATCACCCTGCCATGTGACTTGAACGAGAATGTTATTCCCTTCCTCTTTCCAATTGGCCGTCAACGCGAATTTGGTGCCACTGGGCGCACTTACGCTGCGACATTGCAAAAATTGGGCCTGGCCTGGTTGACGGAGCGCAGAAAAAGCGTTCAGTGCAGTGCTCTTTCCGCTTCCATTTGGGCCGACTATAAGCGTGAACGGATTGAGAGGCAGGGTTGTGTCCCGTAGCGTTTTGAAATTCTCGAATTTAATTGACTCAAACATAAATGCCGCTTAACAGGTGAAATTTAACTGTCGGCACGACTCAAATCCAGCATTTTGCTCGATATTTTTGCGTCCGAATTTCTCGACATGCGTTTTGCCGTTACGCAAAATGAGGCTGGTTTAATTGCAATGAACACGCGCTCACAAAAATACGCAGTTAATCAATACCACATTGAAGTGGTTCTTGCTTGGGTTCAGTCAGGCGAGATCGCCATTCCAGAAATCCAACGGCCATTTGTTTGGGACGCAACCAAGGTGCGCGATTTGATGGACTCGCTTTACCAGGGTTTCCCAATTGGCTACCTGATTGCATGGAAAAATCCCAACGTCCGATTGAAAGACGGCACACTTTCGGAAGGTAAAAAGATTTTGATAGATGGCCAGCAGCGGGTGACAGCACTGACCGCTGCGATTCTGGGTCAACAAGTCGTGGATCAAGAATATCGTCGCATCCGAATCAAGATCGCGTTCAACCCAGTCAAAGAACAATTTGAAGTCCAGAACCCCGCCATCTTGAAAGATTCAAGCTGGCTGCCGGACATCGCCGAAATTTTCCAAAGTGATTTGGACATTTTTCGCCTCGTTGGAAATTACTGCGCAAAAAATCCGAGCATTAGCCAGCAAGAAGTTTTCAGCCGCGTCCAGAGTGTTCAGCAAATCAAGGGCAAGCAAATCGGATTGATCGAACTCGATGCTGATCTGGACATTGAAACTGTCACTGAGATTTTTATCCGCATCAACTCGAAAGGTGTTGTTTTGAGCCAAGCGGACTTCGCGATGTCGAAAATCGCCGCCAACCAGATTTACAACGGTGCTCACCTCCGAAAGTGTATTGACTACTTTTGCCATTTGGCGATTGCACCGCAATTCTTCGAGCAATTGCGTGAGCGTGACCCCGAATTCGCAGCCACGCCAGAATTTCAAAAAATGGCGTGGTTACGTAATGAGAATGACGATCTTTACGACCCCGATTATACCGATGTGTTGCGCGTTGCCTTCACGTCGGAATTCGAGCGCGGGCGGTTGACGGACTTGGTTAGCTTGCTCTCTGGCCGCAATTTTGAAACAAAATCGTTTGATGAGACGATTGCCGAACAATCGTTCGCTCAATTGCGCGCTGGCGTGGAAAACTTCGGCAACGAGACCAACTTCAAACGGTTTGTGATGATTATCCGTTCGGCTGGCTTTGTGGATGCGAGCCTCCTCCGGTCAAAGAACGTGGTGAATTTTGCTTACATCCTTTTTCTCAAACTTCGCAAGCTTGGTATTCAGGCTGAAAAAATCGAAAGCAGCGTTCGCCGGTGGTTCGTGATGAGTATTGTGACCGGGCGTTACAGCGGTTCTCCCGAATCGTCATTTGATTTCGACATTAAACAGATTGCTGCTCGCGGAATTGATGCTGTGTTGCAAGACCGCGAAGAAGCCGACCTCTCCGATGCCTTCTGGTCGGCATCACTTGTTCAGGCACTCAACACGTCGGTAGCAAGCAATCCAATCTTTCTTGTTTTTCTCGCGGCCCAAATTCGAGCTGGTGACAAAGGTTTTCTGTCGAAGGATATTTCCGTGCATGATTTGGTGACGCACAAGGGAGATATTCATCACATCTTCCCAAAGGAATATCTGAAAAAGAACGGGCTGGCGAAGGGGGACTACAATCAAATTGCGAACTATGTCTATATGCAGTCGGAAATCAACATCCGCATCGGCAGCAGGTCTCCAAAGGAATATCTGGCGGACGTGAAGAAGCAATGTAACGGAGGGAATTTGAAATTTGGGCGTATTGATTCAATGGAAAATTTGCTCGCGAACTTTAAGATGAACGCTGTTCCTGAATCCGTTTCCGAAATGGAACTGGCCGAGTATGAAAGCTTCCTCGCGCAGCGGCGGCGGCTCATGGCGACCAAAATTCGCGATTATTACTTTTCGCTGTAAAACCTGTCCGACGTGACGCGCTAAAGCGCGGTTTGCTTTCGGTTTGCACGTAAGAATTCCCACGCTTGTCCGCGCGTCGCCTTGCTGCTAACGTCGCGCGGATGCCTGAATTCAAAACCATCCTCCGCGAGTTTGCGCAAGACATTAAGCGCAACTTCAGTTCACGCATCGCGGCGCAGCCGGAAGACCAACTCAAGCCGGGCGTGCAGCTTGTGCTTAAAGCGGCGGCTCGCCAGATCGAAACTCGAACCGAAGTGCGTGCAGACGTAGAGGGACGGCCTGACATTGGCGTAATCCCAGCGACCACACCCGGCCAATTCTCCAAGATTTCATCGAGCCGGCTTCCGCAGCCGGCGCGGGCGTTCACGTCAAGAATCTCTACAATGATTACGTTTATTTCTGGCGCTGGGCATTGTGGAAACTTTTTGAGAATCCCGAAGCCAGCGGGCCGGGCATCATCACGTTTATCACAGCGGCGTCCTATTTGCGCGGGCCGGGCTTTGTCGGAATGCGGCGAAAAATGCGTGAAGCCTTTGACGAGCTTTGGATCATTGATTTGGAAGGCGACAATCTCGGCGCACGCAAAACCGAAAACGTGTTTGCCATTCAAACGCCGGTTGCCATCGCCATCGGCGTCCGTTACGGCAACCAACAGCCACAAAACCCGGCCAGAGTCCGCTACGCTAAAATTACCGGCACACGGGAGGAGAAATACAGCAAGCTCGACACAATCCGTTCGTTTGCCGACCTCGAATGGCAGGATTGCTTCGATGGATGGTCTGACCCGTTTCTGCCGCGTGGTCGTGGTAATTATTATGCTTGGCCGCTATTGACGGATTTGTTTCCGTGGCAACATTCCGGTTCACAGTTCAAACGCACCTGGCCAATCGGCGAAACGGCGGATGTTCTCGAAGCACGCTGGCGTGAATTTCTTCGCCTTGAAGGTTCAACACGGCGAACGGCGTTCCGTGAATCCCGCGACCGCAAAGTGAATGTGCAATATCCCGCACTTGTCGGAAATGACAGATTGCCAGCATTGTCCTCATTGCCAGCAGACGCGCCAGCCCCACAAGTCAGACGATACGGGTTTAGAAGTTTCGACCGACAATATGGTTTGGTGGACGCGCGGCTGGGGGATTATTTGCGTCCGGTTTTTTGGCAAACGCACGGCGAGTGCCAAGTTTATCTTACAAGTTTGATAACTGGAGTGCTTGGTATTGGCCCAGCAGCTTCAGTCACAGGCAATGTGCCAGACTTGCATCATTTCAGGGGATCGTTTGGCGGCAAGGATGTAATTCCGCTTTGGCGTGATGCGGAAGCCAGCCAAGCCAACGTGACGGGCGGATTGCTGGACGTGTTGAATCCGAGCTTGGGCAACGTCGTGCCGGAAGATTTCTTCGCGTATTGCTACGCGCTACTGGCCACGCCTGCCTACGTCGAAACATATTCCGAAGAATTGACCGTGCCTGGCCCGCGCATACCCATAACCAAAGACCGCGCTTTATTTCAACAAGCGGCGATGCTTGGACGCAAGCTGATTTGGCTGCATTCCTACGGCGAACGCTTCGTGCCTGCCCGCCATCGGCCCGGCGAAGTTCCGCAAGGCAGCGCCCGTTCCCGTCGCGGCGTGCCTGACACCACCGAGCGATACCCCGAAGACTTTTTTTACAATGAAGAGACAAAAGTTCTGCGCGTGGGCGAAGGTGAATTTGGGCCGGTGTCAAAAGCGGTCTGGGAGTTTAGCGTTTCTGGTTTGCAAGTTGTTCGCTCATGGTTGAGCTACCGAATGAAAGGCGGCGCGGGGCGCTCATCCTCGCCGCTCGACGAAATCCGCCCGCAACGGTGGACATCGGAAATGAGTCAGGAATTGCTGGAATTGCTTTGGGTTCTCGAAGCGACCGTCGCCATTTTCCCAGAGTTGAAGCAAACACTTGAAGCCGTGATCGCCGGGGAAACTTTCCGCGCCGATGAATTGCCACAGCCGACATTGGACGAACGCAAGCCACCCGGAGAAGAAATAGCGGAACATGAACAGCCGGAACTCATTCGTTGACCGTGGTGTGATATAAGCCAAAGACGCGATGGTAAAAAGCCCAAAGCGCAGCCGGAGAAAAATGAATCGGAGTTGGTTTAGAGCAAATAGAAAATGACAAATTGGACACCATTTGTTGCTGGTGGAACACAAGAGGTAAAACTTAATAACTCCATTTCAAAACTTATCGTCAAGACACTCGGCGATGACTTGCTCGCTTTTTTGGAAAAATCACAAGGAAAGAAAACGGAACATATCATGGATGCCTTGTCTCGACTTGGCAGAGAACAGGGCTTCAAATCCATGTCGAACCGCATTTCAGCCATCGCTGAAAAAGAGGGATTCAAAAAAGCCGAATGGCTTTATGACCTTCATTGGTATGAGGAAAAAGAACCGTCATGTTATAGACAGACAAGTTTGCCGCTGGTGGTCGAATGCGAGTGGGAATGGATACGAAAGGGCGACGAAGATGATGACGATTTCAGCGCCATAAAGTGGGACTTTCAAAAGCTATTAGTTGCCAATGCCGACTTGAGAGTGATGATTTTTCAGCAACGAATTAAAAAAAAGAATGATGAGTTGGCCAAGTATTTTGGCGAGACAATTGATGGCTACAGAAATTTAGTGGAGGGTTCAAAATTCCTTTTTATCGCATTTGATCAAAGGGGATTTCACTATAAAGAAAAAACAAAAGGAACATCCGGCTTGGCCGAGTGTTAAGCCTGAAACGATGGCGCAAAAAATCCTGAACCAAACATGGCCGACAGCACCTATCTCAAAAACATCGTTGAGCCATTCATCGTGCAATGGGTTTCC
Organism: uncultured Verrucomicrobiae bacterium; assembly: GCA_963764175.1. Classification (GTDB taxonomy): domain Bacteria; phylum Verrucomicrobiota; class Verrucomicrobiia; order Limisphaerales; family UBA11358; genus UBA11358. Next base: position 187,933 of record CAVXRE010000012.1, on the reverse strand, counting down.
CGATGCGTCGGCCTGGCGTTGCAGCCCCGCCGTTTCCCCGTCGGCCCGCGCACGGACGGCACGGTAGTTAATTTTGAGTTCGACGGCGTATCCGAGGACGGACAAACCAGCCTGTTAGTTTCCACCAGCATGACCGTGAAGCCCGGCGGCACGCGCAAACTCCATGTGGATGCATCCATTCTGCTCCGCGCCGCATTTCAACGTCGCATCATGGCCTTTGTCAGCGACGACGTGCGGCAGAATTTCCTGAACAAATGCGACGGCTTGCTTGAACTTTCCAAAATCGAAATGCTGGTATCTGCGGGCAATTTTCGGAAGACACCATCCCCTTCGCCATTCGGCCAACGAAACGAGCCGCATCCGCACCAGTGTCAAATGGCGGCAAAAGGCGGCAACAAACTTGTCGCAATTTGTCGCCTTTTGCCACCGCACATTTGCCGCCATTTGCCGCCTTCAGCCGAAGGCTTTTATCACACGGACGCCTTACTCCTTGGCTAAACCAAGGTTTTTTGTCCACGCACCGGCCACGATCCGGCCAGCGTGTTGAACGGTGTTGACAGGTTCAACGCAATTCAACATCGCGCATCCGCGCCAGGTATGCCTTCGGCTTCGCGTGAATCGCCCTTCGATTGTGTGGCTCGCTGCGCGTCGTCAAGGTCGTTTCGCCGTAATGCCCGGCGACTTCCACCTATGACGATGCTCGCTTCGCCGGAGGAAAGACGGGCGATTATGGATTCACGCGGGAAGTGTCGCAGCCGTTGGCTGGGACATCACATGGAAATGCGAGGCCGCAGCGCGGACACTTCCCGGCCAGTCCAGGTATCGGGACACGGTTGGTTCACGGACGGCCTACGGCCAGAACGCGGACATTCGCGGCGCGGCCACGGTCGCGGACATGGACTGCCCACGGACAACTTGCGGACGCGGATGCGGTCACGGACTGGACGCGGACACGCCCGGTTGCGGACTGGACACGGCCCCGGATCGGACACGGACTGCCCGTGGCTACGGACATCGGCGCGGCCATTTGGCCGGACAGATTGCGGATTCACCGCGACTGTTTCGCGGACGCAAAAACCTCGTTTTCACGAGGAGTAAGGCGTGTCTCGTCCAAAACCGGTAGGTTGCACCCGTGCGGATGCAAGTCCATCGGGGATCAGGTGAGAACCGTTTTGCCTGCTTCGCGGAGGCGACTGGACAGATTGAGGGGACACTTTCCATCCGGCAACGTGTCATCAGCTGCTTTTGAAATCCTGCGTGCGTGACACACCCGCCCGGTCGCTGTTTAGCGCAAAGTCTGCGGTGTATGAATGGTGAACGGAAAGATTTTTTGAGCGTCGTGCCGCCTGCCAGCCCGGATATGCGGGACGTTGGCATTCGCACCGAACAAAACCAGACCCCGGCAGGCGGGGCTGGCTTCATTGACCAAAAGCAATTGCTGGCGCGGTTGCCAATCAGCCGCCGCACATTGTTCAACTGGCGCACGTCGGGCAAAATTCCCTGCGTGCGGCTGGGCGGGCGTCGCATTTTATTTCATTGGCCGTCAGTCGAGGCCGCGTTGCTGCGTCACCAGCATCCGCCGGAAGGTGAACTGTCGGCAGCGGCAACTGGTGCAAATTTTGCAACAGTTCAAAAGGAGGGCGGGCGCACGGTTGCGCGGAACATCGGTCATCTGTCACCTTCGCAACCGATCAACTCGACATGCCCTTCTGTGCCGGAGGGAATGAACTGATATTGTGGGTCGGCTGGAGTCCCGCCGGCAAGGAGTGCAAAGTAGCCCGGCAGACGCGCCAAAACGAAACTGCCCAAGTCACGATCTACTGCCGGCAACAACTCGGCTCGAACCAAGACCTCGCCGACCTTGCGCAGATTTGCGGAGAACAATTCCGGCACCGACAATTCAATCATCCAAAGCCGCTCCTTCGTGAGGTTCGTTCTCAAATCGCGAATCAGCGTTTCGCGCACAGCGTTGCCCTTCCAGTCTTTCACTTTTTCGAGGTGTGCGGTGTATTCTGCCGGGTCTAAAAGGTATGGCCGTAACACCAACATGTGCGCGTTTGCATAAAGCGCCAGCCGTTCCGCCCACGGATTATTATTCGGTGGAAGTTGTGGCAAAATCGTGAACAAGTAATCCGCACCGATGATTTCGGCGCGCACCGGATTCAACTGCACTTCCTTGGGCATCGTGCTGATGACATGCGCTACGCATTGGGACACACTCTCTTCAGGCGCTGGCGCGGGCTGGCCCGGCGCCGGATGCGGCTTGGGCCGCAAGTAATGGCGCGGGATGCAGTAATTCGATCCCCAATTGTCATCGTGGACAAGGAACATGCTCAACCACGATTCGCTGGGAATATAAATCGTCCCCGCACCGATCTTGAAATAGGAGAAGTCCGCATTAGGAACCCAGGTGTCTTGATTCAACGTGTGGCCGAACACCGGCACGGCGTGCAGGCCGCCATCTGGATCAGTCGTGCCGAAAATCACAATCGCCGGATAACCGGACTCAATGCTGCCGTAGATATATTTTTGGAATGGTGGCGGATTTGCACTCGGATTTGAGTAGTCGGCGGGGAAGCACTTTGCGCCCGCCGCTTCTAACACCCGCTGCATCTGCTGTGTTGTCAACCCGTTGCCCTCGCCCATTTTCACGTTTACATGGTCAATGCCCAACAGTTGGTTCATTTCCCGATAGGACATATCACCGTTGGGATGAAAACGCGCCGCTGCTGTCCGCAACGCCACATGCGCGCAGACATTTGTGAGTGCGTTCTGCTGCGCATAAAGGTAGCCGTTCACCTTGAACGGTTTACCGTCCACTTGACACAGCCAATCCTGTCCGCCGCGCACGAAGTTGTTCGCCAGCCTGCTCGGTCGGATGACCGATTCATAAACCCGCCGTTTGTCTCCGAATGACGGCGCGCTGTCCTCTTTCACCACTGCGTAGCCGATGAAGTCCTTGTCCGTAACATGGGCGATACGTTGCCGCGTGGCAAATTTCGCCGTGAAAAAACTCAAGCGATACGCCGCGCTGGATTTCAAATCAGGATTGCGTGTTCGCAAATCTGTGTTCTCCTCCCGCAAGTCCTCTGGATCGCCAAGTTTCTCGATCACCATCGTCTGGCCGTTGTGCATACGCACTTGGGAAAAAATCCGCCGCAACGGTTGGCAGCCGCCAAAGCGCGTTTCGATGAGATGGAAAAACGAATACGGTCGCTCGATGGGAATAATTTCGAGCGACTGACCGGGAGAAGTTCTGGCGTAACGATTCACGGGGCGGCCACTCTTTGGCCAAATGAGACAAAGACCCGCCGCCAACGGCAGGGCCAAACTAACTCACCGCAAGATTCACCTGCCGCGATTTCTCCTCGAACTTGTCTAGTTCCCGGAGATAATTCGGCACGTCGTCGTTGCGGAAAGGAATTACTTTTTTGATCGGCTGCTTGCGCGAACGGGCCGACATTCTTACGAGCAATTCTTTTCGCCCCTGTTCAAAGGACATGGTGATTTTGCCCATAGGTCAACATGTTAAACTGCTTTTGCGTTTACTGCAATGGTGAAGCTGTCCAGCACGGACTGCATTACGCACTTCGCCCACCGGAAATGCAAGCAAATTTTACACCACAGAAAAGTCGCGTTTCCCGCTCAAAACGGCTTCCACTCTGAAAACTCGTTAGAGACGCCAGCCGTCGCCTTTGACCGCAGGCGAGTTTGAGTCCCCGGACGCTGCCTTGACCCTCCCGGCGATGGCCGGGCCGCGCCGCGGGCCAGACACGCGCCACGGCGGGCCGAAATCTTTGCACAAGGTTTGCACAGATTCCGGGGCGAGTTAGGTTTGCACAAAGTTTGCACAGACGGTTTCTTTGCACATGATTTGCACACGTTTTTCTTCCCGTCGCTTCCCAAAAATGCACACATAATGCTTGCAAACATTGATTGTCTGTGTATATTGAAGGGCAATGAATACACAACTAGAGGCAATCATGGGAAGTGGCGAGAACGCCCTGAAAGTTGGTTCGAATCCATGTCGGACAGCCAAAGCGATGTAGATCGGCATGTGGGCCAAGTGCCTGCCGGGAGAACATTCAGGTTCTGTATGCAGCAGATCTTCGAACGTAATTGTTCGTAAACCAGGTAAATGGGCAGACGATCGCCAATTATTCTTCGCATTCCATTTCGCAAGAATTGTGAGACGCACTTGTCGCAATGGTGTTCTGCCCAGTCGCACCCCAGCGCTTTAAGCAAACCATGAGGATGCTGATGTCTGCAGGCGAAACGCCAGAGATACGGGCCGCTTGGCCAATTGTTGACGGGCGAATTTGGGCGAGCTTTTGCCGTGCTTCAAGCCTTAGGCTGGGGACGGTCGAGAAGTCAAAGCCATCAGGAATTGTTTTAGATTCCAAGTTCTTGAATTTTTCGACTTCCAGTTCCTGACGCCCAATATAGCCGGCATACTTGATAATAATTTCAACTTGCTGGATTACGTCGTCAGATAAATTCTCATTCCGATCTGGCAAATCCTTGTAATTTATCTCGGGGCGCGAAAGCATTTTCGCCATCGATGAAGATTCATAATATACTTTTGTTAAACGAGTTAACTCATTATTAACACTATCTTCTTTGTCTTTAAATTTCTTGTAATTGTGATCAGGCAAAAGGCCAATTTCATGACCGATTTCAGAAAGGCGCAGATCGGCATTATCCTGACGGAGCAGGAGGCGGTATTCAGCCCTGGACGTGAACATTCGATAAGGCTCGGTTGTTCCTTTTGTGATCAAGTCATCAATCAGGACACCGATGTATGCTTGGTCGCGGCGAAGAACAATTGAGTCAAATCCTCTCACGCGACGTGCCGCATTTATTCCAGCCATGAGACCTTGTGCTGCGGCTTCTTCGTATCCAGATGTGCCATTGATTTGCCCTGCCAGAAAGAGATTTCGACATACTTTAGTTTCGAGTGACGGATGCAGTTGCGTTGGGTGGCAAAAGTCGTATTCCACGGCGTAGGCTGGACGTAAAATTTCGGCATTTTCACATCCAATTATTGTGCGGACAAGTTCGAATTGCACATCAAATGGCAGGCTCGTGGAGAATCCATTAACATAAAACTCGTCGGTCTCTATGCCCTCTGGTTCGAGAAAAATTTGGTGCCTCTCCTTCTCTGGAAACTTAACGATTTTATCTTCTATGGAGGGGCAGTATCTGGGTCCGATACCCTTTATTGTACCCGAATAAAGAGGCGATTTGTGAATGTTCTGGCGTATTATTTCTGCTGTTTTTTGTGTCGTAAATGTAATGAAACAAGGCAATTGGCAATTTATTCTTTGTAAGACTGAACCTTCAGGATATTTGCTGGTTAATTGAGTGCTTCCAGGCTTAATTTTCCGTGATTGTTCCACATGGAACAAATCTTCCTTCCAAAAAGTGAAATAAGGGATTGGCTCGTCGCCATCTTGAGTTTCGGTCTTTGAAAAGTCAATTGACCTGCGCAAAAGGCGTGGTGGAGTTCCTGTTTTTAACCGCCCAAGTTCGAGCCCGATTTCTGCCAAAGACGATGAGAGGTTCATCGCTGCAGCATCGCCGGATCGTCCGCCAGATTGCTTGTTTGAACCAATATGCATCAAACCACGAAGAAAAGTTCCAGTGGTAATGACAACTGTCTTGGCAAAATATTGAACTTCGAGAGTTGTTTCAATTCCAACTGCTTGACCGTCCTTTTTTAGAATTTTCGATGATTGGCCCTGTTTGACATCGAGATTGGTCTCTGACTCGCATATCCACTTCAGCCGAAATTGGTATGCCTTCTTATCACATTGCGCTCGTGGAGCCTGAACTGCTGGTCCCTTTTTCGTGTTCAGCATTCTGAACTGAAATCCAGTCATATCTGTGGTCTTACCCATTTCTCCTCCGAGTGCATCAATCTCACGTGCCAAATGTCCCTTTGCAAGGCCACCTATGGCTGGGTTACAAGACATTTGACCGATACTATCGGCGTTAATGGTCAAAAGAAGTGTTTTACAGCCCATTCGTGCAGCGGCAAGTGCTGCCTCAACTCCTGCATGGCCAGCCCCAACAACAATGACATCGTATTTCTTTGGATAAACGAACATGAAGATATTCAGCCGAAGCCATATTTCGCTGTGAAAGGTGATCGTGCGAGAATTTTTCTTACATTACGATTTGGATTCGATGACAAGTGTTCGCAAATCTTGAAGATAGTCTCAACCTCGCTGTCTGCCTTAATCCCTCTACCGATCTCAGTCGCTGTAAATGATTGTTGGGAGTTTTCTGAAAGAAAGTCCAATATCTGTCCTTGGATTGCTATGACATTATTAGCGGCTTTTTTGCCAGCTTCAACTCCTGGCTGGTGATATGCGTTAATGTTTATTAGCGACGCATAAAGCCCAACCGCTCTTTCATACAATGCGATCAGCATTCCAATTGTGAATGGAGAGACATCCTTGACAGTGATTGTTATGGATTCACGACCCTTTTCCGCCAGAGCCTGACGAGTTCCCAAATAAAACCCATGTAAAAAATCCCCGCTTGTAACTTCGGGTTCAACCATTATGCTTGAATTAGATTCGTCGCACATCACTTCAACAAATGTAACAAAAAAATTATTTAATCCATCCATAAGCTGTTGAATATAAGAATGTTGGTCTGTTGAGCCCTTGTTTCCAAAAACAGCAATGCCTTGGTTTACCAATCTTTTTTCGGAATCAAATTCTTTGCCTAGAGATTCCATCAAAAGTTGTTGAAGGTACTTAGAAAATAATTCTAGTCGGTCCTTATATGGTAGGATTACCATATTTTTTTTGCCTTTAGCGTTACCTGAAAAATACCATGAAAGCGATAACTGTGCAGATGGGTTTAGTGTAACGTTATCCATTCTTGTAATATTATCACATTCTTTGGCGCCTGAGAGCAGGGCATCAATGTCAAATCCCTGTAGAGCGGCTGGCAATAACCCCACGGCTGATAATTCGCTCGTTCTTCCGCCCACCCAATCCCACATTGGAAAAGTTTTTAGCCAACTGTTAGCCACAGCATATTTATCAAGTTCGCTGCCGTGACGGGTTACAGCGATGGAGTGCTTACCGAAATCGAGTCCAGCCTTCTCGAATGCTGCCTTGGCGATGAGCATTCCATTGCGCGTTTCCTTTGTCCCTCCTGATTTGGAAATGACGAGGCAAAGAGTCCGATTCAAATCTGGTCCGATAGTTCCCAAAACACGATTCATGCCGTCGGGGTCAGTATTGTCGAAAAAGAATGGTCTGATTTTGTCTGTCAATGGATCACCCAGTGCATTGGCAACAAATTGCGGGCCCAGTGCGGAGCCGCCGATGCCGATTAGCAGATAGTTTTTAAAAATTCCGCCTTCGGCGTGTATTTTCCCTGCATGAACTTTGGCTGAAAATTCCTTAATGTTTGCAATAGTTTCTTCAATTTCCTTCCGAATTTCCGGGGTTGGCGCCAGCGAAGGATTGCGCAGCCAATAATGTCCAACCATGCGGTTTTCATCGGGATTGGCAATGGCGCCCTTTTCCAGTGCGGCCATATCCGTAAATGCTCGCTGCATTCGGGGTTGCATGGCCGCAAAGAAGGTTTCATCCATATTCATCCGGCTCAAATCCAAAGTGAGCCCGAGCGCCGGAAATTCAGTATAATATTGTTGAAACCGTTTCCACCATTCCAGTTTTGTATAATTCATAAAATCAGAAACTTTGTCGGGTATATCCCACTGACTACATCTGGCAAGAAAATAGCGCTTGCCGGCAATTTCGCAATGCGCCGTATTCGGAATTGACTGGGATATTGGGGCCGAAGGGGGAGAAAATCAATGCGCTCGTCTTACTGCACCGGGAATGAGACAAGGATGCTTGTGCCGTGATTGAGACGCGACTTGATTCGAATGCTGCCGTGATGTGTTTCAATGATGCGGCCAACGATGGCCAGGCCAAGTCCGGTACCTTTGGTTTTCGTAGTGGTTAACACTGTTGTAAAAGCGCGGTGTTGCAGCTCTTCGCTCATGCCCTTGCCAGTGTCCTTGAATTCGATCAAGACATGCGCCGGCTTGTCACCGGCTGGCGACGAGCGAACAACGCGGGATTTGATTGTGAGTTTCCCTCCGTCTGGCATCGCCTCGGCAGCGTTGAGAATCAAATTCAAGAACGCCTGTTCCAATTGAGGCGCGTCGCCTGACACCGATGGCAAATCCGGTTGTAATTCGCGAATGAATTCAATGTTTTGGTTGGCGAGCTTGTGCCGCACCAGCAATCCCAATTCGTCAATCAGTTCGTTCAAGTTTACAGGTGCCAGCCGGGGTTCGGTCGTGCGCGCAAAGGCAAGGGTTTGCTCCACGATTTTGTTCAAATGTTCGATTTTGGCGTCGATGAGCCGCGCGTCCTTCGACCGCGGGTCGCCCGGAGGGAATTTCAAATCCAGAGAGTGATAAAGCAGTTTCATCACCGTGAGTGGATTGCGGATTTCGTGCGCGACTTCAGCGGCCAGCAGGCCAAGCGCGGAAAGTTTTTCGTTCTGCCGCAATTGTTCCTCGACGTCCACGGTCCGTTCGTAAAGCCGCGCCTTTTCAATGGCGATGCCGGACAGCTCCGCTAGCGCGCTTAAAATGCGGATTTCTTCGTTGGAAAAGTGGTAGGGCCGGTCGGTGTAAATGTTTAACGTGCCGGTCACTTGGCCGGCAAACAGCAAGGGCACGCTCAATAGCGAAACCAGCCCTTCGCGCCGCGCAACTTCGATGCTTTGATAACGGCTGGAGATTTGGACGTTCTCCACCTGCAACGGCTTCTTGCGTCGCACCACGACGCCGAGCAGGCTTTCCTCAACGCTCAAGCGTGGCTTGTCAAGGTAAGCTTTGCCCGCGCCGTAACTGGCGCGCAAACCGAGCCATTCAAGGTTTTCATCCAGCATCATCAAAGAACACATCCGTGCGCGCATGAGCAGGCACGCCTCGCGCGTGATGACACGCAACGCCTCGTCCAGGTTCAGCGTGGAATTGATCGTCCGGCTCACACTGGCGAGCGATTCAAACAAACCCGCCTTCAATCGCAATTGTTCGTAGAGCCAGGTGTTGTGAATCACCTTGGCCGCTTGGACTGCAAGCTCCTGGAGCAATTCCTGATCATCCGTGCTGAAGGCGTTTGTCCGATCCGAATCAACATTCAGCACCCCGCGCACCTCGCCGTTTACCTCCAGCGGCACGGCCAGTTCCGAATGCACCCCGCGCCGTGCCGCAATGTAACGCGGGTCCAGCGTCACGTCGCCGACTCGGGCGGCCTTGCCGGCGCGCGCGACCCAGCCGGTAATGCCTTCGCCGACGCGCAACTTGAGCCGCGCCGCCGCCGCCGGCAGATTTTGCGAGGCATGGATTTCGAGAAACCCGGTTGTGGGGTTGATCAGGACGACCGACCCGCTTAGGGCGCGCATGAGTCGGACCGCTTCACTGACAATCAACTGCAACGCTTCCTGCGGTTCCAGCGTCGAGTGAATAACATTGCTCACCTGGTAGAGCAAATTAAGACGCTCATAACGCGACTTCAGTGCAGAAAGTTCGTCGTTCACAATTCCAATTTCAGTTCCTGGTTTTGAATCATGGGTATTTCGCCGGATCGCGCCCTGTTGAGGTTCCGGCGTTCAACTCAAAATTAAAAGGTGAAAATTCATCTTACCCTTGCCGTCATCCATAGTCCCGCTGCGCCGAAAATCAGGTTGGGCAGCCACGCTGCCAGCCATGGAGGCAGGCGGCCACCCAAGCCCAAAGCCAGCCCGACCTGTTGTAACACGAAAAAGGCGAAACAAATAAAAATGCTGCCTGCGACGCCAAAAAACAGATTGCGCCGGCCTGAAGCCGCTCCAAACGGAATCGCGATGAGCACCACGACCATGCAAGTCCACGGTGCCGCCAATCGCCCCTGTAATTTGGTAAGCAGCCAGCTTGCATCGGCGTGTGGTAAATCGGGATGCAATCTCAGGTACGCAACGATGTCTGCAAGCGGGATGTCAGGCCGGCGCGAGGCGCGGAAACCCTGGTATTCGCTGATTTTGATTTCACTCAGGATTTCCTTTGGCGTTTCGCCAAATTCGGGCATCGGCAGGATGTTGGCTTGAAATGATGGCAGCAACGGCGCACCGGCGTTGGCTTGTTCAAACTCCTTCGCGCCGAAAAATGTCCACTCGTCATTTGTGTGGACTGCGCGGTCCGCCTTCAGTTGCCGGATTGAGCCGTTTGGCAGGGTCCAGCTTACCATGGGATTGAGCATCTCTGTGGTCTTGACCCGATATTCACTGAAATGCCAAAGGCGATGTTCGCGGGCATTGACAAAATCGGTAAAACGATTTTGCGTTTCGAGATCGCCTGACTTCTGCACGTGGCGGCTCAAAATACGGTCGGCCCAATCCGTGTCGCGCGGGACAAGGAATTCATTCAGCACAAACAGCGCAATGCTGGCGAGGAGGCCGATGACCAAATAGGGGACGCACACCCGCCACAAGCTCACGCCGGCCGCGCGCATGGCGGTGATTTCATTGTGACGCGAGTGATTGGTAAGCGCATAAAGGAGAGCCAGCAGGAGCGCAATCGGCAGCACCGTCACTATGAATTCCGGCGTCATCGCAAAGTAGTACTCGATGATGTCAAAGAGGTGCAGCTTGTCGTCCTGAAAATCCGACAGGCTTTTGAAGGCATCAAAGGAGATCCAAAAAATGAGAAAGCCACCGAGGCAATACGCCAGCGGCGCGAGCAATTCACGGAACAAATATCGGTCCAACAGCCGCACGATGCGGGCAGGGTACGCGGCGGGGCTTGGCGGGGGCAAGTTTCGATGTGGTGGGTTGGCAGGGACTCGAACCCTGGACCAATGCCTTAAAAGGGCACTGCTCTACCAACTGAGCTACCAACCCATCCTATTATCGCAGAGCCGATTGCGAAGATTTACCAATGATTGCAAGCGTTATTTGTAACCCGCACTTGTCACCCGCCGTCTCTTGTGCTATATTTTTGCATGAAAATGATGAGCAAAAACACATCGCAGACAATCGAGCAACCAGTCTTTCACAAGGTTGCAGAGAACCTCTATCGGCTCGAATCATCGGACGGATATTATGCCCTACTGAAGCGCGGAGGCAAGCAGTTTCGCCGGTCGCTGAAAACCAAAGACCGAAAATTGGCTGACCGCCGGTTGAATGATTTGCGGGCAAAGATTGGTTGCCTGAAAATTTCTCCCGACGCGAAATTGAATTTCGAGCAGGCCGCGAATCTGTGGCTGGAAACGAACAAACACGCATTGAGTTCCAACACCGTCAAACGCCGGAAAATGTATATCAAGGGACTTGCACCGTATTTTCGGAATCTGCCAATCCGCAACATCACCGATCAAGATTGCGACCGCTGGGTTAAGGAACGCGGCGCGAACCTCGCTTCCGAAACTTTCGTCCACGAGTTGGATGTTATGAAAACGGTATTTGAATTTGGCCTTGAGCGCGGCCTGATTCTTTCCAATCCCGCCAAGCATATCAAACGCCGGAAAGTCGTTTCCAAACAAATTGTCGTTCCGAGCCTCGACCAGTTCAAGCAACTTGTCAGTGCTATACGGCTTTCAGACGGCAAAAAGGACAATCAGACGAAAAGCAAAGACGGCGCGGACTTGGTTGAATTTCTGGCATATTCGGGCGCGCGCATCGGGGAAGTCGTTGGCGGCGGCGATGCCAACGAGAGAAGGCCCATGCTCTGGAGCGATGTTCATTTTGACCGTGGCACTATTTTTCTGCCCGGCACAAAAACCGAGGCCGCTCCCCGCACCATCCCCATGCCAGAAAGATTGCGCGAATTTCTGACGCGAATGAAGGCGGAGAAAAAACCGCAACCGACCGACCAGATTGTTCCGATTAAAAGTGCGCGTAAATGTTTGCAAACCGCGTGCAAGAAACTGGAATTGCCGCAATTCACACATCATGATTTCCGACATTTCTTTGCGACGACCTGCATTGAATCGGGCGTGGATATTCCCACGGTAAGCCGCTGGCTTGGGCATAAGGACGGCGGCGCACTGGCGATGAAACGCTACGGGCATCTCCGGCAGGAACACAGTTTCGCAATGATTAAGCGGGTGAGTTTTGACAAACCCGAAAATACCGTTCCACAGCCACAGCCAGCGGAGACGGAAGCCGGAAAATCTCCTGCCCCTGCCGACAACCGCCGCGCCATTGCTAAAGCCAAAGCGAAATACGGTTATCCGTGGTGGGTGTCAGAAAATCCGCTGGAAGTTTTTTGGGGACAACTCCATGAAACAGTCTGGATTATTTCCGTTGAAAAATTTCTGGAAACCGCCAAGCAAGCAATGGGACGCCAGGTATTGAAACAGGAATTTGCCGACCGTCCGGCACTGGCAGATGAATTTTTGGAAAGAACGCCCGAAGCCGTCCGCCTTGAATTGCTCGCCAAATTCCCGGCGCAAAAACCGGAAATCGCCGACAACAAATACGCCGCTAATTGATGTCACTGATTATTCGATTGGCTCGGATGTTTCCCGCAAAAAGCGGTCAAGATCGTCTTTGGAATAAATCGGATGCCGCAACGCCCGCGAAGGATGCAGCAGACCGCGCTTTGTTAGTCGGTCAATAGTGATTTTGGCAACGCCCAAATATGTGGCCGCTTCCGCGCGTTTGTAGCCTTTCTTCTCAATGTGAATCTTTGTTTCCGTGTTGGTTGAATCACCGGCACGCTCTGATTTTGAAAATTGGCCGTTGGCTTTAAGCATGAGCGTCTTCCTTTTGTTCAAGTATTTCAATGGTTTTGACCCAACCTTCTTCACCAGCGGCCAGCGACGAATAACGCTCTGCCATCGGCTTGATGAACTCCACGCATCGCGCCTGCAAAGCAACGCCCAGGTTGCGGAGATTTTTTCCCTTGATCCGAACCGTGCGGTTCAAAAATGAAATGGTGATGATGTCAACGTCTTGGGTGGATTCAAACTTGACCAGTTCGACGTGATGATACGACAGCCCATAAAAACAGTTCGTGCTGGTTTCCAGCCGCAAATTGTCCATCGGCACAGGGTCACTGTTGACATGACGACCAAGTTTGTAGCAGGGGGAATTTGTATTCATATTCTCATGCCTCGACTCTTTTTCTGAATTTGTGTTTGCTGAATTTCAATTTCTCGCCTGACGGTTTCAGGCTTTGGAACCGGCGGCTTGACCGTTTCAGTCGGCTTCTCGACCGGCTTGACGGATTCAGCCGTTTTTTCCGTCAGTTTCACGGTCTGCGATTGCTTGGCTGCTTCTGCTTGCTGTTGAGCTTCTGCTTCGCGTTCCAATTTTTCATTCTGCGCTATTTCTGCGGCTCGCTTTTCCGAAGCGCGCTGCGACGCTTGAACATTGAGAACAAAGGCAATATCGCGCCCCCAAATGGTTGCCAGCTTTTGAAATGCGCTTGGCTTCATGTCCAAGGCCAGCGTCCGGTGGCCTGAATGAGTGATGTTCTGGCGAAGCTGAATTTTGTCTGCCGTGAAAATCTTCACGCCTCTGCGCCCGCGCGAAATCGTCACATACCATTGTTGCTCGTTGGTCGCGGCCTTGACCGCAGAATCCGAAAACAAAACGTAATCCACATTTTTGCCTTGAGCGGCATAGGACGTGACCGCGTAGCCGCGCACGAACTGGCGATAATTTTTTGCCAGCACCCGCCCATCGTTCAGGGCAATGCGCCCGTCTTGATGAATTTCCTTCACCGTCACCAGTTCGCCATTGGCGAGCCTGCGCCCATCCTGACTTTGAGCATTGGCCTTGAGTTGCAGCCGGTCCCCGGTGGACAGGGAAAGCTCTTTTGGCTGGCAGACGGTGATTTTATCCAATTCCTTGAACGGCACAGGCCGGATGCGGTTGTCGGCCTCAATCAGCAGATGCTTGTCCGTGATGCCGCGCAGCTTTCCCGCGCTGCCGGATTTGAAACCGGCCGTAGGACGGTTGAACACCAGCACCGAATCTGGCTGGTAAAACCGCTTGTCGCGCTTTTGCGCGTCCGTCAAATCCTGACGCTCCAATGTCGTGACCGCGGTTTCAGCTTGGCCGATTAACTTTTGTGCTTTCAAGCCGAGCCGGACTTGTTCATTGACCTTGTGAATTTCGTTCCAGCTTTGCGAGACGACCACGGTGGATTGCTGATTTTTGAAAAGTTCAAGAAAGTATTCCGTCAATTTCTGTTGTTGATCGGCCAGTGAGCAAGAGACGATGGCATCGTGATTGTCCAGACGGTCGAAGGATGCGCCGAGTTTGCCCCGCCGCGCCTCATCCACAGCGAGTTTGTATTGTTCCAGCCAATGACGTTCGGCTTGAGTTTTGGCTGAATCAGGATTTTGACGGCGAATGTTCGTCAGTTCGGCATAACCAAGACCGGCATACTTCTCAATCGCCCGCAGAGCGTCTGACGCTTCAACCGCTCCATGCTGATGCGTGTCGCCGGACAGGATAACACGGCCTTGGTTGATTTGAATGAAATCAAGCAGTTGCAACATTTGTTGCCCGCCGATTTGTCCGGCCTCGTCCACGAGGACGACCGCGCCACGCCGCATGGAACGATGCGCGAGAAAAGCACTGACCGTTTCCGCGCCGGTGAAGCCGTCTCGCTCCAGATCAGTGACCTGCTGGCGTTGCGGCGCGAGGACATGGACGGTCTGACGAGCTTTGGCGAGTGCGGCTTTGACTTCGCGCAAGGTATAGCTCTTGCCCGTCCCTGCCCCGCCGCGAAAGAGCGTGACGAAATTCCGCGAGGACAAAATATGTTCCACCGCTTTGCCCTGCTCATAATCCAACGAATGGTTTATCCTTCGATAATTGAAGGCCAGCGGCTGGTATTGATTCATCTGATGTTGCGCCAGCCTGACGATGTTCAATTCACGTCGCAGGACATCGCGCGTGGTGATTTTCCCCTGAAATTGTTCGTCACGGATATAATCACGCTTCCCGGTTGCGCCCTGAATTTCCGCCAGCGACACATCCTGACCGCGCAGATGCTCCAACGCATGACGCCACAACTCATGCTCATGGACGACTGACCGGCGTTCAAACAGATGTTGCTCCGCCCATGACACGGCCTGCACCGCTGTTATCTTTTCTGAATTTGCCGGTGAGCGATGTTTGTCCAAACGGCTGATTTGCCACCATTCTTTCCATGACAGTTGTTTGTTCCAGGCGGATTGTAGTTTGACGATGCCGACATCCTTGATCTTCCGCGCCCGTTCCTTGTGCGCGATGTTCGCCCGGATGACCTTGATATTCTGATTTGCCTTGTCCGGTTCACGTTCCAGAAATTCCTTGGTCTTTTCGTCAATCTCGCGATGACGTTTGGAAAAGCGGTCAATCAATTCCTTGCTGACACCGGCAATCTCGAAATCCCCGCGCGGATTATTTTCCACGCCGTAGCCGAACCGTTGCAGCGACCTGACCATTTCGTGATAATAGACGTTCCGAACGAATTTCTGCGCCGTGACCATTTCACCGGCTTCCAATGCTTTCCAGCGGCCTTCAGTTGAATCCCAAGTGGCATTGAACAGGATGCAATGGCTATGCAAGTGCGGGTCTAAAGCGCGTGAGGTGTCATGCCGGAATAGCGCGCCGACCACATTGCCCGTTGCCCGTTGTGAATACTGATTCTGTTTGCGGACACGAGTTGCAGCGTAAGTTTGCAACTGGCGCATCGCCACCGTCACCGCTTCATCATGTGCCTCGATGATGCGTTTATCATTTCCCACCAGTGCGGCAATGGAAACCGATTTAGGCGGTGACAACGTGAAATCGTAGAACACCCGGCGATTGGAGGATTCATGGACGTTTCCATTTTTATCCACAGTCACACGCTTTGAATTCAGCCGTGGCGTCAACTGCTCACCTGATTGCGGATGAAGATTGCGGCACAGGTTCACAAACTCCGATTCATTGGTAACGCCGGACAATCCCAATCGCCTTGCCCCTTCACCAATCCATTGACCGGAAACGCTGCGACCTTCCATGTAGTAATCACCGACCCGCAAATGTTCACGGAAATAGGACTCCGCATTCTGCAAACTGTATTGCGCCTTCATCGTCAACATGGCGGTAAGCTAAACCATCAGGAGCCAAATCTTGCGCTATGGGTGACGCAAAATGCAGGGAATGAAATGTTACATATAAACCGTGTTTGAAAGAGGACGCTGTTCTCCTTGCGAGTGCAAGGGGCAGCCGTAACAAAGAAAACGTCAGCCAGAAATCAACAGCCGTTGAATCAAAAAATCATGAATGCACCAATCGTATCCACCGAGGCGAAGGCTCGCCTGACCGAAGCCGTCAAAAATTACACGCCACCCGCGCCGGAAAAATACCGCGCGTTGAACGAAGTCAAAGAATCCATCGTAGCCTTGCGTGAACGCAAAGCCTCGTATGAAACCATCCGCGCCATGTTGCACGAGAACGCCGGCATTGAAGTTTCACATCAAACCGTGGCTCGTTATTGCCGCGAGGTGCTGGATGCAGCCAAGCCAAAGAAGCCGCGCCGTCCCAAGACGCCGCCGACCGAACAACTGGCATCCGCCCAGGGGGAATTGGCAGCACGTCCGCCCTTCAGCCAGTCACGGCCACGCGGACCGCGCGCCACGCCTTCAAAAAATCTTTAGCGCAGCAGCGCAGGCGTCGCCAGTCGCGGCGACCGCAGAGCGACTACAAAGCAATCCGCCAATCCTAAAAAGCAAAAGCCTTTGGGTTCAAAGTCCGCGACCAACGCGCGTTCACAGCCGTGTAACGCGCGCTCGTCGCGGACGGATGAAGGGGAAACGCAGTCGCGTTCGCTTCCGTCTGTCATTGGCAGCGCCGCTCCGGCGCACGGCTTCACTCATGCCGTTTCGCCGACCGCCTGCCGCTTTCCGCCGCCATTGCCAGACCGAAGCGTAACAGGAGCGAGTGCGCCAATAGACAAAAACAATCCACAACGGCGCATCCGCTGTGTGCCGTGCGCGTGAATCGGGCGTTCAATGGTATGTCGCCGGTTGGCGCGTCAAGATTGTTCGCCCCTGTCGCCCTTGCGACTCCATCTTGACCCGCCAACCGACGACGGGGACTTGCCTCTATGATTCACGCGCACGAAGGATTTTTCACGGCAAAGAATTTAATCTGGCGCAATCATTCTGACGTAAAGGCAAACCATGCAGGGAACATTCAAGCAGTCCGTGCAAGGGATTGAATTGTGACGGCGCAATCGTCGCCGGATTTATTTCCGGCCTCGTTACGATGATGAACGGATTGCGCCAGCGATCTTCCTCGTCCGCAGGCCGCAGCAGTTCGCGCACAAATTCGCTGGACGGACGCAGCACACATTCGCAGCCGGGCAAATCGCGCCGAGCGATGCTCCAAAACAAAAAACCATCCAATGCCGGATGCGACTCCAAAAAAGCCAGAGCGCGGTTACGCAGCAGCGCGCCAAGCGAACCCAACAACGTGATGCCAACCAGGTTGACCTGTCCCGCGATCTTGGCCGGAAATTTGTCCGCCAAGGTGTCGAAATAGGAATCAAGCTGGTTGATGTAGGAAACCAAATCCACGAACCGCAGCCAGTCATGGTTGCGGTATTTGACTTCCAAGTTGATGACCACACCTTGCGTTTCAAACTGCCAGTCCACCATCCGCCAACACGGGGCGCAGACGGCGCACTCCCGCTGCACATGAACGGGCGATTTCCACAAGCCGAGCCACCAGAGTTCTTCCACGGTGGAAATGTGATTGCCGAAATGTTTCATGCGCTCCCGGAATTGGCGCACCCAATACTCACCCCACGTCTGGCGGGCGAACTTGACCACTTTGGAGAGCGTCACCAAGTCGCCCCAATTCAATCCGTAGCCGACGGCGCTGGCGTGAAAGTGAAACGCCGGATTGAAGTAATCGGGACGGCTTTCGTGATTCGTGAAAACGTAATACGGCCAGATTTCCGAATCAGCCCGTTCGATGCAGCGCAGTCGCAATCGTCCGCCGGTCAAACGCGGGACATCTTCCAAGAGCATCCGCGCCCGCCGCGCCGCTTCACCACGTTCCAGCCGCCCGCGCAGCACCGTGTTGACGGTTCGCAAGTTAAACGGCAATGCCTCACTTCGCAGATTTGGGAAGTTCGCGGCGCGCTCGTTTGATGATGTCCTCGAAATTAACATTCAAGGCCTCGGCCATTCGCAGCACGGTTTCCAACGTGGGATTTCGCTCGCCCCTCTCGACGTAGGCAATCATTTGCGGCGACAAGCCGGATTCCTGGGCGACGAAGTATTTGGACAGCTTGCGCCGCTCGCGTTCCTTCTGAAGCAGGGCAATGGCTTTGACACACAGGGCTTGAGCATTTCGACTCACCCTCAATTATTACAAGAAAAAGTCGTTGACAGTGTATTTCACTATGGTTGAATAGTGCGTTGTGAATCTGCGGAACGAGAAAATTAGGATTTTGATTATTGAAGACGATACGCCCACTGCGATGATGATGTCGTTTTTACTCACGCGCGCCGGATGCGAAACAGAAGTGGCAACGACCGGGAAAAGTGGAATGGCACTGGCGCAGGAAGGCAAATTCGACCTTAGAGCGTGTCTGAAAAATAGTAGCAGCCGGCGTGAGCCGGCTCTGATCTCTGACGATTCAATGGATTTACGAGGAGATTTGAGCCGAAGTTACCTCGGCTGCCACAGCGGAAATGAATTTTCAGACACGCTCTTATCACATTGGACATGGACTTGCCTGACCTCGGCGGGTTTGAGATTTGCAGTGAACTCAGGCAAAGGCATCTTTCACGTCAGACGCCGATTGTCTTTGTATCCAGTCAGCTTTGCGAGGAAGACATGCAACACGGCCTTGCAGTCGGAGTGGCGGATTACATTGCCAAGCCCTTTGACGCGGCGGATTTCGTTTCCCGAATTTTGGCCCACAGCAAACCACCGCGAACCGAAAGCAATTATGTTTGTTAAATATCCACCACGAATTTGCAAACGCAGACGCCAAAATTCCCGACCGGACGGCGCGTCAATGAGAGCGTGGGGGTCAAATGTGCCAAGTGAGTTCTCGCACACGACATTTGAGGGCCTTCGCAATCTTGGCAAGGGTTTCAAGGGTAATCTTCTTTTCCGCCCGTTCGATGTCGCCAATGTAATTTCGCGTCAGATCGGCCTTTTCCGCCAGTTGTTCCTGGCTCAAACGAGCCTTCTTCCGCTTGGCGCGAACGGTTTCCCCCAAAACGCGATAAATTCTGCGCGAAGATGATTGCACAGTTGCCCATGAAACCAGAACGGCAAAACCGAGCTACCAACCAACAGTTGGTATTTTCTCGATTTCGTGCTTGCAATTTTGGAGCGGATTTTGCAAACATTGACATGGCGGAAGGTAAAGCAGTGGCGCTAATTGGGAGCATGAGACCATGCAAAAAGGGGAAATGTTATCAGATGCCCGCCTCGTTCTCTATTGATTCGCTTGAAATTGGCCGAACCTGTTGCCGAGCTTTTTCAATCTCATCTTCTTCGGTGTGCAATTTAATTGAACAGTCTATGACCTTAATCGTATAAACAAAAGGAACCTAAATGAAAACAGGGCGTTGGCCGAAAGTAGTGGGAATGTTTTTAATCGCGCTGGGATTTCTCCGGCCCATCGCCAGCCTTGCGCAACTACCCCCCTTGCCGCCCATCCCGACCGACCCGTATCTTGATTCGTGGTCATTCTACGACCCGACCAATTGGTTCAGCGACTTGGGCTATACGCCCATCGCCTTCACCAACATTGTTTGTGATGAGTCCTGCTGGGCGTCCGACGACGGGGTTTTGGATTGTAACGGCTTGCTCCTTGACAGCACCAACGCGGCCTTCTTGAACTACAACGTGGTTGAACATGACGGAAACACCAATCTGATTTGCTCCGCTGGAACCATTTGGTTCTGGTTTAGTCCCGACTGGTCGAGCACGAATCAGGGCGGCACGGGGCCGGGCGATTGGGGGCGGTTTATTGACGTGGGGGCTTGGACGAGCAACGCCGATTATGGCTGGTGGTCGCTTTTTTTGAGTCCCGACGGGGACAACATCTATTTTTCCGGCCAGACCAACGGCGTGGGAACAAATTATCTCAATTTCCCAATTTCATGGGCTGCCAATTCATGGCATTTGATCGGGCTGACCTATACGGATACCAATTCGATTCTTTATGTGGACGGCCAACTGGCGACCAACGGTCTTGGTGTCAGTTACTGGCCGGGACCCGACGCATTGACCAATGGATTTTGGATTGGCAGCGATTTTTCAGGCATCAAACAGGCCAGAGGCGAATTTGTTGACGTGGAAACTTGGGCGAATCAGTTTTCGAGCAACCATTTTGCCGGTTATTACAACCATATATTGCCGGAATTGCCTGGCGGCGGCTTTACGATGGACGACGGCCCACCGAGTCCTGGGGGTGGAGGCGACACGAATTACGATGGCGGCACTGGTGGTGGAGCATCGCCAGACGGATTGTCATCCCTATACAACAGCACCAATCTCTGGCTCTGGATAGGAGGCGTGTCGAGCAACCAAGCCAGTCTGTTTTTGATGAACAGTGCCCCGGATGTTTTGTTCGAGATACAAGGCCGCACCAGTCTTGTGCAAGGTGACTGGATTTCCTACGGCTTTGTGAACGGTTCGGAACTGACGAACTGGACGCCAACAAGTGCCTTGGCGACCAATCATGGCACCATGTTTTATAGAATTCGCAGTTGGGCGGATAGCACGGGAACGGGCATCCCGGATTGGTGGTGGCTGACCTATTTCGGCCAGATAACGAACGTGGATGCAAACGCGAGCGCCGCGGGCGACGGACTCAGTAACCTGCAAAAATTCCAGATGGGACTCAACCCCACCAATTATTACAACCCGAATGCCCCCGCCGGATTTTATGGGTATGTCGCCGGCACAAATGTTTTTCTGGCATGGAATCCGTCGTCGGGGGCGGTGGTAAACTACGCCATTCAACGCGGCGTTTACAACACCAACACGGGCACCTATGCCTATTCCCAGGCTGGCCTTGTGAGTTCCAATGCGACCTCTTTTGAAGATGTCGGGGCGATCAACAACAGCAACGCCTGGAACAACATTTACAATCTGGAAGCGGTTTATCCGGGAGGCAGTTTGTCGCCCACCAACACCTGGTATGTTTCTTGGTATGTCAATTATGGCAAGTATGGGCCACCTTACGGCCCGCCCGTGCCCAAAAACGTTTATGCCTATGTGGATTCAACGGGAACGAACGTCCTGCTTTCGTGGACTCCGGCTTTGAGCGCAGCGACCAACTACCTCATTCTGCGCGGCATATTCAACACCACCAACTACGCTTGGAATTACACTCAAATCACCAACGTAAGCCCCAACATAACCAACTTTGAAGTTTTTGGCGTAATCACGAATGGCAGTAACTGGACTGACGTTTATGAAGTCGAAGCGGTCTATCCCGGAGGCGGCTTGTCCGGTCCGGCTTCTTCGTATCCCGGTTGGCCGTCTTCTTCATCCATTAACGTTGGCGCCAACACCAATGGCCCGACCGCGCCAGCGGCATTTTATGGTTACACGGATGCCACGGGAACAAACATTTTCCTGACGTGGAGTCCGGTGTCCGGCGCAGTGACCAATTATATTATTTACGGAGGCATCTTTGACTACACGACTGACCTCATTATCTATTACCGACTTGCCAAATTAGGTGCGGCCACAAATTCATTTGAGGTTGTCGGTGGAGTGGATGGCAGCGGCAATAATCTTTACAGCATTTACAATGTCGTGGCGGTTTATACGAACAGCAGCCTGTCTCAAAGCGCCTCTTGGGATCCTTATTCTGGCGCACCCGCGCCGGGCGCGCTTTCCGCGTATTTTGATGCCACGGGAACGAACGTGATGCTTTCATGGACACCGGCGCAAGGGGCGGTGAGCGGCTATGTCATTCAGCGGAGTGATTACGGCTTCCCGTATAATCAAATCGGCGCAGTGAACTCCAATGCAACTTCGTATGAGGACGTTGACGCGGTGAATACTGGCTACTTTAGTCTGGACAACACCATCTATGAGGTTCAGGCGACCTATCCGAATGGCGGCTTGTCGCCAGCGGTCACGGCGATGGTCAGCAACACTCCGCCCGCGCCCAGCGGCCTGTCGGCAACGGTGGATTCAACCGGAACCAACGTCCTGCTCTCATGGAGTCCGGCGGTGGGAGCGGTGACCAACTACATCATTCTGCGCGGGATTTACAATTCAAGCACCGGCAATTACAGCTATTCGCAGATTGGCGAAGTCAACAAGAACACGACTTCGTTTGAAGATTTTGGGGCGATCAGCGGCAACAACGGCTACAACAATGTCTATGAAGTGGAGGCGCTTTATGCCGGAGGCCAATTGTCCCCGGTTGATTCTTCCTATGTTTACCAATCGTCCACAGCGCCGGCTTACAACCTCAGCGTGGCGGCGCATCTGGTGCGTAATCAGACCGGCCATTGGCAACTGATGTTTTCGGGCATTCCGGCCAGCGTGCAAGCCGTCGCGCTCTATTGGTATGATTTTGATTATTGGGCCGGGTTTGAGCCTGACCCGGCTGTTTATGAAGGCTATCCCTTCAGTGTGGAAACCGACATTCCGGCCAGCAGCCTGACCAATGGAATTTATGTCATTCCCGATTTCATGACGACCAATGGAATTCCAGACAACAACTTCATGGGCAAGGTTGCTATGGTGCAACCCATCGGCACCAACAACGAGCGCGGCAGTGTGTCTCAAGCCGGGTTCCTGCCCGATGACTCGCCGTGTTTTGTGGACGGGCGGCAGCACCTGAAACAAAATTTGCTGTATAAGCTCCGGGAGGCCACGATCAGCCAGCCCAACAGCCCGCTGTCGGATAACAATGTTTATTATGACCCAAGCTATTGGAATTTTGGCATTCCCGCCGATACCAACTATGTGGAGAGCAGTCTTTTTCATTGGGCGGTTCAGTTAAGTTACTGGGAAATCAGTAACGATGGTCAGTATTTTGACGGTGACGGCGAGAACGAATTTCTCGCAATGGACGACCTCTGGCCAATCACGGCCAACTACCAACTGCATCCGAGTCTTTACGATACGAATTACACCGGGCCATCGTCCTTTGTCTGGCAGACCAACCTGCTGACCGTGCCGGCTCCGGCGGTGCTTGGGATAAGCGACCCGTATTGGATTTCACAGAATTTGGGCAACCTTGCCGATGTCGCCGCCTACACCAACAGCGGCAATCTATATCTGCAAAACGGCGTGAACAATTTGTTCGGACTCGCGTTTAAGACGGCTTTGGTGAATCGGGGAAATTATTACAACCCCGTGATTACCGTTGCGCCGGGCGGTTCCACGGGGATGACCAACGTTAATTGTTTTTTCAGCCAGACGGTTGATCCGAGTTTGGCCATCGCCAGTTATTATTTCGCGCCGGTCAACACGCCGGGAACGGCGTTGCCCGTGCTCAACTCGACTTATCAGCCTTATCCCTTGCCGGCCCTCACGGGATTTTCCAGCACCAACCAAACGGGAATGCTGATTACATCCGTGGGCACTCCGACTGTGATCGGCGGGTGGGCGAAGTTTTCAATTCAGAATGGCAGTTCGAGCAAATTCGCCTACCTTGGGCAGTATTATGTCACGAACGCTTTTGTCATGACCAACGGCATTGTTACGACCAACACGACCGGCGTCGTTTCGCCGTATGGAGATTTCTTCCCGACGCAACCGGGCATGGTTGCAATGGTGACAATGCCTGACATTAACACCGGGCAGCAAGGAACGGGCGTGGTTCGCGTCGTCGGACTAAACGCCGATGCCAACCATGACGGAATCCTCGACACCACTTTCACCGGCCCCGACCAGACTTCACTCTCGCGCCCCATGCGGTTCTGGGCCAATGATGACGCGGATGCCTTCGATGATTATGGCACTGGCATCCCCGAAGTGCAGCCTTCCTATCTGCAAGACGGGTATGCCGTTGCGGGTGATTATTATGTGCCCAATCCTGCCAGTGGTTTTAATTGGCAACCGTTTTATCAAGTGCATGGCCGACGTGATCTGGTGGACTACTTCCCTGTTTATATCAACATCGGGAGCTTGTTCCAGAGCAATGCGTTGAGCGCGGGCATCAGCATCACAGACACAAATTACCAGTTTGTTTTGAGCCAGGCCGACGGCGTGTTGAGGTTCGTTTACACGGACTTGACACCGACCAACTACATGAACTTTTTGCGGGACACCAATGAGTCGGGCAAACTATCCAGCGCCACAGCTTGGCCAATTAACAATATCAACTATAATCCAATTCCCCTGTCGCAATCGTTTATCGCGGGGATTGCCACGAACAATCAAGGCATCATTCTAGTGGAAGGGGCGAATAGCACAACTCAACCTTTGGTGCTTTCTATTTACAACCGCTCAAATCTTGTCGCCCAAACTCAACTTTATTTGAGCATTAGTCCTGTGGAACAAATGTTTCGACACAAGAATTTGATGTTGAATCCAAGCGACACAGCACCCGCTGACCGATTGACGGATGCGCTTGTGCCGAATGAGCCAGACACGATTAGCAAAAATTTTATATTCTTGCACGGTTACAATGTGAATACAAATGAATCGCGTGGCGATTCAGCCGATATGTTCAAGCGGATGTATTGGTCAGGATCACACGCGAAATTTTATTCCGTAACGTGGGAGGGTGCGGATACGCAAGGAAGCGTGATACCGGATGTCACGAGCGATTATCAGAGTAATGTGTTCAATGCCTTCAATACTGCGCCGGCGTTGAATAATTTCCTGAACAGTTTAAGCGGCACGAACATTGTGGCAGCGCACAGTTTGGGGAATATGGTTGTTTTGAGCGCGCTTAACGATTACACAAATGAAAGCATTGATACCTATTTTATGGTTGATGCCGCCGTTGCCGTTGAAGCTCTCGAAGGTGTTGGCACAAACTATAATTTTTATCTGACTCATTCTTGGTGGACAGACGGCGCGACGAACCTTTACAGCATCGGTTATCCCACAAACGTTTGGGCGAGTTATTGGTATAAGCTCTTTCCGACGAACGACTATCGCAGCAAATTGACGTGGAACGGGCGTTTGTCAAATCTCCAAAATGCCGACGTATATAATTTTTATTCGAGCGGCGAGGAAGTGCTGCGAACTTACACGACCCGTCCAACGCCGTCGTTCCTGGGCATCGGAGCAAACAAATTGTGGCAAACATTTTGGAGTGGAGTTCCGATTTCATCGTATGTTTGGAATTTGCAGGAACTCGGCAAAGGGACTTCGCCGTATAATACTGTTTTGGGCAGCACCCACGGCGGATGGGGTTTTAATCTTAATTATTCCAGCATGAACCCAACCATCGCGGCGTCATTGAGCGTTGCAACTTTACAGACAAATCCAGTTTTCGACGTAACATTCGATACGCCGCTGTTTGGATCAAGTGGTAGCACCTACGCACGGACAAATAGCAATCGCATTCTATCTGACGCCGTTCCCGCGCTGACATTGCCAGTAGGGGCAAATGCTGTCACAAGTTTAGATATTGAATTTGGCGGAAAACATAATTTCGATTTGAAAAATGAACTTGAAAATGGCTGGCCACAAGAACGCCTAGTGACGCACGAAGGAAATAACTGGTGGCACTCCGATTTCCATCAAGTAGCCTATACCTTTACATACCAACTGTTCGATACCTTAGTAACTCTAGGAAATCTCAAATAAATATATGAAAAAAATCATCGCGCTCATCCTTCTTGTTTTAACTATCAATTACGTCGAAGCGCAGTCACAACCGCAATATGAGTGGCGTTTCACGCTTAAAGTTGTGGACGAAAACGGCACTCCCATTGCCGGGGCAAAAGCCGGTGTTGGATATTATACTCATTCCACGCCTGCCGCTATAGACGGTATAACCGATACAAACGGAATCTTTATTGCAACACATTCTGTTGAGCCAAGCGGTTTGGGATATGCGTTAGGCTTTGGAGTTGACAAGGCTGGCTATTACTCCGCGAATCAACAACAGCTTTTGCCACCCACTTATGACCCGATGAAATGGAATCAGACCATAACTTTGACCCTAAAAAAAATTGGCAAACCAATACCCATGTATGCTAGAAAAGTAAATACAAAGACGCCAAAAGAGGACGAACCCATTGGATATGACTTAACCGCTGGCGACTGGGTTGCGCCCTATGGCACTGGCAAAACTACTGACCTGATTTTTACGGTTCATCGTAAAGTTGTCAACGAACATGAATATGACGCGGAAATGAAACTAACATTTCCAAATAAAGGTGACGGTATCGCCATTGCTCCATCTCAACCCGACGTGGGCAGCACCTTTAAGACATCGCGCACCGCAAGCGAAAGCGGTTACGAATCGAGCCGCACTTGGCATTGGAGCAATTCTGAAAGGCCGGAATCGGTATTTGGTTATTTTCTTCGTGTTCGGACAGTGTTGGATGAAAATGGCAATGTTAAAAGCGCACTCTATGCAAAGATAAATGGCGACATTAACTTTTACGTCGGAACGAAAGTCCCCCGTTCTGGAATAGGTTTTGAGTATCTCCTTAACCCGACGCCGAATGATAGAAATGTGGAATTTGATCCGAAGCAGAATTTGCTTGGCGGCTTGGAATCTTTTGAGGGCGTGAGATCGCCATGAATTTTTGTCCATGAATCCATGACAACATAAAACCGTCCTGCTGCTTTTTAAGGTGATGTCACAGTGCTTTCGTCTGCCTGCTGCGAAATTCTGAGTCTGTCGCGTCAGCGGCACGTCCTGGCCATGTCAGGTTGTGGTTTGCGCTCTTGCGCCGCGCGGCGCACCGTGATTGGTTGCCCCTGAAAACGACCCCCAACCAATCACTTTTCCGGCCTGCGGATTTTTTCGCTTTGCTGGACTTGCGTTCCGCTTCGGTTGTGCTATTGTTTGTTTAAGACAGGGCAAAAGCCCTGATTCTCCACCTTGGCTAGGTCGGCGAAAGCCGATGCGATAATGCCCCTTATCCCATAATGGGTCAGGCAACATTGCCTGTTTTCTCCCTCAATTGAGGCTTATTGGCGAGAACTGACGCCGGTTTTGCTGTCAGTTTGATGACCCCCACTTCCCATCGCATGGCTTTGCCATGCTTTGGGAAGGCGGTAACAAAAAATCCTGTGCGTTTCCCACACAGAATTCGCAACAGGTTTTGCTATAAACGCGACCGTGAAAAAGCTCTGCGAACGCAGGAAATGGCCGAAGCGAAAAGTTGTGGGGATTTTGCCACAACTTGGTTGCCAAAATCCTGATAAAAACGGCGGCGAAATTTTGTTTCAAAATGAAACACGCACGCCGAGAACGCATGAGAAAATGGATGATAAAACTTTGTTCCAAAATGGAACAAGCGAAGTGAAATCGCGTGAGAAAATGAGAGGCAAAACTTTGTTCATAATATGAACAAAGCAGACAAAATTTTATGAAACAATGGAAAGGCAAAGTCATTTTGCGCCCGAATCAGGGCAAAATGGCGCGATATGGATTATCGGAGATTCCGATACGCATTATCGGAAAATACGATAGTTGATTTTTTGAGGAAACGGTTTCGTTAGGCTAGACATTTACGATAGCTGAAAAATTTGACGTTGGATGATCAAGCAGCGAAATTTCGTCGGGCGGCTGGTGGGCAAAAAGCGCGACCAACTCGATTGGACGCAGGACTTTTTTGCTGACAGGTTGCAGCTCGCCGGCTGGCATAACGCCACGCGCAGCACCGTTTCCAAAATTGAGGACGGCTCTTTGCGGATTGATTTGATCCAGTTGTATTACATTGCCACCGCGCTGGGTCTTCGCCCAGGCGATCTGCTCGCCGAAATTGACTGGCGCAAACAGGTCGAAAAGATGATTAGTTCAATGAAACCACCACAAATAGCAGAAGCGTATGGAAACCATTCCCAAAAATGAGGAGCCGCCAGCACCGCCGCCAACCGAACGGCTCGCGTATTCGATTCAAGAGGCCGCCGATATGCTCGGCGTGAATTATTTTAGCGTTTATCGTCTGATTCAACGCAACAAGTTAAAAGTTTGCCGTGCCTTGCGCGGTAAATTGCTCGTGCCGCGAACTGAATTATTGAAATTGTTGGGAACCGAATGAGGTGAATTATGAACTACTACCAAAGACCCACACCGCTTCACGAACAGGCCAACACCGAGGCCATACAGCATTTCGCGGAACCCCTGAAACAGTTCAAAGCGAATTGTGACGCGCTTCACGGAATTGAGGGTAATCTGGCAGTGACGGCAAACGACGCTTCCAAAGCCGCCCTGCAATCGTCAGGCCGCATCATCCAAACCGACGACGGGGCACAATGGCAACACGCTGTTGATTTGACGGAAATCACTTCCGTCTGCCATCGCCGCACAGCAACAGGCTTGGAATTTGCCATCGTTGAATGTCTGCCGTTGAAATCCGGGCAGATGAAAGAAGTTTTGAACAGCGGGCACGACGTGCGAGAAGTGCTGCAAGCGTTCACACGCGATCAACGGCAGGTTTTGAACCTTTGGAAAGACGACGTGAAAGCGCAGGTGAGGGAACATCTTGAGGAAAAATATCCCCGCCAAGACATGGGCATTGTTGTCGAATCATTTGAAATCAAAATGGCGCGAGACATTGCACGTCGGGAAACGCTTGCTCAAAATCACAGTCGCGGCATCCGAGTTTGAAAAGCGTGGTTTCTCTGGCAGAAAAACGCCCGCATTTTTCCGGCAATAATTTCACAAAACTTGCACCCGACTTGTAACCCGAAAGATTTTTTTGGGATTTTGTGAGATGACATGAGATAGCGTCCAAACATTAACAATGACCAATAAAATCAATGGTTCTGCAATGGTTACAAAGGGGAATAAAAAACTGCTAAAAATAGCTAAAACTGGCGTTTTTGAATTAAAAGGGCACTGCTCTACCAACTGAGCTACCAACCCGCCGGAGCGCGGGAAATTAGTCTTCCACATCAACTCATGCAAGATTTTTCAACGAACGGTAATGCGGTTTTCGATTTTATTTTCGGCACCGGCTGGGCTACAGTGTCTCCGTCAAAACCGCCACTCGCATAAAATTTTGGGGCGTTCGCGGCTCGATTCCCACGCCGGGACCGGCCACGGTGCGTTACGGCGGCAACACGTCCTGCGTCGAAGTCCGTTCCGGCGGCGAAATCATCATCCTTGACGCGGGCACTGGCTTGCGCGCCTTGGGCCGCGCTCTGCTGGCGGAGTTCAAGAATCAGCCGTTGAAACTGACGCTGCTTCTGACGCACACGCACTGGGACCACATCCAAGGACTCCCCTTTTTTGCGCCGATTTATGATCCGCGCTGCCATCTGCGGATTTTGGGTGGCAAAGGCGCGCGCAAGGGCTTGGTCAACGCGCTGACAGGCCAGATGGAAAGCACGTATTTCCCCGTCCCGTTTGCCAGGCTGCCCAGCAACATCGAAATCGAGGAACTCAGGGATTTCAACCTCAACGTCGGCTCGATCTGCGTGCGGTCGCAACGCGCGAATCATCCGGGACTTTGCGTCGGCTACCGGCTGTTTTCGCCTGAAGGGTTGGTGGCGTTTTTCCCCGATGCCGAACCCAGACAAGGCGGTGAAGACCGGGAGATGATCGAATTTCTCCGTGACGTGGATGTGCTTATTCTCGATTCGCAGTATGATTCGGCGGAATACAAAAAGCACACAGGCTGGGGACACGGATGCGTGGACGATTCAGTTGCGATCGCGCTGCAAGCCGGGGTCAAACAACTTTGTTTGTTTCACCATGACCCTGACCATGACGACGAGAAAATCGACGACCTGGTCAGTCACGCGCGCCGGCTCGTGGCCGGGCAGAATTCAAAATTGAAAGTGGACGCCGCGCGCGAGTTGCAAACGATCGAGCTGCCGTTCAAAACGGTTTCTCGCCGTAGTTGATGGCCATTGCGCCACCGAGCAGATTGATGACGCGCACATTCGCAAGCTTCAGTTCGTGCATCTTGGCCATGACGCCCGCCTGCGCCGGATAATGTTTCAATGATTCAAGAATATAGGCGTAAGCCTGTGCGTTGCCGCAAAAAATCCAGCCCAGCAGCGGCACGGAGATTTTGAGGTGGGTGAAATAAGCCGCGTGCCAAACGGCATTCGGCGGCCTGCCAAAATCCAGCACGATGAGCCGCCCGCCCGGTTTGGCGACACGGTACATTTCGGCCAGCCCAGCCTCCCAGTTCGTAAGATTCCGCAAGCCGTAGCCGACCATGACGGCGTCAAATGAATGGTCTGGAAACGGAATTTGCTGCGCGTCACCCTGAATGAATTTCAGATTTGCGATTCTGGACTTGAGATTTTTCCGCCGGCGCAGTTCCGCAATTTCGAGCATGGCACCGCTGAAATCGAGGCCGGCGACTTCCGCGCCGCGCCGCGCCAGCGCCAGCGCCAGGTCGCCGGTGCCGCAGCACAAGTCCAGCGCGCGGTCGCCGGGTTTCACGGCGGCAAGTTCGACGGCGCGACGCTTCCAGCGGCGGTGGAGGCCGAAACTTTGCAGGTCGTTAAGCAGATCATAGCGCCGGGCAATTGCCGCGAAGAGGTCATTTACCTTCACGGCGCGTTGTTCGCCCGGGGTATAAAAGACGTTGCTCACACGCGCAGTTTAGCATGGTAGGCGGGATGGAAGTCAAAGGGCATAAAATGTGCTTTGCATGGTATGGACGGTTTGCTAGCGTCGTTATCGACATCACCATCGGGGAACGCGCGAACCGTTTACAGTGATGACTTTTATGAGTGTTGAATCCGCATCTGGTCCTGTAAAAAAAATTCTGGTGGTGGATGATAATGAAATCATCCTCAAGACGGTTTCCCTGAAACTGCAGGGTGCGGGCTATCAGGTCTTCACGGCGCTCGACGGGGCTGAAGCCGTCGCTGCCGCGCGCAAGGAAAATCCCGATTTGATTTTGCTCGACATCGGTTTTCCGCCCGCCGTGGACGGCGTGCCGTGGGATGGCTTTCGTGTCATGGACTGGTTTCACCGGCTGGACTCGGCAAAAACAACCCCGATCATCATCATCACCGGCAGCGACGACCCCAAATACAAGGAGCGGGCCGTTAGCGGCGGCGCCGTGGCGTTTTTCCACAAGCCGATTGATCATGACGATCTGCTCAAAGTGGTCCGGTCGGTGCTGGGCGGTTCGTCCGAGCCGGCCTGAGATACGGCTTGCAAATTTCACAGGCCGGCATAAGCTTCCACTCTTTCTGGAAGCGAGCGTAGCTCAGCCTGGTAGAGCATCACGTTGCCAACGTGAGTGTCGAGGGTTCGAATCCCTTCGCTCGCTCCAATTCACCTGAGCGTGCCTTTTTACGATGCCTGGTGCGTTAATCTGCGGGAATTGGTCGTGACCGTCCTATTGTCCATTCAACTTTACATTCAAAACCAATTGAGTGATGGTAGGTTGCGATGACGTAACCAGTTGGTGA
Source organism: uncultured Verrucomicrobiae bacterium (assembly GCA_963764175.1). GTDB lineage: Bacteria > Verrucomicrobiota > Verrucomicrobiia > Limisphaerales > UBA11358 > UBA11358. Next base: position 156,400 of record CAVXRE010000012.1, on the reverse strand, counting down.
AAACGGTTGAGGGAAAATGGCGTTTTAAAATTCTGAGAAGGGTTGCAGTTGAGTCCGCCGTTTTTTGGAAAATCTCATGTCAAAGGAGTTTGAACAATTGCAACAGTCGCCACGCCACGTTGCCCGCTGGCAAAAGGCGCAGCAAGATTTGCTCAAAGGCCGGCCTGATCTGGCGTTGGCCGGCTATCGTGAATTGTTAAACAATTTTCCGGGCATGGCTGAGTTGTGGTTTGAATCGGGCCTCGCGGCGGCAAAACAATTGGACTTCGATCTGGCTGATCAATCCTTCCAGCGCACGGCCGAGCTGGTGCCTGGAGATGTTTCCATGCTGGTTTTGCTCGGCCAGCAATATCACCAACTGAGGCGGCTGGACAAAGCGCGCACCTGCTTTGTGCGTGCGGCGGCGGCGGATCCATCTTCCATTCACGCACAGCTTACTCTGGCTGATTGGTTTGAAAGGGAGCGCAGGCTGAACGATGCCTGGGAATGTATCGAGACATGTGTCGCCCGGCATCCCCGGGACGCGCAGGTATTGTGTGTGAAGGCGCTCCTGCTCCATCGCATGGGGCGAAACGGAGAGGCGGAGACGCTGTTAAGAGATTTGATCAAAGGCGGGTCGCAGGACTTGAACGTGAACTATTCCAGCCGCCATCAACTCGCTGTCGTGCTGGATGAACTGGGTCAATATGAGGAAGCCGTGCGTTGGTTGGGCGAGGCCAAGGCGATGCTGCGCCAGACGGCAAACATCGCGAAGTTGCAGCAAGACTACGACCGGGCCGTCCGCCGCCGCCGTGAATTGCTGATCGCTTTGACACCAGAGACAATTCAGCGCTGGCGCCAGGCAGGTCCCGCCGTGCCGTGTCGTTATCGCCTTGCCTTTTTGGGCGGACACCCGCGCAGCGGCACGACCTTGCTCGAACAAATCCTCGGCGCGCATCCCGGAATTGCAGCCTTTGATGAACCAGTGGCGTTCATGGATGAGGTGTCTGAAAAACTTGCCCCTCCGGCTGCGACATCGGGGTTGACCCTGAAGGCCTTGGACGCCCTGCCCGCCGGGCAACGCGCCCATTGCCAGCAGCGCTACCTGAAAAGCCTTTTGCGCGAAGAACCGGAAAAACCAAACGTTGAAATGTTGCTCGACAAAAATCCTTCTCCGACCGTGCTGCTTCATCTCTGGCTGCGGGTATTTCCTGATTTGAAGGTGATCATTGCCTTGCGCGATCCTCGCGATGTGATCGTCAGTTGTTATTTCCAGAACCTGATGTTGAACACCACGAACTCGAATTTTTTGAGCCTCGAACGGACAGCACGGCACTACGCCGACCTTATGGATGCATGGCTGCGGTTGCGGGAACTCGGCGGCTTCGACTGGATTGAAACGCGTTACGAAGACATCGTGGGCAATCTGGAGTCCGAAGGACGCCGGATTACGGAATTCCTGGGATTATCCTGGCATTCTCAACAGGACAGCTACCATGAGACCGCCCGCAAAAAGTTTGTTTTTGCGCCGACTTACAACGACGTCACGCAGCCGGTTTACAATCGCGCGATTGGCCGCTGGAAACATTACGCGGAAGCGCTTGCACCGCTTCAGGGACGACTGGCTCCTTATTGCCGGGCATTCGGTTATGAGTAACGCGTGACGGAATGCTTGGCCGGTTCCAAATTAAGGCGCGGCCGCAATTTCTGTTGGAAGCCTTGCAATTTTGTCGAAACCCGCTTGATTTCACACCCCGCAGTGAGCATCTTGCAGAATGCCTTTGCCGAACGAATCCGTCACCTTGAGTGCCGAGCAAATACGCGAGTTGAACCAAAAACTTGCCGACCTGCGCCACGACGTGAACAACAGCCTGTCGTTGATGACGGCGGCGGTTGAGTTGATTCAACGCCGCCCGGAAAGCGCCGGAAATTTGTGGAACACGCTGATCGAGCAGCCGCGCAAAGTCGCCGTGTCCATTTCGCAATATTGCCGCGATTTCGAGGCGGCGCTTCACATTACGCGGCCTTGAGCGTATCAACCCGAACGGCTTTTGCCTTTAGCCGGGACAAGACACCCGGCATAATTGCGCGTCATGGAACAGACTGAGGCGGAATTGATTGCCGCGGTCTTGCGGGGAAACGCCGCGAGCTTCGAGCCGCTGGTTCAGAAGTATTCGCCGCGCGTCTTTGCCACCGCCCGCCGTTACGCCCGCCTTGAAAGCGAGGTCGAAGACATTGCGCAGGAGGTCTGGCTCAAGGCATTTGAAAAACTCAACAGCTTTCGCGGCGAAGCGCCGTTTGAGCACTGGCTGATGCGCCTGACAGTGCGGACGTGCTACGATTTTTTACGCGCCCATCAGCGCAATCGGGAGTCGGCGTTTTCGGATTTGAGCGGGCTCGAAACCGATTGGTTGGAACGCTTTGTCACCCAAACCGAAGCCGCCGCTGATGCGGCCGACGCGGCAAAATTGCTCGTCGGGCGCGTGCTTGAAAAACTTTCACCACCGGCGCGGCTGGTCATCACGTTGCTGGAAATCGAGGACCGTTCAGTCAGGGAAATCGCCCAGCTCACCGGCTGGTCGGTGGCGCTGGTGAAGGTGCGTGCGTTCCGGGCGCGCGCGGAAATGCGGAAAATTCTCATGAAAATGGCGACGGAGAAGTATCTGTAACCCCGCGCCGCAACAGCCCGTCTGATAATTCGGGTCTATATGAACATCGCCGAACTGCAAAGGAAATTGCTCGCCGCCGCCCGTGCCGATACTCCGGCCGACCGCGTGCCTTACGCCTTTGAGAAGCGCGTGATGGCGTTGCTGCCGTCGCGTGCCGGCGCGGACCAGTGGGCTTCATGGACGCGCGGGCTTTGGCAGGCGGCGGTCTCCTGCATGGCGATTGCGCTGTTGCTTGGCGCGTGGATATTCTTCAGCTCCACGGCCTCATCCGATTCCACCGACCTCTCGCAGAATTTTGAAAGCACGCTGCTGGCTTCAGTGGACCAGGGCGATCAAGCACAGTGAATTCCTTGAAAATCATTCTGGCCGCCGTCGTATTTTTTGGTTGCGGCGTGGTGACCGGCGGACTGCTCGTCAATTACGTTGAGCGCGCCCATTTGGAGATCCGCCATCCGTTTGCGGGGCAGCGCCACGATCGGCCCGGTTCCCAGGAATTGCAAGTGCCGCGCCCGCAAATACTCAACCAGCAATTTGTCGAGGAACTGGATGTGGCTTTGAGCCTGACGCCGGATCAACGCGAGAAGATCGGGAAAATCATCGCCGACGGCCAGGAGCGCAACCGCGATCTTTGGAAGCTCGTCTCTCCGCAGTTTCGCGAGGTCATGCAGGATGTCCGCCAGCGCATTCGCGCCGAGTTGACGCCGGAGCAGAGGAAACAGTTTGAAGACCTGATGAAACAGCTTTCCCCGCGCCGGCTGCCGGCGTCCACAAACGCTCCCATGATTTTGCCGCCAATCAACCCGCCGCAGGACCGTTGATGTTCCTATTTTTCGGCGAGCAGCGCCCGGATTTTCTCCCACAACGCCTTCGTGATCGTTTCCACGGAACAATTGCCGTCCACGATGGTGAAGCCGTAGGTCTTCTGCAATTGGCGGAACACGGACTGCACGTTCATCTGATATTTCAGGAAGCTGTCGAACATGTCGCGCGACAGGCCGAGGTCCATGCCGCTTTCCCAGTAATCCAGCGAAGCCTTTTTTGAAAGGTTCCGCTGCACCAGTTCCTCGGCGCCGACTTCGAGATAGAAAACCGCGTCCGGTTCCAGCGCGATGCCGTAGAGATTTTTCAGCCACGCCTCGTCCATGCCGCGCACCATGTCGCGCGCCATGAGTGTGTAAATGTACCGGTCCGCCAGCACGATGAGTCCCCCCTTGAGCGCCGGCAAAATGATGTTTTCCAGCTGGTCGGCGAAGTCCGTCGCATAAAACAGGCTCAACGTCGTCCGGCTCAAAATGTTTCCCTCCTGCGCCTTGTCGAGTTCGGCGCTGACGAGCGTGGAGCGTTTGAGGCCGACCTGCACCGTGGCGTGGCCGCTTGTTTCCAGCCAGTCCACCAGCCGTGCGATTTGAGTGGAGCGGCCCGAACCGTCCGCACCCTCGACCACGATCAATTTGCCGGCCAGATCCTCCAGCCGGACACGGGGAATGCCATGACCGTAAAAACGGCGATGACTGTTCCGCCCGGCGGCTGGCTTGACAACCTCTGTGTTCATGCGGCTGAATCCTCCTCAATTTCCGCAGTTTTATTGGTTCGCTGCATGGGTGGCGGCAACGGCAGCGGGCTGCGGCGGCGGAAACGCTCCAGATCAATCCGCTCCCCGACCAGTTTGCGGACGGCGGCCTGCTGCGTTTCCACGTTTTTATTGGCATCCGTCACCACGAACTGGAATTCCGCGCTCATCGCCATGTATTGCTCCAGAATGCGGCCCTGAAAGATGCGGAAACTTTCGTAGGGATCAGTTGACAGCCGTAGATCCATGCCCGCTTCAAAAAACTTCAGCTTGGGCCGGCCTTCGAGGATGCGGTTGAGCGACACCTCCAGATCCGCCTTGAAGAAAAACGTGAGGTCGGGCTGCGAGGCGAAGCTGTAGATGCCGCGCACCCATTCGGGCGGGCAGCCGCGCGTCACGTCCCGCGCGAAGGCGGTGAAAATATACCGGTCGCACAACACGATGTAGCCCGCGCGCAACAGCGGCAGCAGATGGCGTTCGTAGCGGTCGGCAAAGTCCGTCGCGTGAATGAGGCTGAACGTCGTCGGCGTCAGGAATTCGCGCTTTTTGCCCTTGCTCGTGGCGGATTTCACGAGTTCGGACGAGTTCCACTCGCTGAAATAGACCTTGATGCCCTCGGCCTCGAGCCAGCGCTTGAGCAGATAGATTTGCGTGGACTTGCCCGAGCCGTCAAGGCCTTCAACGGCAATGAGCCGCCCGGGGAAATTCAATTCCGCAAATGTTTTCATAATTTAATTCAAACCCGCCGCGTTTTTTGATTCTACACCAGCCGCCGCCGGTCACAAGCGCAAGTTGATACCATGATTATGCAAATTGTATTTGTTAAATTTGTGTGAAAATTAAGTCTTCTTGTGAAAAAAATCACAAATTCAACTTGCCTCGGTTTTCCGCGCCGATTAGGTTGTTTTGGCGCCCGGTTCAGGGCGCGCTGTGTTTATGCGAACCGAAACCGAAGTGGGTTACAACACGAAGATCGAAGGCGACGTCATCGTCACGCGCGTGGACGCGGCGTTGAACTGGTTTCGCAAGAATTCCGTCTGGCCGATGCCGATGGGGCTGGCGTGTTGCGCCATTGAACTGATGGCGGTGGGCGCCAGCCGGTTCGATATTTCCCGCTTTGGCTCCGAGGTCATGCGGTTTTCCCCCCGACAGTCGGACTGCATGATTGTTGCCGGCACGGTCACCTACAAAATGGCCATGTGCGTCAAGCGCATTTACGACCAGATGCCGGAGCCGAGATGGGTCATCGCCATGGGCGCCTGCGCCTCCACCGGCGGCATGTACCGCAGCTACGCCGTGCTCCAGGGCGTGGACAACATCATTCCGGTGGACGTTTATGTGTCCGGCTGCCCGCCACGACCGGAGGCCGTGCTCGACGCGCTGATCAAACTGCAGGACAAAATCGGTAGACAACCTGTTTTGGAGAATCTTCTGGCGGTCAGGGCGCTCAAACAGCAAAACGCCTGATTGCCGCAAGAGCACATGGAAGCAAATGACTAATTCCCAAATCCCAATGACCAAAGAATTTCCAAATGTTCAAATGACGAATGGCGCGAATTTTGGTCATTCGTCATTGAATCGCGGAGCTTCAAAATGACTTCGCTCGAATCCGCACAGAAATTAAAGGCCAAGTTCGGCGATTTGATCTCCGAACCGGCTGAATTTCGCGGCGAAATCACTGTTGGAATCGCCGACGCGGAAAAAGTTCCCGACGTCTGCCGGTATGCGAAGAACGATCTGGATTTCAATTATCTCGTGGATATCAGCAGCCTGGACAATTACGGCGAAGACCCGCGCTGGACGGTCGTTTATCATCTGCGCGGCCTCGCGCATGGCGGCGAATTGCGCATCAAAACCGACGTGAGCGAGGAAAAATCCGAACTGCCGACCGTTACGACGGTTTGGAAGACCGCCAACTGGCATGAGCGTGAAATCTACGACATGATGGGCATCCGTTTCAGCGGTCATCCCGATTTGCGCCGGATTTTGATGTGGGAAGGCTATCCGTATTTCCCGCTGCGCAAGGATTTTCCGCTGGCGGGCAAGCCGACCGATCTGCCCGGCATCGCGTTTTCCAAACCCGCGCCGCTTGAAGGCGGGCCGTTCGTGACGGTGGCCGGCGGAAAGGACGCCATTGGACGCGAGCCACGCGTCCGGACACCGGAAGAATAATTTTCATGGCCACGGTTCAAGACATTGAAATTCAGGATTCCGCCGCGCGCACCGCGCAGGCGGCCGAAGAGCTTCAGGACATGCAGGGCGAACGCATGGTCCTGAATATGGGGCCGTCGCATCCTGCCACGCACGGCGTGTTGCGGATCGTGCTGGAGCTGGATGGCGAAATCATCACCAAGGCCGACCCGGACATAGGTTATCTGCATCGCGGCGACGAGAAAATCGCCGAGAACATGACCTACACCCAGTTCATTCCTTACACGGACCGGCTGGATTACCTCGCGCCTCTGGCCAACAACGTCGCCTACGCGCTGGCTGTGGAAAAACTCCTCGGCATTGATAAGGATTTGCCGCCGCGCTGCCAGTACATCCGCGTCATGTGCGCGGAACTGGCGCGCGTTTCCGCGCATCTGCTGGGACTCGGCGCGTTTGCCATGGACATGGGCGCGGTCACGGTTTTCCTGCTCTCGTTCACCGAGCGCGAAAAAATCTACAATCTGGCCGAAGCCATCAGCGGCGCGCGCTTCACCACCAGCTACACGCGCATCGGCGGCGTGATGCGCGATTTGCCGCCGGGCTGGCTGGATCAGTGCCAAAAATTCTGCGACGAATTCATTCCCGCGCTCAACGAATTTGAAACGCTGCTCACGCGCAACCGCATTTGGGTGGACCGCGTCCGGAATCTGGCCGTGATTTCCAGGGAAGATGCAATTGATTACGGCCTCAGCGGCCCGAACCTGCGCGGCAGCGGCATCGAATGGGACTTGCGCAAAAAGCAGCCTTATCTTTGCTACCCGGATTTGGAGTTCGACATTCCCACCGGCTCGGTCGGCGATTGCTACGACCGTTACCTTGTCCGCATGGAGGAAATGCGCCAGAGCGTCCGGATTTTGGAGCAGTGCATCAAAAAAATTCCCGGTGGCGCGGACAACAAAACGAAGGAGCCGGTGAATGTGCCGGATGGCAAGGTTGTTTTGCCGCCGAAACAGAACGTGATGACAAGAATGGAGGAATTGATTCATCAATTCATCCTGGTGACGCAGGGCATGAACTGTCCGCCCGGCGAAATTTATTTCGGCCACGAAAATCCAAAGGGCGAGCTCGGCTTCTACATCAACAGCCGCGGCGGCGGCACGCCGTACCGGATGAAAATCCGTTCGCCCAGCTTTGTGAACCTGAGCATCATCCCGAAAATTTTCGTCGGCACGCTCATCAGTGACACCGTCGCGATTCTGGGTTCGCTCGACTTTGTGATGGGAGAGTGCGACCGATGAACGCCACGCACACCGAACCCATTCCGAATCCGCTCCAGCATCAGGGCGGTTTTGCCGTATCCGCCGCGCTGGAAGCGGAAGTGGATGAACTGCTCACGCACTATCCCGAGAAGCGCGCGGCGTCGCTCATGGTGCTGCACGCCATTCAGGAGCGGTTCGGCTGGATTTCGCAGGAGGCCGTCGAATGGACGGCGAACAAGCTCGGGCTGCAGCCCATCAATGTTTATGAGCTGGTGACTTTTTATCCGATGCTGCGGCAGCAGCCGATGGGCAAATATCAAATCAAGGTCTGCCGGACGTTGAGCTGCGCGCTGGGCGGCGCGTATGAACTGCACAAACATTTTTGCGGGAAGCTGGGCCTGGATGCGCACGCGCATGGCCCGCAAACAACGAAGGACGGAAAGTTCACGGTCGAATTCGTCGAGTGTCTCGCCAGTTGCGGCACCGCGCCGGTGATGATGTGCAACGACGATTTCCACGAAGCCGTCAGCAACGCGAAGGCGGATGAAATTGTGGGAGGTTGCAAATGAAGCCAACTGATTTAACAAACGTGCCGCTTCCTGAGTTGCTCGGACTGCACGGAGCAATCCTGGCAGAACTTAAGAGACGCAAAATCTCACGCACCGAAAACAATCCAACCGGGGATTACGCTGAGTATTTAGTGGCGCAAAAACTCGGTCTTCGGTTGGAGGAAAACTCAGAACTTGGCTTCGACGCCACGGACAACAAAGGCATTCGTTATCAAATAAAAGGTCGCCGCCTAACGCCGGGAAATCGTTCGACGCAACTCGGTGCGATCCGAAAGCTTAAGGAACACGAATTTGATTATTTGATCGGAGTGCTTTTTGATGAGGTTTATAGAGTGCAGAAGGTGGCGAAATTGCCGCATGTGGTGGTGGGAGAATATGCAAAGTATCAGAGCCATCCGAATGCACACGTTCTCCTACTGAATAAAGCTGTTCTTGGTGACAATCGGATAGAGGACCTGACCCAAAAATTTACCAACTGATGCAGACAACTATCGCAAATCGCAAATCTGAAATCGTAAATGGCAGTTGGCTGCCCGACATGGATTTGAACCATGACAAACAGATCCAGAGTCTGCTGTGCTACCGTTACACCATCGGGCAGGCCGGAGCGTTGACTAGGCTAACGTGTTTCGTTGGTCAGTCAAGCCGCGCATTAGGTTCACGCTTCACGTTTCGCGATTCGCAGAATTAACCATGCCGCAGGAATACAAATTGATTTTGAAACATGCCGATGAGCCGGGTTACACGCCCGACATCGAATGCTATTTGCGTCACGGCGGCTACGAACCGCTCAAAAAGGCGCTGGCGATGCGGCCCAAAACCTTGCCGGATGGCAAGACGCAGTCGCCACAGGAGCAAATCCGCCAGGAAGTGATGACCTCCGGCCTGCGCGGCCGCGGCGGCGCGGGTTTTTCATGCGGCCTGAAATGGAGCTTCGTTGACCGCAAGAGCGGCAAGCCGATTTACCTGATTTGCAACGCCGACGAATCCGAGCCGGGCACATTCAAGGACCGGCAGATCATGTACAAGGACCCGCATCAATTGATTGAGGGCATGATCATCTCCTGCTTCGCCAACGATGCGCACCTGGCCTACATCTACATTCGCGGCGAAATGCCCGATGGCGCAAAGTTGTTGAACAAGGCGCTGGCCGAGGCCCGCGCGAAAAATTTCCTCGGCAAAAACATTCTGGGCGGCGGCTACGATCTGGAAATTTACGTTCATCGCGGCGCGGGCGCGTATATTTGCGGCGAGGAAACCGGTCTCATCGAATCGCTCGAAGGCAAGCGGCCCTATCCGCGCATCAAGCCCCCGTTTTTCCCGGCCGTGCTCGGCCTGTGGATGTGCCCGACCATCGTCAACAACGTCGAAACGCTCTGCAACGTAAAGCATATCGTGGCGATGGGCGGCGCGGAATTTGCCAAGCTCGGCACGCCCAACAACACCGGCACGCGCATCGTGAGCCTCAGCGGCCAGGTCAAACGCCCGGGCTATTACGAAATCGAGACCGGCAAGGTCACCATCGGGGAACTCATCAACGACCCGAAATTCGGCGGCGGCCTGCGCGACGGGAGAAAATTGAAGGCCGTCATCCCCGGCGGCTCCTCGGCAAAGGTTTTCAAAGCCGGAGAAAAATTCAAGCTCAAGCGCAAAGGCCCGGACGGACAGGTTGCCGAGCAGGAAGTGGACATGCTTGATTTGCCTTACGATTTTGATTCGCTCATCGCCGCCGGTTCGATGAGCGGTTCGAGCGCCATCATCGTGATGGACGATTCGGCCGACATCGTTGAAGCGCTGGCGAACATCGCGGAATTTTACGCGCATGAAAGCTGCGGCCAGTGCACGCCCTGCCGTGAAGGGTCGCTCTGGATGAGCAAGGCGTTGCATCGCCTCACGCACGGCGAAGGCCGCGCGGGCGATGCCGATTACCTGGTGAAAATCGCGGACAACATCCCCGGCGGCCGCACGATTTGCGCCTTTGGAGAAGCCTGTTCCTGGCCGGTGCAAAGTTTCGTGGCGAAATTCAAGGATGAATTCATCGCCAAAGGCGCGGCTGACGAGGCGCGCCGTGCTAAGGAAAACGCAAGGCCGGCGGAACCGAAACAACTGGCCGCCGCGCATCATTAAAATATTTTAGTTTGTGACAACAACCGAAACAAAATCTGCCCCGCCAGCGATTGAAAAAATCAAGGTGAAGGTGGACGGGCATGAAATCGAGGTGCCGAAGACGATGCCCGATCCAATTTCCGGCAAGCCGATTCCGACCACGATGATTCAGGCTTGCGAACTGGCGAAGACAGACGTGCCGCATTATTGCTATCACCCAAAGCTGCCGGTCGCCGGCAACTGCCGCATGTGCCTTGTCGAGTTCGGCACCCCGGCTCTCGGCCCGGACCGCAAACCGATTTCGAATCCTGACGGCACGCTGAAGGTCGTGAAATCGCCGCGCCCGGCCATTGCCTGCGCCACGCCGATTTCGCCCGGCATGGAAATTTACACGAACACACCCGGCGTGAAACAAATGCGCCAGGGCGTGCTGGAATTTTTGCTCATCAATCACCCGCTCGATTGTCCGATCTGCGACCAGGCGGGCGAATGCAAACTCCAGGAATATTCGGTGGATTACGGCCAGAGCGCGAGCCGCTTTGTGGAACCAAAGGTCCACAAGCCCAAGGCCGTTGACCTCGGCCTGCGCATCGTGCTCGACGACGAGCGCTGCATCCTTTGCACACGCTGCATCCGGTTCACGAAGGACATCGCCGGCGACGACGCGCTCGGCATCGTCAATCGCGGCAGCTACAACACGCTCACCGCCTATCCGGGCAAAATTTTCGACAACAATTACACGCTGAACACCGTGGACATCTGCCCGGTCGGCGCGCTCACGTCGAAGGATTTCCGGTTCCAGATGCGCGTGTGGTTCCTCAAGGAAACCAAAAGCGTCTGCACAAGCTGTGCGACGGGCTGCAATGTTCTCGTTGGCTCGCGCGAGGAAAAAGTTTACCGCTACACGCCGCGAGAGAACGACGCCGTCAACGCGTGCTGGATGTGCGATCACGGCCGCTTGAATTACAAGTGGATTGGCCGGGAGGACCGCCTGAAGGACGTTCTGGTGCGCGGCCAGAAAACGACCTGGACGGCGGCGCTCAATGAAATTGCCGGCAAGCTAAAAAATGCGCCGCACGGTTCGGTGGCCATCATTGCCTCGGCGCGGCAAACGAATGAGGAATTGTGGCTGCTCAAAAAGCTGGCGGACAAGTTCGGGGCGATGACCGATTCCGTCGGACGTTTTGGCGAAGGTGACAAACTGCTGTTGAATGCCGATCGCAACCCGAACAAGACCGGCGCACGGCTCATCGGCATCTGCCAGGCGAGCGTGGGCATCAAAATGCGACCCATCGCCGAATTCATCCGTGCGGGAAAAATCAAAACCTTGATCCTCTTCGGCGAGGACGTGACGAAGAGCGGCATCGACGCCGAATTGCTTGGCAAACTGGAGACGCTCATCGTCAGCGATATTTTGCCAAATGCGGCAACGAAGGCGGCGCATTACGTTCTGCCTGGATGCGCGCACGTCGAGAAACGCGGCACGTTCACGAACGCCAAGGGCCGCGTCCAGAAATTCATGAAAGCGGTCGAAGCACCCGGTGACGCACGCCCGGAATGGGAATTTTTGCACGACTTGGTTTACAACGTCACCGGCCAGGACGGTTTCCTGACGATTGAAGGTTTGTTCAATGAAATGGCGAAGGACGTGCCCGCGTTCAACGGCTTGACGTGGGCGGGCCTCGGCGACACCGGCGTGACGGTGCCAATCTAAATGAACTGGAATTTCATCATCTTCAGCGTGGTCAAAATCGCCATCGTCATCGGCATGGTGCAGGGCATGGTGGCGTACGCGGTGCTGGCCGAACGCAAAATTTCGGCGTGGATTCAGGACCGCGTCGGGCCGAACCGCTGCGCGCCGCCGTTTGTCGCAGCTATTCCAGTTGTTGGGCCGGCTTTGATCCGGCTGGGGCTTTTCCAGCCACTGGCGGACGGATTGAAATTCATGCTCAAGGAGGATTTCACGCCGGCGGGCGTGCGGAAGGCTTATTTCTGGCTCGCGCCGGCGATCGCGGTGATTCCTTCAATGCTCATCGTCGCCGTGATTCCCTTCGGCTCGCAAATCGGCCAGCAGCAAATGGTCATCTCGGATTTGAATGTCGGCATCCTTTACACGTTTGGCATCGTGTCGCTCGGCGTGTATGGCATCGTTCTGGCAGGCTACGCGGCGAACTCGAAGTATCCCTTCCTCGGCGGCATCCGGTCGAGCGCGCAGATGATTTCGTATGAAATTTCGATGGGCATGTCGGTCATCCCGGTGCTGTTGATTGTGGGCAATTTAAACCTGAGCCGGATCATCGGCTGGCAGGCGGAACACGGCTGGCTGGTGTTTTTCTCGCCGGTTTCGTTCATCATTTTCCTTGTCGCGTCATTCGCGGAAACAAACCGGCTGCCGTTCGATTTGCCGGAGGCGGAAACCGAACTGGTCGGAGGCTACCACACGGAATATGGTTCGATGAAATTCGCGCTGTTTTTCCTCGGCGAATATTCCAACATGATCGCGTCGGCTGCGATGATGGTGACGCTGTTTTTCGGCGGCTGGACGCTGCCGTTCTGGGGGCTGGACCATCCGGCGGCGACGCTGGTGGCGGGCATCGCGCATATCCTGGTTTTTCTGGTGAAGATGCTGCTGTTCATGGTGCTGTTCATCTGGGTGCGCTGGATGTTCCCGCGTTTCCGGTATGACCAGTTGATGGATTTGGGCTGGCGGCGGTTCGTGCCGCTGGCGCTCGTGAATATTCTGGTGACGGCTGTTGTGATGTGGATGAGGGTCAAATGATTGTTAATCGCAAACCATTGACGTTCTGGGAACGGCTTTATCTGCCGGCGATTGCCGGCGGATTGAAGGTCACGCTCCGTCACGCCTGGCGCACGCTGTTCGAGGGCAGGAAGGTCACAATGGAATATCCCGAACAGAAGTGGGCCGTGCCGGCGGATTATCGCGGCGCGCCGTATCTGGTGAAGGATCAGGCCGGCGACACCAAGTGCGTGAGCTGCCAGCTTTGTGAATTTGTCTGCCCGCCCAAGGCGATCAAAATCATTCCGCCGGGACCGGCAGGCCCGGCGGCCGACCGTCCCAATGCGGAAAAGATGCCGCTCGAATTTGAAATCAACATGCTGCGCTGCATTTTCTGCGGCTACTGCCAGGAAGTCTGCCCTGAAGAGGCGATTTTCCTGCAAAAGGATTACTCGCTCACCGGCACGAGCCGCGAGGAAATGATTTACAACAAAGAGAAGCTCCTTGCGCTCGGTGGAGAGCACGGCGGCATCCAGAAATGGAAACTCAAGCTCGAGGAAGCGAAGGAACAGGAGAATTTTCCGGTGAAGGTCTGACGCGGGGAAAACATGGGACTGCCTGACATTCTATTTTATGTCTTCGCGGCGTTGACGCTGTTGTGCGGCGTCCTCGTCGTGGCCAATCCGTTCAGCCGCAATCCGGTCACGAGCGCGATGTTTCTCGTCCTGACCATCGTTTCGATGGCCGGGCTGTTCGTTCTCCTGCACGCGTTCTTCCTGGCGGCGGTGCAAATCCTTGTTTACGCCGGCGCGGTGATGGTGCTGTTCCTGTTTGTCATCATGCTGCTCGACTTGAAGGAGGAACAGCATCGAAAAATCAAACTGTTCGGTTTTGTTGCCGGCCTGGTTTCCGTCGGCGCCATCGCGGCCATTTTCCTGAAAAGTCTGCGGGTCACGCTGCACGGTGCCCAATCGTCGCCCACGGTCGAAGGCGACACCGCGGCGCTCGGCAAACTTCTTTTCACCCAGTACGTGCTGCCGTTTGAAGTTGTTTCAGTGCTGCTGCTCGTGGCGATGGTGGGCGTGATTTTATTGAGCAAAAAAGATTTGAAATGAACAGGCGTTGCATCGTTAAACAGTTGAATTGTTACATCGGCAGCCGCATGCCGGTGCAATTCCGATTCAACAATTCAACGATCCATCGATTTGCGATTTTATGACCGTCGGACTCGAACATTATCTGGTTGTCAGCTTCCTGCTGTTTGCGCTGGGGTTGATTGGCGTCGTCATGCGGCGCAATTTGCTGGTGATTTACATGTCGCTGGAGCTGATGCTCAACGCGGCGAACCTTGCGCTTGTGGCGTTCTCGCGGTTTAACGACAAATTGGACGGCCAGATCCTGGTCTTTTTCATCATCACCGTGGCGGCGGCGGAAGTCTCGGTCGGTCTGGCGCTCATCGTCGCGCTTTACCGCAGACGCCAGTCCGCGCACGTCGAAGATTTGACAACCATGAAGCTGTAAAATGCAGACAGAATTTACAGAATTAACAAAATTGGAATCTTCAGAATTGAATTCTGAAAATTCTGTTAATTCTGTCTAAAGATTTTTGGATGAAATACGAAATTTTACCGTGGCTGACCTTGTTCCTGCCGCTGTTCGCGGCGGCGGGCATAACGCTGTTCACGTTGAAACATCGCAACGTGAGCGCGCTCCTGTCCATCGGTGCGATTGTCATCGGCTTTGTCTCCACCGTCACGTTCATCGCGGCCAACGGCTGGATCACGGGCGAACCCGCCGTTAACTGGCTGTCCATCGGCGGCCTGAACATTGACTTTGGCCTGAAGCTCGACCGCTTGAGCGAGATGATGATGCTTATCGTCACCGGCGTCGGCGGCGCGATCCACATTTATTCCTACGGTTACATGGATGAAGACCGGAGCAAGGCGCGTTTTTTCGCGTTCATGAGCCTGTTCACGTTCTCGATGCTCGGCATCGTGCTGGCGAACAATTTCATCGAACTGTTCATCTTCTGGGAACTTGTCGGCGTGTCCAGCTACCTGCTCATCGGGTTCTGGTTTGAAAAACCCACCGCGGCCGACGCCGCGAAAAAAGCCTTCTTCACCAACCGCCTTGGCGACTTCGGCTTCCTGCTCGGCATTTTGGTTGTGTGGGCGGCGCTCGGTTCGCTGAATTTCACGCAACTTCAATCAACTCTTGCCGCCAACCCGGCGGCGCTGGGAACCATCGCCACCGTCGCGGGGCTGCTGGTTTTCTGTGGTGCCGTCGGCAAGTCCGCGCAATTCCCGCTGCACGTCTGGTTGCCGGATGCCATGGAAGGTCCGACACCGGTCAGCGCGCTCATTCACGCCGCGACGATGGTTGCCGCCGGTGTTTATATGCTCTGCCGGATTTTATTTTTGCTCGACGCCGACGCGCTCCACGTCATCGCCTACATCGGCGGATTCACCGCGTTGCTCGCCGCGCTCATCGCCGTCCAGCAAAACGACATCAAACGCATCATCGCCTACTCGACGCTGTCACAGCTCGGTTACATGGTCATGGCCGTCGGTTTGAACGGTCCGACGCCGGCGATGTTCCATTTGACCACGCACGCGTTTTTCAAGGCGCTGCTGTTCTTGAGCGCCGGTTCCGTCATCATCGGAATGCATCACGAACAGGACATCTGGCAAATGGGCAACCTGCGAAGGAAAATGCCGATCACGTTCTGGACGTTCCTCATCGGCGCGCTGGCCTTGAGCGGTGTCCCGCCATTCAGCGGTTTCTATTCGAAAGATTCCATTCTCGCGCAGGCGTTGGGACAGAATAATTACCTGCTTTTTGGCGTCGCTGTCTTTGTCGCTGCGCTCACAGCCTTTTATACCTTCCGTTTGTTCTTTGTTGTTTTCTATGGCACGGAAAAATCCAAGGCCGCTTCACACGCGCACGAATCGCCGCTGGTGATGACGCTGCCGCTGCTGGCGCTGGCGCTGTTCGCAGCCATCGGCGGTTTCATTGGCATTGCAAACAGCTACGGTTCGCAGTTCATTGCCGGGCACGAAACGCTTTCCGTTGTCCGGCAAATCACCGAGCCGCTGAAAAACATCGGCCCGATGCTTTGCGGCCTCGCCGCTGCGGCAGTTGGCATCTTCGTGGCTTTCTCGCTTTACAAAAATGTCGCCTCGGACCCGCTGCCCGCCAAACTCGGCGGCCTGGCGACGGCGATGAAAAACAAATTTTATTTCGACGAGTTTTACGAGGCCACCTTCCTCCGCGCGCATGATTTCATCGCCACGGTGATGGATGTGATTGACCGCTGGTTTGTGGAAGGCTTTTGCATCGGGCTGGTTCGCGGCGGCACGGATTTGACCGGCCGCGCGCTGCGCCTCGTGCAAACCGGCAACCTCCAGACCTACGCCTTCCTGTTCGTGCTCGGCGTGGCGGTGGTGCTGTATCTGGCTTTGGTGAAATAAAATGTCAATCCTGACTTACATTTTGGGCTGGCCGCTGCTGGCGGCACTGGTGCTGGTGCTCGTGCCACGCAATTACCGCGTCATCATCCGCGCCGTCGCGGTGCTGGCAACTCTCATCTCGGCTGCGCTCGCGGTGAAAATGTTCTGCCAATACGCCGGTGCGCCCGTGGATGCGGATGGTTATCGCTTCGTGCAACAAATCCCGTGGGTGCAATCGCTCGGCATCAGCTATCACGTCGGCGTGGACGGCCTGAACGTCGGGCTGATTTTGATGGGAGCCGTCGTTGCATTCGCGGCGGCACTTTGCTCGTGGGAAATCAAGGAACGCGAAAAGGAATTTTACATCCTGCTGCTGGTGATGAGCGGCGGAATCCTCGGCGCGTTTGCGTCGCTCGATTTATTCTTCTTTTATTTCCTGCACGAATTGGCGCTGGTGCCGACGTTCATCATGATCGGTGTCTGGGGACGCGGCGAACGGAAGAATTATGCCACATTCCAAATCACGCTGTATTTGAGCATCGGCGCGTTCATCGCGCTCATCGGCCTCATCGCGCTTTACCTGCAATCCGGTGCGAACACGTTCGACATCCCGAAATTGGTTGAACATGCCAAGGCGAATCCGCTGGCGGTGAATGCGCAGAATTTCATCTTCCCGCTGCTGCTGTTCGGCTTCGGCATTCTGGTGTCGCTCTGGCCATTCCATTCCTGGGCGCCGCTGGGTTACGGAGCCGCGCCGTCGCCGACCGCCATGTTGCATGCCGGCGTGCTGAAAAAATTCGGGCTGTACGGTTTGATTCGCATCGCGCTGCCGCTCATGCCGCAGGCCGCCCACGGCTGGATGAACTTTCTCGCGTGGCTCTGTCTCGGCAACATCCTTTACGTCGGCTGGGTGGCGATGAAGCAAAAGGATCTGAACCTGCTCATCGGCAATTCGAGCGTGGCGCACATGGGTTTCATTTTCCTCGGCATCGCGAGCCTGAACCTCATCGGCGTGACCGGCGCGGTGCTCATCATGATTGCGCACGGCTTCCTCGCGGCGCTCTCGTTCGCGTTGAGCGGCTACATTTACCAAAAGACCGGCACCCTGGAGATGAGCAAGCTGGGCGGACTTTGCCGCCAGTTGCCGTTCATCGGCACGGCACTGTTGATGGCGGCGCTGGCCGGATGCGGCCTCCCCGGGTTCGCAAACTTTGTCGGCGAAGTCACCGTGTTCTTCGGCGCGTGGACGGTTTTTCCGCTCGTGACCGCGCTGGCGGTTTGGGGAGCGCTGCTGATTGGCGCGCTCTACATGCTGCGCGCGATGCGGGACGTTTTGCACGGCCCGCTGCCGGAAAAATGGTCGGGCATTTCCGACGCCTCGCGCATCTGGCGCAAGCTGCCTTACGCGTTGCTACTGGCGAGCCTGCTGGTGTTTGGCTGTTTCCCGCGTTTGCTCACTGAAAAAATCACGCCGGCCGCCGCAAAGATCGTGAGCCTTGCCGCACCAGCCAAGACCGCGGACAAGACAGTTGCGCAGGCCGACCTTTCCGAACTCCGAACTCCGAACTCCGAACTCCGAAATTAATGAACTCTGCCTTGATAAGCTTGGAAGTCTCGGTGATCGCCCTTGGCGTCGTGCTGATGCTGGCGGATTTGTTCATGCCTCCCGAACGCCGGCGCTTTCTCGGCTGCGTGGCCATCGCCGCCCTCGGACTGCTGCTCCTGACCAGCCTGAGCGGCTACGGCAGTTGCAGCCTGGCGGGCACGGCGTTCAACGGCTCTTTCGTTGAAGACGCGCTGGCCGTGTTTTTCAAACGCTTTTTCATCGTTGCCGCCATTCTCGTGCTGTTCATGTCGATGGAATTTTCAGACCGCATCGCCGCGGGCATCTCGGAGTATTACTCGCTCACCGTATTTGCGCTGGCGGGAATGCTGTTCGCGGCGTCGGCCAACGATTTCGCAATGTTGTTCGTGTCCATCGAGCTGATTACCATTACGTTTTATGTCCTCGTCAGTTTTCAGCGCAGCCGGCTGGTGTCGCTCGAAGCCGGCGTGAAATACCTCATCCTCGGCGCGCTGTCCTCGGCGTTCCTGGTTTTCGGCATCGCGCTGGTCTGGGGCACGACGGGCAAATTGAATTTCAACGAACTCGCATCCGTCGCATCCCAATTTGCCGCGAACAAAATCTTTCTGCTGGGCGTGCTGCTGGTGCTGGTCGGACTCGGCTTCAAAATCGCCGCGTTTCCGTTCCAAATTTGGGCGCCGGATGTTTATCAAGGCGCGCCGACACCGACGACCGCCTTTCTCGCGGTTGGTTCGAAAGCCGCCGGGTTTGTCCTGCTGCTGCGCGTTTTGTTCACCGCCGTTCCAAGCGTCACGGCGCATTGGGTGAATTTGCTCATTGTCATGTCCGGCATCACGATTCTTTACGGCAACCTGTGCGCGATTCCGCAACGCAACCTCAAGCGCTTGCTCGGATATTCGAGCATCGCGCACGCAGGTTACCTGCTGCTCGGCGTGGCGGCGCTGGCGGGTGGCGTTCACAATTCTTCCGCCGGCGGCTCGGCGATTTTGTATTACCTGGCCGGTTATCTGTTCACGGTGCTCGGTGCGTTCACGGTGATTTGCCTCGTGATGCGGCACCTGGACAACGAGGATATTTCGGCGCTGGCGGGTTTGAACCAGCGCTCGCCGTTGCTGGCCACAACCCTGTCGCTGGCGATGGTGTCGCTGGCGGGCGTTCCGCCGCTGGCCGGATTTTTCGGGAAGTTTTTGCTGTTGAAAGCCGTGATTGAGCAGGGCGCCGCAAACCCGGGTTATTATTGCCTCGCGTTCACGGCGCTGGCCGGTGTGGTGATTTCGCTTTACTACTATTTTGGCGTCATCCGGGCGATTTACTGGAGCAAGGACGCGCCGGATTTGTCACCGATAGCGCTTTCGGCCCCGGCCAAGATCACCATCTGGGCCTGCATCGCCGGCATGTTTTGGATCGGCTTGTTTCCGAGCGTAGTGCTGAACCTCGCCACGGAGGCGGCACAGGTGTTGAAGTAACCGGCCGCCGGGGGGTTCACACCACGCGCATCTGGACGGCGTCCACGATTTGTTCACCGACAAGGATGGAGCCGATGATGACGACGGTGGTGCCTTTGCGCAACCGGCCTTGTGCGACCAGGATTTTCAGGGAGGTTTCGATGGTGTTCTCCGGATTGATGAGGTCAAACGGCACAACAAATGGCGTGACACCCCAGCTCAACGTCAGGCCACCGGCCGCGTGGTCGTTGGGGCAAAGCGCGAATATGGGCGAATAATGCGGGCGCATCCATGCGGTGTACCGCGCCATGTTGCCGCTGCGCGTGATGACCAGGATCGCCGCCGCCTTCAATTCGTTGGCCATGACGACCGCGCTTTTGACGAGTTTCTGCCGCGGGCTGCTCAATTCCGCCGTGTCGTGGAATTGCGCGCTGCCGCTGCGTTCGATGCGCGTGGCGATGCGGTCAAAAACCTCGATGCACTTGAGCGGATATTTGCCGACGGTGGTTTCGCCGCTGAGCATGATGGCGTCGGCCTCTTCATAAACGGCGTTGGCCACGTCGGTGACCTCGGCGCGCGTGGGCATGGGCGATTCAATCATGCTTTCGAGCATGTGCGTGGCGACGATCACGGGTTTGCCCTGGCGCAAGCATGATTTGACGATGCGGCGCTGGACGATGGGCAGCTCCTCGTATGGAATTTCAATGCCCAGATCACCGCGCGCGACCATGATGCCGTCGGTTTCGCGGACGATGGATTCCAAGTTTTGGACCGCCTGCCGGTCCTCGATTTTGGCGATGACAAACGGCGCCGGCTTGTCCTTTTCAAAAAGCTCCTTCAATTGCAGCAGGTCGCGGGCTTCGCGGACGAACGACAGCGCGATGAAATCCACGCCAAGTTCGAGGCCGAGCTTCACGTCCTTGATGTCCCTGGACGTGAGGGCGGGCAGGCTGACCTTGACGCCGGGGAGGTTGATGTGGCGGCGGCTGCCGAGCGTCCCTTCGGTGAGCACCTCGCATTCGACCCGGTTGCCGTCCTTGGCGAGCACCTTCATCTGGATCGCGCCGTTGTCAATGAGCACCACGTCGCCGACGCTGATGTCGTTGACGAAATTCGCGTAATTCACGTCCACGGAATGCTCCTCCAGATCGCGTTCGCCGCGGACGGTGAGGGTGAATTTCTGGCCGGGCTGCAAATCGAGCGGCGAACCGATGTCGCCGGTGCGGATGGCCGGGCCTTGCGTGTCCAGCATGATGCCGATGAATTGCCGGTTCGCGGCGGCGGCGCGGATGTCCTTGTAAACGCGGCGCACCCAATCGTGCGACGCGTGTGACATGTTGAGGCGGAACAGATTGACGCCCGCGTCCATGAGCCGCGCAATCATCTCCGCCGAATCGGTGGCAGGCCCCAGTGTGGCGATGATTTTGGTTTTCCGGACCGTTCCCTGTTGCATCGGCAAAAAATAATCCTACTTGCGTCAATTAAAAGCTTTTAATTGTTGCGGCGGGGAGCCAAAACGGCAAATCGCGCTTGCCTTTCGCGCCAACGACGGTCATATTGCCGCCATAATTTATGGCAGACGCTGCAAATAAATATTCCGAGAATGTCTCCGGAAAATATTACGTGGACAACCAGTGCATTGACTGCGACCTGTGCCGCGAAACGGCGCCGGACAATTTCAAACGCAACGACGACGGCGGTTATTCGTTCGTCTATAAACAGCCGGCCTCGCCCGATGAAGAGGCGCGTTGCAAAGAAGCCAAGGAAGGCTGCCCGGTGGAAGCCATTGGCGACAACGGCGCCTAGCTCACTTTCGGAAATCCCGCTCTGCAACCAGTCTCCGGCAATTCATGCCGGCTCACTCCGGTGCCACCAGCGCCATGTCGCGCGTGTAGTAAAGAATGCGCCCGCAATTCGTGCAGGTGATGATTTCCTGGTTGGCCATGCACAGAACCAGGATTTGCGGCGGCAATTTCATGTGGCAGCCGCCGCACACGCCGTTGTGCACGCCCACGACGACGTTCTCGCCCTTGTTTCTGATCAGCCGGTCGTAGCGCACCCGCGCGGATTCCTCCACCCCCGCCGCCAGTTCCGCCCGGCCTTGCAGCAGTTCGGCCAGCTCCTTTTTCAAATTTTCCTCACGCTGGTTTAATTGCGCGACCTGGTCGTCAACCAGCTTTTTCGTTTCGCCGGCTTCGCGGGAAACACGGGCGTTATCCTTCTGCAACTGTTCAGCCTGTTCCATCAAGCCGATTTCCTGGTCCTCAATTTTTGTGATGTCGGCCTTGCACGCGTCAATTTCGTGGGCCAGCGCGCGGTATTCCTCGTTCTTGCGCGTCTGCAACTGCTGGTTGGCGTATTTCTCGATTTGCTGCTTCTTCCCATCGACGTCGAGTTCGAGCCGTTTGCGGTCGGATTCGATCTGTCTGGCGCGCGTCTTGAGGATTTCGAGCTGGCTCAGGGTGGCGGCGGCCCTGGCGCGCAGGCCTTCGCGTTCGGGGCCGATGTGGGCGAGTTCTCCTTCCACGCGACGAATTTTTTGGTCACGGTCCTGCAGAACCAGCAGCTTTTCAATCGTCTCCAGCATTGTAGGCCGGAGATTAACCGCCGGAACGCTCCAAGTCAATTCAGGCGACTCCAGGAATGGGTTAATCTTAATAATCTTGCAGGATTGGCAGCTCTGGATTAAACAGATGCTCATGAACAGGGGAACTTGGTCACCCGAAAAATGGCTGCTCGCGACGTTGTTTTTCATCGCCATTTTCGCTTTGACCGGTTGCATCACACCCGTGGTAGAAACCCCATCCGGGGCGAAACTGGAAACCTATCGAAATGTCTATCTGACCGAATCCAAAGAGGATCCGCGTGAGGTGGGCCCCCGCATCAGTTCACGCCTGAAAAAGGCCGGCTTTCAGGTCGTGGAGATTCGACCGGATTCCCCGCCTGTGGACATGCAGGGCAGTGGATTTATCATCACCCCTGCGGGCCATCTGCTGACCTGCGCCCATGTTGTCGGAAGCCGGACCAATGCCACCGCGTGGATTGCCGGACAACGTTATTCCTGCCGGGTGCTGGCTTCGGATACGAACCTGGATTTGGCGGTGTTGTTGGTCGAGAGCGATCATCAACTGTTCATCCCGTTGCAGCTCGATTCCGCGACCAATTACAACATGGGACAGGATGCCTTCAGCATGGGGTTTCCGCTGGCCGACATTTTGGGAATTTCCCCGAGGCTGAACAAGGGGATGATCAGCGCCACGGTTGGCATGGACGACGATCCCAAATCTGTTCAATTCTCTGCGCCGGTTCAACCGGGCAATAGCGGCGGCCCGCTCTTGAACTCCAAGGCAGAAGTCATAGGTATAATCACCTCAACTCTAAATTCCATGAGCATCCTCGCACGTTCCGGCGGTGACCTGCCGCAAAACGTCAATTTCGCAATCAAGATCGATACGATCCGCAAGTTCCTTGCCGATTCAAAAGTCGTGCTCCCTCCACCCGCCAGTGATGAATCCGGCAAGACCTTTGACGAGGCGCAAAAATCACTGGGGTTGGTGCGCGCCGGCACTGTCACCGATGAAGAACTCAAACAGCCCGCCTTGGCCTGTGTATACCAATACGTCAGTCTTTTTGACGTGTGGTTTCGTTTTCAAGCCATCGAGATCAGATTTTACGACTGGAAAAAGGGAGACTTGGTTTTCAAGGCCGGACAATATCAAGACGACCCCTTTTCTTCTGAAAATGGAGAGCTTGACCGTCTCTTTGCTGAAATATCAGACAAATTTTTCCCGAACCAGCCAAACCCGTTCAAAGGCAAATAATAACCGTTCCGCAGCAGCGGCAGCTTTGGCGTGCTGCGGTTTGAGACAAACCGCGCTCCCTCGAATCAGGCACCCGGCATCTTTGGCAAATTGATTTTACGATTTCATTGTCGGCAGCTAACCTGTCGTCATGCGTTTCATTGGCGGCGTCATCGAAAAATTGCAGCGGCACCCCAAACGGGTGGTCTTTCCCGAAGGCGAGGAACCGCGCGTCCTGCAGGCGGCCCGGCAGTTTCATGCCCTGCGGCTCGGCGCGCCCATCGTGCTCGGCAACCTTGCGAAAGTGAAGCAAACCGCCGAGGGTCTGAACATCCCGCTCGACGGCATCCGCGTGATTGATCCGGCCACGAGCGAGGAGATGGAAAATTTCGCCCGGCGCTTTCATGCGCTTTACCGCGAGAAGGGGATTCGGCCCGCCGAGGCGCGGGAGGCGCTGCTCCAGCCGAATTTTTTCGGCGCGATGATGGTGGCGATGCACCAGGCGGACGGCATGGTTTCCGGCGCGGCGCACACCACCGCCAGCATCCTGCGGCCGTTGTTGCAAATCGTAAAGGCCGCGCCTGGCATGGCCACGGTGTCGAGCTGCATGCTCATGGAGGTGGAGGACACGCGCCTCGGCGAAAACGGCGTGCTGTTCATGGCCGATTGCGGCGTTGTGCCTGATCCGAGCGTGGATGAACTGGCCGACATCGCCATTGCCACCGCGCAGCTCGCGCGGCATCTGCTCAACGTCCGCCCGCGCGTGGCGCTGCTCTCCTTTTCCACCAAGGGCAGCGCGTCGAACCCGTCCGTCGGCAAGGTGCAGGCCGCCACGGCCATGGCCAAGCGCAAGGCCGAGCAGTCGCTGCTGGAGGCCGATTTCGACGGCGAATTGCAGGTGGACGCCGCGCTGGTGCCGGAAATCGCCGAACGCAAGTTGCTCGACAGCAAAATCGCCGGGCGCGCGAACGTGCTGATTTTTCCCGAACTCAATTCCGGCAACATCACGAGCAAACTCGTCCGGATCGTCGGCCATGCCAACGCCTACGGGCACATCCTGATCGGCCTGAACCGCCCCGCCGCCGACGTGACGCGCGGCTCGAACGCGCACGACATTCTCGGCGTCGCCGCCATCATCGGCGTGCAGGCGACCGATTATCACAAGCTTTATCCCGGCGCCGATACGCGCCTGCCCGGCGACGAGCCGTAAAAATTTGAAAATTAATCCTGCATTGAATGATTTGCCGGTATATCAGCCCGGCCGTCCGATTGAGGAAGTCGCGCGCGAACTCGGCCTGCCCGCCGCCGGCATCATCAAGCTCGCGTCGAACGAAAATCCGTTCGGGCCGTCGCCGCTCGCGCTGGCCGCCATGCAAAAGGCGCTCGCCGGCGTGAATTTGTATCCCGACGGCAACGCGTTTTATCTCAAACAAAAACTCGCGGCCAAACTCGGCGTCGAACCGGCGAACCTGATTCTTGGCAATGGCTCGAACGAAATCATCGAGTTTGCCGGGCACGCGCTGCTCGCGCCCGGCGCGGACGTGGTCGTCTCGCAATACTGTTTCGCGGTTTATCCCATCGTCACGAAATTGTTTGGCGCGAACCTGATCACCGTTCCGGCCAGAAATCACGGCCATGATCTGACCGCGATGCTCAAGGCCATCACGCCGCGCACGCTCATCGTGTTCGTGGCGAACCCGAACAATCCCACCGGCACGCGCGCGCCGCGCGAGGAAGTCATCCGGTTCGTCAATGAAGTGCCCGACCGCGTGCTGCTGGTGATGGACGAGGCGTACATTGATTTTCTGGATGATCCGGTGGATTTGACACCGCTCGTCCACCAAAACATCCGGCCAAACCTGATTTTGATGCGGACGTTTTCAAAAATTTACGGCCTGGCCGGGCTCCGCATCGGCTACGGCATCGGGAACCCCGGCTTTGTCGCTGCGCTGGAAAAAATCCGGCAGCCGTTCAACATCAATCTGCTCGCGCAAACCGCCGCGCTCGCCGCGCTGGACGACGTTGAACACATCCGCAGGACGCGGCAGAACAATCTGGCCGGGCTGGAATTTTTTGAGCGGGCGTTTCGCGGCTTGAAGCTCGAATTCATACCATCGGCGGCCAATTTCATCCTGGTGCGTGTCGGAAACGGCCAGAAGGTTTTCGAGGCGCTGCAGAAGCAGGGCGTGATTGTGCGTCCGATGGGCGGCTATCAATTGCCGGAATGGATTCGCATCTCCATCGGCACGCCGGAGGAGAACGAGCGATGCTTGGACGCTTTGAAAAAATCTTTGAGGCAGAATTGACTGAATTCTTTCAGCCTGACATTAGACGATGAATCTTTTCGGAAAAGTTTTCGAGGGGTTGGGTAAGACCCTCAAGAGAAGTCGACGAAGATTAACAAGGAATCCACTTATTAAAAACTTTGCCCGATGTGACTACTGCCCAACGCTTATGTCATTTGAAGAAATGCTTCATGGCATTTCCACATATACAGGGGTCGCAAGACCGGACCGGAAAACTTGGCCAAATTTTAAGCAAAGATGTCGCGCTGTAGGTGAAATATGGGAACTTGTTTATGACATGGAGTATAAAGCGCTTTCGACATGGCAGCATGGAGATTTATCGAGGATCATAATTTCACCGTCATTTGCACGTATCGATCCAGAGCAAGAAGATAGAAACGTGTTTGAAAGTTTTGGAATGCTCCAATGGGCGTTTACTCTGAATTATTTCTTTGTTCGTGAACTCGCGGCCCGTTGCAAAGATGTTACCAGAATCGAAGCAATAGATCAGACATTTTGGGTCGCTTACAACGGTGCAAATGCGATTGTAGAGGAGCATGTCAAACGCTACCAGCCGGATAAATTTAGTCGGCGTTGAAATTATTGTTTGAATCCCCCGCCACGCCGGTTACGACGTCGCAAAATCCACGTTCGGCACGTCCTTGACTGACGGCGGCACGCTGAAAAAGTCGCCCTCCGATTTGAAGCCGAACGTCTTCGCCACAAGATTGCTCGGGAAGGTTTCGCATTTATTGCGGTAGTCGCGCACGTTGCCGTTGTAAAACCGGCGCGCGGCCTGAATCCGGTCCTCGGTGTTGACGAGTTCCGTCTGCAGCTTGAGAAAATTCTGGTCGGCCTTGAGCTGCGGATAATTTTCCACCACCACGAGCAGTTGTTTCAGCGCGTCCACGAGTTGGACTTCGTCGCGGGACTGGTCGGCCACCGGGCCGTTGTTGGCGGCACAGCGGTTGCGCAGCTCGGTCACGCGCTCCAGCGTCTCGCGCTCGTGCGTGGCGTAGCCCTTGACCACCGCCACGAGATTCGGGATGAGGTCGTATCGGCGTTTCAATTCCACGTCCACGTCGCTCCACGATTCGCGGATGTAATTGCGCAGAGCGACGAGCGCATTGTATTGCGCCAACACATAAACTGCCGGCAACACAACAACGGCGAGGACCACTATGAGAATCGGCATATTCATGTCTTCGTGAACAGGTATTCCGGCAGGCGTGACCGGATTTCCACCAGACGGCGCAAATTGGATTCGACTTGTTCGACCGACAGGCGGGTGTTGAATGCCAGCGCCAGCACCTGATTTTCGATTTCGACGCTCAAGTCGCGATTAGCCATCAGGTATTCTATCATCTTTGCGTTGCAGACGTCATAGGCGAATTTTTTGTCCGGCGACCGCACGCAGAAGGCCTTGGAAAATTCGGCGGACTCGAACTTGATGTCCTGATAGCCGAACACCCCGGCAACTTTGGTGAGGAAATTTTCGCGCCGGATGGTCAGGTCAGGGAAGAGCGCCGGCATCGTCAAAATGAAAAAAGAAAGATTGTGCTCTTCTCTGCTTTTGCCAGAACCGGTCGTGTAATGATAATCAAACGCGAGAATTTCATTTTGCTGATAGTTTCCCGAAAGCATGTTGTTGGCGTAACGGTTTTCGCCCTGTGCCAGTTGCTTGAGAAAGCCATACTGGTCAGCGAGTCCGTAATCTTCTGCCGCGCTGAAATTCAGGCCCAATCGTTGTGCCAGCTCAAACAATCCCTCCCGCCGTTTGCGCGACTGAATCATGCTGTAAATGGCACCGATTGCCATGATGACAAGCACCACCACAATCACAAATGGCATCACAGATGGCGTTGGGATTTGCACAAGGCTGTTCTAAACCAAAGCTTGGTTTGAGGCCATTACAATTTCAGCCGTTTTCTCCATGCGCATTTTTCCTTTTCCCTTCTTCCATTCACCTTCATTTTAACGGTGTGGAATTGTCCGCCGCAGAAATCCGTCAGGCCGTCAAGCTTGCCCTTGCCGAGGACATCGGCAGCGGCGACGCCACGACGCTTGCCACCGTGCCGGAAACGGCGGCGGCCAGCGCGCTCATGTGCGCGCGGGAACCGCTCGTCGTGGCCGGGCTTGCCTTTGCCGAGGCTGCGTTCGCCGAACTTTCCACCGCGATCAAAATCGAGCGGCTGGCGAAGGACGGCCGGCATGTCCGTGAAGATGAGACGCTGCTGAAAATTTCCGGCCCGGCCCGCGCCATCTTGGGTGCCGAGCGCGTCGCGCTGAATTTTGTCCAGCGGCTTTCCGGCATCGCCACGCTCACCGCGCAATTCGCCGAAGCCGTCAAGGGAACTTCTGCGCAGATTCTTGACACGCGCAAAACGACGCCCGGCTGGCGGCATTTCGAGAAATACGCCGTCGCATGTGGCGGCGGGCACAACCATCGCATCGGGCTGTTCGACATGGTGCTCATAAAGGACAATCACCTCGCCGCGCTGCGAAATGAAAAGCCGAATGCCGTTGCCGCCGCCGTCCAGCGCGCGCGCGAAAAATTCCCAAAACTCAAAATCGAGGTCGAAGCCGACACGCTGGAGCAGGTCGAGCAGGCTGCCGAGGCGGGCGCGGACATCATTTTGCTCGACAACATGAAGCCGGTTCAACTGCGGCTGGCGGTGCAGAAGATCAAGGGCCGTGCGAAGACCGAGGCCAGCGGCGGCGTGCATCTGGCGAACGTGCGCGCGATCGCCGGGACCGGTGTGGATTTCATTTCCGTTGGTGCGCTCACGCATTCCGCGCGCGCGGTGGACATCGGCCTGGATTTTGAAAACTAACCACGGATTGACACGGATGACCACGGACGGGAAAATTCTTACCGCGTTGCGCGCGAATTCTGACGGGGTGTCGGGCGCGGAAATCGCCGAGCAACTGGGCATCACCCGCGCGGCGATTTGGGGGCACATCGAGGAACTGCGCCAGCTTGGCTACGACATCGAGGCCAGCCCGCACTTCGGCTACCGGCTGGTGAGCGCGCCGGACGTGCTGCACGCCGACGATTTGCTGGCGCGGCTCGGCAGGACAAAAATTGTCGGGCGCGACATCCGCGTGTTCGAGCAGACGACCTCGACGAACGACGTGATTGAAAAGCTTGCGCGCGACGGGGTGAAGGAAGGCGCGGTCGTTTTTGCGGAATCGCAGACGAAGGGCCGGGGCCGGCTCGGACGCGCGTGGATGTCGCCGGCGCGAAAAGGGCTTTGGTTTTCCGTTTTGCTGCGGCCGGATTTGCGTCCGCAGGAGACGACGCAGCTCATCGTCGCTTCCGCCACGGCTCTCCGGCGCGCGATCCAATCCGAAACCGGCCTGAAACCGGAAATCAAATGGCCGAACGACATTTTGATCCGCGGCAAAAAAGTTGCGGGCATTTTGACCGAGTTGAGCGCGGAATTGGACCGCGTCAAGCACGTCATCCTCGGCATCGGCGTGGACGTGAACCTGGGCACGACCGAATTTCCGGTGGAATTGCGCAAGACGGCAACATCGTTGAGAATTGAAGCCGGCAGGGCGATTTCGCGGTCGGAGCTGGCGACAGCCATTTTGCACGAACTCGATCACGACTACGCGCGCGTCTGCGGCAGCTTGTTTGCAAACGTGGCCGACGAGTGGGAGGCGCATTGCACGACGATCGGCCGTGCGGTGACGATTCAAATCGGCGGGCGGCGCGTGAGCGGCCGGGCCGAATCGCTGGATGACGACGGCGCGCTGCTGTTGCGAACCGAGCACGGGCATTTGGAACGCATCACGGGCGGGGATGTGACGCTGGAAAAGTAAACCGCGGATTGCGCCGGTTTCAGGGATTAAATTTCAAAATTGCTTTTTTATCCGCGTCATCCGCGTAATCTGCGGCCGGATGATTCTGCTTTTCGACATCGGCAACACGAACACGCACCTCGGCCTGGCCGACGGACGGCGGGTCGTGAAGCAGGCCAATCTGCCCACGGCGGGATGGTCGAGCGGCGTGGCGGGGAAACAGTTGCGAAAATTCGTCGGGCGCGCCAGGCTCGGCGGCTCGGCGTTGTGCAGCGTGGTGCCGCGCGCGACACCGCACGTCCGCAAAACTGTCCGCCGGTTTTGGGGCTTGAACACCTTCGAACTCACTCAAAAAACACTTTGCGGCGTGGGCATTGATTATCCGAAGCCGGGGACAATCGGGCAGGACCGCCTGGCAAACGCCGTGGCCGCGCGCAAACGCTTTGGCGCGCCGGTGGTGGTGGTGGATTTCGGAACGGCGGTGACGTTTGATGTCGTCAATCGCGCGGGCAATTACGCCGGGGGCATCATTGCTCCGGGGCTGGCGGCGATGACGGATTATCTGCACGAGAAAACGGCGCTGCTGCCGCGCATCAAAATCCGCGAAGTCAAAACGGCAATTGGCAGGAGCACGGAGCAGGCGATGCTCATCGGCGCGGTGCATGGTTATCGCGGGCTGGTCCGGGAATTGATCGCCGAATTGAAACGCGAATTGAAGGTGAAACATCTGCCGGTGGTGGCGACGGGCGGTTATGCGAATTTGATCGCATCGAAGCTGCCGGAAATCACGGCGGTGGAACCGCTTTTGACGCTGGAAGGTTTGCGGCTGGTGTGGAAAGTCCAAAGTCTGAAGTCCAATGTCCAAAGCCAGTCCATGGCGAGAAGTCGCGACTTTGGACTTTAGAATTTGGGCTTTGGACTATAAATTTCCGGTTCTATGTCGAGCAGCCGCAGGCAATATCCGTTTCATTTGATCGAGCCCAAATGGCAACAATTTTGGAACGAACAGCAGACCTTTCGCGCGTTTAATCCGGGCGACGTCCTGCCGGACGGGCACCCGTTTGCCCAACGCCATCAACTTTCCGGAAAAGTGGCCGCGGCGCAGTTGCCGCCCAAATTTTACATCCTTGACATGTTTCCATATCCGAGCGGCGCGGGTCTGCACGTCGGCCACCCGGAAGGCTACACCGCCACCGACATCCTCGCCCGCTACAAGCGCGCGCAGGGTTTTCACGTGCTGCATCCGATGGGCTGGGACGCCTTCGGCCTGCCCGCCGAACAATACGCCGTCAAGACCGGCCAGCATCCGCGCAAGACGACCGAGACAAACATCGCCACGTTCAAGCGGCAGATCCAGTCGCTCGGCTTCAGCTACGACTGGACGCGCGAACTCGCCACCACCGACCCGGATTATTTCAAGTGGACGCAGTGGATTTTCCTGAAGCTTTACAACAGTTATTTCGACGAGCATTGGAATAAAGCAATGCCAATTGAATTATTAGAAGATGCTCTCTCTGAAAATCCAAAACGAAACTCGGAGTGGATAGATAATAGTCATTTAAAAAGACACCAAGATTTTTTACGGCGTTGGTTTGAACTTAAATACACACCGGAGAAAATTGCAGAATTTCGTCGTGCATTTGTCGATTCTTCACGCCTTGCCTACGTTACAGAAGCTCCTGTGTGGTGGTGCGAACAACTCGGAACTGTTCTCGCGAACGAAGAAGTCGTGGACGGCAAAAGTGAAGTCGGTGGATTTCCTGTTATTAAAAAGCCAATGCGTCAATGGATGCTTCGCATTACTGAATATTCTGAACGCCTAATTGATGATCTTGAAACGATTGATTGGAGCGAGTCACTCAAGGAAATGCAGCGAAATTGGATAGGGCGGAGTGAGGGAGCGCTGGTGGATTTTGTTTTGGACAAGCCTTCGTTTTTCAGCGTTGAGGCAAATCGAATATTTGATATAAACGGTTGGCGTGAATATCGGATCAAAAATGGATTCACCAGCCTGATAGAAGATTTTTATATCCGTGTTTTCACCACCCGCCCCGACACATTATTCGGCGCAACTTACATGGTGTTGTCACCAGAACACGCTCTCGTTCCACAAATCACCACACCTGAACAGAAGCAAGCCGTTGAAGACTATAAAGCTTTCGCCGCTGGTAAATCGGATTTGGAACGTACCGAGTTGGCCAAGGAGAAAACCGGTGTATTCACCGGTGCTTACGCCATCAATCCGGTCAACGGCGAGAAGATTCCAATTTGGATCGCCGATTACGTTTTGGCGAGCTACGGCACTGGCGCAATCATGGCAGTGCCGGCACATGATATTCGCGACTTCGATTTCGCAACAAAATATAATCTCAAAATCCAACCTGTCGTTGGTTCTCTTTCAACCCACACTTTTGAATTCATCGCATCAAGAGGACATGTTCGAGATGACGAAGTTACTATTACAACAAACGGTGGGAAAATAGTCTTATTTTTCAATTCATATCAATGCGATATGAACGAGGGACATGCAGTAAACTCATCAAATGCTGAAATCTCGTTAAACGGTTTACCAACTGCCGAAGCCAAAAAGAAAATCACTGCTTGGCTGGAAGAAAAAGGGCTCGGCAAGAAAACCGTCAATTACAAACTCCGCGACTGGCTGTTCAGCCGTCAACGTTATTGGGGCGAGCCGTTCCCGATTGTTTGGAAAAAAGACGCCGCTGGGAATCTTTATAACGAAGCGTTGCCGGAAAGTTTGTTGCCGCTATTGCCGCCGAAGCTTGATGATTACAAGCCCACGCCAGATGGCCAGCCGCCACTTGCCCGCGCCAAGGATTGGGTAAATTTGCCCGACGGCTCCACGCGCGAAACGAACACAATGCCGCAATGGGCTGGCAGTTGCTGGTATTATCTGCGTTTTCTGGATGCGAAAAATCCAAACGCGTTTGTCGGGAATGAAGCAGAGCAATACTGGATGAGTTCTGTAGCGGAGGTCTATGACCGCCGCCATTCTCCAGAAAAAGTCAGCGACGGTCACAGACCGCCGCTACAAACGCCCGGCGTTGACCTTTACGTTGGCGGCACTGAACACGCCGTGTTGCACCTGCTTTACGCCCGGTTCTGGCACAAGGTGCTTTTCGATCTCGGCTACGTCTCGACGCCCGAACCATTCTTTAAGCTCGTCAATCAGGGACTGATTCTTGGCGAGGATGGGCAAAAGATGTCGAAGTCGCGCGGCAATGTGGTGAATCCCGATGATGTTCTGAGGGATTTCGGCACGGATGCGTTGCGTCTTTACGAAATGTTCATGGGCCCTCTCGAAATGGTGAAGCCGTGGAGCACAAAGGGTGTCGAAGGTGTTTACCGTTTTCTTGGCCGCGTCTGGCGGCTGTTCGTGGATGAACAAAGTGAAACGGAATTCGAGCAGGCTGAGACCACGGCCACCGAGGCACAGAGGCACGGAGAGTTGCTGAAATTGATAAAGCTCAACGAGACGATCAAAGAGGTTCCGGCGACGCCCGCACAGCTCAAGACGCTGCACGCCTGCATCAAAAAAGTCACCGAAGACCTCGACAGCTTGCGCTTCAACACCGCCATTTCGGCGCTGATGGTTTTTGTAAATGACGCGATTACCTGGCAAACGAAGCCGGTTGTTGTGCTGCGCGATTTTCTGATTTTGCTCCAGCCTTTTGCACCGCACCTTGCGGAAGAGCTTTGGGCAAAACTCTCAACCCTCAACCCTCAACCTTCAACCAGTTTGAGTTACGCCCCCTGGCCGAGATTTGATGCCGCGTTGCTCGTCGAGGACACGCTGGAAATTCCCGTGCAAGTGAACGGCAAGCTGCGCGACGTCATCAAAGTCCCGGCCAATGCCGACAACGCCGCGCTTGAAGCCGCCGCCAGGGCGTCCGAAAAAGTGCAGCAATTCATTGCTGGCAAAACGATCAAAAAAGTCATCGTCGTGCCGAAGAAACTGGTTAACATTGCCGTGACGTAGCGCGGGTGGAGTGCCGGGATCCCTAATACATGTTTTTTGTTGAGTTCCTTGTTTCAAGGATTACTGTTCAATCATGAAAGCATCCAAGCTCGGAAAATATTTTATCCTATTATTGCCGTTCATCGTCGCTGGTTTGATGTGTTTCAACGTTGTCGCGGGTGATCCGTATGCCAGCCGGTCCGCTGTTTCGGCGGGCCAAAAGGCGTTTGCCTTTCACGTCAAAACAGTGGACGGCAAAATGATCAACTTCCCGGATGATTACAAAGGCAAGGTCGTGTTGCTGGATTTCTGGGCAACTTGGTGTCCGCCGTGCCGCGCGGAACTGCCCAAAGTAGTTGCCGCGTATAATCAATATCATGATAAAGGATTTGAAATTGTGAGTGTGAGTCTTGACCTGCCGCGGCAAGGGCCGGCGCTCCTGCAGTTCATCAGGGACAATAACATGACCTGGCCTCAAATCTATGACGGTCAATATTGGAAGGCGGCGATCGCGGTGCAATACGGTGTTCACGCCATTCCCTGTCCGGTGCTGGTGGACGGAGATACGGGGGTGATCATCGCCACCGACACGGACGCGCTGGGCCATAAGCTGACCAAGGCATTGGATGCGGCGCTGGCAGCAAAGGGCAAAAAGTAGGTTGCCCGCCTTGCGTGGACAGTTGCATTTCACGCACAGGCGAGGGAATCAGCACTTTTCCCCGCCCGCCAGAATCGTCTGGAAATGCGGCGGCTGTTCCTCGCGGGCGACGACGCTGATTTCAATTTTCTTGAAGCCGGCATCTTCGAGCCAGCGCTGCAAATCACTTTCGGCAAAGCCCGGCCAGCGGTCGCCGTAAAGCTCATGTGACTTCTCGAAATTATGCTTGAGCAGATCGAGGATCATGATTTGTCCGCGCGGACGGAGGATTTTGCCCGCGGCGTCGATCGCCTGTGCGGGAACCGCGGCGTGATGCAATGCCTGGCTTAAAATGACGAGGTCAACGCTGTTCGGTTCGATGGGCGGATTTTGCAAATCGCCGAGGCGGAACTCCAGATTTTTCAGTCCGTTCTTTTTCGCCTTGGCCGCGCCAAACGCGACGATTTTTTCCGAGTTGTCCACGGCGATGACCTTTTTGCAGCGGCGCGCGAGCAGTTCGCTCAACAGGCCTTCGCCCGCGCCGAGATCGGCCACGGCGAGCGGCGGCAGGATGCGCAGCAGCAAATGCCCGAACGCCTGCCACGAACGCCCCGGGCCATAAACGCGGTCAAACCGTCCGGCGACCTGGTTGAAATAGACCTGCGCCTGCTCGCGACGCCGGTTCAGCACGCGCTTGAGATTGATCTGGTCGCCGGCATGTTCCGGCAGTTCCTTCGCGCCCCGGATGGCGAGCTGGATGAATTCGCGCGCCGCGCCGTCCGCGTCAGGGTCCAGCTTGTAAAACGTGCGCTTGCCGTCGCGCCGTGATTGCACCAGTTCCGAATCCTGCAGCAGGCCGAGGTGTGTGGAAATGCGCGACTGGCCGAGCCGCGTGACTTCCTGCAGCTCGTTCACGGACAATTCGTCCCGTTCCAGCAGCGCCACGATGCGCAGCCGCGTCGGGTCGGACAAGGCCCGCAATGATTTCAGCGTTGAGGACATCGTTTTTCCTGCGCCAAAGATTCTCAAAAAACCGTTTGACGCTCGTCATAACTGATATATCATCCTATCTTGATACGTCAATATGTAATTTGAGCCAAAACACAGCCTGGAAATTAAATGAGTAAAAACTTTATTTTTTCTTCGGAGTCCGTCGGCGAGGGCCATCCGGACAAGGTTTGCGACACCATTTCGGATTACGTGCTGGACGCCTGCCTGGCGCAGGACAAATACAGCCGCGTCGCCTGCGAGACCTATGCCAAGTGCAATCTCGTGGTGGTCGGCGGCGAAATCACGACCAAGGCCAAACTCGATTTCAGCGCCATCGCGCGCCAGGCCATCCGCGACATCGGCTACACCCATGACGACGACGTTTTCCACGCCGACAAGGTGCTGATCATGAACGCCATCACCTCGCAGTCGCCGGACATTGCGCAGGGCGTGGACGCGAAGGCGGCGGAAGGTAAGGACACCGACGAACAGGGCGCCGGCGATCAGGGGTTGATGTTCGGCTACGCAACGAACGAGACGCCGGAGCTCATGCCGGCGCCCATCATGTTCGCGCACCAGCTTGGCCGCGAACTCACGCGCATCCGCAAGACCGGCCGGGTGAAGTGGCTCCGTCCCGATGCCAAAAGCCAGGTTTCGGTTCAATACGTGAATGACCAGCCCGTGCGCATTACCAACGTCGTCATTTCCACGCAGCATGCCGCCGACGCGAAACACAAGACAATCAAGGAATTTTGCATCGAGGAAGTCATCAGGAAAACATTGCCGAAACATTTGATCGACAGGAAAACCCAGTTTCTCATCAACCCGACCGGACGTTTCGTGGTCGGCGGGCCGCAGGGCGACACGGGCCTGACCGGGCGCAAAATCATCGTGGACAGTTACGGCGGCATGGGCCGGCATGGCGGCGGCGCTTTCAGCGGCAAGGACCCGTCAAAGGTGGATCGCAGCGCGGCGTACATGGGTCGTTACGTGGCCAAGAACATTGTGGCTGCGGGCCTGGCGACGAGCGCGGAGATTCAATTCGCCTACGCCATCGGTTATCCCGATCCTGTTTCAGTTTGTGTGAATACGTTTGGCACCGGCATCGTGGCCGACGAGGAAATCGAACGCGCCGTCCGCGAAGTTTTCAGCTTCAAGCCCGCGCACATCATCCGGCAACTCAACCTGCTCCGCCCGATCTACGCGAAGACCACCAACTATGGTCACTTTGGCAAGAACGACCCTGAAATCACCTGGGAAAGGGCCGACAAGGTCAAGGAACTCAAGCGCGCCCTGAAATTAAACTGACTCTCAACACTCAACTTTTAACTCTCAACCGAACATGCCAGCAATCAAACTTCCTCCATCACGCGCCAAAGTTGCCAGGGTCAACGGCAACGGCGCAAAGCACGATTATTACGTCCGCGACATTTCGCTCGCCGATCTTGGCCGGCGCGAGATTGAAGTGGCTGAACAGGAAATGCCCGGCCTCATGTCCATCCGCGCCAAATACGGCCCGCAAAAGCCGTTCAAGGGCGTGCGCATCTCCGGCTCGCTGCACATGACCATCGAGACCGCGGTACTCATCGAGACGCTCGTCGAACTCGGGGCGTCCGTGCGCTGGGCTTCGTGCAACATTTTTTCGACACAGGACCAGGCCGCCGCCGCGATTGCAAAAACCGGCGTGCCGGTGTTCGCGTTCAAAGGCGAATCGCTTGAGGAATACTGGGAGTTCACGCTCAACATGCTCACGCATCCGGGCAACAAAGGCCCGCAACTCATCGTGGACGACGGCGGCGACGCCACGTTGCTGCTGCACAAGGGTTATGAAATGGAGCGGGGCGACAACTGGGTCAACACGCCTGGCGACAACCACGAAGTTTCCGTCATCAAGACTCTTTTGAAGAAATGCGCGAAGGAGCGTCCGGGCTGGTTCACGCAGGCAGTGAAGGACTGGAAGGGCGTCAGCGAGGAAACGACCACCGGCGTGCACCGGCTTTACCAGATGCTTGAGGCAAAAAAACTCCTCGTCCCCGCCATCAACGTCAACGACTCCGTCACCAAATCCAAGTTCGACAACCTCTACGGCTGCCGCGAATCACTCGCCGACGGACTCAAGCGCGCCCTCGGCGTGATGATTGCCGGCAAGACCGCCTGCGTCTGCGGTTATGGCGATGTCGGCAAAGGCAGCTCGCATTCGCTGCGCGGGTTTGGCGCGCGCGTCATCGTCACGGAAATTGACCCCATCAACGCCTTGCAGGCCGCGATGGAAGGGTTCAAGGTCACGACCATCGAGGAAACCCTGGGCGAAGCGGACATTTACGTGACCACTACCGGCAACTGCGACGTCATCACCCTGGAACACATTTTGAAGATGAAAGACCAGGCCATCGTCTGCAACATCGGCCACTTCGACAACGAGATTCAGGTCAACCGGCTCAACACGCATCCCGGCGTGAAAAAGGTGAACATCAAACCGCAGGTGGATCGTTACGACCTGCCCGGCGACCGGAGCATTTACTTGCTGGCCGAAGGCCGGCTGGTGAACCTCGGTTGTGCCGAAGGCCATCCGAGCTTTGTCATGTCGAATTCATTCACCAACCAGGTGCTCGCGCAATTGGATTTGTGGAAGAACAAAGACAAGTACAAGGTTGGCGTTTATCGTCTGCCCAAGAAACTGGACGAGGAAGTCGCCCGCCTGCATTTGGAGAAAATCGGCGTGAAGCTCACGAAGCTGACAAAGAACCAGGCCGACTACCTCGGCGTGCCGGTGGAAGGCCCCTACAAACCGGAGCATTACCGGTATTGAAAGGCAGGGACGCCGCGCTGCGGCGTCCGGACGGCGTAGCGCGCCGACAACACCGTTGAATTAAAGGGCGAACGGAAAACCGTTCGCCTTTTTTGTGCCGGTTTCCATAAACACAATTCGCAGTTGCAGTTTTGCCATTTCGTGCTAAAGCTTGGTTTATGCGCAAGCCGATCCATTTCAAAGCAACCTCGCTTTTGGAAGGGGTTGATGTCAACGTGTTTGTGTTCAAAATGACCCGCCTATGAAAAATTCACCTTCACACAGCGACGGACTGAGCCGTCGTCAATTTCTCAA
Source organism: uncultured Verrucomicrobiae bacterium (assembly GCA_963764175.1). Taxonomy (GTDB): domain Bacteria; phylum Verrucomicrobiota; class Verrucomicrobiia; order Limisphaerales; family UBA11358; genus UBA11358. The sequence goes on along the minus strand of CAVXRE010000012.1, from coordinate 118,283 downwards.
AACCTCCACCGCACTGGCCGGCACCATGCTGCTCTCGCGCTGGGCGCTCGGCAAGACCGGCGCAGCCGATGGTCCAGCCGTCGTGCGCACTGCCACGGATCAGGTGACGCTGGGCAACACCGGCATCAAATTGAGCCGGCTGGGTTTCGGCACCGGCAGCGACAACGGACACATACAAACCGCCGAGGGCAAGGATGCGTTCGTCGATCTCATCCATTATGCCTACGACCGCGGCATTACGTACATTGACACCTCCGAGTCTTACCGGACATTTGGCTTGATCGCCGGCGCCATCAAGGGGTTGCCGAGGGAAAAACTTTTCATCCAGTCGAAGATGGACGGCCGGCCGGAGGACGTGCTGGCCGTCATTGACCACCATCGCAAGACGTTCGACACCGATTACATTGACAGCCTGCTCGTTCATTGCATGACGCGCGGCCAGTGGACTGACGAATGGAAGCGCGTCATGGATGCATTCAACGAGGCCCAGGACCGGAAATGGATCCGGGCCAAAGGTGTTTCGTGCCACAGCCTGCCCGCGTTGCGCGCGGGAGTCGCATCGGACTGGCCCGAGGTGCATCTGGTGCGCGTGAATCCGCAGGGCAGCTACATTGACAATGAAACGGGCGCCTGGGGCGCCCAGCGCAACGAAATTACCCCGGTGATGCAGCAAATTAAAACCATGCACGAGAAAGGCCGCGGCGTGATTGGCATGAAAATCTGCGGCAATGGCAAGTTCAACGACCCGGCCGACCGTGAGAAATCCATCCGTTATGCCATGGCCTGCCGCGACATTGACGCCGTGGTCATCGGGTTCAAGAACCGCGCGGAGATTGACGAAGCGATTGAACGCATCAATCGCGCGCTGAAGGAAGTTTGACCACCCAGCAACTTTCGGGATTGATTTGCAGCGGCGGTCTAATGACCGCCGCATTTTTTTGTTGATCGCCGAGCGCCACCACAACGAAAAGCAAGCGGAAACCCGGTCGCCTTCTTATAATTCCCTCAACGCCGACGCAATGGGCAGGCGCGCGGCGCGAATCGCCGGGAACAGGCCGCCAATCAAACCGATGACCGCGGCCCAGACCACCCCGCGCACCAGCAATTCCGGCGTGACCCGGAAGGCGAACGTGATCTGGCTGAAGCTTTGAAAGTTCATCGTCGAGGTGTGGAAATTGTTGAATGCGAGATAGGCCAGCCCGCCGCCGATGACGCCGCCGGCCAGCGCCAGCAGCAATGATTCGAGCATGAGCGAGACGACGACCGCGCCGCCGCCGAAACCGAGCGCCCGCAGCGTGGCGATTTCCCGCGTGCGCGCCGCCACCGCGCTGTACATTGTGTTCAGGGCGCCGAACACCGCGCCAACCGCCATCAAGAACGCGATGAGAAAACCGAGCGTCGTGATCAGCCGGGTGAGGGTCTCGGATTGCTGGGCGTAATAATCGGTTTGCCGGATAACCTGCACGTTGAGCTGCGGATTGGAAGTGAGCGAATCCTTGAATGCCGGGAACGCGGCCGGCGAATTCAGTTTGACGGAGACGGATTGAAACGAGTCGCCGCGATTGTAGGCGTCCTGCAACACCTTGGCGTCGGTCCAGATTTCCGATTCCGCCACGCCACCGTCGGCCGAAAAGATTCCGACCACGGGCCATTCGTAGCGGCCCACCTTCATGTTTGAACCGACTTCCAGCCCGGCAAATTCCTGGGCCGCGCCGCGACCGACGATGACTTCGTCCTTGCCCCAGTCAAACATCCGGCCCTGGATGATTTTCAAATGGTCGCGAACCGGGAACGCAGCGGGTTCCACGCCGCGCAACGGCACGTTCGCGTCCGTGCCGGTCGAGCGTTTGGGCAGGTCAATGATGACAAACAGTTCCGCCGACGCCAGCGGGCCCTGGGCCGTGCGCGCAAGGCCCGGCGCGTCGGAAATGATGCGGGTCGCGTCGCGACCAAACCAGCTGACCATTTCGCTGTCGGCGCCGCTGCGCAAAACAATCGCGCCATCAGGCGAGCCGGAAACGGTCATGGCCCGCTTGAATCCCGCCGCGATGGAGAGCACGCCCACGAGCACGGCGACGACGCCGGCGATGCCGATGACCGTGGCCGCGACCGACCCGCGCCGCTGCGGGAGGCTCATCAACCCGAACTTCGTGATCGAGGCGATTTGCGAAAACCAGTTGAGGGGGCCGGACATTGGTTGGTTGAGAGTTGAGTGAATAATTACATTCGTCGCAATGCATCAGCCACTCGCAGGCGCATGGCCTGGAGTGCGGGAAAAATTCCGGTGACCAGGCCCAGCACAAGGCTGAGACCCAGCCCGATGAACAGGGCGCGCGTGGGCAGAAAGAACATGGGCAGCAGGCCGGCCAGGTTTTGGGCCATGACCGGTGTGATCACCCGGGCCAGCCCCAAACCAACGGCTCCGCCAATGACGGTGAGCAGGCAGGATTCAGCCAGCACGAGCGCAACGACCTGGCCATTGGTGAAACCGATGGCCTTGAGCACGCCCAGCTCGCCGGTCCGCTCGCGCACGGTCTGCGCCATGGTGTTGCCGGTCACGAGCAGGATGGTGAAAAAGACCGCGCTCAAAATCGCCGCGACGATGAAGACAATGTTGCCGATTTGACTGGCCCAGGCTTGAATAAACGCGCCTTCCGGCTCGGTTTTGGTTTCCTCAGGCGAATTTTCAAATTCTGCGTCCACCTGTTTGGCCACTGTCGCCGCCTGGGACGGGTCCTTGATGTGGATGGTGTACCAGCCGACCTGGCCCTTGGCATATTGCCGCGCCTCGTCAAAGTAATCGTAGCGGAAAAACAGCGGCGTGGTGTCGGTGCCCTTGTCCTTCCCGTCATAAATGCCAACGATGTCAAACGTCCACGTCTGGCTCCCGTCCGGCAGCGTCCAAATGGTGGATTTGATGGGAACATGGTCACCGACCTTCCATTGGAAACGGTCCGCCGTCCGGCGTCCCACAATCGCGCCCGTCCGCGTGGCCAGCCAGTCCCTTTCCTGTTCCGGCGGCAAGATGATTTCCGGGTGCATCTTGAGGAATTTCTCCGGCTCGACGGGATTTTGCATGAAGAAATTTTTCGGGTCCTGGTAAATGCCGCCGAACCAGGTCTGGTGCGTGGCGAAATCCACGCCGGGGATCCGCTCCATCCGCGCCTCGTAGCTCACCGGCAGCATATTGATGATGGAAACCTTTTCCCGGACAATCAGCCGGTCCGTGCCCGCCAGTGCCACGCCGCCGACCAGCGCCTGTTGGATCGCCGACAAAAATCCGAACAGGATGAAGGCCACCACAATCGAAAGCAGCGTCAGCGACGTGCGGAGTTTCTTCCGCCGCAGGTTGCACCAGATGAGGTGGAGAAATTTCATTTCACCGTTCCGTTGCCCAATTGCCCCTTGTCGAGATGCAGCGTCCGGGCCGCGCGCGCCGAGGCGTGAGGATCGTGCGTGACCATGATGATGGTCTTGCCGTGTTCGCGGTTCAGCGCCTGGAGCAAATCCAGAATCTCGTCGCCGGATTTCCGGTCGAGGTCGCCGGTGGGTTCGTCGCAAAGCAGCAGCGTCGGGTCGGTGACGATGCCGCGCGCGATGCCGACGCGTTGCTGTTCACCGCCCGAAAGTGTTCGCGGATAATGCTTTGCGCGGTGCGACAGCCCGACGACCGCCAGGGCCGTTTCCACGTGTTTCTGCCGGTCCGCCTTGGAAAGATGCGTGAGCAACAGCGGCAGTTCCACGTTCCGCTCCGCCGTGAGCACCGGCATCAGGTTGTAAAGCTGGAACACAAAACCGACGTGCCGCGCGCGCCACGCCGCCAGGGCGCGGTCGGACAATCGATCAATGTCCTCACCGGCGACGCTGACCGAGCCTTTGGTCGGACGGTCCAGGCCGCCGATCAGATTCAGGAGCGTGGTCTTGCCTGAACCCGACGGACCCATCAACGCGAGGAATTCGCCGGCCGGAACCTGCAAATTCAGGTCCGCCAGAATGTGAATCTCCTCAGAACCGCGATGGAAAACTTTTTCCACGCCCTCGACCCGCACCAGCGGACCGGGATTCGATTTGTCTTCGCTCATAACTTTGTTTCTTTCACGGTCATGCCGTCCTGCAAAAGGGCCGGTGCGTTCACGACGACTTTTTCACCGGCGTTCACTCCCGCGCTCAATACGGAATCGTCGTTTTGCGTGTCGGTGACGGTGACCGCCCGGCGTTCGGCCCGGCCATCCTGCACGACGAATATCACGTCGCGTCCGTCGCGGCTGAGGACCGCGTCTTTGGGAACCATCACCGCGCGGCCCGCCGTTGTCGCGCCGTTGTCGCGGAACGCCACCTTTACCGACATGTCCGGCAGGATGCGCGCATCCAACCGGTCGAACCCGACGCGCACCTTGACCGTGGACTTGTCGCGGTCGGCGGTCGGGATGATGGCGATGACCTTGCAGGGAATTTTCCAGTCGGGATACGCATCGAGCGTGGCTTCGACCGGCTGAGCCGGCTCGACCCGGTTGATGTAGCTTTCGTTCACATCAATTTCAATTTCCAGTGATTTCATGTCCACGATGGTGCCGATGCCGGTGCGCGTGTAACCGCCGCCAGCCGAGACCGGCGAAATCATTTCGCCCGGCTGCGCATCCTTGGTGGTGATTACGCCGTCAAATGGCGCACGGATGATCATGTCGTCCAATTGTTGCTGCCACTCGGCCACCTGGCGTTCCGCGACGACGATGTCGAGCTTCTGCTGCGCCAGATGTGCCTCCAATGCTTTCGCATTCGACTCGGCCAGGTCCAGGTCGGATTGCGACGCGATGTGTTGTTTGGCCAGTTCGGTCGTGCGCTGAAATTCCTGGTCCGCGTCCTTGAGCTGCGCCTCGGTTTCCGCCAGTGCGGCTTGTGCCGACGCCAACTGGGCCTGGGCCGTGTCCAGGCTGGCCTTGACGTTTGAATCATCCAGCCTCGCCACGATCTGGCCGTTTGTGACCTTCATCCCTTCCTCGATGAGTACTTCCGTGACCTTGCCGGTGACTTTGGACGAAACCGTCGCCTCCCGCCGCGCGGTGACATAACCGGAGGCGTTCAGCACCGTGTGATCTCCGTTACCGTCCATCGCGTCCCGCGCCACGGCCGTATGCACTTCGACGGCGTCCGAACCTGAATGCCACCAAAGCGCCACGCCCGTCACAATCAAAATCGCGGCTGCAACAACGGCCAACCGCATGTTGGATTGAGGCTTCTGTCCTGCGCTGCGCTCGATCCGCAAACCGTCGAGCGGGGGTTTGGATGAACTCATAAAAATGTCCATGAAAAGCAAACCGCTTTTTGCCGTCGCGGTCAAGCCGTGGTCTGTGAAAACTTCGTGTTCGCATCCTCAAAAATTGGCGCGTGAGAAACAAGGCTCGTCAGGAACAGGGGCTGACTGCCGTTGCGCGCTTGAATCGGCCGGCGCCTTGGCCGAAGATTCAAAAGATGTTTCGCATCGGCATAGACCTCGGCGGCACAAAAATTGAAGGCATTGTTCTGGACGCCTCCGGCCGCGAACTTTTTCGCAAGCGCGTGGAGACGCAGCAGGAAAAAGGCTGCGGCCACATCACGAGCCGCGTCAAAGCGCTGTATGACGAACTGGCCGCGCACATTCAATATCAGCAGCACACGTTCGGCATCGGCACGCCCGGCGCGGTTTCGCCGCGCACCGGACTGTTGAAAAATTCCAACACCGTCTGCATGAACGGCCGGCCGTTGAAATCGGACCTTGAACAAATTCTCGGCCGGAAAATCGAAATCCAGAACGACGCAAATTGTTTTGCGATGGCCGAGGCGCTGCACGGCGCGGGCCGGGGAAGGAAACTGGTCTTTGGCGTCATCATGGGCACGGGTTGCGGCGGCGGAATTGTTTACAAAGGCGAGGTCGTCACCGGCCCGCAGGGCATTGCAGGTGAATGGGGGCACATGTCCATTAATCCGGACGGCCCGTTGTGCTACTGCGGCCAGCGCGGTTGCGTGGAGACGTTCATCAGCGGCGGTGGATTGGAGGCGCGCTATGCCGGAGAGTTCGGAGCGAAACGCCCGTTCAAGGAAATCGCGAAGGAATATTATGCCGGTGACACGAAGACGGTGGAGTTCATGAAGGTTTTCTTCCGCAATTTCGGCCGGTCGCTGGCCAATCTCATTGACGTGCTTGACCCGGACGTGGTCGTGCTCGGCGGCGGCGTCTCAAATTTCGATGCGCTCTACAAGGAAGGTGTTGCGGAGGTCGCCCGGCACGTTTTCAGCGATTGCCTTGAAACTCCCATCGTCAAAAACCAGCTTGGCGATTCCGCCGGCGTCATCGGCGCGGCGTTGATTGGAGTTTGAAGGTGATTGGACAGTCATTTGTTTTTTCAATGTTCGCCGAAAATTTTCAATTCGTTCCTTAGTCTCAATTTTGTCATGTTTGTTTTGCATGAGCCTGAGTACTCAACGCCCCAAACTGACACTCCGCGGGTGCCTTGAATGCATTGGCTGGCTATTGCGGGTCGTCTTGGTGTTTTATTTGGTGATCTGTGTCGCGGCTGCTGTTTTCCAACGCCGGCTTATCTACCGCCCTCCAATATATAGTTCAGAACGTGTCGATCAATTGGCTCAAACAGCAAAACTCGAGCGTTGGAGGAACCCAACTGGTCAAGCCATTGGAATGAAACGCTTGTCACTCCAACAGCCGGCAGCGGGGAAGGTGCTGATCACATACGGCAATAGTGGTTGTGCGACAGTTTGTGCTCATTATGCGGATGTCATTCAAGGAGTCGCAGCGTTTGACGTGTTCATTGTGGAATATCCCGGGTATGCGGACCGTCCGGGTTCGCCGAGTCAAAGCAGTTTGTTCCAGGCGGCTGACGAGGCGCTTCAACTGCTTGCCACAAACGGTCCGGTGTATCTTGTGGGTGAGTCGCTCGGTACCGGCGTAGCAGCGTATCTGGCTGGCGCTCATCCCGACAAGGTTGCTGGCGTTGTTTTGTTCGCTCCTTACAACCGATTGGCCGATGTCGGGCAGAATCACATGCCTATTTTTCCGGTGCATCTGATGCTCGTTGACCGCTTCCCCTCGGAAGATTATCTGCACAACTACCACGGTCCGATTGCGGTGCTGGTGGCTGGCGAGGATGAGGCTGTCCCAGAGAAATTTGGTCGTCGCCTTTACGATGGTTACGCCGGTCCAAAACGACTTTGGGAATTTCAAGCTGATGATCATGGAACGCTCTTCGAACGGCTGCCAAATGTTTGGAAGCAGATCATCACTTTTTTGCAAACCAATCCGCCTTCGGGATCATAAATGACTTGAGAAGGGTACCAAGTGGACAGGCTCTTTTGACCATTTCGGATGAAGCATTGCTAAAAATTGTTCAAGCAGACCAAAATTGCGCTGCAATTCAAATTTGCCGCCGTTATTGTGCGGACGTGATTACGCTGCTCATCGCGACGCGCAACATCCACAAGGTGGGTGAAATCCGCGCCATCCTCGGCGGCTCGTTCCAGTTTCAAACGCTCAACGATTTTCCCGGCGCGCCGGAAGTCGTCGAGGATGCCGACACATTCGCCGGCAACGCAGCAAAAAAAGCAGTCGAGCTGGCCCGCTGGCTTTCGAACGGTTCACGGTTCACGGTTCGCGATTCACAGTTTTTCGTTCTCGCCGACGATTCCGGTCTGGAGGTGGACGCTTTGAACGGCGCGCCCGGCGTGCATTCTGCGCGCTTTGCCGCGCCGGATTCGGCAAAGTCCGGCAACACATCCGACGCCGACAACAACGCCAAGCTGCTGCGCCTGCTCAAGGATGTTCCGCCCGAAAGGCGCACCGGCAGATTTCATTGCGTGATTGCGCTTGCTGAAACCCTGGGCCCGAATTCCAAGGCGCCAGACCCGAACCTGTTTGACGGCGTTTGCGAAGGGCGGATTCTTTTTGAGCCGCGCGGAAAAAATGGTTTCGGGTACGACCCGCTGTTTGTGCCGGTTGGTTTCGAGCGGACATTCGCCGAGCTGGGCGAGGAAGTGAAAAATAAATTGAGCCATCGCGCCAGGGCGCTGGAGAGACTGAAGGGCTTTTTGACCAACAAGAACGGGTAGGGCCGGCGCCATACGGGTTGCAAATGCCACAATGCGGCGTTCCCATCCGTTTTACTTCAGCAAATTTCCAAGTTGAAGTTTCCGGCGGAGCAGGCCGTTGCTGGCGATCATCCGGAATTTCCCGCCCGGCGCGGGCAGGGTGTAAAATTCGCCGCCGGAACTTTCCACCATCAACGCGCCCGCCGCGATGTCCCACAAATTGATGGTGCGTTCGATGTAGGCGTCGAGGCGGCCGGACGCGACGTAGGCGAGTTCGATCGCCGCCGAGCCCATGATCCGGACTTTCAGCGCCCGGCGGGAAAGGCGGTTCAGGAATGGGAGGCTTATCGCGAGATTTTGTTTGCTCTTGGAAAAACCCATGGCGACGACGGCCTCGTTCACGTTTTTGCGGTGGCTGACGCGGACAACGCGCCCGTTCAATCGCGTCGGCCCGCCACGAATCACCGTCCAAAGTTCATCCGTGAATGGACAGTAAATCACTCCAAGTATGGTTTGGTGGGAGGATGGCTTCACACTTTGGCCCTTGGACTTTGGACTTTGGACTTGCAACGCAATGGACACGGCGGCGTGCGGCATTCCAAAAAAATAATTCACCGTGCCGTCAATCGGGTCCACCACCCAGCGGTATTCGGCGTTCATGTCGCCGGTGCAGCCTTCCTCGCCAAGCAGTGAAATCTTTGGAAACGCGGCGCGCAGTGTCCGCTCGATGAGTTTCTGGCAGCGCACATCAAGTTCGAGCTTGATGTCGTGGGCATCGGTGGCATTGACGCGTTTGGGCGCGTGCCAGTTGGCCAGCATGAGTTTGCCGGCGGCGCGGGCGGCCTTGATGGCTGTAGTGAGGGCGGTTTTTTGGGAAACGGTTTTCATTGAATGTTTGCGGTGTTTTTGTTGGGCCTTCCAGAATTTTGCCATCGAGCCGGCTTCATAGCAGCAATGCGGCCAGGCTGAAGTAAAACAGCAGTGTGAAAATGTCCGTGAACGCGAGCGTCACCGGCCCGGCGGCAATCTTCGGATCAAGCCGCAGCGCGTGCAAGGCTGTCGGAACGCTCAACCCAAAAAAGCACGCCGCGCACAGTGCCAGCAGGATGCTCGATCCGATGACGAAACCCGCCAGCCCGGTCCCGCGCCACAACCAGACAATGAGGCCCACCACCGTGCCGCAACCGGCGCCCAGCAGCAGGGCCGTGCCCGCCTCGCGCCGGAACGCCCGGACATACCAGCCCAAACTCGGATGCGTTGTGCGCAATGCTTGGATTGTGACCGTCATGGACTGGATGCTCACGCTCTCGCCCAGCCCCAGGACCAGCGCGAGGAAGAACGCCAGGACGATGCTTTTGGCCAGGGTGACGGCGTAAACACTGGCGAGCAGCGCGCACAGCGTGCCGCTGCCGATGGTGGCCAGCAACCAGGGAAAGCGGAACCGAAACGCCCGCAGCGGCGACGCGTCATGCACCTGCGACACGCGAAAGCCGATGGCTTCAAACAGCGCGTTCGTCTGCTCGCGCTCGGCGATGTCGAATGCCTCGTCCGTCAGCAAACCCACGTCCACCACCCCGACGATCCGTCGCGACTCGTCCACCACCGGAAATGCCAGAAACCGGTGCAGGACAAACGCCTCGCAGGCCTCCAGCACCGTCGCCGTGTGCGGAATGGCCACGACCCGCCGGATCATCAGCTCCGACAACCGCCGCTCCAGCGGCGCTGTGAGAAGCTGGCGCGTGGGCAGGACACCGGCCAGCCGTTCATTTGTGTCCACGACATAGAAATAAACAATTTTTTCACCGATGCCGCGCAGCCGGATGGCGTCGAGCGCCTGCTGGACGGCGAAATCCTCGCGCAGGATGGCCGCGTCCTTGCGGGCGACCGCCAGAACCGGCTGATGCAAGTGTTCCTGTTTATCCGTCAACTCCACGCATGGAAAAACTAACCGTGAAACCTGCAAAAGACACGAAAGAATTCGCGGACCGCCAGTCCGCTTTCGTGCGGTTCGTTTAGTTCGCGGTTGAAGAAATCAACCCAGCGCGGCCAGCGCGGTCTTCACGTGGTCGCGTTTGCCATGCCACTCGGCAAGACGCTGCTTGTGTTCCTCCAGAACATGCGCGGGGACTTTTTGTGTGAAATTCGGATTGGCCAGCTTCTGTTCGACCTTGGCGGCCTCGGCCTCGATTTTTTCCAGTTCCTTTTTCAACCGCGCCTTTTCCGCCTCAATATCAATCAAACCTTCCAGCGGCAGGAACAAATCGCCCAATTCGGTGCGCACCGTCATCGTGTTTTTGCCCGGCTGATAATTCGCGTTCACCTCGATTGCCCCGGCGTTGAGCAGCAGCTTGAGCACTTCGAGGTCGTGCGCCGCCAGTTCGCGCACCGGTTTGAGGACAAATTTGACCTTCTTGTTCGCGGCAACGTTCGCCGTGCGGCGCAGATTGCGGCCTTGCGTGACGAGTTCGTTCCGCGCCTCGATGTGCTTTTCGTCCTGCCCGGTCAGGCCGTAATGCGATTTGAAATCGTCATCGAGCGGCTTGGGCCAGGGTGCGAACATGATGGTCTGGCCTCCCTGATTTTCCGGCATGTCCTCGGCATAACCCATCCCATGCCAGAGTTCCTCCGTAATGAACGGCAGGAACGGATGAAACAACCGCAGCGTGTGCGAAAGGATAAAATCAATCACCGCGAGCGTATTGGCTTTGCGTGCTTCAGTCGTTACTTCGTTGCATCGTTGCATCGTTGCATCGGCTTCCGATGTAACGCCTTCACGATTCAATGATTCAACGCCGCGCGCGAGCGCCGCCTTGCTCGCCTCGACATACCAGTCGCAATACTCGCTCCAGAAAAAGCGGTAGAGCGTCGCCGTCGCGTCGCTGAACCTGTATTCGGCGAATGCCGTGTTCATCCCGCGGATGGCAGCGTCGAGCTTGAGCAAAATCCATTTGTCGTCGGACGTTATAAGTTTTGGATCAATCTCCCCTTGAATTGGGAAGTCGGCACTGCCGACCATCTGGCGGAACCGGCAGGCGTTCCAGAGTTTGTTGCAGAAATTGCGGCCCAGCTCGACGTTCTGTTCGTCGAACAAAATGTCCTGGCCGAGCGGCGCGCTGCGCATGGTGCCGAACCGGAGCGCGTCGGCGCCGAACTTGGCGATGAGGTCGAGCGGGTCGGGCGAATTGCCAAGGCTCTTGGACATCTTGCGTCCCTGCTTGTCGCGGATGATGCCGGTGAAATAGACATTCCAGAACGGCTTCTCGCCGGTGAATTCCAAACCGCCCATGATCATCCGTGCAACCCACAGGAAAATGATGTCCGGACCGGTAACGAGGTCGGTGGTTGGGTAAAATTTTGCGAGCGTGTCGGTTTTTTCCGGCCAGCCCATTGTTGCAAACGGCCAGAGCCAGGAGCTGAACCACGTGTCGAGTACGTCGGGATCTTGTTTCCAATTTTCGGCATCGCGCGGAGGTTCGAGATCGCAGTGAACTTCGCCGCTGGTTTTGTGATACCAGACCGGAAGGCGATGTCCCCACCAAAGCTGGCGGCTGAGACACCAATCGATGTTGGTGTCGATCCAGTGTTGATAAACACGCACCCAGCGATCAGGACGAAAACGAATCGTGCCGCTTTGCACGAGTGCCAGCGATTCGTGGAGATGGGGATAACGCAGCCACCATTGTTCGCTCAACCGCGGCTCAATCGGCACATCCGCGCGTTCGCTGTAACCGACGTTGTTCGTGTACGGTTCTTCTTTTTCCAATGCGCCAAGCTCCGTGAGTTTTTCCACGGCCACCTTGCGCGCCTTGAAACGGTCCAGACCGTTCAAATCCTTTCCGGCCAGTTCGTTCATGTGGCCGTTCGGCTGCATGATGTCAATCTGCGCCAGCTTGTGCCGCTGGCCGATTTCGAAGTCTGCCTTGTCGTGCGCGGGCGTCACCTTGAGCACGCCGGTTCCGAACTCGAAATCCACATGCTCGTCGCCGATGATGGGGATGAACTTCTGCTCGCGCGGCAATTCGGCGGGCAACGGACGGATGACGTGTTTGCCGATGTATTTCGCGTAACGCGGGTCCTTGGGATTCACCGCCACGGCGGTATCGCCGGGAATCGTTTCCGGCCGCGTTGTCGCAATGGTCAGCCACACACCAGTGCTTTTGATGTCACTATCGTTGTAGCGGCGGTCTGTGACCGCCGAATTCGGTGCTGACACAGCGCCGCTACAGTCCACGACCTCGACTTTGAAATAATAGAGCAAACCTTTTTGCTCTTTCATCACGACTTCTTCATCGGACAGCGCCGTGAGCGAAGCGGGGCACCAATTCACCATGCGTTTGCCGCGATAGATGAGGCCCTTTTTGTAAAGCTCCACGAACACCTTCTGCACGCAGCGCGAATATTCCGGGTCCATGGTGAACCGTTCACGCGTCCAGTCGCACGACGCGCCCAATTTTTTCAATTGCTGGATGATGATGCCGCCGTGTTTTTCCTTCCATTGCCAGACGCGTTCGAGAAATTTTTCGCGGCCGAGGTCGTCGCGATGCCGGATTTCGCCGGATTTTTTCAGCGCTTTCTCGACGACCGTTTGCGTGGCGATGCCGGCGTGGTCGGTGCCGGGCAGCCAGAGGACTTCCTTGCCGTCCATGCGCGCCTTGCGGGCGAGGATGTCCTGAATCGTGTTGTTGAGGACGTGGCCGAGCGTGAGCACGCCGGTGACGTTCGGCGGCGGAATGACGATGGAATACGCGGGCTTCTTCGAGTGCGCATCGGCGACGAAGCACTTCTGGTCGAGCCAGAACTGGTACCATTTTTCTTCGACTGCCTGAGGCTCGTATGCTTTGGAAATCTCACTCATGTTTGGAAAAGTGAATCAGCCACAGATTTTCACAGATGGGCACAGATAAATCAGCAGTAGAAAACATCTGTGTTTCATCTGTGGCTTGAAATCATTTCTTCAACAGCGCGTATTCCATGCTGTCCACGAGCGCCTGCAAGCTGGCTTCGATGATGTTTTCGCTCACGCCGACGGTGCCCCATTCGCGCTGGCCATCGGTGGATTGGATTAGCACGCGTGTTTTGGCAGCGGTGCCGGTGTCGCTGTCAAGGATGCGCACCTTGTAATCGGTGAGCGTCACCTTTTTAAGCTGCGGGTAAAACTTCACCAGCGCCGAGCGCAATGCGCCGTCCAGCGCATTCACCGGACCATCGCCATCGGCCACGGTTTGCGCCCGTCGGTTGCCAACATGAATTTTGATGGTCGCTTCGCAAATGGATTCCCGGCCATCGCGACGCATGGAAACGTGATAGGCGTCCACATGAAAGAGCGGTTCGCGATGTTTAAGGGTCTTGCCGATGAGCAAGGCGAGCGACGCCTCGGCGGCCTCGAATTCGTAGCCTTCATGCTCCAGTTCCTTGATGCGATTCAGGATGGATTTCAACTCCGGCGTCTCGTTTGTGAGCCTGAAGCCGAGTTCCTGGGCCTTCATCACGATGTTGCTGCGGCCGGCGAGATCGCTGATGAGTACGGTGCGCGCGTTACCGACGAGCGCCGGGTCGATGTGTTCGTAACTCGCCGTGAGCTTCTGCACGGCATTGACGTGCGTGCCGCCCTTGTGCGCGAACGCCGCCGAGCCAACCCACGGCTGGCGCAGATTGTGGCGCGAGTTTGCGATTTCATCCACGAATTGCGAAAGCTCCTTCAGCTTTGGCAATGACTTCGCGGGCACGCAGGTTTTTTTCAGCTTCAAGGCGATGCACGGAATCGCGCTGGTCAGATTGCAATTCCCGGTGCGTTCGCCGTAACCGTTGATGGTGCCCTGCACATGAATCGCGCCGGCTTTGAGCGCCGCCAGCGCGTTCGCCACGCCGAGGCCGATGTCGTCGTGCGTGTGGATGCCGACTTTGCAATTCAATTTGCCGATGGCGACCTTTGTGATGGCCGCCACTTCGTCCGGCAGGCAGCCGCCGTTGGTGTCGCAGAGCACGATAAAATCCGCGCCCGCCTTTTCCGCAGCCTGCCACGTGGCGACGGCGTATTCGGCGTCGAGTTTGTAGCCGTCGAAGCAATGCTCGGCGTCGTAGATGACGAATTTGCCGTGGTCTTTGAGAAAACGCACGGTGTCGCCGATCATGGCGAGATTTTCATCGGGCGTGCAGCGCAGGACTTCCTTGACGTGCAACATGGACGTCTTGCCGTAAATCGTCACAACCGGTGTGCCGGCCTCGATGAGCAGGCGCACCTGGTCGTCCTGCTCGACGGGCACGCCCTTTTTCCGCGTGGAACCGAATGCCGCGAGCCGCGCATTTTTGAATTTTTTCCTTTTGGCTTGGGCGAAGAACTCGATGTCCTTGGGATTGCTGCCAGGCCAGCCGCCTTCAATGTAAAGGACCCCGAACGCGTCGAGCTTCTCGGCGATGCGGAGTTTGTCCGCAACCGAGAAATTGATGCCTTCGCCCTGCGAACCGTCGCGCAGGGTCGTGTCATAGATTTCGACCTGGGGTTTCATAAATGGCCCGTGGAAAAACGGCGGACAATATCCCTGAATTTGGCGGCACTGGCAAATCCCAAAACGGGGAATCAACAGGCGGCGGACAACGGGCCGGGTCGGGAACCAATTCGCCAAATTGTTGTCCGGTCAATGCCAGCATTATGTTCGTTTGGAATCGGCCTCCGGGTTTTCATGGCATTGCCCGGCGCTAATCCATTCGCCACGGCTTTATAAACCACGCGCATTTGCCTGGCGACGTACATCCAATCAAATTCCAGCGCTTGGCGGCGCGCGGCCTCCCGCCGTGAAGCGGCGATTTCCCTGTGGCGAGACATCGCGGCAATGAGTTCGACCATGCCGGCCACGTTACCTTGGTCAAATAACCATCCGCAATGGTCGTTGACGTAGTCGGGAATGCCTCCCACGGCATTCGTGATCACCGGCGTTCCGGAAGCGAGCGATTCAAGCACGGAATTATTTGCCGTCGCATCAATCACCGGCAGCAGCAGCGCGTCCGCCACCTGATACCGCCGGATGAGTTCGGGTTCTCCTATGCCCGTCTGTATCCGGACATTGTGGCATCCGTTGAAGAGAGGCCAATATTGTCGGGGCAGAACCAGGTCAAATTGAGTTGGGAGCCTGAAAGCAGCGCACGCATCCATGATTCGGCGGAGCGCCCTGAAATCGCGCATGTGATGGCCCACGGTGAGCAGTCGCACCCCGTGCCGCTGTGGACGGTTCACGCCGGGCGCGAACCGTCGCGTGTCAATGCCGTGCGGGACATAAACGACCCGTTCAGGCCCGAGCCAACGCCGGAAATCCGGAAGCTGGCAACGAGACACCACCACGGCGGCATTGATGCCGTTCAACAGGTACTTCTGAAAGAATTCAAAGCGATCCCTCACGCGCTGACAAGGCAGGTGAAAGGTGGCGACAAGCGGACAAGGCAGCCGCGAACGTTGCCGCAACAGCAAATCCAATTGCTCGTCGCCATACAAGACATGGACGACTTCGGGCCGGTGCGACTTGGCCTGCCGAAGCAGATTCCGCTCGGCGAGCAGGTCTTCATATCCATAATCCAGAAGATACCGGGAAGTTTGCGAGTTTTTCCGCCACAACTTCCGGGCCAGCCGGTGCCACGACCATCGCGAACGCCCGGGCCGCCGCACGACCTCCGCCCCGACCTCCCGTGCAAGCCGGTCGTAGCCGCCGCTGTTCGTGTGGTGAAACCAGTGCTTGGCCAGTGCCATGACCCGGATGTCAGGGCTCATTGTGGGCAAGTGTTCAAGGCATCGAATATTTCCCAATTTAGCGGCGCTGGCAAATCCCAAAACGGGGGATCAGGAAAAGGACGTTAACGGGCAATGCTCGCAAAGACAACGCGTTGGAACTCACGAACGATGTCAAACTTGGATTGGCGTTCCTTTGGCGGCGATCCGGCGGGTCGCTTGGATTGCGAATGAACGTATCTTGTTATTATTATTACATTTTTAGTTATTTGCTAATAATTGCGTGACAAGCAGTTCTGTAGGGAGTAACTATCATCCAACATCCTTCTGGTCACATGAGCACGCAAACCCACTTCGCGCTGACACAGGCTGACATTCCCAAACAATGGTACAATCTGCTGGCGGATTTTAGGGAACCGCTGCCGCCGCCGTTGCATCCGGGCACCAAACAGCCCGTGCCGCCGGAAGCGTTGCTGGCCATTTTCCCGGAAAATCTCGTCAAACAGGAAATGTGCGCCGATCGCTGGGTTCCGATTCCTGACGAGGTCCGCGACATTTATGCGCTCTGGCGGCCGACACCCCTGATGCGCGCGGTGCGCTTCGAGAAGGCGCTCCAGACACCGGCGCACATTTATTACAAATACGAAGGGGCCAGCCCCGCCGGCAGTCATAAACCGAACACCGCCGTCGCGCAGGCTTATTACAACAAGGTCGCCGGGACCAAGCGGCTTGCCACCGAGACGGGCGCGGGCCAATGGGGTTCGTCTTTGGCTCTGGCGTGCAAGCTGTTCGACTTGGAATGCAACATTTACATGGTCAAGGTCAGCTATGAGCAGAAGCCCTATCGGCGGATGCTCATGCACACATGGGGCGCCACGGTGCATCCCAGCCCCAGCGACCAGACCGAATTTGGGCGCAAGGTGCGGGCGCAGGACCCAAAATGTCCAGGCAGCCTCGGCATCGCCATCAGCGAAGCCATCGAAGACACCGTCAAGCATCCGAACACAAAATACTCGCTGGGCAGTGTGCTGAATCACGTTTGCCTCCACCAGACCGTCATCGGCCAGGAGTCCATCAAGCAGATGGAGATGGCCGGCGAGGAGCCGGACTCGATCATCGCCTGCTGCGGCGGTGGCAGCAATTTCGCCGGGATTGCATTTCCGTTCATTCACAAAAAAATCAAGGAGAAGAAAAAATATCGCATCGTCGCCGTCGAGCCTTCCGCCTGCCCCTCGATGACGAAGGGCGAACTGCGCTACGATTTCGGCGACACGGCCATGACCACGCCGCTGTTGATGATGCACACGCTGGGGCATGATTTCATGCCACCGCCGATCCACGCGGGCGGACTGCGTTATCATGGCATGGCGCCGATGGTCAGCCACGCCCTCAAGCTCGGCCTCATCGAGGCGGAGGCTTATCATCAGACGAAAGTCTTCGAGGCTGGAACACTGTTCGCGCGGAGCGAAGGGATTGTGCCCGCGCCGGAATCTTCACACGCGATTGCCGCGGTCGTCGAAGAAGCAAAGAAGGCCCGCGCAGCCGGAAAGAAACGCGTCATTCTCTTCAACCTTTCCGGCCACGGGCTGCTTGATTTGAACGCCTATGAGACTTACCTGACCGGCAAGCTTCAGGACGCCTGACCTCTATTCCCAAACCGGAAATTACAACCTATGAAAATTCGATTCGTCCGCATAGTTATGGCGGCCGGTCTCGCCGCGCTGCCAGGTATTCTACAGGCCCAACCCTCGGCCCAATATGTGCCGGGCTCCGAAGGCATCAAGGGAGCCTCGCTGCCGCCGCCGGGAGTTTATGCCCGCGACTATAATTACTTTTATTGGGCCGGCCAATTCAACGGCCCCTCCGGCAATGACGCCCGCGTCCCAAACGCCGACGTCTTCACCTACGCCAGCATTCCCCGCGTGATTTGGATCACCGGCACAAAATTTCTTGGTGGGTACGTTGGTGTGGACGCCCTGCTTCCACTGGTCGATCAACACGTGAGGGCCGGGGGATTTGACGGCACCACTTTTGGTGTCGGTGATTTCTTTGGCGAAGGCACGCTTTCTTGGCATCTCAAGCAGTTTGACTTTGCGGTCGGCAGCGGCGTTTGGGCGCCCACGGGCGATTCCGCGCCCCCGCCCACCACCCGCATTGGCGCGGGTTACTGGACCTTCATGCAAACTGCCGGGGCCACCTGGTATATCGATGAGGAAAAAACATGGGCCGTGTCGGCGTTAAACCGTTATGAATTCAGCACCGAACAGCGTGACACGGACGTCATTCCCGGACAGGCCTACACGCTCGAATGGGGTGTGAGCAAGACCGTGGCGAAAGTCGTTGATTTGGGCGCGGTCGGTTATTACCAGCAACAGGTAAATCCCAACAGTGGCGAATCGTGGAGCAGCCGCAACCGCGTGGCGGCGGTTGGTCCCGAAGTCAGTGTCGCTTTTCCGAAACAGATGCTGTTTGCCTCGCTTCGTTACAACTACGAGTTCATGGCTGAATCCCGCGCGCAGGGCAATGCTGTGACGCTGACCCTCACGAAGCGGTTCTAGTCCGGGCGCCGAAACTGTTTTCCTTTGCAGGAGGGCCGGCCCATCGCCGGCCCTGTTTTGTGCATGGCGGCAATGGGGCAATGGTTGCGATTTGCGGAGTTGGGACTAGATTGCCGCGTGGAAGTTTCTGAGAACATTCAATGTCCCTTCTGTGGCCAGACGTTTGCATTGATAATTGATACCAGCGTGCAGTTCCAGCGGTTCACGACGGATTGCGAGGTCTGCTGCCGCCCGTTTGAGATTGTTGCGGAATGCGAGCCGGGTGAAATTCTGAGCTTGGACGCGGTGGCCAATTAGGGCAGCCTGCGCGCGATGCACAATTTTGCAAACACGGTTCTCTGGATTTACATCATCCTGCTGCTTGTCGGCGGGTTGATTGGCTTTCTGAAGGCGAAGAGCAAGGTGTCGCTCGTCACGTCGGCGGTGTTTGCGGCGATATTGGTGTTGACGGTGGTGCCCGGGGTTTTCCAGCCGGGGTTTGCGCGTGGGCTGGCCAACGTCATCATGGCCATGCTGCTGGTGGTCTTCGCGGTGAGGCTGGCGAAGACGAAAAAATTCATGCCCAGCGGCCTGATGCTGTTGGTGACGATTGCGGCTTTGGCGTTGCAGAACCTATTCAAAGGTTGAATCGTTGGCGCGCGGAAAATGTGTTGCACAGCGGGGGTCTGGCACGTAAGTTCCTTGGCCTTTTGGACGCACCCATAGCTCAATTGGATAGAGCGTCTGACTACGGATCAGAAGGTTGTAGGTTCAACTCCTACTGGGTGCGCCACTGATTGTAAACGACTTAGGAACAAACTCCCAAAAACAAAAAAGTTTATCTTTGCCAATTCTTTGCCACTTTTGAAAGCGGATAAAGCTGTTTATGCCGATGCTGCCGATGCAGGCTCCCTGCGTACCGCCGTCCGAAGAACCAAGTATCTGGATCGTAGCGCACGAAATTCTCGTCACGGTCGGCACCGTCCAGATTAAGGATATGTTCCTTGGCGACCGTTATGATCCATGCCTGCGCCGCCGGGTGCGTGACGTGGGCCGCGATTTTTTTCAGTTCGCGGTCGAGATCATCTGGATTTAAGAGTGTAGTGCCATGTTGTTTCACGCAAGGTGGCTCATTTTGGTTTGCAGGACTGCCTTGCACTGAACCTGTGTCATCAACGCGCTGTATACTTTTAATAAACGCCTCCCGCTCTGCCCTGATCTTCTGGTATTCGGTCAGCGGAAGTCCCGTTCCAAATTGTTGTTCCATTTCGGTGAACCGTTTTGCCGAACTGTTTTGCATTTGAATTTGCTGCTGAAGTGATTGCTCCAGCGCTGGTATCTGTTTTAGCAATTTCAGTTTCTCAATCACTGCGGCAGGTTCCCGCTTTTGCGTTAGCGCAGCGAGGATTGCGGCGATAATAAGTGCTGCGACACCAATATAGGCAGTTTCCTCAGTCGAATTGCCGTCGTTGAAGAAACTGATGAATTGAATGACCGCGACCACGACCAGCCCGGCGCAGGCAAACAAAGCTATCCGCCCTACTTTGTCGCCATGACATGGCCTTCGCTATTAACGTCCTCCTCCTTATTTTGGGTTCAAAATGCTGGATTTTCACCGCCCCGTAGTTTTGCCAAAATTGAAAATGTAGTTAAGTACGTTCGCCGCCGCGCGGTGAACGTAAAACGTGAAGGTGAGCGGTCGTGAATAATACATCAACACGTCAATAAAAAATGACCAGTGGACGGAATATTCCCACTCCAATATTCGGCAGCGTCTCTGTCCCATTGTAGCCAGCAGGGCAGATGCATATTCGCTGCCTGCCCCTTGAGGGATTGGGGCAGCATGGTCACGCGGTCTCGGAAGCCTTTGCCCTCGCGGACGACGATCTGGTTGCGGTTAAAATCAATGTCGCCGACCCTGAGACGCAGCCCTTCCATCAAGCGCATGCCTGTGCCGTAAAGCAATTGACCGATCAACTGGTATTTCAGGGGCAGGGCAGCCAGCAAGCGATCCACTTCGTCGCAGGTCAGGACAACGGGGATGCGGGGAGGCCGGGTGGGACGGGCGAAGTGACCGAGGTCACCCAAATCCTGATGCAGGATTTCGCGGTAGAGGAAGACCAAGGCGTTGAGGGCTTGCTTCTGGGTGGCGACGGCGACATTTTGATGTTCAGCCAGATGAGCCAGAAACGCTTTGACCTCGGAGGTGGAAATGTCACGGGGATGGCGTTTGTTGTAAAAGAGGATGAACCGGCGAATCCAAAACCAATAAGCGTCTTCAGAGGACAGGGCCATGTGTCTGAGGCGCATGACTTGACGCAATTGGTCACGAAGTTTAAGGTTTGGATCAGGGAAAAGCGGGGTCGGAACGGATGCGGCCTTTGCCGGTTCAATAATAGAGGTCATTTTGCGGTATAAGTTGTTGTGGATAAATAACCTGAACCTGAAAAAGATGTCAAAATGAGAAATGGGTTAAGCCACAGAATTGAGACTTAACCCTATGTTAGGCGTATGGCCACATCGAACATTTTTCGCCGCGTTTTAGTTTACGGCTTTGGGACACTCGGTGTATTGACAATGGTATCAGCCTTTGTTTGGTATGAGTATTTGCGTTCCTATGCCCCAAGGCAGCCAAATGTGGCTACAGGCCAGATATATCCCATGATAATGCAGCAGCCATTTGATGTTTACCTCACGAAGTTTCAGACAGAGTGGGTTGATTCTGGGTGGTTTATTGGTGCGGCTCTCGTTTTCGTTGCTGGCTATCTAAATATGCGCTGGAAGATTATTCCTGACAGACCATATTTGCCGAAACCAAAGAAGCTTTATTGAGACATGAATCATACGCCTAACAAATCGCTGCAGGCAACACGGGATGGCGTCTCCAGTTCCGCTTCGCGGTTCACGTCATTTGGTCCCGCGTGCCTGAGCTTTTGACGTTAGGTGTCATGGAACCAGAAGCACCCAAAATTTGCCCATCGGAGTCAAAGCGTTGGTTGGACCGTCTTTCCCATTGGGTTAGCTTTTGGTTTCACATAGGCCTTTGGATATGGGCGGGTTCGTTGTGGCTTCTCAAGTGGTGGTTTCCAGCCGCATTCCGTCCCGTCGAACTTTTTGGCGGCATTTTGACAGGGCTAGCGGTTTTTTACCTGATGCACTACTTTATTTTTGTTTCAGACAGCCCCACGTTTCGTCGGATTTGCATTCCGTTGGTGGGACTCATAGATATTCTGGCTATCGGTGGTATTATCGCACTGTTACTCAATCCGCAATGAGGACGCTGACACCTAACACCGCGCTGGAGCCAACGGCCACTGCCCCTTCAGTTTTCGGTTGAGATATGAAACTTGAGAGTCCAGATTGCATTCGGAGCCTAGCTGCCAGTGGCCGTGGTTCAGCTTTGGATCGTTAGGCTTCAATCGAGCACTATGAAAACATTCCACAGTTTCATGTTAGCAGCTTGCGTTCTTACGGTTGCTGGTTGCGCACCAGCCGCAGGGACGAATACCACGACGAATGACACTTGGCGGCTGGACGAGATGGCGCGGCGCGACGCACCATCAGCCGAGTTTGCACACAGCGTTGAGCGATATTACGAAGCAATAGAGAAGCAGGACTGGCCGACCACCTACGATATGAGGACATCCGATTTCAAGCAGGATGTGACTCAGAGCGTGTATCTTCAGCAGGTGGCCGAGGATGGCGGGCACCTCACCAGCTACAAGGTTTTGAATGTCCACACCTATGCGGATATGAGCGGCGGCTACACAGCAGCCGAGATTATTATGGAGTTCCACGAAGGTGGGATGGTTTCGTATAGTAGTGCGAAGTGGAAAAGACGAGACGGAAAGTGGCTGTGCGAAGACCCCGGATTGAGCGGCTTTTTGACGAGCACCAGAGTTCCAGATTGGGTGACACAATGAAGCCTAACACCGCGCTGGAGCCAACGCCGACTGCCCCTTGAGTTTATGGACGGTTTGAGTTATACATCGGTTATCGAGCCAGCGGAGCCGCTCACCCGTCGGCGTGGCTCAGCTTTGGATCGTTAGGCCTCGTATGCCGCAACACTCTAAAATCCCATTCCGAAATCGGAATCATTCCGGCTGGTGGATTTTTCGCGAAGTGGAGCAGTGGGTTTCACGCCGCCAGCAGAAGCTCTCGGATGAGAGTCGCTGTCAGGTTTGGGAGAACACGAGATTGATTCGCGCTCGGAATCGCGATGAGGCATTTCGCAAGGCAATCCGACTTGGGCAGGCGGGACATCCATCGCAGACGAAAGACGGAGAGTGGCACTTCGCCGGGATTTCGATGTTGTTGCCAGTTTATGAGGACATCGAGGACGGCACAGAGATTTTGTGGATTGACCGTGGACGGATGCCGGTTAGAAGCATCAAGAAGCTGGTGAAGTCGAAGCGAGAGCTTTCAGTTTTTGATGACAAAGACGAGGCCTAACACCGCGCTGGAGCCAACGCCGACTGCGCCTTGAGTTTATGGACGGTATGAGTTATACAACGATTATCGCGCCAGCGGAGCCGCTCGCCCGTCGGCGTGGCTCAGCTTTGGATCGTTAGGCAGCATGAGCACCATGAGCAAAACTTGGAAGACGTGGTCGCCATTTCAGTCGCCTGAAGTGCGAGAGATTTGCGCGCACATGACCGACGCCGAGAGAGCGAAGGTTACAGAGCGCGGCGGTGGTTATGGTCTTTGGGTTGCGGCCACATTTGCCTTACCGTTGGCTTTCGCGCTGACCTACCGGAGTCTTGTTGCCATTATCATTGCTGCCGTTTTAGTCACGGTTCATGTCATTTGCGTTCCATTTTGGCAGAGGCGACAGAAGCAGTTTCTGTGTTCGACGGCTTGGGCGCGAGAGCAGGGTTTCACGCCGGAGCGGATTCGGTTATTTGCTTTCAGACGATGACGATGCTGCCTAACACCGCGCTGGAGCCAACGGCCTCTGTCCCTTCAGTTTTCGATTGAGTTATGAAATTTGAGAGTCCAGATTGCAGTCGGAGCGTGGCCGCCCGTGGCCGTGGCTCAGCTTTGGATCGTTAGGCCACATGAGCACCGCACAAAAATATATCCTTTGTATAGTCGGTGGTATTCTCGCTGAAATTGGCGTCCCACTTTTATTGGTGGTTTCGGCATTTGCTCTCAGTTCCATTCACGTTCAAGTCTCCCAGAACTTTATCTGTGCTGTAGCATTTCCATTTTATTGCTATGGCGATGTGGATACGGCCTTACCACTCATCATTGTATTGGCTTTTACTACACTGTTTCAGTGGCCGATTTACGGGTGGATTTTGGGAAGCGGTTGGGTGCATCACCGATTATCGAGATATGCGGCTATTTTGGCTGGCTTTCACATCATTGCAGCAGTTGTCGCTTTTTGGTATTCCTCGAAACATCCTGTAGATATATTTCGAGGTTGTAGCATGTAGCTTTGGATAGTTATGACGATGTGGCCTAACACCGCGCTGGAGCCAACGGCCACTGTACCTGCGGTTTCGATTATGTTTGTATTCATTGTTTGTCCTTTGGGTTGAGTGGGCCAGGCTCGTGGCCGTGGCTCAGCTTTGGATCGTTAGGCCGATTCGCATCACATGACTATTCTCGCCAGACTTTGTTTGATTTTGGGCGCGGCTTTCATCGGCTATGGGATTGCTGTCGCGACCATTGTCCCTGACATTCTGTCGAAGCAGGACACAGCTTTTCAGCGGTTTGTTACGGCACACTCGGCTGAGATTGACGCGAACTTTTCGCAGCCTACCAACACACCGACCAAGCAGGATTTTTATCGGCTGAAGATGCGCGTGATGATGTCGGGAGGTTTGTATCCCGGATGGGCACAGGCTATCATGCCGTGCAGTTTCGGTTTGATTTGTTTTGCGTTCAGTTACTATTTCTCACAAAAGAAGCAGGATGCTAGACATGAGCCATCGGCCTAACAAGTCGCCGGAGCCAACGCCGGTTGGCGCTGGCAGTTCCGCTTCGCGGTTCACAGTTTTTGATCCGGCGTGGCTCAGCTTTTTTCGTTAGGCCTCGTATGCCGCAACACTCTAAAATCCCATTCCGAAATCGGAATCATTCCGGCTGGTGGATTTTTCGCGAAGTGGAGCAGTGGGTTTCACGCCGCCAGCAGAAGCTCTCGGATGAGAGTCGCTGTCAGGTTTGGGAGAACACGAGATTGATTCGCGCTCGGAATCGCGATGAGGCATTTCGCAAGGCAATCCGACTTGGGCAGGCGGGACATCCATCGCAGACGAAAGACGGAGAGTGGCACTTCGCCGGGATTTCGATGTTGTTGCCAGTTTATGAGGACATCGAGGACGGCACAGAGATTTTGTGGATTGACCGTGGACGGATGCCGGTTAGAAGCATCAAGAAGCTGGTGAAGTCGAAGCGAGAGCTTTCAGTTTTTGATGACAAAGACGAGGCCTAACACCGCGCTGGAGCCCCTATGAGGGTTGTCAAGTTGGTGTGAGTATTTTGAATTAACATTTCATAATCGTGGACCGGCGAGCCGCAGCGGAGCGGAGGCGAGTCCGGCGCGCGAGCGGCCGAGCGCGCGTAAATGCGGGACGTTTAAAGGGTTGGTGGATGGTTGGGGAGATTCTGATTTAAAAGCAATTGTCCTGCAGGGCGGGCTTCCATGATGAGTGCGATGGGGAAATGCCCCCGCACCAGCTCCTATTCGAGCAGACCCGCGCGGGGTCGCCCCAGATGTGTTTCTCAACGGGAAGCCGCCGGGGGCACGCGCCCCATCTAACAGCCGGACGCACTGGCGTGGTCCAACTCCAGCGCCGGGCAGCGTGCCACCCTGCGGCCAAATTGCTTTTATCAGTTTCTGATTCAGAAAGTTAAGGGGTTAATAGGTGATCAGTCCCAACTCAGCGAGGGAAGCCCGGCCGGTCCGCCAGCGCCAGAGGTCCACGGCCAGTTGGCGGGCCAGGGCCACCACCGTCTTCTTGCGCAATGCGGTCCCGGCGGTCATCCGGGCGATGAGTTTGCGACGGGCGTGCCAGAGGGGTTGATAGCGCAAGAGCCGCCAGACCGTTTCGACCAGCAGCACGCGCACATGTTTGTTGCCGTGCCGGTCAATACTGCCCTGCCGCACGTTGGGGCCGCTGGTGTGTTCGCTGGGACAGCAGCCGGTGTAACTGCCTGGGGCCTTGCGATGCTTGAACCGGTGCCAGTCGCACACTTCGCCATCGAGCAAGGACAGTGTCAGTCGGCCCAGTCCTTTGGGCAGCTTTGCTTCTGTCACCCAAGCTTCGATTTGCTGGTGGAGCTGTTCCAACTGGGCTTTGGCAGCGGCGATCTGTTGGCGCAGCGGTTCCAGATGGGTGCGCAAGAATGCGGACAGTTCGGGCAGCAGCCGTTTCCATTTACGCGGGCCAGCCCAGCCGGAGGGCAGCGTTTGCAGTTCATGTTCCAGGCGCAAGGCGCGTCCGTGGTTTTCGAGTTGCCGCACCTGCTTGTTCCAGAACTTCCGCTGGCGGCCCAGTTCCCGCCGTTGTTGTTCGGCGACCGTAGGCACGCGAATGACGGGCAGTTCGTCCCTTTGCCCGTCGAGATACCGGGAGAGGCGCAGGCAGAGTTGTCGCGAATCCAGCCGGTCGTTTTTGCGGCGGCGCTGGGGATGCAGGCGCACCGGGCTGATGACCAGACTGTGGGCACCGGCCTCGACCAGTTGATAATGCAGGGTGTAACCGAAGCCGCAGCTTTCATACACGGTCCACACAGTGTAACCGGCCTGGACTTTTTCCCGCACCCATTGCACCAGACGCGCAACGGTAAAACTCACAGCGGGTTTGGGATGTTGATGATCGCACTGGATGGTGGCGGTGATTTGTTGCAGATCCACGTCCAGACCCAGTTTCAGCACCGGTTTGACTGGGGGATTGATTTGCGGCGGATTTTGTGTTGTGATGTTCATGTCATGAATGGGTTGATGGTTTGTTTTCTTACACTGAAGCGTGTGCCCATTTTGCACGCGCTCGTCAACCCATCATGGCATCTAACGCCGACTGCGCCTTGAGTTTATGGACGGTATGAGTTATACAACGATTATCGCGCCAGCGGAGCCGCTCGCCCGTCGGCGTGGCTCAGCTTTGGATCGTTAGGCAGACTATGTCCTTTGACTCCGACATGCAGAGATTGGTTTCGAGCGTCGAGGGCGCAAGAATCAGCCGCGCCGCCGAGCTTCACCACGCACAGGTTGCTTTGCCGCATCTGCTCTCCGGCACGGCGACTTTCGATGCTCTTGCAGGCGCGGTGCAGGAACTCCGCCGCCTCGCCCCGAATGATTGCGACGTATGGATTTTGGTGGGTGATATTTTCGTTCGGGAAGCACGATTCATCGAACCCCACACCTTCGCGTTTGAGGGCTTCGACCAGAACGGCGATAGGGCCTGGGTAGTTCAGCATTTCAGCCAACTCAACGCACGGGTCATTTACCGCCCGAAGCTCAAAGCCGATGCGAAGCCCTTCACCAGCGGAGTTATTTATGGATTTCGTCAAGATGCGCCGTCTGCCTAACACCGCGCCGGAGCCAACGGCCACTGCCCTTGCAGTTTTGCGGATGAGATTTTGCAAATTCATATTTTTGAGTTGTCGGGAGTCACAGCCGATTTTCCGTGGCCGTGGCTCAGCTTTGGATCGTTAGGCATCAAGACCGATAAGAGTATGTTCAGCCTTGTGACCGTCGCCGAAGATATATTCATTGTTGATGGCGCCAATGTCCGCGCATTGGGTATCCCATTTCCCACACGTATGATTATCGTGAGGCTCGCGGGCGGTTCATTGTGGGTGAATTCGCCAGTGTCTGCACCACCCGAGGCGCTGAATCGTATCACGGCGTTAGGGCCGGTTCGATTTCTCGTTGCGCCCACCAAGATGCACGTCTGGCGGTTGGAAGAGTGGCACGCTTTGTTCCCCGAAGCGGAATTATGGATGCCTCCACAAATCCCGAACGAGTTCAAGCATCTGCCGTTGGCGGGCATCTTGGGGGACACACCACCTCGCGGATGGGCGGACGACCTCGACCAACTCGTCTTCAAAGGAAACTACTTCATAGAGGAAGTCTATTTCCTTCACAAGAAATCGCGCACGGTCATTTTTGGTGATTTCATCCAGAATCACCGGCCAGTGAAAGGCCGCCCATTGCTGAATGCCCTTTTCCGACTTGTTGGCGCTGCTTACCCGCATGGCGGTGTTGGTTGGGACATCAAGCTATCTTTCACTAATCGGAACCTCGCGCGGCAGTCGCTCGACAAACTGCTCTCGTGGGATTTCGACAGGCTAATTCTTGCTCATGGTGTTTGCATTGAGAAGGCTGCAAAGCCATTTGTGGAGCGGGCTTTCGGATGGCTTGGACAAAATGCACATGATGCCTAACAAGATTAGATGAGAAGGCAGAGAGCGGCGCAAAGAAGTGCCGTGTGATAAAGTCTGCCTATGAAAACTAAAACTACTCCGTTCGTCGTACCCACTTCACCCACGACCGTTACTCCCGGCGGGTTCACCCTTGGCCTTGATCTTGGTGACCGGGGTCATCACGTCTGCGTTCTGGATGCCAGCGGTCAGGTCATTCGCGAGGGGGCGTTGCCCAACACCCGTCCGGCACTGGCGAAACTGCTCACCGAGTTCCCCCTCGCCACGGTGGCGTTGGAAGCCGGGACGCACAGCCCGTGGATCAGCCGATTCCTTGAGGAGCACGGGGCCACGGTGGTCGTTGCCAACCCGCGCAAGCTGCACGCCATCTCCCGTTGCGAACGCAAGTGCGACCGGCGCGACGCCCAGATGCTGGCCCGGCTGGCCCGCGTTGACCCGGCCTTGCTGCACCCCATCCAACACGGCTCCGCTCAAGCCCAGCACGATCTGCTGGGCCTCAAACTCCGCGATGCCCTCGTGCGGACGCGTGTCAACCTCATCAACGCCCTCCGTTTCACCCTCAAGAGTCTGGGCCATCCCGTGCGCAATCCCTCCAGCGAATCCTTTCACAAAAGGGTGCTGGCCGACATCCCGGCGGATTGTCTGGCGGTGGTGCAGCCCTTGCTCACCGTGCTGGCCCAAGTGACCGAACAAATCAAGGGGATGGAGCACGACCTCGTGCAGCGCAGCACAAAAGACTATCCCGCCACTCAACGGCTCCAGCAGATCGCCGGGGTCGGCCCGCTGACCGCGTTGTGCTTCGTGCTCAAGATCGGCGACCCGCAGCGGTTCGGTCGCAGCCGTGACGTGGGCGCGTATCTGGGTCTGTGTCCCCGTCGTGACCAGAGCGGGGGCACGGACAAACAATTGCGCATCAGCAAATGCGGCGACGGCCTGCTGCGTCGGTTGCTCGTCAGCGCCGCACATTAC
The DNA here is from genome assembly GCA_963764175.1 of uncultured Verrucomicrobiae bacterium. Lineage (GTDB taxonomy): Bacteria > Verrucomicrobiota > Verrucomicrobiia > Limisphaerales > UBA11358 > UBA11358. The sequence goes on along the minus strand of CAVXRE010000012.1, from coordinate 89,591 downwards.
GTCTTGGGCCCCTTCGGCCCGGCCTGCGCCTTGCGCGAACAGGGTCAGCGATTGACCGGCACCGGCAGCGCCCGCGAGAAAAAGCGCGCCGTCGTCGCCGTCGCCCGCAAACTCGCCGTGCTGCTGTTGTCCCTCTGGAAACACGGCACCGACTACGAACCGCGCGCCACCGCTGCAATGACGCCGGTCTGAACCCAAAAACAAAAAGCTTTTAGGAGGAAAACATGGACGCTGATCTTGGAGCGATGACGGTCAGGCGACAGAACCGCCGCCCGGCGAGTTCGATAACAAGATGGTCACGCTTCTCCAGCAAGGACTTCGGATCCAACCATGAACCGCTTTTCCCAGCGAGTTCGGATGGAAGCGAGATCCTTTCCCGCCTTGCCACCGTCCCGGATTCCGACTAAAAAACCCATGTGCCAACAAACTTAACCTTGACTGCCTTCTCATGGAAGTCGCCGGAGCAAACCGCCGTTGGCGCTGGCAGTTCCGCTGTCGCGGTTCACGCCGCGAGTCGGCGGTGGCTCAGCTTTTTTCGTTAGGCGGCGAGCCGCGCGCATCTCGGTTTTGCCCGAATGATATGAAACACAAAATTATAGGATTTACGCTGATAGAGTTGCTGGTGGTCATTGCCATTATTGGCATTCTGGCGGCTCTGCTGCTGGCAGCGGTTAGCAGCGCCAAAGGCAAGGCTAGGCGAGTTATCTGCACGAACGGCCTGCGGCAAATCAGTCTGGGAGTGCAGATGTATTCGGATGATTCTAATGACAAGTCACCCAAGCCTGCGATTGGTGTATCGCACCCGTATAATGCTTACAAGGAACTTATGAAAGATTATGTGGGTTTGAGAGGCAAGTCTTCGGAACGGGACAAGTTATTCGCGTGCCCAGCCGACACGTTTTATTATGATTATTTATTTGGGCATTATCCTCGTTCCACTAAGTTAGTGGGATATGTGGCAGAGAGTATTTGCGCTCGGCCAGATTATGATTATTCGAGTTATGGATTCAACGCAGGAAATTTGTTTGTTGGCACGACAAATCACCCGGTAAACAGACCTGGCATAGCTGGATTGCCTCTCAGTTCTATAAAGCATCCGGCCAGAACTGTTTTGGTGGCCGAAGTGCCGGCGCTGATGCCATTTTCATGGCATAAGCCCAAGCGGCCTCTTTATATTGTTTCGACCAGTTACTGTCCGGGCCTCATCTTTAACAATGCAATGGACATGGTCAGTTTTGTAGATGGCCATGTCAGCTACATCAAGATGTATTGGAGCGGGGCGTTTGGTTTTACGGGCGTTTCATGCAATTATGATCCGCCTGATGGATATGATTACCAGTGGAGTCCAAATTGATTATTCAAAACCACAAATCGCCGCCTAACAAGATTAGATGAGAAGGCAGAGAGCGGCGCAAAGAAGTGCCGTGTGATAAAGTCTGCCTATGAAAACTAAAACTACTCCGTTCGTCGTACCCACTTCACCCACGACCGTTACTCCCGGCGGGTTCACCCTTGGCCTTGATCTTGGTGACCGGGGTCATCACGTCTGCGTTCTGGATGCCAGCGGTCAGGTCATTCGCGAGGGGGCGTTGCCCAACACCCGTCCGGCACTGGCGAAACTGCTCACCGAGTTCCCCCTCGCCACGGTGGCGTTGGAAGCCGGGACGCACAGCCCGTGGATCAGCCGATTCCTTGAGGAGCACGGGGCCACGGTGGTCGTTGCCAACCCGCGCAAGCTGCACGCCATCTCCCGTTGCGAACGCAAGTGCGACCGGCGCGACGCCCAGATGCTGGCCCGGCTGGCCCGCGTTGACCCGGCCTTGCTGCACCCCATCCAACACGGCTCCGCTCAAGCCCAGCACGATCTGCTGGGCCTCAAACTCCGCGATGCCCTCGTGCGGACGCGTGTCAACCTCATCAACGCCCTCCGTTTCACCCTCAAGAGTCTGGGCCATCCCGTGCGCAATCCCTCCAGCGAATCCTTTCACAAAAGGGTGCTGGCCGACATCCCGGCGGATTGTCTGGCGGTGGTGCAGCCCTTGCTCACCGTGCTGGCCCAAGTGACCGAACAAATCAAGGGGATGGAGCACGACCTCGTGCAGCGCAGCACAAAAGACTATCCCGCCACTCAACGGCTCCAGCAGATCGCCGGGGTCGGCCCGCTGACCGCGTTGTGCTTCGTGCTCAAGATCGGCGACCCGCAGCGGTTCGGTCGCAGCCGTGACGTGGGCGCGTATCTGGGTCTGTGTCCCCGTCGTGACCAGAGCGGGGGCACGGACAAACAATTGCGCATCAGCAAATGCGGCGACGGCCTGCTGCGTCGGTTGCTCGTCAGCGCCGCACATTACGTCTTGGGCCCCTTCGGCCCGGCCTGCGCCTTGCGCGAACAGGGTCAGCGATTGACCGGCACCGGCAGCGCCCGCGAGAAAAAGCGCGCCGTCGTCGCCGTCGCCCGCAAACTCGCCGTGCTGCTGTTGTCCCTCTGGAAACACGGCACCGACTACGAACCGCGCGCCACCGCTGCAATGACGCCGGTCTGAACCCAAAAACAAAAAGCTTTTAGGAGGAAAACATGGACGCTGATCTTGGAGCGATGACGGTCAGGCGACAGAACCGCCGCCCGGCGAGTTCGATAACAAGATGGTCACGCTTCTCCAGCAAGGACTTCGGATCCAACCATGAACCGCTTTTCCCAGCGAGTTCGGATGGAAGCGAGATCCTTTCCCGCCTTGCCACCGTCCCGGATTCCGACTAAAAAACCCATGTGCCAACAAACTTAACCTTGACTGCCTTCTCATGGAAGTCGCCGGAGCAAACCGCCGTTGGCGCTGGCAGTTCCGCTGTCGCGGTTCACGCCGCGAGTCGGCGGTGGCTCAGCTTTTTTCGTTAGGCCGCCAAGCCACGCGTATCTTGAAAACCTGGAAGCCATACATTTTTGCCATCCTTTCAGCAGGATGGTTGCTTCCATTTTTTCTTACCGGCACAAATCTTGTCGCATACATTAAGACAGAGCTTGAGCCGAGGATTTCCGGCAAGCCATTCGATCATAGCTTTCCGATTTTAGACATTTGCTTCTTCTGGTTTGCCGTTACGGTAGTTTATTTGAGCATCGTGATATATTGTTGGAGCGTTTATTTTTTACGACGGAAAGATTGAGCATGAGATATTGTCGGCCTAACAAGATTAGATGAGAAGGCAGAGAGCGGCGCAAAGAAGTGCCGTGTGATAAAGTCTGCCTATGAAAACTAAAACTACTCCGTTCGTCGTACCCACTTCACCCACGACCGTTACTCCCGGCGGGTTCACCCTTGGCCTTGATCTTGGTGACCGGGGTCATCACGTCTGCGTTCTGGATGCCAGCGGTCAGGTCATTCGCGAGGGGGCGTTGCCCAACACCCGTCCGGCACTGGCGAAACTGCTCACCGAGTTCCCCCTCGCCACGGTGGCGTTGGAAGCCGGGACGCACAGCCCGTGGATCAGCCGATTCCTTGAGGAGCACGGGGCCACGGTGGTCGTTGCCAACCCGCGCAAGCTGCACGCCATCTCCCGTTGCGAACGCAAGTGCGACCGGCGCGACGCCCAGATGCTGGCCCGGCTGGCCCGCGTTGACCCGGCCTTGCTGCACCCCATCCAACACGGCTCCGCTCAAGCCCAGCACGATCTGCTGGGCCTCAAACTCCGCGATGCCCTCGTGCGGACGCGTGTCAACCTCATCAACGCCCTCCGTTTCACCCTCAAGAGTCTGGGCCATCCCGTGCGCAATCCCTCCAGCGAATCCTTTCACAAAAGGGTGCTGGCCGACATCCCGGCGGATTGTCTGGCGGTGGTGCAGCCCTTGCTCACCGTGCTGGCCCAAGTGACCGAACAAATCAAGGGGATGGAGCACGACCTCGTGCAGCGCAGCACAAAAGACTATCCCGCCACTCAACGGCTCCAGCAGATCGCCGGGGTCGGCCCGCTGACCGCGTTGTGCTTCGTGCTCAAGATCGGCGACCCGCAGCGGTTCGGTCGCAGCCGTGACGTGGGCGCGTATCTGGGTCTGTGTCCCCGTCGTGACCAGAGCGGGGGCACGGACAAACAATTGCGCATCAGCAAATGCGGCGACGGCCTGCTGCGTCGGTTGCTCGTCAGCGCCGCACATTACGTCTTGGGCCCCTTCGGCCCGGCCTGCGCCTTGCGCGAACAGGGTCAGCGATTGACCGGCACCGGCAGCGCCCGCGAGAAAAAGCGCGCCGTCGTCGCCGTCGCCCGCAAACTCGCCGTGCTGCTGTTGTCCCTCTGGAAACACGGCACCGACTACGAACCGCGCGCCACCGCTGCAATGACGCCGGTCTGAACCCAAAAACAAAAAGCTTTTAGGAGGAAAACATGGACGCTGATCTTGGAGCGATGACGGTCAGGCGACAGAACCGCCGCCCGGCGAGTTCGATAACAAGATGGTCACGCTTCTCCAGCAAGGACTTCGGATCCAACCATGAACCGCTTTTCCCAGCGAGTTCGGATGGAAGCGAGATCCTTTCCCGCCTTGCCACCGTCCCGGATTCCGACTAAAAAACCCATGTGCCAACAAACTTAACCTTGACTGCCTTCTCATGGAAGTCGCCGGAGCAAAAACAACCCGCGCCGGTCGTGGGTAACGAACCAAATTGGAAATCCCAGCTTAATATGGCTTTTTCCAAAAATCCCGCTAATAGCATGGATTTGACTTGACACGTAAAGTAATAATTTATACTTAATTATCAAATGGAAGTAACTCAGAAGATTTCCTTGGGTGGACGTTTTTTCTCGAAAAATGTCCTCATTTCAACTCTTTTCCTAATCATCTTCGCGGGCGCATATCGGTGCCAGGCACAGGTGTGGGTTACCAACAGCCCTATGTTTACCCCGCGCTGGGGCCAAACCGCCACCGAGCTTACCAACGGAACCCTGCTTATCGCCGGTGGCCAGGTTTATAACTATGGCTCCGTCTCTTTCTCAGAGGAAACCAACGAAGCCGAGATCTTTAATCCCCACACCGGCACTTCCGCCCTGACCGGCTTCATGTATGATACCCGCGTCTTTGACCAGGCGGTCCGGTTGACCAACGGCCAGGTCCTCGTCATGGGCGGTGGCGCCGATTCCAGTTCGGAAATTTACGATCCCGGCAGCGCCAGTTGGCCTGACAATGATTTCCAGTACATGAACGAAGAACGCCAGAATTTCATTTCCGTACTCCTAACAAACGGCCAGGTCCTGGCAGCGGGCGGTTGGGACGACAACAACCTTGTCGACGCTTCCAGCGCCGAAGTCTATGACCCCGGTTCGCAAACCTGGAACAGCGTCCAGGACATGCCTTACGCAGCCGATACCTTCGCTGCCGTCCTGCTGACCAACGGTACTGTCCTGGTTTGCGGGGGAGAAAGCAATGGGACTTTGTTTGATAACGCCGCGATTTATAACCCCGGTTCGCAGACCTGGTCCAGCATCGCCTCGATGAATGAACCACGCTCCGGGCATGCCGCCGTCCTGTTGTCCAACGGCCAGGTCCTTGTCATAGGCGGCGCCGGCGATAATACAACGGAAATCTACGACCCCGGCTCCGGTACCTGGTCTTACGGCGCGTATATGAATGATTACCGAACTGATGTCAACGCCGTCACCCTCATCAACCAGCAAATCCTGATCTCTGGCGACGGTAACACCGATGTGGAAATTTATGACCCGGTGCAACAGATGTGGTCTTACGCTGGCTCGCTGCCTTATGCAGGCCTTCAACAGACGGAAACCGTCGAGTCCAACCGGCAAGTGGTCGTGACCGGCGGCGATACGAGCGAATATAACGGCCCCGGGTTGAACGTCATCGAATCTTTCGGCCTTACCAACGCGCCCAATTTGATTGTCTCCGATTCTAATACTACCGGCCTCGCGCCGCTCACGGTCTATTTCACCAGTCCGCCCACGGATGACCAGGGCAATACGGTGACCAATTGGAGTTGGAACTTCGGCGACGGTTACTTCAGTTCCGCTCAAAGTCCGGTGCATACTTATGCCTATAGCGGAACCTTCACGCCTATCCTCACCGCTTACAGTACTTACAGCAGCACACCCCTGAACGTCGAGGGTCTGAACACTGTCAACGTAACCAATTTGCTGGTGGATTGCACCAACTCCCCGATCTCCGGCCTCGTGCCCCTGACGGTCCAGTTCACCAGCGCCAACCGGGACAGCGCCGGAAATACGGTCACCAGTTGGGACTGGTATTTTGGCGACGGCACCACTTCGAACTCGCAAAATCCCACTCACACCTATACTACAATAGGAGTCTTTTATCCTTACCTCATCGCCTACAGCACTTACAGCAGTTCCCAGTATGTAGAAGGCCAGGCACTGTTTGCGGTGACCGTCACGAATGTGCCCAATCCGTCGTTTAACCCGGTTTATGATTTCCCGAGCGACTCCGGTTCTCCCAGCTATACGAATGGCACTGGCGCCAACGTCAATGGTCCGCTGACGATTATCGGCCAAACCCTGTACGGCACCACCCAGCGCGGCGGCACGGGCGGCGGCGGTACCATCTTCGGCGTCAACACCAGCGGCGCGGGTTTCACCAACCTGTATAATTTCACCAGTGCCAAAGGCTACATCCCGGGCGATGGATTGACGCTCTCGGGCAATACTTTCTATGGCACGACGTCCCTCGGCGGCAGCGCCGGCGGTGGGGGCACGGTCTTCGCCGTCAGTACGAACGGCACGGGCTACACCAACTTGTATAATTTCTCGCTGGGCGGCTCCAGCTTTGGCTCGGAACCCTTCGCCGGATTGGTGGTTTCGGGTAACGCCTTGTTCGGCGCGACGATTTACGGTGGCCAATTTGCCTCAGGGGCCATCTTCACCGTTGCCACCAATGGCTCGGGTATTTCGGACATACTCAGCTTCTCGTCCACCGGAAACAATGTTAATAGCGACGGGCTTTTCCCTTATGAAAACCTGCTCCTCTCCGGCCCCGTATTGTACGGTACCACGGAGAATGGCGGTGCTTATGCCGCGGGCACGGTCTTTTCCCTCACCACCAACTTTCCTTACGCCTATGCTGCGCTGCATTATTTCCCGCCTCTATCAGGTCCGAACAATACCAACAGCGACGGCGCTTACCCCTATTCGACCGTGGTCTTGTCCGGCACGAATCTCTACGGCACCACCCTCTATGGCGGCGCGTATGGCTATGGCGGCATTTTCGCCGTGGGCACCAATGGCTATGGCGCGTGGTTCACCAACCTGTATAGTTTCACCGGGGCGTCCGATGGCGCCAACCCTTATGGCGGTTTGACCCTGTCGGGCAACACGCTCTACGGCACTACCCAATTTGGCGGTTATGGCAACGGCAACATCTTCGCCATCAACGTCAATGGGACCGGCTTCACCAATCTTTACAGCTTTGTCGGCGGCAGCAACGGCATCAACCCTTATGGCAATATGATTTTGTCCGGTAACACGCTCTATGGTGTTGCCGGCGGCGGCTCGGGTGGCGGCGTCATTTTCAGCTATACCCTGCCCGCGTCCGCGCCCGACCTCCACATCGCCCTCTCCGGCACGAATGCCATTCTCACCTGGCCATCGTCCTTTACCGGTTATACTCTGCAGGCCACCCCAAAACTGAATCCGCCGATCATGTGGACTAACGTTCTTCCGCTCCCGTTTAATGTCAATGGCTTCAATACGGTCACAAATCCCCGGGCGGGCACGGCCAGTTTTTATCGCTTGAGCCAATAAAAAGCGCCCAGGACAGGCCCTGATTTCGTTCATAACTTTAATTTTACGCCACGGTGCACTTTTATTTCCGAGCCGTCCGCCAGGAAAACGGAAGCGGGCGAACGGTAAAGAAATTCGCAGAAATCGCGGCCGTATAAATTCGGCACGTCACAAAGGACTTCCACTTTGGCCGCTTCCCAAACCTGCCAGCGCGGATGCTCCACGCGGTATTCCATGGTCGAGCCGTCCCGCTGCCGGGCATAGCCCCAATAGTGCTCGGTGATAAATTCCGGTCAAAACTGTGAGGTTGCGGCGCTTGAAGATTCGCCAGAATACCAGATTGCTCCGGGGGGAGCGAGATCAAAACAGCGTCGGTGCTTATCCTTTGAGCCAAGCAGAAATACCAGATTGCTCCGGGGGGAGCGAGATCAAAACAGGGAAGCTTTCCTCGGCGCGGCGCGCGGTACGTTATTGACGCCGGCACCAACCCGTGCGAGCGGTGATATATGGTCGCACCTAACACACAGTTATCAGCACACGCCGTAATCAATCCACTTACGGGCAAGCGGTATTCCCGCGCCGGTTTGCTCCAAGCCTATGAGCTTCGAGACCTTGCGTGGGGTCTGGCCAAGAAACTCGGCACCGGCACGGCTAGTGAAACAGAGCAGAAAGCCGCGCGCGATGTGACCGGCCTGATCCGAGCTTGGAGCGAGGCAGATGACAGGGTCAGGGTCCATCGCGGCAAACCATTGCCGGGGACACTTCGGCCAAAACCGAAGCCGAAAATTCACCCTATGGCAAAGCTTGAACCAATAGGCGGGTGGGATGAGCCCGTCTCGCCTGCCAAACCAGCCGCGCCAACAAACACGCCAGCGCCAAAACCGGTGCCGGAAAATGTCGTTGCGCCTCCAACTGAACAACCACCGCCATCACCGCCAAATCCCAAGTTTTACCAGACGACCTGGCACCCTGGCTGTAAACCACCACCGCCACTGGTCAGTAACAAACCCCAACCGCTTCAACGCTGCTGACAAACAGAGTCGCTTTGGAAACGAAACCCGGCGTTCGGGCGTCCACAAACAGCGTTGGCCAGTCGGGTGCTGGCGAATTTTGGTGGCGTGGCGGTAGTCCGTCATCGAAGAACTGGCTGATTTCTACCCATTCTTGTTTTTGGCGGGCATTTGACGGAACTTTGGGTAACTCAAAAGGACAATTGAAAATTTTTTTGTTTGGTGGTTCCGATCGGGTGGTACGATGAAACGGCAGAAGCAGACAAGCCCGACCGCAGAGCGGCTGAAGACCGGCTTGCTCCGTGAACTCCACTTGATGAAGCCTGCCGACTTAAAGGCGTATTGGAAGCAGACGAAATGGCCGAAGCCCAATCTTGTTGAACTGGCCCAGAGCAAATCGAGTCCTCTGGCAGCCGCTCTGAACCGACTCGCGCCTGAAATTCTCGCTGAGGCTTCCAAGCAGCTTGATCCTTTTGGCTGGCTTCTGGCAACAATGGACGTGGGTAAGTGGAGCAAGTATTGCCGCACGCGCCGTGCGCTGTGGATGACGCGCGTTTGGTTAGCGTCAGCCAGTCAGTTGCGCGCCGAACGCAGACTGATTCACAAGGCGCATGGCTGGGCGGATACCTGGGAAGAACTTCGGGGCAACCCGTTGATGCAGACCGCAGCGGACAATTTCTTCTTGGCTCAATTGAATCACGCAAGCGGACGGAGGCGGGACGAATTGCTCGCGATTCCAGCATTTGAGCCGAGGCTGGCAGAAGCGCGACAAGCGCAAGAAAAGGCATTTCTTCGGCGACTTCAACGGGCAAAAAAAAGCGCGGGTATGCGTGCAGGTGTCTCGCTGGCCGAAAGATACTTGGTCCAACATTGGCTTGAACTGCCGCATGGTTTCCCCGGCTTGTGCTTTTTCAGCGATTCCGCTCTCCAGAATCTCCTGGCAGCGTTCGGCCTGAGCACCGGTCCTAACATTTCGGCCACGAAGCAGACACGTGTGCGGCTCGGCCTAATTCAAGCGGGCGTGAGGCGACACTTGATTGAGGAGGTAATTGATATACACGACACACTACGTTTTACGAGCAGCATGATGAAGAAGCCTTGGACCTGCACCGGGGGCATAATCAGGTGGGGCAGGAGGAAGTTGTGGCCGCACTGAAGACGACAAAAGCTGTCACACATTGGCAATGATGTTTGGTGTATTTGTTCGTGCAAATGCGAATAAATACGCCAACAACAAAATCGAAAGGCAACGGTCAGTCCGCACATTCCAACCTGCAATCCGCTGGCCTTCTGACGCCGAAACAAGTGGCCGCACAGACGGCCTACCGCTCTGAAGTATCGGTCTTGCGCGCTTTCCGGCAGGGCAAGCTCCGGGGCTATAAACTCAACCCAAGAACCATCCGTTTCCACCCCGACGATGTGGAGGCGTGGCTTTCGGTTGCCCGCGTGTAACGGCCATGAAACCGCCAAAAAAAGCAGCGCGCCCCGCCGGACAGCAAAGCGCGCCAGAAAAGACCAACACTGCGACGATATCACCGCGCCAGCCTACGGTCAAGGAGATCACAATATGATCGTTCAACCTGATTTCCCCGAACACTGGAAGACCCGGCGGCTGGTGGAGATCACTGGCGACGAATCGGCACCGATGGCGGTGATTCGGCTCTGGGCGCATTGCCAGCACAATCGGCGCTGGAACTTCCCCGACATGACCCCCGCGCAACTCGCTTCCATCTGCTACTGGGGAAACCGAAAACCGGCCTGCCACGTCGCCCTGACCAAGACTCGTTTCGTTGACCGGCTGAAACCAAAAGGCTTTGCCGCCCGCCAATGGAACGAGCACAACAAGCAACTGATTCAAAGGTGGCACGCGGGCGAAAAAGGCGGCAGACCACCAGCAGACGAAAACGCCAATAAAGACGAGCAAAACGGAAAACCGACCGATAACCGACCGATAACCGGAACGGAACCAGATAAGACCAGACCAGACCAGACCAAATCAGAGATGATTGAGAAGACCAAACCAAACCAGACACCGCCAAGCGCACTGCCCTCGTCAGGCACCACTGCCGCTTCAATTCCCGGTGGGGATGGGCTGGATACTTTCAAAGTGGGAATGGAAGTTGAAGGAATTGGACGGATTGTTCATGACCTCGCCGCCAGCAAGTCGGTGCCACCATTTCAGGTGCCGTCTCTTGGGGACGTGAAAATCTTTTTGCGCTGTTGCTTCGATGGCGCGGACAAATACGCCAAGCCCTTTTACGAGGCGATGACCAAGTCGCAGTGGCGAGACAAACATGGCGCACTCGTGCAGGACTGGCGGGCAATGGCCAAGTCATACGCGACAAGCGCGGAAAGAAACGCACGCAGGGTCGGAGCCAAAAGCACGGCCAGGTCCGGTTTCTGACACTGCGGCCCGCCGCTCAACAGCAACACAAGTGAACACGCAGAACCTCAACGACCGGTTTTTGAAGTTGAAGGACGTTCAAAACCTGCTAGGCGTGTCGCGTGCCACTGTTTGGCGCTGGCAGGCCGAGCATGGCCTAAAGGTCGTTCGGGTCGGCGTCGTGGTGCGGGTGCGCGGGAGTGATTTGGAGGCGTTCTTGAAACGGCATGAGTCAAATCCGCTGCCTGACGTGGGAACGCAAGCCAGCGAGTGCGTAAATCCGCCTTCCGCTCAATGAAAACCTGCGCAACCAAGGCGGCGAGTGCGGGGCGATTACTTCTTACGGGCTGCCCTGAGAATCGCATTTCGCAGCCAGTCAGGTCTTTTTTCACCAGAATCACGGATAGCCCCCGACACGTCTCCCGCTTCTTCCGGCGGCAGTCGAACGGAAAAGACAACCGCAACGCCTTTTTTCGAGAGTCGAGGCCGGCCCATTTTCTTTTTCATACAAAAGTAAACTTTCGTAAACGAAAGTACTTGACACCTTGGCTGACTTTCGTATACAAAAGTCTAGTCTCGAAATTCGAGACGGCACCTTGCCAGAACAATGCCCGCACGTCTCTGGCAAGACTAGCTGACCAAAGACACCCGGCGCGAACCGGGGCGGGCAATGAAAGACTAGCAATGAAAGCGCGTTCACTCAAGATAGAAAAAACGGGGGATTTCTGCTATGGCAAAATCATTCCGCGAATCAGAATTGCCGGACAATGGCTGGAAAAGGCCGGGTTCAAGCCCGGCCATCGGGTGCAGATTCTCATGGAGCAACCCGGAAACCTGAGCCTGCGCTTTGTGGCTCAAGGAACGGAGGTCGCACTGTGAAAACATCCAACACAGAAAACGAACAAGCCAAGCCGAAGTTTGAGCGCCTTGGTGAGTGCCTTTACCGGAAGGGGGGCGCGATTTACGCCCGTGTGCGCGTGAATGGCCGGTTGACTTGGCGGAGCACGGAAACGAATGAACCGGCCAATGCCCGCAAATGGCTGGCGAAATGGAGAAACGAGGAATGGACTGTAAAGAACGGGTTTGAATTGCAGGGGGTCGCTTTACACCGGCAGCGTGTGACGGTGCGAGAATTGGTTGACGAGTATGTTGCGGCAGATTGTCCGACTCGAAAAATGCAGTCGAAATCACCGGCCACGATTCGTAACGAAAAGTTTTTCCTCAATCCGGTTCGCGCCTATTTCGGCGATAAAATCGCCTCGTCTGTGACGCTGGCGGACTGCGACAAATACCGTGATTGGCGCCGGAGTGGCGGCTATGTTTCAAGTTTCAATGTGCGCGGGGGTCATCCGCGGACGGTGAAAACCAAAGGTGGAAATCGCAGCGTGGATTTGGAACTCACTGTTTTGGGTAACGTGTTCAATCTCGCGGTGCGGCGGAACGTGCTAAAATCAAATCCCTTTGCGGGGCGCGGGCGTTATTCACTGGCGTCGGAAGTGCGGCACTGCCGCGAAGTGGCACCAACACCGGAGGGGTTGAAGAAAATCGAAGGCTGGCTGCGGTCGCGGAATGAACAAGCGGTCGCGGACTTGGTGTGTTTTCTAGCCTTTAGCGGATTGCGGATTGGCGAGGCGTTGCCGTTGACATGGGGTGCCGTGAACAGTGGCGAGCAAATCCTGCATGTGAAGCGGGAGAAACGGGGAATCACGCCTTGGGTGCCGATTCTGCGCGAAATGGAGGCGTTGTTGCAGGACATGAATAAACGCGCTGTGGGTGGTTTATTGTTTCCTTCGCCATTCGACCCAAGCAAGCCTCGCGATGTTTCGGCCATCCGGCATCGCATTACAACGGCTTGCAAAAAGCTGGAAATCGGACACGTCACGCCGCACGGTTTGCGCTCCTATTTCGTCACGCAAGCCCGCCAGAGTGGGCTTACAGATGCGGAGATTGCCGCTTTGATTGGTGACAAGACCGGCCCGGCAATCATCGCACACACTTACGGGGACGTGCGCTCCGATCATCTGCTGGCCCAAGCGCAACGCATCCGCCTTACCGTGGCGGTGCCGGTGGCTTCCTGATGGTTGCTAGTAGTATCAAGAGTAGTAACACTATGCCCGGTGTTACTACTCGTTTCACGGTGTTTCACCATGACGCGACAATTGAGGTAATGATTGACAACAAAGGCGTTTGATGCACTGTGTAGCAATAAATTGCAACTGGCTGAAACACCCCGGTCATTACTACGGATCAGAAGGTTTCAGGTTCAACTCCTGATGGGTGCGCCACTTGAAGTTTGATCCGGGAAATCCCCCGGAATAAGCTGGTCCGGTGCCAGTGGCGCGTTCCGGCTGGCAAAGCCAATGTAGCTCAGCGGTAGAGCAACGGTTTCGTAATTCTAAATTGAGAATTGTTTCGGTTTGCTTCCCCTTGCTTCCGCTTGTGAACACAGGACTTTTTTGATTTCGGCTTTGGCAGCGTTTGCACCTGATTGTATACAAAAACCACAAACCGTATACAAAAGCGATATACAATCTGGCACCAACAAAACTGATCAACACTACTCCTTGTTCTCTTCGATTTCGATGGCCTTGATCGAAGCTTCCTTCCCAGCCACCGACGAATACCGATCAAACACCGGCATGGGTTTGACGAACTCCACGGCGCGGTCTTGCAGGGCCAGCCCCAATTCGCGCAGGTTTTTTCCCGTGATCAGCACCGTGCGTTTCAAAAATGACAGCGTGAGCGTGTCCAGCCCCTCGCCTGCTTCAAATTTGACGAGTTCCAAATGGTGGTAGGGCAGCAGGTAGAAACCTTTTGGATTCAGTTCCAGCCGCAAATTGTCCGCCGGGATGTGACTACCATTGACGCCGCGCTTGAGGTTAAAACAGGGATTTTCAGTGCTCATACTCTCATGCCTTTACTTTTTTGATTAGATTGTTGCTGCGGAATTTCAACTCGCCGCCGCACGATTTGTGGTTTTGGAATCTCTTGCATGACCGAATCGGTTGGTTTGATGGATTCGGCTGGCTTCGCGGCCTGCGATTGCCCTACCGCTTCATCCTGCCGGATAGCCTCGTCCCGCCGTTCGGTGAATTTGCGTTGCGCCTGTTGAACATTGAGGACGTAGGCCACATCACGCCCCCAAATTTTGGCGAGCTTGTGAGCCGTGCTATTACCGGCCATGTCCAGCGCCAGAGGCCGGTGGCCGGAATGGGTGATGTTCTGGCGAAGCTGAATTTTATCCGCCGTGAAAACCTTCACGCCTTTGCGCCCACGCGAGATCGTGACATACCATTGCTGTTCATTTGTGGCCGCTTTGACCGCCGAATCCGAGAACAGGACGTAATCCACGGTTTTGCCCTGGGCGGCGTAGGATGTGACCGCGTAGCCGCGCACGAACTGCCGGTAATTTTTCGGCAACACCCGGCCATCATTCAAAGCGATGCGTCCGTCCTGATGAATTCCCTTTACCGTCACCAATTCGCCATTGGCGAGCCTGCGCCCATCCTGGCTTTGGGCATTGGCCTTGAGTTGCAGGCGGTCGCCGCTGGACAGGGAAAGTTCTTTCGGCTGGCAGACGGTGATTTTATCCAATTCTTTGAACAGCACTGGCCGGATACGGTGGTCGGCCTCAATCAGCAGATGCCTGTCGGTGATGCCGCACAGTTTCCCTGCGCTGCCGGATTTGAAACCGGCCGTTGGACGGTTGAACACCAAAACGGATACCGGCTGGTAAAACCGCTTGTCGCGTTTTTGCGCATCGGTCAAATCCTGCCGCTCCAACGCTGTGACGGTTGTTTCAACTTCGCCAATTAACTTCTGTGTTTTCAGGCCGAGCCGGACTTGTTCATTGACCTTGTGAATCTCCGACCAGCTTTGTGACACGACCACGGTGGATTGCTGATTTTTGAAAAGTTCGAGAAAATGATCGGTCAATTTCTGCTGTTGATCCGCCAGTGTGCAGGCGACCACCGCGCCTTGTTTATCCAGCCGGTCGAAGGATGCGCCGAGTTTGCCCTGCTGTGCTTCATTCACGGCGAGCCGATATTGTTCCAGCCATTGACGTTCAGCCCGTGTTTTTGCCGAGCCGGGATTTTGACGGCGGATGTTCGTCAGTTCCGCGTAGCCAAGACCCGAATATTGTTCAATCGCGCGTAGTGCATCGGATGCCTCGACCGCTTCGTGCTGATGCGTGTCACCGGAGAGAATGACCCGGCCCTTGACCGTCTGAACGAGCGAGAGCAGTTCCAGCATTTGTTGCCCGCCGATTTGGCCGGCCTCGTCCACAATAACAACGGCCCCGCGTGTCAGGGAATTCTGCTTGAGCAAAGCACTGACGGTTTGTGCGCCGGTAAAGCCGTCCCGTTCCAGATCGGCGACCTGCTGGCGTTGTGGTGCGAGAACTTGAACTGTATGGCCGACTTGAATGAGTCCGGCTTTGACTTCCCTTAAGGTAAAACTTTTGCCCGTCCCTGCGCCGCCACGAAACAGGGTGACGAAATCACGCGAGGACAAAATATGTTCGACCGCCTTGCGCTGTTCATCATCCAACGAACGGTTTGACGGCTGATAATTGGCCGTGAACGGTTCGTATTTGTGCATCTGGTATTGCGCCAGCTTGACGATGTTCAATTCACGTTGCAGGACTTCGCGGGTGGTGATTTTTCCCTGAAATTGTTCGCCACGGATATATTCACGTTTCCGGGTAGCCGCTTTAATTTCCGGCAGTGACACTGATTGACCGCGCGTGTGTTCCAGGGCGTGACGCCAAAGCTCATGCTCATGGACGACCGAGCGACGTTCGAACAGATGCTGCTCCGCCCAACCGACCGCCTGTTCTGCTGTCATCTTGTGTGGAATTTCCGGTGAGCAATGCTTGTCCAGCCGGTGCAGTTGAAACTGTTCCCGCCATGATAATTGTTTGTTCCAGATGGATTGCAGTTTGACGATGCCGACATCCTTGATCTTCCGCGCCCGTTCCTTGTGCGCGATGTTGGCCCGGATGACTTTGATGTTCTGACCGGCCTTGTCCGGTTCACGTTCCAAAAGTTCCCTGGTCTTTTCGTCAATCTGACGGTGACGCTTGGAAAAACGGTCAATCAATTCCTTGCCGACCCCCACAATCTCAAAATCACCGCGTGGATTGTTTTCGATGCCATAGCCAAATCGTTGGAGTGACCTGACCAATTCGTGATAATAAACATTCCTGACAAATTTCTGTGCCGTGACCATTTCACAGGCTTCCAGTGCTTTCCAACGGTCTTCAACTGAATCCCGTGTGGCATTGAACAGGACGCAATGGCTGTGCAGGTGCGGGTCTAAATCGCGTGACGTGTCATGCCGGAACACCGCGCCCACCACATTGCCTGTCACCCGATGCGCATACTGATTCTGTTTGCGAACCCGTGTGGCAGCGTAGGTTTGCAATTCACGCATGGCCACCTGAACCGCCTCATCATGCGCCTCGATGATCCGCTGGTCATTCCCCACCAGTGCCGCGATGGAAACTGATTTGGGCGGTGACAACGTGAAATCATAAAATACCCGGCGATTGGCGGATTCGTGGACGTTCCCATCTTTATCCACCCGGACACGTTTTGAATTCAGCCGGGGAGTCAATTGTTGACCTGATTGCGGATGAAGATTCCGGCACAGGTTCATAAACGCATTTTCAGTCGTCACCCCTGCCAATCCCAATTCTTTCGCCCCGTCACCAAACCATTGGCCTGAAACGCTCCGGCCTTCCATGTAATAATCACCAACGCCCAGGTGTTCACGAAAATACGACTCCGCATTTCTTAAACTGTATTGAGCCTTCATCGTCAACATGACGGGAAGCTAAACCATCACGATGGCAATTCTGCGCCATCGGTAGCGCAAAAAGCATGACAGGAAATGTTACCTGTAAATCGTATTGGAAAGTGGGACGCTATTCTCCTTGCGAGTGCAAGGGGCAGCCGTAACAACGAAAACGCCAAAAGAAAATCAAACAACAGTCGAATCAAAAAATTATGAATACGACCATCGTATCCGCCGAGGCGAAAGCCCGCTTGACCGAAGCCGTCAAGAATTACACTCCACCCGCGCCGGAAAAATACCGTGCATTGAATGAAGTGAAAGATTCAATCATCGCCTTGCGGGAACGCAAAGCGTCGTATGAAACCATCCGGGCCATGTTGCACGAGAACGCCGGCATTGAGGTGTCGCACCAGACCGTCGCCCGCTACTGCCGCGAGGTGCTGGATTCAACCAAGCCAAAGAAGCCGCATCGTCCCAAGACCCCAACGGTGGAACCACCTGCATCCGCCCAAGCGGAATTGCCAGCACATCCGCCAAGCAGCCAACCACGGTCACGCGGTCCGCGCATCTATGACCCCAAAAGTCTTTAACGCAGCAGCGCAGGCGTCGCCAGTCGCGGCGACGGAGAGCGACTCAAAAGCAATCTGCTCATCCTTAAAAGCAAAATCCTTTGGGTTTAGCGTCCCCGACCAACGCGCGTTCCACAGCCCTGTAACGCGCGCTCGTCGCGGACGGACAAGGAAAATCGCAGTCGCGTCTGCTTCCGTCTTGAGCTTGGCGTCGCCGCTCCGGCACGCGGCTTCACTCATGCCGTTCCGCCGCGCCGCCTGCCGCTTACCGCCGCCAACTCAAGACCGAAGCAGGGGGTAAAAATAAATTCGTGCTGGGCATCGGCCATAGAGCCGACAGGCGCGGGCAAAATAGAATTCGCGGGAACACCGCCACTCGGATGGAGAGTTCTGGCGATATGAGGTAAACATTGTGTATAATTTTGGAAGGACGCCCATGAATGAGAAACTGAACATATTCGTCAGCTCGGTGCAGAAGGAACTCGAAGACGAGCGGGTCATTGTCCAAAACCTGTTGAACACGGACCCGTTTCTGTCGGCGCATTGTTCGCCGATTCTTTATGAGTTCGAGCCGGCCTCGCCGGACAAGGCGTTGGAAGGCTGCCTGAAATCACTTGATGGCTGCCACGTTTATCTGCTCATTGTGGCCGCCCAATACGGCACATTGGTTGGCAAGCTGTCCATAACCCACGCGGAATACCGGCGAGCCAAGGAAAAGAAACTGCCGGTCCTGGCGTTCATCAAGGGCGACCGCAAAGTGAAGCGCGAGGACGCCACCGAGGCGTTGCTGAAAGAACTCGACGACGACGGCCCCAAATACAAGCGCTTCGGCAATGTCATCGAACTGCAAAAGGAAGTCCGTGCCGCCCTCGTCAAGCTCCTAAAAGAACAATTTGGCATCGCTCCTTCCAGCGACGAAAACGAAGTTGCGCAGCAAACTATCGAGGCCACATCCGCGTTCGAATCGCAGCCGCTGACACGTTTGCGGTGGCCCGACCTCGACCACGAGGTGATCCGTCAACTGATTGCCGCAGCGGAAGGCCGGGATGCCGGGAAACTCTCCGTCGGCGACCTGCTCGCGGGCGCATCCGTGCGCGGCTTGGTATGGCACGACCCGCAAGCCGGGGAACATTATGCCACTGCCGCCGGCATCGTGCTGTTGGCAAGAGATCCATCGGCGGTTTTTCCCCAGTGCCGTATCCTGGCCGATGCGTATCGCGGTGCGGAGCCGGATGGTAATCCCCACGACCATGAAGACATCCGCAGGCCGATGCCGACCGCGATTGACCGCGCCATTGCCTTCATTGACCGGAACACCCGCCATCCGATGCGCGTTGTTGGTCTCAATCGCCTCCGCCTGGATGAATATCCCGTCGAGGCGTTGCGGGAAGCTCTGGTAAATGCCGTCGCTCACCGCCAATACGAGGATGCCGGGCGCAAAATCATGCTGGAAGTTTTCGCTGATCGCGTGATCATCTCCAGTCCCGGTCTGCCGCCGTCGCCCATCACTCTGGCCAATCTCCGCAAGGGTAAGTATCGCCCTTGTTCCCGTAATCCGGTGCTGGCTCAGTGTCTCTCCTATTTTCATCGCATCGAGGAACGCGGCAGCGGCTTCCGGCGGATGCGCGACCAGATGCTCAATCACGGTTTGGATCAACCGCTCATCGGCACGGACACTGGCTATTTTCAGGTTGTGTTCCCCGGCCCCGGCGAGAATCTGGATCGTATTCGCGTCCCGGAAACCCGGCTGACGGTGACACCGGCCATCGAAGCGCAGTTGAACGAACGGCAGCGAAAAGCGTTGGCAGAAGTGCTCAAGTCCGGTTTTGTCTCCAGCGGCTGGCTGGTTAAGAATATGCAGGTGACGTATGACACCGCCAATCGTGACCTTCTCGCGCTGGCTGAATTGAAAATCCTCGTTCGCAAGGGCAAGGGACGTGCCTCAAAGTATGTTCTTTTAGAAGCGAAGGCCCGTGCATGAATCTTCCGATAATCTTCCGATGTGCTGCCGGAATCTTCCGATTCTGTGGCCACTGCAACTTGCATGAATCTTCCGACAATCTTCCGGCCCGGCGCTGCAATCTACCGATGAACAATCGTCCGATAATCGTCCGACAAACTAAACCGATGGTGTCCGCCCCGACCAACGCGCGCTCCGTTTGACCGTGCTCCTTTTGTCCGCGCGGCACGCACTTCGCGCGCGCTCGTCGTGAGCGGGATTTTGTTGCCGCAGAAGCGGCGCGCTTCCGTCTGCGGCTCGCCGTTGGCGTTGCGCTCCGGCTCCGCTCCAGCCGTCGCTCCGCCTGCGCTTCACTTTTACCACCGCCGACCGCAAACCGAAGCTGATGGTCAATTCCGCCCAAATCACTGAAATGGATTCGCAAGCTTGTCCTGAAGCATCATTTCCGAGTTAAAGTTCACCGCGTCCAAAATGGACAAAGAAAACTATCGAATAATTTTTACAAAACACATTTAGCGTAGCTTCGGCTACGGGCTGCGTCCGAAAACCGCTAATTTTCCAAGCCCGTCAAACGAACCGACCGAGCACGCGCCCCATCGGGCGCGGCTTGGCGTGTCTCGTTTGACAGGCGCTTAGCGGTGCCTCGGACGCAGGGCGCGTTGAGTTCGCGCCCCTTCTATTTTTAGATTTCCCGTTGTCGCAGTTGCGCGAGCAACCACACCGACACGATGGCCACACTCGATTTCAAAGGGAAAGCGCTCGTCCAGAATTATCATCTCTCGGTCAAGTATCACGAACTGGTGCCGAAGCGGGACCGGAGCCTGACGGACAAGGTGCGGCTGGACGACAATCTCATCATCCACGGCGACAACCTCAAGGCGTTGAAGGCGCTGCTGCCCACTTACGCCGGCAAGGTGAAGTGCATCTACATTGACCCGCCCTACAATACCGGCAACGAAGGCTGGGCTTACAACGACAAAGTCAACTCGCCGATGATGCAGGAATGGCTCGGCAAAGCCGTGGATCGTGAAGACCTCACGCGCCACGACAAATGGCTGTGCATGATGTTGCCGCGCCTCAAACTCTTGTGTGAACTGTTGGATGATGACGGAATAATCTTCATAAGCATTGACGACAACGAACAGCATCGGCTTCGAATGCTTTTGGATGAGGTGTTGGGCGAGGAAAACTTTATTTCGGTCATCGTGGTTCAATCAAACAAGCGCGGTCAGACATACAAAGAAATTGCCAAGACGCACGAATACATTTTGGTTTATTCACGAAATCCGCTTGTCGAAATGCTCGAGTTTGAAAAAGAAGACGATGCGTTGCCACATAAAGATGCCAAAGGCGCTTTTGATTTGTGGGAACTACGCAATCGAAACCCAAAATTTGGGCGATTCAATCGTGGAGAATTGTTTTACCCAATTTATGTCGCGCCTGATCTCACGGATGAAAGTGGGTTTGCTCGAATATCGCTCACTCAATCCAAACAATTTCATGTGGCTGTGTATCCGCGAAATAGTGATGGCGAGGATGGTTGTTGGCGTTGGGGCAAAAATCCGGGCGAAAAGATGGCCTTGGTTGATTTGAAAGTGCCGTTGCCTGAAGTCGTCGCAAAACAACGGCGAGACGGTGAGTGGAACATCTACCAAAAATCCCGAAAGAGCACCACAAAGCCAAAATCACTTTGGACTGAAACGGATGTGATTAGTGAGCAAGGAACAATGATTCTCGGCGAACTTGGCTTGGCGGATAAGTTTCAACATCCAAAGCCAGTTGAGTTGATAAAAAGGTGTATCCAGATTTCTACCGAGCCGGGCGACATTATTCTGGATTCCTTCGCCGGCTCTGGCACGACGGCGCACGCCGTGCTCGCGTTGAACAAAGAAGACGGCGGCAATCGCAAATTCATCCTCGTCGAGTGCGAGGATTACGCGGACAGCATCACGGCGGAGCGCGTGCGGCGCGTCATCAAAGGCGTGAAGGGTGCGAGCGACGAGCATTTGAAAAAGGGGCTGGGCGGCACGTTCAGTTATTTCGAGCTGGGCAAGGCGATTGAACTGGACAGCATTTTGGACGGCAAGAACCTGCCCAGCTACCTCGAACTGGCGCGCTACGTTTTCTACACCGCCACCGGCGAGGAGTTCGACGAGCGCAAGGTGAACGAGAAACGGTCGTTCGTCGGTGAATCCAAAACCCACGAGGTCTATCTCTTTTATCAGCCGGATATGGATTACCTAAAAAAGACTGCGCTCACGCTGGAACGTGCGGAATCCCTCGGCAAAATGAAGGACAAGCGGCGGCTGGTGTTCGCGCCCACGAAGTATCTGGATCAGGAACAACTCGACGCGCTGCGGATAGACTTCGCGCAGTTGCCGTTTGAAATCTACAAACTGGCGCAATAGCGCGTTATGGAACTCAAGGAATATCAGCAGAACACGCTCAAACGGGTGAAGGCGTATCTCGAAGCGCTGAAAAACTGGCGTGTGAAAAATGAAAAGGTCGTCGCCGCCATCGGCAAAAGTGCATGCGCTGGACGTGCCGTTGAAAGCGTGGGAAGAAATCGGCGGGAAGAATTATCGCTCGCGTAAAAACGGCATCGGCGAGCCGCTGCCAAATTTCTGCCTGAAAATCCCGACGGGCGGCGGCAAGACGTTGCTGGCGGCGCACACGGTTGACCTCGTGAACCGCAGTTACCGGCAGAAGCAGACCGGCCTCGTGCTGTGGGTGATGCCGACCACGCAGATTTACCGGCAGACCATTGAGCATCTGCGCAACCGCGACCATTCCTACCGGCAGGTTCTGGACATCGCCAGCGGCGGGCGCACGGTGATTTACGAAAAGACGGATCGTTTCACGCCGGAAGACGTGGCGGAAAATCTGGTGGTGCTGACGTTGATGCTGCCATCGGCGTCGCGGCAGAACAAGGAGACGTTGAAAGTCTTCAAAGACAGCGGCGGCTTCGGCGCGTTCTTTCCAAAAGACGACGACGTGCAAGGTCACGCGAAATTGCTGGAACGGTTTCCGAATCTGGATGCGTTTGGCGACGGCAAGGGTTTGTTTCAGCGGCAGGTGAAGACGTCGCTCGGCAACACGCTGCGGATGCTTTCGCCCATCATCATTTTGGATGAAGGCCACAAGGCTTACAGCGAGATGGCGCAGGACACGTTGCGCGGGCTGAACCCGTCCGTGATCGTGGAGCTGTCCGCCACGCCGACGGATGACAGCAATGTGCTGGTGGACATCAAGGGCTTGGAATTGAAGCGCGAGGAGATGATCAAGCTGGACCTGCACATCAACAACAAGGAAAGCACGCGATGGCAAAGCACGATGCAGGCGAGCAAAATCAAACGTGACGCATTGGAGGCGGCAGCGAAGAAATACGAAGCGAACACGGGCAATTACATCCGCCCGATTTGTCTGGTGCAGGTGGAACGCACGGGCAAAGACCAGCGCGGCGGAAATTTCATCCATGCCGAGGACGTGCGGGAATTTCTGGTGCGGGACTGCGGCATCACGGCGGATGAGGTCGCCGTGAAATCCAGCGAGAAGGATGACATCGAGGGCTTGAACCTGTTCGCGCGGAACTGCCCCATCCGCTACATCATCACCAAGCAGGCGTTGCAGGAAGGCTGGGATTGCGCGTTCGCCTATGTGCTGACGATTCTCACCAATCCGGCGTCGAAAAATAATCTCACGCAACTGGTCGGGCGGATTCTGCGCCAGCCGGGCGCGCGCAAAACCAAAATCAAGGAACTGGACGAGAGCTATGTTTTTTGTTTCCGGCAAAAGGCCAAGCTGCTCGTTGACTCGGTGCGGGAAGGTTTCGGTCGTGAAGGTTTGGGTGACCTGGCGGGACAGGTCGTGCTGGATTCGCCCGAAGACGGGGAGCAAGGCGAGGAGACGATTGAATTGCGCGACAAGTTCAAGAAATTCGCTGGGAAAATTTATTTGCCGAAGTTTGTCATTCAGCAAGGTTCACAATGGCGTGAGGTCAGTTATGAAACGGATATTGTGAGCCGGATAGATTGGGCGCAGGCGGATTTTACGGCAGAGCGGAATCTACAATTGGCGGACGCGAATTCACAAGACGCAGAAATTCTCGTGACGCTGGGCGAGACGAAGGCGGAACTCCTCAAAGAGCAGGGGCGCAAATACCGGGCCAGCACTGATGCGGGCGTTGATCCGGTATTCGCCACGCGGCAGTTGCTGGAAATGATTCCAAACCCGTGGATTGCGCACGATGTGGCCAAGGATGTCATCGGCACGCTGACGCGGAAGAACGGATTGGATTTGGTAGCAAAGAACTTTGTGTTCATCGTGCAGGAACTGGTAAAGCGCGCCGATGCGGAACGGAACCGGCTGGCGGAAGGGGTCTTTGACCGGCTGGTGAACGAGAAGAAATTACGCTTCCTGCTCTTGAAGGATGACGCGGGCTACCGGCTGCCTAGTAAAATTTCCATGCGCAAAGGCACGCGCAAGATGACACGCGAAGACAACTCGCCTTTGCAGATGAGTTTGTTTGAACAGGTCGCCGAGGATGGCTTAAACGGCGACGAGCAAAGCGTGGCGTGGTATTTCGAGAAGCAGGAGAAGCTGCTTTGGTGGTATCGCAATCTCTCGCGGCAGGATTATCGCCTGCAAGGCTGGCGCAGAAACGGGATTTATCCCGACTTCATTGTTTCACGCACCAGCGCCGCCGACAAAACCGACTTCGATAAGGTTTTCGTCGTCGAATCCAAAGGCATCCACCTGAAAAACGATGACACGGATTACAAGAAGCAGGTTTTCAAACTCTGTAACAAGCTGGCGGAACTGAAAAGCTGGACGGAGCTTGGCTTGGAATTTCCAGAACGCAAAATTGTCTTTGAGTTAATTTACGGGGACGAATGGCAAAAGGTGCTGAATCGGTTGTTGAAGTGAAACAGGCGGGGATGCACACGCTGCCATTAAGCCACGGACGAAACTCATGCAGATCATTTGCACGGTTTCGTTGAGTCCTGATCGTTATGCGCATGAGAATTTTCAGCGGAACATCCAGCGGCCCATTGAATGCCCCCGCTGTGGCGCTCGGAATGCACTGGCGGCGCTGGGTTATTATTCACGCAACATCACAAGTTCGGAACGCGGCGTACTGCGAATCTTTGTGCGGCGGTTCCGATGTCGTCTTTGTGGCAGAACAACCAGCATCCTTCCATCGTTCGCGCAGCCGTATCGGTTGGTCTTGAACACCACCATAAGCGAGTTTTTCAAGGGAACTCTCGGCGCCCGCTCGCTTTCCTGGCTCCCGCTGTTGAAACAGTATTGGAACAAATTCGCAAACTGGCTTCCAGAGATTGACGACATCATAAGGTCCGTGGTCGAGCGTTCACCGCCTCGACCGGATGCCACTGGATGGTGGGAGGTTATCGTCGGGGTTTTCGGCGGCATCGAAAAAATCACGATAACGCTGGTGAGCCGTTTTGGTGTCACCCTGTTTGGCCGTTATCGCTGCCACTCGCCCAAGTGACAAGAAATCCATCGTCAAGTGGTGCCCACCGTTCCACACAACTTATCTATTTCCCTGAGAAACGGCGCGTGGAAACATTTCCGCGCCAATGAAAAGTGCCATTGAATCATTTTGGAACGCCGAACGAAGCGTTCCCGGAGCGTTGCGATTCAAAATCAGGGAACAGACAAACCGCGATTTTGATCTCATCATCAGTGGTGGCTGATTTATTTGTATGAATACAAGAAAAACAGAATTGCCAACCATGAGTGCCTCCATTTGCGTCAGGAAATCCAAGAAACACCAGCGATTTTCGATCAGCAATCAGATGCGTGTGATTCGCAAATACGCCAAGCGCCGGGGATTAGAAATTGAAAATAAGTATTCGGACGGGGCAAAACAACCGACTGAGCGATAAAATATGGAGCCTATTCAAAACAGCCTGGAAGACCAAGGACTGCCACTTACCAGCGCCGCTGCCTATGTCAGGATGTCCACGGAGCACCAGCAGTATTCCACCAGCAACCAGATGGATGTCATCCGGGATTATGCCAAACGTCGTGGAATGCAGATCACCAAAGACTATTCTGACGAGGGCAAGAGTGGGCTAAACATTAAAGGGCGCGATTCGCTGGCACAAATGATTCAGGATGTTCAGGACGGAAAAGTCAACTTCTCCTCCATCCTTGTATATGATGTCAGTCGCTGGGGACGCTTCCAGGATGCCGATGAGAGCGCCTATTACGAATACATCTGCCGCCGGGCGGGTGTGGCGGTGCATTATTGTGCCGAGCAATTTGAAAATGACGGCACTCCAGGGTCCACGATTATCAAAAGCGTCAAACGCGCGATGGCCGGTGAATACAGCCGCGAATTGTCGTCCAAAGTTTTTCAAGGAGCCTGCCGACTGATTCAGAAGGGCTTCAAGCAGGGTGGCACTGCTGGATTCGGTCTGCGCCGGATGCTGATTGACCAGAGCGGCCAGAGAAAGGCGATGCTGAAAATGGGTGAGCACAAGAGCATCCAGACCGACCGGGTTGTTCTAGTGCGCGGGCCGGATGAGGAAATCGAAATTGTCAGGTGGATTTACCGGGCATTCATTGACGAAGGCAAAAATGAAACCGAAATCGCCGATTCGCTAAACGCAAGAGGTATCGTCACAGATTTTGGGCGTGCATGGACGCGCTGCACGGTTCATCAAATTCTCACCAACGAAAAATACATCGGCAACAACGTCTATCACCGCACTTCGTTCAAGTTAAAACGCAAGCATGTGGAAAACCCGCCAGACAAATGGGTTCGCGCCGATGGAGTGTTTGAAGGCATCATCGGGCCGGAACAGTTTTTCGGGGCGCGGGGAATCATTCTGGCGCGTAGTCAGAAATTTACCGACGAGGAGATGCTGGAAAAACTGCGCGGTCTTTTGAGCCAGCACGGGCAAATCAGCGGCATCCTGATTGACGAGATAGATGGTTTTCCATCAAGCGCGGCGTTTCGTTGTCGCTTTGGCAGCCTCATTTCCGCCTATCGGCTCATCGGCTACGACCCGCAGATTGATTATAGCTTCATCGAAATCAATCGTCGGTTGCGCAAGCAGCACCCTGAAATTGTCGCTTCCGTGATCCAGAAAATTGAGTCCCTTGGCGCGTCGGCAGCATGGGATGAAAGCTCGGAATCGCTCTGGCTCAATGATGAATTGCGGGTTTCTATCATCCTGTGCCGACACACCACCACGCTGGCCGGTTCGTCGCGCTGGTTGATCCGGCTGGATACCGGTCTGAAGCCGGACATCACCATCGCCGTCCGCATGGATGCGACAAACGAGGGCATCCGGGATTATTATTTGCTGCCGGGCATTGACATGACTTGGGAAAACCTGCGCGTTGCCGAGGAAAATGGTTTTTATTTGGACGCCTACCGATTTGAAACGCTCGACTATTTTTTCAGCCTGACACAACGCATCAAAATCCTGGAGGCCGCATGAATGAAGAAGTGAAAATGATTCCCATTGAGCAGATTCGGATTCTGAACCCGCGCCATCGGGACAAAAAGAAATTTGAATTGATTGTCCAAAGCATCAGGAAACTGGGGTTGAAAAAACCGATTCAGGTGAGCCTTCGTGCCGCAGATGAAGCCGAAGGCGAGGGCTACGACTCGGTTTGCGGGCAGGGACGCCTCGAAGCATTCATGGCACTCGGCTTCAAGGAAATTCCGGCGATTGTCGTGCAAATTAGCAAAGAAGACCGGCTCTTGCGCAGCCTGGTGGAGAACATGGCCCGGCGGTTGCCCTCGCCGATGGAGTTGATCAACGAAATTCATCGTCTGAAAAAACAAGGCTATAACAATACTGACATCGGGCGAAAGCTGGACATAGACCGCCCGACAATTATTGGATTGATTGCCTTGAAAAAAGCCGGCGAGGAACGATTGCTGGACGCAGCTTTGAACGGGAAAATTCCGTTGGGCGTTGCAATAGATATTGCCAAAACAGACGGCGTTGAAACGCAACGGGCATTGTTGAAAGCCTACGAAAAAAAGCAGCTTAACCAGGCTTCAATCCGGGACATCAAGAAATTGATGGAGCAACGGCGGTTTATGGGAAAGCAACGCGGTTCGGGTGGACGCGGCTCACGAAAAAACCGGCCGAGCGCGGAAAATCTGGTCAGTGCATATCGGCGCGAAAGCGAAAAACGAAAACTGCTGGTTCGCAAGGCGCGCCTCTGCGAAGAAAGGCTGCTTTTCGTGGTGACGGCGTTCAGCAAACTCACGGCGAATGAGCATTTCGTGACACTGCTGCGGGCAGAATCGCTGGCGACCATGCCCAAAGTGCTTGGAGAGAAAGTGGCAAAACAACAAAAGGAAGGAATATGAATGTGAATGAAATGAAGCTGGGGTTTCAAATGAGGACGAAAGAGATTCCGTTGGAGGCGATATTACCCATCCGAACAATCAAAAGTCCCCACAACGTGCGACGGTATCAAGCGATTCTGAAATCCATGCGTGAAGTGGGGATGATTGAGCCGCTCGTGGTTCATCCACAAAAAGACAAGTCAGGCACGTTCCTGTTGCTGGATGGGCATCTGCGAATTATCGCGTTGAAACAACTCGGCAAAACAGTGGCTGAGTGCATCATCTCCACCGATGACGAATGTTTCACCTACAACGCGCGAATCAACCGGCTGCCACCCATTCAATGTCACAAGATGATCGTCAAAGCGATTCGCAACGGCGTCAACCCGGAGCGGATTGCAAGCGCGCTGGATATGCCGCTGAACGTCGTGCGCGGATTGATTGAATTGCTGGACGGCATCGCCGAGGCGGCGGCAAATTTGTTAAAGGACAAAAACATTTCCGAGAAAGGCATCCGCCTGTTGAAAAAGGTAAAACCGCCGCGACAAATGGAAATCGCGGAAGTGATGGTGAGCGCAAACAATTATTCAGTCGGATATGTCGAATCGTTGATATTGATGACGCCGAGCGACCAGCGTGTGAATCCCGCAGAGCCAAAAAAGAAAACCGGCCTGTCAGCGGAGGAATTGGCCAACATGGAACGTGAAATGGAATCGCTGGAAAAAGATTTCAAGGCGGTGAAGGCGAGCTTTACGGAAAATATGATGTGTCTGACGTGTGCTCGTGGTTTCATCAAGAAGCTTCTGGACAACGCCAAGGTGGTAAGGTTTCTGAACGCAAATTATTCGGATATTTTTTCTGGATTCGAGGCTATTGTGGCCGCAGAAGTTGTGTGACGTGAATCTGCTATTCGCCGCACGCCCATGAATGAGCCAATTGGTGGGTTTTTTGGAACCAGCGCGCCCTCGTTCCTGCCTTGAAGTAACGTGCTTTTGTTTGATTCATCAACGGGCATAATTTTCATGCTCGCTGTCGAGGGCTGTATTTGATATACACATAAAAAACCACGCTGAGGGAATACAGTGCGGATTCTGTCTTGGCGCGACGCCGAATAACAAAGGCCGTCAATGATCAGGCATCTTGCATCAACACGTCGAGAAGGCGGTGAACCGTGAGCCGACTTCAATTCGGCATATTTTTTCGATCCGCCACGGGCAACTCGCCCTATGACTATCAATCCCGTTTGGCAGAGAGCGATTCTGGCATAACCTGTAATTCTCAACTCATCAACATTCTTGCCCTCCTCTATAAACAAAACAGGAACATCCCGGCAAAGGGTTGACATGATGAAGGACCAATCATTCCGCGCGATTTTCCAGGCACTAACTGAGAATGACCCGTTTCCGTGGCAGGAGAAACTTTTTTTGCGGCTTGTGGCCGGTGAACTGCCACGGCATTGCGACGTTCCAACAGGGTTGGGAAAGACGAGCGTAATCGCGGTATGGCTAGCTGCCTTGGGGGTGTCGATTTTGGAACCTGCACGCTATCGACGAATTCCACGACGATTGGCGTATATTGTGGACCGAAGGGTTGTCGTGGATCAGGCGACAGACGAAGTCGAGAGCCTGCGAGAACGTCTGGCACGTGCCGGAAAAGATGAATCGCTGATTGCTCTTCGCCCGATTGTTGACGCTCTCATGCAGGCGACAACAGTGTCGGACGATTGTGGCGTCACAGTCTCCACATTACGTGGGAAGTTTGCGGATAATCACGCGTGGCACCTCGATCCGTCGCGTCCGGCGATCATCGTAGGAACGGTAGATATGCTTGGAAGCCGGATGCTGTTTTCCGGCTACGGCGGTGTTGGAAGAAATTGGCGGAGCCTGCAAGCCGGGCTCTTGCTACGCGACACATGGGTGGTATTGGATGAATCGCATTTAGTCCCGTCATTTGAAGCGCTTCTCACAGGAATGGAACTTCACGCGAAATGCGGAATCTCAATGTGCCCATTTGGGATAACTCGGATGTCTGCAACTCTGGCTGCGTATCATTCCGATGCGGAGTCTAAACTCGCAACCACCGAAAACCTCTTTTCTACCACAGAGATAGGAGGACTCCGGGTTGCAAAGCCATTGACGACACCGAAATCGCTTCGCTTCGTGCTCGCCGAAGCGGCAACGCCCGCAAGCAGCCCTCGGAAAGCGGGCCGCGATGGCGGAAAAATGGCGCGCGAAGCAAAAAAAAAAGAAAAAAAAAAAAACGCCGTGGTTGTGTTTGCGAACACGGTCGATTTGGTAAAAGCTGTTACGGTCGCTAAAAAAAAAACAAATAAAAAGAAAAAAAAAAGCGGGTTTTGATGCTGACCGGCGAGATGCGTGGATTTGAGCGGAAAAGATAAAGAAAAACGAAATAATAAAAAAATTATAGAAAAAGAAAAATAATAGAAGAGAAAAAACGGCCGCATTTCTCCTGGCAACCGCTTGTTGGAAGCGGGGATGGATTTCGATGCAGACCACGCGGTCTGCGATGCGGTGGCGCTAGAACGAATGATTCAGCGTTTTGGTCGAGTGAATCGGCGCGGCGAGGTAAATGCGAAGATTCGTTTGGTCCTTTCTGCGGAAGTGGCAACGCCCACAGTGGGAACGATTGGAAACATCGCCCCGGCGGATGCGAGTGTCTTGACGTTGCGGCAACTTCCGGCCAGCGATGACGCATTCGACGCCAGCCCCGCAGCGCTGCGTGCGCTCGACTTCACATCGCCTCTCGCCCGGCGCGCTTTTTCCCCGCCGCCTGAATCGCCGCCGTTAGACGAAGCGCGGCTCGACGACTGGTCCCTAACATCACTCCGTTCGGACGAGTTTCCACGTCCGCAGGTGAGCTACTGGCTGCGTGGTGTGACGGAGGACGAAAGCATGACCACGTCGCTCGTCTGGCGCGCGGATCTCTGCATTGCGGCAAGCAGGGAGGATGCTGCCGAGATGATGGATACAATCCCTGTTTCACAAAACGAAGTTGCCCAAGTCGCCACTCACCGTGCAGCAGCGCTACTTTCTGCGCTCGCGAAGAAGAATGCGAACGCATTACTGGTGATTCGTTCCGTCAGCGGTGAGTCGCGGAGCACGGAGATGAGTGAATTTGAGGATGCCGGTAAGAGGCTTGGCGGACTTGTGTCCGCCACCGTGTTCCTGCCTTCAGGTGTAGGTGGGATGCTGAAAGACATTCCCGATTCCAGTCCCGAAGCACTCAAGGAACCCGTAGCTGATGTTATCAATGAAGCAGCGTGGCGGCGAGCGGTGTTCACGCAGAGCGGAACAGAAATCGAAGCATCCCTGTGGCGCTCGAAGGAGGAATTGGAACCGCTCGGCACCTATGCCGACGAAGCAGGCGCCCGGAATGCAGTCGTCGCCCATCTGCGTTCACTGAATCCGGGAATGCTCGTCCGATTTGAAGCATTGATTGGCGATCTTTCGGTGGCGGACAGCGACCTTGAAGAAGAGCAAGCGCAGCAGCGTACAATCAACCGGGCCGTCGCCTATTTCCAGATCGCTACCGACAACAACTCGGGTGGAAATGAAGACAATCGCTCGCTCGCGAAATATCCGGTCACGCTAGCGGAACACACTCGCGTCACTGAGGCAGTCGCGCGGACGCTTGGTGAACGACTCGGACTCGCAGCGGACCTCCGCGAAGCAATCACCCTTGCGGCAAGATGGCACGACCGGGGAAAGGATCGTCGCTGGTGGCAGGCTGCGATTGGGAATACCACTGGCGAACCACTCGCTAAGAGCGGTCAAGCTTACTTCGATCACTCGTATAACGCAGGATACCGACACGAGTTTGGTTCGCTCATCGAGGCACGAGACGATGAGAACTTCACGATCATCCCCAGCGGGAACTGATTCTCCATCTGATCGCCGCGCACCACGGACATGCCCGCCCGTCCTTTCCGGCGGAAGCGTATGATCGCACCGTCCCCACTACCGAAGTGCCGCGATAGCTGCCGAGGTGCCAAGGCGCTTCGTTGCGCTCCAGCAGCATTACGGATGGTGGACGCTCGCATGGTTGGAAGCCCTCGGAAATGCGCCGACGCCATTGCCTCCGCTCATCCCGATTGGACTGCCAAATGAACACGCGCCATCAGATTGCCATCCCGTGCCATCCCGCAAACCCGGTGGACTACCTCGCGTGCTGCGGCCTCGCTGATATCCTCGCACGCATGGACCGGACTGCGTTGACCCATTGGCACACCACCGCACCGCTTAAGTTCGTGATGGAAAGCACCCTCACCGAAGCGAACTATTTGACCACATTGCTGGCGACACTCCGGGATGCAGAGCGTTGGAAATTCGTCCCCGCGCTGGAACCTGACGAACCCTCGCGCATCGAGGTGGATTTCATCCCAGAGGGTCGCCCTCGTTTCACTGTGCCTCTCGACTGGTGGTATGAAACGCTCTCGCAGGCCGGGGAAATCGCTGAGAAGAGCGCTTGGAAAATGTATGCAGGCCAGCAGACGGTGCAGAAGATTGTTACGGACATGTTGAAAGAAGCGGCGTCCATGCCACAGCCAGCTTCCATCGCCGAGTTGCTCGCCGCGCGCGCTCCCATGAGTGGTCGCTTTGGCTTCGATCCTCGTTCTTCCCGAGACGCGCTCAACGCCGGCTTTTCATCCAATGACCTTGGTCTGCCCGTGGACACCTATCCGTTTGCCGAGCTACTCGTCACGTTCGGTGCGGGCGCCTTCTTCCCCAGCCGCTGCGGCCGCGCTGGGGATTTGTCCTCAGCGCGAGGATGGCGGGGCCGTGGAGAGGGCCCGGGCTGGATTCGCCTACCACCTTTGGCCATCGCCACTTCCGGTAGTGCTCGCTCGGCTTGCTGCCGGGCCTGTGGGCTTTCCAAGTGCACCCTTGCTCTTCGCTGCCAGGGCCACTCGGAAGAACTACTCAAATTTTCTTCTCGCTCAACCAATGACAAAAAAAACCTATGAATAAACAAGTCACAGTCACGCAGTTCGACGATCTCATTCAATCCGGCGACTGGCTCGCCCAGCGCAAACAGCCCGTCGCGCTGACGCTTACCGAACATCTTCAGCCTGCCGGCGGAAAAGACACAGTCATTTTCCCGCCGACCTATGCTCGTGATGAAAAGCGGAAGGCTCCCGAGGAACGCCTCAATCATCTATGCAATTGATACTTTCCGCCGCGACGTCGAGCCCGAAGCTGCCGCCAAAACGGCCGAGGTGAACGCCTGTTTGCTCGATAGCGTCGGCTCGCAAGCAAATCGCATGGAAACTCAATTCAAGAAAGCACCGCTCTCCGCACTTGTGCCACAAGTTGTAATCAAAGCTGGAGACACAAAAGTGAATCTCCTTGATATTGGCCACCGGATTGCGGACGGCGCTGTACGTCACTCAGAGTTTGGAGCAAAGGGAAAACCTGCATCACCGCCATTAAAGCAGGCAACGCCCTTGAAATAGCGAAACTCGCGCCTACATCACTTGTTTTCGGCTTTTGGGATTCTCGCGATATGCAGTTCAAAGCCGCGCGCGTCCTGTCTTCCACCATTCGAGCGACGAATGTTGAAGTGCTCAAGCGTTCTGCACAATTCATGCCGCTTTGATCTTCAGCATCGGACTTACCGAAACGGCCACTGTAGATTCCGTCCAGGAACAGGTTGACAAAGACCCACTCCCAAAGAAGGAATGCGCTCGGCCCCAGCGGTGGACACACAGGTGGCGTCCGTGTGTATGGCAAGATTGTCCGGCAAACGGAAGTAAACTTGGTTGCTCTTCGCTCGCTGGCTGTCTTGGAGAAGGGCGAGATCAAGGGCGATGAAACCCTAAAGCTCCGTCGCTACATCCTCGGACTGTCTCTCATCGCAGCGATGACAGACGGATTATAATCTCCGTGCGGGTTGCCTGCTCGTTGGCGATCCCGATTCTCCCGCAAAAGCTAGTATCGTGACTCCCGATGGGAAGCGCACGGCATTTGATTGTGATGCGGAGACAATCATCGCCTATGCGCAGGCTGTGGCGAAGGACTTTGCCAAAGACGCAGGTGGAAACTTCAACTTCAAACCCGAGAGCGTGAAGGAAGCAATCAATAAGAAGGCTGCTGAAAAGAAGCCAAGAAGGCCGGGAAAGGATGGGAAGAAAGAAAACACACCCACAGCCAAATAATCATAGGTTGCCAAATGCAACTCGACATCCACGTTACTTTCACTGCGGGTCATTTTCACGGGGCCGAATGGCCGCCGTCTGCCGCACGGCTGTTTCAGGCACTTGTGGCTGCGACGCATCGCGGCGCGCATGGACTCCTGCATTCAGACATTCGGAATCGAGCTTTGGAATGGCTCGAATCATGTCCGCCGCCGACCATTTTCGCAATCGCCACGGAGCCTGCCCGTGAACTGATCACAGGCTACGTCCCGAAAACGACGACGGCGAGAGCAAGGACTTCCGCGAACATGTGAAGACCGCAAAGTCGTTGCGACTTCACCCGCTGCCGCCAGAATGCCGGGTCTCGTATCAATGGGAATTCGCCGCCGAGGGCGACTCCGCGCACCATGCCGACGTGGTCTCTGCGATGGCTTCTCTCGTTACCTATCTGGACGGACAGTGGACCTTGTGTATGCACGGGGAGAAGTTCACGCGAACCCCAGGTGGATGCCTTGGGAGAGCGCAGGCTCTGGCAGCCGCACGAAGTGCCAGGCGGCGAATGGCTCGTGCCAAGCACTGGCTTTCTCGACTGGTGCCAGCGCCGCTTTCCTCGCTGAGTGAGCGACCTTCCGCCTGACTTCACGAACAGCAGGCAGGTGAAGTATTCCGATGCGCCTACGTCATCCGACAAAGTGCCGAGCGCGATCTTCGAGCTATTCCGGACCGACGGTTCACTGATGCGCTTCGACCCGCGTCGCCTGCGCGAAGCCGCTGGAATGGTGCGCCACGTATTCTCGGACTGGCTGGAGCAAATCCCCGAATGCGGCAGCACTACGGTGAAGTCGCATCACCCGTCTACTTCTCGGCCATCAGAGTGCGGGTGTTTCCGGGCCGTCCCAAGGCGGTCACTTTGGCATCGTCCCGCTGCCGAGTATGAATGCGGACTTTACGGCAGATGGAGACATGCGGCGCGTTCTCGTCTTGGGCTGGGGAATCAATGATGATGAGGATCGCGCGTTGTTTGGCGATCTCACGCGGGGGATTGACGGGATGAAATTGCTGGATCGCGGACGTTCTGTGGGTTTCCTCCGCGTAGCCCGCCGGACACCCAGCGCACGATGTTGGCATTTTGGTCCACGCTGGCGGGCCAGCCGGCGAAAACATGGCGCACAGTCAGCCCCATTGTCCTCACTGGACACCCGCGACGTGGTCGCGCTCTGGAGATGTGCCTCGCTCGTGCGCTCACCCAACAGGGTATATCTCCGGACACTATAGAGTCTGTCGCCACGTTCTCTGGGCCACTTGTCCCCCAATGCCCGGCTGCCCGAGAGTTCCGTGTCGCCGACTACCTGAGCACGACGAGGCGTATCCATGCGGAGATTATCTTTCGCAAGCCTATAACAGGTCCGCTCGTAGTAGGCCGTGGGCGTTTCGCGGGTTTTGGCATCATGCTTCCAAGTGCATGAGCACACAGCATCCATTATTTACAGAGAAGCAACGTGTTCCCGCACGAGAAGTTTCCGAACCGCCAAACGGTGCGTTCACCCTCGGCAACGGCTCGCACTTCGCTCTCGGTCTGTTTGTGACGGTTTCCACTGCGTAATGGCATGTAAATGGCATGTAGTTAGCTGTCTGACAGCCATCAAAATACTATGAACGACAAAGACCCATCGGTTAAATCCGAAAATCGTTTGAGTGAACCGGAAGCGCCGCTGGCGTCGAGAGGTGTTTCGCCCGGAGTGCCCGGCGCAAGATTAGACGGCAAGCGTCCAGCACGTGCAGCGACGACTGAGCCGAACCGATTGACAATTGTGGTACATGTCGGACCAGTCGAAGCGCAGCAAAGTGAGCCGTCTAAATCAATCGCTGAAGCTCCAGCTTCACCCGATTTGAGTCCTCCGACGCCGGAAACTTCCGAGCACAAAGCACGCACCGAAGCCGAACCGCAACAAATTCCCGCGCGGATGTTGAATGAGTTCGTGTATTGCCAGCGATTGTTCTACTACGAATTTGTCGAGGGGGTGTTTGTTGAAAGCGCAGATACGCTGCGTGGCGGCGCAATTCACCAGCGCGTTGATTCGGGAACCGGTGCGTTACCAGCGGCCAAGCGAAAATCAGAAGCCGCCAAACCGAAAGAAGCGCCGGGAACAACGGCGGATGCCGCCGACTCTGCAAGCAAGGCGACTGAAACGCAAAGCACAGAACCCGAAACAATTCACTCGCGTTCCGTGCAAATGGGATCGGAACGGCTGGGAGTGGTTGCAAAAATGGATTTGGTCGAATCCAAAACCGGCAAGGAAGATTTGCTCACCGCGTTGGAGGTCTGTCCGGTTGATTACAAAGCAGGCGCACCCAAAGAAGGCGAGGATGCCAATGAACTGTGGGACACGGACAAAATGCAGCTTGGATTGCAGGCATTGATTCTGCGCGACAACAGCTACGCCTGCAACGAGGGCATTATCTATTATCGGGCTACCAAACAACGTGTCCGCCTGCCCATTACTGCCGAATTGGAAAACTGGATTCTGCAAAACATCACGGAAGCCAGACGGATCGTTACTGGACCGATTCCACCACCGTTGATCAATTCCCCGAAATGTGTGCGCTGTTCGCTCGCGCCGGTGTGTCTGCCCGACGAAACCCGGATGCTGGCCGAACCACCACCGCTTGACGTGGATTTATCGGAGAAGCCAGATTCGCCTGCACAGAAATCAGCCGAGCCTCCCCGCAGACTGATTGCCGCGCGTGATGACACCCGCCCACTTTATCTTAACACGCAGGGTTTTCGCGTTGGATGCAAAGACGAAGTATTGCAGGTTAAAGAAAGAGACAAGGTTGTTGATGAAGTGCGCCTGCGCGACCTTTCACACGTTGCATTATTCGGCAACATTCAAATCTCGACTCAAGCGGTTCAATCGCTCTGCGAAATGGAAATTCCCATCACCTATTTTTCGATGGGCGGCTGGTTTTATGGGATCACCCGTGGTCATACGTTGAAAAATGTGTTTCTGCGCATGGAGCAATTCCGATTGGCGCGAGACGAAACCAAATGCCTGTCGCTGGCGAGACAGTTTGTGCATGGGAAGATTCGCAATCATCGCACGCTGCTGATGCGAAACCACCTGGAACCACCTGAACCTATAATTTTGAAACTCAAGCGGGCCTCGGAAGATGCGCTAGTTGCCACTTCAATCGAAGAACTGTTGGGAATCGAAGGCGCCGCCGCGAGCCAGTATTTCCAGCAATTCAACGGAATGGTGAAAATTGCCGACGAGTTGGCTGAGGAACACAATCCAACAAAAGATGTGAAACAACTCGCATTCAATTTCAATTTCACCAATCGCAACCGGCGTCCGCCGACTGATCCCGTCAACGCGATGCTTTCACTGGCTTACAGCATGTTGAGCAAGGATTGCACACTGGCGGCGCTGGCAGTGGGGTTTGACCCTTACATTGGATTTTTCCATCAGCCGCGATTCGGACGGCCAGCGTTGGCTCTGGATTTAATGGAAGAAATGCGGCCATTGATCGCCGAGTCCACAGTGTTGAGTTGCATCAACAATCGCGTCGTCACAGAGAAGGATTTCGTGCGCGCGGGTCAGGCGGTGAATCTCACCGCGCCGGGCCGCAAACGCTTTTTCCAGATGTATGAGCAGCGGATGAGTTCGCTCATCACGCATCCATTATTCGACTACAAAGTCAGCTATCGCCGGGCACTTGAATTGCAGGCGCGATTGCTGGCTAAAACACTGACTGGCGAAATCGCCGAATACGTTCCGTTGTTGACGAGGTGACCTATGCGAACGACATACATGGTTTGCTACGACGTGGCGGATGACAAACGGTTGCGACGCACTTTCAAGGCTTGTCGCAGTTTTGGTGATCATCTCCAATTTTCAGTTTTCGAGTGTGACCTGAATCCGTCCGAAAAAATCGAATTGGAAACCGCGTTAAGCAAAATTATCAATCAAGATGAAGACCAAGTGTTGTTTATCTCGCTTGGTCCGGCTGAAGGGCGAGGCGACCGGGTGATCACTGCAATGGGCCTGCCCTATACGAAAATAGACGCGCCGTGTTTTGTATTTTGAGTTTTTAAAGTTCTTTGACAATTGAACTCCCGCGAGCGGTGGGGTGATGCGGAAAACCCCGTCCGCGCTCGCATGGCGTAACCGCCTTGTAGTGAATCAATAATGATGAGACAATCGGACATCTCGAATGTAGGAGTAATGAAAATGGTGCAGGCAGTCGCAATCGAAGTATTGCGGGCCTGCACCAGAACGAGTAACAAAGTGGCTAATTCCGCGCCCGCGCGGGCGCGGCCCCGTTGAAGCACGTCGTGCACCGTGAGTCCAGATTGTCGATGGCCAGAAATTCCGCGCCCGCGCGGGCGCGGCCCCGTTGAAGCCAGTTGCGTCGTCACGCGTGCCGCGCAGTGACACGGAACAATTCCGCGCCCGCGCGGGCGCGGCCCCGTTGAAGCCGACGTATTGCAATTCCGCGCCGCGCGCGCGGCCCATTGAAGCGCGAGCCGGCATCGGCAAATTCCGCGCCCGCGCGGGCGCGGCCCCGTTGAAGCAGCACTTGAATGCCATAGCGTCGCATGAATTCCGCGCCCGCGCGGGCGCGGCCCCGTTGAAGCAATCTGCGTGCGGCGCAGTACGCATTGAATTCCGCGCCCGCGCGGGCGCGGCCCCGTTGAAGCGCGCGATGTTGCAATGACGCTGGCAACAGGCTTGGTAAATTCCGCGCCCGCGCGGGCGCGGCCCCGTTGAAGCGACGATGGATTCGCAGGCCTGTTCGTGATCCATGCCTTCAATTCCGCGCCCGCGCGGGCGCGGCCCCGTTGAAGCGCGAGACTGCTGTTGGGTCTAGCGCTGATCTTCAATTCCGCGCCCGCGCGGGCGCGGCCCCGTTGAAGCAATCGGCGTGGCTGTCGATGCCAGTCGGTGACAATTCCGCGCCCGCGCGGGCGCGGCCCCGTTGAAGCGATCGCACGATTGCCGATGCAGACGCGATTAACCGGTACGTAATTCCGCGCCCGCGCGGGCGCGGCCCCGTTGAAGCGATAGCTGCGTGCTGTATCGAGTTCGGCCTGACAATTCCGCGCCCGCGCGGGCGCGGCCCCGTTGAAGCCCCATTGGTAACAAAGGAGGCGGATGTAGGCGCCCGTAATTCCGCGCCCGCGCGGGCGCGGCCCCGTTGAAGCTTCAGTGAGTACAATCATGCTCACCATCGTCTTGCCGTAATTCCGCGCCCGCGCGGGCGCGGCCCCGTTGAAGCATGGTCATTCCATCGGCGGATGACCTTCACGGCACCAAATTCCGCGCCCGCGCGGGCGCGGCCCCGTTGAAGCCACGAACAGGGTCTCACCTACGCTCCAGTTTCGTTCCAGCCGTCTCTCCACCTGCACTTCACTTCCTTCGCTTGCCGACCGCAGACCGAAGCCATTTAAGAAAAATGTAACCGTTTTAGTAATTGAGTAATTTTGCTCAACGTATTGAGTAAATTGTATGACACCCCAAAAACTCCATAATGAGCTTCTTCACAGAAAACATTCTGTCTTGTGAAATCAGGAAAACAATTGGTATGTGAGGCAAAGCAAATATTCTAAGCTGGGGCGGCAATTTCCGCCCCAGACCCCGCCCACCAATCCCTTGATTTGGATTTACGTCCACAGAACACCGGCCAACTTTTCATTTAAATGGCGCAGTCGCGCTAATTCCCTGCGCGTGAATCAGAGGCGTGATTATGTGTCGCCGGTCGGCGCGTCAATGTATTGCTCGCCTCAACCGGCTGCGCTCCACATTGCACCCGCCGCCCGGCTCCGGGGATTTTGCCTCTAGGATTCTGCGCGCGGAGCATTTTCACGGTGAAAATATGGACGGCAAAAAGGCGGCCATTCTCTCGGCAAATTTATTCACCCTGCCGGGCTTGCATTTTGATTCGGCTGTGCTAATGGTTTTCTTGAGACAGGACGAAAGTCTGGATTCTCCATCTTCGCTAGAGTCGGCGCAAGCTGGCTCGATAATGCCTTCAAATCCTATTATAGGTCAGGCAAATGCCTGTTTGCGCGAGAGCGTCCCTCAACTGTGAGGCCCAAATGGCGAGAGTTGACGCCGGTTTGCTGTCAGCTTGATGACCCCCACTTCCCAATGGCATGGCTTTGCCATGCCTTGGGAGGTCGGTTTTTTGAAGCTGCCAATTCTGTTCGAAAAACGAACAACGAAAATTGAATCGCATGAGAAAATGTCCGGCGAATAAAAAAGCCGGAGGCAAAATTTTGTTCGTAATGAAAAAGCGGAATTTTATCGGGCGACAGGTCAGCAAACGGCGTAACGAGCTCGACTGGACGCAGGATTATCTGGCCGACCGATTACAGGATGCTGGCTGGCTTAACGCTACGCGAAGCACCGTTTCCAAAATTGAAGACGGCTCATTGCGGATTGATCTGACGCAGTTGTTTTACCTGGCGGTGGCGCTCCGCGTTCATCCGATTCATTTCCTGCCCAAAATGGACTGGAGCAAGCCGGTCAAAGCCCAAATTTATTCCCAATGAAAAACCAGTAGAGGACGTATGGAAACCATTCCAGAAAACGAAACACAAACCACCACGCCACCAACCGAGCGGCTCGCCTATTCCGTGCAGGAAGCTGCCGATATGCTCGGCATCAATTATTTCACCATGTATCGGCTGATCCAGCGGCAGAAATTAAAAACGTGCCGGGTTCTGCGCGGCAAACTGCTCGTGCCACGAACCGAACTGCTCCAATTGCTGCAAACCGATTTGAGGTAAATTATGAACTACTACGAAAGACCCACACCGCTTCAAGAACAGGTTAACGCCGAGGCCATACAGCATTTCGCGGAACATCTGAAACAGTTCAAAGCGAACTGTGACGCCCTTCACAATATCGAGTACAATTTGCCAGCGACAGCAAACGAAGCATTCAGAGCCGCCTTGCAGTCATCAGGCCACATCATCCAAACCGACGACGGCACGCAATGGCAACATGCCGTTGATTTGACGAAAATCACATCCGTTTGTCACCGTCGCACGGAGGCCGGCTTGGAATTTGCGGTTGTCGAATGTCTGCCGTTGAAGTCCAGGGAAATGAAAGACGTTTTGAACAGCGGCCACGATGCGAGAGAAGTGTTGCAGACGTTCGCGCACGACCAGCGAAAGGTTTTTAAGCTTTGGAAAGACGACGTGACCGCACAGGTGCGAGAACACCTTGAAGAAAAATATCCACACCAAGACATGAGCATCGTCGTCGAGTCGTTTGAAATCAAACTGGCCCGCGCCATTTCTGAAAGACCGGCGCAGACCCAAAAACAAAGTCACGGAGTCCGAATTTAGAATGTCACTTTCAACGCTTCTCGCTGGCTGTGCTCATCGCGCAAATGGCCATAGGTTTTCATGCACAGCGCGCCTCCGTCTTGATGCCCAAGCCAGCGAGAGACCGTCGGAATGTCCACGCCGGCCTCTATGCAACGCGTGGCGAACAAGTGCCGTAAATCGTGATGCGTGATCCGTTTTACACCGACCAGCTTCGCGGCACGGTCTATGGACTTTTGACATTCAAAGACTTGCATCACGGTTTTGTCCGGCGATTCTTTGGATCGCCCCGCGCGCATTTGTTCCAGCAGTTGTCGCAAACTACTATTCAGCGGAATCCAACGGTCTTTGCCATTCTTGGTAATGCGGGCATGGAGCAATCCTTTCTCGAAATCTACATCGTTCCAGAGGACATGCCGCGCTTCGTCTATCCGCAGACCGGAGAATGCCAGGAAACGAAACAGATTCGCGCAATCCTTCGACTGTCCCGCGCCGGAAGTTTCAATGTGCGTCGCCATATCCTGAAATTGCGCCTGCGATGGCAGGTGCAATTCCTTTGGCTTCACCCGGCGGCGATCCACAAACTTGGCCGGATTGTCCACGCGGTAGCCATGTTCAATCGCAATCTCAAAAATGCGGCGCACGATGCCCAACGCCCCATTATAGCGCGTCGGGCTATACTCCTTGCCATAACGCGCCGCCCATTCATTGCAACCTTTCTGGTTGATTTTGGCGATGTCGGTCGCATACAACTCCGGCCACGATTTTTTCAACGCCGTCAGCACCTCCTGCTTGTAAAGCTTGGTGCGTGGCTTGTTGTTGTGGTCATCCTCGATTTCCTTTTTGAACATTTCAATGATGACCTCCCCATTGACGGATTGCCCTTTGTTGACGGCCAGCCGACGGTGATCCTGGAGAAAGTCGGAGAGCTTGAGCTTGGCAACGGTCAAGACGTGCGTGTCCAGTGAGCGGCGAATTAACTTGCCATTGACCCGGACACGCCCAAAATAATTGCCGCTGGGTTTGTAGCGGATGAGGTTGGGATACGGTGTTTTGACCCATTCCACATCCGCCTTGCTCTTGGTCGGTGATGGTAATGTTGTTTTCATGACAGAAAAAACATACCATATACAAATTGAGTATGCAAGCAGCAAAACACTCAGAGAAAACACTCATTTAAGTGGTTTGTTTTCAATAGTTAAGCCAATGTAGCTCAGTGGTAGAGCAACGGTTTCGTAAACCGTCGGTCGCCGGTTCAATCCCGGCCATTGGCTCCATTCCTAACCGTGAGTGCGGCATGGAGTTATGAAAGTGACGGGCGCAAGTGCCAGCAGAAGTGCCAGCAGAATTTAACTCTGGCGTATTCTCGGTAACTTCCACCTGCTCCCTACCTGAATCGGAATCATTTGTCGTAACCTCATCGCTGTGAAGACAGTTATGAGCCAACAATTCCGACTCTACCGCCGAAAGAATGGCGGACGGTATTATCTTCACAATCATCTGACGGGCAAACAGGAGAGTTTGCAGACCACCGACCGCGCGAAGGCCACACGGCTTTTGCACGCGAA
Organism: uncultured Verrucomicrobiae bacterium; assembly: GCA_963764175.1. Lineage (GTDB taxonomy): Bacteria > Verrucomicrobiota > Verrucomicrobiia > Limisphaerales > UBA11358 > UBA11358. The sequence goes on along the minus strand of CAVXRE010000012.1, from coordinate 46,743 downwards.
AAATGAGGCTAGCCAACAACCGGCCATCAATCTGCAAATTGCCCGTGCTTATCTGGCGGCCACCGACCCGCAGATTGCCACCCGCACCTGGCAGTTCGTCATGGACGAGACGGCCACCCTCAAACAAGGCCCGACCCAGGATCGCTGGAGGCGGGCGATGCGGGACCAGGCGTTCGATTCCATCCGACCATTGCCCGTCCTGGAAACCCGCCCCGAACACTTCCTGCGGGTGCTGGGAATTGGCACTGTTTGCTCGAATATTTTTCTGCGGCGGCTCCAAAACTTCGCCCTCGATATGTCCTGGCTGCCGTGGCCGGTGCTGCCCAGGAAGCGTTGGCCAGCCATCCAGTTCAAGGAAAAGCGCGGCATCACCGGGGAGGAACATCAAAAGATTCTGGCGGGTGAAAGCAACGCGGAATTGCGCGACTATTATGAATTGCTCTGGCATTTGGGCGGTTCACAAACCGACATGGCTTCGTTGCGCGCCGAGGATGTTGATTGGACGGACCGAACCATCTCCTACGCGCGGATGAAAACGGGAACCCAGGCGATGATTCATTTTGGCGACCGGGTCGCCAAACTTCTGCAATCACGGCCGGTGACGGGCTATCTCTTTCCTCAAATCGTCCAATGGAAGGAGTCCGACCGCGCAAAGGCATTCATTCGTCGGCTCCGATTGGTTGGTGTTTCCGGGGTCTCTTTACACAGCTACCGTTACGCCTGGGCGGAACGGGCTAAGACGTGTGGTTTTCCAGAACGATTCGCGCAGGAAGCGCTCGGTCACGGGAGCAAGGCCGTTGCACGGGCGTACGCGAAAAAGGCCAGGGTGCTGATTCCGTCCTTGGAGGAATACGAGCGAAAGATTGTGTCGCTACCCAACGTAACGAGACAGGAACCCGTAGTGGCACAGCCGGTGAACGCGTAACCGGAGGAAATCACATGAACTTGAATCCTGCCAAAGTGCTCGACCCCGTGTTCCATTTTCTCGATTGGATCATCGCAGAATGGGGAGTTTATCTGTTTCTCGCGTTCGTATGGCTGTCCCTGATTCTGATTGCGTGGATATTCAGCGGCGGGTTGCGCCAAAAATTCCCCAATCAACCGCACGTCAGCGCCGGCATCGGCATCATCATACAGCCACACACACCACCGCCACCAACAATCATCATCCAAGAATATCACCCGCCGGTTGATGGCATGGATTAAACCAGGTGTTCGGTGAAGTGTGGCGATGGGGACGGGCGAGCGGCGGCGCGGAGTTTTGAGCCTTTAGCTCGCCGCGCCGCCGGTCGCTACCGCGTAACGGACTCGCCCGTCCTCACGCCGGTTGGGCCTGCGTTGCCCGCTTCCGCGCGTTCTTGTTGCGCCAGTGCCGGTGAATGGCCGCCGCCACTTTATCGAGCCATTCCGGGCTGGCAAATTTCTCCGCGAGCGCGTCACGCGAAAAGTGCTTCACGCAATAGCGCCCCGGATGGCCGAGCGGCTTGAGCAGTCCCGACCGCACCAGTGGCGGGATGATATGCGTAGCAACGCCTAGCGCTTCGGCCACTTTCTCCTTGGTCATGACGACGGGATATTTTCCCAGTGCCTGTAGATTTAATGATGATTCTTGGTTCATGCGTTCTCCTTGGTAAAAGTGATGGTGACGGCGGCGATGTGGGTGTTCAACAACCCGGCGAAACGTCGTGGAGCGGACTTCACAAATTTTAGCTCATATTGTTGAAGGTCACGCTCCACAGCGCCGAGTCCACTGCCCAGCACCACAACAACAGCCTGGGCAAAGCGGATCAGCATTTTTTCCGGCGGGGCATCTGGCTCATGTTCCAGCGCCGGATTGGAAAACCTTTCAGCAGACAGCAATTGCGCATAAGGGAGCAGGTAATTGTGCATGTCGTCTGCATACACGTTCAGAGCGGCACTTTTGATGTCACTGGTAAAACAGGGATTATGGCCCGTCCTACAGTCTGATTCGGTGAGTGGCTTTTCGTGGGTGTTCATAACGGGGTGTTTTCATTTGAGGGCTGCGATTGTCAGGTAAAATGGCCTGTTGCAGTCCGAGGCGCTGGCGGAACTGTTCCAGGAAGCGATGCCCGCGCTGCAAAACCGTTAGGATGAATTTTCGGCGGTGGACCGGCGGGACAACTTCCACCGCCGCCAGCCGCGCGCTGGAACGGGTGACGTGCGAGCGCAACATCTCGGCATCATCAGTGAACACGCGACACGCATCGCGCCCGCGCGAAATGCTGACGTAAAATTGCTGCTGATTGATCGCCGGCAGCGAACGCGACGACGCGACGACCAACACTTCATCCACCGTCTTGCCCTGGGCGGCGTGTGACGTGACGGCGTAGCCGTGCGTGAACGTGCGATAGTTCTCTGGAATCACCCGGCCATCGGCCAGCACCACGGAATCACCTTGAATCGCCTGCACCTCGACCAATTCGCCGTTGATAAATTTCTTCTGCCAGTTCGATTGCAGTAACAGCTTGTCGCCAGCGGCCATTTTCAATTTCCGCTTTTCCCCCACATCAAACAAGGCGAAGCCTTGACCCAATGGGAAAATACTTTCGGAACCGTCCACGCGTTGGACTTTCAAGGCGTCATTTTCGACGGCGACCACCGCGACGGTTTCATCTTTGGCAAAACCAGTTTTTTGCCGGTGAAACCGAATCGCCAGGCCGGGGCGATATTGCCGGGCATCCCGCTTCTGCGCTTCCGTCCATGACAATGAATCAAAAACTTGAAACTCCTTTTCGTCAACCGCCAGCCGACCGGACGTTTTGAGCGCGGCACGGACTTTTTCCGTCACCGCTTCAATTTCATTCCACGTCGGTGCGACCAGCAACGCAGATTGATTTTGTGCCAAAGCTTTCACATACGACTGCGCGGCAGAGTCATGAAGTTGGTTGCCGGGAAGTTCAGTCACCGCTCCCATGCGTTCCAATTGTACGAACGCTTCATTGGTATTTTTCTGCGCAGCCAGTTCAACGGCCCGGCGATACTCGGCTTTGCGTTGCCGCCGGATGCGGGTCAATTGGCCGGATTGAAAATCCGAATGGTTCTCCAAAATCCGCAGCGCATCGCCACGCGCAACCGAAGCGTGCTGGCCGGTGTCGCCCGACAGCACAATGCGTGCATCCCGCGCCAGGTCGAACAGCCGCTGCATGTCATCCATCCCGACCGCCCCGGCTTCGTCCAGCACCACCAAGTGACGGGCAGACAACGCCGGTTTCATTATCAGCAAACTTTGCAGTGTCACCGCCTCGAATCCTTCTTTTCGCAAAACATCCGTTGCCGCCGCCGTCGGCGCGCAGAACATTGGTTCAATCTTTGCCTCTTTGCAGGCGGCAACCAGTTCGCGCAACGCGGTGGTTTTGCCGCTGCCAGCCAGTCCCCGCAGGCCGGTAATACGGTCACTGGTGCGCAGGACATGATTAATCGCCCGGCACTGGTCTTCGCCCAGCCAGTCGGCAGGCCGATAACCGGGATGCAGCGGCGCGACTGAATCGCAGCCCGCATTGACCGTCTGAATCAAAGCTAGTTCTGTCGCCAAAATGTCTTTGATCGAAAACCCGCGTTCGGTCTTTACCAGTTCCGCCGAATACTTCACCTCCTGTTTCAAATTGCCCAAATCCACCTCACCTTGCCGGTGTGCCAAAGCGGTCGTCAGCAATTCATGCTCCGGGACAACGGATTTGCGCTCGAACACATGGGCGATGGCGTGATTTAGGGTTTGTTTTTCCAGTCCGGCGATGTGCGGTTGACCAGTGCGTTGCACCGACGCCGAAAGTTTTTGCAGTGCCTGTAATTCATCGGGCTGTAATTGTGCCAGTTGGCGTTCGCGCACTTCCGCCGTCGAGATGCCCTTGAGCTTTTTCGCCCGGCTCTGATGCACCACATGGGAGATTTCATCATTGGAAAGTTTTCGCCCCAACTTTTGTTCCATTTCCAGAACCGCTTGGTCACGTTGCTGCGCGCGTTTGGAAAAGCGTTTCAATACCTCCTCGCCGACGCCCTCAATTTCAAATCCATGCTTGGCTGGTTGAATCCGGTAGCCGATCTGTTGAACCCGTTTCGCCAGTTCGTTCCGATAAACCGCCGTGCCGTAACGGATGGCGTCATACATTCCACCCGCTTGCAGGGCTTTCCAGCAACGTTCGCTGTCATCAAATGTGGCATTAAAGACGGTGAAATGCGTGTGTAACTGCGGGTCCAGTTCACGCGAGCTGTTATGCACGAAGGCTGCGGCCACGAGATTGCCAGTCGTGCGATCACGCTGATTGCCCTGCTTGCGGACTCTGGTTGCGGCGAAGGTTTCAAGTTCGCGGAATGCAATGCGCGCGGATTCCTCATGGGCTTCAACCAATCGCTGGTCGTCCAATGTCACCGCCAGCACCGATACAGATTTGGGAGGTGCGCAGGTGAAATCGAAAAATACCCGGCGCTTGTTTTCTTTCTGCTGCCGTTGCGTCAAGCGTTCGCCAGTATCAGGATTTCGATTTTCACAGAGCGCATGAAATTGTTCGCGGGTGACGGTATTGTTTAATCCCAATCGTTCCGCGCCCGCCCCGATCCACTGGCCGGGGCGGATTTCCCCGGCGGCGTAGTAATCGTTCTGTGCCAGATGTTCGTCGAAATAACTCTCGGCATCGGCCAGATGTTTATGAGCGACGGCGCTAAACATAGGGCGCAATCTTATCAGTCTTCCCAACGGCTTTGCGTGCTTCGCACACAGCTTTTAATTTCCTGTCTGCTGTCATTTACCGTTTTGTTATTTTACCCGACGCCGAATTGTCAAAGGTGTCGTTGGGACACAAAATGCACTTGGCCGATGATTTTTTCATCTGACAACCAGCATGACCGATATAACGCCCTCCTTTGGGTAATGATTACACAAAATGGAACCTCACCGCCTGTCGAAACATTGCTGCGAAAGCATTGATTTCATTGGTGATTGACACCTTTCACCCGGCAGAGCCACGAAGATATTGCCACATTTCTCGCAGCGCAATGATGTCGCCCGCGCTTTGACTGCCCGGCTTTCCGGCGTGCCTTGGAAACCGGCCAGACAAGTTTCTTTTTTCAAGAGGCAAAAGCGATATCCGCATTGAAAGCACCAGCAACACTGCTATTATCGCTGTAGAAGTTGTGACAACAGCTATCGCACATACGAACATCATTGCCGGTGAAATGCCGACCTTTTCGTCATTCCCAACGCTTTTGCGGAACGACCTGGACAAGCAGCACGAACTGGGGCAGTTCTTGACACCGTTGCCCGTTGCGGAGTTCATGGCGTCGCTTTTCGAGATTCACCGGAACGAGGTGCATTTGCTCGACGCCGGGGCTGGAGCAGGCGCGTTGTCCGCCGCGCTGGTCGGGCGGTTGTGTCACGAGCCACGAAAACCAAAGCGGATTTCCATCACGACTTATGAAGTTGACGCGGCGCAGATTGAATCACTGCGGGCCACGCTCGACGATTGCCGCCGCGAGTGTGAGCAAGTGGGCATTTCATTTTCGGCTACGGTCTTGAACGAGGATTTTATAGCAGCCGCCGTGCCGATGGTGCGGAATGATTTTTTTGGGTCAAAACCATTACCTTTCAACGTTGCAATCATCAATCCGCCCTACCGAAAAATTCGCGGTGATTCTTCCACCCGGTTGTTGCTCCGGTCGGCGGACATCGAGACCAGCAACCTTTATGCGGGCTTCGTCGCGCTCGTCATTCGATTGCTGGTCAATGGCGGTGAGTTAGTCGCCATCACGCCGCGCAGCTTTTGCAACGGTCCCTACTTCAAACCGTTTCGGGAAGACTTTCTGGAAACGATGTCGTTGCGACGGCTCCATGTCTTCAAGTCACGTTCCGCCGCGTTCAGCAGAGACGCGGTATTGCAGGAAAACATCATCTTTCACGCAGTCAAAGGCACAGCCAAGCCTAAGCGTATCATCATCTCGACCTGCAGCGGTGAACCCGCCAGCACGGTGACGGAGCGCGTGGTGGATTTCCGCAACATTGTTTCACCGGACGATGCAGAGCATTTCATTCACCTGCCGACGGACGACCAGCATGCCCAGGCCCGACAGGCAATGGGGCGACTCTCAACTTCGTTGTCGGCGCTGGGTGTGTCGGTTTCTACGGGACGTGTCGTGGATTTTCGGGCAAAAGAATTTCTTCGCCAGCAGCCGGGCCGCGATACCGCGCCGTTGATTTATCCCTGCCACTTCAATGGCGGGTTCGTTCATTGGCCGCGCGAAAAGGCGCGCAAACCAAATGCCATCGTGAGCAACGAGCACACGCACAATTTGCTTGTTCCTGCCGGCATTTACGTGCTGGTCAAGCGGTTTACAGCCAAAGAGGAACGGAAGCGAGTGGTGGCGTGCATCTATGACTCACACCAAATAGAAGCGCCGCTGGTCGGGTTCGAGAATCACCTTAACTATTTCCACATCGGCGGCAGCGGGTTGCCAATGGCACTCGCGAAAGGGCTGGCGCTTTTTCTGAACTCGACATTTGTGGATTTGTATTTTCGGCAATTCAACGGTCATACGCAGGTCAACGCGACCGACCTGCGAAGCTTCAACTATCCAAGTCGCGCGAAACTGGAACGTTTGGGCGAAAGCATTAACGATTTGGAAATGCCGCAAGAGCAGTTGGACGGAATCGTGGAAAGAGAATCCTTCTGATGGCAAAGGCAAAGCAATCGGAGAGGGAGAAGAAACTGAACGGCGCGACAGCAATCCTGCGTGCGCTTGGCTTCGCACCGAAACAGAGCAACGAAGGGGCGGGCTACACGCTGCTGGCGTTGCTCAATTTGAAGCCCGGCCAATCTTGGAAAGATGCCGCAGCACCAATGCGAGGCGTCACACCCATTATAGATTTTGTGGCTACGGCGTATGGTGTCCGCTATGCCCCAAACACCCGCGAAACCATCCGCGACGAGGCCGTGAAATACTTTGTAGAGGCTGGCTTGCTGCTCCGTAATCCCGACGACCCGGCCCGACCCACCAACAGCGGCAAGACCGTCTATCAGATTGAAGCTCACGCACTGGAACTGATCCGAGCGTTCAACACGCTGGAATGGAGCGCAAAGTTGAAAACGTATCTGGTCACCAGCCACCGCATCCGCAAGGAATTGGCACGCGGTCGGAAACTCGCCCGCATTCCGGTGAAACTTCCGTCCGGCAAAACCGTAACCATTTCTCCCGGCGGACAAAACCCGCTCATCAAAACAGTCATCGAAGAATTCTGCCCGCGTTTTGTGGCTGGCGGGACAGTCCTCTACATTGGTGATGCCGAAAACAAGTTTCTCCATCTGGACGCCGACTACTTGCAACGGCTCGAAGTCGTGATTCCCGCGCCTGCGAAAATGCCTGACGTGGTTGTGCATGACACGCAGCGCAACTGGCTTTTGCTGATTGAGGCCGTGACCAGTGCCGGACCAGTGGATGGCAAGCGGCGGAAGGAACTGAAGGGTTTATTCGCGGGTTGCAAAGCGGGCTTGGTGTTTGTGACCGCGTTTGCGAACCGCGAATCCATGCGGAGTTTTCTCACTCAACTCTCATGGGAAACGGAAGTTTGGGTCGCCGAAGACCCGGACCATTTGATCCATTTCAACGGCGAGCGGTTTCTAGGCCCGTATCCTGACGTAATGCCCCAGCCATAGTTCACTCGAAATGGCAGACGAGAGCTTATGGATGCGCATCTGACCAACGACTACCTCGCGCGGGCACGGGAAATTCTTGGCGATCGAACTGACACCGAAATTGAGTATGACAACACGGTTGTTGCGTTTCTGGCAAAGGGCATGGACATCAAGAGTGCCGTTGATGCCGCCAACAGGGAACATCCGGACGAGGCATTAAAACCCGATCCGGCTCACTGGGAGGATTTGGCGGCACGATACGATTACATCAGCAAGCACAAATTGATGCTCCAGAAATTGGGAATCAAGGAATGAACAGCCAGGGCAGCGCAAACAGACGGAAGCGGCTAGCGGGTGCTCACAAAACCGACGCACACGCTTCATCGAATTCAACGATGATGTCGCACGGTGCGGCTCCACTCATCTGATACAATGCCCGGCGCTTGGACTGGCCGGCTTTTCTGCGGCACTCGAAAACCGGCCAGACCAATCGCCTCGAAATAAAACCTATACGGCAGCGCAGTCAGCATCCGTTTCCAAAATCTCCGCAACTCCACAACCGTTACGTCCGCTCCGATTTCAGAAACGGACGTTCACTGCGCCCCTGATCATCCAATTTGATACGTTCAGGCGAACGTGATTTCTGGCGGCTTTCTGGAAATGGGAAAGCCGTTAATTTTGTTAGACACCATCCCCTACCAAAATCGGTAGTGAAAAACGCAACCCGAAACCAGGCAACTAAAAGCGACGAAAAGCGACAACGCATTTGTCACTTTTCGTCGCATCCACTCCTGAAATTTCGTCGGCACTCGCCGCTTTTTGTCACTTGAATTTGTCGCCATTCGTCGCCCTTTGCCGCTACGCGCGGCGTGATCTCATCTCACTTTAACTTTCACCTGCTCGCTTCCGCCGTTTTTCATTATCGGGCTATTCTGTCCGGCGATGACTGAAACGGCACATCAAAAACGCGGCGGCAAACCGTTCCATAGCATTTTGGAACCGCACTACGATTTCATCCGCGAGCTGCGCCAACGGCGCAAGACGTGGCAGGAAATCGCCGACTTGCTGTTGAGTGAAAAGGGCATCCGCGTCACGTTTCATGCTCCGTATCTATTTTACCGGCGCAGATTGAAGCGGGCGACCAAACCGCATTGGGAAGATGCGGAAAATAATTCCGAATTTCAACCTGCCCGCCCCAACGCAGAGGCCAGCCGGCAGCAATCACGCGAATCGCCGTTGCCGAAACCAAGCCCTTTTACTCGCCCAAACATCAAAAACATTAACACCGATCAAGAATTCACATGAATAACAACGTTACCAAACGCATCCACATCAATCCCCAATCCAAGGGCAGCCTGGGCAAAAGTTTCGAGGCCGAGTTCCGCACCGCCTGGCTCGATTATCACCAAATCAGTTGGAACGGCTCCGACCTCGATGACCGGCACCATTCCTTTGCCGACCGGCATCCACAACAGGTGCAGTCCTATGTTTTGGGCAATGACGACGATAGTAAATCCACCCTGCTCGGATTGTTCCGCAACGTGTCGCGCAGTGACGCGCCGGTTCACATCATTGATTGCCGGGCGCAGGCTGACGGCCTCATCGTGCAGGCATTGGATTCACTTCAATTGCTCGAATCGCTCGCCGCCCAAGGCATCCGCTTCACGTTTTTCCTGTTCCCCAGCGAAGACACCGAGAGCATGAACAATTTGGTCGAACTGTTTTATTTCGCGGGCGACCGCGTGGATTATGTCGTCGTCCACAATCCGGCAAAAGTGCGGACGAACTTGTTCAAGAAATCCAACATCGAAGCCGAGTTGAAAAAGTTTGGGGCGAAGGAATTGACATTGCCGGTGGTGACTTCCATCACGTTGCTGGCGATCAAACGAGCCGAGGCCAAAGCTGGCCGCAAGTTGAGTTTTGCGGAAGTGGCGACTCCCGGAGCCGCACACTTGGAATTGATGCTGGCCGGCGAAATGCAGTGGGCGATGCAGCAGATGTTCCGGCAATACGACGCCATTACCGACCTACTGGTGCCAGAGCAACAGGTGCCGGAAGTTGAGTCGCAGCCAGAACCGCCAGTGAAACCCGCTCGTGCCAAACAGCCGATGCTCAATCTTGGCGAATGAGTATGGACTTGGACAAAGATGACTTGTCAGCGCTGTGCGCCGGGTTGACGACGGACGAAGTGGACCGGGTTCACCGGCTGTTGCACGAATGGAACGTCGGGCCGGACAGTAGTTTCCCGGTACAACTGGCGTTGTTGACCAAGACGCAATGGCGCATCGCGGCCAATCTGCCGCGCTTGATGAATGATGCCTGCAAATTGATTGAACTGCATCTGGCTGAATACCGGCGGCAGAGTCAGGTGATGGCGGATGATTTTGCCGGCACAGTGGACGGCCAGAACAAGGAGTTGAAAAAAACTGTCGAAATTCACATTCAGGCAACCCGGCAGGCGGCGGAACAAATCCAAGTGCAGCTTGCCGACGCGGAGGCGGTCGCCCGGCGGGTCAAATCTTTGATGGAGGGCGCGACATCTGAATGGCAGGTCATCAAAGCTTCCACCACCCTTCAATGCGAACGGTTGGGACAGGTTTCCGATGATTTGCAAGACCGGTTCGCGTGGCGGGTGATGCTGCGGTCGGTCGCTTGGTTCTTGCTGGCTCTCGGCTATGGAATTTGCATCGGCCATTATTGGATTCATTGAGCTTTGCTCATGGCGCAGTCGCGCTGACAATGACGCGCGCCAATCCAGATTCAATTGTATGTCGCCGGTCGTCGCGTCAAGGTAGTCAGTCCTCATAGTCGGACTGCTCCACCATTGACCCGCCGGCCGGCTCCTGGTTTTTTGCGTTTAGGATTTCGCGCGTGGAGAATTGCTTCCGATAAGAATGGCCAACCATTTGTCCATAACGGTTTTCTTTCATTCAACTCACGGCGACGACGGAGGCATTGGCAGAATCGTTGAAGCGGGCTGCTTCCGTTGCGAGCGGATTGAGTGTCGGCACTCCGTCCACCAGAAACAGGTAACGATGATGTCCGCGTATCTCATCCACGTAACCCGTCGGGTTATTGTCTGCCTTTGGTGTCCGGCTGCGCCTGGAAGGCAAAGGTGGAACTGCCCTCACTCGGTGAATACGAACGGCAGGCCAAAGTCCCAAGAATTGGCTTGTAGGAATTCAGCCCGGGTGCTTTACTTAGTATCGAAAGTGTTGGGCCAATTCAGGTCGATGGCGTTGCTGCACTTTTGGCCGGGCCAGTGCAAGTGCGGAGCCTGTGTCCACCGAGGAGCTTGCCGCTTTCAGGTTGCAGGAATTGGTGGGAGATTTCCGGCCAAAACCGTTTCCAAGGGACTACGCACGCTCAAACTTTCGGTGTGGAGGTAGCCCATGGTGGTTTCGAGCGAACTATGGCCCATCGCCAGTTGGATGGCACGTGGACTGACCCCATTTTCCATGCTGTGAGTTGCATAACCATGCCGGAGTTCGTGCGGGAGAACCGAGATGCCGAGTTTGCGCCGGGCCTCTTTGACGGCACGCTGGACATTGGCCTCGTGCATCCGGTAGCGGACTTCACAATGGGTACGAGGATGGAAACAGGTGGTGAGTGAGGGAAATAGCCAGGCCCAGGGCCACGCGAACTGGTAATCGGGATATTTGATGGCGAGTTGATGTGGGAGCATGACGGGGATTTTGTTTTGCCGATCCCGCCGCCAGATGGCTTGGGCAAACGTCATTTGCTGGGCGAGTTCGGGCACCAACACCTTAGGCAGGGCAACGACGCGATCCTTGCCGCCCTTGGCCCCGACGAGAAACAGGGTGAGTTGATCCAGATTGAGGTCTTTGATGCGTAAATTTAACGGTTCGCAAACGCGCAACCCGCAGCCATAAATAAGGCGGGCAATCAAGTTGGTGGGATAACCGGCCAGGTCTCGAATGGATTGGAGTAGGGCTTGAGTTTCGGGAATGGTGGGTGCATGACGCAGGCGAGCTGGTCGCTTAGCGCGGAGGGCATCCACGCCTTGAAGTGGTTGGCGCAGGACTTCTTTGTAAAAGAAGAGAACCGCGTTGAGGGCCTGATTTTGGCTGCTGGCGGACAAATCTCGATGGCGGGCGAGATCGGTTAGGAAGCGTTCCAACTTTTGCTCGCTGGAAAGAACCGCTGGCATGGTGTTGAGGGCGGTCACATAATGGCGCAACCAATAGACATAGGTGGATTCGGTGGCGAGGGCCAAGTGTTGTCGGCGCAGGACGCCCCGCAGCCGTTCGATAGCGTTGGTTAGATTCATAATCGCAGCGAGTTTAGCAGCCCGGTGGGACAAAGGCTGTCCAACCTAGGAAATTGAATCAACGAACCGTCAGTCGCTGATCCAAATGAGTTCTGTTGGTTATGAAACACTTGCGCAAATTCGGGTTGGGAGTTAGGGTGAATTGAATCAACGAACCGCCAGTCGTTGATCCAGGCTTGGTTTTGTTGATAATGAACATCTTAGAGCTTTTGAATTTGAGAAAATGAACAAATTGAATCAACGAACCACCAGTCGTTGAATAACAGTTAGGCCACATCGCGCGTATGGCTTACTTTTTCAAGCTACGAGATTTTGAGAAGCGTTTCGACACGATGGATGTTGAGGAGTTGAAGCGTTGGTTGGTATATTGGACAGATCACGCGCAACAATTAGCTCCCAAGATTCGCAAGATTGGGATGAAGCGAGTTCATAAGATTGAGAGAGCCATCGAATTGAGGTCGAGAGATGAGAGTTGATTTTCTGCCGCCTAACAAGTCGCCGGAGCCAACCGCCGTTGGCGCTGTCAGTTCCGCTATCGCGGTTCACGCCACGAGTCGGCGGTGGCTCAGCTTTTTTCGTTAGCCGTCAATTTCTATGGATACACGAGGTTTCATTTTTGTGCGTCCGGCCAAGAGTGGCCAAGCATTGAAGGATTTCGCGGAGCACATATTCCGCTGGCTAGGAATTCCTCGCTTCGAGGAGCGTTGGGTCGGCAAGTCCGACGAGCAGCAGTTTGTTGGTTGTGCAGTGGGTATTGAGGTTGTAGTCGGTGAGAACGGCATGAATTTGTGGAGAGGCATTTACAAGAAGGATTTGGAAAAATATCCCTTTTTGATTTCACTGTCTCCGCAGAATAGCAGCCAAGCAGCAGATTATTTGGTTCAGCACGCACACATCCTTGCCCGGCGACTTTCACACGATGGATTTCGCTGCCTTGTCCCCAAGGACATGGTGACAGTTTCGAGCGACAAAGACGGAATGATATATGACGGCTAACAAATCGCTACAGGCAACGCGGGATGGCTGGTCCAGTTCCGCTTCGCGGTTCACGCTGATTGATCCCGCGTGCCTGAGCTCTGGACGTTAGGCCACTTACACGTTATGAAAATAAAAATCATCACAGCACTGTTTATCGCTCCGCTCCTGACGGGATGCGTGGCCACCACATACCAGCGTTCCATTTCCGTCACCAAAGACGCAAACGGGAACATCATCTCCACGACGGAGACGGAAGGCGTCATCCAACCGCCAAACAACAACAATTCATCAATGCCCATAAAATTCAAGTATTTGAAGGATTGGTGGACGCCAAACTAAAAATCATCATCATTATGCCAGCAATCCCACCACCACACAGCGACCGCATCGCGCGCCTCGAAAAAGACCTCGCGTTGCTCGTAAAAGAAAACAAGAAACTTCAAGCGCGTATTCTCGGATTTGAGTCCGATGATTTTAAGCGCAAGAAAGATATATCGGCCATAAAGAAGAAGCTCGGCCTTTAGACGTATGACCAGTGGCCTAACAAGTCGCCGGAGCCAACCGCCGTTACGCCGGGCAGTTTTCGCTTCGGATTTCTGGTTGTTGGATGTCATAGGTCGGCGGTGGCTCAGCTTTCTACGTTAGGCCACATACTTTGAAAATTCTATCCACATTTTACAACCCAACCTTTGCAATCTTGTTTGTAAGCATGATGCCAACAGGTTTGCTTTTTGGAGGTGACGCAGACTCATGGTATCTTGAAACAGATGCCGGTGTTAATTTCCAACAAGACACATTAACCGCGTTTCTTCCTAGCAATCCGTTTAATCCATTTGGGGAAACAAAGTTTCGTCCCGGTGAGCGGGTTGATTTAAAGGTTGGATATAATCCGAATATTTGGTTGGCCATCGAATTAGAAGCAGGTTTTATTCATAACGACATTTCAAGTATTGGTCAGGACCCGGTAAGCGGCGTTGATTTTAACCAGTTTCCGATAATGGCAAATATTGATTTAAGCCGGCACATATTTCGCAACTGGTCAGTTTATGCTGGAGGCGGCGCTGGGTGCATTGTTAGCCAATGGGACTGTGGGATACAGGCTCATAACAATTTTCCCTTTCCCCCCTCTTTTTATCCCGGTCATGCAGCCACTGCTACCGATTTCTTGTTTGGCTATCAAGCACTGGCTGGAATCAAGTATGACATCAGCAGAGGATGGGATTTTAAGGTGGGTTATAAATTTCTTGCCACCGCTGAAGGACATGATTGGACGATTAACGGTGTAAATGTGAAAACGGATCCGACAATGTCGCATTCAATCTTTGCCTCACTTACGTATAAATTCTGATATCCATGATGATTTGCATGAGAAAGATGACAAGGTGCCGCTGGCCTAACCATTCGCCGGAACCAACCGCCGTTGCCGCTGCGGTTGCAAGCCACGCCGCGAGTCGGCGGTGGCTCAGCTTTTTTCGTTAGGCCGATTGCCGTCTCGCACGCAATATGAAGCGTCAGATTTGGTCATTGCTGATTATCGTCTTGGTGGTCGTGCTCTACGTTGCGCGCAATCACATCGGAGGGCCGACCACCACGGTTGATTATCGGGGCGAGCAGTTCAAAATGCGCAAGGGTTATTGGAGTTACGAAGATTACAAGGATGACCCGTACAATCTGGCGACCAACGAGCTTCCGAGAATTGAGAAGTTGATGCTGGAAGCAAGCATCGGGCCGTCCTTCGATACGCGAAAGCAGTTTTTCCAAGCTGTGTCCGATTTGGTGTTCCCTGGTTATGGCTGCGGCACGTCTGGTGACCGTCGGCAGCCCGATGGTTCCACACTTCTTTTGCAGTTCATTGAGATTCCTCCTCATGACAATAGCAAGGAGCGGTATTTTGTCGCACAAAGCCGTGGAAGCATGTTCACGCTGGTTGACGATTTTGTGGTTAGCCCGGCCACCAACCTGATATTTGATGTCAGACTCGAAGGGACGAAGTTACGTTATTATGATGATAGAGGCGGACTTGTTCGAGAGAAGCAGATGTGACATGATGAATCGGCCTAACAATTCGCTGCAGGCAACGCGGGATGGCGCCTTCAGTTTGTCGAGAAGTCGCTGGTTGGCGAATGTCACCGGTCCCGCGTGCCTGAGCTTTGGACGTTAGACCACATCAAGCGCCATGAAAATCATCATCACTTCACTGGTTAGTTTACTGGTTGGCGTTGGAGTCGGTTGGTATTTCGGATACACGAGGCCGATTGCACAGGCTGCCAGAGAGTTGCACCAAGAAGCGGATGATTATGAACTTAGTGCGGCAGCAGCAGCGACGTTCGCTGTGGATGCGACTACCTGCATTGATTCCGGCGACACCCAGAAGGCAGTCCAGTTTCTTTCACTTCCGATAGCGCATTATTGTGTTGTATTTACCCATCATCCGAGCACAGACGAGGGCCAGCTCAAATTGCGCGCCCGTATTGATGAGCTTGCCCGGACAAATCAGGTGGTGGCTGCTCAGATTACGAAGGAGATGGATATTAAATGAGGATGTGGTCTAACAAATCGCTGCAGGCAACGCGGGATGGCCGGTTCTGTTTCCCGACTGCGTCGGGATTCACGTCCTTTGGTCCCGCGTGCCTGAGCTCTGGACGTTAGCCATCATTTCGAGCTATGACAAAAAAGGACGTCATTATTTTACTCTCGCCGAGCATCCTTTTTATCGTAGTTGCAGTCGCTGCCTTTCTGACATCCGAGATGATTCGCCAGCATACTCGCGATGATGGCAGCAAGCAGAAGTTCGACACGTTTGTTACCAACGTGCAGAATGGCAAGTGGCAGCTCACGACGGACAAATGGCTTGAAGGTATGCGGCGAGAGGAAGCCACAGCAGAGGCATATCGCCAAGCCAGTGCCACCAACGGCGACATGATGCAGATTATTGGCTACACTACATTGGCCGGTATTTTATTGCAGACAGCGGCCATATTTTCAGTCAGAAAGAGATTGAGGAAGCCATGATGGCTAACAAATCGCTGCAGGCAACGCGGGATGGCCGGTCCAGTTCCGCTTCGCGGTTCACGCTGGTTGGTCCCGCGTGCCTGAGCTCTGGACGTTAGCCGTCAATTTCTATGGATACACGAGGTTTCATTTTTGTGCGTCCGGCCAAGAGTGGCCAAGCATTGAAGGATTTCGCGGAGCACATATTCCGCTGGCTAGGAATTCCTCGCTTCGAGGAGCGTTGGGTCGGCAAGTCCGACGAGCAGCAGTTTGTTGGTTGTGCAGTGGGTATTGAGGTTGTAGTCGGTGAGAACGGCATGAATTTGTGGAGAGGCATTTACAAGAAGGATTTGGAAAAATATCCCTTTTTGATTTCACTGTCTCCGCAGAATAGCAGCCAAGCAGCAGATTATTTGGTTCAGCACGCACACATCCTTGCCCGGCGACTTTCACACGATGGATTTCGCTGCCTTGTCCCCAAGGACATGGTGACAGTTTCGAGCGACAAAGACGGAATGATATATGACGGCTAACAAATCGCTACAGGCAACGCGGGATGGCTGGTCCAGTTCCGCTTCGCGGTTCACGCTGATTGATCCCGCGTGCCTGAGCTCTGGACGTTAGGCCGCTTTCGCGCTTATGACATCTGAAACTTTTTTTCCGCTATTTGGCGCATGGCGAGATGTCCTCTGGCCGGACTTCGGAGAGCATGACGGTTGTGTGTTTTGCAGGAAGATGGATGCAGCAGGAGAGGCGGTTTATCGGGACTGGATGGCGCAGACAGGCGGAGACCGGCGGCGAGTTGAGGCAGTTAGATTCCAAGAAGTCGTTCTTGGAGTTTGTCGCTGCTCTTCGTGCAGATTGGGAGTTGCGCGCTGACCAGCCGGAGTGGGAGAATCCAGACTTGGGACGTTTTTTGCGGGCGATGCAGGCATGGACAGAAGACATGGGCGAGCGAGTTCCAGCGTCGGCGAGTTGGCGGACATTCGCTGAGATGTTTTACGCAGCCAGGATTTACGAGTGATTTTATGTGTATCACGATGACATGGCCTAACAAGTCGCCGGAGCCAACCGCCGTTGGCGCTGTCCGTTCCGCTGTCGCGGTTCACGCCACGAGTCGGCGGTGGCTCAGCTTTTTTCGTTAGGCGGCAAGCACACCACCATGTTTGACAGCCCATTATTGATTGTTCTGGTAGTCCTCGCGGCGTTGGGAGTTGGTGGCGGCGTTTTCTCCCTGCGTCGGCGCGGACGGGTTCGTGGTTTTTGCTCGCAGGCCGCGCAAGCCATTCAGGAGAGTCGTTACGACGACGCGTTGCGGATTCTATTGACCGCCGAGCAGAGTTGGGCTTTCAATTTCCACGACGGCAGCAGGAGTTCGCACCTTGCTGATTTGGATGACCTGTCCCAGATTCTCGCGCTATTGACTCGTGTGCCAGGTGGCGATTCATCGCGCATCGCGCAGGTCGAGTCGGCTGTTTCTGGGGTTCGCGCTCTTTTCGCCGAGCGCAGCAATTTTGGGATAGATGGTCGAAGCATGAAGCGGGACGCAGCGGTTCGTTGGCCGGAGCTTTCTAACCGTTTGGAGTCGCTTCGCAGAGAGTTGAGATTGAGTTATGAGACGAGAGTTGCCGCCTAACAAGTCGCCGGAGCCAACCGCCGTTGGCGCTTGCCGTTCCGCTATCGCGGTTCCCGTCGCAGGTCGGCGGTGGCTCAGCTTTTTTCGTTAGGCGTGTTCGCATATGAGCACATGGAAATCCATTTGGTCACTTCTTTCGCAAGAGCTGATTCACCGCGTGCCTCCTCCATCAGATTCATGGCATGAAGTCGCGTGCAAGCAAGTGCCTTTTGAAGCGGTAGAGCAGGATTTTCGGCAGGGTGAGCTACCATATTTATCAGAAATCGGGTCGGCCATAGACGGATGGACGATTGATGGCGAGTGGCTCGACCTTTCGGATGGAGCACGGCATTGCATTCGCTTGCGGCTAAATGCGGCTGTGACTTTTGTGCATCTACTTTTTGTCTCGCAAGAGGCAGAGCCGTTTCTTTTGCCGCCGCCAGAGCGGACAGAGCGCGAGGTTGTGCGCTGGTTGTTGACGACATGGTGGGATCGGCATGGTCGCTCTTGGCTAGCACGTGAGATTTGCGTCCGCCAAGAGCCGGACACAACACAAGCCTGATTGTTATAACCCGTTTTTTGAATATGAACCACACGCCTAACACAGCGCTGGAGCCAACGGCGAGTGTTCCTGTCATTGGACACCTCCAGTGTTTTGTGAGTCATCAGTTTTCGCGCCGTGGCTCAGCTTTGGATCGTTAGGCGGCTGGCGCGATGAGCAATTGATTCCAACATGCACACGTTTGGATATTTTGTAGCTTTTGCGCTTTTCGGCAGGGTCATTTGGCGTCTTGTTCTAAAGAAGTCTGCATATCCGGAATATATTTCTGCATCTCTAAAAAGGACGCATGCACTCATCCTGTGGTTTGTTTCAATAAACGCGTGCGTTTCATTTGGTGAGCTTGTGTGGCTGTTCCTTCATCCATCTCAGATTCTTGGCTGTCTCGCCGGTCAACCGAATTTCATTGGCAGACCCGCTGCCGGGGTAGCGGCAATAGTTTACAGTGTGGCCGGGACGCTGTTGATTCCTGTTTTCATTAGAATGGCGAAGCGCCAAGGAGCTGTGCTGAAGTGGTTTTTCATTTTCTGGCCGCTTACATTTATCGGTTTTGTCACTTTGGTGATTATGCGTCACATAAACGCGACGGACGTTTTAACGGTCACAGATATGGTTGCTGGGATCATTACGTTTCTTTTCCCAACATTGATATTTATTGTAACAGTGATGTTTTATTTGCGGCGTTCCTCCAAAATTATTTTCGAGTCGCCTAACACATCACTGGAGCCAACAGCCACCGCCCTTTCAGTTTCGACCGAGAAATGAAATTTGATTGTCATTATTCAATATGTGAGTCAAGCTCCGGTGGCTGTGGCTCAGTTCTCGGTCGTTAGGCTGCATACGATGGACACGCTCGCTACATATAAACAGCGTTTCGGGTTCGCCCGGAGATTATTCACGCTTTATTCTGACCGGCTTGTTGTGCATAGCCGTAGGATGGGTTCTAGTTCGGAGGTCATTTACGATTTGGCGGCTTTGAAGCCGCAGTGCGACCGGGCGCGAGTCCGCACGCAGGGATTTTATGGCGGTTGCATCGCGCTGCTTGCAGCCATCGCGTGTTTCGTCAGTCTCATCATAAATCACGGGCTTGTTTTGCCAGCGGTATTGCTTGTCAGCGCGATGGGGCTTGTCGGCATCGTCGGCGTGATATACCGAGCCAAGCCACTGCGAGTTTTCATGTTCAAGAATCGAGACGGAGTTTATGCGTTTGAGATTGTCGGCGCTGGACCTGACGCACGCGGAGTTGAGCAGTTTGCTGCGACGGTTTCACAGCAGATTCAGAAGATACAAAGTGCAGCCTAACACCGCGCGAGGCTGTGTGAAAAGTCTGGCGCGGTGAGTGCGAAAATGTTTCCCCGGCGGTCTGAAGTTTGAATCGCTGGTTTGTTTTCCCCGGAAGTTCCCGTCGGTGCCCAGAGCGTTTGGGGAAGATCAGAGAGTCTGCGACGTAAAAAAGTGTGCGTGTGCCTGCATCAGGCCGTTTGTGTTGCTTTCATGCCCACCGCTTGCATCAAATTGGCAAAGCTCACCAAGTTGAGCACCCGTTTGAGGTTGTAGGCCAGCGTCATCAGGCTCCATTCGCACCTCACCTTGAACAGTCCTTTCATCAGGAAGTAGGTGTAACCGAAAAATCGTTTGATCGTCCCAAAAGGATGTTCACACAGTTGCTTGCGCAACTTGAGTTTCTCTGGGTGCGCCGCCACCCGCGCTGCCATCGCCTCGATCACCGCCTCGTCTTCTTCGCGGGTGATCGTCCGGTTTCCCTTGTTCCGCGTGCACCGTGGCTTCAACGCACAACGCTGACACCCGCTGGATCGATAGTACCGCAATTCTCTCCCCAATTCATACGTGTTGAACCGATACGTCAGTTCAGCCCCGGCTGGACAGATATAGACATCCTTTTGGGCATCATAGGTGAAGCGGCTCTTGCCATATAATCCCTGTGCCGTGTTGGCGCTGGTGTCGGCCTTGGGCACGTAGGCGGTGATGCCCTGTTCGGCGCATTGCACCACCTCGGCGGTCGTGCTGTAACCGGTGTCAGCCACCACTTCCAGCTTGTCGATTTGCAGATTGGCCTTGGCCTCCCGCGCCATGCCCGACAATTGCCGCAAATCCGTCTCTTCATTGGTCACGTCGGCTGCCGCGATCAGCTTGTTCTTCTCATCGACCGCCGTTTGCACATTGTACCCCACCACGCTGCCAAGCACTTTGACTCAGAACATAATCAGTCATTAGCAGGTTATCAGCGAGTGGATGCGTCGTTCGATTCGAGGGTTGAGGAGTGGCATGTGTTATTTACGTTGCCGAACAATACGGGTGTTGAGTTTCGGGTTGATGACAAGACCGGAGCGGCTACAGAAGCCCCGCCTGCTCGGATGATTACTACGGGCATTCGTCTGCCGCCTAACACAGCGCTGGAGCCAACGCCGACTGCCCCTTGAGTTTATGGATGATTTGAGTTATACAACGATTTTCGAGCCAGCGGAGCCGCCCGCCCGTCGGCGTGGCTCAGCTTTGGATCGTTAGGCATCAGCACGCACCATGATTAAGAAGCCGAAAAATCCAGAGACAGACCTCATCTTAGCCATGATTGGTTGTTTCATCTTTGGCTTGATGCTGATTGGCTTTACACTCCATTTTGTTTTAGTTGGCGAGGTTCACCAGCCGAGCAGACCTGATTGGCCTCACGCGGCATTAGCGGTGATTTGGTCGCAGGAGCAGCTTTTGCACACACTGGTTTATCAGGGCATTCCGATGTGCGGAGTTGGCTTTCTGTTTATTGGTTTCATTATCTGGAATTACCGCCGCAAGAAGAGACTTTTGAAAGATAGCCATGAACCTGATGCCTAACAAGTCGCCGGAGCCAACCGCCGTTGGCGCTGTCAGTTCCGCTGTCGCGGTTCACGCCACGAGTCGGCGGTGGCTCAGCTTTTTTCGTTAGGCATCACTCGCACATCAAAAACAACACAACCAAAAAAAGTATGAAAACAAAATCCATCATCATAGTTTCCGTCGCCATAGCACTTGCTGTCGGCTTTTTGGCTGGCAGGTTTCAGGCGTCTATGTCGTGGAGTCGGTTATACTCGCATTATGCCTATCGGACATGCGCCACCGATGTTGGCATTTATGCCAAAGTGTTGGCTGATTTGCGAGGCGGACAGCAGAGCGATGCCATGAGTTTTTTGGAGCAGTCATTAGATTCTGGGTTGTCTGGCCTTGACCAATTGCCACGAGAGAATTGGACGCCAGCCATACGTGCGGCAGTGACCAAGGCGCGAGATTATCGCGTCACGCATCCTTGGGACAAGACGCAGCAGCAGATTGGGCCAAGTGTCCAGAGGTCTTTGGATTCAGTAAAGTGATGCCTAACAAGTCGCCGGAGCCAACCGCCGTTGGCGCTGGCAGTTCCGCTGTCGCGGTTCACGTCGCGAGTCGGCGGTGGCTCAGCTTTTTTCGTTAGGCTGCGAGAGTTTATGACGAGTTTATGGATCATGTCGCTCGGAGCACTTCTTGTCGGCTCATTTGTGGCTTGGCGAGTTGCGCGCCGTTCTCATGGCGTTACTAAGTGGCGTTCTTGGTTTTTAGCTACGATGGTAATTAGCCTGGGCGTCTGGATTATCGTTGTGTTTCGGTTGCTCGACGCTCCATTTCGCCTCGCATGTCTGGTGAGTATTTTGGCGATTCATGTGCCTGCATTACTCGCGGGCACATGGGCCATCAGGAGAGATAGACATGACAACGCAGCCTAACAAGTCGCCGGAGCCAACGCCGGTTGGCGCTGGCAGTTCCGCTGTCGCGGTTCACGTCGCAGTTCCGGCGTGGCTCAGCTTTTTTCGTTAGGCCACTTATGAAGCGATGCCCATATTGCGGCAAGGAGTATTCAGATGAGTATTCCGTTTGTGCCATTGATGAGAGTCCGTTGGAGTCCTGCGACCCCAAGCCACACGGAGCTGTCGCAGCTTCCAAGGCCTCAGGTCAGCACACAAAAGCAGTTTGGATGTCAGGAGCGTGTGTCATCGCTTCGATTGCATTTGTATTTATCTCGCTTCCTAGCGGGTCAGGAGCTTTCGGCCTTGCGGCGATTTTAGGCTGTTTCATGGCCGTAAAGGTTATCATGTTTGTTTCAGCTATTGCATTTATCGTGCAAGGATTCAGAGTGCATTGGGGTTGGGGGCTGGCGAATCTGATTCTTGGCCCACTGGCAGGCATTGCCTTTTTCATTAACCATCGGCAGAAAGGTAGAGTTCCGATTTATATTTTAGGTCATGGCTTGATACTACTTTTAGTTATAGTGATTATAGCGATATGTGCGAGACATTGACACCGTGGCCTAACAAGTCGCGAGGCCGTGTGAAAACTCTGGCAGAGTGAGCCAAAAAGCATGGCCGGCGATCTGACAGTATGAGTCGCCGGTTTTTTTAGTTCCAGAACCGGGTCCGGTCTGGACAGCCGACAGGGAGGATAATAGGTCCGGCGAAAGAAAAAAGGGCGTTGCCGCCCGGTTCAGGCCCGTTGCGGGACTTTCACACCCACTGCGATCATCAATTTCTCGAAGCTCACCAGGTTGAGCACCCGTTTGAGGTTGTAGGCCAGCGTCGTCAGACTCCATTCGCACCGCACTTTCTCCAGGCCTTTGAGCAAAAAGTGCGTGTACCCAAACCAACGCTTGATCGTCCCGAAGGGATGCTCGGCCAGCGTCTTCCTTAACTTGAACTTCCAGGGCTCGGCTTTCATCCGTGCCGCCATCGCTTCCATCAATCCCTCGTTCGCCTCCCGCGTGATCCGCCGATTGGCTTTGTTCCGCGTACACTGTTTCTTCAGCGCACAGCTTTGACAACCGCTGGCTTGATAGTAACGAATCTCCCGCCCCAGTTCGTACGTGTTGAACCGATGCGTCAGCTCCGCGCCCGCCGGACACACATACACATCCTTCTTTTCATCGTACCGGAACCGGCTCTTGCCATACAACCCCCGCGCACTGTTCGCGCTCGTGTCCGCCTTGGGAATCATCGGCGTGATGCCCGCTTCCACGCACCGGTCCACTTCCGCCGCGTTGTAGTAACCCGCATCCGCCACCACTTCAGTTTGTTTGACTTCCAAATTGGCCTTGGCCGCCAGGGCCACATTGGCCAGTTGTTGGTAGTCCGTTACCTGATTGGTCACCTCGTCCGCCGCAATCAGCTTGTGTTTGTCATCCACCGCCATTTGCGCGTTGTAACCCACGATTGTCCCCTGCGCCGTGGGCATCTTGCGCGTGTCCGGATCCGTCACCGACACCTGTTTTTCTTCACCGTCCTGCAACTGCGCCAGCAGTTCCTTGTGCCACTCCTGTTTCTCCCGCAACGCCGCGATCTTCGCCGCCAACAGGTCCGGGTCCAAGGGAGCGGTGGCCGGCTCGGCCGCGTCGGCACTGTCCAGTTGCGCCAGATATTCGGCCAGCCGCGCGTCCGCCCGCGCGATGAGCTCCTGGAGCTTGGCCGCGTTGAAGTTCTGGTCCCGCGCATTGACCGCCCCGAACTTGCTCCCGTCAATGGCCAGCAACTGGCCCCCGAACAACTCCAGTTTCCGGCACAGCACCGTGAACTGCCCGCTCACCGCCCGCAACGGTTTGAGGTTTTCCTTCCGGAAATCGGCAATCGTCTTGAAATCCGGCGTCAGCTTGCCCAGCAGCCAGATCACCTCCACGTTGCGTTGACACTCCGCCTCCAGCAGCCGCGACGACCGTATCCGGTGCAGATAACCGTACAGATACAATTTAAGCAGCGCCCCCGGGTCATACGGCGGCCGGCCCGTCGCTGCGACCTGGGCTTTGGCAAAGCCCAGCGCCCCCAGATCCAACTGGCCGACGAAGGCATCCAGGAACCGCACCGGGTTTTCGGCTCCGACATAATCCTCCAGCCGTTCAGGGAACATCAAGGTTTGGGATCGGTCCAGGCCACTTCGATGTTTCATGCTTGTCACTGACCAACCTCAGGCGTAATTGTTCAATTCATGAGCGACTTTTCACACAGCCTCTCGCTGCAGGCAACAGCCGCTGCCCCTGCCAGTTGCGATTGATTTTATGAGATTTGTTTGTCATTTTGCATTTCAGCGTCCCGCTCGGCGGCTGTGCCTGAGCTCTGGACGTTAGACTCCTCACGCACATGGAAAGAGTAGCATTTATCACGGTTGACACAGGCGATGATTTAGTCCTGTCGTTTGCAGTCCAATGTCAGGACGATGCGTCAGAGATTGAAAGCCTAATTCTGATGCGGACGCCGAAGTATGAGTTTATTTTGGAAGAGTATGAGCGAGGCGTGACCGTATCGTTCGGACACTTTGAAGAGGACGACCTCCTTCAGAAATTCAATTATTCGGCAGAAGACGGCATCGTTTATATTCAAACAATATCACGCAAATATGAGCTGGATGTTCACAAGGTTGACGTGAGCGATATAATGAAGATGCGCAAGCTTTTGAAGAAAATGAATTATGATCAATCGTTTCAGACATCCGGAGTTTAGTTTCACATTTGTAGTGCGACAAAGGAGTCAGTAGTAGGCCTCGTTGGGAGTTTTGAAGCCTCAGCGGAGTCTGGGGCGATTGTTTAAGTGTTCAGCAATGCGATCGCATTGCTGCTGAGAGAGCCGGCTGAGGTTCGTGCCTTTCGGCAGATATTGGCGGATGAGTCCATTGGTGTTCTCGTTGGTGCCGCGCTCCCAGGCGTGGTGCGGCGTCGCAAAGTAAACCCGCGTGCCCAATATGTTTTCCAATTCCCGGTAGTTATGGAACTCAGTGCCATTGTCGGCGGTGATGGTTTTGACGCGTTGCCGTTCTTCCCACAGCAGTTTGACCGTCCGGTCCAGCGTCAGTTCCTTGGTGGCGCGTTGAATCGGCCCGATCCGGACCAGCCCGGTTTTACGTTCCACCACCGTCACCACACATGCCTTGCCCCGGCCACGCCCCTTCGAATTTCGTTATGTCGGAAACTGCGCCGCATGCCGCCATTGAGCCATGTCCTCGACCTTTTCACGCCGGTAAATCTGATATAAACGGCGGCTGAAAAGTGCCAGCAGAAATGCCAGCAAACCCTATGTGGTGAGGGTTAAATGGAGTTAAAAGAAATCGGATGGAGTTATCCTTGACATAAAAGATAAAGGCCTTAAACTCAACACATCAGCGATGCCATAGGCAGTTGATTCTGAGGAGTTTTTGGACTTCGGGGTTGTGCAATCCCGGCCATTGGCTCCACTTTCTAATGCTTGGGCATCAGAGAGTTACAAAATCATGGAGCCAGAGTTTCAGTGGAAGTTTCAGTAGCCGCACAACCCGGCCACTATCCGAGACCGACTCGGCCACTACTCGCTAACGCAGCCGGGTTGAATTGGTTCATGTTCATAACCATGAAAAATGACATGAAACAACGCTACCGTGCATTCCTCCGGCCTTGGGGTGTTTATTACTGTGAAGACCTCCAGACCGGCAAACAGGAAACCCTCAAGACCCGCGACAAGGCCGAAGCTTATCGTCTCGTTGCGGCTAAAAATGAAACGGCCGCCGCGCCCGCATTCAGTTTGCATCTGGCGCGCGTCTATTGGAAAGCCGGTGATCCCGCCGCCGCCAGCCGCACCTGGCAATGTGTGATGGATGAAATCCTGAAATTGAAAAGCGGCAATACGCACGAACGCTGGGTTACGGCCACCAAAGACAAAGCCTTTGACTCAATTCGGAATCTCGTCGTGATGGAAACGCGCCCGGGGCATTTTCTGCGCGCTTTGCAAAACGGAACGGTATGCACGAACATCTTTTTGCGACGGGTGCAAAACTTCGCCCTCGATATGTCATGGCTGCCGTGGCCGGTGTTGCCGAAAAAAGGCTGGCCGAAAATCCAGTTCAAAGACAAGCGCGGCATCACGCGCGCGGAGCATGAGAAGATTCTTGCCGGAGAGCAAAATTCCGAATGGCGGGCCTATTACAATTTGCTCTGGCATCTTGGCGGGTCACAATCGGATGTCGCAAATCTACACGCGGAGGACGTTGATTGGGAAATGAAGGTCATCAGCTTTAACCGCATGAAGACGGGGACGGTTGTGCAACTTCATTTTGGCACAGTGTTGGAGAACCTGCTCAGCGACCTGCCGGGCGAGGGTTTTCTTCTGCCGCGAATAGCGCCAATGAAAGAATCCGACCGGGCAAAGGCGTTCATGCGGCGTTGCAATCTGGTGGGCGTTTCCGGCGTATCGCTGCATAGCTACCGATACGCATGGGCAGAACGCGCCAAAACTTGCGGTTATCCCGAACGTTTTGCGATGCAAAATCTGGGACATAACAGCAAAGCGGTTGCTCGCACGTATGCAAAAAAGGCCAAAGTCATGCTTCCGTCACTGGAGGAATACGAACGAAAAATTACGCCGCTTGCGGCATGATTTTAACGCGAAGCCCAAGGCGCGAGCGGAGAATCATCCGCTCGCGCCTTTTGTCCGGGTCAATCCTCCACCCCGGCGTTTTGGGTTTGCAGTCGGGACGGTTGCCGGGTGTCCGTCGAGTCTTGCTTCCGGCCATTTTTGTATCGCCAGTATTCCATGACCGCATCAGCGGCCTTGCTGTGCCATTTTTCGTCTCGCCGCAGGTCTTCCAGCGTCGCCGCCAAAAAGTGTTTCGGGCCGTTGTGTGCCGGATGTCCGAGCGGTTTCAACAAATTCTTGGCGATCAGAATCGGAATCTCATGGGCGGAAAAACCGAGCAGCCACGCCGCCTGCTCCGCCGTCACCCGTTCGGGAGGCGTCTTCAAATTCAAAAAGCGTTCCATGTCTTGGTTCATACGCCCTCCTCAAATTCTCATTCCCCCGCCAGTGGATTGCTTCAGCTTGCGCGTTTGCGAAATCGTTTCCTCGTTCGTGACCGCCAGCCGGCAGCGCTCCGAGAGTGATGCCACCAACTGCGCCGGACGATGATCGGGAAATTGCTCCCAAATCACCTTCTGCGCCGTGGCGACCTGGTTGCTGGCCATAAATTCCAGCGTGTGGCTTGCATTGGCATGGAAAGCTGCCGCCAACAGGCGGGCATCATTTCCCTCCAGCGTAATCTCCGCGTTGCCGTTGGCCTTGGCGTAGGGCGATTCATCTCGAAATCGTTCAATCACCGCGAATTCGTTTTGCCGCTGGCACAGCAGGATTTCGCTCTGGCCGAGGTTCAACAAGGTTGAACGCACCTGCCAGGCGCCAAGCTGGGAAGTGTAAATTTCCTTTTCAAGTGAAGTGCTGACCGTGGCAGATTTTTCCAACTGCTTTTTCAATTCAGTCAGGGATTCAAATTCGCTGACGATGGCGCTGAAGGCGGCGCGGTAGCCTTTGATTTCAGTTTCCGTGAAATGGCGAATAATATCACCCCGCACAGCGTATTCCCGTGGTTCACCATCCCACATCAATCCATGATAATAATAACGATCTCTTTTAATACCCAAACGGTTGTCGGACAAAACCGCCGCCGGTGTTGCCTGCGGCATGACCAGCGAATGAATTGGCAGTTTTGCGAGACGTTCCAGTTCGCTGATGGGAATTGCCATGATGCCCGACCGCAGCCTTGTAGGGGTGATGTCACCGGCTTGGATGCGCGAAAACAAACTGAACTCGTGAAGCCCTAGGGCGAACGCGCACTGTTTGATCGTCGGAGCCTCTTGATCCGGTGCATTGTCTGTCATTTCCATAATTGTCCTTTCGTTTTTTACTTCAGCTTTAACCAAACCCCGGCGCGAGGGTTGTGATGAAACCATCACAATTTTTCAACGCGCTGGGATTCAAAACCGACCTCCCAAGGCATGGCAAAGCCATGCCATTGGGAAGTGGGGGTCATCAAACCGACTGCAAACCGGCAGTCAACTCTCGCCAGATAAGCCTCAATTGAGGGGTGCTTTCGCTATGCAGGCATTTGCCTGACCCATTAAGGGATTAAGGGGCATCATCGAACCGGCCTTCGCCGACTCTAGCCAAAAGAAAGAATCCAGACTTTCGTCCTGTCTCAATTTGACAACTAACACAACTTTCTTGGAATGCAAGTGCAGGACCGCTGCGCCAAACGCACGTTGCGCTGTGGCTTAACGCGCGCTTGTTGCGGACGCATAAGGGGAAAGCGCAGTAGTGTTCAGCTTTCGTCAATGGCCAGGTTGAGCATCGTGTCGTGAACTGTCGCGGGTAAGCCGGGCAAATTTGGTACGTAAAGTGGAATTTACCAGAGCGTAACAATAAATTTGTTGACGTAATTATTCTAAGGGGATAAAACCGTTTCGTTGTTTGAGACGCCAGCCGTTTGGGGCGCCAGAGGGCAGGACCGCATGAAGGCAAGTGGTCAATTGAATGAATTTAAACGGCTGATAAATTTCTCAGGCTGGAGCCGGAGGGTTGTCACTCGCGAGATTGGTTTCTCGGCACGCCCGTCACGTCGGATTTTTCTCTACGATTCCATGAAAACTTTTTCTTCCTCTCTCGTTTTGTTTTTGGTGCTGGTTTCCAATTGCTTCAGCCAGACCTATCAACTGACCGACTTGGGGGTGTTTGTGGGGACAAATTCATACGCTCAAGGCATTAACAATCAAAGTCAGGTAGTCGGTTATTGGGAGACGCTGGCCGGGGCTCACGCATTTCTCTACCAAGCCGGAACAGTAACAGATTTGGGATTATTGGGTGGTGTGGCAACCAACAGTTATGCATTAAGCATTAACAATCAGGGACAGGTGGTTGGTTTTGCCGAAGCCACAAACGGGTCAAGCGCTTTTCTATATCGGGATGGAAACATTACCAACCTCGGAACTTGGTATGGCTCGGGCAGCTACGCTTTCGGCATCAGCGGAGACGGCCACATCATTGGATATGTTGATACGCCAAATGGGGCGCGGGCATCGTTATATTTCAACAACAATGTCGTTTGGCTGGGAACATTGGGCGGAACGAACAGCATGGCCTTTGCGATCAACGACGCGCTACAGGTGGTTGGTTCATCCTTAACAACAAACAACGCGGCGACTCACGCATTTCTCTGGCAAAACGGCTCGATGATAGATCTCAATCAGCTTATGCCATTAAATGGCGGTTGGCAATTGACGGAAGCGCGTGGCATCAATGCGTCGGGACAAATCGTGGGATGGGGGCAGATCAACAATCAAGAGCACGCGTTTTTCTACAAGAGCGGAAGCATTGCTGATCTGGGTCTGTTATCTGGAGGCAGCAATAGTTTTGCCTTTGGTTTAAACAATTCGAACAGTGTTGTTGGCACGGCCTCAAGCGTTTCTGGAACACATGCATTTTTATGGCAGGGTGGATTCATTAATGATCTGAACGATTTAATCAATCCAAGCTCAGGCTGGGAACTGCGCGAAGCATGGGGAATCAACGATTCTGGCCAAATCGTCGGCTGGGGTGTGGTTGAAGGACGGGATCACGCCTTTCTGCTGACTCCAACCGTTGCTTCGACTGGGGCAAGTGGTTCATCAATTACAGCTGCCAATACGCTAACTTCCCAGTTAACAATGGCTCCATTGGTTGGTTCGTTGACGGTCACAATCACCAATCCGGTGAACAACGCCACTTTTCTAGTTCCGACCAACATCACCATCAATGCGACGACCAGCGACAGCAGTGGGACGGTGACGCAGGTGCAGTTTCTGGTTGGGACCAGATTGCTGGGCGTCAAGACCAATAGTCCCTACAGTGTGATCTGGAGCAATGCGCCGGTGGGAATACATGCGTTGACGGCCATTGCCACCGACAACACGGGTCTGACGGGCACCTCCAGTGTGGTGAATGTCAGTATCAGCACCAACCTGTTGCCGATTGCTGACTCTTATGTTCGTGATGGCGCTTTTACCAATTCAAATTTTGGCACCACCAACATCCTGCAGTGTCTGACCACAACCACCAATGGAAACAACCGGGACATCTATTTCAAGTTCGACCTCACCGATGTCAGCAACATCAGCAGTGCCAAACTGAATGTTTTCGCCGGGCTGGGCGGCTCGGGCGCGGTCAGCAACACGGTTTATTCTGTGACCAACACGAGTTGGTTGGAAACGAACATTACCTGGAACAACAAGCCGGCACGGGTGACGGCGTTGACGACCAACAGTGTAACGGGCACCAATTGGTATCTGTTTGATGTCACCGGTTTCATTCAGTCCCAAAAGAATGTCGGTTCGAATGTTGTCAGCCTGGCCTTGCATGATCCGACCAATTACACCCTGCTCATCAGCATCAATTCCAGGGAGAACACCACCAACCAGCCGGCCCTGTTGGTCGTTACCACCAACAGCCCCTTGAGTGTGAGCATAACTAATCCAGTCAATAATGCTCTTTTTGCGGCGCCGACAAACATTGCAATCAATGCCGGGGTTTATGACAGCGACGGCACGGTGACACAGGTTTTATTTTTTCAAGGAACAAACAACTTGGGCAGGGTAACCAGCGCACCCTACAGTTTGATTTGGAGCAATGTGTCATCCGGCACGTATGCGTTGATGGCAACTGCAAGTGATAGCAGTGGACTAACATCAACTTCCAGTATTGTTAGTGTCGTTGTTGACATTGCCCCCTCAATCACGACGCAACCCACCAATCAGACGGTCAAACAAGGCAGCAATGCGGTCTTTAGCGTCACGGCGGCTGGAACGGCTCCGTTAAGCTACCGGTGGCATTTCAACGGGACGAATACACTAGCCGGGTTTACCAATGCTTCAATAACAATTACCAACGTCCAGTCCACCAATACGGGCAACTACTCGGTCGTGGTGACCAACGCGGTGGGCAGCGTGACCAGTTCCAATGCGGTTCTGGCCTTGCTTACAGCACCTGCGATCACGGCACAACCCACCAACCAGACGGTTCTGCAAGGCAGCAACGCAGTATTTAGCGTGACCGCAACGGGGACTGCTCCGCTCAATTATCAATGGCGGCTCAATACGACGAACTTGCTGATTGGTGCAACGAACAGTTCTTTGATAGTGACCAACGTCCAGTCCGCCAATGCGGGCAACTACTCGGTTGTGGTGACCAACGTGGTGGGCAGCGTGACCAGTTCCAATGCGGTGCTGACGGTGAATGCGCCGCCAACGATCACGACGCAACCCACCAATCAGACGGTCAAACAAGGCAGCAATGCGGTCTTTAGCGTCACGGCGGCTGGAACGGCTCCGTTAAGCTACCGGTGGCATTTCAACGGGACGAATACACTAGCCGGGTTTACCAATGCTTCAATAACAATTACCAACGTCCAGTCCACCAATACGGGCAACTACTCGGTCGTGGTGACCAACGCGGTGGGCAGCGTGACCAGTTCCAATGCGGTTCTGGCCTTGCTTACAGCACCTGCGATCACGGCACAACCCACCAACCAGACGGTTCTGCAAGGCAGCAACGCAGTATTTAGCGTGACCGCAACGGGGACTGCTCCGCTCAATTATCAATGGCGGCTCAATACGACGAACTTGCTGATTGGTGCAACGAACAGTTCTTTGATAGTGACCAACGTCCAGTCCGCCAATGCGGGCAACTACTCGGTTGTGGTGACCAACGTGGTGGGCAGCGTGACCAGTTCCAATGCGGTGCTGACGGTGAATGCGCCGCCAACGATCACGACGCAACCCACCAATCAGACGGTCAAACAAGGCAGCAATGCGGTCTTTAGCGTCACGGCGGCTGGAACGGCTCCGTTAAGCTACCGGTGGCATTTCAACGGGACCAATACGCTGGCCGGGTTTACCAATGCTTCAATAACAATTACCAACGTCCAGTCCACCAATACGGGCAACTACTCGGTCGTGGTGACCAACGCGGTGGGCAGCGTGACCAGTTCCAACGCGGTTCTGGCCTTGCTTACAGCACCTGCGATCACGGCACAACCCACCAACCAGACGGTTCTGCAAGGCAGCAACGCAGTATTTAGCGTGACCGCAACGGGGACTGCTCCGCTCAATTATCAATGGCGGCTCAATACGACGAACTTGCTGATTGGTGCAACGAACAGTTCTTTGATAGTGACCAACGTCCAGTCCGCCAATGCGGGCAACTACTCGGTTGTGGTGACCAACGTGGTGGGCAGCGTGACCAGTTCCAATGCGGTGCTGGCCATGAAGGCGCCACCTGTGATTTCAATCACTAATCCAGTCAACAATGCCATATTTTCTTTGGGCGCGAATATTGTTTTGATTGCGACGGCGTCGGACACGGGCGGGATCGTCACACAAGTTCAGTTTTTCCAGGCAACGAACAGCTTGGGCATCGTGACCAACTCACCCTACACACTGGTTTGGACAAATCCGCCCGCCGGAACGTATTCCCTGACGGCGGTGGCCACGGATAACAGCTCCCTCACGGCCACTTCCTCGGTTATCAATGTGATTATTGATATTCCGCCGACTGTGACGCTGACCAATCCGGTGAACAACGCGGTGATTCCCGCCGGGGTCAACGTCAGTCTGGGAGCCAGCGCTTCGGATGCCGATGGCACCATCTCCCAAGTGCAGTTTTTCCAGGGAGCGACCAGTCTTGGCGTGGTGACCAACAGTCCTTACACGTTGGTTTGGAATACTTCCACCGTTGGCACAAACGTATTGACTGTTCAGGCAACAGATAACAATGGATTGATGACAACCTCTGCGCCGGTAAACTTGATTGTAATAACACCTGTTTCCAGCATGACGGCATGGTGGAAGGCGGAGGGGAACACTTTTGACACCATTGGCACAAATACCGGTGTGTTACAGGGAGGGGCGGGTTTCACAAATGGCGAGGTGGGTCAGGCATTTAGTTTTAATGGCACAGTTCAGGCCGTCTCGATCCCATATTCTTTAACAACGGATTTGAGTTCCATGTCGGCCTGGACCATTGAAGCCTGGATTAATCCGTCCAGCTTCAACAACCAGCAATGGCCGACGATTTACGCGCAGGGTTATTGGGGCGCTTCGCTAGGGCTTAACAGTGGGAGCGGGAATCTGGAAAGCTGGATCAACAATGGCGATCAATTGGTTGGCACCATAGCGGTTCCATTAGGCAAATGGAGTCATGTTGCTTTGGTTTATACCGGCACCAGCCGTATATTTTATGTAAACGGCGTTTTTGCTGGCTCAGGCGATGCGTCTGTCGTTAGCTCCGACAATAATTCTTCTGCAATCGGCGCAGTGGGGACGATTGACAGCCGTTCATGCTTTAGCGGCGCGATTGACGAGTTGTCCATTTACAACCGTGCCTTGTCCTCGAACGAAATCGCAGCGATTTACAATGCTGGAAGTGCTGGGAAATCGTATTGTTTTCTCAATGTGACTTTGACCAACCCGCCAAACAATTCTCTTTTCCCAATCGGTTCCAACATAAATTTGAGCGCTAGCGTCTCCGATGCCATCGGCACGGTGACCCAGGTGCAGTTTTTCCAGGGGACAAACAGCCTGGGAACTCTTACCAATTCGCCTTATAACATTGCTTGGAGCAATATGGTGTCCGGCGCTTATGCCATGACTGCGGTCGCGGTTGACAATTACGGATTCGCAGCGACTTCCGAAGTCGTGAACGTGTTGTTGGCCGTTCCACCGCCTAGTATTACGTTGACCAATCCAGCCAACAACTCTGTTTTTGCTGCCGGTTCGAATATCAACCTTGGAGCCAGTGCATCGGATGCATATGGCACTGTCTTTCAAGTCCAATTCTTTCAGGGGACGAATAGTTTGGGCGTGTCAACAACGGCTCCGTACAATCTGATCTGGGCCAATCCACCGGCCGGCACGTATTCCCTGACGGCACAGGTAACTGACAATTTTGGTCTTACTTCGACCTCCACAGTTGTGAACATCATCGTGGACATGCCGCCAACAGTTTCAATCACCAGTCCCCCAAATGGTTCCATTATTGCCGGCCCAAGCAGCATCCCCCTGACGGCTAGCGTCGGTGACAGTGATGGGACCGTTACCCAGGTTCAGTTCTTCCAGGGAACCACCATTCTGGGCACAGTGACCAATTCACCTTACAGTTTGGTTTGGAGCAACGCAGCTTTAGGCAGCTATGTCCTAACTGCAGTGGCGGTTGATAACTATGGATTTTCCACCACGTCCTCTGTTGTGAACGTGACCATTGCGCCTTTGGTGGTCTCCATTGCCAGCCCGGCGAATAACGCGGGCTTCTTCGCCAGTTCTACCAACATTACTGTGACGGCGGTTGCAGGTGATGCTTTCGGCACCGTTACTCAAATTCAAATCTTCCAGGGAGCAACCAGCCTCGGGGTCGCAACCAGCTCCCCTTATACAGCCACCTGGAGCAATGCGCCTGCAGGCAATTACAGTCTCACGGCGGTGGCGATGGATAATAATAATAACACGGCTACTTCTTTGGTTGTGAATGTCACCATTTCACCATTGTTTCTCATCAATAATTGCAGCCTATGGCTGAAAGCGGATGCGATCACCGGACTGACCAATTATGCCGGAGTCGGCATATGGTCAGACAGCAGCGGTTGGACTAATAATGCCACCCAAACCACTGCTAACAATCAACCTCTTTACATTACCAACGCTATCAACGGTCTTCCGGTGGTACAGTTTAACGGGACAAGCAGTTACTTCAATTTAACGGATTTCATGAATGGGGTGACCGGTGCTGAGGCCTTCGTGGTGTTGAAGGCGGCGGTGGCGCAGCCGAGCCAGGATAGCCCTTTATGGAAGTTTGGAGACAGCAACCAAGGCGGTTGTGGATTCCCTGAAACGGATGGGTCAATTGCAGACAATTTTGGGAGCACTACCACGTATTATGCGGGAGTTCAGCCGCAGCCCCTCACACAGTATAACGTGTATGAAGTATCGTCGCAAAACAATGGTCTGGCGGCTTGGATCAACGGGATATTGTTCTATCAGGCAAACAACAACACAGTGGAGTGGAATGCTTCACCGACATTAGGCTCCGTCTACGGGGAAAGTTTCTTCGCGGGAAATATAGCCGAAGTGCTGGTCTTCAGCCGGGTGTTGACACCCAGCGAACGGACAATGATTAACACGTATCTCAATGGCAAGTATGGATTAGTGTCAACAGTGCCGGCGACACCGACAAATTTGGTGGCGACCGCGATCTCACAGACGCAAATCAGTCTGACATGGGGTGAACCATTGACCAACGGAGGTGCAACGCAGATCGCAATTGAACGTTCAACGACAATCAACGGGACGTTTGCGGAGGTGGCACAGGTGGTCAATGCGCTTTCCTATGTGGATACAAACCTTAGCCCAGGGATGACGTATTACTATCAGGTGGAGGCGATCAACCTCACGCAATGGTCACCGACATCCAACGTGGCGCAGGCAACCACACCGATGGTTGGGGCGAGTATCCCATTTGGAAACCTAGTGTTGTGGTTGAAGGCTGATGCAGGTTTGGTGCAAGGAAACACGAACACGCCGGTCAATCTTTGGCTTGACCAGAGCGGAATGGGCAACAACGCCGTGCAGACCACGGAAGAGAATAGTGAGACACAGCCGGTGTGGGTGCCAAGGGCTCTGGGAGATCTTCCTGTCGTGCAATTCGACGGTTCCCGGGATTGTTTCAATCTGCCGAACTTTATGAATGGGGCGACCGGTGCTGAGGCATTCGTGGTGTTGAAGGCGGCAGTGGCGCTGCCGAGCCAGGACAGCCCGTTATGGCAGTTAGGAAACAGCAGTCAGGGTGGATTGGGATATCCGGCAACGGATGGATCGATTGCAGACAATTTTGGGAGTTCTTCGACGTATTATATGGGGATTCCATCGCAGCCACTGACGCAGTATCACGTGTATGAAGTATCGTCGCAGACTAATAACTGGGCCGTTTGGATCAATGGCGTGTTATTGTATCAGGCAAACGTGAACGCAGTGGGGTGGAATAGTTCGCCGACATTAGGCTCTGCGGGTAATTTCTTTGCGGGGGATATCGCAGAAGTGCTGGTCTTCAACAGGGTTCTGATAGATGACGAAAAAGCTGTTGTCGGAAACTATCTTGTTTCCAAATACGGGCTGTCCCAATTCGCAACAAATAATTCCGTGCCTTCCGCCCCCACCAACCTGGTTGCAATTGGCGTGTCTCTCAGTCAACTCAATTTGCAATGGACAAGAACCTCCACCAACGAGATGGCTTTTTCCATCGAACGACAATCGGGCACCAATGGCACATTTCAAATTTTAGGTTCGGTGATGAATGGTGTCACCAACCTCTTGGACACGGACGCTATACCGACCAATACATATTTTTACCGTGTCGAAGCGCTCAACTACTTCGGTAACTCTGGATATTCAGCCGTCATTTCTCCGCCAACTGTCTGCTTAACCAATTGGCCTCTGACAATTCTGGAAAATACTACAAATAGCATTTCGGCACAGGCCGGGGATGCGAGTGGCACGGTGAATAACGTTGAATTCTTTTCCAATCTCGCGCTGATAGGAACAGCGACTTCAGCACCCTACGCTGTCAACTGGCTGCCATCCATGGAGGGAACATGGTCACTGAGTGCTTTGGCCACGGATAATCAGGGAAACAGTCAGTATTCAGAGCCGGTCACGGTGACGGTTTATTTGGA
This sequence comes from uncultured Verrucomicrobiae bacterium, assembly GCA_963764175.1. Lineage (GTDB taxonomy): Bacteria > Verrucomicrobiota > Verrucomicrobiia > Limisphaerales > UBA11358 > UBA11358. The sequence continues at coordinate 10,120 of CAVXRE010000012.1, read as the reverse complement.
TTCCAATGGCGATGGAATTCCTGATTACTTGCAAGTCTTGCAGGGTAACAATCCGCTAAATCCTTGGATTCCCCCGACCGGCGGGACAAACAATGTTCCACCGAATATCTATTTACAAATCCCAACCAATGCCGTTTTGGTTCCATGATGCTTTCCGTCTTAAGATTATGAATACAAACGATTGCAAACAAGTGGTGCCGGGCAAAGTTCGCCGGGAGAATAACCGCTTATTGCCATGTCTGATTGTGGTTGTTCAAGTGATGTTGCCGTGCTGGACGCAAGCCGCGTTTGGCGCCGAGGCGGCAGGTCAAACAACAGTCGTGACTCAAACCGCCTCCGTTCTCAAGGAGCCGCCGTCCGCACCGCATGTGACAGTCAATCGCACGTTGCCGCAAATGGTCATGGCCCCACCCAGTCTGCAGGTTTCCGAATCGCCAACTGATGACCAGATAATCCAGCCGCACATCTTTGCCGAGCCGCTGGCACCAGTCGGGAAAACCACGGCACAGGACAATCGCGAATTGACGCAGGCTCTGGTCCAGTTTTTGCATCGAAGCAACGGGGATGATTACGGTCCCTTGACTCAGTATCTGGCCGATCATCCCCAATCACCCTGGCGGGCGTCTTTATTGTCTGATCTGGGTGTCATTTGGATACATGAAGGGCGGTATTCTAAGGCTTTGGCCGCCTGGCAGGAAGCCTGGCAACTGGCAAAAGACTCAACGGATGTCAGGGCTAGAACGGTGGCCGACTGGACTGTGGGTGAATTATTGAATTTGGATGCTACACTCGGACGCCAGGAGGAGTTGGGGACTCTCTTGAATGAAATTCAAGGACGAAAGATCAACAGTGCTGTCTCGGAAAAGATTGGTGAAGCCTGTGAGAACTATTGGCTCATGCAAAATTTCCCGGAACGGGCCTTTCGCTGCGGGCCGCTGGCATTGTCCCTTATCCGTGCGGACTTGCAGCCGGGCACACCGACCGACACACGAAACATGGGTTCGCGCGCCACCAGCCAGGGCATGAATTTGTCCAGCGTATGTGATCTGGCGAATCAACTGGGTTTGAATTTTCAGATGGCCAGGCGTCAACCAGGGAGCGAAATTGTCCTGCCCGCAGTCGTTCACTGGAAGGTTGGACATTACGCCGCCCTGATTAAAGAAGTGAATGGAAGGTATTTGGTCCAAGATCCCTCCACCGGTCGCGAAATTTTAATGACGCAATCGGCACTTGATTCGGAAGCCAGCGGGTATTTTCTCATTCCAGCGGGGAATCTGCCTTCAGGCTGGAGTTCAGTGAATGTGAAGGAAGGAACAACTGTTTGGGGCAAAGGGCCGACTCAAAACAAGGACACACAAAAAACCGGTCCGGATTGTCCAGGAAGTTGTCCTCACCCGGGATCAGCGCCAAGCGCCCCCCCTATGGCACAGTATTACATGCAAGCGGCATTGGTCAGCCTTTATGTCTGGGACACGCCGGTTGGATACACACCTCCACGCGGATTGGATGTTAATCTTCGGGTATCGTATGACCAGCGTGAGGCCGGCCAGCCGGCCACATTTGACTACTCAAATCTTGGTCAAAAGTGGACAGTTAGCTGGCTGTCGTTTGTCACAGATGATCCCAACAATCCTGGCGCGCCCCTGACTGTCTATATGCAAGGAGGTGGCACAGAGTCATATTCTGGATATAATGCCAGCAACCAGAGCTATGCCTTGCAGGCCGATAGTCAAACCATCCTGACATTGACATCATCCAACAGTTACACCTGCACGACCCGGCAAGGCTATCAGCAGATTTATTCTCATTCAGACGGTTCCACGGTTTATCCACGCAATGTTTTCCTGACAAAGGTGGTGGATCCAGCCGGCAATACCTTGACGTTCACGTATGATGGCTATAACCGGATTGTGGCGATCACGGATGCCATTGGCCAGGTGACCACCGTGTCTTATGGTTCCACCAATGTCAATAATCCCCTGTTTTATCAAATTACCCAGGTGACCGACCCCTTTGGCCGCTATGCCGTATTCACATACAACGCTTCCAACCAATTGGTGGCTATCACCGATAAAATTGGCATTACTTCAAAATTCACCTATGGCTTGAGCGATGATGGTACGGTTGATTTCATGAATTCCCTGACCACGCCGTATGGCACCACAACGTTTACTGAGGGTACGAACGGTCTCAACCGCTGGCTTCAGGCAACTGATCCATTGGGCCAAAGCGAACGCATGGAATATGACGATACAAGCAGCAGCACTGCTATTTCTGATGACGGACAACCTTATCCCAGCACAATCAGCGGGCCCGCACCGGGCTACTTGATATATCGCAATACGTTTTATTGGGATAAACAGGCAATGCAGCTTTATCCCGGCGATTATACCAAGGCGCGCATTTTTCACTGGCTGCACGAGACGACAATCAGCACCTGTTCCGGTACTGAAGAAAGCACAAAGGATCCGCTGGAAGGGCGGATTTGGTACACCTATCCCGGTCAGGCGCCCTCTGACACTTACCAGCAAGGTACCAATAATTCCCCTGCAACGGTTGCGCGTGTGTTGGACGACGGCACCAGCCAGATTTATCAATACCAATATAATGGTTTTGGCAATGTCGTCCAATTCACTGATCCCGTCGGACGTGTGACCACGAACACTTACGCCACGAACCTGATTGATTTGTTGACGGTGCAGCAGCAGGCTGGCGCCAACTTTCAAACGCTGGCCTCGTTCACCTACACCACCAATCACCTGCCGCTGACGGCGGTGGATACCGCCGGCCAGACCAATTATTTTGCCTACAACAACCACGGCCAGTTGATTGCATTGACCAACGCTCTGGATCAAACGGTTGCCCTATCTTATGATACCAATGGGTATCTCACCAATATTCTTGGTTCATTGCCTGGTTCCACCACGTCGTTCACCTATGATGGTTATGGACGCGTGCGGACAGTGACGGATTCACTGGGCTACACTATCACTGCCAGTTACGATGCCGCTGACCGCCCTACCAACATTTTCTACCCGGATGGGACGTATCAGCAGGTGGTCTATAATTATTTGGATCCGGTGCTGACGCGCGACCGGGATGGGCATTGGACGGCGATGGCCTACGACCCGTTGCGGCGTTTGACCGACACATATGACAATCTGGGACGGCACACACAATTCTCATGGTGTAATTGCGGCAGCTTGACGGGCATCATAGACCCTTTGGGGCGCGTAACGTCGTGGATTCGTGACCTCCAAGGGCGTGTGACAACAAAAGTTTTCCCGGATTTGACGCAAATCAATTACACCTACGAAACGAATACGAGCCGCTTGAAGATGGTCACGGATGCGATAAACCAATCCACCGTTTACAGCTATTTCGAAGACAACGATTTGGCACAGGTGAATTACAATAATGCTGTTGTAGCAACACCATCGGTATCGTTCATATATGACACGAATTACAACCGTCTGGTGACGATGGCAGATGGAACAGGAACGAATACTTACAATTACTATCCTGTTGCCAACGGCCAATTGGGCGCGGGGATGCTGTCGTCGGTCTCCAATTCGTTTATCGGCAGCAGCAGCCTTATCAATTACAACTACGATGCCTTGGAGCGGATTACCAATCGGGTGATCAATGGCGTGGCGCAGGCGCTGACCTACGACGCGCTGGGGCGTGTGATCGCGGTAACCAATGCCTTGGGAAGATTTACCAACACCTACGTGGGTGCAACATATCTGATCGCCACCAATTTCTATCCCAATGGCCAGCAGACAGTGTTCAATTATTACAGCGTCACCAACAACGAGCGGTTACAACAGATTCAAAACCTGACGCCCGCTGGCCGGAACCTTTCCACTTTCGGCTACACCTATGATCCAGTCGGCCAGATCACGAGTTGGACGCAACAAACTGACGCGAATGCGGTAACGGCTTACAGCTACGGCTACGATGCGGGCAATCAATTAATCAGTGCGGTGCTCAACAGCACGGGAGTCGGTGCGACAGTGCTCAAGCAGTATGCCTATGGTTATGATCTTGCTGCCAATCGAACCAGTGAACAAATCGGGACTGGAACGATTGGGCCGGTGGCCATTAGCCAGTCGCTCTACAATAACGATAACCAACCGACCAACCGCGCCAGTAGCAGCGGCCCTATGCAATTTGCCGGAGCTTTGGACAAGCAAGGGACAGTTACCGTGGCAGGCAATCCGGCGACGATAAACCATTTCACCACGAACTTCGTCGGCTACACAAGTGTCACAAATGGAACGAATGTCATTCCCATCATTGCCACCGATTACAATAACAATTCGCGGACGAACAATTATCAACTCGTCGTGACGAATAATGGGGTGGCGGAGACTATCAGCTATGACTTGGACGGGAATGAAACGTCAGTGGTGACGGCTACCAGTACCAATATCTATCAATGGGATGCGGCCAACCGGTTGGTGAGCATCGCCGGACCGACGAATCAAAGCCTCTTCGCATACGACGGACTTGGACGAAGAGTTCAAATAACAGAATTTCAGAATGGCGTGGCAGTAAGCACTAACAAATTCCTCTGGTGCGGTGTGGAATTGTGTGAGCAGCGGGATTTGACTGGCGGAACCGTCGTCGAACGGTTCTTCGACGAAGGTGAGCAAATCTCCAGCACGAACTATTTCTTCACGCGTGATCATCTTGGGAGCGTGCGCGAAATGACCGACTTTGCTGGCACAATCCATGCTCGTTATGACTACGATCCGTACGGTAGAAAGATGAAGATTCAGGGCGATTTAGACGCTGATTTTGGTTATGCCGGGTATTATGTCCACCAACCTAGCGGACTTTACCTAACGATCTACCGTGCCTATGATTCAGATTTGGGACGATGGCTAAATAGAGACCCCATCGCGGAACTCGGCGGGTTGAACTTGTATGGCTACGTCGGAAACAATCCGATTAACGCGGTTGACCCATTCGGCCTCGATGATACCCTAGCGACCACTTACCGCTTTGGTCCTTACACTTATACACACTATAGCAGTGACTTTAACAATCTCTCGCCTGAAGAACAAATGACCACGATTGTTCACGAAGACATTCACCGCTCTGATCCAAATCAGCAGTCTTTGGCTTTCTGGAACAACAGGCAACATGAGATTGATGCTTATACAAGAGAGATCAACTGGACTAAAGGGCAGATTGATTTGCTAACACGAGAACTCAATGACTTAAACAGTCAACAATGTCCAGACAAAGCCAAGATAGCGCAATTGGAGCGAAGTATTCTGAACTACCAAAACAGCCTTGCGAACGCGCAAGCGGAATTGGAAGATTATCAAAACACAAGTTTTTGGCAGAACTACTGGAGCCAATTTAAGAGCTTTTATTAAAAGCAACAAAAGTGGAGTAATTGACCTATGCAGAAAGCCATGAATATCATAGTGCCGACGGTTGTCTTTATTATCGCGGCGGTCGTGTCTCACTTTCCATTGGCTATTGTTTCCCTTCATCTTATTACTGGCCGAAAAATTGCATTCCCTGCGTTAATTATTGGTTTAGGGGTCTTGATCTATGGCGTTGTGCTGGCGATTGGCGCAATTCGGAAACGTCATATTTGGTTGGCAGCTATTTGGGGTGTTTTGGTTAGCTTTGCGGTTGCTTTATCGGTAGTAGCCAACCAAGTTATCTCATCTGTAAAATAATCGCAGTTGCCGCCACAGTCACCAGCGAATTTGCCGCCGTTGGCAGCCATTTAGGTGGTGGACGCTGTTCTCCTTGCCGGAGCAAGGGGCAGCCGTAACAAGCGCCATTCCAGACGGCACGCCTTACGTAAGCGTCACGCCAAGCACCACTATCCCGTGAAGTCATAAGTGTCGTAGCATAGGGGCTACGATGAATACGACACCGACCGATGAAGTGGTTTTGAAACAGGATGTGCTGGGGCGGGTGAAGACGCCGAAGGCGCGCCGGGAACAGTTGCTGGACGAATTTGAGCGGAGCGGATTGCCCGGCCTGAAGTTTGCGGAACTGGCGGGCATCAAATACCCGACGTTCGCGACGTGGGCGCAAAAACGGCGACGCCAGCGTGGCGACTATGCTGCGGGCAAGGTTACGGCGGCCGAGAAGTCTGTGCAGTGGCTGGAGGCCGTGCTGGCACCGCCGCCGGGTGCGGTGGTTAAAGCGGGGGCTTTATTTTTGGTGCTGCATTTGGCTGGCGGAGTGCGCGTGGAGATTGGCGATGTGAAACAGGTTGAACTGGCGGCGGCACTGGTGCGGGCGCTGCAAAAGCCATGTTAAGTTTTGCCGGGAGCTTGAAGGTATTCGTGGCCGTGGAAGCCTGCGACATGCGCAAAGGGTTCAACGGACTGCACGCCGTGGTGACTGAGCGATTGGGTGAGGAACCGCGTGCCGGGGCGCTATTTGTGTTCAGCAACCGGCGGCATACGCGGATCAAAATCCTGTGCTGGGACGGCACGGGGCTATGGGTGCTGACCAAGCGGCTGGAGCAAGGAACTTTTTCCTGGCCGAAGCACGTGGAGCCGGGAACGACCAAGCTGAAGCTGACCCCGCAGGCGCTGGCGATGTTGACCGATGGCGTGGATTTGCGCGGCGGTAAGTTGCGTCCGTGGTATGAGCGAGAGGGCTGAAATTATCCGCTGAAAAAAGTTTCAAAAAGTTTGAACCTTCCGTCGCCGGCCAGCGTCAGAGTTCGCGACGATGAACACCGCGCCGCTGCACGCTGAACTTTCCTCCTTGCGCGAACTCGTCGTCTCCCTGACAGAAGCCCTGGAACTGTCCCGCCAGGAGAACACCTTGTTGCGGCAGAAGATTGATTTGCTGGTGCGGCGGGTGTTTGGTTCCAGCAGTGAACGATTGGATCGCGCGCAACTGGAACTGCTCCTGCAACTGCCCGCCCTTGCGGAAACCACCGCCCCTGTTGCCGTGGTGGAAGAACCCAAAGCTGCGGTCAGCCGTTCACGGAAAGAACGCACGCCGCGACTGCCGGAGAACCTGCCGGTGGTCGAAGAAGTCATTGATCCCGAACCGGTGAAAGCCGCGCCGCAAAGCTGGCGTTGCATCGGGCAGGAAGTCAGCGAGCAACTGGATTTTGAACCGGCGCGTTTTTTGCGCCGCCGGACCGTCCGGCGCAAATACGTTCACCGGGTTGACCTTGACCAGTCACCGGTCATCGCGCCTTTGCCAGAATGTTTGCAGGAGCGTGGTCTGGCTGCACCCGGATTGCTGGCGCACGTTCTGGTCGGCAAATACTGCGATCATCTGCCGCTCTACCGGCAGGAACAGATTTTCATTCGCCGCTACGGAGTTCACTTGCCCCGGCAAACGTTGGCACGATGGGTGGCGCTGGCGGCTGACTGGTTGAAGCCAATCTACGAACAGATCCGCACCGGGGTGATGGCGGGTGGCTATGTGCAGGTGGATGAAACGCCAGTCAGCTATTTGGAACCCGGTCACGGACGAATCAGGCAGGGCTATTTCTGGACGGGCAGTCGTCCGGGCGGTGACGTGTTTTTCCGCTGGGAAACCAGCCGCGCAGGTGCGTGTCTGGACAACGTCATCCCCAGGAACTTCGCCGGCACGTTGCAATGCGATGGCTACTCTGCCTACCGCGCGTTTGCCAACAGTCGTGACAATGCCATTGAACTGGCGGGTTGCTGGGCCCATGTGCGGCGTAAATTTTACGAAGCCATCAAGTCCTCACCACGAACCGCAGGCTGGCTCGTGCGGCAAATCCAGCACCTCTACCGGATTGAAGCCGATTTGCGCGAACACCGGGCCGGGCCGCAACTGCGCCAAGCCGTGCGTGCCCATCAAAGCCTTCCGGTGGTCGGACGCATCAAACGCGTTCTGGTTAAACTCAAAACCAGCGGACGACATCTGCCACAAAGCTTGCTGGGTGGAGCCATTGATTATGCGCTGGGCCAGTGGCGCACGCTGGAAGTTTATCTCGATGATGGCCGGGTGGAGATTGATAACAACCTCGTGGAAAATGCCATTCGACCCACGGCCATCGGCAAAAAGAACTGGCTCTTCGTGGGTGACGCCAGGGCCGGTGAACGCAGCGCCATCATTTACACCGTCATCGAAAGCTGCCGCCGCCGTGGCCTTGACCCTTACGCTTATCTTCGTGAAGTCCTCACCCGCCTGCCGCACATGACCAACCGCCAAATCCCCGAAATCACGCCCCAAACTTGGAACAAAAGGCAGCTGCCGGTGCAACAGCTCGCATCATAAATGTCGTAGCATAATGCCTACGGCATTTATGAATCCGCCGCTGTAGTTACTCTGTCAAGAAGGCACCATGCGTGACGCTTACCCCTGTCAGAGAGGCTAAAAGCTTTAGAGGGGGCCGTGCTCTAACGGTTTTTTTTTTTTTTGGGGGAGAGAATCATGCGAACCCTGGAGAAATCCGTTCGAGAGTTGGACGATTTTTGTCCGAAGATTGGTGTAGCCGCTGGACGGTGGACGGGCGACTTTGGAAAACAAGCCTTCCCCTTAAAGAGACAAGGGGTTCTGTGCTGCGCCGGATGCGCGCCTCGTCACCTGTTGCGTTCAGTTGCCAACGCCGGGTTCGCGTGTGCAACCGTGGGCTTCGTTTGGTGACAACAATGTGCACACAGCCGACGACGTAAGCGTCACGCCAAGCACCACTATCCCGTGAAGTCATAAGTGTCGTAGCATAGGGGCTACGATGAATACGACACCGACCGATGAAGTGGTTTTGAAACAGGATGTGCTGGGGCGGGTGAAGACGCCGAAGGCGCGCCGGGAACAGTTGCTGGACGAATTTGAGCGGAGCGGATTGCCCGGCCTGAAGTTTGCGGAACTGGCGGGCATCAAATACCCGACGTTCGCGACGTGGGCGCAAAAACGGCGACGCCAGCGTGGCGACTATGCTGCGGGCAAGGTTACGGCGGCCGAGAAGTCTGTGCAGTGGCTGGAGGCCGTGCTGGCACCGCCGCCGGGTGCGGTGGTTAAAGCGGGGGCTTTATTTTTGGTGCTGCATTTGGCTGGCGGAGTGCGCGTGGAGATTGGCGATGTGAAACAGGTTGAACTGGCGGCGGCACTGGTGCGGGCGCTGCAAAAGCCATGTTAAGTTTTGCCGGGAGCTTGAAGGTATTCGTGGCCGTGGAAGCCTGCGACATGCGCAAAGGGTTCAACGGACTGCACGCCGTGGTGACTGAGCGATTGGGTGAGGAACCGCGTGCCGGGGCGCTATTTGTGTTCAGCAACCGGCGGCATACGCGGATCAAAATCCTGTGCTGGGACGGCACGGGGCTATGGGTGCTGACCAAGCGGCTGGAGCAAGGAACTTTTTCCTGGCCGAAGCACGTGGAGCCGGGAACGACCAAGCTGAAGCTGACCCCGCAGGCGCTGGCGATGTTGACCGATGGCGTGGATTTGCGCGGCGGTAAGTTGCGTCCGTGGTATGAGCGAAGAGGGCTGAAATTATCCGCTGAAAAAAGTTTCAAAAAGTTTGAACCTTCCGTCGCCGGCCAGCGTCAGAGTTCGCGACGATGAACACCGCGCCGCTGCACGCTGAACTTTCCTCCTTGCGCGAACTCGTCGTCTCCCTGACAGAAGCCCTGGAACTGTCCCGCCAGGAGAACACCTTGTTGCGGCAGAAGATTGATTTGCTGGTGCGGCGGGTGTTTGGTTCCAGCAGTGAACGATTGGATCGCGCGCAACTGGAACTGCTCCTGCAACTGCCCGCCCTTGCGGAAACCACCGCCCCTGTTGCCGTGGTGGAAGACCCAAAGCTGCGGTCAGCCGTTCACGGAAAGAACGCACGCCGCGACTGCCGGAGAACCTGCCGGTGGTGGAAGAAGTCATTGATCCCGAACCGGTGAAAGCCGCGCCGCAAAGCTGGCGTTGCATCGGGCAGGAAGTCAGCGAGCAACTGGATTTTGAACCGGCGCGTTTTTTGCGCCGCCGGACCGTCCGGCGCAAATACGTTCACCGGGTTGACCTTGACCAGTCACCGGTCATCGCGCCTTTGCCAGAATGTTTGCAGGAGCGTGGTCTGGCTGCACCCGGATTGCTGGCGCACGTTCTGGTCGGCAAATACTGCGATCATCTGCCGCTCTACCGGCAGGAACAG